>NZ_FYAS01000006.1 GCF_900185715.1 Allobosea sp. CS1GBMeth4
CGCCGAGGCCGAGCCGGCGCCGCCGCTGCGGCCGTCGAGCGCGCTCGCCGCCGCCGATGCCCAGGAGCGCCCGCATGACGGGCCTTTCCTCGCCGGTGCCGCCGCCGCCGGCCGGCTCGCGCATCTGCTGTTGCAGCTTCTGCCCGAGGTGCCAGCGGAGCGGCGCGCCGGCACCGCCCGGGCTCTGGCCGAGGCGCGCGGCGGCTCTCTGCCGGAAGAGCGTCGCACTGGACTTGTCGAGGATGCGCTGGCGCTCATCGCCGCGCCGGAATTCGGCGGGCTGTTCGGCCCCGGCAGCCTGGCCGAGGTGCCGATCGCCGGGGAGATCACGCTCGCGGACGGCGCCGCCCGACCGGTGCAGGGCCGGATCGACCGGCTCGCCGTCGGTGCGGACGAGGTGGTGATCGCCGATTTCAAGACGGCCGCCCGCCCCCCGCGGGACGCCGCCGCGCTGCCCGCCTCGACGCTGGCGCAGCTCGCGGTCTATCGCCGGCTGGTCGGGGAGATCTATCCGGGCCGCCGCATCCGGGCGGTGGCGATCTACACGGCGGGCCTGAAGCCGCTCGAACCCGGCCCCGATCTGCTCGATGCCGCCCTGGCGTCTATGACGGATCAGCCCCGCTTCACCGGACGGTGAGCCAGCCTTGACCCTGTGCCCGCCCGTTCATAGCTTCGGCGATGAATGGCGGCGTTGTTGCCGCGCGCGAATCGAAAGGCGGAAAGCCATGGCGACGACCAAAGTGACCGATGCGAGCTTCGAGGCCGATGTCCTCAAATCCGCCGAGCCGGTGGTGGTCGATTTCTGGGCCGAATGGTGCGGCCCTTGCCGGATGATCGGCCCGGCGCTCGAGGAGATCGCCGGCGAGCTCAATGGCAAGGTCAAGATCGTCAAGATGAATGTCGACGAGAACCAGCAGATCCCGGCCCAGTTCGGCATCCGCTCGATCCCGACGCTGATGCTGTTCAAGGACGGCAAGCTGGCCTCGCAGAAGGTCGGCGCCGCCCCCAAGAGCGATCTCTCGCGCTGGATTTCGGCCTCCGTCTGATCCGCTTAGGCGCGATTGCTTCGGGCCCCGCCTCTTCTGGAGGCGGGGCCTTTTTCATGTCGGCCTCGGTCCGGACAGGCCGCGTCGGCGGCGCCGATCGCAATCCATCGCAGGGCGCTGAGCCTATTGATTCCGGCGTTCCGCTCCAGCCGGAATGACGCGAGAGGTTGAAGGGCAACCTTACTTCGAGCGATTGTCGAGCGCGAAGGCGCCGGCGCCGGCGAAGACCAGATAGAAGAAGACGAAGCAGTAGAGGATCGCGGCATCGCCGCCGTTCAGCAGCGGATAGGCGCTGCGCGGCGCATGGAACACCCAGTAGGCATAGGCCATCTCGCCCGAGAGGATGAAGGCGACGGGCCGCGTCCACAGGCCGATCAGGATCAGCAGGCCGCCGGCGGCCTCGAGGATCGCGCCGAACCAGAACAGCGTGAACAGCGCCGGCAATCCGCTCTGCGGCAGGGCCGGGAAGCCGAACAGCTTCTGCGTGCCGTGGAGGATGAAGATCAGCGCGGCCGCGATGCGCAGCAGTCCGAGCGCATGGGGCGCAAAGCGGTTGAGGGTGTTGAGAGCCTGCATGGGCAGCTGCCTTCCGTCCGGTGTCGAATTGGAAAATTTCGCTAAGTGATTGGGGTTGCAGGCGAAGAATGCCGTTCTTGCCGCGCTGGGCTTGTCTCTGCGCAAGAAGCGTCGATCAAGTCACGTTTTCGTTTGCGATGCCGCAAAATCGCCGGGCGGCAAATCCGCAACAGCCGGCCTTTCGTTCACCATTGTGGAAAAATCGCCGGAATCGGGCTTAACCACCCCTTAAAAGCGCCATGTTTGAATCCTGTCTGGACATCGTCGTGCTGCCGATCGCAGCACGGTGGCGGGGCCTGAACGGGGCGGGATGAACGACCGGTCGAGACGAGGCGGTGAGCGGCGCGAGCCGTCTTTCGAGCGTGCGCGCGACGACTACGAGCGCGACGACGGCTATCTGCGCCTGTCTGCGGAGGACCGCCCCTATCGCGGAGGAAGGAACCCGGTGGCACCGCGCCAGCAACCGCGCCGCCAGCAGAACGAGCGCGGCAAGGGCCGCAAGCAGCGCCGCAGGCGCGGCTCCTTTCTCGGCCGGATCTTCTACTGGGGCGTCGTCCTTGGGCTCTGGGCCGTGCTCGGCCTCGGCGGCGTCATCGCCTATCACGCGGCGCAATTGCCGCCGATCGACCAGCTCACCGTGCCGAAGCGGCCGCCGAACATCGCCATTCTCGCCGCCGACGGCACGCTGCTCGCCAATCGCGGCGAGACCGGCGGGCGCACCATCACCATCGGCGAGGTGCCGCCCTATCTGCCCAAGGCCTTCGTCGCGATCGAGGACCGGCGCTTCTACGAGCATTTCGGCATCGATCCGATCGGCCTGACCCGCGCCGTCGTCAACAACCTGACCAGGCGCGGCGGCGTCCAGGGCGGCTCGACCCTGACCCAGCAGCTCGCCAAGAACCTGTTCCTGACCCAGGAGCGCACCGCCGCGCGCAAGATCCAGGAGGCGATCCTCTCGCTCTGGCTGGAACGGACCTACACCAAGGACCAGATCCTCGAGCTCTACCTCAACCGGGTCTATTTCGGCTCGGGCGCCTATGGCGTCGAGGCGGCGGCTCAGCGCTATTTCAACAAATCGGCCCGCTCGGTCTCGGTCGCCGAGGCGGCGATGCTCGCCGGCCTGGTCCAGGCGCCCTCGCGGCTCGCGCCGAACCGCAATCCCGAGGCGGCGGAGAAGCGCGCCCAGCTGGTGATCTCGGCGATGGCCGAGCAGGGGCTGATCTCGCAGGCCACGGCCAAGACCGCGCTCGGGGCGCCGGCCGAGGTGCCGGAGCGCGTCGGCGCCGGCTCGGTCAACTACGCCGCCGACTATGTCATGGACGTGCTCGACGATTTCATCGGCGCGATCGAGGGCGACGTCACGGTCCTGACCACTGTCGACACCAGGCTGCAGTCCAGTGCCGAGACGATCCTGGTCGAGGCGCTCGCGGCGCAGGGAGGCAAGCTCAACGCCTCGCAGGGCGCGGTGGTCTCGCTGGCGCCGGACGGCGCGATCCGCGCGCTGATCGGCGGGCGCGACTACACCAAGAGCCAGTTCAACCGCGCCACGGCCGCGCATCGCCAGCCGGGCTCCTCCTTCAAGCCCTTCGTCTATCTCACCGCGATCGAGAAGGGCATGACGCCGGACACGATCCGCGACGATTCCCCGGTCTCGATCAAGGGCTGGGAGCCGGAGAATTTCTCCCGCAGCTTCCGCGGCCCGGTGACGCTGCAGACCGCCTTTGCCCATTCGCTGAACACCGTCGTGGCACGCCTGATCCAGGAGGTGACGCCGCGCGAGGTCGTGCGCACGGCCCAGCGCCTCGGCATCAACTCGTCCTTGCAGGCCAATCCGTCGCTGTCGCTCGGCACCTCGGAAGTGACGCCGCTGGAGATGAGCGCGGCCTATGCCAGCTTCGCCAATGGCGGCCAGTCGGTGCTGCCCTATGTGATCCGCGAGGTCAAATCGACGAGCGGCAAGGTCATCTACGCCCGCAAGGCGAACAATTTCGGCCCGGTGATCCAGCCGCAGACGCTCGCGATGATGAATTCGATGTTCCATGCGGTGATGACCGGCGGCACCGGCAGCAAGGTCAGCATTCCCGGCTGGGAGGTCGGCGGCAAGTCGGGCACGACGCAGGATTATCGCGACGCCTGGTTCGTCGGCTTCACCGGCCGCCTCGTCACCGCCGTCTGGGTCGGCAACGACGACAATTCGGCGATGAAGCGCGTCACCGGCTCCGGCCTGCCCGCCGAGATCTGGGGCAAGTACATGAAGGCCGCCCATGTCGGCCAGCAGCCGGTGCCGCTGCCGGGCGGGCTCTGGCAGTCGGCGCCGAAATCGATCTTCGACACGGGCGAGCCGGTCGCCGGCGTCGCGGCCTCGCCGCGGACCCAGCCCGCCGCCTCCGGCGATCGCGCCTGGACGCCGCCGCCGGCGCAGGAGAAGAACTTCTTCGAGCGCCTGTTCGGCGGGTAGCAGCCGTCATTGCGAGGAGCATAGCGACGACGCAATCCAGGAGCGGCAGCGCGCTACGTCCCCTGGATCGCTTCGTTACGCTCGCAGTGACGTTGTAGCTTCTACGTCCCGCGCGGCTTGGCCCGGGTCGTCGGGGGCGCGGCGGCCGGATCGTCCGGCCAGGGATGGCGCGGATAGCGTCCCTTCATCTCGGCTTTCACCGCGGCCCAGGAGCCGCGCCAGAAACCCGGCAGGTCGCGCGTCACCTGGATCGGCCGGTGCGCGGGCGACAGGAGCTCCAGCACCAGCGGCACGCGTCCGCCGGCGAGCGACGGGTGCTGCGCCAGCCCGAACAGTTCCTGCACCCGCACCGAGATCGTCGGCCCGGCCTCGGCGCCGTAGTCCACGGCGAGCTGGGAGCCGGTCGGTGCGGTGAAATGCGTCGGCGCCTCCGCGTCGAGCCGTCGCTTCAACTCCCAGGGTAGGAGGGTCGCCAGCGCCGCATCGAGGTCTCCCGGGGCGATCGCCGCCAGCGAGCTCCGTCCGACGATGTGCGGCGCGAGCCAGTCCCCGGCGGTTTCGGCGAGCCCGCGATCGGACAGGTCGGGCCAACCGCTCCCGTCTCCCTCCGCTGCCCGCAGGAAGCCGACGCGCTCGCGCAATTGCACCTGTCCCCTGCTCCAGGGCAGCAGATCGATGCCGAGCGCGGCGATCCCCCTCGCCAGCACTTCGGCATTCTCCGGCGAAGCCGCGACCGGCAAGGGCCGCTCGGCCAGCACCAGCGCCCCATAGGTCCGGGCGGCCCGCGCCCGCAGCGCGCGCGTCGGCCGGTCGAACACGGTCTCGCTGCGCTCCGTCAGCGCGATCCGGACCAGGCCGGAGGCGGCGAGCGCGGCGATCTCGGCTTCGCTGATCGCCGCGGCGCTGAGGATGCGGGCCTGCTGCGCGCTTCCCGTCATCTCGCCCACGACGAGATAGGGCTCGCGCGCCAGCCGCTGGCCCGGATCGAGCGCGGCGCCCCGGCCATTGGCGAGCAGATACTGGCCCGAGCCGGGCTGGCGTGCCTTGGCGACGCGGTCGGGGAAGGCGAGGGCCAGGAGGAAGCCGGGCGAGAGCGGCTGGTCCCCCCCCGCCGATACCCTGCTCGCGGCCTGCCTCGCCCAGCCTTCGGCCAGGCGACGCATATCGCCGGCGCGGCCGCCGCGTTCGCGCCCGAAGCGTTCCAACCGCTCGGCGAGATCGATCGCCTCGCCGCCGAGCCCGCGCTCGACCAGCAGCCCGGCCAGGAGCGCGGCAGGCCCGGCCTGGCGATATGCGGCCGCGCCGACGACCATATGCGCCAGCCGCGGCGGCAACGGCAGCGCCTGCAGCGCCTTGCCGCCGGCTGTGATGCGCCCGTCGGGAGCGAGCGCGTCGAGGCTCTCCAGCAGCGCCCGCGCCTCCTTCAGCGCCGGCGCCGGCGGCGGATCGAGGAAGGCCAGCCGTGTCGGGTCGGACACGCCCCAGGCGGCGCAGTCGAGCAGGAGCGGGGCGAGATCGGCCGAGAGGATCTCCGGGCGGGCGAAAGCCTCGAGCGCGCCGTTGGCCGCCTCTTCCCAGAGCCGGTAGCAGATGCCGGGCTCGATGCGGCCGGCGCGGCCGCGGCGCTGGTCGCAGGCCGCCCGGCTGGCGCGCTGGGTGACGAGCCGGGTGACGCCGATATCGGGCTCGTAGAGCGGTACGCGGGCGAGGCCCGAATCGATGACGACGCGCACGCCCTCGATCGTCAGCGAGGTCTCGGCGATCGAGGTCGCGAGCACGACCTTGCGTCTGCCCCTGGGCGCCGGCAGCACGGCGCGGTCCTGCGCCGCCTGATCCAGCGCGCCGTAGAGCGGCGCGATCTCGATCGCCGGATCGCGGATCGTCTCGCGCAGGCGCTCCTCGACCCGCCTGATCTCGCCTTGGCCCGGCAGGAAGACGAGCAGCGAGCCGCTCTGCTCGTTCAGCGCCTGCAGCACCGCCTGCGTGACCTGATCCTCGATCCGCTTCTGCGGATCGCGGCCGAGATAGCGCGTTTCGACCGGATGGGCCCGGCCCTCGCTCTCGATCACCGGGGCGTCGCCGAGCAGCCTCGCGACGCGCGCGCCGTCGAGCGTCGCCGACATCACCAGGATGCGTAAGGTCTCGCGCAGCCCGGCCTGGGCATCGAGCGCCAGCGCCAGGCCGAAATCGGCGTCGAGCGAGCGCTCGTGGAACTCGTCGAACAGCACGGCGGCGACGCCGTCGAGCGCGGGATCGTCGAGGATCATCCGTGCGAAGACGCCCTCGGTGACGACCTCGACCCGCGTCTTCGGCCCGATCTTCGAGCCGAGTCGGACGCGCAGGCCGACCGTTTCGCCGACGCGCTCGCCCAGCGTCTGCGCCATGCGGCCGGCGGCGCCGCGTGCCGCCAGCCGCCGCGGCTCCAGCACGATCAGCTTGCCGCCTTTCGCCCAGGGCTCGTCGAGCAGGGCGAGCGGCACGCGCGTCGTCTTGCCGGCGCCGGGCGGGGCGACGAGCACGGCGTTCGGCCGCTCGCGCAGCGCCGCGGCGAGCGGAGCGAGAACGGCGTCGATCGGGAGGGGCGTGTCGAAAGCGCGCATGCCGGCGCGATGTGGCGCAGGCGGCGGCGCGGCGCAAGCCGGCTCAGGCCGATCTCTCACCAGCCCTGCGCGGAAAAGGCCCCGTCATTCCGGGGCTCCCGCCTGCCCCGCAATGACGGGAGTGGCTCCGAGGCGCCGTCTCAGGCCGCCTGCCGCAACCCGACCTCGAAGGGCATCATCTGGACCGTGCCGGCCCTGACCGACACCAGGCTGTTGCAGGGCAGGGCCTGCCAGCAGTCGCGGGCGGCGTCGACCGGCTCGGAGGCGATGACGACGGCGTCGCCGCGATCGCAGAGATAGAGCGTCGGCGGCCTGGCGTCGGAGGACCAGCGCACCGCATGGATCGTCTCGCCGTCGGCGAGCGCCGCGGCGCAGCGCAGGGGCTCGCGCACGCCGGCCTCGTGCATCAGCGCAAGCGCGTCGCCGAGCGCGCCGGCCAGGGCCTCCCCGGGCGTGGCGCCCTCGGCGATGCGCGCCAGCGCCAGCAGGAACAGCGCCTCGGAATCGGTGGTGCCGACGCGGGCTTCGTAGAGCGCGTCGGGGATCAGGCTCTCGAGCCTGCGCTTGATCAACGCATAGCCGCCGACCTGGCCGTTATGCATGAACAGGTGCCGGCCATGGACGAAGGGGTGGCAGTTCGCCCGCGTCGAGGCCGTGCCGGTGGCCGCTCGCACATGGGCGAAGAACAGGTGCGAGCGCACCAGGCGCGCGATCGAGAGCAGGTTCTCGTCAGACCAGGCCGGTCTGATCTCGCGGTACTGGCCGGGCTCGGCCCGCTCGCCATACCAGCCGACGCCGAAGCCGTCGCCATTGGTGCCGGTCTTGGCCTCCTCGGCATGCAGCGACTGGTGGATCAGCGAATGGCAGGGCGAGGCGATGAAGTCCTCGAGGAAGACGGGCGCGCCGGCATAGGCGAGGAAACGGCACATGATGGTCCCGAATCAGCCGCGGACGAGACGCCGCAAGGGAAAAATAGTCCACGAGGGTGAACGCCGGCATAATAATACATCTCTCCCAGGGGGCATCCGCACGAGCGGCGAGGCCGCGCCGCTCCGGCTCCAGCCCGAAAGATTGTCGGGACCGGGATCCTCGGTCTCGGGAACCCTCGTGACCATGGGCGCCTGGAGCGGCCGCGCGATTGCGGGCTGCACGCCCTTGCTATAACCGTCGCGACGAGGGTGGCGACGACGTCCCGCGGCAAGCGGGCAGGGAAGGGGCCGATTTTTCATGCTGACGAAGCTCGCCGGCGCGGCGCTCCTGTTCCTTCTCCTCCCCGAGGCCGCCTTCGCTGCCGGCGATATCGGCGGCGCGAGCATGGGCGTCGCCTGGGCCCTGCCCTTCGCCGGCATGCTGCTCTCGATCGCCCTCGGGCCGGTGCTGTTTCCGCATTTCTGGGAGCTGAACTACGGCAAGTTCGCGGCCTTCTGGGCCGTGCTTGTGGTGGTGCCGCTGCTTGTCTTCCGCGGCGTCGATCCGGCGCTCGGCGCGCTGCTGCACACGGCACTGCTCGAATACATCCCCTTCATCATCCTGCTCTTCGCGCTCTTCACCATCGCCGGCGGCATCCTCATCACCGGCAACCTGCACGGCACCCCGGCCACGAACACGGCGCTGCTCGCGATCGGAACGCTGATGGCGAGCTTCGTCGGCACCACCGGCGCCTCGATCATCATGATCCGCCCGGTGCTGCGCGCCAACGACAACCGGCGCTTCAACGTCCACGTCGTCGTCTTCTTCATCTTCCTGGTCTCGAATATCGGCGGCTCGCTGACGCCGCTCGGCGACCCGCCGCTCTTCCTCGGCTTCCTGCGCGGCGTCTCGTTCTTCTGGACGACGACGCATCTGCTGCCGGAGACGCTGTTCGCCGTCGCCGTCCTGCTGGCGCTGTTCTACGGGCTCGACACCTATTACTTCCGCAAGGAGGAGACCTATCCGCCGCTGCGCGACCCGACGCCGGATCGCGCCATCAAGCTGTTCGGCAAGGTCAACATCCTCCTGCTCGGCGGCGTCATCCTCGCCATCCTGATGTCGGCGAACTGGAAGCCGGGCGTTGTCTTCGACATCTATGGGGTTCATGTCGAGCTGCAGAACCTCGTGCGCGACATCGTCCTGCTCGGACTCGCCGGGCTCTCGCTCGTCCTGACGCCGAAGCCGGTGCGCGCCGGCAACGAGTTTTCCTGGGGGCCGATCAAGGAGGTTGCCAAGCTCTTCGCCGGCATCTTCGCCTGCATCATCCCGGTCCTGGCCATGCTTCAGGCCGGGCGCGACGGCGCCTTCGCCCCGCTGGTGGCGCTGGTCAGCCATGCCGACGGCAGCGCCAACAACCTCGCCTATTTCTGGCTGACCGGCGGCCTCTCCTCCTTCCTCGACAACGCCCCGACCTATCTCGTCTTCTTCGAGCTCGCCGGCGGCAATCCGCAGATGCTGATGACGGCCGGCGCCCTGACGCTGACCGCGATCTCGGCGGGCGCCGTCTTCATGGGCGCCAATACCTATATCGGCAACGCCCCCAACTTCATGGTCTACGCCATCGCCAAGGACCGGAAGGTCGCGATGCCGAGCTTCTTCGGCTACATGCTCTGGTCGGGCGCGATCCTGATCCCGCTCTTCCTGCTGCAGACGCTGATCTTCTTCCGCTGAGGCATCGGGCTGTCATTCCGGGGCTTCGCGCAGCGAAGAGCCCGGAACCCATATCCGCCGTCCCTGCCGAACAGGCGCACGACCATCGCCTTCCCGGCCATCGTCGTGGCCATGGTTCCGGGCTCGGCCTGCGGCCGCCCCGGACTGACGGTGCGGTTCCGTCCTGGGCCGACATGGTCTAAACCGCGGCGATCGATCAGAGACCCTCGTCATGACCTTGCGTCCCGATACCTTGGCGATGACCGCCGTCCTCGCCATGCTGACGGCGCTCGGCCCGCTCTCGACCGACTTCTATCTGCCCTCCCTGCCCGAGATCGTGCGGGTGATGGCGACCGACGTCTCGGGTGCACAGGCGACGCTGTCGGCCTTCCTGTTCGGCTTCGCCGCCGGCCAGATCGTCTGGGGCCCGCTCTCCGACCGGCTCGGCCGCAGCCCGGTGCTGATCGCCGGGCTGTGTCTGTTCAGCGTCACCACGCTCGCCTGCGCCTTCGCGCCGTCGATCGAGGCGCTGATCGGCGCCCGGTTCGCCCAGGCGGTCGGCGCCTCCGGGCCGATCGTGCTCGGCCGCGCCATGGTGCGCGACCTCTATGAAGGTCCGCGGGCCGGCCGCGAGCTCGCGCGCATGGGCACGATCATGGGGCTCGTGCCAGCGGTCGCACCGGTGCTCGGCGGCGTGCTCCAGACCGCTTTCGGCTGGCGCTCGACCTTCCTGGCCTCGCTGGTCTTCGCGCTCGCCATCCTCGCCGTCGTCATGACGATGCTGCCGGAGACCCTGCGGCAGCGCTCGCCCGAGCGCTTCTCGCTGCTCGCCATCGTCCGCGGTTTCCGCCTGCTGCTGCAGAACCGGGCCTACCGGATCTATGTCGCCCTGACCGCTCTGGCCTATGCCGGCCTGTTCGCCTTCATCTCCGGCTCGTCCTTCGTGCTGATGGGCGTCTACGGCCTGTCGGCGCCGGCCTATGGGCTCTCCTTCGGCTTCGGCGTGCTCGGCTACATCCTCGGCACGATCATCGCGCAGCGCCTGGTCGGCCGGCGCGGCCTCGACGGCGTCATCGCGCTCGGGGTGGCGTGCCTGGCCGGCGGCGGGCTCGCCATGCTGCTGGGCGTCGCCACCGGCCTCGGCGGGCCGCTCGGCGTCGTCGTGCCGATGGCGCTCTATGCCTGCGGCGTCGGCCTGACCATGCCCCAGGCCCAGGCCTCGGCGATGATGCCGTTCCCGGACCGCGCCGGGGCGGCCTCCTCGCTGACCGGGCTCTGCCAGATGCTGCTCTCGGCCTGCGTCGGCCTGCTCGTCGGCCATCTGCTGAAGGGCAGCGCATTGCCCCTGCCCATCGTCATGGCGCTGATCGGCGTGGCGACGCTCGTCCTCTTTCACGCCAGCGCCGGAATCCGGGCCGGGAAGGTCTGATCCGGCCGCTCAATTCCCCATCCGGTCGCGCCATTGCCGCTCGCCCTGCAGGCAGGAGACGCGGGGAGGCTGCGCCTGCGCCCTCTGGATCAGGGGCTCGGCTCCCGCCGGCATCTCGGCGATCTCCCGGACCAGCTTGGTCCGGGTCGCGTCGGCGAATTGCTTGCGCTCGCGGATCGGGATCACGAAGGCGCCGACGCCGGTGACGACGCAGTCCTCGTAATAGACGTCGAGATTGTCGATGTCGAAATAGCTCGCCTGCTTCAGCATCACCGGCAGGCCGTTGATGGCGACGCCCTTGTCGCGGGCGGCGTCGCGCGCCTGCGTCACCGGGCGACCGTCATTGTTGGCGCCGTCGCCCGAGATGTCGATGACCCGGCGCATCGCCGCGACATTGCTGCTCTCGAGCAGGGCGAGGCCGAGATCGATCGCGCCCGAGATCGAGGTGCGCCGGCCGCGCCGCGTCGGGGCTTCGCCGAGCTCCTCGGCGAAGGCGAGCGCCGTTTGTGGGCTCTCGATGATCGTCCAGGGCCTGACGATGTGCTGGAAGTCGCCGCCCGCCCATTCGAAATAGGTCACGGCGATCTTGCCGATCGCTCCCTTGGCGATCGCCTCGTGCAGCTCCTTCGACCGGAACGCCTCGATATAGCCGCTGCGCTGCAAAGCGAGCTCGTCGAGGTCCATCGAGTAGGAGACGTCGACCGCCAGCACCAGGGCGACGTCGACCTCCTCCTGCGGCGGGCTGGCCGGCTGCGCGTCGGGCGCCGAGGCCGGCCAGAGCCCGGCGGCGAGACAAAAGAGAGCGAACAGCCAGGGCCGCATCCTCACCTCCGTCGTCGGAGCCGGGTGCTTCGAGGGGAGGCTCCGCGCATCCTCCTGAAAGCTCGATCCGCCTCCCGTCGAGACTCAGGACAGGAGCGCCGCGGAAAGCCGGCCGCCACCCATCCCGCCCTGCCGCCGAAGCGTGACGCCGGAACGAGACGGATCTCGGGACGACGGCAGGCCTCGGACGATCGTCGGCGAAGTCTGCGCCCAGTTTCGATCCGCGCCAAGCATGAAAGCTGTGCAGGCTCAGCGCTGCCGTCGGCTTTCCACGATGGCGAGCGCCGCCTGGAAGGCCTCCTCGACGCCGAGCGCCGACGTGTCGAGCAGGACGGCGTCCTCCGCGGCCTTGAGCGGCGCGTCGCCGCGGCCCGAGTCCCTGGCGTCGCGCCGGCGGATATCGGCCAGGATGCCGTCGAAGCTCGCAGTCTCGCCGCGGCCCGCCAGCTCCTTGTGGCGGCGCGCGGCACGGACCTCCGGGGTCGCGGTGACGAAGAGCTTCACCGTCGCGTCCGGACAGATCACCGTGCCGATGTCGCGTCCGTCGAGCACGGCGCCGGCATCCGCCGCGGCGAAGCGGCGCTGCCGGTCGATCAGGGCCCGCCTGACGGCGGGGATCGCCGCCACCACCGAGGCCGCCTCGCCGATCGCGCGGCCGCGCAGCCGCGTCTCGTCGATGGCGGCATCGTCGAAGCCGGCGGCCGAGCTCGCGGCGGCCTGGGCATCGTCGAGTGGCTCGCCGGCGTCGAGCATGGTGCGGGCGACCATGCGGTAGAGCAGGCCGGTGTCGAGATAGGGCAGGCCGTAATGCGCGGCGAGCCGGCGCGCCAGCGTGCCCTTGCCGGAAGCCGCCGGCCCGTCGACGGCGATGACCAGCCGGTCGGCCATCTCGATCGGGGCGGCGGTCGGCTGCGGGGCTGGCACGGTTCGGGCCTCTCGTCACGGGCTGGAGCCGGATTCGATCAGGCCGGGTCGACCTGGTCGGGACGGGCTCGACGTCGAGGCAGACTTCTAAAGCACAGGACGCGCCGATGCGAAGCGGTTTTGCAGCGGGGGAGGCGGGCCCGCGCCATGGTCAAATCAGGATTTGACAGGGACGCCCGGCCCGACTAACGGACGCCCCTGCTTTTTTCGATCTCAGCACCAACTTGAAGGTCCGACGCCGTGGCGAAACCGGAACTTGGCACCAAGCGCGTTTGCCCGGTCACGGGACGCAAATTCTACGATCTGAACAAGGATCCGATCGTCTCGCCCTATACCGGCCAGTCCTATCCGCGCTCGCTGTTCGAGCCGCAGGCCAAGGCCGCGCCGGCGCCCAAGCCGAGCGACGAGGAGGACGAGGTCGACGTCGCCGACAGCGCGGTCGAGCTCGTCTCTCTCGACGACGCCGATGCGGAGGCGGCCGAGAAGGAGCCGGTGGTCACCAGCGACGACGACATCGAGATCGAGGATGACGGCGTCGCCAACGACGACGACACCTTCCTAGAAGAGGACGAGGAAGGCGACGACGACGTCTCCGACCTGATCGACGGCGACATCGAGGGCGACGAGGACGCCTGAGCCGCGTCGAGATCGCGCTCCCCAAAAAAGCGCGACGAGAACGTGACATCAGTGCTTGTGTCTTGGCGCAAGCTTGCCTATAGAGCGCTTCGCCGCTGCGGCGGCGGGTGCGGACGGGCTCAGGAGAGCCTTCACGTCCGCGACGATTTCCGGCCTTTCCCCAAGAAGGCCGGCCGAGTGGGGCCATAGCTCAGTTGGGAGAGCGCTTGAATGGCATTCAAGAGGTCGGCGGTTCGATTCCGCCTGGCTCCACCATCTCCTTCTAAGTCGTTGATCTCCCGAAAAATCGTTTGATTGCAGCGGCTTGGCGTGCTGTTTGGTCCACATTGCTGGTCCACAACGCACAGCGAACCCTGATGGCGCGCCGCTCCGAACACCTCCTCCTGCGTGGAAATATTTGGTGGCTCCGGGTCCGGGTGCCCGACGCGCTAAGGCCGATCATCGGCAAGGGGGAGATCAGACGCTCGCTTAAAACCTCCGACTCAGCCGAAGCCAAGCGCCTGGTTCGGATTGCAAGGATCAAGGTCGAGGCCGAGTTCGATGGTGCTCGCCATGCCCTCGCGCAGCGCCTTGCCGGGCAGGCCGGCAAGGCAAAACCGGTCGAACTCACTGAGGAACAGGTCTGGGCGCTGGCCACGCGCTGGTTTGTCGAGCAGGAGAAGCGCAACGCCAGCCGAGCCGTTGATCTCAACGACGGGGATTTGATCCAGGCGCGGACCGAGGACCTCGCTTTTATCGAGCAGTGGGACGAGGTCTCGACCAGCGTTAACGCGGAGGTCGACAAGCTCCTCACCGAGGCGGGGATCGCCGAGGCGGTCGAGGGTCAGTCGGCGCCGTGGCGTGCGAAGCTGAACCGCGCCATTCACGCTGGGATGATCGAAAATCAGCGGCGCCTACTCAATCGCACCACCGGCGGAAGGGGCGTTGTCCTCGACCAGACATTCCACGGCCTCTCGGCTGCGACGACGTTGCAACCGGTTGCAATCTCGACCGCCACGCTCTCCGACCTGATCAAGCGTTATGACCGCGATCCGAGCAAGCCGCGCCCCTCCCGCAAGACCGAGATGAAGCTCGATGCCCAGCGGCGGCTCTTCAAGGAGGTCATCGGCAAGAACACCCTGCTCACTGCCATCGACCGCGACAAGGCCCGCAAGCTCCTCGACATCTTGAAGGTGCTGCCAGCCAGCACGACGAAGAAGTTCAAGGGCAAGACGGCGCTGGAGGTCGCGCGTACTGCCGAGGAAAAACGGCTTGCGCCCATGTCGGTCACGACGGCCAACAGCTACATGAGCGCCTTCGTCTCACTGCTCGACTATGCGGTGGCCGAGGGCTTGATCGAGAAGAACCCCGCTACGGGCCTGCGCCTCGCCAGCGATGGCGTGAAGCGGAAGGACAAGCGGCTGCCCTTCACTGTCGCTGATCTCAACGCCATTTTCGCAGCGCCGCTCTACAGCGGCTGTGTCAACGACGGGGCGGGGTATAGTCGGCCTGGACCCAATCGGCCGCGCAGGGGCCGCTTCTGGGTCCCGTTGGTCGCGCTCTATTCAGGAATGCGCCTCAACGAAATCTGCCAGCTCACAGAGGACGATATTGCCATCGAGGACGGAACCGACATCATCCTGATCCGCGCCGACGAAGACGGCGTGAAGCGGGTGAAGACCGCAGCCGGTCACCGCTTCGTACCGATCCACCCCGAGTTGAAGCGGCTCGGCTTCCTCGACCATGTCGCCGTCGTGAGGGCGAAGCAGCCGCCCGGGGCCCGTCTCTTCCCCGAGCTGTCGACGGCCAGCACCGGCTACATCTCTGACAATTTCAGCAAGTGGTTCGCCAATTTCCTCGACAAGGTCGAGATCAAGGACGCCCGCAAGAACTTTCACTCGTTCCGCCATACCTTCCGCGACGGCCTGCGCGAGGCGGAAATCCCGCAGGACCGTGTCCGGGAGCTGGGCGGCTGGTCCAGCGGCAGCACCGAGGACGACTATGGCTCCGGCACGAGGCCGAGCACGCTGGCGCGAGAGATCGCCAAGGTGACCTATCCCGGCTTGAAGCTTGATCATCTCTAAGCAGGCGCACCGCCTTTCGTCGCCTCCAACAGTTGCTTTAAGCGCCGGATGGAGAAGCCTGCCGGGATCGTCAGAAGGCCGCCGCCCAGGCCATCCTTCGACGTGGGCAACCGTCTGGGAGAGCCTTCCCCGGTCCTGCGCCCTGTCGCACCTCGGGAACGCAGGCTCTGCTGTGTCTGTCTGATGGAGTAGTTTCGCGGCACCTGCATAACGTCGTCAGTCAGCGTTCCGGTGATCCTGGCTCGCACTCGCGTTCGGGCCGGCCCAAGCAGCACATTTTGCTCAAGCGCATCCTGCGGAGGGAGCTTACTGGCCAGGCGATGCATCGCTGAGCAGATCGGCGCTCGATTGCGCCAAGTCACGAATATCCGATCAAGCGTCCTGACGACCTCGACAATGTCATTGGATGCCGCTGAATAGGCCGAGACCCAGCCTTCGACGTAGTGCTGCACGTCGACCAGGTAGAGGGCCTGGCGTGAGATCGAGGCCACTTTGGCGTGATGAAGCTTGGCGCGGACCGCCTCGAAGAAGTGCTCTTTTCGCTCTCTGTCGATTGAGATGACAGGGGCACCGGAACTCTTCCTGATCCGATAGCCGAGAAAGGTAATGCCCCGACCCAACGGGGTCGGAGCCGTCTTGATGTGCAGCGCAAGCGGACCAACCGGATGCTCCGAGAGCAACGTAGTCAGGGTTTGATGCGTCCGTTCCACGGCTTCCCGTGAAATGCCCAGGACGAGGAAGTTGTCGCAGTGATTGAACACCACGGCCTCATGCCCATGCGCGCTCTCCAGAGCCTCCAGCACCGGCCGGTTCAAGCTGTAGGCGAAGAGCGGGGAGGTGGACGCTCCCTGCGGAAGGCCCCGCGTCGTCAAAGTCCCAGTAGAAGAAGATGAGCCTGTGAGGGCTCTTCCCTTCCTGTCGGTGATCAGTCCCTTGTCCTCCTTTCCCTTGAGGGTCACGATCTGCTGGATCGCCCAGTTTGGCAGGTTCCACTCCGCCCTGAGAGCTTCCATGTTCTGGATGCTCTGGAAGCAGTTCTTGATGTCGAACTCTGCTGCGTAGCGATATTCGCCAGATGTCACGATGCTCCGGATGCGATCCATGAGCGCGGAGGGGCCGGAGCCCGTAACGCCGGACTGGTTTACGTGGAAGCACGCCAACGGCTCGAAGCTCAGCTTAACCCAGCGCTGCCGCGCGCGGTCGAGCACCGAGTAGTCGAACGTATCGCGAAACCGCCCACCGCCCTTGGGCTGTTGGATGACCCGTACTCGCTGATCGTCGTTATCGAAATCATCGATGCGGCTGACAAGCGTATCCAAGCTCGGCAACCTGCCGCGCTCATACGGCGGCCAGCTCGCCAGCGCCTCATGGCAGGCCAGAACTTTCGCGGCATGCGAGAGGAACAGCTTCCTAGCGAGGCTCTTGGCGTCATAATGCCGCCCGGCTTCGACCGCTGCTCGGATGCGTTGCCGCATCTTGTTGACCTGGGCGCGGGCTTTCCCAACCGGTTCGGTCTCGCAGTTCGTCATGCCGTTCCTTCGCTCGACGTGAATAGGTGCCACTGCCGGCACCGCTAGTGCGCGAAGGATGGCACCGCTTTTGAGGTCCGCAAGTGGCCCCCGAAGCCGCAAAATGGGAGATCAAACGACCGCCTATATGCTCGGCTTGAGCGAAGTCCATTTTGCACCCGGGTGCACTGCCGCACGCTGATGGACGACACCCCGTGGACCATGGTCCGGTCTTCGGCATCGACCTTGTCATCACCGGAATTCGAGCGGCGCGAAGCCAGATCAGCGCTCTTTCGACATCTGCAACGGAGATCAACGCGTGGCGGGCGCATCGCCCGGATCATCGACCAAGACGCGGCAGAAGGACGACGCAGGTAACAGGATCAAGCAGAGATTATATCTGGTAGGTGCATTTCTATGTCGAATTTTTGTAGTCTGCGACAATCCGCCACGCGCAGATCGGCTGCCCAAACGGTCACGGCCCAGCGTTCGTAGCATTCGGCCGGCGCCGGGTGCGTGCAATGGGCTTCCCCCAACCATGTTTCGTCAGCGTCTCGAGCAGCGCTCTGAGCGTCTGCATCTGCGGATCGGTCAGCGCGCTGAGTTGGCGCATGATGGCGTTTTGGTCTGCGTAGCGCTGGCTTCTGGGGGCGCGGCTGAGATCGGCCAAGTTGTCCAGCAACTGCGAAGGCGGAACATTCAACGCGGCCGTAATCTTCAAGAGGGTAGCGAGCGACGGAGTTGCCTTTCCTCCCGCCTCATAGTTCGAGATGCTTTGCGCTGTAACGCCTACATGCCGACCGAGCTGCTTTTGGGTCAGGCCCCGGACCTGGCGCGCTTCTTTCAGCCGGTTACCGAGTTCGGCTGCGTGATCGGGGTTCATAACGTCACCGAGTTCCGCCTTTGATGATCGAGCGTCTGTAATCTGGGCGGATTTCTCTGAGGAAGTTCGCAGTGCTGACGCCAGCCTTACACTCACGGCAACGGATTGGGCTGATCTTCGACGAAACGGTGCGCCGATCCTGCATTCCTCAAGAGCTCCGGCGGCGAACCGCTGCGATCAGGTCTATCGCCAGAGGCAGGTCGCGTTCCGGCAGGTCATGGCAGAGAGACCTCAGCCGCCAGTCCAGCTCCTGGCGCTCCGGAGACTTCGCCGGCGATTGTAGCTCCTCGACAAGTACGGCAGCGCTGATCGATAGGGCGCGGCAAATGTCGATCAGGGTGTCGAGCGAAGGGAGGTTGATCCCGCGCTCGATGTTCGAAATGCCATCGACTGACCGGCCGACCTTCTCCGCCAGTTCTTCCTGAGAGAGCTTCGCTTGCCGGCGGGCATCCCTCAGGCGCGCCGCGAGTGTCAATTTCATGTCGCCCGCCATGGCGGGACACTGGGCGGCGCAATCGGGCTTGACCACGGATCAGATTGCGCTAAGCATCGGTAAATTCCGTATTATAGTACGGATAATTTATGCCGAGCCCGAGATGCGCGGCTTAGTGTCAGTGCGGGCTATCTGTTTGCACCCGGTTGCAAAGCTGCATTTGCGTTGGCCGTGCGCCGGGAGCCAACCACGACACGTGAGCCCCAGAGAGGAAAGAGGGCAAGAGTGCGCCTAACGCTCATCGCCATCCTATGCGCTCTCACGGGCGGCGCACATGCACAATGTCCGGAAGTGCTGAGAGACGACGACGTGCAGGCCATCGGCCGCAGTGTCGGACGGGCCGAAGCAAGCGGCCTTTATCAAAGCACCAAAACGGTCGCCGAAGTCACTTCGAGCTTCGTCGCGGGGATGGACGACTTGCTACGACATGCTGGCGAACGCACTGATATTGCGCGCAAGGAGCTTCGGCGGCTGCCGCCTGAAGCCTTAGCTGCTTGCTTTCCCCTGCTGCAGCCGATTTTGGCAAGGGCTCGCGAGGTCGAAGCGCGAGCCGAGAGCTCAGTAAGAGCAGAACGTGAGCGGCAGGAACTCCAGCGGCAGCAGCAGAACGCGGCTGAGGCCGGGCTAATGAACGAGGCATGGATCACGAAGGCAAAGGCTGTGATCAGGGATCGCCTCAAAGATCCCCGCAGCGGTGAGTTCAGGAGCCTGCGAGTGAGCAAAACGGCCGGCGTGCCAGTCGTCTGCGGCGAAATCAGCTCAAGGAACAGCTTCGGCGGCCGCAATGGGTTCCAGCGAGTTATCTCTGCGGGCCGGCCAGACCTGACCTTTTTGGAAGAGGAGGTCCGCGACATGGACAGCGTCTGGCGAACGTTCTGCTGACATTGCCGCGACCGCAGCTAGCGCTGCATGGCGGACCGAGGCAAGCGGAAGGAGCCAGCCAAGACTGCATGCAATCGCGCCAGCAGCCACGTCGAGCACGGTCATACGTGACCTTACCGGCCAAGCAAAGGCTTGGATGTTCCTTGGGGACTTGGGATGTGGTCTCGGCGGCTACTTCCAACGTCGTCAGTCAGACGATGGCATTCGCGATTAACCCTGTCGCCCCGTCGCCGCTCGCGAGGTTTGTGATGGCTTATGCAGAAATTCGTCGACGTCAACGGCGAGCTTGCTCGAAAGGACTTGCCTCGTTTGGAAGATTGCGGTCGTCCTCATCGTACCGCGCCCCTGCCGGTCATGCCCCTGGCTCTGCATGCTCGGTTAGGCTGTTCCAGCGGTGGATAAGAGCCCGACGGGTCGTCTTGGCACAGAGTTCCGCCTGGTGATCATGAATTCCGCTTATCGGGCCGTCGGCTTCTGGATGAGTATCCGCAGGACGTTACTGGCACCAGATAGTCTTGCCATGCTCCGGTTTCACGCACCACAGCTCCCAGTGCACAGTGCCGTTGCACTGTTGAGCAGAAGCGAAATCTCCGTCATGTTGTGACAGCTCACCGAGCGGCTTTCGCTGAACGGCTAGGGAGCGGTCGCAAGTCTGAACGCCAATGCTCTTTAACGACCTGCTCCTGAACGCGGGCATCGCTCCAGGTGATGTTCGCCTCCTTCGGCACCACACAAAACCTGGTCTGGGCGGGCAATCACTTCACGATCTGTGGAAAAGGGATCGAGACAAGTTTGATCTCTATCAGAGCACTCAAGAAGCTGGTCAGCCGCTGTTTCGTACGGGCAAAATCTGGGCATCGTTCGTATCTCCAGATCGGCGCAATTCTCTCTTCGTGGGTCTGTACGACGCGGAGTTCGTCGAAACGCGCATAGTCGATTGGAAGTGCCCCTATAGCAGCGATACGCCAGGAGGCGGAAAGCCCGTTGATGTGTTTAAGATCTCTCTCCGACCAGAACTATCCGAACACATAGAAAAGCTCCGCGTCGTGTGGGATCCGCGATCGATACGTACGTGGGCACGTTACGCGCACACAGCGCCATTCCCCGTGGTAGGAGCTGCTAAAAGTACCCGCGACACGGACGAAATCGAGTTGGTCGGTAAGATCGAGGATCTAGCTGAAAACCTTGCTCATCTCGAAGCAATCCGCGCCGATCCCCTTCATGCGGACCGACAAGCTTATCTGGGCTTTGTAGAACGGGGAACCTGCTTCCTTCCTTACCGTGTCGGCAGCCGCATCGCGTTCGCTCCATCGCGATTGCTCGGTTACAAACGGAATAACGTCAAGCGGCACGCCGCGAACGACGGCAAGGACGGCCGCGAAACAAACGCTGCCATTTCCGACCTTCTGCACCATGACCCGAGGCAAGAAGCTCATCTGGAGCGAAGCTATCGCGCGTTTTGCGCATCGCTTGGCTTCGTACCCCGTTCAGCGGGGAGCTTCGGGCGTCCGCGTAAGTATTGGCGCCTCTTAGAGCAAGCTTCACTGTTGCCCGCACAGCGTGCTGTTCCGCATATCCGGCACTTCGAAGTCGGTCGTCTTTATTCCAGGGACGACGTGGCTGACTGTATTGGCTTAACCCCAGCACAACGGAAGGGAGCCTGGTTAACAGGCTACACGCGTGCCTCTGGCGAATTCTATCTGTTTGCTAACGTAGGGATCAGCGGCCGAACCGGGCACGACTATCCTAACAGGTGGGACGGCAAGGATTTCATCTGGTTCAGCAAGTCTGAAACCGCGCTTGGCCAGCGTGAAATTAATGACCTCCTCGGTGGTGACTACCCCGTTCACATATTCTGGCGTGCCGCCGATCGCGCGCCTTTCAGCTATGCGGGCTTGGGAGCTCCCATAGAGGTCAGCGACACAAAGCCAGTGCAGGTGCGCTGGACGTTTATGACTGTCGTTCCAACACATATTGGAGCGCCCTTGCCTCCCAGCTGGCGCCGAGGACCTCCACCCGTCGCCGGAAGCCACACTGTGGAGCGACTGGAAGGGCCAACTAGCGTCTATTTGCTGGTTCTCGAAGGACCGGTGGCGGCGGCATTTCCGGCCCTGGAGCCGGGGCACCGAATAGTGAAAGTAGGACTTTCGAATGATGTTGCTCGCCGCATCGAGGACCTTTCATCCGGCCTGCCACCGGGTTGCGCGCTCCGTTGGCGGCTTGTTACTGAGCGCCTGTTTCCTACCGGTCGAGAGGCCTACGCGGTCGAGACAGCCGTGCTTGAGCAGCTTCGCTTTGGATGCAAGTGGATCGGCGGCGAGTTCGGTAAGGTTCCAGAAGCTGAATTGACGGCGCTGATCTCTAATGTGGAGCTACGAGCAAGCTCCGCAGGCATCTGACGCCTCCGGCCCCTGATGGTGAAGTGCCCACTTGCCGTTCCGGTAGACCTTGCCCCAGCGGGATGGTGACGGTCTGCCAAAGGCGGTTCCGTTGAAGTTGTGTTTGACTTTTGGACCGATCGTTTCTAAGGTTTAAAGAGTCTAACGGAACGAACTGCGCTATGTTGGTCGGATACGCGCGCACGAGCACGCTGGAGCAAGAAGCCGGGCTAGAGGCGCAGTTGCGCGATCTCCAACTGCAAGGCTGCGAGAGGATATTTCAGGAGCAGGCAAGCTCGGTCGGGCGTCGGTCAGAGCTGGAGCGCGCGCTTGAGTTCCTCCGCGAAGGCGACGTTTTGGTCGTGACCAAGCTCGACAGGCTCGCGCGTTCAGTCATTCACCTCGGCCAGATCATCCTGGCACTGGAAGCCAAAGGCGTCGGGTTGCGCATCCTTGCAATGGGCGTCGACACCAACACGCCGACCGGCCGCCTCATGGTCAATGTGTTGGCGTCCGTCGCGCAGTTTGAGCGGGAGATGATGTTGGAGCGCCAGCGCGAGGGGGTCGCGAAGGCAAAGGCTGAAGGGAAGTATAAGGGACGAAAGCCCACGGCTCAGGCCAAGGCGAAGGAAATCGCCAAGCTGCGAGCTGAAGGTCGGAGCATGGGCGAGATCGCGACCGCTCTTGCCATAGGCAAGGCGTCGGTTCATCGGGTGTTGCGGGAGGCGGCCCGATAAATTGAAACCGGTTTCAAAAAGCGATCAAAGAGCAATTGCGCGACTGTTCGCCTTGCGCCAATGGAGCCCGCCATATCTGTAGAGATAAAGGCCGAAAAGCCGACCGACCCCAAGCGCAGCGAATGGATGGGGCGCGTTCGCACGCAGGCAACGTCCGCCGAACAAAGGGTCGCATCGTGCTTGCGTTCCATGGGGCTGTCATATCGTCGGAACGTGCGCTCGTTGCCCGGCTCGCCGGACTTTGCGAACAAGAGCGGGGGGTGGGTTGTGTTCGTGAACGGATGCTTCTGGCATCATCACACGAACTGCCGCCGGGCTACTGTTCCGATGACGAACTCTTCCTTCTGGGCTGCCAAGTTCGCGTCCAACCGAGGTCGCGATGCCCGGGCGATCCGAAGCCTGCGAAAACGTAGCTTTCGGGTCGCTGTAATCTGGGAGTGCGAGACCCGTAATCCGGCAGCGCTACGGTTGTTGATCTCAAGAGCCCTCAGCTCGGTGGGGAGTTCGAAACCCTAAACCTTCGTTCAAGTTGCGTCAGCCGGCCCTTTCAACCTACAACTTCATCATAGCGGAAGGGTCTCCGCGCGGGCAGGCGAGGCTTGTCGCTCGGAGTGGCCTGACGGGCGGCCGGGGGGCTTCAAATGCAGTCGCGAGCAGGCGTGCTTGGTAGCACATGCTGTGTCCGTAGTCGGGCCAACACCGCCGCAGGCCCGCGTCAAAGATCGCGTCGCCCGCAATTGGGCTGCGCGCAAGGCAACGATTTCTTGCCAAATCAAAAATGACAATGCGCAACGTCTGTAGCCGAACGCGCTGATTCGGGCAAAATGACGTGAGCGCCGTGACTCTGAACTGTATCGATTTGTTCGCAGGGGCGGGCGGTTTTTCGCTGGCGGCGCGCCAGGCGGGCCTCAAAGTGCGACTGGCTGTCGAGCGTGATCGTCATGCGGCATCGACATATCGATACAACCTTTGCCAGGATGCCAGTGGGACAATCCTCCTAGAAGAGGATATTACGACGCCTGGCTTGGCCGACGTAATGGTAGCGGCGCTTCCGGATGGCGAGCGTTGCGATCTCCTGCTTGGGGGACCGCCGTGCCAGGGCTTCTCTACGCACAGGTTGAACAATTCCGGTGTCGGAGATGAGCGCAATGGGTTGGTGAACGTCTACTTCTCTTTCGTTCATCGCCTGCGACCGAGGGCGTTCCTGATGGAGAATGTCCCGGGTATGCTCTGGCCTCGCCACGCCGAACACGTCGCGGCTATCCGTGCGCACGCTCGCGAAACCGGATACCACCTCTACGACCCGATCACCATCGACGCGCGCGACTTCGGCATCCCCCAGCGCAGAAAGCGCGTCTTCATCCTGGGGGTTGATGCCGAAATCGACCGAGGTGGCTTCGCCTGGCCGCCGGTGCGAACTCACCGCTCTCCCGACGATACGGACGCCGACACAGCTCTGCCGTTTTGGGTCGCCTGCAAGGACGTGTTCGGCCCGGCGCTGGAAAACGATCCGAACGACGTCCACATGAACCACAATGCCGATCTGGTGGCTGCCTTCGAGAGGACGCCCAAGAACGGCGGAAGCAGAGCCGACTCGGGCAGGCAGCTGGACTGCCACCGCGAGCACGACGGGCACAGCGACGTTTACGGGCGCATCAACCCGGCCTATCCCGCACCGACGATGACGACGGCGTGCATCAACCCCTCGAAGGGGCGGTTCGTGCATCCCACGCTCCCGCACGGTATCACTGCGCGACAGGCCGCGCGCATCCAAACCTTTCCCGACGATTATGTCTTCAAAGGCGGTCTCATGGCGGCGGGTACGCAGATCGGCAACGCGGTGCCGGTAAAGCTCGGCGAGACGTTGATCCGGCATGTGACCAAGTTGCTCGAAAAGGGCGCCGATCGGCAGCCCGCGCGCGACCAAGAAGCCTTGGTATCGGCGTGATCGAGACCGCAAGCTTTCAGGCTCGGGCACGGACCGTCGACCATCTTGGCCGCGAACAGATCGCGGACACGCCAACCGCGATCTCGGAGCTATGGAAGAATTCGTTCGACGCCTACGCGCGTTCTGTCTCGCTGGAGATCTACGACGGCGCTTCTCCGGTCGCCGCGTTGCTCGACGACGGCCACGGCATGAGCAAGGCCGACTTCATCGACAAGTGGCTCGTGATCGGCACCGAGTCGAAGGTGGCCGGCACCCCGGTTCCGGTCGAGGACCGGAACGGGCTACCCGTTCGGCCCAAGCTCGGCCAGAAGGGTATTGGCAGGTTGTCCTGCGCCAACCTCGGTCCCTTGCTTTTGCTCGTCTCCAAACGGCGCAATTCGCCGTTCCTCGCCGCGCTTCTCGATTGGCGACTGTTTGAGAACCCCTTCCTGAACTTCTCCGACATCGCCGTCCCGCATCTCGAACTGGGTGAATTAAGCGATCTTTGGCCCACCCTTCCGGGTATGATCGAAGCTCTGCGCTCGAACGTGACGGGCGAAGGCAAAGATGCCGCCCATGCCGGCCGCATAGTGGCTGCTTGGGAGGCAATGGACGAACTCCACCGGCAGCAGGGCCGTGAGCGGGAAGAGGCGCCAAGCCTTCCACCCTCCCAGGTAATCCTGGATGCCTTGAAGGTACAGTCGATCGGACCTCGGCACCTCGCCATGTGGCCAGTGAGCGACGGGTCGTCGGATCATGGCACGGCGATGCTAGTCGGCGACATCAACTACGATCTCACCGTTCAGATCTACAAGCCGGAAGGCGACGCGACAGCGAGTTCCGCTCGTGACAGGTTCTTCGAGACGCTTTCGAGTTTCGTAGATCCCTTCGTCGATCCGGCCAATCCGGCGACGATCGTGAAACGACCGGACTTCACCTATCAAGTCCGGGCTTGGACGGGCGATAAGCCGCATCAAGTCGTAGGCTTAGACAAGCAATTCGACCGTCGAGCTCTCGACGGTATGGAGCATATCATCGACGGTTTCGTGGATGTCGATGGCAATTTCCAAGGTAAGATAAAGGCATTTGGAAGCTGGCTGGAGGAGACGGTAACGATCGAACCTCCATTGGATGTGAGACTCTCACGGAGGGCTGACGCGGATGTTGGCGTCTTCCACATCTACATCGCCGCGATGGAATTCGAGAAGCTCAACACCACGCTTCCTCTCGCTGAATACACACGATATGAAGAACTTGCACAACGTTATTCGGGCTTCATGATCTTCCGTGACGGCCTGCGCGTGTTGCCTTATGGCCGAACCGACAACGATTTCTTTGAAATTGAGCATCGTAGAAGCAAGCACGCGGGCCGCTATTTCTGGAACCATCGCCAGATGTTCGGCCGAATCGCAATCACACGCGACGGCAATCCAAATTTGAAGGACAAGGCGGGACGCGAAGGCTTGCTGGACAACCGGGCGGCGAAGTCGCTGAAGGCGGTCGTTTCCAACATCCTCCTTGCGACGGCACGTCGATTTTTTGGTACCGACTCGACGATCCGTCAGGAGCAACTTCCCGAAATCCGTGCCGAGAACAAAGGACGGAAAGCCGCGGAGGAGAGAAAGAAGCTCCAACAGAAGCATGGTCGGAAGTTCCGCTCAATGCTCCGGAACCAAAGCGCCGCGGTACCGGCCTTACGAAAGGAAGTCGACGACTTCGTGGTCCGCATGCAGATCGCGAATGATCGGGACATACTCGAGGTCCAGCAGGCGCTCGAAGGGTACCGCGACCGCCTCGCCGACCTAAAGCTGCCTCCACGTCCGAAGGACCTCACGAGCTCGCTGGAAGAGCGATATGTTTCCTATCGCGACGGTGTGCAGTCGGTGCAGGCGACGCTGGCGAAGCTGGAAGAGACCCTCGAACGCGAGGTCGAACGCTTAAATCCGAAGAACCCGCGCGACCTCCTCGCCCGGCAGGTGGAGCGGCACGACGCCCAGGTGAAGGGCCGCATCCAGTCATGGCGCAGAAGCATCGGCGCTCTGCAGCAATCGGAGTTCGACCGTCTGAAGAAGCTGTATGCGGAGCGGAACAAGGAGTTCTCCTCGGACAGCGGCCCGATCCTGGCGAAGTTCGACCGCGGCGAAATCGACTACCCGACGGCGCGGCGCGCACTCGACGAGCTCAAGGATCGGCATGTTGAGACGAACGCCCAGATGTTCGAACCCTACGTCGCCGCGTTGGAAAACCTGAGTGAGAGCATCGACTTGGAGCACCTCGCGTCTTTCGGCGCGGACGAGAACCGCGAGCTCCGGACGGAGCTCGACCGCCTCAATTCACTGGCCCAACTTGGGATTGCGGTCGAGATCGCGGGCCATGAGATGCAAGACTATGAGGAAATGATCGGTGGCGGCCTGCGAGCTCTGCCGCCAGAAGTGGCCGAGACCCAAGCTGTACGCGATATCGCGTTCGGTTACGAGGGCTTGACCGACCAACTTCGTTTCCTGACGCCCCTGCGGTTGGCGGGAATGAGGATACAGCGATGGGTCACCGGCGCGGAGATCCACGAGTACCTCGCAAAGTTCTTCAAGCTTCAGCTCGCTCGCGGTGTGGTCAACTTGGAGGCCACGCCCGCGTTCACTGCGATGCGGGCCTTCGATCAGCCGTCGCGGCTCATGCCCGTCTTCATCAACCTCGTGAATAACTCGATCTACTGGCTGGGCAATCGGCCAAGCGGCGACCGCCGGATCGTCCTCGACGTAGTTGGCGATGACGTCGTCGTCTCCGACAACGGTCCCGGCGTCCGGCCCGAGGATCAGGAGAGTCTGTTTACGCTGTTCTTCACGCGGAAATCCGTCGGAGGCAGGGGCGTTGGCCTTTATCTCTGCAAGGCGAACCTCGCCGCTGGCGGCCACCGCATCCGCTATGTCCCGTCGCCGGAAGGCATGCCGCTGGCGGGAGCTAACTTCGCCATCACGTTCAAGGGGGCGCTGCCAAATGGCGATTGAGAGCTACCAGGCGTTCATCGACGAGGCGTTCATCAAGCCTATCAGGTCCGTCCTCATAGTCGACGACGACTATCCGACTTTCGAGGAGATGCTCTCTGAAGGGGGCCCCTCGAACAAGGATTGGCGCAACAACCGCGATCGCGTCCGAAAGGTCATCGCCAGCCTACGCGGCAATAATCGGAACCTTCTCGTCGACATCCACGACGGATCGAACGTCGGCGTCAAGGACGAGATCGACACGGCTACGCACCTCCATCAATCCGATTTGCTGGTCCTTGACTTCCAGTTGGACAAGACGAAGGCCCGCGACGGTACCATCGCCGTCAAGATTATCCGGCGCCTGATGACTAACCCCCACTTCAACCTGGTGGTCGTCCACACGAGCGAGGACCTCGACTATGTGTTCCCGCAGGTGTTGCTCGGCATGCTTCCGCCGGACGACGTCGTCCTGAACCAAGAGGAGATTGAGAAAGCGGAGGAGCTGATCGCCGCGCGCGAGGACGTCGATCCGGGGTTCGAGGCGCGCCTTGCCGATGGCTTCGCGGTCACTCAATACTTAGAGGTCCGACGGTTGGGGATGAACAAGTCCTGTCGGCCCTTCCTCAAAGGAGCGCCTCCCTTTGCGGCGCTCCATGCCGTCTGCCACTCGGCGGGCTGGCAGCTGGACGAGCTGAGGCTCATCTTCAAGTATTCTGTAGCGCGCGCCGCCAAGGCGCTGATGAGATACGAGGCCGAGCCCGGGCTTCCGGAGATCACTTGGTCGACCGGGGATGTGAAATGGGTCCGGAGTCAGTCAGTGTTCGTGGCCTTCGCGAGCAAGATCGAGGACGAACCGCCGATAACAGAACTCAGTCAGGCACTGGCGAATTGGCGGCCTGACCCGTCGAGACTGTACTTGGCTCGATTGCGGCATGAAATCGATGATCGTGGCACTGCTGAGCAAGCCACCGTTCTCGGCAACACGCATGCTTTGGCGGGATGGTATCATCGGATGCTGAATGCGGATGCCGTCGACACACGTCGGCAGATCGAGCAGACAGTTGGAAGGCTTACCGAGAGCTTCATCGGCCCCGTGGCGGACAACGTCGCGGATTTTGCGGAGCGCTTGATCACCTTCGAGCGGAAGCAAGGGGATGCCGCCACAATCTGCAAGGACCACTTTAACATCGACCTGTCGACGGAAAGCAATCGTCACAAGGCGATGGGACAACACAATTCCGTAGTCAGCACGAAGAAGCGCGAGGGTTGGCACCTCACGACGGGCCACATCTTCAGGTGCGAGGGTTTCCATTGGGTTTGCGCCTCGCCGGCCTGCGACATGGTGCCCTCGCAACTCTCTGCATTCCGGAAGAGGAGCTATCCAGGTTGCATGCCTTTCGCCGCCATTCGCCTGCAGCGGGTCTCGACATTGAAGACTGCGGTCGAGATGGCAAACAGCGCCCGCGTGCTGTTCATGGAAGTCGAAGGCCAGTTGGAAGCCTTCTGCTTCAATGATCCCGCTGACGATGCATCGGCGCCTCAATGGACCTTGCTGTTTGCGGAGGGCGACGGTCGCTTCGCCAAAGACACGTTCGATTTCAATCTCGTCCATATGGGTCCGGGCGAAAGCGGTCTGATCGCCATACGCCAGAGCGCCACCGTAGTGAGCCAACTCCGCTACGAATATGCGCTGAACCTCGTGCAAAGGCTTGGCGTGTCCATGACGCGCATCGGCCTCGATTTCCAAGCGGCCCCCAAGGATAAGAAGGGCGCGCAGCCGGAGAAGAAGGGCGAGCTGGCGAAACCCGGAGCCGTCGCCAAGGCCGCCGCCGCCGTGGAAGCGCCGGCAGATCAGCAGGCTTGAAACGAGCTGGAGGTTTCGTGACGCAGCCAAGGCGAGACTGGGAGGTCTACGAACGGATGATCGCCCGGCTACTGTCGGATCAGATCCGGACCGACTTATGCGTCACGCCGAACGCACGCATCGTCGGCCGGAAAAGTGGCCGCAGCCGTCAGATCGACGTTCTGATCGACGCCCGTCATGATAGCGACAGCTCGCGTCGCATCATCGTGGACGCGAAACGGCGGAAGCGGAAAGTCGACGTCACCGACGTCGAGGCGCTTCAGGGGCTGATGGAGGACGTTGGCGCCACACACGGCTATCTCATCTGCCCTGTCGGCCACACCAAGGCGGCTGAGAGGCGGGCACAAATGTCCGTAACGATCGGACTGGTGCCGCTCGATCGCATCCAGGATTTTGACCCGGCAAACTGGCCGAAATGCATGAACTCGCGCTGCCGGCACGGCCGAGTATTCTGGACCGGCTATCCCGAAATTTCCATGATGGGATTGCCAGTCGACCCTAAGGTGCCAGGCGGCCCGAGGAGGCTTTCGTTCATCCATCATGTCGGCAAATGCGATCGATGCGGTCGCTTCCATGTCCAATGCACGACCTGCAATGACATCCTCTCCCTGCCAGAGGACGACGATGACGACATCGGTCACCAATGCAGCTGCCGGCTACCTTGGTTTTGGATCGCCTCGATCGAGACGGACGACCAGGGGAACAGGTCAGCGGAGCTGCACGGCGTTTGGGGCATTGATCAATACCTGACCGTAGACCGGAGGCCGTGTTAGGCTCCGCCTAGGTCATGGACCAGCTTGCAACGCAGCTAAGGTCCGTTCTCTGGCAAAGAAGCACCGCTCGTTTTGGTACATAAATCCGGCTCATATTGGCGCTAGGTGCCTTTGTAAGTCGTTGAAAAATCCTGTTTTTGCTAGTCTGGGTTCTCGTCCGCCTGGCTCCACCAAATCTCTCCGATTGAGCGAAGATCCGAACATCCGCCGGCGCCGGGCAGGCCGCTGCGCCGCTCGCATCTGCGGCTTCCGCTGCGGAGCGCGGGCTGTCCGTCGCGGCGGCGGATTCGCCGATGCGGCGGCGGACACTTCCCAGCGAATGCTCCTCTCGGCGGAACCCCCCTCGCGCTTGCCGGTTGGTTGACCATCGCAAGCAGCAGGGAGGATCTCCCATGAGACGATTCGCAGGAATCGCGGCCATCGCTTTTGCTGCCCAGTCAGGAATGGCATGGGCGCAGCCTGTCGGTGGTCCCCTGGACGAGAAGCCGAGGAGCCGGGCTGAACGCGCGGCGCCGGACGATTCGGCCCCGCGCTCTCCGGGCGAGCGCGCCGGTCCGCAGCAGCGCCTCGAGCGGCCGCCGGAAGCCCCGCGCGGCGCCCGGATGGAGGAGCTTCGCGGCGAGGAGCCGGAGCGACGCGGACCCCAGCGTCGCGAGCGCGAGCAGGCCCAGAAGGAGCGTGCGGACCAGGCTCCGGCGCCGCGCGCCCTGCAGGACCACCAGCGCGAGCAGCCCCGGCAGCGCGAACAGGCGCAGCGCGAGCGCCAGGACGAGCGTAACGGCCGCAAGGCCACCGAGCAGGCTCAGCCCGACGGCCGCGCTCCGCGTTCCCCCGAAACCGCCCAGCCGCAGCGGCCGGACAACCGCTCAGGCGCGCCGAGCACGGCGCAGCCGGCGCCGGGCCCGCAGGACCAGCAACAGCGCCCCGGCCTCAACGCCCAGCGCCCGGACGCGCCGCAGCCCGGCACCACCAACCCGCAGCCGGCGGAGAACCGCGCTGCGCCGGGCGCGCAGCCGACGGGTACCGCCCGGGCGGAGTCGGACAATCAGCGTATCGCCGACACGGTTCGCCAGCGCGTGGAGCGCAACGAGGTCCGGCCCGTCCAGAACCTCGGCGTCTCCGTTTCGGTCGGGGCCGAGCTGCCGTCGCGCGTGCAGCTCCAGCCCCTGCCTAGCGAGATCGCTGCCATCCGGCCGCAATACCGCGACTATCGCTACACGGTGTCCGATCGGGAGATCGTCATCGTCGATCCGCGCAGCCGGCGCATCGTCGAGGTGATCGAGCGCGACGGCGGCAGGGCTGGAACGACCGATGTCTATGCGGTGTTCGAGCACCGGCGCGATATCAGGCGCTGGCAGCGGCCGTCGACCGTCGTCTTCCGCGAGGGCGTCGTCCTGCCGGCCGGCGCGCCCTTCTACGATCTCCCGCCCGAATTGATCGAGCGCCATCCGGATTGGCGCGGCTATCAATACGTCATGGCGGAGAGCGAGGAGGTCGCGATCGTCGAGCCGCGGACCCGCCGCATCGTCGAGGTCGTCGACAAGAACGCGGCCCGCTCGGCTTCCGCAGCCCCCGCCAGCACCGGGGCGATCTCCAACCCGGCGGCCGCGGCCGGAGACCGGCACGAGATCGCCCGGATGATCCTGGCGGGTGCCCGGCCGGGCGAGATGCAGGGCATCGAGGGCCTGAAGGGCGCGGTCCTGCCGCCGCAGATCACCCTGCGGCCGCTGCCGCCCGAGGCCGAGCAGCAGGACCAGCAGCTGCGCGGCTACCAGTACGCGCTCATCGGTGACGATGTCCTGATCGTCGACCCGCAGAACCGCCAGGTCGTCGACGTCATCGAATGACCACCCGCGCCCGTGGCGGCCGACGAGCCGCCGCGGGCGCTCGCCGGCGAATCGCCTGCGAGATCACGCTGCATTCGGACGCAATCGTCCAGATGCAGCGTGATCGATTCCAAGAGTTTGGGCATGCTCTAGCGTTTGATCGCCGGGCAGGCGCTCTGGGCCAGCGGCCGGAAGGCCTGCTCGCCCGGTATCGTGGCGACGAGGTCGTAGAGGTCCCATTCGCTGCGCGACTGCGCCGGCGTCTTCACCTGGAAGACGTAGAAATCGTGCACCATGCGGCCGTCCTCCCGCAGCCTGGCGTTGCGGACGACCTCGTCCTCGATCGGCAGCTCCCGCATCCTGGCGATCACCGTTCTGGCGTCGTCCGACTTCGCGGCCGCGACCGCCTTGAGATAGTGCCGCACCGAGGAATAGACGCCGGCCTGGATCGCGGAGGGTACAGCTCCGTGAGCCGTCTTGAAGCGCTCGGAGAAGGCGCGGGTGCGCTCGTCCAGGTTCCAGTAGAATCCCTCGGTCAGGATCGTGCCCTGCGCCGAGGCGAGGCCGACGCTCTTCACGTCCATCGCGGTCAGGAAGAAGGCGACCAGCTTCTGCCTGTCCTGGCCGATGCCGAAATCCCGCGCCGTCTTGATTCCGGCGACGGTGTCGCCGCCGGCGTTGGCGAGTGCGATCAGGTCGGCGCCCGAGCCCTGCGCCGTGAGCAGCTGCGACGACAGGTCGACGGCCGGGAAGGCGTGCCGGACTGAGCCGGCATAGGTGCCGCCCTTGGCGGTGACGAGCGTCTTGGCATCGGCTTCGAGCTGGTGGCCGAGCGCGTAATCGGCGGTGACCAGATACCATTTCGTGCCAGGCTTGGTCAGATGGTTGGCGATCCCGGCGACCTGGACATAGGTGTCCCACATCCACTGGACGATATGGTCGGGCTGGCAGGCGTCGCCGGTCAGGCGCGCCGTGCCGCCGGGGAAGAGGCCGACCCGGTTCTTGTCCTTCAGCAGCGGCGGGATGGCGAGCTGCAGCGAAGCGTTCGACATGTCGGCGAGCACGTCGACGCCCTGCCGGTCGATCCATTCGCGGGCGATCGCCGAGCCGATATCGGCCTTGTTCTGATGATCGGCCGAGACGATCTCGACCGTCATGCCCGCGCATTCCGCCTTCAGGCAATCGTCGACCGCCAGGCGCGCCGCGGTGATCGAGCCCTTGCCGGTGATGTCGGAATAGACGCCCGACATGTCGGTCAGCACCCCGATCCTGACGGCGCCGCCCGAGATCTCGGCGGCGGCGGGCAGGGCGCCGAGCCATGCGGCGGCAATGGCGAGCGCCGGAACCAGTCCCTTCATCTGACCTCCTCCCATGATGTCGTTCGTCCTTGCTGGCGGTCGTGCCAGTGCGCCATCGGCAGGCCGGCGACCGGCGATCTGAAGCAGGGGATGCGGCTGCCGCGCAGGCTGCCGATATGGACGGTGCGAAGATCGGGCCCGCCGAAGGTGATGCTGGCGAACCAGGGCGCGATCGTGCCGCCGCAGGCGAGCATCAGCTCCGGCGTCGCCTCGCCTCGGGCGAAGGCGGCCATCAGCGCCTTGCCGGCCGCGCTGCCGCGATCGTCGTCGAGCAGGATGCGCAAATCGCCCTGCGGCGTGATCGCGAAGACGCGGTCGATCATCACATGCGTGCCCCAGAGATTGCCATGCGCATCGAAGGCGATGCCGTCGATGAAGGCGCCGTGGTCGCGCGGGCCGAAGGTCTCGCGTCCGGTCAGGCTGCCGTCGGGCGCAACGCGCAGCCGCGTCACCCGGCAGGCGCAGGTCTCGGCGACGTAGAGCCATTCCTCCCTGGCATCGAGCCGGATCTCGTTGGTGAAGGCGAAGCCGTCGGCGACGATGCGCAGCCGCCCGCGATCATAGAGCGCGACATAGCCGTCGCGGACATGCGGGCTCATCGCCCGCATCCAGTTCGTCGTCCGCGTCGAGACCGTGAGCCAGATCCGGTCCTTGCTGTCGCGCAGCACGAAATTGATCTTGCCGATCGCCTGCCCGTCGATCGCGTCGACCAGCACGCGCGTCTCGCCCGAGCGGGTCATCACCTCCAGCCGGTCGGTGCCGAAATTCGAGATCAGGATGTCGCCGTTGCGGGCGAAGGCGAGGCCGTTCGGCAAGGTGCCGGAGACGAAGCGCGTCTCCTCGTCCCCGGCCTCGGCGAAGTCGCGGCTCGCCGTCTGCGCGATCAGGCTCTGCGTCCCGTCCGGACGGATATGGACCACGCCGCCGCGCGCATCGGCGCTCCACAGCGAGCCGTCCGGCTCGGCGAGGATGCATTCCGGCCGCTGCAGGCCCTCGCCCGCGTAAAGGATCGCTTCGGGGTCGATGCTGAAGCCGTCGAGCGGGTTGGGGCGATGCCACATGGTGCGTCGTCGCCCTCAGCCCGGCAGGATCGCCACGGCCCGCGTCCAGCCGGCCGAGCCGTCGCGGACCTTCACCGGCAGGCAGCTGATCGTGAAGCCGGTCGCCGGCAGCGCCTCGAGATTGTGCAGCTTCTCGATCTGGCAGTAGCCGGCCTCGCGCCCGGCCTTGTGGCCCTCCCAGATCAGCGAGGCGTCGCCCGTCTCCGCGAAGCGGCGGGCGGTGTGGCTGAACGGCGCATCCCAGCTCCAGCCATCGGTGCCGACCACCTTGATGCCCTGCCGGACCAGATGCAGCGTCGCCTCGCGGCCGAAGCCGCAGCCGGAATCGACATAGTCGGCCGCGCCATAGCGTGCGCCGGCCCGCGTGTTGGCGACGACGATCTCCAGCGGGCTCAAGCTGTGGCCGATCCGCGCGAGCTCGGCATCGATCTCCGCAGGGGTGACGACATGGCCGTCGGGCAGATGGCGGAAATCGAGCTTCACCCCCGGTCGCAGGAACCAGTCGAGAGGGCATTCGTCGATCCTCAGCGCCGGCGCCCCGCCATCCTGGGTCGGGTGGTAGTGCCAGGGCGCGTCGACATGGGTGCCGTTATGGGTCGAGATCGTCGCGAGCTCGACCGCCCAGCCCATGCCGTCCGGAAGCTGGTCCGGACGCAGGCCCGGAAACGCCGCCGCGATGTCCTTCGCCGTCGCCTCATGCGTGCGATAGTCGATCCTGACCTTCTGAAAAGGCGGATCGGCCGGGACGTCGTTCTCGAGCGGAATCGACAGGTCGACGAGGCGGCCTGGCAGCATGCCGGTTGTCCTCCCTGAATCGCTTTCGTGGTCCGCGTTTTGGACGAACGTCCGACCTATAGCAGACCCGCCGCTTTCTGATAAGAGCGGATCGGCAAGGATTTCCGGAGGGCACGATGTCCGCGATGCCGACGCGCGACCGCATTCTCGACGCCGCCGAACGGCTCTTCGCCGAGCGCGGCGGCGCCGACGGCGCCTCGATGCGCGATCTCGCGGCGGCCGCCGGCGTGCGGCTCTCGCAGCTGAGCTATCATTTCGGCTCGAAGGAGGCGCTCTACCGCGCCGTCTTCGCCCGCCGGGCGGATGCTCTCGCCCTGGCGCGCGCCCAGGCGCTCGGCGCGGCCCTGGCCCGGCCGACGCTGGAGATCGGCGGGATCGTCGCCGCCTTCATCGGCCCCTCCGTCCGCCAGCGCTTCACCGAAGGCGTCCAGGGCGCGGCCTTCGCCATGATGACCGCCCGCGAGGCGGTCGATCCGCGCGAGGCGGCGCGCGGCGTCCTCGCCGAGCATTTCGACCCGACGGCGCGGCAGTTCCTCGCCGCACTGGGCAGGCTCTACCCGCAGGCGAAGGTCGGCGCGCTGGTCGACGCCTATCTGTTCATGGTCGGTGCGCTCGTCATGACCATGGCCGCGGGCGACCGTGCCATGCGGCTCGACGCGGGGCGCGATTCCGTCCCGGTGGCGGAGAATGCCGACCTCCTCCTGCAACGGCTGACCGGCTTCTGCGCCGCCGGGATCGACGGCCTGCTGCGGGGCCGCTGAGCCGGATCATCCAGGCCGCAGACCGCCTTGGCGCGGGTCGGCGAGCTGCTCTTCACCGGCGGCATGCGCAAGTCCCGGAAAGACGGCGCTCTACCGATCCGCCCGGGCCACCACGGTGTGCAGCAGCACGTTGAGGCCGGGCTCGAGATCGTCGGGTGTGCACAGTTCCTGGTTGTTGTGGGTGATGCCGTCCTTGCACGGTGCGAAGATCATCGTCGCCGGCGCATGCCGGGCGACGAAATAGGCGTCGTGCCCGGCCTGGCTCAGGATGTCGCGCGTGCGGTAGCCGAGGGCCTGTGAGGTGGCGCGGACCTGCCCGATCAGCTCCTCGGCGAACATATTGCCGCCCCAGCTCCAGACATCGAGGATCTCGGCCGTGCAGCCGGCCCGCGCCGCCGCCTCCTGCACCGCGCGGCGCACCCGCTCGGCCATGACCGCGGCCGTTTCCGGGTCGGCATGGCGGACATCGCAGGTCGCCTGCGCCCAGTCGGAGAGGATGCCGGGCTTGTTCGGCCAAGCCACCAGGCGTGAGGCGGTCGCCTTGCCGCCGCTGCCGGCGTGCTCCCAGCCGAGATCGTCGACCGCGGTCAGCAGGCGCGCCGCGGCGACGAGCGCGTTCCGGCGGCGCTCCATCGGCCAGGGGCCGGTATGGGCGGTCTCGCCGCGGAACTCGACCAGCATGCCGGTGCTGGAAAACCCGCCGGTGACCACGCCGACCTGCATGCCCTCGCGGTCGAGGATCGGCCCCTGCTCGATATGGAATTCGACATAGGCGTCGAACGGATGCGGCGCCGTCGCCATCGTGCCGCGATAGCCGATCCGGTCGAGCTCCTCGCCGATCGTCCTGCCGTCGTCGTCGCGGCGCGCCAGCGCCCAGTCGAGCGCATAGGCGCCGATGAAGCAGCCCGAGCCGACCATGGGCGGCGAGAAGCGCCCGCCCTCCTCATTGGTCCAGTCGACGATCTCCAGCGGCCTCCTGGTGCGGTGGCCGAGCTGGTCGAGCGTGCGGCAGACCTCCAGCGCGCCGAGGACGCCGGCGATGCCGTCGAACCGGCCGCCATTCACCTGCGTGTCGAGATGGCTGCCCATCACCACCGGCGGCAGGCTGTCGTCCTGCCCGGCCCGGCGCGCGAAGATGTTGCCGATCCCGTCGATGCGCACGCTCATCCCAGCCTGCCGGCACCACGCGACGAAGAGATCGCGCACCGCTCTGTCGGCGTCGCCGAGCGCCAGCCGCGACAGCCCGCCCGGCCGGCCGACGCCGATTTCGGCCGAGCGCTCGATCGTCGTCCAGAAGCGCCCGATATCGATGCGCGCGGTCGCTGGCAGGCCCATGGATTCCTCCGGTTGCGCGGCGCGGTGCCGCTTCGCGGGATGACAATCGAGGGGCCGGCCGGGCCCTGGCAAATCGATATTGGTGATGGATCCGCCCGCTCCCGGCGGAGGGCGGCAGCGCGGGTTCCGCCATGCCGCAGCCGGACTCGACCGGCGAGACGCTGCGTCGGCTGACGCGGGATCTGCAGGAAATCGTCCGGATCCGGAGAACGCGACCGATTCCGACGGCATTGACCCTGCTCGGCGCGAAAACCGCTGTCGCTTCCTCGCGGCATGCTCTACGAATATCGTTCGTATACGAACGAGGATCAGCAATGCCGCGACCGAGCCGCGTGGTTGAGGCGACCGAGCCTGCCGAGGAAGCCTATGATCTCGCCGAGCAGGTCGGTTTCATCATGCGCCAGGCGGCGCAGCGCCATGTCTCGATCTTCAACGAGATCATGGGCAACGACCTGACGCCGACGCAATGGGCGGTGCTGGCGCGGCTCTATCAGGATGGTGGCTCCTCGCAGAACCTGCTCGGCCGCCAGACGGCGATGGACGCCGCCACGATCAAGGGCGTGGTCGACCGGCTGCTCAAGCGCAAGCTGGTGCAGACCAAGCCCGACCCCGAGGATGGCCGCCGCGTCATCGTCGAGCTCACCCAGGCCGGCGCCGACTACACCCGCGCGCTCCTGCCCAGGGCGGCGACCGTGACCAAGGTGACGCTGGCGCCGCTCGCGACCAACCAGCGCGCCACGCTGATCGCGCTGCTCAAGCAGCTGCGTTGAGGTCTCGGTCATTGCGAGCGCAGCGAAGCAATCCAGGGGCGGCAGAGCGGACCCTTCTGGCTTGCTTCGTCGCCGGCGCTCCTCGCAATGACGGGTACCTCCGCCGCGCCTACCCGATCACATAGCAGTCGCAGCTCTCCGCCAGAGCCCTCGCCTCCTCGAGGTCGCCCGAGGCGCTGGCATGGATGGCGAACAGCGGATCGCCCACCGCGACGGCATCGCCGAGATGGCGGCGCAGATCGATGCCCGCCGCCTTGTCGAACGGCGCTCCGGCCCGCCGGGCGATGCCGGCGACCGCCCAGCCGTCGATCTCCGTGACCACCCCCGACCTCGGCGCGCGCACCGTATGGACGAGCAGGCCGGGCGCGACCGGCGGCTCGCGCCGGCCCTGCGCATCGATGATCCGCTCGAAGGCGGCCCGCGCCGCGCCGGAGCGCAGCAGCTCCCGGGCCCGCTCGCGCCCGGCCGCGACCGAGCCGAGTGCCGGGTCCCAGGCGAGGATACGGCCGGCGAAGAACAGCGCCTTCTCGACCAGGTCGGCCGGCGCCTGCGGGTCGTTGTCGAGCACCCAGCCGACATCGCGGCATTCCAGCGCCGGGCCGATGCCGCGCCCGATCGGCGCCCTGCCATCGGTCGGGAAGGCCTGCACCACGAGGCCGAGCCCGGCGCCGACGGTCTCGAACAGCTGCGCGAGCTCGGCGGCCTCGGCCTCGCTCTTCAGCTTGGCGCGCGGGCCATAGGGCAGGTCGACGATGACGTGGGTCGAGCCCGCCGTCGCCTTCTTCGACAGGATCGATGCCACCGACCAGCGGTTCGAATCGATGCCGAGCGGCCGGGTGATCGCGTTCATCACGTCGTCGACCACGGAGTGGTTCAGCCGCCCGTTCCAGGCGATCGAGCCGCGCGCGGCCTCGACGCAGGCGCGCAGCTCCTCCGGGTTCAGCTCGACGCGGGCGAGCGCCTCCATCGCATCGGCCGTGCCCGCCGCCGAGGTGATGGCGCGCGAGGAGGTCTTCGGCATCAGGAAGGCGCCGTGCGCCGCGACGATCGGCACGACGATCAGCGTGATCCGGCTGCCGGGAATGCCGCCCATCGAGTGCTTGTCGACGACGATCCTGTCGGGCCAGCTGATCGTCGGGGCGAAGCGGGTGCGCACCCGCGCCAGCGCGACGACCTCCTCGTCGGAGAGCTTCTGCGTCGCCGCGACCAGGAAGGCCGCGACCTCGCCGTCCGGATAGCGCGCCTCGACAATGTCACGGATCAGCGTGTGGTACTGCTCCTCGCTGAGCTCGCCGCCCTGGATCTTGCGCGTCAGCGCGGCGCGGCTCTCCGGCGAGGGCGTGCGCCTGATCGTGACCTCGCTGCCTTCCGGCAGGCCGAGCTCGTCGAAGGCCTCCGCCGAGAGGCCGATCTCGTCGCCGGCGAGCAGCGCGGGCGAATCGACGACCTGCACGTCCGAGCGGATGCTGGCGCTGGAGCATGTTCCCCAAAAGTGGGAACCACTTTTGGGGTCAGACCATGCTCCGGCATTCTGAGTTGGCGCGAATTCTGCTCGTTCAGCCGATTTCGGCTGAACGGAAAGCGCGCCGACGCCCGAAATCTCGATCCGGCCCGGCCCGAGATAGTCGAAGCCGTTGACGATCTCGCCCCTGGCCGGGAGATAGGCGCAATGCGCCCGCCCGGCGAAGAGCGGCAGGCGGCGCAGCCGCATCGTGTTGGCGGCGGCCTCGACCGCGGCGACGAAGCGCTCGATTCCGATCTCGACGCTCTCGTCATTGCAGATCGTCGCCGCCCTGACCCCGTGGGGGCGTGGCTCGACCGTGCGCGACAGCCGCCTTTCGATCGCCTCGCCGCTCTCGCGCCCGCGCCCGGCGATGCGGGCGGCGAGCACGTCGGGCGGCGCGGTGACCTCGACGACGACGAAGCGCGGCAGGCGGGCGGCGAGCGCCGCGATCGTGGCGCGGGAGCCGTTGGCGATGACGTTGCGCCCGGTCTCGACCAGGCGCCTTAGCTCGGCCGGCAGGCCGTAGCGCAGGCCGTGGGCGCCCCAGGTGATCAGGAAATCGCCCTTGGCCTCGCGGGCGGCGAAGGCCTCTTCCGTCGCCGCCTCGTGATCCTCGCCGGGCGAGCCGGCCGGGCGGGTGACGACGCGCCGCGCGAAGACGTAGCGGCCGGTCGGTTCCAGCAGCTTGCGGGCGCCGTCGATCAGCGAGTCCTTGCCGGCCCCGCTCGGGCCGACGACGAGGAAGAAGGTACCGGGCCGCATCTCCGGCTCAGGCTTCGTCGAGGCCGATATCCACCGCCGGCGCCGACTGGGTGATCTTGCTGGTCGAGATGTAGTCGACGCCGGTCCGGGCGATCGGGCCGATCGTGTCGATGGTGATGCCGCCGGAGGCCTCGACTTTGGCGCGGCCGGCGATCAGGCCGACGGCCTCGGTCATGTCGGCGACCGACATGTTGTCGAGCATGATCACGTCGGCGCCGGCCCTGGCGGCTTCCTCGACCTGGCCGAGATTGTCGCACTCGACCTCGAGCTTGGTCAGCACCGGCAGCTTCCTGCGGGCGCGCTCGACCGCGGCGGTGATGCTGCCGCAGACGGCGATGTGGTTGTCCTTGATCATCACGCCATTGTCGAGGCCGAGGCGGTGGTTGAGGCCGCCGCCGCAGCTCACCGCGTGCTTCTCCATCATCCGCAGGCCGGGCGTGGTCTTGCGGGTGTCGATCAGGCGCGCCTTCGTCCCGGCGATGGCGGCGGCGTAGCGCGCCGTTTCGTTGGCGATGCCGGAGAGGCGCTGGGCGATGTTGAGCGCGGTGCGCTCGGCGGTGAGCACGCTGCGGGCGGCGCCCTCGATCTCGATCAGGATCGCGCCCTTCTCGACCCTGTCGCCGTCCTTGACGCGCAGGGTCACCTTGAGCTCGGGATCGTAGCGCTTGAACACCCGGGCCGCGACCTCGATGCCGGCGACGATCATCGGCTCGCGGGCGTTCATCTGGAACCGGCCGGTCTCGCCGGGCTCGATCATCACCTGGACGGTGAGGTCGCAGGCGCCGATGTCCTCGATCAGCCAGTGGTCGATCAGGCGGTCCGTGGCGAAGCTGTCATACATCGAAGGCTCTCACTTCCGCCTCGGCGGTTCGAAATATGTTTGTATGCAAACAATAGCAGCGAGAAAATTCGGCTGTCAATGCGCCATCGAGGCCGTGCGTGCAACCGGCAATCGCGTCATGCGCAGGTCATCTGCGGCGCGTAGAATAGCCGTCCGAAGCGGCGCTCGATAATCTTGCATGCAAGAATCCGTGCCCTCGCCTCGGCTCGGGCCAGCGGCGCCCGGGGGGCGGGCAGATCCGTGGCCCGGCCTCGGTCTGGCGGGCGCCGCTGCGCCTCCGCCGTCTTGACTCGGGATGGCAGGCGCGCCAGTATCGTTTGTACACAAACAAAACGAATTGCCCGCTCCGCGGCGAGGATCAAGCATGGCGCTGGACGAAGCGAGCCCGGTCGCGGACGACAAGATCCGCTGCGATGCCTGCCCGGTGATGTGCTTCATCAAGCCGGGCGCCGTCGGCGCCTGCGACCGCTACGGCAATGTCGCCGGCGAACTGGTGCGGATGGAGCCGCATATCGTGCTCGAGCGCACGCTGGCGCATGGCGGCGAGGTCGTTCCCTTCGCCGGTGCTCGCGAATGGGACGGCGAGATCGTGCATCAGCCGGGCACCTTCATCACCGCGATCGGCGCCGGCACCACCTATCCCGACTACAAGCCGGCGCCGTTCATCGTCTCGTCCGAGGTCGACGGCGTCGACATGGTCACCGTCGTGACCGAGGGCATCTTCAGCTATTGCGGCGTCAAGGTGAAGATCGACACCGACCGCTTCCTCGGCCCCGAGCAGGCGACGGTGCGCGTCGAGGGCGAGGCGATCGGCCACGTCACCACCGGCGAATACGGCTCCCAGATGCTCTCGCTCGGCGGCGTCCATCATCTCACCGGCGGCTCGAAGAAGGAGGGGCGCGTCACCTGCGACGCGCTGCTCCAGCTCAGCAACGGCAAGGCGGTCGAACTCGTGATCGACGGCGGCGAGACCGTGATCGTGCAGGCCGGCAAGCCGCCGATCGTCAACGGCATTCCCGAGAGCCGCATGCGCGTCGGCTGCGGCTCGGCGACGATCGGCATCTTCGCCAAGCAATGGCACGGCAAGGTCGACGAGGTCGTGGTCGTCGACGACCACATCACCGGCGTGCTCTCCGAGCACCAGGCCGGCAAGCTGCTCGGCATGCCGGCGACCGGCATCAAGCTGAAGGGCCGTCGCTCGACGCCGGGCCGCTATTTCCAGGTGGCGCAGCCCGGCACCGGCTGGGGCGGCACCAATATCAGCGACCCGCTCACGATTCTCGGGCCCTTCGACCCCAAGGTCGCCTGGCCCGGGCTGCGCCTGCTGATGGTTTCGACCACCGGCGAGCACGCCGCCTATTACGAGCTCGACGAGGCCCTCCTGCCGGTCGAGCGCGCGATGCCGCAGCCGCTGGTCGAGCCGGTCGAGCGCATCGCCGAGAATTGCGAGCCGGCGCTCTCGACCGTGCTGTTCGTCGGCGGCGCCGGCGGTTCGTTGCGCGCCGGCGTCACCGAGAACCCGGTCCGGCTGACCCGCTCGGTCAAGGACGCGCTGACCTATGTCAGCTGCGGCGGCGCGCCGGTCTATATCTGGCCGGGCGGCGGCATCACCTTCATGGTCGATGTCACGCGTCTGCCCGAGAACGCCTTCGGCTATGTGCCGACGCCGGCGCTGGTCGCGCCGCTCGAATTCACCATGACCAAAGCCGACTATGAGGCGCTCGGCGGCCATATGGACGCGATCCAGCCGCTGGCGGCGCTGAAGGGCGGCGGCCGCCTGCGCCTGCCGCAGCGCCCGGACAACCCCTGGCCGCTGGCGCCGGAGCCGCCGCGCCGCTCGCTGGGGTAGGGCGATGTCGGTCATGCACGGAAGCTCACCCGTCATTCCGGGGCAGGCCGCAGGCCTGAGCCCGGAACCCATGACCACAATCTTTCCGTCATGGTCGGGCTTGTCCCGACTATCCACGCCTTCGCTGGTCGAGTGGGGTGCTCGGGATGTGGATGCTCGCCACAAGGGCGAGCATGACGAGCTGGAACGGTGTCGTATTCATGGGTTCCGGGCTCTTCGCTGCGCGAAGCCCCGGAAAGACGCTACAGTTCCGCGCCTGCATGGCGAGGCCTAGCGATGCGCTTCGAGGCCCCTTCCGCGCGGGTACTGCCGGATGGCCGGCGCCTGCTGTTGCAGCAGGGGCCGATCGACCTCGTCATCGAGGCCGTCGGCGAGCCGGACGCGGTCAAGGCCGCGCGTGAGGCCGCCATCCGACGCTTCGACGGCCTGCTGGCCGAGCTCTGCGGCGAGCTGCCCCTGCTGCGTAGGCCGGTCAGCCGGACGAGCCCGGTTCCGCTCGGCCAGGTCGCCCGGCGCATGCATGCGGCGGTCGGCCCCTTCGCCACCAGCGGCTTCATCACGCCGATGGCCGCCGTCGCCGGCGCGGTGGCGCAGGAGATCCTCGGCGTGATGAGCCGGGCCGCGCCGCTCCGGCGCGCCTATGTCAACAATGGCGGCGACATCGCCCTGTATCTGTCTGCCGGCGAGCAGTTCCGCATCGGGCTGATGAAACGGCCCGACCGGCCGGAATTCTTCGCCACGGCGACGATCCGGCCTGAGGACGGCGTCGCCGGCATCGCGACCTCCGGCTATCCCGGCCGCAGCTTCTCGCTCGGGATCGCCGAGGCTGTGACGGTGCTGGCGCCCACCGCCGCCATGGCCGATGCCGCCGCGACCGTGATCGCCAATGCGATCGACCTGCCCGGCCACCCGGCGGTCGAGCGCCTGCCGGCCAGCGCGATCCAGAGCGACAGCGATCTCGGCGAGCGGCTGGTCACCCGCGAGGTCGGTCCGCTGACACCGGACGAAATCGAAACCGCGCTCGCGGCCGGCCTCGCCGAGGCGGAGCGCCTGCGCGAAGCCGGCCTGATCGTCTCGGCCGCCATGCATCTCCAGGGCGTGAGCCGCGCGCTGGAGAGCCCTATGATTTTTCAAGAAAAGCCTGAGAGGAGACTGGCCCGTGCCTGAGATCGCCGTCCGAAAATACGCCGTGACCGTGGAGGAGATCTTCCATGAGGGCGGCCCGGCCGCTTCGGTGCCGCTGAAGCGCGGCGCGGCGCTGGCCGTGATCGCCAACCCCTATGCCGGCCGTTATGTCGAGGACATCCAGGGCTTCATGGATGATCTCAAGCCCTTCGGTCTGCAGATGGCGCAGCGCCTGCTCGCGGCGATGGGCGGCGACGCCAGGGCGATCCAGGGCTACGGCAAGGGTGCCATCGTCGGCGCCGCCGGCGAGCTCGAGCACGGCGCGCTCTGGCATGTGCCGGGCGGCTACGCCATGCGCGAGCTGCTCGGCGACGCCAAGGCGATCGTGCCCTCGACCAAGAAGGTCGGCGGGCCCGGCACGCGGCTCGACATCCCCGTCACCCATGTCAACGCGTCTTACGTCCGCAGCCATTTCGACGCCTTCGAGATCGGCATCGCCGATGCGCCCAGGGCCGACGAATTGCTGCTCGCGCTGGTGATGACGACGGGCCCCCGCATCCATGCCCGCGTCGGCGGCCTCAAGGCGAGCGAGATCAAGGGCGAGGACGGCCTGCGATGAAAGCGAGGATCCGCAAGATCGTCACCGTCCTCGACGAGACCCATAGCGAGCTCGGCCGCACCGTCTCGCCGCCGATCAGGCGCGCCGCCGCGGTCGCCGTGATCGCCAACCCCTTCGCCGGCAGCTATCAGGACGACCTCTCCGAGCTGATCGAGATCGGCGAGGAGCTCGGCGGCCTGCTCGGTCGCCATGCGCTCGCCGCGCTCGGCATCGACGGCGAGGCGGTCCAGGGCTATGGCAAGGCCGCCGCCGTCGGCGAGGACGGCGAGCTCGAGCACGCCGCCGCGATCCTGCATCCCAAGCTCGGCGCGCCCCTGCGCAAGCTGCTGGGCAAGGCGCCGGCGCTGATCCCGTCCTCGAAGAAGCGCGGCTCGCTCGGCGTCGTGCTCGACATTCCGCTCGGCCACAAGGCGGCGGCCTATGTCCGCAGCCATTTCGACGGCATGGAGGTCAGGGTCTCGGATGCCCCCCGCGCCGGCGAGATCGTCGTCGCGGTGGCGCTGACGAGCGGCGGCCGGCCCCTGCCGCGCGTCGGCGGGCTCACCCATGCCGAGGCGAAGGGCGAGGACGGGCTGCGATAAGATTCTTATTGCTCCGACCATGACGAGAAGGCGCGGGGAATCCTTCTCCCGTGTGGATTCCTCTGCGAAACACGGCTCGCTCGAGCTCCGCCCTTCCCCCTTGCGGGGAAGGGTATGGGGATGGGGGGCGAATGACGGGGTGACCGGCGAATTGCAGCAGCGAAACGGCACGATTGGCGTCCAATTCGCTCTGGCTTTGCGCCCCCCACCCCTACCCCTCCCCACCAGGGGGAGGGGCTTCCAGCGCCTTTCCAGCTTTCGCAGAGGAGTCCGTGTGGAAGAAGGGCAAGGATGAGGGCCTGCCTACGCGCAGAATGCGCAGCGGCAGCCGCTTCGCCCCAACAATCCGCGGCGGTCCCTCACCCCTGCCCCTCTCCCATCCGGGAGAGGGATTCTGCGTTGCGAGTCCGCGCCCTACCGTGCAGCCTTCCGCGCTCTAGAGCCGGATCCGATCAGATTGGATCAATCTGACCGGTGAATCCGTCTCTCACTTTTAGCTTGGAGACCGTTTTACCGATCAGCTTGCGGTGCACGCCGATCGGAACGGGCTCTAGCCACCGCCGCCTCGATCCCCTCCCAGGCCGGCTTCTCCGGCGCGAAGCGCCCGCGCAGATAGGCCGTCAGCTCGGCGAGCTGCCGGTCGTCGAGGGCCGTCGCGAAGGAGGGCATCGAGCCGATGCCGTGCTGGCCGCCTTCGAGCAGCATGTTGACGAGGTTGGTCGGCCGCGCCGCGTGCAGCTTCGTCGACAGGCCGAGCGCCGGGCCCGCATTGACGAGCGGGACGGCACGGCCGGTCTCGTGGCAGGCGGCGCAGGCGCCCTCGTAGAGGCGCGCGATCGCCGACGTCGCCGGGTTGGCGGCGGAGGCCGTCATCGCGTCGATGCGCATCGCCCGCCCGGCGGCGTCGGCCTCCGGCAGCTGTTCGCTCAGCGAGGCCAGGTAGACGGCCATCGCCCGGATATCGGCGTCGGGCAACTCCTTCAGCTCGGCGATCACCGACGCCATCGGCCCGGAAGCGTTGCCGTGACGAGGCGAGCTGCCGTTGCGCAGATAGGCGTAGAGCCCGGCCTCGCTCCAGGGCATCGGGCCGGCCGCGCGCCCGGCGAGCGCCGGCGCCTCCCAGCCCTCCGCCTCGCCCCCGGCGAGATAGGCGCTGCCGCCCTTTTCGGCGCCGAGCGCGTTGCGGGGCGTATGGCAGGCGCCGCAATGGCCGAGCCCGTCGACCAGATAGCGCCCGCGATTCCATTGGGCCGAGCGCGTGGGCTCGGGCGTCGGCACGCTCCCGCGGTTGAACAGCAGGTTCCAGCCGGCCATCAGCGGGCGCAGGTTGAAGGGGAAGGTCAGCCGGCTCGGCTCGTTCTCGCGGCGCACCGCCGGCTGCGACATCAGGAAGGCGTAGAGTGCCTGCAGGTCGGCCTCGCTCGCCCTGGCGAAGCTCGGATAGGGGAAGGCCGGATAGAGATGGCGGCCGTCGCGGTTCAGCCCGGCGCGCATCGCCCGTTCGAAGGCGGCATAGGACCAGCCGCCGATGCCGGTCTCCGGATCGGGCGTGATGTTGGTGGTCGTCACCGTGCCGAACGGCGTCTCCAGGGCGAGGCCGCCGGCATAGGGCACGCCGTTCCTGGCCGTGTGGCAGCTGGCGCAGGCGCCGAGCGCCGCCAGCTGCCGGCCGCGCTCGATCGTCGCCGCCGACCAGGCCGAGGGGTCCGGCCGGGCGACGGGCGCGATCGAAGGTGCGATCGCGAGCGAGACCGCGGCGAAGCTCGCGGCGCCAGCCAGGGCCGCGCCGAGCCTGCTCCACCAGGGCAGGCGTCTTGCCGGCTCGCGGGCCGGCGGTTTCGGCAGCGCGGTGCCGTTGAGGCCGGCGAGCACCCGCTCCGGCGTCAGCGGCAATTCGCGGAAGCGCACCCCGGTCGCATCAAAGACGGCGTTCACGATGGCGGCCGCGCTGGGAACGGAAGCCGACTCGCCCGCGCCCATCGGCGGCAGATGCTGGCGGTCCATCAGCATGACGTCGATCGCGGGCAGTTCCGGGAAGGTCAGCACCGGATAGGAGCCCCAGTCGCGGCTGGCGACGGCGGTCGTCTGCGAGAAGGTCACCTCCTCGCGCAGCACCCGGCTGGTCGATTGCAGCACATTGCCGTGGATCTGGTGCGTCACCCCGGCGGGGTTGACCATCATGCCGGTGTCCTGGCCGACGGTGACCCGGCTGACCGTGACCTCCCCCGTCGTGCGGTTGACCGCGACATCGGCGACCCAGGCCGCCCAGGCCGCGCCGACCCCCGGCCAGCTGCCATGGACATAGCGCGCCTGGGCGAAGCCGCGGCCGCGCAGCATTTCGCCGTCCTGCTCCATGCGCGGGCCGACATGCGGCTGCCAGTTCGCCCGCTCGGCCGTCGCCCGCACCAGCTCGGCGGCGCGCTCGTCATTGATGTGGCGCAGGCGGAATTCGACCGGATCGACCCCGGCCTCGTGCGCGAGCTCGTCGATATAGCTCTCATGGGCGAACACGTTCGGCATCGCCGAGACGCCGCGCAGCCAGGACGCCCGCACGATCGGCGGCATGTCATAGGCCGTCAGCCGCATGTTTTCGTAAGTGTAGGACGGCACCGCGGTGCGGTCGCCCATTCTGAGCGTCGCCGGCTGGTTCGGGACGCGCCCGGTCAGCAGCAGCGCCAGGGTCGGCGCGGCGTTGGACGGGTACCAGGTGTGGAAATCGTAGGCTTTCAGCGCGCCGCCCGGCCCGAGCCCGCCCTTGATCTCGATCAGCTGGGCCGCGCCCTTCGGCTCCCAGAGATGCTCCTGCTCTCGGGTGAGCTGGACGCGGACCGGCGCACCGACCGCGCGCGAGAGCAGCACGGCGTCGGCGACGACGTCGTCGGCGCAGTTGCGGCCATAGCAGCCCGCGGCCTCGAAGCGGATCACGTCGATCCGCTCCTTCGGCAGGCCGGTCAGCACGGCGAGATCGCTCTGCAGCGGATAGGGGTTCTGGCTGCCGGTCCAGACGGTGATGCCGTCCTCGCGCACATCGGCGACGGCGCAGGACGGGCCGAGCGAGCCGTGCATGTGGTAGGGCCAGACATAAGTTCGGTCGAGCCGCCTCTCCAGGCTCTCCAGCGCGCCGTCGACATCGCCCTCCTCGGCGAGCAGGCGCGGCGTCGAGGGGTGCGCGCGCAGCGCCTGGCCGAGATCGGAGAGGTCTGGCGGCGTGAACGCGCGCCATTGCGTCTTGAGCTTCAGCGCAGCTTCCGCCGCCTGCTCCTCGCGCTCGGCGACGATGCCGATGAAATCGCCCTCGACCACGATCGCGCGGATGCCGGGCACGTCTGCGATCGAATCGCGCTCGACGCCGAGCAAGCTCCTGCCGACGAAATCGCCGGCGTCCATGCCGGCATAGGGCGGGCGGACCACCCGTCCGTGCAGCATGCCGGGAACGCGGACATCATGGACGTAGGCGAAGCTGCCGGTGACCTTGGCCGGGATGTCGACCCGGGCGACCGAGCGGCCGACCAGTCTGTGCCGCTCCGCCTGCTTGAACTCGGCGCTCTCCGCCAGCGGCAGCAGGATGCGTTCGTTGGCGAGCAGCGTCGCGAGCCCGATCGCGGGGGCGGTCTCGCCCTTGCGCGCGATCACGCCGTCCTCGAGCGCGAGCTCGTCCTCGTCGCAGCTCAGCGCCGCGGCCGCGAGCGCGATCAGCCTGGCCCGGATCTGCGTCGCCGCGATCCGCATCGCGACCGAGGTGACCTGGATCGTCTCGCTGGCGATGGTCGGGCCCTGGTCCGGCGTATCGGCGGTGTCGCCGAGCACCATCTCGACGGCGCCGAAGGGAAAATCGAGCTCCTCCGCCACCATCTGCGCCAGCGCGGTGCGGATGCCGGTGCCGAGGTCGACATGGCCGCTGAAGGCGAGGACGCGGCCTTCCGCCGTCAGGCAGACATGCAGATCGAGCCCGTCCTCGGATGTGGCGTCGGCGGCCGCGCCCTTGCGCGGCGCCACCACGGCGATGACCCCGGCGCGCTTCAGCAGCGTTTTGCGTGAGAGCGGCTCGCTCATGGCGCCGCCATGTCCCGCCGCCTGCGCTCGGCTGCGAGCAGCACCGCCCTGACGATCTCGACATGGGTGCCGCAACGGCAGAGATTGTGCCGCAGCGCCTCGCGCACCTCCGCCTCGCTCGGGTCGGGCCTGGCGTCGAGGAAGGCCTTCGCCGCCATCACCATGCCGGAGATGCAATAGCCGCACTGCGCCGCCTGCGCGTCGATGAAGGCCTGCTGCAGCGGGTGCGGCGCTTCGACGCTGCCCAGCCCCTCCAGCGTGACGATGTCGCGTCCTTCCGCCAGCCTGACCGGCAGGGCGCAGGCGCGCGCCGGCTGTCCGTCGACCAGCACCGTGCAGGCGCCGCATTCGCCGAGGCCGCAGCCGAATTTCGGGCTGTTGAGCGAAAGGTCGTTGCGCAGGAAGAACAGCAGCGGCGTCCGGGCTTCGCCCTCGACCTCATGGCTCGCGCCGTTGACGCGAAGCGTAAAGCGCTTCGTCGTCCTCATGGCTCGCCCAGGCAGGGCGAAGCGCGTCTGATCGTGCTGATCGTCACGGCCACCGAGATCGTTCGTATACGAATGAGAATAGTGACAAACCGGAGCGCGCCGCAAGCGGGATTTCCAAGTGCCCGTCATGCTCGGGCTTGACCCGAGCATGACGGGCCGGTGGGGCTCCAGCCTGCGGCTTCTCGTCCTGAGATTCCCGGGACTGCGCTGCGCTCCGCCCGGGAATGACGGCTAGGCCAGGTTCAGTGCTGGACCGACGGAAGCTTCTCCGCCGGCGGCGTGTTGCGGCTGATGCCGCTGCGCACGATGCCGTCGATCACGATCATGCCGATGCCCGGCAGGTCGCCGAGCTGGATCGAGTCGAGGAAGTTCGTCCCGGCGGAATGCTGGGCCTTGTCCATGAAGACGAAGTCGGCTGAGCGGCCGACCTCGATCAGCCCGCAATCGAGGCTGCGCATGCGGGCGGTGTTGCCGGTGGCGAAGCAGAAGGCGATCTCCGCCGGGACGTCGCCGAGCGAGGACAGCATCGAGACCATGCGGATGATGCCGAGCGGCTGCACGCCGGAGCCGGCCGGCCCGTCCGTCCCCAGGATGACGCGCTGCAGCTCGCCCATCTCGCGGGCGACGCGCAGCGTGTAGAGCGCGGCGCGCTCATTGCCGTTATGGACCAGTTCGAGCCCGCGCTTGCAGCCTTCGCAGATGCAGCGGATCTCCTTGTCCGGCAGAGCGGTGTGGCCGCCATTGATGTGGCCGACCACGTCGGTGTCGGCCTCCAGCACCACGTCGGCGCCGATCAGCCCGGAGCCCGGGATCGAGGGGCCGCCGGTGTGGATGGTCGACTGGATGCCGTATTTCCGCGCCCAGGCCACCATCTCCTTCGCCCGCGCCCCGTCCTTGACCCCGCCCAGGCCGACCTCGCCGAGCAGCTTCACGCCGGCGTCGGCGAGGTCCTTGAAGTCCTGCTCGACCATGCCGGGCTCGATCACCGGCGCGCCGGCATGGATCTTGACCCCGCCGGGGCGGAAGGCGGTGAAGGCGCGCTGCGCGTAGATGGCCATCGCCTTCAGCCCGACAATGTCCTTGGGCCGGCCGGGCGTGTGCACCTCGCCGGCCGAGATCATGGTGGTGACGCCGCCATGCATGGTCGAGTCGATCCAGCCGAGCTGGTTCTGGCGCGGCGTCCAGTCGCCGGCGACCGGGTGGACATGGCTGTCGATCAGCCCGGGCGAGAGCACCGTGCCGTTGGCGTCGATGACGGTGCCAGCGCCTTCGGCGTCGAGATCCTTGAAACGGCCGACAGCGGCGATCCGGCCGCCGATCGCGACGAGGGTGTCGGCGTCCAGGATCGGGCGCTCGATGTCGCCGGAGAGCATCAGGCCGATATTCTTCACCACCAGCTTGTGGGTGCTGCTGACCGTCGCCGCCTGCTGTTCAGCCATCGTATCCGCCCTGTCGCCCGTTGCTGGAAATCCGCCGCCATCCTCATCGCCGCAAGCCCGATTGACAAGCGTGGCGGGAAGCGCCATATCGTTTGTATACGAATGAATTTCTGCCTTGTCCGAACCCGGCTGTCAAGCAGCGAGGATCGCGCATGCCTTACGCCGTCACGAGCGCCTGCATCCGCTGCAAATACATGGATTGCGTCGAGGTCTGCCCGGTCGACTGCTTCTATGAGGGCGAGAACATGCTGGTCATCCATCCGGACGAGTGCATCGACTGCGGCGTCTGCGAGCCCGAATGCCCGGCCGAGGCGATCGTCGCCGACGGCGCCGACGGGGCAGAGCCCTGGCTGGTGCTGAATGCGCGCCTGGCGCCGCTCTGGCCGAACATCACCCGGAAGGGCGAGCCGCCGGCCGATGCCGACGATTGGAAGGGAATACCGGACAAGATCGCCCTGCTTTCCGAACGCCCGGCATTGTGATATCTGGCGGCCGGCATCCGATAATCTACTTTTCGCTAGACTATCTGAGGATCGACGAGATGAGCAATTTCTACGAAGAGCGCGTGCTCTCCGTCCATCACTGGACCGATACGCTCTTCAGCTTCACGACGACCCGCGATCAGAGCTTCCGCTTCAAGAACGGCCAGTTCACCATGATCGGGATCAAGGTCGGCGAGAAGCCGCTCCTGCGCGCCTACAGCGTGGTCAGCACCAATTACGACGAGAACCTCGAGTTCTTCTCGATCAAGGTTCCTGACGGCCCGCTCACCTCGCGCCTGCAGAATCTCCAGGTCGGCGACCCGATCATCATCGGCAAGAAGGCGACGGGCACGCTGGTGCTCGACAACCTCAAGGACGGCAGGCGGCTGTTCCTGCTCGGCACCGGCACGGGGCTGGCGCCCTTCCTGTCGCTGATCCGCGATCCCGAGACCTATGAGCGCTACGAGAAGGTCGTGCTCGTGCATGGCTGCCGCCAGGTCGCCGAGCTCGCCTATGGCGAGCGCATCACCAAGGACCTGCCGAACGACGAATTCCTCGGCGAGATGATCCGCAACCAGCTCGTCTACTACCCGACCGTGACGCGCGAGCCCTTCCGCAATCGCGGCCGCATCACCGACCTGATCACCTCGGGCCAGCTCTTCAGCGATCTCGACCTCGCGCCGTTCGATGCCGAGGGAGACCGTTTCATGCTCTGCGGCAGCCCGCAGATGCTGGTCGACCTCAAGCGGATCTTCGACGAGCGCGGTCTCGCGGAGGGCAACCAGGGCGAGCCCGGCGACTACGTCATCGAAAAGGCCTTCGTCGAGCGCTGAGGCGTAAGACTGCGCTTTCCGTCAGTGCGAGGAGCGTAGCGACGAAGCAGTCCAGGGGCCGTCGGGCGAGCCCCGCCTGGATCGCTTCGCTGCGCTCGCGATGACGGCGTTGAGCTTTGCCGAACGCATCGCGGCCTGCTACCTGTCCGGCACATCACCGCAAGCGACGAGCAGTGCCATGACCGACACCCTGCCAGACCGGCTCTCCGCCAATCCGAACAGCCCCTATTACAACGAGGAGCTGCTGGCGAAGGACATCGGTGTCCGCTTCAAGGGCGTCGACAAGACCAATGTCGAGGAATACTGCGTCAGCGAGGGCTGGGTCCGCCTCACCGCCGGCAATGCCAAGGACCGCCACGGCAATCCGATGACGGTGAAGCTCAAGGGCACGGTCGAGCCCTATTTCCGCAATGCCGAGTGAGGAGGCATCCCCATCGTCATTCCCGGGCAGGCCGTAGGCCTGAGCCCGGATTCCATGAACGCGACGCCGGCTTCATTGGAGGGCGGAGTGCGCGGGGGATCATCTTCGGCCTGTCGTGTTCATGGATTCCGGGCTCGCCGCTGCGCGGCGCCCCGGAAAGACGGTGCGGCCGCGGCCGCTAACCCAGCTGCTTGTAGAAGAAGGTCGAGCCGCAGTCGCGCCCGTCCGGCATCAGCGCATAGCGCGGGATGGTGCCGAGCTCGGTCCAGCCCAGGCGATTGTAGAGGCGCCGCGCCGCCCCCGCCTCGTCGGTGTCCAGCACGAGGAGGTCGCGCCCCAGCGCCAGCGCGGCGGCCTCCGCCGCGCGCATCAGCGCTTCGCCGATGCCGCGCCGCCGGGCCCGCGAATGCACCAGCACCTTGGCGATCTCGGCCCGGTGCGGCTGGTTCGGCTTGCCGACCGGATGGAGCTGCGCCGTGCCGACGATGCCGCTCCGGTCGCGGGCGATGAAGAGCAGGATGCGCCCGGCAGCGACCTCCGCTGCGACGTCGCGCCAGAAGCGCTCGAGATCGGCGGCGCTGTTCCAGTCCATGAAGCCGACCGAAGCGCCGTTGGCCACGGCGTCGCGCAGGATCTCCGTCAGGGCCGGGATCGCAGCCCTCGCTTCCTCGCCGTCGAGCCGTTCGATCGCCGTCATGCCCGTCTCCGTCATCGCTCAGTCTCCCGATCGCCGCTCTGGCGGTCCGTTCCATTAAGCAAGATTTATTCCATCATAGTGGATAGCGGTGGCGCGGTCTCGCGCGGCGATGCCACCACACCCTTGGCGCAGGGGGCGCGCACTGCTATGGCGCGCGCATGAGCACCCGCAGCTTCGACAATATCCGCAACTTCTCGATCGTGGCGCATATCGACCACGGCAAGTCGACCCTCGCCGACCGGCTGATCCAGCAGACCGGCACGGTCGCCGCGCGCGACATGAGCGACCAGATCCTCGACTCGATGGATATCGAGAAGGAGCGCGGCATCACCATCAAGGCGCAGACCGTCCGGCTCGACTACCGCGCCAAGGACGGCAAGGACTACATCCTGAACCTGATGGACACGCCCGGGCACGTCGACTTCGCCTACGAGGTCTCGCGCTCGCTGGCGGCCTGCGAGGGCTCGCTGCTCGTCGTCGACGCCTCGCAGGGGGTGGAGGCGCAGACGCTCGCCAATGTCTACCAGGCGCTCGACGCCAATCACGAGATCGTCACGGTCCTCAACAAGATCGACCTGCCGGCCGCCGATCCCGAGCGGATCAAGCAGCAGATCGAGGACGTGATCGGCCTGGACGCCTCCGAGGCCGTGCCGATCTCGGCCAAGACCGGCCTCAACATCGAGGGCGTGCTCGAAGCGATCGTCGCGAAGCTGCCGGCGCCGAAGGGCGATGCCGAGGCGCCGCTCAAGGCGATGCTGGTCGATTCCTGGTACGACGCCTATCTCGGCGTCGTCGTGCTCGTGCGCATCATCGACGGCGTGCTGAAGAAGGGCATGACCATCCGCATGATGCGCGCCAACGCCAGCTACGGCGTCGATCGCGTCGGCGTGTTCAAGCCGAAGATGCTCGAGGTCAAGGAGCTCGGCCCCGGCGAGGTCGGCTTCTTCACCGCCTCGATCAAGGAGGTCGCCGACACCGCCGTCGGCGACACCATCACCGACGACAGGAAGCCGATCGCCGAGCCGCTGCCGGGCTTCAAGCCGGTGCAGCCTGTGGTGTTCTGCGGCATCTTCCCGGTCGACGCCGCCGATTTCGAGCTGCTGCGCGGCGCCATGGCGAAGCTGCGCCTCAACGACGCCAGCTTCTCCTACGAGATGGAGACCTCGGCCGCGCTCGGCTTCGGCTTCCGCTGCGGCTTCCTCGGCCTGCTGCATCTCGAGATCATCCAGGAGCGGCTGGAGCGCGAGTTCAACCTCAACCTGATCTCGACCGCGCCGTCGGTCGTCTACCATCTGCGCTTGCGCGACGGCACCGTGCTCGAACTGCACAACCCGGCCGACATGCCGGATGTGATGAAGATCGAGGCGATCGAGGAGCCCTGGATTCGCGCCACCATCTTCACGCCGGACGACTATCTCGGCTCGGTGCTGAAGCTCTGCCAGGACCGCCGCGGATTGCAGATCGATCTCGGCTATGTCGGCTCGCGCGCCAAGGTCGTCTACGACCTGCCGCTCAACGAGGTGGTGTTCGATTTCTACGACAGGCTGAAATCGATTTCGAAGGGCTACGCTTCCTTCGACTACCAGATCACCGATTATCGCGAGGGCGACCTCGTGCGCATGTCGATCCTGGTCAATGCCGAGCCGGTCGACGCGCTCTCCATGCTGGTCCACCGCACCAGGGCCGAGGCGCGCGGCCGCGCCATGTGCGAGAAGCTCAAGGAGCTGATCCCGCCGCACATGTTCCAGATTCCCGTCCAGGCCGCGATCGGCGGCAAGATCATCGCCCGCGAGACGATCCGGGCGCTGCGCAAGGACGTCACCGCCAAATGCTATGGCGGCGACGCCACCCGCAAGCGCAAGCTTCTGGAGAAGCAGAAGGAAGGCAAGAAGAAGATGCGGCAGTTCGGCAAGGTCGAGATCCCGCAGGAAGCCTTCATCGCCGCCCTCAAGATGGACAGCTGAGCGAAAGCGCGTCGGGCTCGTTACCGTGCGTTAGCCATTGTCGGCTAGGCTGCCCGGCATGCTTCGGCCGCGCGCAAAGCCCGATCCGCTTCACCCGAGCACGCGGCGCGAGCTCGTCGGCCTGCTCTATACGGCCTTTCCGCAGGTCGCAGCGATCACCTTGACCTCGGTGATCGGCGCGGTCGTGCTCGCAGCGGCGAGCGGCGACCCCGGCTATGCCGCGATCAGCCTCCTGATCGCGCTCACGGCGGGTGTGCGGCTGCTGAAATTGCGTCGCTTTCCGCGTGGACAGGCGTTGTCCGACGAGGCCGTGATCGCGTGGGAGCGGGCCTATGGGCTCTGCTCCAGCCTGTTCGCCGTGGCGCTGGGGGCGCTGTCCTTCCGTGCCCTGCAGCTCGGCGACGGCCCCGGCGCCTGGATCGCCTTCGGCCTCGCCATGTCCTTCTGCGTCGGCATGGTCTCGCGCGCCGCGGTCCGTCCCTGGATCGTGCTGCTCACCGGCGCCTGCCTGCTGGCGCCGATCGTCGTCGCCGGCTTCATGCGGCCCGAGCTGCCCTACCGGGTCGGCGCCGCGATGCTGCTGTTCTTCTGGGTGACGATGCGGGAGGCCTCGCGCCATCTCAGCACGGCCTTCATCGAGCGGCTGGACGCCAAGCGGGCGCTCGCCCACCAGGCGCATCACGATTTCCTGACCGGCCTGCCCAACCGCGCCGCCTTCCTCGCCGAGCTCGACCGGCTGCGGGACGCCGCGAACGGTTTTGCGCTCGTCGCCGTCGATCTCGACCGCTTCAAGCCCGTGAACGATCAGTGCGGGCACCACGCCGGCGACGAGGTGCTGCGCCAGGTCGCCGGCCGGCTGCGGACGCTGACGCGCGCCGGCGGCTTCCCGGCGCGGCTGGGCGGCGACGAGTTCATGCTGCTGCTGCCCTTCGGCACGCCGCAGGCCGAGGCCGATGCCGCGATGCTGCTCGCCCGGCGCGCCGTGGCGAGCCTCGCCAAGCCCTTCGATCTCGACGAGTTCTCGGTCACCATCGGCGCCAGTGCCGGCATTCTCCTGGTCGATGGCGGCGACGCCCGCGATGGCCTCTCGCTGGTCGAGCAGGTCGACCGCGCCCTCTACGCCGCCAAGCAGGCGGGGGGTGGCCGCTGGGCCTGGGCGAGCGTCGCCGACGGCCCTCCGAACGGACCGTCGGACCGGCGCGCCGCCTGAAGCATGGTCCGAGCGACCGGGCCGACGCCGCGGCCCGGATGCGCTCTTGGAGCCGGATCCGATCAGATTGAATCAATCTGATCGGTAAAACGGTCTCTAGAGATTCGCGCCGAGCGCCCGCAGCTGCGCCCTGAGGTCGATCGGCTCGACGAAATGGACGGCCTCCATGCCGACGGAGCGCGCGGCGTCGACGTTCCTGGCGCTGTCGTCGACGAAGATGCAGTCCTGCGCCGCGAGTCCGTAACGCCGCAGCAGCACCTGGTAGATCGCTGGATCCGGCTTGAGCAGCCGCTCATGCGCCGAGACGATCACCCCGTCGAAGCTCTGCAGGAAGGGGAAGCGGATCAGGCATTCCGCCCATTTCTCGCGCGAGAAATTGGTGATGGCGAAGACCTGCTCGCCCCTCGCCTTGAGCTCCGCCAGAGTCGCGACGCTGTCCTCGATCGTCGCCGGCACCGTCTCGTGCCAGCGCTCGTCATAGGCGCGGATCTCGGCTTCCCATTCGGGATGCGCCGCGACCAGGATCGCCACCGCCTCCGCCCATGGCCGGCCGCGATCCTGCTCGATGTTCCAGGCGGCGGTGCAGACGTTCTTCAGGAACCAGTCGCGCTTCGCCTCGTCGGGAATGAGCGACCGGTAGAGATGGAAAGGGTCCCAGCGCAGCAGGACATTGCCGACATCGAACACGACCTTGCGATTCTCGGGCAAGACAGGCTTCTCCATTCCTCTGCTGCGACCCGGCCGACGCGACTCACGTCCTTGTGCGCGGCCGTGCGTAACCTTCGCAGCGATTCTGGCGTATTCGCGTAAGCGATCGACAGCAAGGCAGAGCTCATGACTTCGGCAGGACCAGGCGGCTATTGGCCGTGGAACGATCGGCAGGGGCGCTTCTCCGCGCTACGCGCCGGCTGCTTCGCGCTCGTGCTCGTCCCGGCCCTGATCCTCGCTCTTCAGGCCTGGACCCATCAGCTCGGCTCCAAGCCCTGGACGCAGGCCGTGCACGACACCGGCACCTGGGCCCTGCGCATCCTTGTCCTGACCCTGGCGGTGACGCCGCTGCGCCGCATCCTCGACTGGAACAGGCTGATCGGCATCCGGCGCATGCTCGGCCTGTCGGTGCTCGCCTACGGCCTCGGTCATCTTTCGCTCTACTGCATCGATCTCGCCTTCGATTGGGGGCTGATCCTCTCCGAGATCGTCAAGCGCGTCTATCTCGTCGTCGGCATCACCGCGCTCATCGGCCTCGTCGCGCTCGGCATCACCTCGACCGACGGCATGATCCGCCGCCTCGGCTCGGCCCGCTGGCAGCGCCTGCACAACCTCGTCTACCCGATCGCCTGCCTCGGCCTGTTCCATTTCGCGCTGCAGTCGAAGATCGACGTCACCCAGCCGGTGCTGCTCGCCGGCCTGTTCGCGCTGCTGATGGCCTATCGCGGGCTCAACCGGCTCGGCATCCCCCTGGGCTTCGGCTCCCTGGCGCTGACCGCGCTCGCGGCCGGCCTCGCCACCGCCCTGGCGGAAACCGCGTGGTACGCCTTCGCGACGGGGGCTTCCGCCTGGCTGATCTTCCAGGCCAATGCCGATATCGTCGTCTATCAGGACTGGACGGCGCTGCGGCCCGGCCATTGGGTCGCGCTCGTCGGGCTCGCCCTCGCCGTTCTGCATCTCATCCGCAGGCCGGAGCCGAGGCCGTCAGGGCTGCGTCGCCATGCGCGGGCTTGACCCGCGGCCCTCGAACGCTTCGGCCCGGCCATATCCGCCAGGGTCGCCGAGCTTGCGCTCGCCAAGCGGATGCGCAAGGCGCGCGCACTGGCGGCGTGCTCTGCCGGCATGCGAAGAAGAGGCGGCCGCGAGCTTCCGATGACGCGCGCGAGCCTTGCAGCGGGCCGCCGGAACAAGCGCCCGGTACCGACCGAGGTCAGTCCGGTGGATCGTCGAAGTCGATCAATGTGCCGGCCTCGGTCGAGAGCCGGAGCCAGCGAACGACGTCCCGCAGCGCGGCCAGACGGGAGCGCCCGGCGGTCCGGGCAGCCTTGTAGATCGCCGATTGACGATGGGCGGAGGTCCCGCGCGCGCAGATCACCTCCTGGATATGCCTGATCTCGTTTTCGCAGCCGAGCGCGGCCGCGTCTGCGGCGACGAGATCCAGCATGCTCGACACCTCCTGTCGGAACGGCTTCGCCTCGCCGCTCTCGGGCTCGAGGAATGTGCCGTCGCTGCCGTACCGCAATGCACGCCAGAGGTTCTCGTCGATCAGCGCCCGGTCGGTCGAGCTCAGTCCGTTCTCGCTCTGGTCGTTCAGGCATAGATGCCGGACGAGACAGCGATAGAGCGAGGCGATGGCGAGCGTATCGTCCACACAGGTGCAGCAATCGCTGACGCGCAATTCAAGTGTCGGGTGCCTCAGCGAAGGTCGCAGATACCACCAGACATAGCTCGCATCCGGTATGATCCCTCCCTGCACCAGCGTCGCGACATAGGCCTCGTACTCGTCCATCGATCGAAACGGCTCCGGCAGGCCCGACCGGGGCAGCATCCGGTTGAGCGCGGTTCGATAGCTCTTCAGGCCGCTGTCCTCGCCCTCCCAGAAGGGCGAGGAGGTCGAGAGCGCCAGCAGCACCGGCAGATAGCGGATCATGCGGTACATGATCTCGACGCGGCGCTGCCGGTCCGGCACCTCGACATGGACGTGCAGGCCGGACACCGCGTTCGACAGGCCGATCAGCTTGAGATCGGCGATCACCCTCTCATAGCGCCGCTTGCGCGTGCGCTGCAGCTGGTGCCGCCGCGCGAACGGATGGGTTCCCGCGGCAATGATCCCGAAGCCGAACTCGCCGGCGATCTCGGCGATGCCGCGCCTGTAGGAGACGAGGTCCTCCCGCGCCTCCCGGACCGAAACATGCGGCCGTGTCGCGATCTCCACCTGGCATTGGAGCAGCTCGGTCATGACGTGCTCGCCGAACCGGCGCGCCAGAGCCTTGAACAGCCCCGAAGGAAGCTCCCGCGCGATGCCGCCATGCTTGCGATCGACGACGAAATATTCCTCTTCGATGCCAAAACTATAGGTCGGCCCGTCCGCCGGAGGGCGAGAAGCCGGGCTCTCGGTTTCCGCGTCTTCGGCGGTCTCCAGGGTCATCGCGATCTCGGCAGGCTTGCTTCGTGCCCCAGCCACTCGCTGGAAACTCCACAACTCGCCGGTCGTGTCCTCGTTCCGCCGGGGCGCAGGTCGCGCTGACGGATTGGGGGGATCGCCCTCCGGGCACCGCGCCACATCTGTGGCCGACGCTTCGCCCGGCATCAGCGACGGGCGGGGAACGCCTCACCTTTTCTCGATCGGCGCGAAGCGGTAGCGGATCGTCCTGGCTTCGAAGAGCTCGGCACCGAGCTGGGATGCGCTGTCGAGATCGAACAGGGCGAGATTGAAGCCGTTCGCCCCGAAGGCACTCTTGTAGACCACACCGTCATAGCCTTCGCAGCGAAAAAGCTCGGCGAGAAGCTGGGTGGCGGCATAGTCGGCGACATCGTCGCTCGCCAGCACCGGGAAGGAGAAGGCCCGGTCGATATGCGCCCACACGGCGGCCTCGCGCCGCTCGGCTTCGGTCCGGTCCTTCTGCCCGGGATGAACCAGCGAGCAGTCGACGACGGACAGCGCCTTCCTGGTCTCGAACTGGCCCAGGGTGATCGTCGAGCCGATCCAGGGCCTGACCTCCGACATCGCCGTCTCCGGCGTCGTCGCCAGATAGAGGCAGGGGATGCCCTTGGCGTTGACGCGGCCTTCGGGCGCCCGGTCCTCCAGCGGCACCATGCGCTCGGGCTGATGCGGGCGCGGCAGCCTGTCGCGCCCGTCGCCGTCCTCGCTCCAGCGATGGCCGAGCTGGGCACGCCAGAAGCGCGAGCCCGCGGCGATCGTGCGCAACCTCGTCCTGCAGCTCGCCGCGACGGCCCTGACGAACCGTTCCGATCGGCGCGACCTGAAATAGCGCCGATCGAGCGAGATCTCCCGCCGGAAGGCGAGGAAATCGTCCGCGGACGTGAAGGCCGCGGCTCTCGCTTCTGCTTTTCCGTCACCCATGCGTCGCACGCCGGCTGTGGACGGCACGGCGGCGAACGGCACCGTGACCTCCGTCATGGGCTGGAAACCTGCCGGGGCTTCGGCTGTTCCGGATCGTCACGAACCTTCGTGGCTCGGTTGCCCGCGATACGATCGTTCGCGAGCCGTCGCGGGACGGCGTCACGGTGAGCTGCACCGGCGTGGCATCGGGGTGTTCCGCGTCGGATAGTCCGTGATGTCGGCGCCGGCACTCATCCGATCGCCTTCGGCGGCTCGGCACTGCAAACCTTCATGCCTTGCAGGACGTAGGCCGCCCTCAGGCAGTAATCCTCGCGCCAGGGCGAAGCGATCAGCTGCACGCCGATCGGCAGCCCGCTGCCGGAGACCGGCACGGCCGCGACCGGCAGGCCGACGCAGGAAATCGGCTGGGTGAAGATCCCGAGGCTCGGGCGCAGCGGCAGGAGTTCCCCTCGCACGTCCAGCGTCTTCTGTCCGATCGGCGGTGCCGGGCAGGGCGTCGCTGGGGCGATGATCAGGTCCACCTCCTCGAAGACCTGCATCATCGCGTCGTGGAACCAGCGTCGCGCCCGCTGCGCCTGGATGTACCAGCCCGCCGGCAGCATCGCCCCGGCGAGGAAGCGGTCGCGCGTGTCGGGATCGAAATCGTCGGCCCGCTCCCGCAAGCGCGCGAGATGGAGGGCCGCACTTTCGGCATTGGTGATCAGGAAGGCCGCCGCCCGCGCGACCGGCGCACCCTCCAGCGCCACGGTCCGCGTCGCGGCGAGTGCGCGAGCCACCGCGCCGACGGCGGCGGCGGCCTCCGGCAGGCCGTCGGTGGCGAAATGCCCGCCCGCTACGGCGATCCGCAGGTCCGCCACGCCCTGCGCCAGCCGCGCCGAGACCGGCTCGACCGGTCGCGGCGTGCAGGCCGGGTCGTCCGTGTCCGCCCCCTGCAGCAGATCGTAGGCGAGGGCCAGATCGGTGACGTCGCGCGCGAAGGGCCCGAGATGGTCGAGCGAATCGCAGAACGGAAAGCTGCGCGTCCGCGGCAGGCGGCCATAGGTCGGTTTCAGGCCGAACACGCCGCAGAGCGAGGACGGCACGCGGATCGAGCCGTTGGTATCCGAGCCCAGCGAGATCGGTGCCATGCCGGCCGCCGTCGCCGCGGCGGAGCCGGACGAGGAACCGCCGGCCATGCGCGAGAGGTCATGGGGATTGCGGCAAGGGCCGTCATGGGCGTTCTCGCCGGTGAAATCATAGGCGTATTCGCCCATGTTCAGCCCGCCGATCAGCACGGCTCCGGCCGCCGTCAGGCGTTCGATCAGCACGGCGTCGCGCCGGGCAGGGGGCCGCTCGCGGTTGATCTTCGAGCCGGCCCGCGTCGGCAGGCCCGCGATGTCGAACAGATTCTTCGCGGCGAAGGGCACGCCGGCGAGTGGGCCGAGCGGCTCGCCGGCGGCGCGGGCCCTGTCGATCGCGGCGGCCTGGGCGAGCGCGCGCGTGGCCGTCACATCGGTGAAGGCGTTGATCTCGCTATCGATCCGGCCGATCCGGTCGAGGAAAGTGCGGAGCACGGCCTCGGCACTGATCGTACCTGACCGGACCTGCGCCGCGATCCGATGCGCCGGGGCGAAGACGTCGATGCTCACGCCGTCACCTCCCGCCCGGGCCGGAAGACCGGCGCGAGCTCGAGCACGTCCTCGGCGATCGGCGCCGCCTGCACGATCTTCGCCATCGCCTCCGCCGCGGCCAGGAACCGGATCACGCCCTCGCGCTGCTCCGCCGTGATCGCGAGCCCGAGCGCCGGCGCCATCGCATCGAGATGGGCAGCCGGGTCGAACGCCTGCTTCGCCTCGCTCATTCCGCCGGCTCCAGCCGGGCAGGCGGCGCGCTCGCGATCGTCTCCGGCGCCCGCTCGCCCGCGAGCTGACGGGCGCAGAGCCAGAGGAAGCCGGCGACCATGGCATAGCCCAGGCTGAGCGAGGGCGTGACGCCGAGCCCCTTGCCGACTCCGACGGCCTCGCCATGCATCAGCCCGAAATAGGTCAGCACCGCGCCGGCGGCGGCGAAGGCGGCGGCGTTGAGGAACTGCTTCTCGATCACGAAGACGGCGATGGCGCCGAGGACGAGGCCGGAGAGGATGGCGCCGCCGCCCATCAGCTCGAGCCCGCGATAGAGCACGCCCATGCTGGCCATCTTGTCGAGGCCGACCGCCGCCGCACTGGTGCCCGCGGCGCCGAGCGCGCCGTCGACCAGCACCTTGGCCCAGGCCGCGAGATGAGGCGTCAGCGCCAGCACGATGGCGGGGGCGTGGCTGGCCGGCGTGGTCTGGAAGGCCTGCGCGCCGATCAGCATGCCGATATAGAGCAGGATCGGCGAGATCGCGACGATCGGCACCAGCGCCAGCAGCAGCGCGACGACCCCGAACCAGCACAGCGCGGCGACGATCACCCCGGTCGCTGCCGAGTAGCCGATGCGTCCTCCCATCGCCTTCCAGCCGGGATGGCCGATATACACCGCGTTGATGAAAGGGTTGCCCATCAGGCAGCCGATCAGCGAGACGGCGCCGTCGGCCGTCAGGACCCGCGTCGTCGGATAGTGATCGCCGGCGGCTTCCGCGCTCTCGACATTGTCCATCGCTTCGACGAGGTCGTAGATGCCGAAGGGGATGGCCGTCACCAGGACGATGCCGAGATAGCTGAAGCCCGAGAAGACGTGGTCGAAGGCCGGCAGCGGCAGCGCGAAGCCGAAATTGGCGAAGGCGGCGCCGAGCCCGGCGAGGCTCAGGCCGCCGACGTCGAGCCCGAGCAGCGCCGCGCCCCACGCCACGGCCATGCCGAAGGCGATGGCGACCAGCCCGGCCGGAATCCCGCGCGGATAGCGCAGGCCGCCGAACCAGCTCACCATGATGATGGCGAGGCAGGTCAGGCCGATCGCCGGCGTCAGGAAGATCTCCAGCGCCGGCCGCATCGAGATGAAGGCGATCGAGACGCCGGCGAACGTGCCCAGCAGGGCTGCGCGCGGCGTGATCTTGCGGACGACGGGGGCGATGAAGCCTCCGATCATCAGGATGAAGCTCTGGAAGAAGACCCAGACCAGGCCGGCCTCCCAACCCTTGACCGGGTCGCCCGTCATGCTCGCGATCGGCAGCATGATCACGAAGGTGACGACGAACATGTGCGGCACGCTGATGCCGGACGGCAGCGCGCAGACATCGTCGCGGCCGGTCTGCTTCGCCAGCTTCCAGGCGAGCCAGGCGTAATAGCCGGTCGAGAGCAGCATCATCAGCCCGAGCGCCGGCAGGATGCGGCCGAAGACGATCTGGCCCGGCATCTTCAGCACGAACTGCAACAGGCCGGTCAGCACGAGGAGGTTGACCAGGATATTGGTGCCGAAGCCGAACAGCCCGTTCCAGTCGCCCGGCGTCCAGAGCCTCGGCGAGGCCGTCTTCATAGCCGTCGTCGTCGCCATCTCCCCCTCCTCTCGTCAGGCCGCCCGGTCCGGCACGCCGAGGGCCGCCAGCACCGCATCCGTCGTCGAAACCCAGCCGAAGATCCCGCCCTGGGCCGCGATCATGCGCAGGCCGACCTCGTGGAACTCCGGGAAATAGGAGGCGCAGGCATCGCCCAGCACGAGGCAGCGATAGCCGCGATCATTGGCCTCGCGCACGGTGGTGTGGACGCAGACCTCGGTGGTGACGCCGCACACCAGCAGCGTCTCGATGCCGCGGTTGCGCAGCATCAGGTCGAGATCGGTCTGGTAGAAGGCGCCCTTGCCGGGCTTGTCGATCACCGGCTCGCCGGGGCACGGCGCCAGCGCCGGGACGATGTCGTGCCCCACCTCGCCACGGATCAGGATGCGCCCCATCGGCCCGGGCGCGCCGATGCGCTTGTCCGGCGGCCCGCGCTCGAGCTTGGCGGGCGGCGCGTCCGAGAGGTCCGGCCGATGGCCCTCGCGGGTATGGATGACGAGCATGCCGGCAGCCCGCGCCCCGGCGAGGATGCGCCGGCAGGGCTCGACCGCCGCCCTCAGCCGCGCGACGTCGTTGCCGAGCGCGGCACCGAAGCCGTCCGGCTCGAGGAAATCGCGCTGCATGTCGATGAGCACGAGCGCGGCGCGTGCCAGGTCGGCCTGGAGCGGGAAAGGCTGCGCTGCGATCTCGGCCTGGCTCAAGGCGGCCTCCGTCGGGGCTGACGGAATGGGCTTTGCAAGGGCTGTGCCCGCCGGCCTTCCCGCGGCGCGGCTGGACCAGGAGAGCCCGCACGTGCCCGTCAGCCTTGAGAAATCCCCGACGATTCCGCGCTCGGCGCGGCCTCGCTGCGGCGGAAATGGCCGGTCGCCGCTGACGGAGGCCGCGTGCGGAATCGGGTGGCCGCGCCTAGTTGCATAATCTTCGCATGCAACACGCCAGCATATGCCTATCATTTAAGCAGATATGGGAAAGGATTTGTTCGAGTGCCGACCCTGACCAGCATCCTCGCCAGCCACCATGACGGCAGCCGCTCGATCGGCGAGACGATCGCCGCGGTCTATCGGCGCCTGCGCGCCCATGGCGATCCGGCTCTGTTCATCGGCCTGAAGCCCGAGGCGGAGGCGCTGGCGGAGGCCGAGCGTCTGCAGGCGGAAGGTCCGCAGGGCCGGGAGCTCTGGGGCGTGCCGGTCGCGGTGAAGGACAATATCGACGTCGCCGGCCTGCCGACCACCGCCGCCTGCCCGGCCTATGCCTATACGCCGGAGCGGGACGCCGGCGCGGTGGCGCGGCTGAAGGCCGCCGGCGCGATCGTCATCGGCAAGACCAATCTCGACCAGTTCGCGACCGGGCTCAACGGAACCCGTTCGCCCTATGGCGTGCCGCGCAACGCCTTGCGGGCCGACCTCGTCCCCGGCGGCTCCAGTTCCGGCTCGGCCAGCGCCGTCGCCGCCGGCATCGTCCCGGTCGCGCTCGGCACCGACACCGCCGGCTCCGGCCGCGTCCCGGCCGGCCTGCAGAACCTCGTCGGCCTGAAGCCCAGCCCCGGCCTGGTTCCGACTTCGGGAGTCGTGCCGGCCTGCCGCACGCTCGACTGCGTCTCGGTCTTCGCATTGACGGTCGAGGACGCCTGGCTGGCACTGCAGGTCGTGGCCGGTCCCGATGCGGGCGACCCGTTCTCGCGTCCCGTCCCGCTCGGGCGGCTCGGGGCCTGCCCGCCGCATCTGCGGCTCGGCGTGCCATGCGAGCGCGATCTCGACTTTGCCGGTGACGGCGCCGCGCAGGCGAGCTTCGCGCGCGCCGTCGCGCAGGCCCGCGATCTCGGCGCCGAGATCGCGCCGATCGAGATGACGCCGTTCTACGAGGTGGCGCGATTGCTCTATGACGGGCCCTGGGTCGCCGAGCGCCGGCTCGCCATCCGCGACCTGCTCGCGCGCGATCCCGAGGCGATCCTGCCGGTGATCCGCGCCGTGATCGCCGGCAAGCCCATGCCGGACGCCGCGGCGGCCTTCGCGGCGCGCTATCGTCTCGCCGAGCTCGCCCTGGCCGCCCGCGCCGCGCTGAAGGGTCTCGACGCGCTGATGGTGCCGACGGCGCCGCGGCCGGTGACGCTGGCCGAGATGGCGGCCGACCCGATCGGCGCCAATTCCATGCTCGGCCGCTACACGAATTTCGTGAACCTGCTCGATCTCTGCGCGCTCGCCGTACCGGCTGGCCTTGCGGCGGACGGCACGGCGAGCGGCGTCACCTTCATCGCACCGAGCGGCTACGACGCGGCGCTGGCCGGGATCGGCAGCGCCTTCCATGCCGCCGCGGCCCTGCCGCTCGGGGCGACCGGAGCGCCGCATCCGGGCTCTCCCGTGCCGCCGGCAGCGGCCGCGCCCGGCACGGTCGAGATCGCCGTGGTCGGCGCCCATCTCTCCGGCATGCCGCTGAACGGCGAACTGACGGCGCTCGGCGGCAGCTTCCTGCGCGCCACGACCACCACGGCCGATTACCGCCTCTTCGCCCTGCCGGGCGGGCCGCCGGCGCGCCCCGGCCTGCTGCGGGTGCGCCCGGGCGAAGGCGCGGCGATCGCGCTCGAGGTCTGGTCGCTGCCGGTCGCGGGCTTCGGCGCCTTCGTCGCCGGCATCCCGGCGCCGCTCGGCATCGGCACGCTCGCGCTCGCCGACGGCACGCGGGTCAAGGGTTTCCTCTGCGAGGCGGCCGCGACCGATGGCGCCCGCGACGTCACCGATCTCGGCGGCTGGCGCGCCTTTGTCACGGCGCAGGCGAGCGCGGCCTAACTCGAAAATGCTCTAGCTGTCCGTGGCTTCCACATAGCTCCGGAACGCATCGCGCACGATGCCGATATGGGTGCGCATCGCTGCCGATGCGCCTGTCTGGTCGCCGCGCAGGATCGCCTGCACGATCAGGTCATGCTCCGTGTAGGACCTGCCGAGACGGCCGGCGGCCCGGAATTGGGCGCGGCGGAACGGCGCGACGCGAGCCCGCGTCATCAGGGCCAGCTCGGCGAGATAGCCATTGTGCGATCCGGCATAGATCGCCGCGTGGAACGCCTCGTTCGTCTCGTGATAGGGCGCCGGATCGCCCTTCTGGACGAGAAGGCGCAGTGCTTCGTGCAGTCTTTCGAGCCCGTGGCGCTCCGCGACGGTCATGTTGCGGGCGGCGAGCCCGGCGCAGAGCGCCTCGAGCTCGGCCATCGCCTCGAACATGTCGTTCAGCTCGCGCGGCGTCGGCAGGGCGACGACGGCGCCGCGATGCGGGCGGACGCGGACCAGCCCGGAGGCCGACAGCTGGCGGATCGCTTCCCGCACCGGCGTGCGCGACACGCCGAAACGAGTGGCGAGCTCCTGCTCGTCGAGCGGTGTGCCCGGCTCCAGCCTGCCGGAGACGATGTCGTCCGCGAGGCTGGCCCGCAGCGCTTCCGTTCTGGTGCGGGGCTGCGGCGCCGGCTTCGAAATATCGGAAAGGGCGGCGGGGCGCGGCATCGATTGCGTCCGGAGTGGCGGATTCGCTTCGCCGTTCTTAGCAGGCGCGGGCCACAGCGTCATGCAGATGACCGCGGCCGGTCGGGCTCATTCGGGGATCACGCTGACATGCGCCGCGACCACGCGCCAGCCTTCCGGGAATTTCACCCAGGTCTGGCTCTGCCGCCCGATCTTTCCGGCCATCGAGTCGCGGCGGAACAGGGTGTTGGCCGTCGCCATCGCCTCGCCATAGCTGGTGATGACGGTGCGCTCCAGGGTGCGCTCCAGGCCGACAGGCGAACGCGCCGAGCGAAAGGCGGCGATCTCCGAATGGCCGTAGAGGTTCTCGCCGATGCCGTAGCGCAGCGTCTCGGGCGCGTCCTTGAACAGGCGGTCGAGCGTCGCGACGTCGTTGCTCGTCAGCGCCCGCTCGTATTCGGCGAAAGCCGCTTCGACTTCGGCCAGCACGGCCGGCTCGTTGATCTTCATCGGCGTGTCCTCATCGTCTCGTGCCGCCCGCCGCAGCTCACAGGGGCGGGTGCGGGATCGCGCTCAGCAGTTCCCTGGTATAGTCGGCCTGCGGCGCGCCCAGCACCGCTTCGGCCGTGCCCTCTTCGATGATCCGGCCGGCGCGCATCACGATCACCCGGTCGCAGAGCAGGCGCACCACGTTGAGATCGTGCGAGACGAAGATGTAGCTCATGCGCAGGCGCTGCTTCAGCTCCTCCAGCAGGTTGAGCACAACCGCCTGCACGGAGACGTCGAGCGCCGCGGTCGGCTCGTCGAGGATGACGAGGTCCGGCTCGAGGGCGATGGCGCGGGCGATGCCGACGCGCGCCTTCTGTCCGCCGGAGAGCTGATGCGGGAAGCGGTCGAGCAGCTCGACCGGCAGGCCGACCAGCGTGGCGAGCTCCTCGCAGCGGGCGCGCAGGGCGTCGCGGCCCTTGAGAGAGCCCAGGCGCAGGATCGGGTCGAGGATGGCGCGCTCGGCGGTGAAGCGCGGGTTCAGGCTGTCGGTCGGGTCCTGGAAGACCATCTGGATGCGCCGGCGCAGCGGCGCCAGCGCGAATTGCTTCGCCGGAATCGCGCCGATGTCGTGCCCGTCGAAGACGATCCGGCCCGATGTCGGATCGAGCAGGCGGTTGAGCATCATCGAGGTGGTCGACTTGCCGCAGCCGGATTCGCCGACCAGGCCGAGGGTCTCGCCGCGCCGGACCGTGAAGCCGATGCCGTCGACGGCGCGGAAGGCGGGCTTTTCGGGCTCCGTCCTGCCAGTCAGCTTCGCCAGCAGGGAGCCGGCCTGCGGGCGCGGATACTCCTTGACCAGGTTCTCGACGAGGAGCAGCGGAGCGCCAGCCTGATCCGGGTTCGGCACCTCGTTCAGGGGAGCAGCCATCGCTCCTGCCGGAGCGTCCGGCAGGAGGTCACGCAGTTGCATGCCGACACGCGGCGTCGCCTGCATCAGCCGGCGGGTATAGGGATGCTGCGGATTGCGGAAGATCTCGGCTGCGGCCGCGGTCTCGACCACGCTCCCCTTCTCCATCACCACCACCCTGTCGCAATAGGCGGCGGCGAGGCCGAGATCATGGGTGATGAGGATGGTCGACATGCCGCGCTCGCGGGTGAGCTCGACCATCAGGTCCATCACCGCCTTCTGGGTGGTGACGTCGAGCCCCGTCGTCGGCTCGTCGGCGATCAGGAGCTGCGGCTGGCAAGCCAGCGCCAGCGCGATCACGACGCGCTGGCACATGCCGCCGGAGAGCTCGAAGGGATAGGCGTCGTAGCGCTCCTGCGGCCGCGCGATGCGAACCTTCTCCAGCGCCTCGATCGCCTTCGCCCGCGCCGTCGCCCGGGTGGCCTGGACATGCTGGACGAGCACGTCCTCGATCTGCCGGCCGACCTTGCGGATCGGGTTCAGCGCCGCGCGCGGATTCTGGAAGATCATCGAGATCTCGCGCCCGCGCAGATCGCGCATCTGGGCTTCGCTGGCTGCGACGAGGTCGACGCCGGAGAAGCTGACCGTCCCCTCGGCGATCCGGCCGGCCCGGTCGAGGATGCGCACCACCGCATAGGAGGTGACCGACTTGCCCGAGCCGGATTCGCCGACGATGGCGACCGTCTCGCCCTTGCCGACGCTGATGTCGATCGCCTTCACCGCCCGGACCGTGCCGCGGCGGGTGGCGAACTCCACCGTCAGATTCCTGACATCGAGCAGAGGCTGGGCGGTCATGTCCGGTCTCCCTCGTCTTTCCGGGATGCCGCGCAGCGGCAGGCCCGGAACCCGTGAACATCCCCCGATACCGGGCAGGCTCGACGCCGATGCCATTTCCCGGCCTCGCGGAGCTCAAGGGTTCCGGGCTCTCGCTGCGCGAGCCCCGGAATGACGGCGTGGTTCCGACGCCAGTCCGTCATCCCTCAGTTCCTCCGCTGCGGGTCGACGAGGTCGCGCACGCCGTCGCCCAGAAGGTTGAAGCAGAACACCGCCGTCATCAGCGCCAGCCCGGGGAAGAAGGCGATCCACCACTCGCCCGAGACGATGAAGCTCGCCCCCTCCGCGACCATGATCCCCCATTCCGGCGTCGGCGGGCGCACGCCGAGACCGATGAAGGAAAGGCCGGCGGCGTTGAGGATCGCATAGCCCATGGTCAGCGACATCTGCACCGCCATGATCGGCATGATGTTCGGCACGATCTGCGTGAGCAGCAGCCGCCATTCCGAGTTGCCCGAGAGCCGCGCCGCCTGGACGAAGCCGGCCTCGCGCCGGACATTGGCCTCGGCCCGCGCGATGCGGGCATAGAGCGGGAAATTGATGATCGCCGTGGCGAGGACGATGTTCGTCACCGAATTGCCGAGCGCCGCGACGATGCCCATGGCGAGCACGAAGAGCGGAAACGCCATGATCGTGTCGGCGACGCGCCCGACGACCGTGTCGACCCAGCCGCCGAAGAAGCCGGCGGCGACACCGGCGAGCCCGCCGAGCAGGAAGACGAGCGCGACCGAGGCGACCGCGATGCTGAAGTCGAGCCGCGTCGCCGCCACGACGCGGCTGAAGATGTCGCGGCCGAGCTGGTCGGTGCCGAACCAGTGGGCGGTGCTGGGCGGCTTCAGGGCCGCGCTGGTGTTGGAGGCGAGCGGGTCGTAGGGCACGGCCAGCGGCCCGAAGACCGCGGCGAACAGGATCAGCGCGAACAGGCCGAAGGCGAGCCCCGTCACCGGGTTCTCGGAGACGACATGCCTGGCATGGCTCCAGAGCGATGTCGACGGCGGCGCCTCGAGGCGCAGCGGGGCGGGCTCGACCTTGCTCATCTCGTTCATCGCCTCAGCCCTCCAGCCGTACGCGCGGATCGATCACGCCGTAGAGGATGTCGATCGCCAGGTTCAGCGCGACGTAGAGGATCGCCATGGTCAGCACGAAGCCCTGGATCGGCGCGTAGTCCGAGGCGATCAGCGCCTCGACCGCGTAGGAGCCGACACCCGGCCAGGCGAAGACCTTCTCGACCAGCACATTGGCGCCGAGCAGGAAGGAGAAGACCATGCCGAGCGTGGTCACGACCGGGAGCATGGCGTTGCGGAAGGCATAGATGCCGATGACCGTGCGCGACGACAGGCCGCTCGCCCGCGCCGTGCGGACGAAATCGGCGCTGAGCACGGCGAGCATCGCGGCGCGGGTCATCCGCGTGATCGGTGCCAGCGAGAAGATCGCCAGGGTCAGCGCCGGCAGCAGGATCTGCGCGAGCGCGGCGCGAAAGGTCTCCGGCTCCCGGGCGATCAGGCTGTCGATCAGCAGGAAGCCGGTGACGCGCGGCGGCTCGGAGAAGAAGACGTCGAGCCGGCCGAGCGGCGCCGGCGCCCAGCCGAGGATGAAATAGAAGACGTAGACCAGCAGCAGCCCGGTGAAGAACACCGGCAGCGAGACGCCGGCCGTCGCCACCACGCGGCAGAGATGGTCGATCCACGATCCCTGCCGGACCGCCGCCAGCACGCCGAGCGGCAGCGCCACCGCCATCGCGATCAGCAGGCCGAACAGGGTGAGCTCGGCCGAAGCCGGCAGGCGCTGGGCGAGATCGGCCGTGACCGGCTGCCCCGTCGTCAGCGACTGGCCGAGATCGCCCTGCACCAGCGCCTTCACATAAGCGACGAACTGCACCGGCAGCGGCTGGTCGAGCCCGAGCTTGCCGCGGATCTCGGCGATCGCCTGCGGCGTCGCCGCCGGGCCGGCGAAATAGGCCGCCGTGTCGCCCGGCAGCACCCGCGTCAGCAGGAAGGTGACGACGATGACGCCGAGGATCGAGGGGATCGTCGTCTTCAGCCGGGCGGCGATCAGGCGCAGCATGTGCAGACCTCCGCTGTCGCCGTCTGGCCGGGGCGCGCCATGGGCGCGAGCCCGGAACCCATGAAAGCGAGGGTGACGGATGGGAGCGACGGCATGGCTGCGCCTCCTCGGTGTCGACGGTGCTCACGGGTTCCGGGCTCGGCCCTGCGGGCCGCCCGGAATGACGGCCAGCTCAAGCCTTGGTCAGGTAGCGGAAGTCCGGCTCGCGGCAGGGCTGGAACTGGTAGCCGCCGATCGATTTCTGCATCGCGACGTCGTGGGTCGGCTGCGAGATCGGGATCATCGGCACCTCGCGGTTCACCAGCTTGATGAACTCGACCACGGTCTTCTCATAGTCGGCCCTGTCGCCGGCGAAGCGGGCGGCGTCGATCATCTTGTCGAGCTCGGGGTTCTGGTAGTTGGCGATGTTGAAGATCGAATTGTTGCCGTGCATCGTCCAGAACAGGTAGTAGTCCGGGTAGTCGAGCCAGCCGGCGAAGCGGTTCAGCGTCATCGGATTGGTCTTCTTGGCGATCTCGGTGCGGAAGTTCGCGCCCGGCACCTTCGAGATCTCGACATTGATGCCGATCGCGCCCAGCGCCTCCTTGATCAGAACCGACATCGGTTCGGCGACGGTGGCGTTGCCGGCGTCGAATTGCAGCGTGGTCGAGAAGCCGCCGCCGGCCGCCGCGACCAGTTCCTTCGCCTTGTCGAGATTGGTCTTGTAGGGGAAGGGCTGCGGCCAGGCCGGCTTCGGCAGTTCCGGCCCGCCGGACATGTCGACGCCGCGGCCGAAGAGCGAGGCCTGCAGGATCTTGTCGTAGGGCAGCACCCAGGCGACGGCCTGGCGCAGGCGCACATCCTTGAACGGGCCGACCTGGGCGTTGAGATAGAGCCCCCAGACACCGTTCGGGATCGGGACGCCGACGACATTGACCTTGCCGGCATCGGCGAGGTCCTTGAAGTCCTTCGGCGGCAGCCCGTAGGAGATGTCGGCATCGCCGCGCTCGATCAGCGCCCGCCGCGTCGAGGGCGAGGCGATGTCGCGGGCGATGATGCGGCGCAGTTGCGGCCGCTTGCCGCAAGCCCAATCGTCGTTGCGGACATAGATCGTCTCGACGCCGGGCTTCCAGCTCTCCACCCTGAAGGCGCCGGATCCGGCGATGTTGTTCTTGAGGAAATCCTTCGCCCAGGGGTCGCCGCCGCTGTTCTTGATGGCGAGCTCGGAATCGAAGACGAAGGGAATGGTGACCGCCAGGTTCGGCATGGTCATCTTGTCCTTCCGGACGAAGTCGATGCGGAAGGTCTTGTCGTCGAGGGCGACGAACTGCTCGGGCTTCTCGAGCGAGCCGGCATTCATCTGCGTGGTCGCGAAGCCGCCGATCGAGACGGCGCGGTCGAGCGACCATTTCACGTCCCTGGCGCTGACCGGGCGGCCGGAGTGGAATTTGGCGTCGCGCAGCTTGAAGGTGCAGCTCATGCCGTCGGAGGCGAGCTGCCAGCTCTCGGCGAGCTCGCCTTCGAGCTCGCCCATCGCGACCTGATGGCCGCCGCCGCCCGGGATCGGCACGGGCTTGAAGCGCAGCAGCCGGTCATAGCAGTTCAGCGCGACGCCATTGACCGGCTGCGACGAGCCGATGCCCTGCATGTCCAGGCTGTTCGGGCCGTATTCCTGCACGAGGAGGAGCGTCTCGCTGCGGCTCGGCGCCTGTGCGCTCGCGCCCTGCCTGATGACGAACGGAGCGGCCAAACCTCCGGCGATAGCCGCGCGACGCGTGATAGCCATTGTGTTCTCCCCCTGTGCCGGGGCCCTTTCCAGGGCTCCGGCGCTTCCTGTCGGGGAGGCCAATGCAGTTACCGTGCCGGATCGCAGCGGCCCGGCAGCACGGATTCCGCGGCCCGCCGTGCGCCGGCGCGCCTAACTTTGCATACAATCGGCGAATTTCTGCTCACCAATTAGGCATTCCTGCCGGAGGTGGGAACGGCGGCCTGTCAGCCCTCGCGCCGCGCCAGCTCCAGGACCGTCTCGATCAGCACGCGGATCGCGATGCCGGCGTCGAGTTCGCTCATCGCCTCCAGTGGCGAATGGCTGATGCCTTTCTCGCAGCGCACGAACAGCATGGCCGACGGGCACAGCCGCGCCATCGCCATGGCGTCGTGCCCCGCGCCCGAGGGCAGGCGCCTGGCCGAAAGGTTGGAGCCGGTGCGGGCGATGCCGGCGGCGAAGGCCTCCTGCAGCTCGGCCGCCATCGGCGTCGCCTCCTCGTGCGAATAGGGCGTGATCGTCAGGCCGACGCCGCGCCGGGCCGCGATCTCGCCGAAACGCTGCGCGACGTCCCGCTCCATGGCGGCGACGGTCTCGCCCGAGGGGGCGCGATAATCGATGGTGAAGTCGACTGCGCCCGGCACGACATTGGTGGCGCCGGGGTCGGGCCGGAACACGCCGACCGTGCCCACCGCCTGGTCGTGCCCGCGCGCGACCTCCTCCAGCGCCAGCGCCATTTCGGCGGCGGCGGCAAGCGCATCCTTGCGCAGCCGCATCGGCACCGTGCCGGCATGGCCGGCCTCGCCGGTCACGCGGACGCGGGCGCGGCTCTGGGCGTTGATGGCGGTGACGATGCCGACCGCCTCGTTCTCGATCTCGAGCACCGGGCCCTGCTCGATATGAACCTCGAGATAGGCCTTGACCGAGCCGGGCTTGCGGGCGAGCGCCGGAATCCCGGCCGGGTCGCCGCCGAAGGCGACGAGCGCGTCGCGCAAGCTCACGCCGTCGGCATCGCGCGAGTCGAGCCAGGCCGGGTCGTATTGCCCTGCCAGCGCCGAGGAGGTCGACAGCGAGGTCGGAAAGCGCACCGTCTCCTCGTCGCCGAAGGCGACGACCTCGAGCGCGAAGGGCAGGGTGATGCCGGCGTCGCGGATCGCCTGCGCCGCCAGGATGCCGGCCACGACGCCGAGATTGCCGTCGAAACGGCCGCCGTCGCGGACGGTGTCGATATGCGAGCCGATCAGCACCGCCGGCAGCCCGGGGGTCGCGCCCTCGCGCCGGCCCTGCACCGAGCCGGCGGCGTCGATGAAGGCGGTGAGGCCCGCGACCTCCATCGCCCCCTTGACGTACTCGGCCGCCTGCCGGTGCGACGGCGACAGATAGAGCCGCGTCAGCTTGCCCGGCTCGTCGCTGAAGCGGTTGATGCCGGACAGGGCGGCGAAGGCGCGGGCGCCGAGCACGGCGGGAGAGGGCAGGGAGGCGGTCATGGGGTCTCAATCTAGCGGGCTGGCCACGGCCGTGGCCAGCCCGCTTTTGCCTTTCAGGTCCGGTTGATGTCAGTAGGTCGCGCGCCCGCCCGAGAGGTCGAAGACCGCGCCGGTGGTGAAGCTGTTCTCGGCCGAGGCGAGGAAGGCGACCATCGCGGCGACCTCTTCCGGCAGCAGGAAGCGCCCGCGCGGGATCTTGGCCAGCATGTAGCCGATATGCTCCTCGCTCATCTGGTCGAAGATGCGGGTGCGGGCGGCGGCCGGGGTGATGCAGTTCACCGCGATGTCCTGCTGCGCCAGTTCCTTGCCGAGCGATTTGGTCAGCGCGATCACCGCCGCCTTGGAGGCCGAATAGGCCGAGGCGTTGGGATTGCCCTCCTTGCCGGCGATCGAGGCGACCAGCACGAGCCGGCCGTAATTGCGCTTGATCATGCCGGGGATCACCGCCTGGCAGCAGTGCAGCGTGCCGTCGACATTGAGGCGCATGATCTTGCCCCATTCGTCGAGCGGATATTCCCAGGTCTTCAGGTTCGGCCCGGCGATGCCGGCGCTGGTGACGAGGATGTCGACGCTGCCATGGCGCTGTTCCAGCTCGGCCGCGGCGGCATTGACCGCCCTGGCGTCGGTCACGTCGATCGAGAGCCCGCTCGCGCCCTCGCCGATCGCCGCCGCCGCCTCCTGGGCGAGCTTGCCGTCGAGATCCCAGATCGCGACCTTGGCGCCGCTGGTCGCGAGGCGCTCGGCGACGGCCCGGCCGATGCCTTGCGCGCCACCGGTGACGATGGCGACGCGGCCCTTTAAATCGATTTGGTTCATGTGAAAGACGCCCCTCCCTGAAGCTGGCCGGCGAACTCTAGCGCAAAGCCGGCCAGCGCCTAGCCGCGATGGCTCGGGGGAGGGTTGCGCCAGGCTGGCGCTCAGCGCGCATTGCGGAAGGCGCGCGGGCTGAACACGGTGCGCAGCAGGATGCCGATATCGAGCCAGAACGACCAGTTGTCGATGTACCAATGGTCGTAGGCGATGCGCCGCGCCATCTTCTCGTCGGTGTCGGTCTCGCCGCGCAGGCCGTTGACCTGGGCCCAGCCGGTGATGCCGGGCTTGACGTTGTGGCGCCTGGCATAGAGCGCGATCTTGCGCTGGAACTCGCGGTCGTGCGCCAGCGCGTGCGGGCGCGGACCCACCAGCGACATCTGCCCGGCGATGACGTTGATGAGCTGCGGCAGCTCGTCGAGATTGTAGCGCCGCAGGAAGCCACCGACCCGGGTGATGCGCGGATCGTTGCGCGTCGCCTGCTTGACCACCTCGCCGTCGTCGGTGGTTGTCATCGTGCGGAACTTGAAGATGCGGAACGGCTCCTGGTTGAAGCCGTAGCGGCGCTGCAGGAACAGCACCGGGCCTTTCGAATCGAGCTTGATCGCGATCGCGATCAGCAGGAGCAGCGGCAGGCTCAGGAGCAGGATCGCGCTCGCGGCCAGCACGTCGAAGACGCGCTTGAACAGGATCTGGGCGAAGGACAGGGCCGGCCGGGTCAGGCGCAGCGAGGCGAGCGAGCCGATGCGCACGATATGCGGGTTGTCGAAGCGGTCCATGATCCGCTCCGGCGTCAGATGGATCGCCACCGGCAGGTTCATGAAGGCGTCGACGCAGGCGTCGATCGTCTCCTGGTCCGACCAGGGCAGGGCGATGAACACCGCATCCGGCTTGAGATCGCGCGCCCGGGCCGAGGCGATGGCGAGGTCGGCGGCGAGCGCCGCCGCGGGGTCGTTGATGCGCCGCGCGTCGTTGCTGCGCAGGAAGGCGACATCGACGATCGAGAAGCCGATATTCCAGGGCTGATGGCGCGAGACGAAGGACATCACATCGCTCTCGCGGCCGATCAGGAAGACGCGCTCGGAGGTGATCCGCCCGGTCTTCGACGCCATCGAGATGGTCTGGACGACCGCCGAGCGCGCGAGCGCGATCAGCGGCACGCCGGCGACATAGGTGACGAGGACGACGGCGCGCGAATACTGGTCGTTGACCTTGGCCATGAACACAATGGCGACGAAGGCGATCATCGTCACGTTCCAGACCGTGAAGGCCGAGCCGACCTGCCCCTTGGTCGAGAGGTAGTTCTCCAGCCGGTAGCGGCCGCGCAGCAGGTTGGTGAAGACGAAGATCGCGGCGATCATCGAGGCGAGCTCGGCGGTGATCTTGTCGTTGCCGAGATGGCGGTAGGCGACGAGGTGATAGGCCAGCGAGATCCCGCCGACCACGGCCAGGACGACGGCCGCGTCGATCAGCGCGGTGATCAGCCCGATCCAGTGACGCAAGGCATTCGCGCGCTGGTCGGCTGCCGTGGCGACTTCGTAGTTCAGGTCGTTGACGCTCATCATTCCGTGCTCGCTCCGGGGCCGGCGAGGGCCGGCCACAGACGGTCCGGATTCGGCACAGGAGCTGCGCCGAAGGCCGCCTCGTCCGCCGAGGTGGCAAGGCCGGTGCCGCGGCGGCATGCGGCCGATCCGTAGGGAAACGGCCTGGAATCGGCGCATTCGGACGGCATGCCGCGGTGGCGCAGCCGCGTTTCGTGCCATTCCGGGACAGCGGGCGGATCGCTGCGCCCCGCGCCGGTCGCCGGGCCGGAGGAAGGCGCCGTTCACCCTATGGCGGGGTTCCGCTTGACCGGGATGGGGATCGTGCCGAGACAGGCATGGCGCCGTCGGGCTCGCGACGTGCGCCAGCAGCGATCGAGATGAACGCCGTCCTCTTCAAGCCGCCGCAGCGAAGAATGGCCGCCGCCTTGCCGGAGCCGCCGCGACGCGACATCGCCGGCGTCGCGGTCGCGGCGCTGACGCGCGCCGAGGCGCTCGCCCTGATCGGCGCCGCCTTCGACGAAGGCCGTCACCTGCATCTGGCCTATTGCAACGCCAACCTCGTCAACATCGCCGCGCGCGATCCCCGCCTGCGCGAGCGGCTCGCCGGCTTTCTGGTCCTGCCGGACGGGATCGGCATCGACCTCGCTTCGCGCCTGCTCTACGGCGCCGCCTTTCCGGCCAACCTCAACGGCACCGATTTCACGCCGGCGATCCTCGCCGCGCGGACGCGCCCGCTCTCGGTGATGCTGCTCGGCGGCCGGCCCGGCGTCGCCGAGCGCGCGGCGGCACGTCTGGCGGGCGACTATCCGCAGCATCGCTTCGCCGTGCTGGGCCATGGCTATTTCGCGCCCGAGGACGAGCCGGCCCTGCTGCAGCGGCTCGAACGTGAGCGGCCGGACCTGCTGCTGGTCGCCTTCGGCAATCCGAGGCAGGAGGAGTGGATCGCCAGACGGATCGACGCCCGCCATTGCACGGTCGCGGCCGGCATCGGCGCGCTGTTCGACTTCCTCGCCGGCGAGGTGGCGCGCGCGCCGGAAACCGTGCGCGCGCTGCGGCTGGAATGGGTCTATCGGCTCTGGCTCGAGCCGCGCCGGCTCTGGCGGCGCTATGTCGTCGGCAACCCCGCCTTCCTCCTGCGCGTGCTGCGCCAGAAGCTGGCGCGGCGCAGCGCCTGACGGCGCTTACGGCTTCTTCCCGCCGATGAAGCCGAAGAGGGGCCCGGCGCCGATCATCACCAGGAAGACCCGGACGATGTGGTGGGCCGCGACGAAGGCGACCTCGGTGTGCAGCGCCAGCGCGATCAGGCTCATCTCGGCGAGCCCGCCGGGCGAATAGGCCAGGATCAGCGGCACCGGCTGATAGCGCGAGGCGTGCGCCACCAGGAAGGCGAAGACCAGCGTCAGCGCCACCAGGATCACCGTCGAGCCCACCGAGATCATGAGGATGCGCAGGATCGCCTGCGGCGCCGTGCCGACGAAGCGGCAGCCGATGGTGACGCCGAGGATCAGCTGCGCCACGTTGACGATCTCGTAGGGCGGCACGGAATCGCTGAGGCCGGCGACATGCACGGCGGCCGAAACCAGCATCGGTCCGAGCAACTGCTTCGCCGGCAGCCGCAGCACATGGGCGAGCATCACGCCGGCGATCGCGCTGGCGACCAGCCAGAACCAGCCCAGCGCCGAGGTCTGGACCATGGACGGGCCGGTATTGCGGTTGATCCCCAGCGAGACGCCTTCGAGCCATTGCACGATGAAGGGCAGCGTCATCACCACCAGCAGGATGCGGGCGGAGTGGATCAGCGCGATGGTGCGGGCATCGCCGCCCTTTTCCTCGCCGGTGATCACCATCTCGACCAGCCCGCCCGGCATGCCCGAGAAGAAGGCGGTGACGGGATCATAGCCGGCGACGCGGCGAAAATAGGTGACGCAGCACAGCCCGCAGGCGATCATGAACAGCACCAGCCCGCCGATCGTCGGCAGCCAGTTCGGCATCTGCGCGATGATCTCCGGCTTGAAGCCGGACCCCAGCATCACCCCGATCACCGCCGACATCGGCGGACGGATCACCGGCGGTGCCGCCACCGGCGCCCGCGCGATGGCCGCGGCGGTGCAGAACACCATGGAGCCGAGCATCCAGGGCAGCGGCAGGCGGTAATGCGCGAAGAGCCAGCCGCCGGCCGCGCCGAGCGCGAGCGCGAACAGGAAACGCCGCCAGGGGAAGCGTCGCGGCGACAGGTCGCGCACGCCGTTGACCGCATCCCTCAGCAGATCCCGCATCGCCCCGATCCCCTCCCTGAGACGCATATCCATGGCGGCGCCACGGCGCTGCTATACGCGATCCGCATGGCGGCGGCAGGGCTCTCTCGGCATGCCGCCCCTGCCCTCGCGGCGGAACGGCTGGAGCTGGCGGCAACCCTGCCATGCCGGCAAGCCACTGACGCAGGGGCGGAAAATCGGTCAGGGTCCGGTCCTGCAGATATCTGATAGGCCGTCGGCGTTCCCGCCCGGCTCGGGGCAGCGATGAGCGAAGACCGCCTTTCGGACGCAACCGGCCGCGGCAGCGAGGCCATCGGCCTGGCCGAGGCTCTGCCGCCTTCGGCCGACGAGGACGGCAGTCCGGCCGAACCGCCCGCATCGCTCGCGCCGGAGCGGCCGCTGCCGCCAGTCCTGTCGGCGCCGTCCCGCGAGACCTGGCTCGCCGCCCGCCGCGATCGCACCGGCCTGTGGTGGCGCAGGGCGAGCCCGAACCTGCGCGGCACCGTCTACATGATCACCGCGCTCCTGGTCTACGCGGTGATGGTCGGCGCCTTCAAACATCTCGGCACAGCGATCCCGTTGGTCGAGACGCTGATGATCCGCCAGATCATCATGAGCGCCGTGGTCTTCGCCGTCGCCGGCCGCAGCCTGCCTCTTGCCTTCAGGACCGACCGGCCGGTCCTGCAGGTCTTTCGCGGCCTGATCACGCTGGCCTCGATGCTCTGCGGCTTCAGCGCGCTGATCCACATCCCGTTGGCGCAGGCCACCGCGATCAGCTTCAGCCAGGTGCTCTTCGTCACGATCGCCGCCGTGCTGATCCTCAAGGAGCGCGTCGACGCGGCGCGCTGGATCGCGACCATCTTCGGCTTTCTCGGGGTGCTGATCATGCTCAACCCGTCGGCCGAAGGGCTGAACGTCTGGGCGCTGATGTCGCTCGGCGGCGCGCTGTTCGGCGCCGGCATCACCATCAGCGTGCGCATCCTCGGCACCAGCGAGCGCACCGAGACGATCCTGATCTACCAGGGGCTGGTGCTGATCGTCGCCCTCGCCTGGCCGACCTGGGCCTATTGGGTCTGGCCGACGGGCGAGCAATGGTTCTGGCTGGTGCTGCTCAGCCTGTTCGGCACCGCCGGGCAATGGCTGATCACCAAGGCCTATCAGGTCGGCGAGGCGGCGGCGCTGGCGCCGCTCGATTTCAGCCGGCTGATCCTGGCGAGCTTCACCGGCTTCGTCTTCTTCGCCGAAGTGCCGACGCTGACGACGCTCGTCGGGTCGGCCATCGTCATCGGCGCGACGCTCTATACCATGCGCCGCAATGCCCGCGGCCGCATCGGCCCCGACCCGCCCTCCCCGCCCTGACGCTCAAGCCACGAGACGCCCATGACGCATCACCAGCTCGATGCCTCGCTCGCCACCTGCCATTGGGGCTATTTCGACGCCGGGCTGAAGCCGGTTCTCGAGATCGAGAGCGGCGACAGCGTGACCATCCGCACCGTCACCGGCGGCCCTGCCCATCTGCCCGAAGGCAATGCGACGATCCCGCCGGAGATCCACGAGATCCACGCTGGGGCCGAGCGCATGCTGCCCGGCCACATCCTCACCGGCCCGGTCGCGGTGAAGGGCGCGCGGCCCGGCCAGGTGCTGGAGGTGCGGATCCGGAGCGTCGAGCCGCGCACCGATTTCGGCTACACCATGTTCCGGCCGCTCGGCGGCACGCTGGCGGAGGAATTCGACTATCACGCCTTCCGCTTCATCCATCTCGACCGCGAGCGCAACGTCGCCGGCCTGCCCTGGGGCATGGAACTGCCGCTGGCGCCCTTCTTCGGCGTGATGGGCACGGCCCCGCCGCCGCATTGGGGCAGGCTGACCTCGCTGATCCCGCGCGCCTTCGGCGGCAATCTTGACAACAAGGAGCTCGGCGCCGGCGCGACGCTCTATCTGCCGGTCTTCGTCGAGGGGGCGCTGTTCTCCTGCGGCGACGGCCATGGCGCGCAGGGCGACGGCGAGGTCTGCATCACCGCGATCGAGACGGCGCTGGAAGGCACCTTCGAGTTCCACCTGCGCGAGGATCTCTCCTTCGCCATGCCGCGGGCGGAGACCGCGAGCCACCACATTACCATGGGCATCGATCCCGATCTCGACATCTGCGCGAAGGATGCGCTGCGCGACATGATCGCGCTGATCACCGAGCGCACGAGGCTCTCGCGTGACGAGGCCTACATGCTCTGCAGCCTCGCCGCCGATCTGCGCGTCACCCAGACCGTCAACGGCTCCAAGGGCATCCATTGCATGCTGCCGAAGAGCCTGGTGGCGTAATCGGCTCGTCATGCTCGGGCTTGCCCCGAGCATCTCGGGCCGGAGGGGCGCTGGCCGGCGGCTTCTCGTCTTGAGATTCCCGGATCTCCGCTTCGCAGCGTCCGAGAATGGCGCCTTTCCTCACAGCATCGGCAGCCCGCGCGGCTTGCGCCCGCGCGGGAAGGCGGCGTCGAGCCGGGCGATGTCCTCGTCGCCGAGCCGAAGCCCGAGCGCCCCGGCATTGTCCTCGACATGGCCCGGTTTCGCCGCCTTGGGGATCGCGACGACCGGGGGGCGCCGGGTCAGGAAGGCGAGGGCGACCTGGCGCGGGCTCGCCCGATGGGCGGCCGCGATCTCGCTCAGCACCTTGCCCTGCGCCGAGTGCTCTTCCGGGAAATCATCCTGCCCGAACGGGCTGTAGGCGGTCACGGTCACGCCGTTCCGCTCGCACCATGGCAGCACCGCATGCTCGATCGCCCGCTCGCGCAGATGATAGAGCACCTGGTTGCAGGCGATCTTGCCCGGGCCGGCGATGCGCAGCGCCTCATCGAGATCGGCGACGTCGAAATTGCTGACGCCCCAGGACAGGATCTTGCCCTCGGCGAGCAGCTCCTCGAAGGCCGCGAAGGTCTCGGCCAGCGGGTAGGAGCCGCGCCAGTGCAGCAGGTAGCAATCGAGCCGGTCGGTCCCGAGCCGGCGCAGGGACTGCTCGCAGGCCTTGCGCGTGCCGGCCTTCGAGGCGTTGTGCGGCAGCACCTTCGAGACCAGGAAGACCTCGTCGCGCCGCCCGGCGATCGCCTCGCCGGTGATCTCCTCGGCCCGGCCGTCGCCATACATCTCGGCCGTGTCGATATGGCAGAGCCCGAGATCGAGCCCGTGTCGCAGCGCCGCGACCGCTTCGCTGCGCGGGGCACGCTCGATGTTCCAGGTGCCCTGGCCGATCCGCGGGACGCTCGCTCCGCCCTTGCCGAAAGCCTGCTTCATCCGGGTATCCTCCCTCAGCGGACCTCGATCTCGTAGCGGCCATGCCGGATCTCGCCGTCGGCATAGCGCACCCGCACCGTGAAGCCGTCGCGGCCGCGATAATCGGGGGCGGAGGTATATTCGAAGGCGAGCGAATTCCCGAGCCTGCCGTCGCAATGCGCGTAGGAGCCGGGTCCGTAGACCGCCCTGGCCCTGTGCGTCAGCATCCTGACCGTGCCGTGCCGCGGCTTCTGCGTCAGCACGGCGCTCGGCCGCGTCACCTGCCGGCAGCGCTCGTCCATGGTCATGTAGGTCTGCTGCATGAAGGCCGGCTCGCCGGCGACGACACGGTCGATTCCGTCAGGGGCGGAATCGACGCTGTCGCCCGAGGTCACGCAGCCGCCGAGTGCGCCGCAGAGCAGGATCAGCCCGAGCGTCGTCCGTCCGGGAATTGGCATGGCTCTCCTTGCCGACGAGCGCTTGCAGAATGTAGCAACATATCTACATTCAGGGATGGCAGGAGTGTGCCGATGCCGACGACGTTGTCCAGCCGCGAATTCAACCAGGATGTCGGCCGCGCCAAGAAGGCGGCCCAGCACGGCCCGGTCTTCATTACCGACCGTGGCCAGCCTTCGCATGTCCTCCTGACGATCGCCGAGTATCGCCGGCTTGCCGGCAAGGGGATGAGCCTGGCGGAGGCGGTCGGCGATCCGAATCCGGATGCCGATTTCGAGTTCGGTCCACCTCGCTTGCGGAATTCCAGCTTCAAGCCGGCCGATTTCGATTGATGTTCCTGCTCGACACGAACGTCATTTCGGAACTGCGCCGTCGCTCGAGAACCCACCCGCAGGTCGAGGCGTGGGCGCGATCCATCCCTGCCGAGCGGCTGTTCCTGTCCGTCGTCACCATCATGGAGATCGAGCAGGGCATTCTTCTGCTGGACCGGCGGGACGGCTCGCAGGCCGGTCTTCTGAGACATTGGCTGCGCACGCAATTGCTGCCGAGCTTCGAAGGGCGAGTCCTGTCGTTCGATCTCGCCGCCGCGTTTCGATGCGCGCCCCTGCATGTCCCCGACCCGAAGCTGGACCGAGACAGCATCATTGCGGCGACCGCCTCCGTTCATGGCTTGACGGTGGCTACGCGCAACACGAAAGACTTCGCCGCCTGCGGGGTGGCGACATTCAATCCGTGGCTCGATTCGGCTTCGCGAAGGTGAAGATCACACCGGCGGCGTGCCGTTGGCCGCCAGCACCTCGCCGGCGAGATAGAGCGAGCCGCAGATCAGGATGCGCGGCGGCGCCGTCCAGCCGCGCCGGGCGATCTCCATCAGCGCCTGCTCGACGGAGCCGGCGATCTCGGCCTTGAGTCCCGCCTCGCGCGCCAGCGCCGCGACCTCCTCGGCCGGGCGCGCCGCGAGCTGGTTCTGCATCGAGACCGCGAACAGGCCCTGCGCCAGCCCCTTGAAATGAGCGAGCGTCGCGCGCGCGTCCTTGGTCGCGAGCAGGCCGGCGATCATCACCAGCGGCGCCGGGTTCTTCTCCTCGAGATCGGCCATGGCCTGGGCGAGCACGCGCCCGCCATCGGGATTGTGGCCGCCGTCGAGCCAGAGCTCGGCCCCGGCCGGCGCGAGCTCGGCGAGCTTGCCGCGCGCCAGCCTCTGCAGCCGCGCCGGCCACTCGGCCTCCGTCATGCCGCGCTCGAAGGCGAAGGCCGGCAGGCCGCCATAGCCGGCGGCGCGCAGGGCCGCGAGCGCCGTGCCGGCGTTGACGTGCTGATGACGGCCGGCGAGGCGCGGCAGCGGCAGGTCGAGCAGGCCGTCGCCGTCCTCATAGACCAGCCGCCCGCCATCCTCGTGGACGTTGAAGTCCTGCATCCCGACGAGGATCTTCGAGGCGCCGACGCGCTCCGCCGCGGCTTCGAGCACGGCGGTCGGCTCCGGCTCCTGCGGCGCGATCACCGCCGGGGCGCCGCGCTTGAAGATGCCGGCCTTCTCGCCGGCGATCTTGGTGACGCTGTCGCCGAGATATTCGGAATGATCGAGCGAGACCGGCGTCACCACCGTGCAGGCGGGGTGGTCGATCACGTTCGTCGCGTCGAAGCGCCCGCCGAGGCCGACCTCGAGCAGCACGACATCGGCCTTGTGCTCGGAGAAGAGCAGGAAGGCGGCGGCGTTGGTGATCTCGAAGAAGGTGATCGGCTCGCCGGCGTTGGCCTTCTCGCAGCGTTCCAGCGCATCGACCAGCAGCGCCTCGTCGACGAAGCGCCCGCCGCCCGGGCGTCCGAGCCTGATGCGCTCGTGGAAGCGCACCAGATGCGGCGAGGTGTAGACATGCACCGACAGGCCGGCCGCTTCGAGGATCGCCCGCATGAAGGCGATGGTCGAGCCCTTGCCGTTGGTGCCGGCGACATGGATCACCGGCGGCAGCGTCTTCTGCGGATCGCCGAGCCGCTCGAGCAGGCGCAATATGCGCCCGAGCGAGAGGTCGATCAGCTTGGGATGCAGCGCGAGGAAGCGCGCCAGCAACAGGTCGGATGTGCTCATGCGGACACCGGCCTCCCGGCCGGGCTGGGGACGATCAGGCCGCGCCGGCCGCCAGCGCTTCGGCTTCCGGCGCGTTGACGGCCGGCAGCGGCTGCCTGGTCAGGAGCCGGCCGAGCCGCGCCAAAGTCGCCGGGATCTGGTGGCGATGCACGACCATGTCGACCATGCCGTGGTCCTTCAGGTATTCGGAGCGCTGGAAGCCCTCGGGCAGCTTCTCGCGGATCGTCTGCTCGATCACGCGCGGCCCGGCGAAGCCGATCAGGGCGCCCGGCTCGGCGATGTGCACGTCGCCCAGCATGGCGTAGGAGGCGGTGACGCCGCCGGTGGTCGGATTGGTCAGGACGACGAAATAGGGCAGGCCGGCCTTGCGCAGCATGCGGACGGCGACAGTGGTCCGCGGCAGCTGCATCAGCGAGAGGATGCCTTCCTGCATGCGCGCCCCGCCCGAGGCGGCGAAGACGACATAGGGCGTCTTCTTCTCGATCGCGGTCTCGGCGCCCTTGATGAAGGCTTCGCCCGCCGCCATGCCGAGCGAGCCGCCCATGAAGTGGAAGTCCTGCACCGCGATCGTCATCGGCAAGCCCTGGACGCGGCCATAGCCGACCTTGAAGGCGTCGGCGGCGCCGGTCTTGGTGCGGGCGTCCTTGAGCCGGTCGGTGTAGCGCTTCTCGTCGCGGAACTTCAGCGGATCGGCCACCGCCTCCGGCAGCGGCACGTCGAGCCATTTGCCCTCGTCGAAGGTCAGCCGCAGACGGTCCTGCGCCGTGACGCGCATATGGTGGTCGGAGCCCGGGATGACGAAGCCGTTGGCCTCGACGTCCTTGTGGAAGACCATCTGCCCGGAATCCGGGCATTTGATCCAGAGGTTCTCCGGGGTCTCGCGCTTGAACAGCGTCTTGATGCGCGGACGGACGACTTCGGAAATCCAGTTCATCGGATCATCCTTGAACTACGCGGGCGCAGCCGGCTCAGGCCGAAACCGCCTGCGGCGATCCGGCCTCCGCGACCGAGCGGATGCCCGCCGCGAGCTCGGCGACCAGCGAGGTGACAGCCGAAACCGTCTTTTCCGTGGCCTTGCCGTCGGCATCGAGCGAGAGCCGGACCCGCTCGACCAGCGCCGAGCCGACGACGACGCCGTCGGCGCCCCGGGCGATCGCCGCCGCGTCGGCCGCCGTCTTCACGCCGAAGCCGACCGCGACCGGAAGCCGGGTATGCTGCTTGATCCGGCCGACCGCTGCGCCGACCGCGTCGTAATTCGCGATCGTGCCGCCGGTCACGCCGGTCATCGAGACATAGTAGACGAAGCCGGAGGTGTTCTGCAGCACGCGCGGCAGGCGCTTGTCGTCGGTGGTCGGTGTCGCCAGGCGGATGAAGCTGAGGCCGGCGGCGAGCGCCGGCAGGCAGAGCTCCTCGTCCTCCTCGGGCGGCAGGTCGACGACGATCAGCCCGTCGACGCCGGCCGCGCGGGCGTCCCGCAGGAAGGCGTCGACGCCATAGGCCCAGATCGGGTTGTAATAGCCCATCAGCACGATCGGCGTGTCGTGGCCAGCCTTGCGGAAGGCTCCGACCATGGCGAGCGTCTTCCTCAGCGTCTGGCCGGCCTTGAGGGCGCGCTGGCCGGCGAGCTGGACCGGCACGCCGTCCGCCATCGGGTCGGTGAACGGCACGCCGAGCTCGATGATGTCGGCTCCAGCCGCCGGCAAGGCGTTCAGGATGGCGCTGCCGGTCTCGAAATCGGGGTCGCCGGCGGTGATGAAGGTCACGAGCGCGGCGCGGCCCGCGGCAGCGCAGGCGGCAAAGCGGGCTTCGATGCGGGTTTGTCCGGTCTCGGTCATGCCGGAGCGGTTAGCATGGCCGCGCCCGGCTGGCGAGAGGGCGCGCATCAGCCCGCGGCCGCGAGCGCCGCCCGGTAGCTGCCGAAATATTTCATGCCGGTGTCGCACATCACGCTGACCACCGTCGCATCCGGCGTCAGGCGCTCGGCCAGCCGCAAGGCGGCGATGACGTTGGCGCCGGTCGAGAGCCCGGCGAACAGGCCTTCCTCGCGCGCCAGCCGCAGCGCCATCGCCCGCGCCTCGTCGGTCGAGACCCGTTCGATCTCGCCGGCGATATCGTCCTGCCAGAGCGGCACGACGAAGCCGGCGCCGATGCCGTCGATCTTGTGCGCGCCCGGCGCGCCGCCCGACAGCACCGGCGATTCCGCCGGCTCGACGGCGGTGATGCGGATGGTCTCGTTCCGCGCCCGCAGGCCGGCGGCGATGCCGCGCAGCGAGGCCGCGGTGCCGACGCTCTGGACGAAGCCGTCGATGCGCCCTTGCGTCTGCTCCCAGATCTCCGCCGCCATCGCCTCATAGGCGGACAGCTGGTCGCGGTTCTGCATCTGGTCGGTCCAGAAGGCGCCGCTCTCCCGCGCGATCTCGCCCGCCGTCGCGATCATGTCGCGAGTCAGCTTCTCCGTCATCCTGCCGCTCTCGCTTGCGATCACCGTCAGCCGCGCGCCGAGGATCGCCATGTGGTCGAGCTTCTCGCGGGCGAAGGCGTCGGAGGTGACGATGTGCAGCGGATGGCGCTTCACGGCGCAGACCAGCGCCAGCGAGACCCCGGTGCTGCCGCCGGTATATTCGACCACGGCGCCGCCGGGCTTCAGCCGCCCGTCCGCCTCGGCCGCCTCGATCATGGCGAGCGCCATCCGGTCCTTCATGCTGCCGGTCGGGTTCTCGCTTTCGAGCTTGAGCAGGATGCGCGCGCCATTGGCCGGCAGGACATGGCGCAGCGGGACGAGCGCGGTTCGGCCGATACGCGCGAGGATGGTCGGCTGGGTCATGCGGCGGTCCTTTCGGCGAGGGGCATTTCGCCTTCTCGCCGGAAACCGGCATCCCGTCAGGTCCGAAATCCGGACCGGCTCAGGCGAGGCTGGCGCCGCGTTCGGCCAGCAGCACCCGCAGCACCGAGCGGTGGCAGCGCGCCTCGTCCTCGCAATAGCAGCCGACCGAGAAGTCGCTCGTCTGCGACAGGGTCGCGAGCAGGTCGAGCGCGTGGCGCGGCGCCGGCTCCGCCATCTCGGCCTTGAAGGCGCGGGCGAAGCCGGCCCAGTTCTTCTCGCTCTGCGCGGCCTTGGCCTGCGCCATCAGCTCCGGCGTCGGCGACAGCACCGGGAACCAGACGTCGAACCAGTCCTCGCTGGCGTAGCGCTCCTTCGGCACGCCGCGCGGCACGCGCCTGACCGTGCCGATGCGCGTGCCCTCGGAGGGATCGCGCGGGGTGCCGAGGCGGACGATGCGGACGCTCATGCGCTGGCCCTCCTGTCGGGATGCGCCGGCGCGACGCCGGCGAAGAGATAGAGCGCGAACCAGCCGGGAAAGGCCTGGACCAGCTCGCGCGGCCCGGTCAGCGACAGCCCGAGCCTGCGGCTGCCGGCGAAGCCGACATCGCCGCGCCACCAGGAAACCAGCGCCGGCAGCGGGCCGCGCAGCACCAGCGTTTCCGGAAAGCCCGGGTTCTGGCTGCAGAACGAAGCCTCGGTGCGCTTGAGCAGCAGGAAGCGGACGGGATGGCCGGCGATCTCGAACCGTACCACCAGCGGCTCGTCCGGCAGCGCCGCGAAGCGCACGCGCCGCTGCATGTCGACCAGCACCGGCTCGAGGTCGAGATCGTCCCGCTCGGCCTGGCGCGGCAGCCAGCGCTGGCCCCAGACGCCCATCGCCTTGACCAGCTCGGCGAGCTCTTGTCCCGCCTCGGTCAGCGCGTATTCGGGGCCGGCCGCGCCTTCGCAGCGCCGGATCGCGCCGGCGGCGACCAGCGCCTGCAACCGCTCCGACAGCATGGTCCTGGAGATGCGCGGAATGCCGCGGCGGATGTCGTTGAAGCGGCTGGCGCCGCACAGCATCTCGCGCACGATCAGCAGCGTCCAGCGCCCGCCGAGCGTCTCATGGGCGCGCGCCATCGCGCAGAACTGGCCGTAGGCTGTCATGGCGCCAGCCTAGCACGGGATTGGCGCCGACGCGGTCCGAAATCCGGACCGCGTCAATGCGCACCCTTCCGGACGTCTCTGCAAAACGCGGCTCGCTCAAGCTCCTCTCCTCCCCCTTGTCGGGAAGGGGGTGGGGATGGGGGGTGACCGGAGGATTGCAGCAGCGAAACGGCACGATTGGCGCCCAATTCGCTCTGGCTTTGCGCCCCCCACCCCTACCCTCCCCGGCAGGGGGAGGGGCTCCAGCCTTTCCAGCTTTCGCAGAGGGATCCGTCCGAAGGGGACGAGCTACTTCTCGATCCGCCAGACCGTGCGCAGCGCCGCGCTGATGGTGACCTCGCCCGGCTCGACCTGGATCGGCGCCGCGCCGGCCGCCATGCGATAGGCGCGCGCATCGGCCATCGGCCGCACCGGCGGCTCGGCTTCCGCCTCGACGATCGAGACGAGCTCGCCGACCTTGACGCCGAGGCGCTTGGCATAGATCTCGGCCCGGGCGCGCGCCGCTTCCGCCGCCCTGGTGCGGGCCTCGTCTTTGGCCTTGTCCTCGTCGGCGAGGCCGAAGCTGATCCCGGACATGTCGTTGGCGCCGGCCGCGACGAGCGCGTCGATCAGCGGGCCGGCCCTGGCGATGTCGCGCACGATCACGGTGATGCCGGTGCGCGCCTCGTAGCCGTCGATCCTCGCCGCGCGCGGCTGCGGCGAGGACGAAGCCGAGGGCTGCGTCATGCGCGGCGTCAGCGCGACCTGCGAGGTCGAGAGATCGCCCTGGGCGACGCCGGCGGCCTTCACCGCCTCGATCAGCCTGGCCAGCGCCGGCGTGTTCTTCGCCAGCGCCTCGGCCGCGGTCTTGCCCTCGCTGACCACGCCGGCCTGGACGGTGGCGAGATCGGGCTTCACCCGGACTTCGCCGGTGGTCTGGATCACGATCCCTTCCGCCGGCGCCAGCGGGCCGGCGGTCTGGGCCTGGACGGGGGCGGACAGCGCCGCGAGCGCGGCGATGATGAGGGCTCTCTTCGACATGATCGTCCTTCGCTGAGGCATGGTCTGCGGAAGCGGCAGCGCTCCCGCGGCGCGACCATGCGCAACCTATTGGGGCAGCATCAGGACGATGCGGGTCAGCGCGCCGCCAGGATCTCCGCCACCTGCGGAATGTCCTTGTCGCCGCGGCCGGAGAGGTTGACGACCATCAGATGGTCCTTCGGCTTCTTCGGGGCGAGATCGGCGACGCGGGCGAGGGCATGCGCCGGTTCCAGCGCCGGGATGATGCCTTCGAGCTTGGAGATCAGCTGGAAGGCTTCGAGCGCCTCCTCGTCCGTCGCCGAGAGATAGGTGGCGCGGCCGATATCGTGCAGCCAGGAATGCTCCGGGCCGATGCCGGGATAGTCGAGCCCGGCCGAGATCGAATGGGCGTCCTTGATCTGACCGTCCTCGTCCATCAGCAGATAGGTGCGGTTGCCATGCAGCACGCCGGGGCGCCCGCCCGTCAGCGAGGCCGCGTGCAGCCCGGAGGGAATGCCGTGGCCGGCGGCCTCGACGCCGTAGATCTCGACGCTGGCGTCGTCGAGGAAGGGGTGGAACAGGCCCATCGCGTTCGAGCCGCCGCCGATGCAGGCGATCAGCGAATCCGGCAGGCGGCCTTCCGCCTCCTGCATCTGCTCGCGCGTCTCCTTGCCGATGATCGACTGGAAGTCGCGCACCATCGCCGGATAGGGATGGGGGCCGGCGACCGTGCCGATGCAGTAGAAGGTCGACGCGACATTGGTCACCCAGTCGCGCAGCGCCTCGTTCATCGCATCCTTCAGCGTCTTGGTGCCGGATTCGACCGGCACCACGGTGGCGCCCAGCATCTGCATGCGGAAGACGTTCGGCGCCTGCCGGGCGACGTCGACCGCGCCCATGTAGACGATGCATTCGAGCCCGTAGCGGGCGCAGAGCGTCGCGGTCGCGACGCCGTGCTGGCCGGCGCCGGTCTCGGCGATGATCCGCTTCTTGCCCATGCGCCGGGCGAGCAGGATCTGGCCGAGCACATTGTTCACCTTGTGCGAGCCGGTGTGGTTCAGCTCCTCGCGCTTCAGGTAGATCTTGGCGCCGCCGAAATGCTCCGTGAGCCGCTCGGCGAAATAGAGCGGCGAGGGCCGGCCGACATAGTGCTTCAGGCCCGCCGCCATCTCGGCGTGATAGGCGGGATCGGCCTTGGCGGCGTTGTAGGCCTGCTCCAGCTCGAGGATCAGCGGCATCAGCGTCTCGGCGACGAAGCGGCCGCCGAACTGGCCGAAGCGGCCGTTCTCGTCCGGGCCGTTCCGGAAGCTGTTCGGAGTGTGCGGCGCGTTCATGCCTGGCCTGCCTTCTTCAACTCTGCTGCCGCCGCGCGGGCGGCCTTCACGAAGTCCGCGATCCTGCCGGCATCCTTGACGCCCGGTGCGCTCTCGACCCCGGAGGAGACGTCGACGCCGGCCGGCCTGGTGATGCGGACGGCCTCCGCGACATTCGCCGGAACGAGCCCGCCCGATAGCATGAAGCGGAAAGCCGGGTCGAGGCCGGCGAGCAGGCTCCAGTCGAACGGCCTGCCGTGGCCGCCGGGATAGGCGGCGTCCTTCGGCGGCTTGGCGTCGAGCAGGAGGCGGTCGGCGACGCTGCGATGCTGCGCGACCTGCTCCAGATCGGCGGCCGTCGCGATGCCGAGCGCTTTCATCACCGGCAGGCCGGTCGCCCGCCTGATCGCGGCGACCTGCTCCGGTCCTTCGCTGCCGTGCAGCTGCAGCCAGTCCGGGCGCAGGATCCGCGCGAGCTCGGCCGCCTGCTCCGGCGCGTAGTCGACGATCAGCGCGACGATCTGCGTCCTGCCGCGGGCCGGGGCGGCGAGCTCGGCCGCGCGCTGCGGCGTGACATAGCGCGGGCTCCTCGGGTGGAAGTTGAGGCCGATCATCTCGGCTCCGGCGGCGAGCGCCGCCTCCAGCGTCTCCGGTGTCGAGAGCCCGCAGATCTTGATGGCGAAGGTGTCGTCGCGGTGCGGCATGGGCTGGCAATAGGGCATGGACGGCGTCGCCGGCAAGCACGGCGGAGGGAGCGGGCTACCGGCGGTCCCGCAGCGTCGAGATCACGATGGCGCCGAGCCCGAGCAGCTTGAGCGCGGCGACCGCCATGTGACCGCTCTCCCAGCGCAGCCGGACGGCGTCGAACTCCGGCGGGATCGGGCCGGGCTGCCAGGTCGCGAGGATGGCGTTGGCGGGCGCGACCCAGGCCGCCCAGACCGCGAGGGAGAGGGCGTAGAGCAGGCAGCCCGCCAGGGCGAAGGCGAAGACGCCGCGCAGGCGGCGCGACAGCACGGCGAGAATGCCGGCCGTCACGATCGTCCCGATCTCGACCGGCGCGCCGATCAGCGCGAAATAGCGGAACTGCCCGGCGAACACCGTGGCCTCGCGCCAGAGCTCCGGCGCCCACTCGCTCAGCCGCGGCACGGCCTCCAGCACATGCGCATAGGACGGCCCGAGCGAGAGCGCCGCGAGCATGATCGCCAGGAACTGCCAGATCCGAAGCCGGGTCATGCATCCCTCCACGATGCGAACTCGCAGGGTGACAAGGTGGTTTCACGGTGCCCCATTTATGACATGATCCGCCGCGAGGCCTGCGCACCGCAGCGGCGACGAAGGGCACGGTCAGGCTAAGCTATGGGGCGGCGTTTCTTCGCAGGTCTGGCGGCGCTCCTGCTGATGGCCGGACTCCTCGCGCTCGCCGTCTATCTCTGGACCCAGCCGCGGACGCTGACCCTGGCCGTCGGCCCGCTCGGCTCGGACGATGCCCGGCTCGCCGCCGCCCTGGTCCAGGGCCTCAGCCGCGAGAAGAAGCCGGTGCGCCTGCGCCTCGTCCTGACCGAGGGCTCGGCCGAGAGCGCGAGGAAGATCGACGCCGGCAAGGTCGATCTCGCCATCGTCCGCCCCGACATCGCCCTGCCGGCCAAGGCCGACACGGCGCTGATCACCCGCCGCAGCTTCCCCTTCTTCATCGGCCCCGGCGATCTGGGCATCGATCGCGTCTCCGGCCTGCGCGGCAAGCGCATCGGCGTGGTGCGCGCTCCCGCCGGCAATCTCGAGCTGCTGAAGCTCGTGCTCTCGCAATACGAGGTGCGGCTGGAGGAGGTGACGGTCGTGGCGCTCGGCCCGGAGGACGTCCAGGCCGCCATCGCCGAGAGGCATATCGACGCGCTCTTCGCCGTCAACGCGCTGAATGCCCGCGTCGTCACCGAAGTCGGCTCGCGCCTCCGCCGGGCCTTCGGCGAGCATCCGACCGTCATCCCGATCCGCGAGGCCGATGCGCTCGCCGCCCGCAACCGCGCGATCGAATCGGGCGAGATCGTGCGCGGCGCGCTCGGCGGCGATCCGCCGCTGCCGGCCGAGAACCTGCCGAGCATCTCGATCACCTCGCGCCTGATGGCGGCGCAGACGCTCGACGACAACCGGGTCGGCGAGCTCGTCGGCGCGATCCTCTCGCTGCGGGTGACGCTCGCCGCCGATCTGCCGGCGATCCAGGGGCTGGAGGCGCCGGCCACCGACAAGGACGCGCCGCTGGCGGTGCATTCCGGCGCCGCCGCCTTCATCGACGGCGAGCAGGAGAGCTTCTTCGAGCGCTATGGCGACTGGTTCTATCTCGGCGTGATGGCGCTCTCGCTCGTCGGCTCCGGCGCCGCCGGCCTGCTCGGCGTCGAGAGCGCGACGCGCCGCAAGCGGGCGATGGCCGATCTCGGCCGGCTCGTCGTCCTGCTCGGCGCGATGCGCACGGCGGCGGACGAGCCGGAGCTGGCGGCGATGGAGCGCGAGGCCGACGCGATCCTCGCCGGCGTGCTGGCGAACTATGCGCGCGGCGACATCGATTCCGGCGGCATCGGCGCCTATCGCTTCGCCATGGACCAGCTCGGCCGCGCCGCCGCGGAGCGGCGTATCGCGCTGCTGGAGGCCGCGGCCGACTGAGCCGCTTCAATCCTGCCGCAAAGCCCGGCCATGCCGGCGGCGCGGCCCACCGACAGCCTCCGGACATCGCCATGAGCTCGACCTTCGCCTCGCTTGCCCTCGGGACGCTGCTTGCGCTCTCCGCCACCGCGCCGACATCGGCGCAGACCGAGCCGGCGCCGCCGTCGCAGATCACGGGAACCTGGCCGGACGTGAAATGCCAGCGCTGGCGCAGCGCCTATGACGAGGCGCTCAGGCGCTTCGGCAGGAAGGGGCTCGGCGAGGAGTTCCTCGCCCGCAACGAAGCCTTCATCGCCTCGGGCTGCCGGAACCCGCCCGATGTCTGCCCGCGCAGCACCGAAGAGCTCAACTTCGCCAATGTCATGGTGATGGCGGGCATGAACGCCGGCGTCTCCTCGACCTTCATGCCCTTCGCCTGCCGGAAGTCGTGATCGCCAGGCTCTCGGCCGCGGCGGCGCTACAGCAGCGACTGATGCAGGCCGACCGCGGCGGTCGCGCCATCGGCGACGGCCGAGGCGATGCTGTGCCGCGCGACCGCGACATCGCCGGCGACGAAGACGCCCGGCACGCTGGTCCGCTTCCACTCGTCGGCGCGCACGATCACGCCGAACGGCATGTCTTCCAGCTCGCAGCCGAGCTCGGCCGCGATCGGGCTCGCCGGGCAGACCCGGCCGGTGGCGAACAGCGCCTTGAGCGGGACGAGGCGCCCGTCGGCGAGCCTGATGCCGCTCATCGCCTCGCCTTGGCCCTCGATGCCTGCCAGCCGCGTCCGCTCTAGCGCGACCTCGCGCCGCGCCAAAAGGGCGAGCTGCTCCGTATCCGGTTCCGGCTCCCCGTTCAGGAACAGCGTGACCTCGCCCCAATCGGCGACGAGCGCCGCCTTCTGCGCCGAATGCGTGCCGCTCGCCAGCACGCCGAGCCGGCCTCCGCCGAGTTCGTAGCCATGGCAATAGGGGCAGTGCAGCACGCTTCTGCCCCAGCGCTCCCTCAGGCCCGAGATCTCCGGCAGTTCGTCGCGCAGCCCGGTCGCCAGCAGCAGGCGCCGGGCCTGGTGCCGGCCGCCGTCGCCGTCGGCGATGCTGAAGCCGTCCGCTTCGGCCCGCGCCTCGCTCGCCCTGCCCTCCCGCCATGTGACCGTCGGATAGGCGAGCAGCTGCGCCTTCGCCTCGGCGACGATCGCCGCCGGCTCGCGTCCGTCCTGGCCGAGGAAGCCGTGCGAATGGCTGGAGAAGCGGTTTCTCCGGCTGCCCTCGTCGATCACCAGGATGCGGCGCCGCGCCCGCGCCAGCTGCAGCCCGGCCGAGAGTCCGGCGAAGCTGCCGCCGACGATGATCGCGTCATAGGGCGTGGTCGTGTCTGGCATGGGTCCGTCTCCGTTCGTCGAAGCGGCGGCTGAAATCCGCCGCGAGGTCGGACAGCCGCACCCGGTCGAAGCGGCCGGCGAGCAGCGCCTCGGCCTCGGCGAAGGCCTCGCCCAGCGCCGCGTTGACGGCCTGCTCGACCAGGCATTGCGGGGTTTCGCTGCGGTGGCCAAGCGCGATCAGCGCGGGCTCGCCGAGCGCGCGATGGACGTCGCCCAGCGTGATCGCCTCGAGGGCACGCGCCAGCGTCCAGCCGCCGCCATGGCCTTTCCCGGAACGCACGAGGCCGGCTCGCCGCAGGCCCGCCATGGTGCGGCGGACCACCACCGGATTGGTGTGCAGGCAGGCGGCCAGCTCCTCGGACGTCATCGGCGCGCCGCGATCGGCCATGTGCAGCAGCACGTGCAGGGTGGCGGAAAGCCGGCTGTCCCGTTTCATGTAACTTATACTGTTACTTGATCAGGCGCCTGTCAAGCGCGGCGGGATAGCGGACGCATCGCGGCGCCGCGGTTGCCCAAACGGCGCCGAGCGTTTATGTGCAGCGCAACGAATTCCAGAGTCACTCGAGACACAGGCTGAGCCGGCCGGGGTTTCCCTGCCGGCTTGCGGTCATGACACAAGGCCCTTTCCGCATGTCCATGCGCAACATCGCCATCATCGCCCACGTCGACCATGGCAAGACCACGCTGGTCGACAAGCTGCTGCAGCAGTCCGGCGCCTTCCGCGAGAACCAGCGCGTCGCCGAGCGGGTGATGGATTCGAACGACCTCGAAAAGGAGCGCGGCATCACCATCCTGGCCAAGGCCACGTCGGTGGTCTGGAAGGACACGCGCATCAACATCGTCGACACCCCCGGCCACGCCGATTTCGGCGGCGAGGTCGAGCGCATCCTCAACATGGTCGACAGCGCCATCGTGCTGGTCGACGCCGCCGAAGGCCCGATGCCGCAGACCAAGTTCGTGGTCTCCAAGGCCCTGAAGCTCGGCCTTCGCCCGATCGTCGCGATCAACAAGGTCGACAAGCCCGACGCCCGCGTCACCGAGGTGATCAACGAGGTCTTCGACCTCTTCGCCGCCCTCGACGCCACCGACGAGCAGCTCGACTTCCCGATCCTCTACGGCTCGGGCAAGCAGGGCTGGATGGCGCCCTCGCCGGAAGGTCCGCAGGACCAGGGCCTGGCGCCGATGTACGACCTGATCCTGAAGCACGTGCCGGCGCCCAAGGTCGAGGATGGCCCCTTCCGGATGATCGGCACGCTGCTCGAGGCCAATCCCTATCTCGGCCGCATCATCACCGGCCGCGTCACCTCCGGCACCGCCCGGCCGAACCAGACCATCAAGGTGCTCTCCGGCGACGGCTCGACCGTCGAGACCGGCCGCATCACCAAGATCCTCGCCTTCCGCGGACTCGAGCGCCAGCCGATCGACGAGGCCGTCGCCGGCGACATCGTCTCGATCGCCGGGCTGGTGAAGGGCACCGTCGCCGACACCTTCTGCGATCCCTCGGTCGACACCCCGATCAAGGCGCAGCCGATCGATCCGCCGACGGTGTCGATGACCTTCACCGTCAACGATTCCCCGCTCGCCGGCACCGAGGGTGACAAGGTGACGAGCCGCGTCATCCGCGACCGCCTGTTCAAGGAGGCCGAGGGCAATGTCGCGCTGAAGATCGAGGAATCCTCCGACAAGGATTCCTTCGTCGTCTCCGGCCGCGGCGAGCTGCAGCTCGCCATCCTGATCGAGACCATGCGCCGCGAGGGCTTCGAGCTCGGCGTCTCGCGCCCCCGCGTCGTGCTGAAGCGCGACGAGGGCGGCCAGCTGCTCGAGCCGATCGAGGAGGTCGTCATCGACGTCGACGAGGAGCATTCCGGCGTCGTCGTGCAGAAGATGAGCGAGCGCAAGGCCGACATGCTGGAGATGCGCCCGTCCGGCGGCAACCGGCTGCGCCTGGTCTTCCATGCCCCGACCCGCGGCCTGATCGGCTATCAGGGCGAGCTCCTGACCGACACGCGCGGCACCGCGATCATGAACCGGCTCTTCCACGCCTATCTGCCCTACAAGGGCGAGATCGCCGGCCGCCGCAACGGCGTGCTGATCGCGATGGAGACCGGCGAGGCCGTCGCCTACGCGCTGTGGAACCTGGAAGACCGCGGCCCGATGATGATCGAGCCCGGCTGGAAGGTCTATCAGGGCATGATCGTCGGCGAGCACACCCGCGAGAACGATCTCGAGGTGAACGTGCTCAAGGGTAAGAAGCTCACCAATATCCGCACGACCTCGAAGGACGAGGCGGTCCGTCTGACGCCGCCGATCCGGATGACGCTGGAGCGCTCGCTCGCCTGGATCGACGACGACGAGCTGGTCGAGGTCACGCCGAAGTCGATCCGCCTGCGCAAGGCGATCCTCGACCCGAACGAGCGCAAGCGCTCCCAGAAGCAGAAGGCGGAAGTCGCGTAAGCGCCTCCGGCGCAGCCCTGCGTTGATTTTCCGCCTTCGCGCCTTTACATTTCTGTAAAGGCAGGAGGGATGTCGATGGCCGCGCCGCTCAACATCCGCAACCCCCTGGCCCGCGAACTGGCCCGCAAGCTCGCCGGGCTGCGCAACGTTACGATCACCGAGGCCGTGGTTGGTGCGCTGGAAGCCGAGCTCCGGCGCGAGCAGGCGCGGGTTCCGCTGGCGCAGCGGCTGGAGAGGCTGGCGGACCAGGCCCTCGCCAAGGCCGGGAGCGGCGGTCGCGAAGTCCGCGAAGACGAGCGCGACGCGCTCTGGACCCGCTGATGTTCGTCGATACCTCCGTCTTCGTCGCGATCCTGTGCAAGGAGCCGGAGGCGGCTCTGTTCGCCGCCAAGCTGGAGCGAGCCGGGGCGCGCTTCACCTCGCCATTGGTGCGTCTCGAAGCCTGCATGGTGCTGGCGACGCGGATGGCGCGTGAACCGGTCGATGTCGAAGCCGATTTCGACGCTTTTCTCGAGATTGCCGATATCTCGGTCAGGCCGATCACCGATGCGATCGCGCGCGAGGCGGTCGCGGCCTTCCAGCGTTACGGGAAGGGGCGGGGTGCGCCGGCCCAGCTCAATCTGGCCGACTGCATGTCCTATGCTTGCGCCCGTGCTGCGGGAGCCCCGATCCTGTTCAAGGGCCGCGATTTCTCCCGCACCGATCTCGATCTCGCCTGAACAGCTGTCCAAGAGGGGTTTTCCATGCAGTTCCGCAATCTCGGCCGCTCCGGCCTGCGCGTCTCGCTCGTCGGCCTCGGCTGCAACAATTTCGGCGGCCGGATCGACCTGGAGGCGGCGCGCAAGGTCGTCGACGCCGCGATCGAGCACGGCATCACCCTGTTCGACACCGCCGACATCTACGGCAATCGCGGCGGCTCGGAGCTCGCGCTCGGCGAATTGCTCGGCGCCCGCCGCAAGGACATCGTCCTCGCCAGCAAGTTCGGCATGAACATGGACGAGGAGGGCGTGAAGAAGGGCGGCTCGCGCCGCTATGTCATCGAGGCGGTCGAGGCCTCGCTGAAGCGGCTGCGGACCGACTGGATCGACCTCTACCAGCTGCACCGGCCCGACCCGCTCACCCCGATCGAGGAGACGCTGCGCGCCCTCGACGACCTGGTCCGCCAGGGCAAGGTCCGCTATGTCGGCTGCTCGAACCTGCCGTCCTGGCAGGTCGCCGATGCGCATTGGACGGCGAAGACCCTCGGCCTCGAGGGCTTCGCCTCCTGCCAGGACGAGTACAGCCTCCTGGTGCGCGGCGCCGAGAAGGAGCTGATTCCGGCCGCCCGGCATTTCGGCATGGGCCTGCTGCCCTATTTCCCGCTCGCCAACGGCCTGCTCACCGGCAAGTACCGGCGCGGCGCACCGCTGCCGGAGGGCGCGCGCATGACGCGCGAGGCGCAGCGCGCCGGCGAGGTGCTGACCGAGGCGAACTGGGCCAGGACCGAGAAGCTCGCCGCCTTCTGCGAGGCGCGCGGCAGGACGCTGCTGGAGCTCGCCTTCTCCTGGCTGGCCGCCCAGCCGGTCGTCTCCAGCGTCATCGCCGGCGCGACGAAGCCCGAGCAGATCGCCGCCAACGTCGAGGCGGCGGACTGGGCGCTGACGGCCGAGGAGCTCGCCGAGATCGACGCGATCACGCGCTGACATCCGCCGCGAGAGCGCCTCAAAGCCGCCCAACGGCACAGCCAAAGCATCAACCCTGTCTCCCTGCCCGCGCGACGGGGCGGGGAGGCTGTTGTCAAATCCCTGCGCCTGGGTTTCCCTTGCGCAACCGCAGCGGAGGCCGCTGACTTCGTGACGCGCATCGCCCTTTTTCTGGCGTTCGTCCTGTCTCTGACCGTCCTGCCGGCCATGGCGCAGGACAAGCCCGCCGCCGCGCCGCAGCCGGAGCCGATGCGCATCGTGCTGACGCGCAGCCCCGAGCCATGCGAACCCGATTGCCGGGAATGGCTCGCTGCCCAGGGTGCGATCACCAGCGAGACGCTCGGCGAATTGCGTCGTGCGCTCGCGAGCCTGAACGGGCGCAAGGTGCCGCTGCTGGTCTACTCGACCGGCGGCACGGTCGAGGTCGCGATCGCGATGGGCGAGCTCGCCCGCAAGAGCGGCCTCGACATCGCCGTCGCCCGCACCGTCTTCAGCCAGCGCGACCCCGCGCTCGGCACGATCGACGAGCGCAGCCCGCTCTGCGCCTCGGCCTGCACGCTCTTCCTCGCAGGCGGGCAGCGCCGGATCATCCCGCCGCAATCGCGCATCGGCGTGCACCAGCAGACCATCGTCGAGACCGAGACGACGACGGTGCGCGATTACAAGATCGTGCGCGGGCGCAAGGAACTGGTCGACGAGAGAACCGAGACGCGCACGGTCAAGCAGGAGCAGGCGACCGGCGAGATCGACGCCAGGATGAGGCGCCATCTCGACGCCATGGGGCTCGATCGCTCTTTCCTGGAGGTGACGGTATCCACGCCCGCCGACACGATGCGCTACCTCAAGCCCGACGAGATGCTGGCGACCACGATCGCGACGGAGCTCGGCTCGGCCACGCTCGCCTTCTCGGGGCTGCGAGCCTCTCAGGCGCCGAGAGCGCCCGCGAACCTCAATGCGGCCGCGGTGCTCCCGGCGACGCTGGTCGCCCCGGCGACGCCGATCGGCTCGGTCGAGCTCGGCCCGCATCGCGGCGGCAGGCTGCGGCTCGCGCTGTCGATCGGCGAGGGGCGCTACCAGCAGACCGCAGCCCTGCGGATGCGGCTCCTCTTCGGCGACGCGCCGATCCCGACGCGGCTGCGCACCGTCACGCTGTCGCTGCCGAACGGCCCGCCCATCGTCGCGCGCAACGAGGACGGCAGCGATCCCGAAGCGCCGATGACCGCCGACATCCTGCGCGAGACGCTGTGCGGCCTCACCGACAGGACCGCGGTGTCGCTGAAGATCGAGCCGCCGGCGGAGGACGGCAACCCCGCGAGCTGGCAGCGCAGCGGCACGGCGGCCGAGCTCCTGCGCCTGCCGACGCTGCGCAACGCGGTCTGCCGCTGACGCCGCTCCGTCTCGCGCACGGCGCCGAAGCTCCCGTTTGGAACCGGTCCGCCTGCCGCTCGCGCGCTCGGCCGCACAAAATGAGGTGCGCCCCTCAGTTTTTGCGTGGCGCCGGCTTGACGGGCCCGATGCGATGGGCTCACCTTCCTCCCAATCCGACGAGCCGCGCCATCGAGGCGGTCGCAAACGAGGGAGAAACGCCGTGTTGAGACGCCATCTTCTCGCCGCGGGCCTCGCGCTCGCGGCCTTCGGCAGCGCCTGTCCCGCCTTCGCCCAGGGCAAGGGCCCGGTCGTCGGCGTGAGCTGGTCGAATTTCCAGGAGGAGCGCTGGAAGACCGACGAGGCGGCGATCAAGGCCGCGATCGAGAAGGTCGGCGGCACCTATCTCTCGGCCGATGCGCAATCCTCGCCCGCCAAGCAGCTCACCGATGTCGAGAGCCTGATCGCGCGCGGCGCCAAGGCGATCATCGTGCTGGCGCAGGATGCGCAGGCGATCCGCCCGGCGGTGCAGAAGGCGGTCGACGAGGGTATCGCGGTGGTCGGCTACGACCGGCTGATCGAGATCCCGCAGGCCTTCTACCTGACCTTCGACAATGTCGAGGTCGGCCGCATGATGGCGCGCGAGATCCAGAAGGCGAAGCCGGAAGGCAACTACGTCTTCATCAAGGGCTCGAGCGCCGACCCGAACGCCAACTTCCTCTATCAGGGCTCGATCGAGGTGCTCAAACCCGCGATCGACGCCGGCAGGATCAAGAATGTCGGCGAGGCCTATACCGACGGCTGGCTGCCGGCCAACGCACAGCGCAACATGGAGCAGTTCCTGACGCGCAACGCCAACAAGGTCGACGCCGTCGTCGCCGCCAATGACGGCACGGCGGGCGGCGCCATCGCCGCCATGGCGGCCCAGGGCCTCGCCGGCTCGGTCCCGGTCTCCGGCCAGGACGCCGACCGCGCCGCCCTCAACCGCGTCGCGCTCGGCACCCAGACGGTGACGATCTGGAAGGATGCGCGCGAGCTCGGGCGCAACGCCGCCGAGATCGCGATCAAGCTCGCCGGCGGCGCCAGGCTGAACGAGATCGCCGGCGCGACCGCCTGGGATCAGGGGCCGGCCAAGGCGAAGATGACCGCGCTCTTCCTCAAGCCGGTGCCGGTGACGAAGGACAATCTCGGCGTCGTGATCGAGGCCGGCTGGGCGCCGAAGGCCGCCGTCTGCCAGGGCGTCGCCGCCGGCAAGGTCAAGGCCTGTGACTGAACTCGCCCCCGCGCCGGCCCAGCCGGCGCCGGACGCGAAAACGCTGGCCGATCATCTGCGCGCCATCGAGTTCGACGCGCGGATGATCGGCATGATCGCCGCGCTGGCGGCCGTCTGGCTCGGCTTCGACTGGCTCTCGGGCGGCGCCTTCCTCACGCCGCGCAACCTCTGGAACCTTTCGGTCCAGACCGCCTCGATCGCGGTGATGGCCTGCGGCATGGTGCTGGTCATCGTCACCCGCAACATCGACCTCTCGGTCGGCTCCATGCTCGGCTTCGTCGGCATGGTCGTGGGCCTCGTCCAGGCGCGGCTGCTGCCCGAGCTGCTCGGCTTCGAGCACCCCGCCACCTGGCTGCTCTCGATCGCGGCGGCGATCGCGCTCGGCGGGCTGATCGGCCTGTTCCAGGGCGCGCTGATCGCCTATCTCGCGATTCCCTCCTTCATCGTCACGCTCGGCGGGCTGCTGGTCTGGCGCGGCGGCGCCTGGTGGGTCACGCAAGGCCAGACCATCGCGCCGATGGATTCGCGCTTCCGCCCGCTCGGCGGCGGCATCGAGGGCGCGATCGGCACCTCCGCCTCCTGGGCGATCGGCCTCGTCATCTGCGCCCTGATCGTCGCGGGCATGGCTTTCGCCCGGCGCCGGCGCAAGCGCTACGGCTTCGCCCTGCGCCCGCTCTGGGCCGAGATCGCGCTCGCCGCGCTCGCCTGCGGCACCGTGCTCGGCGCGGTGACGATCGCCAACGCCTATGCCCTTCCGGCCGGCGTCGCCCGCCGCCTGGTCGAGGCGAAGGGCGGCACCTGGCCCGCCGGCGGGCTCGTCATCGGCCATGGCCTCGCCGTGCCGGTGCTGCTCGCGCTCGCGGTCGGCGTCGCCATGAGCTTCCTGGCGCGGCGCCTGCGCTTCGGCCGCTATGTCTTCTCGATCGGCGGCAATCCCGAGGCGGCGCAGCTCTCCGGTGTCAACACGCGCAAGGTGCTGATGCTGGTCTACGGGCTGATGGGGGTTCTGGTCGGCATCGCCGCCTGCATCTCGACCGCCCGGCTCAATGCCGCGACCAATTCGGCCGGCCAGCTCGACGAGCTCTACGTCATCGCCGCGGCGGTGATCGGCGGCACGTCGCTCGCCGGCGGCGTCGGCACCATCGCCGGCGCGATGCTGGGGGCGCTGGTGATGCAGTCGCTGCAATCCGGCATGGTGCTGATCGGCGTCGACACGCCCCTGCAGAACATCGTCGTCGGCATCGTGCTCGTCCTCGCCGTCTGGCTCGACGGGCTCTATCGCAAGCGGCTCGGGTGAGGAGGGCGCCATGGACATGACCACGCCGCTCGTCGAGATGCGCGAGATCTCGATCGCCTTCGGCGGCATCAAGGCGGTCGACCATGCCAGCCTCGATCTCCATGCCGGCGAGGTCGTCGGCCTGCTCGGCCATAACGGCGCCGGCAAGTCGACGCTGATCAAGATCCTGTCGGGGGCCTATCGCGCCGACGCCGGCGAGATCAGGATCGCCGGCGAGCCGGTGTCGATCTCCTCGCCGCGCGACGCCAAGCGCCACGGCATCGAGACGATCTACCAGACGCTCGCGCTCGCCGACAATGTCGACGCCGCCGCCAACATCTTCCTCGGCCGCGAGCTGCTGACCTCCTGGGGCACGCTCGACGACAGCGCCATGGAATCCGAGACCCGCAAGGTGATGGGGCGGCTCAACCCGCATTTCCGCCGCTTCAAGGAGCCGGTGAAGGCGCTCTCAGGCGGCCAGCGCCAGTCGGTCGCGATCGCGCGCGCCATCTACTTCAACGCCCGCGTGCTGATCATGGACGAGCCGACCGCGGCGCTGGGGCCCGCCGAGACCAAGCAGGTCGCCGATCTCATCCTCGAACTGAAGAAGCAGGGCATCGGCATCTTCCTGATCAGCCACGATCTGCACGACGTCTTCGATCTCGCCGACCGCGTCAGCGTGATGAAGAACGGCAAGGTGGTCGGCACCGCCCATGTCCGCGACGTCACGCAGGACGAGGTGCTGGGCATGATCATCTCGGGCAAGTGCCCGCCGGGTGCTGTGCCGGGGCCGGGCGCGCTGCGAAGCTAGAGCGAAGAACCGGGCCCGCCCGGCGGCGGGCCCGGCCGGTCGCTCAGGCGGTGGCGTGCGGCTCGTGCCGGTAGTCCCAGACCGCCCAGGCCGAGACCGCGGCCGTCAGCAGGCCGAGCGCCAGATGCGTCCAGAACGCGGTGAAGTTGCCGGTGAAGCCGAGCATCCAGGGCGCGGCGATCAGCCAGAGGCCGAGCGCCAGGTTCACCCATTCCTCCCATTCGGCGAAGGCGGTGAGCGCCGCGATCGCGATCACGGCGAGCACGGCGCCGACCAGCCAGGCATTGCGGGTCGGCATGGTCTCCGCCACGAAGCCCATCGCCCAGGGCGAGATGAACAGAACGGCCCCGAGGATCAGGTTGAGCCAGTCCTGCGGCCGCTTTCCAGTCGTCGCGGTCATCATGATCACCTCCATCAGTGACGATCATCCGGCCACGGCGCCCCGCGCACGAGGCGCTTGGTCGAAATCATCATACGCCTAAAGTCGAGGCGGCTCAACAACAGGGCGAAAACGATCATGGCCGGCGCGAGCCGGCCATGACGACAGATGACGACTGGGCGACTCGTGGGACTCGACTTCACCGTGACTTGGCGAAGACGCGCCTACTTCGCCGCGAGCAGCTCCTTCACCGAGAGCAGCACCAGCTCGTTGTCGTCCGCCTTCTTCGGGTCGCGCGAGGAGGAGAAGGGCAGGTTGTTGTCGTTGCCGACGACGATGATGCCGCCCGCCAGATCGACCACATCGACATTCTCGATGGTGAAGAACGGGAAGGGCAGCACGCCGTCGATCGCGCCCTGCTTCGCCTTCCGGTCGGGATCGGCGATCTTCATCAGGTCGATATGGCCGATCTTGCGCACGCTCTTGCCGACATTGGCGTCGTTCATCTCGATCTTGACGATGCGCTTGAACGTCGCGAGGTCGTGGAAGCAGTCCGGGCCCTTCTGGCCGGCGGCGCAGGCCTTGTCGGCGGTGCCCTCGCCATTGTCCCGTTCGATGATCAGCGCCGTCGTCGCGTCGATCATGTTGAAATCGCCGATGGCGAGGCCCTTCTGCTCGAGCGGGAAGAACCAGGAGCGGCCGGTCCATTTTTCGTTCTGCACGTCGAATTCGAGGATGCGCAGCACCTCCTTGCCGTCGACCTCCTCATTGCCCTTGGTCTCGGCGTTCCAGAGCGGGCCCTCCAGCAGCGGATAGAGGAAGCGCCCGTCGGGCGACTGCGCCATGCCCTCATAGCCCTTGGAGCGGCGGACATTGAACGCGACCGGCAGGTTCGGCGCCGCCGGCGTGGTCAGCGCGTAATGGTCGGGCGAGCGCGCCGGCTTGCCGTCGACCATGGTCTCGAACACGGCCTCGACCTTGCCGCTGGCGTCGACGCGGATCAGATAGGGGCCGAATTCCTCGCCGATCCAGTATTTGCCGCCGATCGGCTGGATCGATTCCGGGTCGAAATCGGCGCCGGTCAGATAGCGCTTCTCGGTGCCCTCGTGGACGATGCGGAACGGCACCTTCTTGTCGGGATCGTGCAGGAAGGTGGTCGCGACGCGCTCGATCCTGCCGGCCGCGAAATCGGCCTTGAGCCGGTGGAAGAACAGCATCGCGTCCGGCGAGTTGACCTTCGAGCCGAAGCCGTTGTCGGTCAGCACCAGGAACTCGCCATTCCCCAGCGAGCGGATGCCGGAGAAGCCCTGCACCGGCTGGCCGGCGAAGGGCGTGGAAAGGCCGGTCGGCCGCCCGCCCGAAAGACCCATCACGCTGCCGATCTGCTCGACGCGCTTGCCCGGCGTCGTGAACTTGCCGGAGACCTTGAGGTCGGCCGGCGCGTCGGCCGGGGCCGGGATGATGCTGTCGGCCGGCAGCAAAGCATGGCCGACCAGCCTGGCCGGGAACTCTTTCGGCGCTCCCTGCGGCGCATCCTGCGCGCCGGCGAGCATGGTGGACGACAGGAGGAGGGCGGCGGCGAGGCGCAGGCGCATGGGACGCTCCGTTGCGGAAGGGCGGGACACCCCCGCTTCGCGCCCGGACCTTGCAGCCGCGCGACAGCGCCGTGACGCTTGCGTGACGCGCCGCCGTTCGGACGGCGCATCGCCCTCCTGCCAGCTGCTGTCACCAATCGCATCCCCGCCGCGCCGGGCCCTCTCGCTTCGGCCGCAAATCGCCCCCATATTGCCGCCATGCCGAAAAGCGTCGACAAGATCTCCGACACCGCGCCCGCCGCCAAGGCGAAAGCCGCGAAGAAGCCGCTGCGCACGCCGAACTCCAAGGCGAGCAAGCCCGAGCTCGTGCCGCTCGACGGCTATCTCGCCGACCTGCTCAACCCGGCGATCAACCGCGGCAAGGCGGTGCCGGGCGGCGCCGCCGGCTTCAAGGATACGCCGCAGGCCGGCTACGAGGCCGCTCCGGAGAAGAAGCGGAAGCTGTCCAAGAAGGCGGACGCCGCCTTCGCCGATTCCGACGGCGACACCGCCGCCTCGCTGACGGCGAAGTCGCTGCAGCATCTGCTCGAGACCGGCAGCCCCTTCATCGCGCCCGGCAAGCCCTGGACGCCGCACCGGCCCGAGCGGCCGGAGAAGTCGGAAGGCGGCATCCGCTTCAAGATGGTCTCGGACTTCGAGCCCTCCGGCGACCAGCCGGCCGCGATCGCCGATCTCGTCGACGGCATCCGCCGGCAGGAGCGCGACCAGGTCCTGCTCGGCGTCACCGGCTCGGGCAAGACCTTCACCATGGCCAAGGTGATCGAGGAGACGCAGCGCCCGGCGCTGATCCTCGCCCCCAACAAGACCCTGGCCGCGCAGCTCTACGGCGAGTTCAAGAGCTTCTTCCCCGACAACGCGGTCGAGTACTTCGTCTCCTATTACGACTACTACCAGCCGGAGGCCTACGTCCCGCGCTCCGACACCTATATCGAGAAGGAATCCTCGATCAACGAGCAGATCGACCGCATGCGCCATTCGGCGACGCGCTCGCTGCTCGAGCGCGACGACGTCATCATCGTCGCTAGCGTCTCCTGCATCTACGGTATCGGCTCGGTCGAGACCTATACGGCGATGACCTTCTCGCTGAAGCTCGGCGAGCGCATCGAGCAGCGCCAGCTGATCGCCGACCTGGTGGCGCTGCAATACAAGCGCACCCAGCACGATTTTGCGCGCGGCACCTTCCGCGTGCGCGGCGACACGGTCGAGCTCTTTCCTGCCCACTATGAGGACCGCGCCTGGCGCATCGGCCTGTTCGGCGACGAGGTCGAGTCGATCTCCGAGTTTGATCCCCTGACGGGACAGAAGACCGGCGAGCTCGAATTCATCAAGGTCTACGGCAATTCGCACTACACCACGCCGCGCCCGACGCTGAACCAGGCGGTCAAGTCGATCAAGGAGGAGCTCAAGGCCCGCCTCGACGAGCTCAACCGCATGGGCCGCTATCTCGAGGCGCAAAGGCTCGACCAGCGCTGCACCTTCGACATCGAGATGATCGAGGCGACCGGCTCCTGCAACGGCATCGAGAACTATTCGCGCTATCTCACCGGCCGCAAGCCGGGCGAGCCGCCGCCGACCCTGTTCGAATACCTGCCCGACAACGCCCTCGTCTTCACCGATGAGAGCCATGTCACCGTGCCGCAGATCGGCGCCATGTACAAAGGCGACTTCCGCCGCAAGGCGACGCTCGCCGAATACGGCTTCCGCCTGCCCTCCTGCATGGACAACCGGCCCTTGCGCTTCGAGGAATGGGACGCGATGCGTCCGGCCTCGATCCATGTCTCGGCGACGCCCGGCGGCTGGGAGATGGAGCAGACCGGCGGCGTCTTCACCGAGCAGGTCATCCGCCCGACCGGGCTGATCGACCCGCCGGTCGAGATCCGCCCGGCCAAGCACCAGGTCGCGGATCTCCTCGACGAGGTCAGGGAGGTCACGGCCAAGGGCTACCGCACCCTCGTCACCGTGCTGACCAAGCGCATGGCCGAGGACCTGACCGAGTACCTGCACGAGAACGGCGTGCGCGTGCGCTACATGCATTCCGACATCGACACGATCGAGCGCATCGAGATCCTGCGCGATCTGCGCCTCGGCGCCTTCGACGTGCTGGTCGGCATCAACCTGCTGCGCGAGGGCCTCGACATCCCCGAATGCGGCTTCGTCGCCATTCTCGACGCCGACAAGGAGGGCTTCCTGCGCTCCGAGACCTCGCTGATCCAGACCATCGGCCGCGCCGCGCGCAATGTCGACGGCAAGGTCGTGCTCTATGCCGACCAGGTCACCGGCTCGATGGAGCGGGCCCTGGCCGAGACCAATCGCCGCCGCGAGAAGCAGCTCGCCTACAATGCCGCGCACGGCATCACCCCGCAGACGATCAAGCGCGCCATCGGCGACATCCTCGGCTCGGTCTACGAGCGCGACCACGTCACCGTCGACAAGGGCCTGGTCGAGGCGCCCATCGCCGGCCACAACCTGAAAGCCGCGATCGCCGATCTCGAGAAGCGCATGCGCGAGGCCGCCGCCGACCTCGAATTCGAGACCGCCGCCCGCCTGCGCGACGAGATCAAGCGCCTGCAGGCGACCGAGCTCGCCATCGCCGACGACCCGCTGGCGCGGCAGGGCGAGGTCGAGGCGAGCGCCGGCAAGTACAAGGGCGAGCGCAGCTATGGCGCCTCGGCCAACCTGCCGACCCGCGCCCGCAAGCCGACCGACGCCGATATGGGCCCGCACAATTGGGGCGGCGGCGAGGGGCGGCCGAAGCGCGGCGACAAGCCGAGCCCGCTGCTGACCGGGACGTCGCGCGTCAGGAAGCCGACGCTCGACGAGATGGGCCCGGTGCCGGAATCGCGGCCGAAGGGGGCGGAGGAGAGGCGGGGGAGAAGGAGGTAGCCAGTTCGCCGATCGCGCTTCGGAGCATTTATTGAGCCGGTACGGTTGCTTGGGCCCGCCGCTGATTGTCTGAACGCAACGGCGCCGCTGCGGCCTCAATCGGCGAGGGCAGGCCCTCATCCGGCGCTCCGCGCCACCTTCTCCCATTCGGGAGAAGGTTGGGACGAGGTTCAGGTGATCCATTCCCAGCGAGGCCGTTGCGGTTGCAGCGCCCGCCGAGGCATCCTCGTCCGATGACCAACGAGCAACGCAGCTTCGCCCGCAGGCTGCGCCGGCGCGCGACGCCGGCCGAGGAGGCTGCGTGGGAGCTGCTGCGTCATCGCCGGCTCGACGGCCTTCGGTTCCGGCGGCAGGTGCCGCTGCTCGGCTACACCGTCGATTTCGTCTGCATCGAGCGCCGGCTGATCGTCGAGCTGGACGGCGTCCAGCATGATCATGAGCGGGATTACGACGCGGCACGGACGCAGGAGATCGAGCGGCACGGCTTCACCGTGCTGCGCTTCGCCAACCGGCAGGTGCTGGACGATCGCGACGAGTTCGTCGCAGCGATCAGGGCGGCGCTGAGGGTTTAGGCGGGCGAACCTGAGAGAGAGAGGCGCCGGAACCTCGACCCAGCCTTCTCCCGGATGGGAGAAGGTGGCGCGGAGCGCCGGATGAGGGCCCGCCCTCACCGCAGGAGGCGCAGCGGTGCCGCCGTGTTTCAGTAATCAGCGGCGGTCCCTCACCCCTGCCCCTCTCCACTGATCTCGGGCCTGCCCGAGATCAGCTCTCAGAGTGATCGAAGTCGGGTAGACCCGACTTCGATGCGGGAGAGGGGTTCCGTCGAGGTTCCAGCGCCCAACGGGGATAGTTCGGCAACTTATCCCCGCCCTCCGAACCTCCCGTATACTCCCGGCCATCCCATCCCCGAGGGGCGGCCAACCGGAGGCATGCTGATTGGTGGGGTGGGTGCGGCGCCTGCGGGCGAGGGTTGCGCCTCGCTCCCGGGAGGCTTCGGGAACCGACCTGGGGACATTACGATCCCTGCGCGAGGAGCTCGCTAGATGAAGCGGCGGCGACCAGCCGGCGCGACGGCTCGAGGACGCGACGGCCTGAAGAAGGCTACTGGCGTCCGAGGGCCGCGCGGCGCGCCCGCCACCGGCTTCGCAGAAGCGCGGCCCGGAGCTTTCAAATCGCCGCCTGGCGGAGCGCCACGGGGCGTGCGGATGGTGGCTCAATCCATCCGCGCCGCGTCCTGGCTCACGGATGCGGATCTCTACCAACGCGCCTCGCGGCGCTCCGCTGCCCCTCATCTGCACGACGCCCGCGGGATCAGCCTGCGGGCGGGGAAAAGCTTGGGCGCGGGAGGCACGACGCAGAACCCTTCTCCTGGAAGGAGAAGGGCAGGGATGAGGTGTTCGGGAGAGGAATCGCTAGCCTGAACCCGGCCGCGCGGTGGGCGCTCGCGGCGCTGGTCCAGCCGCCTACACCTCACCCCGACCCCTCTCCTTACAGGAGAGGGGATCCCGCGCCCTTCGCCCTTGGGGGACAGGGGGAGGCGAAGGGCGCGGGCGGCCGCTCAGAAGCGGTCGTAGCGATCATGCGCGCGCCGGCCATGGGCCGGGGCCCAGGGCGGCGGGCCGCCGCGACGGTAGCCATGGCCGTAATCGTCGCGATAGCGGTGGCGGCGCTCATAGCGGTCGCGGCGCTCGAGATTGCGCTCGATCTCCCACATCCGGTGCTCGCGGGTGTGGCGGACATAGCTGGCCTCGAGCCTGTCGAGCGCGGCGGCGCCGCCGAAGGCCTCGCCGGCCGCTGCCGGCGTGGCGGCGGCGGCGAGCGCGAGGGCCGCGGCGATGAGAAACTTGCGCATGGACATCTCCTTTGGTTGTGGCGATTCAAGCGGACGCCGGGGGAACCCAGCCTGAACGGGATGGTCGGCTTGCGTTCATCTGCCGCGGTTCCGGGCGCCGTGCCGGCGCGCTAGGATTGTGGCCATGACCGTGCCGGGCGACTTCCTCCGGGCCTCGCGTGACCTCGAGCGCTTCCTCGTCGACGCGCGCGACCAGCTCGGCCACGCCACGACGAACCAGAGCTGGCAATCGGTGCTCGCCGTCTTCGTCACCTTCCGGGCGCGGCTGAGCGTGGCGCAGACGGTCGCCTTCGCGCAGGCCCTGCCGGCGATCCTCGGCGCCATGTTCCTGCTCGGCTGGCGGCCGGGCGAGGCGCAAAAGCCCTTCGCCTCGCGCGCCGAGCTGGCGAAGGAGGCGATGGCGTTCCGTACCGATCACAGCATCCTCCCCGAGAGCGGCATCGCCGATGTCGCCGCCGCGCTCTGGCGCCATGTCGACCGCGACGCCTTCCGGCGCATGCTCGACGCGCTGCCGCCGGAGGCGCGGGCGTTCTGGGCGGTTCCGGACGGCTGAGCGGCTGCGACGCCGCTGGCGGCGGGACGGATGTCGGGCATGGGCTGCTCCTGATCTGCGCCTGGGACAACGCAGCTCGGTGGCCGAGGTTCGCCGCGAACCTTTCCGGGCGTCTTGGCGTTGGATTGGCGAGGCTGGGAGACGAGCAGGAGGGAGGCGATGAACAGGCATCGCAAGACCCGGCGGCCGAGCGATGCGGATCTGCGCGGCAACCCGCTGATCGGCGCCTCGAAGGGCGCGACCCGCGCCGGCGCGCGCGCCGAGGATTTCGAGGAGCTCGCCGGCGCCAACACGGTCGAGGGTGATCTCGAGAACGACGTCAACGCGCTCGGCGGCATCGGCAAGGCGGTGCTGCGCAACGGGCGCGGCGCCCCGAACAAGCGATAGGAGGCAGGCATGGCACAGGCCGGCAGGAAGCTCGGACCGGGCACGCAGGGCAAGGGCGACGGCAGCGGCGCGATGAGCACGCGGCCGCAGGCGCTGCCCGACAACAAGGTGCTCTCGAACCGCGACAAGGCGCAGCACAACCGCGCCCGCGGCCAGGACGGCAAGTGGATCGAGAGCGAGCAGCGCTACGAGACCGAGCACAACCGGCGCTCGTGAGCGCGGCCGCTATTTCAGCGCGACGATCAGCATCAGGAAGGCGAGTACGATCAGGACCTGCTTCAGGCTCCAGTTGATCCGCCGGAGCTGCTCGGCGACCGGGTCCTCCGGGGGCTCGCCCTCGGGCGCATGATCCGGGTCGGCGGCCGCGCCCCGGCCGGGGCCGGGACCGGCCCGCCAGCTGATCGCGTGCACCCTGCCATGCGCCTGCGCTGCCCGGCCCTCGGCCTGCGGCGCGAGATGGAAGATCGGCTCGTCCTCGCCGGCGCCCTCGCGCAGCCAGAGATTGGTCGTCGCCGTGAAGGACAGGTGGCCGGCGCGGCCTTCGGCGAGGTCGCGCCGCAGCCCCGCGAACAGCGGCTGCGGCAGGAAGAGCTCGGCGGCGAGGCGTTCGTCGAGATCGCCCTGCGCTCCGGCGGGCAGGCTGAGCCGGAGCAGCGGCGCGCTCTCGCCTGGAAAGGCGCGGATGGTCAGCGCGAGCTCCTGCGACGGCCCCGCCTGGCCGATCCGGGCGAGCCGCGCGCCGTCCGGCCGGGCCTCGCCCTCGATCCGACCGGCATCGTGCAGCGCGCCGTCGCGCCACTCATGGCCCGCGACCGCGACCAGCCCCTCCGCCGCGAAGGCGAGCGGCCGCGCCGCGTCCTGGACATAGGCGCCGGCCACGCCCGGCAGCGTCATCCGCCCGTCCATGATGCCGGCGCTGTCCGTCCTGTCGCTCATCCCGCCCCCGCCCTGAATCGGTGGGGACGATAGCAGGTCGGCCCGGCGACGCCAGACGGGCACCCCGCTCCCGGCCGGGGTGGGAACGGGCTACGCCCGAAAAGAAAGTTTCCGCCCCCGGCGCCACCGCGAAAGCCTCTTCCCGAATCCGCTGTACTTTTAAAAGAACGTTTGGATTGACATGCGGAACGCCTCGTCCTAGATTGGCTTCGTCATCGGCACGCCGACGACCGCGGAGATTTGAGCGAGCAGCTTGCGCCGCGTCACCAAACGCTAAAGCGCCACGACGTGGTCGTGGGCTCCTGGATATGAGGAGATGAACATGACCGGCTCCGTTCTCCGCCCTGTCGAACCGCTCCGCCGTTCGATGATGTGCTGTTGTCGCCGCTGATCCAGCGCTGACGCCGTTTCCGGCATCATTCCGACATCGCTACAGCACAGGGCGCCGCCACGCGGCGAAGATCGTCATGTCGTTCCAGTCCCAGATCACGCCGGCTCGCCAGGCCTATGTCATCGAGATCGGCGAGACCCAGGCGGGCCTTGTCGCCCGCGGCGCCGACGAGCGCTTCTACACCTTCATCTCCGCTTCGGCGGCCTTCGACCGGCTCGAAGGCCAGCGCTTCGCGACGCCGGTCGCGGCCGAGCTGGCGGCGCGCCAGCTCGTCACCGCGCGGCGCCACGGCCTGCCGCTGGCAGCCTGAGGAGCCGGCGGCTCCCAACCCGAACCGGTCCTGCCACACGCATTTTCGAGGATATGATGAACGCCCCCGTGAAGCCCGAGGCGCTGCGCGTCGACGGCCTCGTCACCGCACCGCCCGTCGATGCGCTCATCCGCTTCGAAGCGGTCGGCAAGACTTATCCCGGCCGCGACAGCCAGGAGCCGGTGACCGCGCTCGCCGGTGTCGACCTCGCTGTGCCGCGCGGCAGCATCGTCGGCGTGATCGGCCGCTCCGGCGCCGGCAAGTCGACGCTGATCCGTCTGGTCAACGGGCTGGAGCGCGCCACTTCCGGCCGCATCCTGATCGAGGGCGAGGAGGTCACCAGCCTGACCGAGGCCGGCTGGCGCGAGCGCCGGCGCTCGACCGGCATGGTCTTCCAGCATTTCAACCTGCTCTCCTCGCGCACCGTCTTCGACAATGTCGCGTTGCCGCTGGAGATCGCCGGTGTGCCCAGGGCGAAGATCGCGGCGCAGGTCGGCCGCCTGCTCGCGCTCGTCGGCCTCGCCGACAAGAGCGAGCGCTATCCGGCCGAGCTCTCCGGCGGCCAGAAGCAGCGTGTCGGCATCGCGCGCGCGCTCGCCACCGAGCCGAAGGTGCTGCTCTGCGACGAGGCGACCTCGGCGCTCGATCCCGAGACGACCCGTTCGATCCTCGCTTTGCTCAAGCAGGTCAATCGCGAGCTCGGCATCACCATCCTGCTGATCACCCACGAGATTCCCGTCATCAAGGAGATCTGCGACCGCGTCGCGGTGATCGAGGGCGGCCGCATCGTCGAGGAAGGCGAGACCTTCGCGGTGATGACCCGGCCGCGCCATCCGACCACGGCGAGCTTCGTCGAGGCGGTGACCGGCGTCGAGATTCCCGAATACCTGGCCGGCCGCATCCATGAGCAGGCGCTCGCCGGCGACAGCGCCGTGCTGCGCATCGCCTTCACCGGCGGGAACGCGACGGCGCCGGTGATCAGCCGCCTCGCCACCGTGGTCGGCGTCGACGTCAACATACTTGCCGGCCGCATCGACGCGATCGGCGACAAGCCCTTCGGCAGCCTGCTGGTCTCGGTGCCGGCGGGCGAGCCCGAGCTCGCCGCCGTCCTCGGTGCGCTGAAATCCCTCGATCTCAAGGCGGAGCTGGTCGGCCATGTCTCCTGAACTCATTCGACTGATCGTCGAGGCGACCGGCGATACGCTGCTGATGGTCGCCATCGCCGCCGGCCTCGGCACCGCGCTCGGCCTGCCGCTCGGCGTCTTCCTCGCCACCAGCAAGAAGGGCGAGCTCTTCGCGGCGCCCGTGGTCAACGCGGTGCTCGGTGCGCTGGTCAACGCGACGCGTTCGACGCCCTTCATCATCCTGGTCGTCGCGATCATCCCCTTCACCCGGCTGATCGCCGGGACCTCGATCGGCACCTTCGCCGCGACCGTGCCGTTGACCGTGGCCGCGACCCCCTTCATCGCCCGCCTGATCGAGGGCGCCATCCGCGAGGTCGATCAGGGCCTGGTCGAGGCGGCGCGCTCGATGGGCGCGACCCCGCTGCAGATCGTCCGCAAGGTGCTGGTGCCCGAGGCGCTGCCGGCGATCGTGCTCGGCCTGACCCTGGCGCTGGTCAGCCTGCTCGGCTTCTCGGCCATGGTCGGCGCGGTCGGCGGCGGCGGCTTGGGCGATCTCGGCATCCGCTACGGCTATCAGCGCTTCATGCCGGATGTGATGGCGATCGTCGTCGCCGTGCTGATCGTCCTCGTCCAGACGGTGCAGAGCGTCGGCGACCGCCTCTCGCGCCGCCTCAACAAGCGCCTGCGCCACGCCTGATCGATTTCCCCTTTCCAACCCGTTCAAGTTCACCAAGGAGCCATCATGTCCACCCTCTTCAGCCGCCGCTTCGCGCTCGGCCTCGCCGCCTCGCTGGTCCTCGCCGGCCCGGCGCTCGCCCAGCAGAACCAGGTGATCCGCATCGGCGTCTCGCCCGGCCCGCATGCCGAGATCCTCGAAAAGGTGAAGCCGATCGCCGCCAGGAAGGGCCTCGACCTCAAGATCATCGAGTTCTCCGACTATGTCGTGCCGAACCAGGCGCTGGCCGCCGGCGAGCTCGAGGCGAACTCCTTCCAGAATCAGCCCTATCTCGACAACCAGGTGAAGGATCGCGGCTTCAAGCTGGTCAGCGTCGGCCTGACCGTGAACTTCCCGCTCGGCATCTATTCGTCGAAGTACAAGAGCTGGGCCGAGGTGCCGGATGGCGCGACCGTCGCGATCCAGAACGACCCGACCAATGGCGGCCGCTCGCTGCTGCTGCTGCAGGACAAGGGCGCGATCAAGCTCAAGGACGGCGTCGGCTTCAAGCCGAGCGTCGCCGACATCGTCAGCAACCCGAAGAAGCTGAAGATCATCGAGATCGAGGCCGCCCAGACGCCGCGCTCGCTCGCCGACGTCGCCGCCGCCGCGATCAACACCAACTACGCCGTCGACGCCAAGATCGAGCCGACCTCGGCGATCCTGCGCGAGGATCCGAAGGGCCCCTATGTCAACCTGATCGCCGTGCGCGAGGCCGACAAGGACAAGCCCTGGGTCAAGGCGCTGCTCGATTCCTACCACACCCCCGAGGTCAAGGCCTTCGTCGCCGAGCGCTTCAAGGGCTCGGTCCTCGCCGGCTGGTAAGGCTCCTCCCTCCCGGCTGGACGGTCCTGGTCGGGCACCTGCCCCGGAAGCGCGAGCTTCCGGGGTTTTTCGTTTCAACCCTGCTCTTGTCATCCCGGACAAGCCGCGAAGCGGCGCCGATCCGGGATCCATTCCGGAACCTTTATCGGCGATGTTCCGGACTGGATCCCGGGTCTCCCTTCGGTCGCCCGGGATGACTCAGGTAGGTTGGAGCGCGACGATCACACCGAGAGATACTGCGCCCGCACCGCCTCGTCGGCCTTGAGCTCGTCCATCGTGCCGGTGAAGCGGATCAGGCCCTTCTCGATGATGGCGACGCGGTCGGCGACCGAGCCGGCGAAGTGCAGGTTCTGCTCGGAGATCAGCACCGAGAGCCCCTCGCCCTTCAGCGCCAGGATGGTCTTCGCCATCTCCTCGACGATCACCGGCGCGAGGCCCTCGGAAGGCTCGTCGAGCAGGACGAGCTTGGGATTGCCCATCAGCGTGCGGGCGATGGTGAGCATCTGCTGCTCGCCGCCCGACATCGCCCCGCCCGGCCGGTCGCGCATGCGGCCGAGATTGGGGAAGAGCTGGAACAGGCGCTCCGGCGTCCAGTGCGGCGCCCCCTCGCGCTTCGGCCGCTGCGCGACGGAGAGATTCTCCATCACGCTGAGTTCGGAGAAGACGCGGCGCTCCTCCGGCACATAGCCGATGCCGAGGCGGGCGATCTCGAACGGCTCGCGGCCGACGATCTCCTGGCCCTCGAAGGCGACGCGGCCCGCCTGCGGCGGTACCAGCCCCATCACCGCCTTCATCGTCGTCGACTTGCCGGCGCCGTTGCGGCCCATCAGGGCCAGCACCTCGCCGCGTCCCATCGAGAAGCCGACATCGTGCAGGATGTGGGCGCGGCCGTAAAAGGCGTTGAGCCCTTCGATCTCGAGCATGGGCCGGGTCATCTCTGCCCGCCGTCATTCCGGGGCTTCGCGGAGCGAAGAGCCCGGAATCCAGAACCGATGCCCTGCGAAACGAAGTGGCACCGTCGTGATTTCTCGAATGTCGCCAGCGGTTCTGGATTCCGGGCCCGCTGCTGCGCCGCGTCCCGGAAAGACGGCGAGGTTCCGGTGCAATAATGCATGTTCAATGGCCTCCCGAGGTCGCGCCGGAGCCGAGATAGACCGCGCGCACGGCCGGATCGTTGCGCACCTCCTCGGCCCGGCCCTTGGCGATCAGCCTGCCGCGGTCGAGCACCAGGATCGCGTCCGAATGGGCGAAGACCACGTCCATGTCGTGCTCGGTGAACAGCACGGCGATGCCGCGCTCCCGCGCGATCTCGGCGGTCAGCGCCATCAGCGCGATGCGCTCGCGCGGCGCCATTCCGGCGGTCGGCTCGTCCATCAGCAGGAGCTTCGGCTGGTTGGCGATCGCGACCGCGAGCTCGACCCGCTTCAGGTCGCCATAGGCGAGCACGCCGCAGGCCCGCTCGGCCTGGTCGAGCATGCCGACCTGCTTCAGCAGCGCATCGGCCTCGGCGACATGGCGGTCTTTGGCGCGGCCGAACAATTTCCAGCTCTCGCCGGCATGCGAGACCAGCGCCATCTGCACGTTCTCGCGCACGCTCATCGAGGCGAAGGTCGCTGTGATCTGGAAGGTACGCCCGACGCCGAGCCGCCAGACCTCGCGCGGCTTCAGGCCGGTGATCGTCCTGCCGTCGAAGATCACCTCGCCGCGGTCGGACGGGAGCTGGCCGTTCAGCATGTTGAAGCAGGTCGTCTTGCCGGCTCCGTTCGGGCCGATCAGCGCGAGCAGCTTGCCGGCCTCGACCGAGAAGCTGACATCGTCGACCGCGCGCACGCCGCCGAAGGATTTGCCGAGATTGCGGACCTCGAGGACCGGACTCATCGGGCGGGCTCCGGGTTGGCGGCGGCGGGAGCGGCGGACCCGGCCTCGCGGCGCCGCTCGGCCAAGGCGAGGGCGGTCCCGACGAGACCGCGCGGGAACAGGATGACGAGCAGGACGATCGAGGCGCCCATGACGAAGCGCCAGTACATCGTCGCCTTCATCAGCTGCTCCTGCAGGCCCATGAAGGCGAAGGCGCCGACGATCGGACCCGAGACGGTCTGGACGCCGCCGAGCAGCACCATCAGCAGCCCGTCGACCGAGCGCGGGATCGCCATATAGGTCGGGAAGACCGAGCCCTTGAAAAAGGCGAAGAGGGCGCCGGCGATTCCGGCCGCGATCGCCGCGATGATGAAGGCGATCCACTGGATGCGCATCACCGGCAGGCCGATCGCCTCGGCCCTGAGCGGGCTGTCGCGCCCGGCCCGGAGCGCATAGCCGAAGGGCGCGAAGACGATGATCCGCAAGGCGAGGATGGCGACGACGCAGATCGCCAGCGCGAGATAGTAGTAGACCAGCTTCGGAGCCGCCCAGGCCGCCGGCCAAACACCGAGAATGCCGTTGTCGCCGCCGGTGAGGTCGACCCATTGGAAGGCGGTCGCCCAGGCGATCTGGGCGAAGGCCAGCGTCAGCATGGCGAGGTAGACGCCGGAGAGCCGCACGCAGAACCAGCCGAAGACGACGCCGGCGATGCCGGCGAGGAAGGGCGCGAAGGCGAGCGCCGGCACCATCGGCATGCCCAGCCATTTCACCGCCAGTGCCGCGCCATAGGCGCCGAGGCCGAAATAGGCGGCATGGCCGAAGGAGGCCATGCCGCCCGGGCCCATCATGAAGTGCAGCGAGGCCGCGAAGAGCGCGAAGATCGAGAGCTCGGTCAGCGTAAGCAGCCAATGGTCGGCGACGATGAAAGGCGCGATCAGCAGCACGGTGAGCGCGGCGAGGCCGATCAGCCTGACATTGGCGCTCGCCGGCAGCAGCAGCGGCTCGACCGGGCCATGGGCATGGGTGCTGCCGACCGGACGCCTGCCCATCAGGCCGTAGGGCTTGATCACGAGGACGACGGCCATCACCAGGAAGACCAGCACCAGCGTGATCTTCGGGAAGATCAGGATGCCGAAGGCGTGGATGATGCCGATCAGCACCGCGGCGAGATAGGCGCCGGTGACGCTGCCGAGCCCGCCGACGACCACGACCACGAAGGCCTCCGAGATCATCGAGAGGTCCATGTGCAGGTTCACCGCCTCGCGCGGGAGCTGCAGGGCGCCGCCGAGCGCGGCCAGGCCGGCGCCGAAGGCGAAGACCGAGGTGAAGAGCAGGCGCTGGTTGACGCCGAGCGCGCCGACCATCTCGCGGTCCTGCGTCGCGGCTCTGACCAGCGTGCCCCAGCGCGTCTTCTGGAACAGGAACCAGAGCAGGCCGAGCATGATCGGCCCGACCACGATCAGGAAGAGCTCGTAGCTCGGAAAGCGGCTGCCCATCAGCACGACGAAGCTCTTGAAGCCGGGCGCGCGCGGGCCGAGCTTGTCTTCCGGCCCCCAGATGCCGAGCGCGATGTCCTGCACCATCAGCACCAGGCCGAAGGTGGCGAGCAGCTGGAACAGCTCGGGCGCCTGGTAGATCCGGCGCAGGATCACGATCTCGACGAGGGCGCCGAGCGCCGCGACGATAACCGCCGCCAGCAGCACGCCGCCCCAGAAGCCGAGCGCGTCGGCCGGCCCGAAACGCGAGACCAGCGTGAAGGCGAGATAGGCGCCGAGCATGTAGAAGGAGCCGTGCGCGAAGTTCACGATCCGCGTCACGCCGAAGATGATCGACAGCCCGCAGGCGACGAGGAAGAGCGACGAGGCCGAGGCCAGGCCGTTGAGCGTCTGCGCGAAGATCAGATCGATCATGCTAATCGGCTCTTTCTGTTGAGCAGGCGGACCGCGACGCGAACCCCTCCCCCTCGTGGGGAGGGGGCAGGGGTGGGGGGCGAACGACTGGGCGCAGCGGGTGTCGTGAAGGCGATCGGCATCAGGCACGCACTACCGCTCGGAGCGATGAGCTCCGGCTTTGCGCCGCCCACCCCTGCCCCTCCCCAAAGGGGGAGGGGAAGCACGGCTTCAGCCCGCCGGGCGAAGCGTCTTCACCTCTGCGTCCGACGGCAGGTACTTGGCGCCGTCGGCATAGCGCCAGTCGACCATCACGCCCTTGCCGTCCTTGACCGCGGTCTTGCCGACATAGGCCCCGAGCGTCGCCTGATGGTCGGAGGCGCGGAACTCGACCGGGCCGAAGGCCGAGGTGAACTTCAGCCCCTTCAGCGCGTCGACCAGCTTCTCGTTGTCGGTCGAGCCGGCCTTGGCGAGACCCGCGGCGATGGCGTTCATCGTGTCGTAGCCGACGACGGAGCCGAGGCGCGGATAGTCGTTGTACTTCGCCTTGTAGGCGTCGCGGAACTTGACGTGGTCGGGCGTCTGGATGTCGGCGTGCGGATAGCCGGTGACGATCCAGCCGACCGGCGTCTCGGCCCCGAGCGGGTCGAGATATTCCGGCTCGCCGGTCAGCATCGAGACCACGGTGCGGCCCTCGAACAGCCCGCGGGTGTTGCCCTGGCGCACGAAGTTCGAGAGGTCGGCGGCGAAGGTGACGTTGAAGATCGCGTCGGGCTTGGCCGCCTCGAGCGCCTGCACGGTCGCGCCGGCATCGATGCGGCCGAGCGCCGGGAACTGCTCGGCGACGAACTCGACATCGGGCTTGGCCTTCTTCAGCAGCTCCTTGAACCATTTCACCGCCGACTGGCCGTATTCGTAGTTCGGCGCCACCGTGGCCCATTTCTTCGCCGGGAGCTTGGCCGCTTCCTCGACCAGCATCGCCGCCTGCATGTAGGTCGAAGGCCGCAGGCGGAAGGTGTAGCGGTTGCCCTTGGCCCAGACGATCGCGTCCGACAGCGGCTCGGAGGCGACGTAGAGCCGCTTGTTCTGCAGGGCGTAGTCGGCGATGGCGAGGCCGACATTGGAGAGGAAGCCGCCCGAGAGCAGATCGACCTTCTCCGCGTTGATCAGTTCGCCGGCGAGCCGCACCGAATCCTCGGGCTTGCCGGCATCGTCGCGGAACAGCGTCTCGACCTTGCGGCCGAGCACGCCGCCGGCGGCGTTGACCTGTTCCAGCGCCAGCTCCCAGCCCTGACGATAGGGCTTCAGGAAGGCCGGCTGCGAGGTGTAGCTGTTGATCTCGCCGATCTTGATCGGCGCGCCCTGGGCGCGCAGCAGCGACGGCGTGGCCAGCGTGACGGCGCCGAGCGCAGCTCCGCTGACGAATTGGCGACGGTCCATTCGATGGCTCTCCCGTTGAACGCTGGCCTTACGCATCCGCAGCCCCTCGCTGCGCGGTTTCCTACCGTAGGCCAGAGCGCCGGGCGGCGTCAAGCCGGGGTGGAAATTCGTTTGTATGCGTATGAAATCTCCGCTGCGTTTCGCCGTTTGTCAATCGCCGAAAACGAGGCTTCGCTGCGCCGGTGCCGCGCCGAGCATTGCGGGCGCCTGGCCCTTCAGGACCGCCCGCCGTCGACGGAGAGCACCTGGCCGGTCACCCAGCCCGCCTGCTCGGAGAGGAAGAACAGGCCGGCATGGGCGATGTCCTCCGGCGTGCCGAGGCGGCGGGTATGGATGCCCTCGATCAGCCGCTTCTGGCCCTCCGGGCCATAGCTCTGCCATTGCCGCTCGGTCGCCGGATTGGAGCGCACGAAGCCGGGCGCGACCGAGTTCACCGTGATGCCGTGCGGGCCGAACTCCCAGGCGAGCTGCCGGGTCAGCCCGACCAGGGCGTGCTTGGCGCTGGCATAGGCCTGGATGCCGGTGAGGCTCGGCCGCAGGCCGGCGCCCGACGAAATGTTGACGATCCGGCCGTAGCCGGCGTGCTTCATCGTGGGGGCCGCGGCCTGCGACAGGAAGAAGGCTGCGTCGACATTCGCGGCGAAGACGGCGCGCCAGTCGCTCTCGGAGATCTCCTCGATCGGCCGCCCGACCTGGCCGCGCACGCCGCCGGCGGCATTGACCAGCAGGTCGAGCCGGCCGTCGCCGGCGAGGATCGCGCCGACCAGCTCCCTGGCGGCCTCTGGATCGCCGAGATCGGCGACATGGGCGGCCGCGCCGAGCGCTTTCGCGCTGGCGGCGACGCCGTCCGCGTCGAGATCGGCGAGATGGACCTTCGCGCCGGCCTCGGCCAGCGCGGCGGCGATGGCGCGGCCGATGCCCTGGGCTGCGCCGGTGACGAGGGCTACGCGGCCGTCGAAGCGGATCTGCATTGTTCGATCAGGACCTTCAGCGTGTCGAACGACATCGGGCGGCGCCCGTCCTCGACATCGTGGATCAGGGTGACCAGTGTCTCGAGCGCCGGCGTCGCGACGCCGGCCTCGCGGCCGAGCGCCGAGACGATGCCGATCTGCGGCCCGGCTTCGGTCTTGCGCTTGCGCACGGCGAGGTCGCGCCAGATGCCGGAATGGGTCTTGGCCGTCTTCGACGTGTAGTCGGCGAGCCAGGCGATGGCCCTGATCTGGGGGCCTTCCGGCGCACCGGGCGCGAACACGGCCGGATCGAACTCGCCGAAGCCGAGCGAGGTGACGCCGCGCGCCGCCGCGACGGCGCCGACCTCGCGCCCGAGCGCGAGCCAGACCGGCAGGCGCTGCGGGTCGGCGAAGTTCGCCGACATCGAATCGTTGGTCAGGGCGGTGCCGAACAGCATCGCGCCATAGGCGAGCTTTCCCCAGAGATAGCCGTAGATGTTGTCGGTCAGGATCGCCTCCGGCTCGAACAGCCTGAGCAGGCGGTGCATTTCGCGGACCCGGCCGGTCATCGTCCCATCGAGCTCGCCGACGACGACGGCACCGCGATTGCCGTAGAGGATCTCGCCGGGCCCATGCCAGTCGGCGCCGAAATTGACGAAGCAGCCCATGGTCCGCGCTTCGCCGACCGCCTTGGCGATGGTGATCTCGTTGAGGCCGTTCTGGGCCGAGAGCACGAGGCCGTCATCGCCGAGATGCGGCGCCAGCGCGGCGAGCGCGGTCTCGGTCGCCCCGGCCTTCACCGCCAGCACGATGCGCGAATAGGTTCCCGCCAGCGCCTGCGGCGTCACCGCCGGCACGACCTGCCGGAATTCCTCGACCGGCCCGGTGATCGCGAGCCCCGATGTCCGGCAGGCCTCGACATGCTCGGCGACGATGTCGACCAGCAGCACCGGCACCCCGGCCCTCGCCCAATAGGCGCCGAGCGTGCCGCCGATCGCCCCGGCGCCCCAGATCAGGATGGGTTCGCCGCTCATGCCTGCCCCATCACCTCGACTTCGGCATGGGTCCCGACATGGACGAGCCCGTCGGGCGTCACCCAGCCGCGATACATGCCCTCGGAATTGTAGGGCGCGACGATCGTGCCGTCGGCGCCGACGGCGACCAGCCCGGCCCCGATCCTGTGCGCGGTCAGTTCGGCGATGGCGCGGTCGGATGCCTCCTTCAGCGAGAGGCCGGCATAGCCGATCAGCGACGCGATCTCGTGGCCGACGCAGTAGCGGATGAAGAACTCGCCTTTGCCGGTGCCCGACACCGCGCAGCGCCCGTCGCGGGCATAGGTGCCGGCGCCGATGATCGGGGAATCGCCGACACGACCGGGCGGCTTGTTGGTGTAGCCGCCGGTCGAGGTCGCGGCGGCGAGATGGCCGTGGGAATCGAGCGCCACCGCGCCGACCGTGCCGTGCTTCTCGGCCTCGCTCGCCTCGTCGGTCGTGCCGACGAGCTCGCGGATCTTCATCGAGGCCAGGTTCTTGCGCCGCCGCTCGGTCGAGAAATAGCCGTTCTCGACGATGTCGAGCCCTTCCGTCTGGGCGAAGGCGTCGGCCGCCGGCCCGGTCAGCAGCAGCGGATCGCCGTGGTGCATCAGCGCCTTGGCGGCGCTGACCGGATTGCGGATGCGCTTGGCCGCGCAGACCGCGCCGGCGGCCAGGGTCGAGCCGTCCATGATCGAGGCGTCGAGCTCATGCTCGCCATCGGCGTTGAAGGCGGCGCCGCGGCCGGCATTGAAATGGATCGAATCCTCCATCACCAGCACCGCGGCCTCGACCGCGTCGACCGCGCTGCCGCCCTTGGCGAGGATCCGCCAGCCCGCCCGCAGCGACTTGGCGAGATCGGCCTTGGCCTCGGCCCATTCGGCGTCGGTCATCTCGGCCTTGGGCAGGGTGCCGCAGCCGCCATGGATGGCGAGGGCGATGGTCATATCCAGGATCCTTGACGCCAAATCCTTCTCCCCTCGGGGAGAAGGTGTCTGCGGAGCAGACGGATGAGGGCGGTGCGACCGGGCTGGAGCCGGACAGGTTGCGCCTGTCCTTCCCTCATCCGTCAGCGCTTCGCGCTGCCACCTTCTCCCCCCAGGGAAGAAGGGTTAAAGCCTCACTTCGCCGGCTTGATGTCCATCGCCAGCGTGTCCTCGTCGACGCGCGGACGGATCGTCACCTTGGCCTTCTGCATCGCCCAGGCCGAGCCGACGGCGACGATCGGCAGGCGCGGCCGGTCCTTGGCGACGATGGCGTTGGCCTGCGACAGCAGGTCGTTGCGCTTGGCCTCGTCCATCTCGACCGCGGCGTCCTCGATCAGCTTGTCGAGCGCGGCGTTCTTGTAGCCGAGCACGTTGAAGGCCCCGAGCTTCTTGGCCGGGTCGTTCGAGTGCACGACGGAGGACAGGGTGTAGTTCGCCTCGCCCGTCAGCGTGCCCCAGCCCGACATCGACATCGAGAACTCGCCGCGCAGGCGCGCCGGGAAGAAGACGGCGCCGGGCTGGGCGTTGGCGTTCACCTCGATGCCGACGCGCGCCAGCATCTGCGCGATCGAGGTGCCGACCTGGCGGTCGCCCGGCAGGCGGTCGCTGGTGAAGGAGAAGGAGATCTTGAAGCCGTTCGGGTAGCCGGCCTCCTCCATCAGCTTCTTCGCTTTGGCGAGATCCGGCTTCAGCGGCGGCAGGCTCTTGTTGTAGCCGGCGATATTGGGCGTCACCAGCTGGTTGACCGGGGCGCCGAGCCCTTCCATCGCGACCTCCGCCAGCGCCGGCCGGTCGATGGCGAGGTCGATCGCCTCGCGCACCCTGGCGTCCTGCAGTGGGTTCTTCGGCAGGGGCGAGCCGTCCTTGGCGCTGACCTGCGGGGACTTGTCCCGCATGTCGAGCTCCATGTTGAAGACGTAGACCGTGTCGATGGTGGTGACGGAGAGCTTGGCGTCGCGCTTCAGCGTCGGCACGTCCGAGGCCGGGGCGCGCACGATGATGTCGACCTGGCCGGCCTTGAGCTGGGCGACGCGGGCGGCGTCGTTCGGCAGCTCCTTGCGCAGCACGCGCTGCCACGGCTCCTTCTCGCCCCAGTAGCCGTCGAAGCGCTCGAGCACGAGCTGGTCCTTCGGCGTCCACGAGACGAACTTGTAGGGACCGGTGCCGATCGCCGCCTTGCCGGTGTTGAAGGCGTCGTTGGCATTGTCCTTGGTCAGCCCGGCGGCCGCCTTGTGCGAGACGATGAACAGGCGGATGAAATCGTTCGGCAGGTTGGGCGCCGGCCCGTCGGTGACGATGTGGACGGTGAGCGGATCGACGATCTTCACCTCCTTGACGCGCCGGACGTAGATCGTGGTCGGGTTCGGGCCGGCGACGACCGGGATGCGCTCGATCGAGAACTTGACGTCCTCGGCGGTGAAGTCGGAGCCGTCATGGAACTTCACGCCGGGCCGCAGCTTGAACTCCCAGACGCTCGGCTCGATCGCCTTCCAGCTCGTGGCGAGGCGCGGCTCGATCTGCAGCTTGTCGCCCGACCAGGTCAGCGTGTCGAAGACATGCTTCAGCGCCTCGGCATGGGTGCCGGTCGCGGTGAAGTGCGGATCGATCGATTCCGGGCCCGCACGCACGCCGATCGTCAGCGTCTGCGCCGTCGCCGGGGCGGCGAGCGGCAGCCCGATCAGGGCGGCGAGGGCGGCGGTCCGCCACAGCGGGGACCGGTGCGACAGCGGCTTGGTCATGTTGAGGTCCCTTCGGGTTCGAGATCGGCAGGCCAGGTCGGAGAGGCGATCACCATCTTGTCCATCAGCTCGCATAGCTGTTTCTGCTCGGCTTCGCTGAGGACCGCGAGCATCGCGGTCTGCTGCGCCATCATCATCGGCATGGTCTCGTCGAAGATGGAGCGCCCAGCCGGCGTCAGCGCCAGCACATAGCTGCGCAGATCGTCCGGATCGGTCTCGCGCTTCAGGAGCCGCCGCTGCAGCAGTTTCTGGATCGCGCGCGAGAGCGTGTTCTTCGGCAGTCCGGAGGAGGCGACGATGTTCTTGGCCGCGACGCCGCCCCTCAGACCGACGGCGTAGAGCGCGACGAATTCCGGCCGCACCAGGCCGTAGCGCGTTTCGATCCAGCGATAGACCGGGTCGTTGAAGCGGAAGGCGATGAAATTGAGCCGGAACGACAGCCAGCAGGGATTGTCCCAGAGCTTGGTGACGGTCAGCGGATCGAGCTCGCGCAGCGCCGATTCGCGCTCCCGGTCGAGCTTGGACAAGGAAGTCGGGGCGCGTGCCATCTCGGACATCCAATTTAGTTCCATATGGAACTTGACGGTCCCGTATACCGCTGTCAAGGATGACTTGGTTTCGCTGAAAAGCAAGGATCAGGCCGTGCTCGTCGCCCGGATGAACTGGATGCAGATCGAGGCCCAGGCGAAGCGCGACGACCGCTGCGCCCTGCCGCTCGGCTGCGTCGAACAGCATGCCTATTTGAGCCTCGCCACCGATGCGATCCTGTCCGAGCGCATTGCGGCGGAGGCGGCCGAGCCGCTCGGCATCCCGGTCTTCCCGGTGCAGGCCTATGGCATGACGCCGGGCTTCACCGCCTATCCCGGCACGATCTCGCTGCGGATGACCACCTATATCGCGCTGGTCGAGGATCTCCTCGAAGGCGTCTACCGGTCCGGCTTCCGCCGGATCGTGCTGGTCAACGGCCATGGCGGCAATGCGCCGGTGATGACGGCGGTGACCGAGTGGATGGGCAAGCGCCCGGATGCCAGCGTCAAGATGCACAACTGGTGGGCAGGGCCGCGTTTCCAGGCGGCGGTGAGGGCGGTCGATCCGGCCGCCTCGCATGCCTCCTGGATGGAGAACTTTCCCTGGACCCGCCTCGAAGGCGTGAGCTTGCCCGATGGGGTGAAGCCGCCTTTCGACGCCGCGCTCTACCAGGCGGCCAATCCGCAGCGGAAGCGCGAGATCCTCGGCGACGGCAATTTTCACGGCCGCTATCAGCGTCCGGACGAGGAGATGCTGGCGCTCTGGGCCGTCGGCGTAGAGGAGACACGCGCGGTGATGGTCGAGAGCTGGCCGTGAGTTCAGTCGGCGCTGCATCTTCGGCGGCCGACGGTTATAGTTCTGGCCTCCGACGGCATGCCCCGGAAAGCCCCTCCCCCTTGCGGGGAGGGGTTGGGGTGGGGGGCGTTGGGCAGGTTGCGACGCGGGGACGCAGAGCGATGCGTTACGAGCGGGATAGGCCGGCCATCGCGACGACGCCTGCCCGTTCGAACGCCGGAAAGCTCCGCAAGACGCTGACCGAACCCGAAAAGCGTCTCTGGACCCTGCTGCGCCGGCGGCTGCCGCAGGAGGGCACCCATTTTCGTCGCCAGATGGCGATCGGCCCCTACGTCGTCGATTTCGTTTGCCTCGGCGCTCGCCTCGTCATCGAGGTCGATGGTGACCAGCACGGCAAGGAGCGCGGGCTTCGCTACGATGCGGATCGTTCCGCCTGGCTTGAAGCCCAAGGCCTGAGAGTATTGCGGTTTACCAACCGGCAGGTGATGAGGGAGGACGAGATGGTGATCGACACCATCTATGCCGCCCTCATCGGCGCGGGCGAACCCTGTCCGTCGCCCCCCACCCCCAACCCCTCCCCGCGAGGGGGAGGGGAGGAGCCATGCTGACCCATATCATCGAGCGTGTCCTGCAGGCGCTCGCCGTCATGCTGGTCATGTCGGCGCTGGTTTTCGTCGGCGTCTATGCGATCGGCAATCCGATCGACGTGCTGATCGGCCCCGATGTCAGCCAGGACATCCGGCTCGAGACGATCGCACGCTACGGCCTCGACAGGCCGCTCTGGGACCAATATCTCACCTTCCTGGGCCGGGTCCTGCACGGTGATTTCGGCCGTTCCTTCGTCTTCGGCATGCCGGTGCTCGAGCTCATCCTGTCGCGCCTGCCGGCGACGCTGGAGCTGACGCTCGCGGCGGTGCTCGGCGCAGCGCTGATCGGCATTCCCGCCGGCATCTATGCCGGCTACCGTCCGGAGAGCGTCCTCTCCAAGCTCATCATGGCGCTGTCCATCCTCGGCTTCTCGGTGCCGACCTTCTGGATCGGCCTCGTCCTGATCATGACCTTCGCCGTCGAGCTGTCATGGCTGCCGGCCGGCGGGCGCGGCGAGACCCTCGCGCTCTTCGGCGTCGAATGGAGCTTCCTGACGCCGAACGGCCTCTCGCACCTGTTCCTGCCGGCGCTCAACCTTGCCTTCTTCAAGCTCGCCCTGATGACGCGCCTGGCACGGGCCGGCACGCGCGAGGTCATGCTGACCGACACGGTGAAGTTCGCCCGCGCCGCCGGCATCACCGAAGGCGTCATCCTGCGCCGGCATGTCCTGCGCCTGATCTCGATTCCGCTGGTCACCGTCTTCGGCCTGGAATTCGCTTCGACGCTCGCCTTCGCGGTGGTGACCGAGACGATCTTCTCCTGGCCGGGCATCGGCAAGCTGATCATCGATTCGATCCAGTCGCTCGACCGGCCGGTGATGGTCGCCTATCTCATGCTCGTCGCCTTCGTCTTCATCATGATCAACTTCCTGGTCGACCTGACCTATTTCGCGCTGGACCCGCGCTTGCGGAAAGGCCGGGCCGGATGAGGAAGGAAGCGCCGATCGCCCGCTTCTGGCGCGAGTTCCGCGAGAGCCGCATCGCGCTGGCGGCGCTCGTCGTCGTCGTGCTGATGATCGGCGTCGCGCTCCTCGCGCCGCTGATCGCGCCGCAGAATCCCTACGACCTCGCCGGCCTCGTCCTGTCCGACGCCCGCCGGCCGCCCGGCCATGTCGGCTCGGGCGGCTACACGCACTGGCTCGGCACCGACGCCCAGGGGCGCGACCTGCTCTCGGCCATTCTCTACGGGCTGCGCATCTCCCTGCAGATGGGGCTGGTCGCCGGCGCGGTCGCCTTCGCCGTCGGCGTCACGCTCGGCATCGCCGCCGCCTATCTCGGCGGCCGGCGCGAGGCCTTCATCATGCGCGTCATCGATCTGCAGCTCGCCTTCCCGGCGATCCTGCTCGCGTTGGTCATCTCGGCGATGCTCGGCCAGGGCAAGGCGCAACTGATCGCCGCGCTCGTCGCCGCGCAATATGCCTATTTCGCCCGCACCGCCCATGGCGCGGCCTCGGCCGAGCGCGGCAAGGACTATGTCGAGGCGGCGCTCTCGACGCCGCTGCCGGCGCGGCAGGTGATCTGGCGCCACATTCTGCCGAACTGCCTGCCGCCCCTGATCGTGGTCGCGACCGTGCAGGTCGCCAATGCCATCGCGCTCGAGGCGACGCTGTCCTTCCTCGGGGTCGGCCTGCCGGTGACCGAGCCCTCGCTGGGATCGCTGATCGCCAACGGCTTCCAGTACATGCTCTCGGGCCGCTACTGGATCTCGATCTATCCCGGCCTCGCCCTGATCCTGCTGATCGTCGCGATCAACCTCGTCGGCGACCAGATCCGCGATCAGGTCAATCCGAGGCTGAAGCGATGACGGTAGGTGCGAACGCTCTCCGTCATGGTCGGGCTTGTCCCGACCATCCACGCCTTCGTCGGTCGAGAGCGGTGTTCAAGACGTGGATGCTCGGCACAAGGCGGAGCATGACGGGGGATGCGTACTCATGACAGACGCTCCCCTCCTCGAGGTCAGCGATCTCACCACGCAGTTCTTCACCCGTGCCGGCGTGGTGAGGGCGGTGGACGGCGTCTCCTTCTCGCTCCGCCGCGGCGAGGTGATGGGTCTCGTCGGCGAATCCGGCTCCGGCAAGAGCGTCACCGGCTTCTCGATCATCGGCCTGATCGATCCGCCCGGCCGCGTCGCCGCCGGCTCGGTCAGGCTCGAAGGCCACGAACTCGTCGGGTTGCCGCCCGACGAATTGCGAAAGCTGCGCGGCCGCGTCGTCTCGATGGTCTTCCAGGACCCGCTGATGACGCTGAACCCGGTGCTCACCATCGGCGAGCAGATCAGGCTGGCGCTCGAGGCGCATCGACCGGTCTCGGCTGCCGAGGCGCGCCGCCGCGCCGTCGCCGGCCTCGCCCAGGTCCGCATCCCGCGGCCCGATGCGACGGTCGACTTCTACCCGCACCAGCTCTCCGGCGGCATGCGCCAGCGCGTCGCCATTGCGATCGCCTTGCTGCATCGGCCGAAGCTGATCATCTGCGACGAGCCGACCACGGCGCTCGACGTCTCGATCCAGGCCGAGATCCTCGCCGAGATGAAGGAGCTCGTCGCCGAGCTCGGCACCGCGCTGATCTGGATCAGCCACGATCTCGCCACCGTCGCCTCGATCGCGCAGCATGTCGCGGTCATGCGGCTCGGCAAGATCGTCGAGGCGGGCCCGACGCTCGACGTGCTGACGCGGCCGCAGCATGCCTATACCCGCGCCCTGCTCGACGCTCTGCCCTCGCGCGCCAGGCCGGGCGAGTTCCTGCTGCGCGGCGGCGGCGTGCCGGATGCCACCCCGCCCGCCCGCAGGCCGGCGGCCGCCGCCGCGGCGCCGGTGCCGGGCGCGCCCTATTTCGTCGCCGACCGGGTCAGCAAGCGCTTCGAGCCGCGGCCGGGCGCCCTGCGCGGCCTCGGCCAGAGGCTCGGCCTCGTGCAGCCTCAGCCGGCCGTGATGGCGGTCGACGAGGTCAGTCTGACGATCCCGCGCGGCGAGGCGCTCGGGCTGGTCGGCGAGTCAGGCTCGGGCAAGTCGACGCTCGGGCGCATGGCCGCCGGCATCTACGCGCCGTCCTCGGGCACGATCCGCTTCGAGGGCCGGCCGGTGATGAGCGACGGCCCGGAGCCGAAGAAGCTCACCACCCGCGTCCAGACCATCTTCCAGGACCCGTTCGCCTCGCTCGATCCGCGCATGCGCGTCAGCGCTTGCATCGCCGAGGGCCCGCTCGCCCATGGGCTCGTCGACAGGGCCGGCAGCGCGGCCTATGTGCGCGACTGGCTCGCCGCGGTCGGGCTCGATCCCGCTTTCGCCGAGCGCTATCCGCACCAGTTCTCCGGCGGCCAGCGCCAGCGCGTCGCCATCGCCCGCGCACTCGCCATGCAGCCCGACCTCGTCGTCTGCGACGAGCCGGTCGCCTCGCTCGACGTCTCGATCCAGGCGCAGATCATCAACCTGCTGATGCGGCTGCGGGCCGAGCTCGGCCTGACCCTGATCTTCATTTCGCACGACCTCTCGGTGGTCAGGCATCTCTGCGACCGGGTCGCGGTGATGTATCGCGGCCGCATCGTCGAGGAGGGGGCGGCCGGAGCGGTCTACGACAACCCGCAGCACGACTACACCAAACGGCTGCTCGCGGCGGTGCCGGTGCTGCCCGAAGCAGCGACATCATGATCGGAGCTCCGTCTTCGCGGGGCTCGCCCCTGCGGGCCGCCCCGGAACGACATGGAACACGCAGGAGGAACCCGATGACCGAACTGAAGCCCTGGCAATGGCCGGAGGAGACCTGGCGCGGCAAGGTCGAGCAGGTGCGCGCGGGCCGCAACCTCAAGCCGAAGACCTGGCCGGGCGGAGCGCGCTGCGCCGTGGCGCTCTCCTTCGACGTCGACCACGAGACCAACGAGTTGCGCGACGGCGGCAAGTCCGTCGGCCGGCTGTCCTGGGGCCAGTACGGCAACCGCGTCGGCATGCCGCGCATCCTCGCGATGCTGGCGCGGCACGACATCAGGGCGAGCTTCTTCGTGCCGGCGGTGACCGCCCTGCTCTATCCCGACGAGCAGCGTCGGGTCGTGGCGGAAGGGCATGAGATCGGCCTGCACGGCTGGATCCACGAGGTCAACACCGCCGTGCCGCCGGAGCAGGAGCGCGAATTGCACCTGCGCTCGGCCGACACGCTGGAGACGATCACCGGCGTCAGGCCGGTCGGCATGCGCACGCCGTCGTGGGATTTTTCCGAGGTGACGCTCGCCGTCGAGCGCGAGCTCGGCCTCCTCTACGATTCCTCGCTCTTCGCCGACGACGATCCGTACGAGTTGATCGAGAAGGGCGAGCCGACCGGCATGGTCGAGTTGCCGGTCGAGTGGATTCGCGACGACGCGGTCTATTTCAACATGAACCGCTTTCAGGCGCTGCGGCCCTACACCCCGCCGGAGGCGGTGTTCGACATCTTCAGGCGCGAGTTCGACGGCGCCTACGCCGAAGGCGGGCTCTTCCTCCTGACCATGCACCCGCATGTCATCACCTACCGGTCGCGCTTCTGGATCCTCGAGGAGCTGGTCCGCCACGCCAGGGCGAAGGGCGATGTCTGGTTCGCGACCCATGCCGAGATCGCGGCCTATGTGAAGGAGCAGGCCGGGCTCTGAAGCGCGCGCATCGCCGGGCGATTGCCGCCCGGGGGCGGAACCGTGCCCGATTTCGGCCGTTTTCGGTTCATTCGGAATTCAGGGCGCGACCGCGTTCATGTCCGGACGATCAACTCGAAACGGACGTCACGATGCGCACGAAGAACCTGCTCCTGCTCGGCACCCTGATCCCCGCCATCACGCTCTCGCAGGGCAGCTTCGCCGCTCCACCGTTCCAGCTCGCGCAGGCTCCGTCGGCTGACGACGACCGTCCGGATCCGCGCCGCCCGCGCAGCTCCGGCGGCCAGGAGCGCCCCGGCGCTCGCCCGGCGCCGGGCCAGGCCCCGACGGCC
>NZ_FYAS01000003.1 GCF_900185715.1 Allobosea sp. CS1GBMeth4
CCGCTCTCCGGCGCGACCCAGGCCGCGGCCTGGCAAGCGGCGGCCGCGAGCAGCTTCGGCCGCACGGCCCTGATCGCCGCGCTCGCCCTGCTGGCGGCCTCGCTGGCGCTGGCCCTGCCGCGCCGGATCGGCCGCCTGCTCGCAATCCTCGCCTGGCTCGGGTCGGGCGCCGCGCTGGCGGCGAGCGGCCATGCCAGCACAGCCGCGCCTCAGGTGCTGGCCCGCCCGGCCCTGTTCCTCCATGCGATCGCCATAGCCGGCTGGGCCGGCGCCTTGCTGCCCCTCGGCTTCGCCCTGCGCCAACCCGACGGGGCGCAGGCGCTGCAGCGCTTCTCGAGCCGGATCCCGACGCTGCTGGTGGTCGTCCTGCTCAGCGGCGCCGCCCTCGCCGTCATCCAGGTCGAGCGTCCGCAGGCCCTGCTCACGACCCCCTACGGCCTCGTGCTCGCCGGCAAGCTCGCGCTGGTCGCAGTGCTGATCGGGGTCGGCGCCTTCAACCGCTACCGGCTGACGCCCGCCATCCTCTCCGGAACGGCGGGGGTCCGGGGGCTGCTCGCCCGGACCGTCGCGGCCGAGGTCGCGATCGTCGTCGCCATCCTCGCCACCGTCTCGCTCTGGCGTTTCACGCCGCCGCCACGCGCCCTCGCTGCGGCAGCGGCGCAGCCGGCCAGCGTGCATATCCACACCGACAAGGCGATGGCCGAGCTCAGCGTGACGCCGGGCCGCGCCGGCCCTGTGACGATCACCGTCGCGCTGCTCGACGGCGCATTCGGCCCGCTCGTGCCGAAAGAGATGCGGCTTGGCCTGTCGAAGCCGGACGCCGGGATCGAGCCGATCGAACGGCAGGCCACGAGGCAGGCCGGCGGCGACTGGCAGGTCCGCGGACTGACGCTTCCGGTCGCCGGCCGCTGGACCGTCGAGCTCGAGATCCTGATTTCGGATTTCGAGATGATCCGGCTCGAGGACACGCTCGACATACGCCCGTGAACACGATCCAACTTTCGCAACCGAAGGAGCCTACGATGATCTCCCGCCTCGCTTTCACGGCCATCGCCGCCCTGGCGCTCGCCGGCACGGTCCGCGCGCATGACTATACCGCCGGCACGCTCAAGATCGACCATCCCTGGACGCGCGCGACTCCGGCCGGCGCCAAGGTCGCCGGCGGTTATCTCGCTGTGACCAATACCGGCGCCAGCGCCGACCGCCTGCTCGGCGGCAGCAGCGAGATCGCCGGCAAGGTCGAGATCCACGAGATGGCGATGAGCAACGGCGTGATGACGATGCGGGGCCTGCCCGACGGGCTGGAGCTCAAGCCCGGCGCGAAGACCGAGCTGAAGCCGGGCAGCTACCACATCATGTTCATGGACCTGAAGCGCCAGCTCAAGGAAGGCGAGACGATCAAGGGCACGCTGACCTTCGAGAAGGCGGGACAGGTTCCCGTCGAGTTCAACGTGGAGTCGGTCGGCGCCCGCGCCCCGGCCGGAGGGCATCACAAGCACTGACCGCGCGGGCCGTCACCCGCGCGACAGAGGCCCTCCTGAAAAGGAGGGTCGGGTTCCAGGAACCCGAAAGCCGCCGGGTCCTCCCGGCGGCTTTTTCGTGCGCGCTTGACGGTCCAGGACAACGGAAGTACGGTCCATATTAGAAAACAGATGATCCACTATATGGATCGACTGGGAGGAGCGCAGTGCTGCAGGGCATGCTGCCGGTGTTGCCGACGCCGTTCACGGAGACCGGGGCGATCGATCCCGAGGCGATGGTGCGGATCGTCGATTTCGCCCTCGCCTGCGGCGTGGACGGCGTGGTGTTCCCGGGCTTCGCCAGCGAGGTGGACGCGCTTTCGGCCGCGGAGCGGTCGGCCCTGCTGAAGGTGGTCGCGACGAGGATCGGCGGCCGGCGGACGATCGTCGCCGGCGCGAGCGCCTCGAGCGCGGCGGAAGCCGTCGCGCATTGCCGCGAGGCCATCGCCAACGGCATCGGACATGTGATGATCCAGGCGCCGAAGAGCGTCGGCACGACAACGGAGGCCGTCTCCGCCTTCTATGGCGAGATCGCCGCGGCCGTGCCCGGCCTCGAGATCGTGCTGCAGAACGCGCCGGCACCGCGCGGCTCCGACCTCAAGCCCGACGCCATTCTCGCGATCGTCCGTGACAACCCGGCGATCACCCATGTCAAGGAGGAAACGCTGCCGTCGGGCCTCGCCATCTCGGCGATCACGGCCGGCAAGCCGGCGCATCTGAAGGGCGTGCTCGGTGGCGGCGGCGCGCGCTATCTGATCGACGAATACAATCGCGGCGCCTGCGGCGCGATGCCGGCCGTCGAGTTCGCCGACATCCACGTCGCCCTGGATCGGGCTTATCGCGCCGGCGAGATCGAGCGTGCCCGCGAGCTCTATATGCGCACGCTGCCGCTGCTGGCGATCCAGCTGAATTTCCGCATGGCCTTCACCAAGCATGTGCTGACGCGGCGCGGCGTGCTGACCAATCAGGTCGTGCGGGCGACGGTGCCGGCGATGGATGCGCTCGACGTCGCCGAGATCGACGCGTGGCTCGACCTCTGCGCCGAGCTGATGACGGTCGACGCTCGCGAGCCGACGTCCGCCGGAGGCGCGTGATGGCCGAGCGCGTCGCCCGCGTCGAGGTGTTCTCGATCACCATCCCGCGCGAGACGCCCTATCTCGGCGCCCTGCGCGCGGGCGAGCGCGTCAACGACCACGGCTATATCGTGCGCAAGGGCAACCGGACCGTCTATCCGACGGTCGACCGCACCGTGGTGGTCCGGATCGAGACGGCGGGCGGCGCGGTCGGCTGGGGCGAGACCTACGGCATCGTCGCCCCCGGCGCGGCGATGGCGATCGTCGACGACCTGCTCGGCCCCTTCGTCGTCGGGCGCGACCCGCGCGACGTCAGCGTCATCCATGACGATCTCTACGATCTGATGCGGGTGCGCGGCTATACCGGCGGCTTCTATCTCGACGCGCTCGCCGCGATCGACATCGCGCTCTGGGACCTCTGCGGCAAGCTTTCGAGCCTGCCGCTGGTCAAGCTGCTCGGCGGGCAGAAGCATGAGCGACTGCCGGCGTATCTTTCCGGCCTGCCGAAGCCGACGCTGGCAGAGCGGGCCGCGTTCGCGGCGGAGTGGCAGGCGAAAGGCTTCGACAGCTTCAAGTTCGCGGCTCCCGTCGCCGATGACGGCAATGTCGCGGAGATCAGGACGCTGCGCGAGCGGCTCGGCCCCGGTGCGCGCATCGCCTGCGACATGCACTGGGTCCATACGGGCGAGGAGGCCGTCGCGGCGATCCGGGCGATGGAGCCGCATGGGCTCTGGTTCGCCGAGGCGCCGGTGAAGCCGGAGGATCTCGACGGACTCGCCCATGTAGCCGCGAAGGTCTCGACGCCGGTCGCGGCCGGCGAGGAATGGCGCACGGTCCATGATCTCGTGCCGCGGGTGGCCCGGCGGGCTTGCGCGATCGTGCAGCCGGAGATGGGCCATAAGGGCGTGACCGAGTTCATGCGCATCGGCCTGTATGCCCAGGCGCATCATCTTCGGGTGATCCCGCACGCCACGATCGGCATCGGCCTGTTCCTGGCGGCGAGCCTGCATGCGTCCTCGGCGCTCGCGGCGGTCGAGTGCCATGAATTCCAGCACTCGATCTTCGAGCCGAACCGGCGGCTGCTGCTCGGCGACATGGATTGCAGCGCCGGCTTCTACCGTCTGCCGAGCGGACCCGGCCTCGGGGTCGAGCCGTCAAAGGAAGCGCTCAGGCTGCTGAAACGGCTTTAGCGACAAGAACCAAGGGAGGAGGAGACCATGACGAGGACAAGGCTTGCATTCTCCGCGGCTGCGCTCGCGCTCGCCGCCGGCGCTCTCCCCGGCATCGCGCTGGCGCAGGGCAAGGTGCTGAAATTCGTCTCCTGGCAGAAGGACGAGCGCGGCGTCGGCGACTGGTGGGGCTCGGTGATCAAGGAATTCGAGGCGACCCATCCCGGCGTCAAGATCGAATGGACCAAGGTCGAGCGCGGCGCCTATGCCGACACGATGACGACGCTGTTCGCCGGCGGCAAGCCGCCGGATATCGTCCATCTCGCCTCCTTCGAATTCCAGAAGTTCGCCGATAATGGCTGGCTGGAGCCGCTCGATCCCTACATCAAGGACGCCAAGCTCGACCTCAAGGGCTGGGCCGGGCAGGACACCTGCAGCTGGAACAAGCAGACCGTCTGCACGATGATGCTCTATTTCGGCTACATCTTCGCCTACAACGACGAGCTCTTGAGGAAGGAAGGTCTTGCCGTCCCGAAGACCTATGCCGAGTTCCTCGCCGCGGCGCAGAAGCTGACCAAGGACGTCAATGGCGACGGCATCGTCGACCAGTTCGGCACCGGGCACGAGACCAAGGGCGGCGGCGGCCAGTACATGAGCGAGATGATGAACTACACGCTCGACGCCGGCGGGCGCTGGACCAACGATGCCGGCAAGGTGACGATCAATACGCCCGAGATGATCGAAGGCCTGTCGCGCTGGAAGACCATCGTCAAGACCAGCCTGACCCCGCGCGACCTGCCGGCCGGCGAGGTCCGCCAGATGTTCGCCGACGGCAAGATCGCGATGAAGATGGACGGGCCGTGGCTCTGGCCGATCATCCAGAAGGGCAAGGCCAAGGACCAGATCAAGCTCGGCATGGTGCCGTTCAGCCCGCCGGTCGGCGGCTCCTCCAACGTGCTCGGCATCGCAGCCGACGCGCCCAGGGAGAACAAGAAGCTGGTCTGGGATTTCATCGCGCTCGCGACATCCGACGAGTTCCAGTCGAGCTATGCGACGCTCGGCGCCTCGCCGCCGCCCAGCCCACGCGCCGACACCTCGGCCGCGACCAAGGACACGCCGCATTTCGACCTCCTGGTGCAGGCGACCAAGGCGGCGGCCGACGCCAAGGTCGACCGCATCCCGAAGGGGCTTGAGCTGCAGTTCAACGAGTTCGCCAAGATGGTCATGGAGGAGTCGCAGCGCATGATCATCCAGGACCTCGACCCGAAGGCGGTGGCGGCGACGATGCAAGCCAAGGCCGAGGCGCTGCAGAAGCAGTAGCGCCACGCGAATCCCTCTCCCGGATGGGAGAGGGCAGGGGTGAGGGACCGCCGGTTCAGAATGAAGCCGCAGCGGCGCCGTTCCACCTTCTCCGGGTAGGGCAGGCCCTCATCCCTGCCCTTCTCCCACACGGGAGAAGGGTTCCCCGCGCCCTTCCACGACGAGAAACGGGAGACGGACCCGCCATGCCCCGATCAGCCTTCCTCGACCTCGCCCGCCCGAGCCGGCGGCACTGGCTCGGCTATCTCCTGCTGGCGCCGGCGGTGCTGCTGATCGCGCTGATCATCGTCTATCCGCTCTTCGTCTCGGTCGACCTGTCCTTCCAGAACGTCAACATCGCCCGGCTCGACCAGCCGCGCCGTCCCTTCACCACAGCGAATTACGAGCGGCTCTTCGCCTCCGAGGAGTTCTGGAACGCCTGCTGGGTGACGTTCAAGCTCGTCACCATCGTCTCCTTCTTCTGCTTCCTGCTCGGCCTCGGCACGGCGCTGCTGGTCAACAACCGCTTCAAGGGCCAGACGCTGGCGCGGCTGCTGGTCGCCCTGCCCTGGGCGATCCCGGAAGTGATCGCGGTGGTGATCTTCGCCTGGCTGTTCGATTCCTCCTTCGGCCTGATGAACTGGCTCTTCATCAGGCTCGGCCTGGTCGACCAGACGACCAACTGGTTCTCCTCGCCCGAGGCCGCCTTCGCCGTCGTCTGCACGGTGATGGTCTGGAAGGGCTATCCCTTCGTCTCGATCATGATGCTGGCCGGGCTGCAGTCGATCCCGGAGGATTTCTACAACGCCGCCAAGGTCGACGGCGCCCGCGCCTGGCAGCGCCTTCTCCACATCACCATCCCCTCGCTGATGCCGGTGATCGGGGTGACGCTGGTGCTGGTGATGCTGTGGGTCTTCCGCGACTTCTCGATCATCTACGTGCTGACCGGCGGCGGACCGCTGAAGGCGACGCAGTCGCTCTCGATCATGACCTACGAGCAGGCCTTCGGCTTCTTCAAGATGGGCTACGCCTCGGCCATCGGCGTCATCACCCTGATCGTCTGCGTGATCGCGAGCCGGCTGATGATCGCCCGCGCGCCGGACAATATCTGAGGAGGCGGCGATGAAACGCAAAGCCACGCGGAACGCCCTGCTCTATGCCGGCGTGGTCCTGACCTGCGCCATCCTGGTCTTCCCGATCTACTGGCTCATAGTCACCGCGCTCTCCGAGCCGAGCCAGCTCAGGCAGTTGCCGCCGAGCTTCTGGCCAGCCGAGCCGCGCTGGGGCGTGTTCGGCCAGATCATCGCCGAGCGGCCGATCCTGCTCTGGCTCGGCAATTCGGCACTCGCCGCCATCGGCGCGGTTGCGATCTCCATGGTGGTCTCGGTGCTCGCCGGCTACAGCCTGTCGCGCTTCAAGCTGCGCGGCGGCCAATCGCTCGGACTGTTCATCCTGACGGCCAAGATGCTGCCGGCGACGCTCTTGGTGATCCCGCTCTTCGGCATCTTCCGCAGCCTCGAGCTGATCGGCAGCCTGTGGTCGATCATCCTCGCCCACGCCACGCTGATCATCCCGTTCACCACCTGGATGCTGAAGGGCTATTTCGACACGATCCCGCGCGAACTCGAGCAGGCGGCGATGGTCGACGGCTGCTCGCCGCTCGGCGCGATGGTCCGGGTGATCCTGCCGATCTCGGCGCCGGGGCTCGCGGCGACGGCGCTCTACGGCTTCGTGCTGTCCTGGTCGGACTACGCCTATGCCCGCACCTTCCTGACCAACGCCCAGGGCAACTGGACCGCCAATCTCGGCATCACCACGATGAAGGGCGAGTACATCTCGAACTGGAGCGACATCTCAGCCGCCTCCATCCTCGTCGCCCTGCCGATCCTCGCGATCTACCTTGTCCTCGAACGCTATCTCGTCGGCGGCCTGACGGCCGGAGCCGAGAAGTAGAGACGTCCCATGGCCGGAATCCGCATCGACAGCATCACCAAATCCTATGGCGGGCTCACCGTCCTGAAGGGCTTCTCGCTCGACATCGCCGATGGCGAGTTCGTCGTCCTGGTCGGCCCTTCGGGCTGCGGCAAGTCGACCATGCTGAAGATCCTCGCCGGGCTCGAGGAAGCCTCCTCCGGCACGATCAGCATCGGTGACCGCAATGTCACCGACCTCGCGCCGGGTGACCGCGACATCGCGATGGTCTTCCAGAACTACGCGCTCTACCCGCATCTCAGCGTGCGCAGGAACATGGGCTTCGGCCTGAAGATGCGCGGCACCGACGCCGGCGAGATCGACCGGCGCGTCGCCGACGCCGCGAAGATCCTCGGCATCGACCATCTGCTCGACCGGCGGCCGCGCGCCCTCTCCGGCGGCCAGCGCCAGCGCGTCGCGCTCGGCCGGGCGATCGTGCGCGAGCCGCAAGCCTTCCTGATGGACGAGCCGCTCTCCAACCTCGACGCCAAATTGCGCGTCCACACCCGCGCCGAGATCAGCGCCCTGCACAAGAGGCTGCGCGTCACCACGATCTACGTCACCCACGACCAGACCGAGGCGATGACAATGGCGGACCGCATCGTCATCATGAAGGACGGCGTGATCCAGCAGATCGCTTCGCCCGAGGTGATGTTCCGCAAGCCGGCCAATCTCTTCGTCGCCGGCTTCATCGGCTCGCCCGGCATGAATTTCTTGAAGGCGAAGGCGCAGGCCTCGGGCGGCGGCGCCACCGCGAAACTGTTCGGCCACGATGTGGTGTTGCCGGTGGCGAACGCCGACGCGCTCGCCGGCAAGGAGATCGTCGTCGGCCTCAGGCCCGAGCATATCGCCGCCGGTCCCGGGCAGATCTCCTTCACGGTGACCCCGAGGCTGATCGAGAGCCTCGGCAGCGAGCAATATGTCTATGTCGACCTGCCCGAGGAGCATCGGCGCGAGACCGTTTCGGCCGGCGAGGACGAGGCACGTCGCAGCGCGCTGATCGCCCGCCTGATCAATCCGGAGCCGGGCCCGCCGGGGGAGACGCTGACACTGTCCTTCGATCCGGCGCGGCTGCATGTCTTCGACGCCGCCAGCGGCGAGGCGATCCGATGAGGACGATCCTGGTCACCGGCAGCGCCGGGCGCGTCGGCTCGCGCGTCGTGCGCCGACTGCTCGAAGCGGGCCAGCGCGTCACCGGCCTTGACCTGCGCGCCAGCGGTATCGGTCATCCCGCTTATCGCGAGGTGCTCGGCGGCTTCGACGACCGCGCCGCCGCAAGCGAGGCGGTTCGGGGCGCTGACGCGATCCTGCATCTCGGCGCCTTCATGTCCTGGCTGCCGGCCGATCGCGACCGGCTGTTCACCGCCAATGTCGAGGGCACGCGCCTGCTGCTGCAGGAGGCCACGGCAGTGAAGCCGAAGCGCCTCGTCTTCGCTTCCTCGGGCGAGGTCTATCCGGAGACCATGCCGGAGTATCAGCCGATCGACGAGGAGCATCCGCTGAAGCCGCGCTCGCCCTATGGGTTGAGCAAGCTGCTGGGCGAGGAGATCGTGCGCTTCTTCGAGAGGACCAGCGGCATTCCGGCGACGATCCTGCGCTTCTCGCATACGCAGGATGCGAGCGAATTGCTCGATCCCGGCAGCTTCTTCTCCGGACCGCGCTTCTTCCTGCAGCCGAAGATCAGGCAGCAGGAAGCCTTCGGCAACGCTGCCGCCGTCGCGGCCCTGCGCACCATAGACGACGGGCGCGAGGCCTTGGTGCTGTCGCGCAACGAGGCCGGCCGGCCCTTCCGCATGCACATCACCGACACCCGCGACATGGTCGCCGGCATCCTGCTGGCGCTGTCGGATGAGCGCGCCGCCGGCCGCACCTATAATCTCGGCGCGACCGAGCCGGTCGACTTCGCCGTGGCCCTGCCGATGATGGCGGAGTTGACGGGGCTGCCGCTGAGGACCATCGACCTGCCGGGCGCCGGCGTCTGCTACGAGACGTCGAACGCCAGGATCCGGACCGAATTGGGGTTTGAGCCGCAATGGACCTTCGAGCGCATGATCGGCGAAGCGGCGCAGGCGCGGGCGAAGCGCGCGTCCTGACGCCGGACGAGCGCGACGTCCCGACCGGCGCGGCCGCCCTCGCCAAGGGGCTCTACCTGCTCGACGTGATCGGCGAGGCGCCGGCGCCGCCGCGCTTCCGCGACCTGCAGGCCGCCACCGGCCTGCCCAAGGGTACGCTGGCGCGCATGCTCAACACGCTGCTGACCTTCCGCCTGATCCGGCACGAGGAGAGCGACAACACCTATCGGCTCGGTCACCGCCTGTTCGAGCTCGCCCATCGCGTCTGGGAATCCTTCGACCTGCGCGGCGCCGGCGCGCCGGCGCTCGATCGGCTGGCCGAGGAGACGCGCGAGACCGCCGCGCTCTGCGCCATCGACAATGGCGAGGTGCTCTACATCGACCAGCGCAGCCGCGGCGGCCCCTATGGCTTCCGCATCGAGATCGGCCGGCGCGCCCCGCTGCACTGCACCGCCGGCGGCAAGGCCCTGCTCGCCTTCGTCCAGCCGCATGAGCAGCGCGCCCTGATCGACCGGCTGAAGCTCGAACGGTTCACCGAGACGACGATCACCGAGGAGGAGGCGCTCGCCGCCGACCTCGCTTTGACCCGGGCGCGCGGCTACGCCGTCTCGCAGGAGGAGCATGTCGCCGGCGTCGCCTCGGTCGCGGCGCCGATCTTCGACCATACCGGCCGGGCCGTCGCGGCGATCGGCGTGTTCGGCCCGTCCTCGCGGCTGACCCGCGAGCGACTGCACACCACCGGCCGCGACCTGATGGCGGCAGCGCGCCAGATCTCCGGAAACGTCGGCGCGACGCAGATGAACATTTCGCCGGCGCCGCGCTCGACGCGGCCGGTCAATCCGGATGTGCAATGCGTCCTGCCCTGGGGCGCCCATCTCGCCGAGGGGCCGTACTGGTCCGCCGGCGAGCAGCGGCTCTATTGGGTCGACATCCTCGCGCCGTCCGTGAACCGCTTCGACCCGGCGACCGGCGGCAACGAGGAGGTCGCGCTGCCGCGCCTGGTCAGCGCCGTGCTCGGCCGCCGCGGCGGCGGACTGGTGGCGCTGACCCAGGACGGGCTGGAGGCGTTCGACTTCGCGAGCGGCCGGCTGACGCCGCTCGTCGATCCCGAGGCGGACATTCCCGACAACCGCTTCAACGACGGGAAATGCGACCGGCAGGGCCGGCTCTGGGCCGGGACGATGCGGCTCGACGCCAGCCGCGCCTCCGGCTCGCTCTACGCGATCGCGCCCGACCTCTCCTGGCAGCGGCGCGAGAGCGGCCTCACCGTCGCCAATGGGCTGGACTGGAGTCCGGACGGGCGACGCTTCTATTTCGTCGATTCCGCCCCCGGCCGCATCTACGCCTACGATTTCGACGCCGAGGCCGGCACGCTCGCCAATCGCCGCGTCTTCGCCGAGATCGACAAGGCGGTCGGGCGTCCGGACGGGCTCGCGGTCGACAACGAGGGCTGCGTCTGGTGCGCGATCTGGGACGGCTGGTGCCTGCACCGCTACGCGCCGGACGGCAGGCTCGATCGCGAGGTCTGGCTGCCGGTGCCGCGCCCGACCAGCCTCGCCTTCGGCGGGCCGGACCTCAGGACGCTGTTCATCACCACGGCACGCATCCGCCTGCCCTCGCGCGTGCTGGCCGAGGCACCGTTCTCCGGCGGGCTCTTCACCTTGCCGGTCGACGTGCCAGGCCTGGCCGCGGCGGAGTTCGGCGGGTGAGGATCGAAGCGAGCTATCCCGATCTCGCCGGCAAGGCGGCCGTGATCACCGGCGGAGCCGACGGCATCGGCCGCGCCATCGTCGAGGCCCTGGCGCGCCAGGGCGCCAGGGTCGCCTTCCTCGACCGCGATGCCGAACGCGGCGACAAGCTCGCAGCCGAGCTCTCGGCCGCCGGCGGCGCCGTCTCGTTCCATCGCGTCGACCTGCGCGACATTCCGGCGACGCAGGCTGCGATCGCGGCGGCGCGCCTCCTGCACGGTCCGTTCGCGATCGGCGTCAACAATGCAGGACATGACGAGCGGCACGACTTCGATGCGGTCACCCAAGCCTATTGGGACGATCGCTTCGCCGTGAACCTCCGGCCGATGATGTTCGTGGCGCAGGCGCTGGCGCCGGACATGCGCGGCCTCGGCGGCGGCGCGCTCGTCAATCTGTCCTCGACCTCGTGGATGAAGGGCTCGCCGCACATGATCGCCTACACCACGGCGAAGTCGGCGGTGATCGGCTTCACGCGCTCGCTGGCGCGGGCGCTCGGCCCGGACGGGATCAGGGTCAACTGCGTCACGCCGGGCTGGGTGATGACCGAGCGCCAGCGCACGCATTGGTGGACGCCGGAGAAGGGCGCCGCCAACCAGGCGGCGCAGGCGCTCAAGGGCGAGATCCTGCCGGAGGACATCGCGCAGATGGTGCTGTTCCTCTGCTCCGACGTCTCCCGCATGTGCGCCGGCCAGAACTTCATCGTCGATGCCGGCACGGTCTGAGCCACGGCCGGCCGATTTACTTTAGAATACCTATAAATTATTGTATTTGCTAATCAATTCGCTCTGGTTTAACTGCTGGCGACGATCGCCGGGGGCGCTTCCGCGAAGCCGGCTCCGCTCCGAACGCGTTCCCGCGATGAGGAACGCCGCCAGATCATGGACCAGATTCGATGCAGCGCTTGATCGGCACAGTCCTGTTCGCGGCGGGGATCGCCGCAGCCCCGCTGGCGGGGTCGATCGGCCTGGCCCAGACCGCTCCGGCAGAGACCGCCCCCGCATCCCAGGCGAGCCCGTCCGGCGCGCATGGCGGAGCCGCACCTGCGCCCGGCGCCGCCGCACCGGCCGATCCGACTGTCATGGGTCAGCCCGCTCCCGCCGGTCCGGCAGCGGCGGCCGCCACCCCCTCGCCGCCGCCCGGCCGGACTCCGGTCGCGGTGGCTGCGCCGGCGAGCCTGCCGCACGATCTGTCGCCCTGGGGCATGTTCATGGCCGCCGACATCGTCGTGAAGGCGGTGATGCTCGGCCTCGCCTTCGCCTCGCTGGCGACCTGGACGATCTGGCTCGCCAAGGCGCTCGAGCTCGCCGCCGCCAAGACACGGGCACAGCGGGCCGTGCGCCGGCTGGAGGCCGCGGCAAGCCTCGACGAGGCGGCGCAGGCCATCGCCGGCCGCAGGGGACAGGCGCGCGGCGCCGTCGCCGAACTGGTCGGCGCCGCCCAGAGCGAGCGCGACCGCTCCGCCGATCTCGGCGAGGACGGCATCAAGGACCGCGCCGCGATCGCGCTGTCGCGGATCGAGGCCAGGGCCGGCCGCGGCATGGCGCGCGGCACCGGCCTCCTCGCCACCATCGGCTCGACGGCCCCGTTCGTCGGCCTGTTCGGCACGGTCTGGGGCATCATGAACTCATTCATCGGCATCAGCCAGGCGAAGACGACCAACCTCGCGGTGGTCGCGCCCGGCATCGCCGAGGCGCTGCTGGCGACGGCGATCGGCCTCGTCGCGGCGATCCCGGCGGTGATCATCTACAACGTGTTCGCGCGCGCCATCGCCGGCTATCGCGCCACGCTCTCCGATGCCTCCGGCGAGGTGCTGCGCCATCTCTCGCGCGATCTCGAACGGGCACGGCGCCAGGCGGCGCAACCGGCCCGCGGCAGCAGCCTGCACGCGCTGCCGGCACAGGCCGCCGCACTGCCGCGCGTCCCGGCGGAGTGAGCAATGGCGGTTTCACTCAAGGAGCCGCAGGACGGCGATCTCGGCGAGGTCAGCGAGATCAACGTCACGCCGTTCATCGACGTGATCCTGGTGCTGCTGATCATCTTCATGGTCGCGGCGCCGCTTTCGACCGTCGATGTCGCAGTCGACCTGCCGGTCTCGAACGCGCAGCCGCAGCCGCGGCCCGACAAGCCGATCTTCCTGACGGTGAAGCAGGATCTTTCCCTGGCGCTCGGCGACGACACCGTGCCGCGCGAGCGGCTCCAGGACGTGCTCGACCGCCAGAGCAACCACGACCGGGAGCAGCGCGTCTTCCTGCGCGCCGACGGCGCGGTGGCCTATCGCGAGCTGATGGAGGTCATGAACAGGCTGCGCGAGGCCGGCTATCTCAGGATCGCCCTGGTCGGGCTCGAGGATACCGGCCAGGGCGCCGCACAGGGAGCGGCCAAGCCATGATCGCCCCCGCCCCGGAGCGCCGCTGGCTCGCCGCGCTGCGCTGGGGCGCGGCGGCGCTCACCGTCGCCGCCGTCCATGGCGGGCTCGCCTGGGTCGGCGTGAACTGGCGCCCGATGGAAGCCGCCGCCGGCGCGCCCGAGCCGGCGGTGATGATCGAGCTTGCAGCGCTCTCCGTCGCGCCCGAGGCACCGCCGGAAGAGCTGCCGGTCGCGCCCGAGCGGGCCGAGCCGGAGAGGCCGCCCGAGCCGGTGAAGGAGACGCCGCCGCCGGAGCCGGAGCCCGAACCGGCTCCCGAGCCGACGCCGGTCGAGCCCCCGGAGATCCGGCTGCCGGACCTGCCGCAGGTGCCGAAGCTCGATGCCGTTCTGCTGCCTCCGCCCGAGCCGAAGCCGGCCGAAAAGAAGCCGCCGCCGAAGCCGAAGATCGTCGAGAGGAAGGACAAGCCTAAGCCCAGGATCGTCGAACGCAAGCCGGCCGAGCGGCGGGCGCGCGAGGCCGTCGCGCCGAAGCCGTCGGAGCAGCGCGCCTCGGCCCCGAGCAGCGCTGCGCAGGGCACGGCCAGCCAGCCGATGGTCTCGACCGCCTCCTGGCGCGGCTCGCTGATCGCCCATCTCAACCGCTACAAGCGCTTCCCGGCAGGGGCGAGCCCGGGCACGGTCCAGGTCGCCTTCGCGATCGACCGCAGCGGCAACGTGCTGTCGTCGCGTGTCGTCGGCTCCTCGGGCGATTCCGCGCTGGATGGCGAAGCGGCGGCGATGATCCGCCGCGCCAGCCCGGTCCCGGCGCCGCCCGCGGGCGTCGGCGGAGGCGGGACGGTTTCACTCTCCGTGCCGGTGCGCTTCAGCCGGTAAGGCAGCCGCTCAGGGCTGCTTTCCGGAACTCTGGAACGGCGCGGTCACGGTGTCGCCGACCGCGGAGCCGGTGTCCTGGATATTGTTGCCGAGATGCTCGACCCGGTCGCCGAGATGGCGACGGGCATGCGGATCGACCACTGCGATCGGGGCCGAGACGACGATTCCGGCGGCGGTCCCGACCGCGGCCGCGGCGTTGCCGGTGACCTCGATCAGCCGGTCGCCGAGGCCGACGCGCGAATCGGTGATCGGCTGGCCCTCGACGAGGCGCGTGCCGATCAGCTTCACCACCTCGGGGCTCTCGGCGAACTTCCCGTGGTTGAGCTTGTCGCCGGTGCGCAGCTTGGTCAGGTTCAGGACCGTGATCTTCAGCTGCTCGAACTCGCTCTTGTAGGGCTCGACATCGGGGTCGACGGCGCCGAGGCGGTCCTTGTTGCCCCAGACCCGGCGCGAGAGCGCGAGGGCGCGGTCGTCCTGGGAGACGAAGAGCGTGAATTTCGGGCGCCGTCCGGTCATCTCCGCGATCTGGGTGCGGAAGACGTCGGCGTCGACGTCGGGCGAGGCGAGCATGACGCTGGCGATCTTCGGCGGGATGCCGCGATTGCGCACCGCCATCTGCGTCAGCGCCTCGAGCGCGACCCAGTTGCCCATCGAGTGGGCGAGCAGCGAGACCTCGCCGACGGCAGGATCGCGCGCCAGCCCCTGCAGGAGCTCCTCGAGCGCGTTGCGCGAGTAGGTCGCGCTCTCCCGGTCGTAGCCATAGGCGAAGAGCGAGCCGCGCGAGGGCCAGGTGAACAGCACCGGCACGACGTCCGCGCCGGAATCGTGGACGATCTGGGCGAAGCGGTAGACCGCATCCTCGAAGCGGTTGTTGAAGCCATGGACGAAGACCATGACGCGGCGCTTCGGCACCCTGGAGACCCGCTCATGCAGGCGCGCGAGGCCGGTGCGGAGATCGAGCTTGTCGACCTTGAGCGTGACGAAGTCCGTCTCGGGATTGCCGGGCAGCCGGCTCGGCCACTGCACCTCGCCGATGGTGCGGCGTGCATCGGGGGGCAGCGAGATCGTCATCTCGGCGAAGGCCGGCCTGCCCCGTTCGCCATTGAACAGAATGCCGGCATCGGCGTCGGCGGCCCGCGTCGTCGCGACCAGCATGGTGACCCTGCTGGTCCCCGGCGCCGAGGCCGCGACCGGCGCCAGCACGCCCCTCACATCGCCGGCGCAGCCGGCGACCAGGATCGCCGCGGCGGCTGTCGCGAAGAGCCGCCGGGCGGCCGGCGGCATCGGGTCTTTGCGGCTGGTCGACATCACGGGCTACCCAGGCGACGGAGCGTCAGACCATGCTGGCGCGCGCCCTGCCCCGTCAAGAACAGCGAAGTCACACTGAACGTCAGACCATGTACTGGCCGCCGTTCACCTCGATGGTCTGGCCGGTGATGTAGCCGCTCATCGCAGGGCTGGCGAGGAAGAGGAAGACGCCGACATTGTCCTGAGGCGTGCCGACCCGCTCCATCGGCACGGTCCTGCGCATCGCCTCGATCTGCTCCGGCGTCGAATAGCGTTCGTGGAAGGGCGTCATGATCACGCCGGGCGAAACACCGTTGACGCGGATGCCGAAGGGCACGAACTCCTTGGCCATGCCGCGGGTCAGGTTGAGCACGAAGGCCTTCGAGCTGGCATAGAGCGAGGAGCCCGGCCCGCCGCCATTGCGCGCGGCGATCGAGCTCAGATTGATCACGCTCGCCCTGCTGCCGGCCTTCTTCAGATGGGGCAGCGCCGCCTTCGAGGCCATCACGACCGAGCGGACGTTGAGGTCGACGACGCTGTCGAAGAAGGCGTCGTCGACCTCGGCGATGGGCGTGCGCCTCACCAGCGCGCCGGCATTGTTGACGAGAATGTCGAGCCCGCCGAGCTTGTCGGCCGCCCTGTCGACAAGGTCCACCGCCTGCGCGCTTTCGGCGACATCGGCCTGGAGCACATGAGCCTCGCCGCCGGCAGCCGCGATCTCGGCGGCGACGGCCTTCGCCTCGGCCTCGCTCGACTTGTAGTGCACCACGACGCGCATGCCATGCGCCGCATAGGCCTTGGCGACCGCGGCACCGATGCCGGTGCTGGAGCCGGTGACGAGGGCGCGCATCCCCTTGAGATCGTCGAGCATCATTCCTCCCGGATGGCAGTTTAAATCGTTTCAGGGCGATCTTGCGCGAGCCGGAGCGCAACCGCCAGCGCCGGTTCGGCAACCCGGCCATTCGCGGATGTCGGTCAAAGGAATCGGGTCATCGCCTTGAACTCCGCCAGCAGGCCGCGCGACTCGGCCGGGAGGCTGCCGGCCGCCTCTTCCAAGCAATGGCCGATATGCTCCTGGATCAGGATCTTGCGGGCGTTCGCGATCGCGCCTTCCACCGCCTGCAGCTGCTGGGCGATCTCGAGGCAGGAGCGGACATCGGCGACCATCTCGATGGTCGCGCGCAGATGTCCCTCGGCGCGCTTCAGCCGCGTGATGATCTCCGGATGCCGGTGATGGTGGATCCGGGCGTGAATGTCGTCCTGCATCTTGATCCTATCCTCCCCGGGAGGTTATAGACCGCCCCATCCGCTGCACAAGCGGACCCCGATCGGGCAAGCGCCGGCGCGAGACCGGGCGCATCCCCGCAGATCGGGCGGGCGAGGACGAGACGGGCGCCCCCGACCAGCGCCGGCAGGGCCGGACGGCACGGCAGCACCCGATCCGTTCCGGATCCGGAGCGCTGTTTTCGTGCCGACCTTCACCGATCTGCTGGCCCAGAGCGCCAGCCATGCCTGGCTGTTCATTCCGAGCGCGATCATGCTCGGCGCGCTGCACGGGCTCGAGCCCGGGCATTCCAAGACGATGATGGCGGCCTTCATCGTCGCCATCCGTGGCTCGGTGCTGCAGGCGATGCTGCTCGGGCTTGCCGCGACGCTCTCGCACACCCTCGTCGTCTGGGGCGTGGTCCTCGCCGGCCTCTACCTGACGCGGGACTTCAATGCCGAGGCGACCGAACCCTGGTTCCAGCTCGTTTCCGGCGCGATCATCATCGCGATCGCGCTCTGGATGCTGTGGCGGACCTGGCAGGAGCAGCGCGCGCTCGGGCGGGCCCTGCACAGCCACGGCCACGGCCATGGCCATGGGCATGGGCATGGGCACGCCCATTCGCACGGGCACTCGCACTCGCATTCGCATGGACACGGCCATCGCCCCGATCACGGCGAACGGGCTGGCGAGGACACGATGGACGCGCATCAGCGGGCCCACGCCGAGGACATCCGGCGGCGCTTCTCCGACCGGCCGGTGACGACCTGGCAGATCGTGCTGTTCGGGTTGACCGGCGGGCTGATCCCCTGCCCGGCGGCGATCACCGTGCTGCTGATCTGCATGCAGCTGCGCGAGATCGCGCTCGGCGCCGTGCTGGTGCTCTGCTTCTCGATCGGGCTGGCGTTCACGCTGGTCTCGGTCGGCGTCGCCGCCTCCCTCAGCCTGCGCGCGGCCGAGAAGCGCTCCGCCTGGCTGTCGACCATCGCGGTGCGAGCCCCCTATTTCTCCAGCGCGCTGATCATCCTGGTGGGCCTCTATACGGCCTGGCACGGCTGGAACGGACTGCAGGCGCAAGCATGGCGCGCCGCGGCCATGCTGGTCAGCCGATCGCCTGGCTGACCAGGGCGAAGCGATGCGCCGGCCCGGGCACGACGGGCGCGGCGCCGCGCGCCATCTCCACCGCGGAGGCGACCAGCGGCAGGCCGCGCTCGCCCAACCAGGCGCCGAGACCGGAGCGGGCCGGCACGTCGATGCGGACGAAATCGCCGCGGCGGCCGGCGAGCAGCGCCGCGATCAGATTGCAGGCCGCGGCATCGTCGACGGCCGCCACCGGGCCGATCAGCCAGCCACGGCCATGCCGGCGCAGGAAACCGAAGCCGCTGGGCGCGCCGTCTCGCTCGAGCAGGACCGCATGGCCGCGAGACAGCAGGCCCTCCAGGACGGGCGCGCGCGGCAGCCCCGTCGCCTCGCGATCGAGCCCGGCCAGGACCGGCAGGTCGGCGGCGGCAGCCGGCCGCATGCTCTCGTTCGGGCCGATGACCGGCGCCGGGAGCTCGGGCCAGTCGCCCTGGTGCTGGCGCACCTCGTCGATGGCGACGAAGCCGTATCTGGCATAGAGCGCCTCGCCCTGCGGCGTGGCGACGAGGCCGAGCGTCCTGCCGTCCGTCGCCGCGATCAACCGGTCCACCAGCAGCTTGCCGACGCCCCGGCCCTGCCAGCCCGGCGCGACGATGATGCTACCGAGGCTGGCGTGGGTCGCGCCGAAGCCCCACCAGAGCCCGACCCCGACCATCTCCGTGGCGCTGCCCACGACGAAGCCCCGGCCGAGCGAGAGCGCGAACTCCCAGTCCTCGCGCCGATGCGGCCAGCCGACCGCGGCCGAGAGCGTGCGGCAGGCGTCGGCATCCGAGAGGGCGGCCGGGCGGAGCGTCAGCTGCGACAGCGGCATCGCCCGGACCTCAGCGGCAGAACCCGGCGCAGCCGGACTGCCAGAACGGCGCCTCGACATCAAGGGGCGGCACCGAGGGGCGCGGCTTGGCGCCCGGAAGATCGGCCGGTACCGGCACGATCAGCTCCCACCAGCGATGGGCGCATTGCGAGCGGAACGCCATCTGGTCGCTGATCGAGGTGTTCTCGCGGGCGAGCACGGCATCGAGCGCATCGCAGGCCCGGCGCAGCGCGGCATCGCTCTCATCGCCGGGAGCGTTGGCGTAGTCGTGAAAGGCGGCAGTGAAGACTTCCATCTCACGGGCGATGTGCGGCCAGTCCTGCCGGCCGAGATTCCAGGCGTCCATCCACTCACGCACGACCGTCTCGACCGCCTCGGCCTTGGGCCGGCCGGCGACCTTGCGCGCCGTGGTCAGCATATGGCGCATCAGCTCGGCGCGGGCGTGAAGCTGGCGTGCGGCGAGCGCGGCCGTCTGCATGGCGAGAATCGCGCGCTCGGCCTCGGCCTGCAGCTCCTCGACGAAATGGGCCATCGCTTCCTCCGCGGTCTCGTTCGGGGATGCGGGAACCCTGCGAAAACCGGTTCCCGTCGTTCGCCCCGCTCAGGGCAATGTCGCGAGCCGGTCGAAGAGGCGCTGGAACAACGCGTCCGCCTCGACGCTCGCGACGACATGAGCATTGGCCGGCCGCCCGAGCCGGCCGTTCCAGTCGATGGTGGTGCGGCCCCGCAAGGAACTGTCGCCAGTCTCGACCTCGACGAAACAATCGCGCCCGGCGAACAGTTCCGGCCAGAGCAGGAAGGCGATCACGCAAGGATCGTGCATCGGGTGGCCGGCGGTGCCGAGCCCGCCGGGACGCGGGCGCGTGAGCATGCCATGAACCGCCTTGCCCGTCGCATTGCCGAAGGTGAGGAGGCGAGCGACCTCGGCGTGCGAGGCGACCGCCTGATGGGTGACGCCGAGGCCGAACATCACGATGGGCCGGCCACACCCGAAGACGATCGCGGCGGCGTGCGGATCGACATGGATGTTGAACTCGGCCGCAGGCGTGATGTTGCCGAGCGCGAGCGCCCCGCCCATCAGCACGATGCGGCTCACCTTCCCCAGCACGTCCGGAGCCAGCCGGAAGGCCAAAGCGAGATTGGTCAGCGGCCCGAGCGGGCAGAGGGTGACGCTCTCGTCCGGTGCGGCGCGCAGGATCGCGATCAGCGCCTCGACGGCGTGGCCGGGAGCGGCCTCGCCGCGTGCCGGCGGCAGATCGGCGCCGGCGAGTCCGTCCGGACCGCAGACGAATTCGGCGGTCGAGAGCGGGAAGATCAGCGGCCGGTCGGCCCCGGCATGGACCGGCACCTCCTCGCGGCCGGCGAGCTCGCGGATGCGCAGCGCGTTCGCGGTGGTCAGCGCCAGAGGGACATTGCCGGCGACGGTGGTGACCGCCTTGAGCTCGAGCTCCGGGCTGGCGAAGGCGAGCAGCAGGGCGACGGCATCGTCCTGGCCCGGATCGGTGTCGATGACGATCGTCTCGCGCGTCATGTCAGGCCGCCCTGGCGTTGCCGGCCATGATCATGTGGCTGAGATCGTCGGCGGTGAGGTCGCCGAGCGGGCGGTCGACATATTTGCGGCCGGCGCCCATGATCACGACGCGGTCGGCGAGCGCGACCACGTCGCGCATATTGTGGCTGATCAGCAGCACCGTCCGGCCATCCGCCTTGAGCCGGCGGATCAGATCGAGGACGAGCGCCGTCTCCTTGACGCCGAGCGCCGCCGTCGGCTCGTCCATGATGATGATCTCGGCCTTCCAGCGCAGCGCCCGCGAGATCGCGACCGCCTGGCGCTGACCGCCCGAGAGCCGCTCGACCGGCCGCTCCATGTCCTCGACCGTGACCGAGAGCTGCTTCAGGAAACCGCGCGCCTCCTGCGCCATCCTCTTCTTGTCGAGCACGCGCAGAAAGGGCAGCAGCACGGGCCTGGTCAGTTCCGAGCCCATGAAGACGTTCTGGGCGATCGAAAGGCGCGGAGCGAGCGCGAGATCCTGGTAGATCGTCGCGACGCCATGGCTCAGCGCATCGTGGGGCGAGGCGAAGACGACAGTCTTCCCACGCATGCTCAAAGTCCCGGACGTCGCCTCTTCGGCGCCCGAGATCACCTTGATCAGGCTCGACTTGCCGGCGCCGTTGTCGCCGCAGATGGCGACGACCTCGCCGGGAAAGATGTCGAGGTCGACATCGCGCACCGCCACGACCGGGCCGTAGCTCTTGCCGATGCCGCGGAGCGAGAGAAGCGGGGTGGCGGTCATCGCAGCTGGCTCCGGAAGCACTGCCCGTCATGCTCGCCCTTGTGGCGAGCATCCATGTCTTGAACACGGACTTCGACCAGCAAGGACGTGGATGGTCGGGACAAGCCCGACCATGACGGCAAGCTGCGGAGCCCGATCTTCACTTCAGGAACTGCTGGACGTTGGTCTTGTCGACCAGCACGGCATCGGTGAAGAGATAGGGGCCGGAGGTGATCGTCTCCTTCGGCTTCTTGTCGACGACGATCGCCTGGATGGCGTCGACCGCCTGCTTGCCCATCTCCTCGAACGGAATCGAGACGGTCGCGGTGAAGGTCGAGGCCGGGTCGGCGATGCGGGCATAGGTCTCCTTCCCGCCATCGACCGAGACCAGCGGAATCTGACCCTTCTTCACGCCCTGCGCCTGCAGGAGGTCGTCGATGATGTAGGCTTGGCCGTCGAAGGAGGCCCAGATGCCGTTGATCTTGCCCTGGTTCTGCAGCAGCAGCGCCTGCATGCCGGCGCGGACGTCGTCGCGCCAGCTCTGGGTGCGGGCCATCGAGAACTTGCCGAGTTCCTTCACCGCCTGGTTCTCGGAGAGCACCGCGTCGAGCAGCTTGCCGCGGATGCGCGAGGCGACGTTGAGGTCGAAGCGGGCGGTGACGATGTTGCCCTGGTAGCCGAGCTGGCCGAGCAGATAGAGCGCCGCCTCGGCGCCGACCTTGTATTCGTTGGTCTGGATGTCGAAGAGCGCGTGCGGGCTCGAACCCGACTGCACGGTGATCACCGGGATCCTGGCGTCCTTGGCCGCCTTGAACTGGGCGTCGGCCTCGACCGGCTTGCCCATGGCGACGATGATCGCGTCGACCTTCCTCGCGATCAGCGCGTCGAACTGCTCGGCGTGCTTGGGCAGTGCGCCTTCCGAGTTCAGCAGCGTGACGTTCCAGCCCTTGGCCTTCGCTGCGGCCGCCGCGGCATTGGCGACGCGGGCATGCGTCTCCGACGAGAACTGGAAGCCGATGACGCCGAGCTCGAAGGCGTGCGCCCCCGGAGCCAGACCGACGACAGCGGCGGCCGCCAGCACAATCTTCCTCAAACCGACCATGACGACCTCTCCCCTCGTTGTCGTTGTGAAGACTCAGACCTTGAACGCCGCCTTCTTCATGGCGCTGGCCGAAAAGGCGACCGAGCCAATGATGATGACGCCGAGAACGATGTCCTGAACGTAGTAGGGCGCGCCGAGCAGCACCAAGCCGTTGCCGAGAACCTTGAGCACCAGCGCGGCGAACACCGTGCCCGGCACGTTCGGCTTGCCCGGCTCGAACATGGTCATGCCGAGCAGCACGGCGGCGATGGCGTAGAGCAGGTAGTCGCCCGCCATGTTCGGCGCGGCCGAGGACAGGTTGGCGGCGAGCAGCATGGCGGTGATCGCGGCGAGCAGGCCGGAGAGCAGCAGGCCGATGCGCTTCATCCTGGCGGTGGCGATGCCGGAGAGCCGCGCCGCCTCGTCGGCCTCGCCGGTCGCGACCATATGGGCGCCGGTGCGGGTCCACTTGACGAGGCCCCAGGCGAAGAGGGTGACGCCGGCGAGCCAGAGCACGAGATTGGGGATGCCGAAGCTGTACCCGCGCGCCAGCCCGGTGAAGCCGACCGGCCAGCGCCCGACGAAGGCGACGCCCTGGGTGATCATGAAGGCGAAGCCCTTGGCGATCGCAGCCGTCCCCAGCGTCATGATCAGCGAGGGAATGCGCAGCACGGTGACGCCGTAGCCGTTGAGCGACCCGAGCAGCGCGCCGACCGAGAGGGCCGCCAGGACCGCGACCAGCGGCGGGTACTGAAGCTGCACCAGCCAGCCGCAGACCACGGCGGCGAGGCTCGCCATCTCGGCGATCGAGAGATCGAGTTCGGCCACGGTGAAGGCAAGCGCGAAGCCGAGCGCCAGGATGGCGAGGAAGCTCGTATCCTTCAGCACGTTGACGATGTTCATCGTCGTCGCGAAGTTCGGCGCAAAGGCGACGAAGAAGACGATCAGGACGAGCCCGGCGAACGCGGTGCCGTAACGGCCGATGAGCTCGCGCATCGTCAGGCGTTCCCCCTGGCGATCGCCGAGATCGGCGAGAGGATCTCGATGCCGCCGGTGACCGGGATCAGCGCGCCGGTGACGAAGGCGGCGGCCGGCGAGAGCAGGAAGGCGATGACGCCGGCGACGTCCTCCGGCCGGCCGAGGCGGCCGAGCGGCGTGCGCTGCGAGGCGCCCTCGACCAGCGCATCGAACTCTTTGGCGAAGCCGCCGCGCACCATCGGAGTGTCGATGATGCCCGGCGCGACCGCGTTGACGCGGATGGCGTGGCGGCCGAGCTGCTGGGCCATGCCGTAGGTCAGCGTCGCGACGCCGCCCTTGGCCGAGCCATAGGCGAGGTTGGCGCCGCCATTGCTGTGCGCGATCGAGGAGATGTGGACGATGGCGCCGCCTTCGCCCTGGGCGATCATCCGCCGGGCGGCAGCCTTCGAGACGCGGAAGACCGCCGACAGGTTGATGTCGACGAGCCGGTCCCACTCCTCGTCCGCCATCTCGACCAGCGGCACCGGCCGCGAGGCGCCGGCTCCGGTGACGAGATTGTCGAGCCGGCCGAAGCGCTCGAGCGCGAGCTCGACCAGGGCTCCGGCAAGATCGCGATCGCGGACATCGCCGGTCATGGCGGCGACTTCGGCCCCCTCCGCCTGCAGACGGTCGGCGAGCTCGACCAGGGCACCGGCCTCCAGCCCGGAGAGGACGAGCCGGTGCGCGGGCGCCAGCGTCGTCGCGAGCGCGCCGCCGATGCCGCCGGATGCTCCGGTGATCAGGGTGACCGGCCGGCCCATCAGCCGGCCTTGCCGACTCTGGCGGGGACGAAAAGCGCGGCGACGCGGCAGGAAGGCGGCATGGACCTCTCTCTGGAGATTGGTTCCATCTGGGTAAGGTCAGAGCGCCTCGGCCGCAACGTCAATCGGCGTGCAGGTCCGCGGCCGCAGACGCATGGCGCGCGAGGGCGGCAAGAGCCTGCCCCTCCCGCGCAGCGGCGACGAGATCGCGCGAGACCGGGGCCAAGGCCGCTTCCGCCCGGCGGAACAGGGCGAACAGCGCGTCATAGGCGGGTTTGCGCGCCGGATCGGGCTCGAACCGGCGCGCGACCGTGACGAGCGCCTCCTGCGCTCCAGCGAGCGAGGCGAAGCGGCCGAGCCCGGTGAAGGCGACGATCGCCGCCCCGGTCAGGCCCGGCTCCTTCGATGTCGCGACCACGACGGGCCGGCCGCAGAGATCCGCCTTGATCCGGCTCCACACCGGGTTGGTGGCCGCGCCGCCGCCGAAGCGAATCTCGGTCGCTTCCCCGCCGAGCGCCGCTTCGGCCCGCTCCAGCACGGTCCGGTTGAGGCAGGCGACGCCTTCCAGCACGGCGAATGCCAGATCGGTCTGGCCATGCCGCCGGTTCAGCCCGACGAGCGCGCCGCGCAGGGACGGATCCCAATAGGGCACGCGCTCGCCCTGGAGATAGGGCAGGAAGAGCAAGGGCTGCGGCTGGCGCCGGCCGCGAAGCAGCGCAGCGATCTCCTGGCCGACCGAAGCGGTATCGCGCCCGAGCAGCGCCAGCAGCCAGGAGACGGTGTCGGCGCCGGTCTGGCTGGGACCACCGAGCTGGAACAGGCCGCGCCAGTCGACGGTCAGCAGCCCTTCCGCCCGCGCCGGCTCGCGGCCGACGAGGCCGAGCACCTCGGTGGTGCCGGAGATGTTGTAGGCGAAGCCCTCGCGCATGGCGCCGAGGCCGACGACCGCCGCCCAGGTGTCGTTCGAGGCGCAGAAGACCGGCCTGCCGGCAAGGCGGTCGAGCGGGACGGGCAAACCACGCTTGACCGGGCCGACCTGTTCCCAAGGCTCCAGCATCTCGGGCAGAATCGCCCCGGAGACGCCGACAGCCGCCAGCTGGTCCCTGCCTTCATGCGGGGCCGCCGCAGCCAGCAGCCGCGCCATCGAGACCGGATCGCTCGCGAGCCGGCCGGTCAGGCGGAAATTCAGATAGTCCTTCGGCTCGAGCAGGCAGGCCAGTGCCGCGAAGGCCTCCGGCTCCCGCTCGCGCAGCCAGGCCAGGCGCGCGAGCGGATGGAAGGCGTTGATCGCGGCGCTCTCGGGATGGACCGGGTCGAGCGCCGCGCGCAGACGCTCCGCGCATGCATCGGCGCGCGTGTCCTTCCAGGTCATCGCCGGGCGCAGGGAACGCCCGTCCCTGTCGAGAAAGATCTGCGTGCGGGTGACGCCGCAGATCGCGACAGCCTCGACCGCATCGAACAGCGCCGGCGCCTCCGCCGCCAGCCCGGCGCAGGCCTCGACCAGCAAGGACCACCAGGCCTCCGGCTCGATCTCCGAAGCGCCCGAGCGATCGTCGCGGCTCGGCGGCCCGGCAATGGCGCATTGGACGCGGATGGCGCCGGTGTCATCGACGAGGGCGGCGCGGAAGGAGCTGCCGCCGAGATCGCAGGCGAGGACGATGCTCATCGTCCCGCCCTGCGTCAGGAACGGGCGAGCGTCAAGCGGCGCGGTCCTTCATCCCGCCGTCGGTCAGGCGGTACCAGGCGATGATCGCCGAAACATAGAGCTCGTTGAGGGCGTGCAGCGGCAGCGGCGCGATCGACGTCACCGGGAAGGGCAGGCGCGCCTTGTCGCCGGTCGCGAGGTACTGCGCCATCGCCCGGCCCATCGCCGTCTGCAGGCCGACGCCGCGGCCCATGCAGCCGATGTCGACGAGCAGCCCCGGCTCCGGCTCGTGCAGATGCGGCAGGAAATCGCGGGTCAGCGCGACGCGGCCGCACCAGCGATGATCGAAGCGCAGGCCCCTGGCCTGCGGGTACATTTTGGCGACGACGCGCTCGAGATGAGCCCAGTCGGCGGCGTCGCGCGGCTCGCGGAAGGGGCCGCGGCCGCCCATCAGCAGGCGATTGGTGTGATCCTTGCGGAAGTAGAGCAGGAGCTGGCGGGTATCGGAGGTGACCTGCCCCTCGGGCAGGATCGTGCCGGCGAGGTTGTCGGAGAGCGGCTCGGTCGCGACGATGAAGGAGTTCGGCCGGATCACCGTCTGGCGCAGCTTCGGGATCAGCTCGCCGGTATAGCCATTGGTCGCGATGACCACGCGCGGGGCGGTGACGCTCGCCCCCTGCCCGGTCCACACCACCCAGTTGCGGCCGTCGCGGCGCAGGCTGGTCGCCGGGCTCCTGCCGTGGATCGTCGCGCCGGCCTTCTGCGCCGCGCGGGCGAGGCCGCGCGCATAGGCGAGCGGCTGGACGCCGCCGCCGCGCGGGTCGAGCCAGCCGCCGAGATAGCGATCCGTTCCGAGCAGGCGGCCCGCCGCATCGGCATCGAGGAAGCGGGCGGCGACGCCGCGCATGCCCCATTCGTCGGCCCGGCGCTTCACCGTCTCGAGCATGGCCGGCGTATGCGCGCCCTGGATCCAGCCGGCGCGGCGACGCGGCACGTCCATGCCGTGCCTGTCGATCAGCTCGAAGACGAGATCGGCGGTGGAACCGACGAAGGAGACCAGCGCCTCGCCCGCCTCGGGCCCGAATTTCGCGACGATCTCGGACGGATCGAACTTGATCCCGGGAATCACCTGGCCGCCATTGCGGCCGGAGGCGCCCCAGCCCGGTTCGTGCGCCTCGAGCACGACGACGGAGACGCCGGCCTCGGCGAGATGCAGCGCCGTCGAGAGGCCAGCATAGCCGGCGCCGACGATGCAGACATCGGCCCGGACGTCGCCGGCGAGCGGGGGCGTGTCCGGCGCCGCCGGGGCGGTCGCATGCCAAAGCGAAGGCTGCAGCGGGAACGGCTCTGCCATGTCGACCTCCTTCAGATCGGCTTGAGCACGCGACGCAGGAAATCCTGCGTGCGCGGATTGCGCGGCGCGCTCAAGACCTCGCGGGCGGCGCCCTCCTCGACGATGACGCCACCGTCGAGGAAGAGCACGCGGTCGGCGACCTCGCGGGCGAAGCCCATCTCATGGGTGACGACCAGCATCGTCATGCCCTCCTCGGCCAGGCTCTTCATGACGCCGAGCACCTCGCCGACCAGCTCCGGATCGAGCGCCGAGGTCGGCTCGTCGAACAGGATCGCCTTGGGCTGCATGGCGAGCGCGCGGGCGATGGCGACCCGCTGCATCTGGCCGCCGGAGAGCTGCGCCGGATAGGCTCCGAACTTGTCGGCGAGACCGACCCGGGCGAGCAGATCTCGCCCGCGCGCCAGCGCCTGCGCCGCCGGCTCCTTCTTCACATGGATCGGCCCCTCGACGACGTTTTCCAGCGCTGTCCGGTGCGGGAACAGATTGAAGCGCTGGAACACCATGGCCATGGCGGTACGGATGCCGACGATCGAGCGGTCGGCGCGGTCGACCCTGACGCCGTCGATCGTGATCGCGCCGCCATCATAGGATTCCAGTCCGTTGATGCAGCGCAGGATGGTCGACTTGCCGGAGCCGGAGGGGCCGATCAGGCAGACGACCTCGCCGCGCTGGACGCTCGCCGTGATCCCCTTCAGCACCTGGTGGGCGCCGAAGCTCTTGGTGACGCCGGAGAGGTCGATCATCGCCTGGCTCCCTTGCCGAAGCGGCGTTCGAGCCAGCCGACGAAGGCGATCAGCGGCAGGCTCATCGAGAGATAGAGCAGCGCGACCAGGGTGTAGACGGTCATGTTCTTGAAGGTCGAGGAGGCGAGCAGCGAGCCCTGCAGCGTCAGCTCGGCCACGGTGATGGTCGAGGCCTGCGAGGAATCCTTCAGCATCATGATCATGATGTTGCCGTAAGGCGGCAGGACGACCTTGACCGCCTGGGGCAGGATCACCCGGCGCATCATCAGGAACCAGCCCATGCCGATCGATTGGGCCGCCTCGACCTGGCCATGGTCGATCGCCTCGATGCCGGCGCGGAAATTCTCGGCCTGATAGGCGGAATAGGCGATGCCGAGGCCGAGGATCGCGGCCTGCAGCGCGCTCAGCGCGAGGCCGAACTCGGGGAAGACGAAATAGATGTAGAAGAGCTGCACCAGGATCGGAATGCCGCGCAGCGTGTTGACGACGAGCTTGGCGACCAGCATCAGCGACGCCACGCCCGAGACGCGCATCAAGGCCCAGACCAGGCCGAGCACGGTGGAGAGCGCCAGCGAGCCGAGCGTCACGAGAATAGTGAACTTCAGCCCCTGCAGCAGCAGCGGCAGGAACTGGGCGGCATCACGCAGGAAGGATTGCATCGGAGGTCAGCATGGGTCGGGGAATCGCGGAGACGCGCCGGCTTCGCCCCGCCGGTCGGGCGACGGGGCGGCGATCGGGCGTCGCGGTGACGCCTATTCCAGCCCCCATTTCGCCAGGATCTTGTCGAGCGTGCCGTCCGCCCTGACCTTGGCGAGGCCGGCATTGACCTTCTTCAGCAATTCGCCATCGCTCTTGCGCACGCCGATGCCGACCGAGCCGGTGATGGTCGGCTTGTAGGATTTGACCAGGCGCACGTTCGGGAACTGCCCCTGCTTGAGCGTATACGCCATGATCGGCGCATCGGCGAAAGCGGCCTGGATGCGCCCGGCATTGACGTCGGCGAGGATGTCCGGCGAGGTCTTGTAGAGCTTCACCTCCGAGAACAGCCCGGTCTTCTGCAGCGCGTCGACATAGGCGGTGCCGATCTGCGCACCGACGGCGTACCCCTTCATGTCGGCGAAGGAGACATAATCCTTCTTGTCGGAGGCCGGGACCAGAAGACCCTCGCCATAGGTGTAGATCGGGTCGGAGAAATCGATCACCTCCTTGCGGGCGGGGGTGATGTACATCGCCGCAGAGATGAGATCGATCTTGTTGCTGGTCAGCGAGGCGACCAGCGTGGAGAACTGCATGCCCTCGACCTCGACCTTGAAGTCAGAGGCTGCGGCGATCGCCTTGATCAGGTCGACCATCACGCCTTCGATCGTGTTGGTCTTGGTGTCGAGGAAGGTGAACGGCATGCCGGTCGGGGTCGAGCCGACCTTGAGGACGGACTGGGCGGCGGCCGGCGATATGGCCGCAGCAGCGGCGCCTCCGGCCAGCAAGGTCAGAAAGGTCCGGCGTTCCATGGCAATGTCCCCTCATTTTTCCGTGCGCCCGGTGAGGGCGTCGGCCCATATTTTCATGAGTATGAAGATACGAGCATAGGACGATCTTGCCGGCAAGTGATTTTCATGCACATGAAATTAGGAGAAAAGGAATTGCGATGAGCCTGCCTGCCGCCGACCTGCCGCATCTGCATGTCGACCGCGAGATCGGGGCGCGGCTGCGCCAACTCCGGCGCGCGCGCCGGCTGTCGCTGGAGGAGCTGGCGAGCCGCACCGGCCTCTCGATCGGCTTCCTCAGCCAGATCGAGCGCGGCCTGTCCTCGCCGACGCTGCGGGTGCTCGCGGCCATTGCGGATGCGCTCGCCGTCGCAATCTCCGAGCTCTTCCCGGCCGACGCCCGGCGCAGCGACCCGACCGCGACCATCGTCCGGCAGGCCGATCGCGGCGAGCTGCAGCTCTGGCGCTCCGGCATCCGCAAGCAGTTGCTGACGCCGCAGGCCGAAGGCGCCAAGCTCAATCTGTTCCTGGTCGAAATGGAGCCCGGCGCCAGCACGGGCGACGAGCACTACAGCCATAGCGGCGAGGAGGCGGGCCTCGTGCTCAGCGGCACCATGCTGCTCAATGTCGAGGCCGAGAGCTGGGTGATGCGCGAGGGCGACAGTTTCCGCTTCCTGTCCTCACGCCCCCATCGCTTCGCCAATGGCGGCGAGGGCATCACCCGCGTGCTCTGGGTCAACTGCCTTTAGAGCGGGATCCGATCAGATCGACTCAATCTGATCGGTGAATCCGTCTCTCACTTTTAGCTTGGAGACCGCTTTACCGATCAGCTTGCGGTGCAAGCTGATCGGCACGGGCTCTAACCGTCAGCGCCATGCAAACGGCGCATAGCTGAAGCCTCTTCCGCCCCTTCGATCTGCGCGCAACCCAATGCCGCCATGAGGAAAGGCGGCTGGACAATACCGCTGCCCCGGCACGATCGTTCATGCAGGGAAACGCAAGGGAGGTTCGGCATGGCAGGACGCGCCGCCAGCAGGACCGCCCCGTTTGGCCCCTCGCAGGGGCTGCGGCGGCATGGCGGCCGGCCGCTCCGGATCGGGGCGGCAACCCAATGCCGGCCGGACGATCCCATCCTCCCTTCCAGGCAGAGAGCAGGCCTTACCGCGCAAGAGGATACGCAGCCATGACACAGGCGCGACGGCAGCAGCACGGTGCTCCAGAGGGGAACGGCGCAGAGGCGGGCCCCCCGGCCGAGGCCGGTGGCGAGTTCAGGGCCAGGCTGCCCGACGGGGCCGTGCTGCGCGCCCTGTCCCAGGGCCAGGGCCGGCCGCTGCTGCTGGTGAGCGGGCTCGGGGGGAATGCCGCCTTCTGGGACGACAATGCCGCGACGCTCGCGCGCTCCTTCCGCGTGCTGCGCCTCGACCAGCGCGGCATCGGCGCCAGCAGCCGCGGCACGGCTCGCTGCACGATCGACCAGCTGGCCCAGGACTGCCTCGCCGTCCTCGACGCGGCCGGTATCGAGCGCGCCACCATCCTCGGCCATTCGACCGGCGGCTGCATCGGGCTTTCGCTGGCGCGCCAGGCGCCGGAACGGCTCGACGGGCTGATCCTGAGCGGCAGCTGGCTGAGGCAGAACCGCTACATGTCCGCGCTGTTCGAAACCCGTCTCGCCATCCTCGACCAGCACCCGCGCGCCTATGCCGCAACCGCGGCGCTGATGGCTTATCCACCCGTCTGGCTCGAGGCGCATTGGAACGTCTACGAGAGAGCGGTCGCCGGCGCGCCGGACACGCCCGAGGCGAAGCAGGTGGTGCGCGAGCGCATCGATGCGCTGCGGTCCTTCGACGGCTCGGGCTGGGCCGGAGAGATCGACCGGCCGGCGCTGATCCTCGGCGCGCGCGACGACATGATCGTGCCGGCCTTCCTGCAGGACGAGCTCGCGGCCGCGATGCCCGGCGCCCGCAAGACGCTGCTCGATTCCGGCGGCCATTTCTTTCCGATCTCGCGTCCGGACGCGTTCACCGCCAATGTGGCGGAGTGGATCGGCGGCCTGTGACGGCGGCCGCGACGAACTGCCCCGTGTCCAACGGAGCGGGCTGCGCTATCTCAGAACGCCTCCAAATCGAAGAAGGACGACCCGATGAGACCAATCGCCAGCGCCGCCCTGTTTGTCCTCGCCGTGACGGCGGCCCATCCCGCCGCGGCGCAGGACGTCGCCGCCGGGGAGCGTTCGTGGAACAAGTGCCGCGCCTGCCACCAGATCGGCGAAGGCGCCAAGAACCTGGTCGGCCCGCACCTCAACGGCCTGTTCGGCCGGCATACCGGCGAGGTCGAGGGCTACAGCTATTCGGCCGCGAACAAGGGCGCCAACCTGACCTGGGACGAGGCGACCTTCGCCGAGTACATCAAGGACCCGAAGGCCAAGATCCCCGGCACCAAGATGGTCTTCGCCGGCATCAAGAACGAGCAGGAGATCAAGGACCTCACCGCCTTCCTCAAGCAGTTCGGCAAGGACGGCAAGAAGATGTGAGCAGGGCCGAAGCGGCCCGCGGATCGACCGCCCCCGGCAGCTCGGCAACGCTCCCCCGATCGACGACACGCAGGCCGGGGCCGGCCTGCGGTGAAATCATATTGCCGGCTACAAAATTCCCTGGCGAGCCGCGGCCCGAATCACCGTATGCTGCCGCCGGAGGGAGCATGGGGAAATCGGCAAGGACCGCGAAGGCGGCCAGCAAGCGCGCGGCGGAGCCCAAGGTCCAGATCGGTGCCATACCGTACCGTCACCGACCCGACGGCACCGCCGAGATCATGCTGGTGACGACGCGCGAGACGCAGCGCTGGATCGTGCCGAAGGGCTGGCCGATCCGCGGGCTGAAGGGCCATGAGGCGGCCGCCCGCGAAGCGATGGAGGAAGCCGGCCTCCTCGGCGAGGTCGGCAAGAAGCCGATCGGACGCTACACCTACTGGAAAAGGCGCACGCGCGATTTCGTGCTGTGCAAGGTCAGGCTCTACCTTCTGGCGGTGAAGGAACAGCTGCCGACCTGGCCGGAGAAGGAGCAGCGTCGCTGCCAATGGTTCGCCCAGGCCGACGCCGCCGACCTCGTCGACGAACCGGCGCTCGGTGCGATCCTGCGCAGCCTGAAGCTCGACCAGCCCTGACACCGCTTTCTCAACGCGCGTCGTGGAAGATCAGCCCGGTGGTATAGCGCTCGCCCGAGCGCACGCGGCTGACGCCATGGCGCAGATTGACGCGATAGGTGCCACGCGCGCCGCGCACGGGCCGGTGCTGCACGGCGAAGATCGCCGCTTCGCCCAGCCGCAGCGGCACGACCTCCGGCCGGGACTGCATGCGCGGCCGCTGCTCGACCAGGGTGAACTCGCCGCCGGTGAAATCGCGGCCAGGCTCGGAGAGCAGGATCACCATCTGGAACGGGAAGAACAGGTCGCCGTAAAGGTCCTGGTGCAGGCAGTTGTAGTCCCCCGGGCCGTATTTCAGCAGCAGCGGCGTCGGCCGCTCCTGCCCCTGCGCGCGACATGAAGCCAGGAAGTCCTCGAGCCGGTCCGGATAGCGCGTGGCGATGCCGAGCGCCGTATTCCAGCGATTGGCGATCGGGGCCAGCCGGGCATAGATCAGCGGGCGCAGCGCCGCGATGGCTTCTGGCAGGGGATAGGCGAAATACTGGTATTCGCCGCGCCCGAAGCCATGGTGCGCCATGACGATGCGGCTGCGGAAATGCCGGGGCTCGCCATAGAGCGCCCGCAGCGCCGCGCAGCTGCCGGCGTCGAGCAGCGGCCCGGTGAGGCCGACGCCGTATTCGTCCAGCTCCGCCGAGATCCGCCCCCAGTCGAGCGCAGGCACGCGCTCGCCGATCGTCCGCGCCTCCGCCGCAAGCGATGCCGCCGTCGCCATGGCCTTGTCCTCCGCCGTTCCTGCCGGCGGGATGAAGCGCGGCGACACCGGCTCGCGACACCCGGTTTCTGCCTCGTCCGGGGCCGGCGCAAGCGGCGCGCCGAGGCGAAAACGACCGCTTGACCTTCCTATCATGGGAAGGTGTAGCCATCTTCCGACATGAGAAGGAAGGTACGCGCATGACGATGCATGCGAAGCACGACGCGCTTGCAGCCGGAATCGGGGTGATCGACATCCCGGTCGGCGGGATGAGCTGCGCCTCCTGCGTCGGACGGGTCGAGAAGGCCATCGCCGCGGTCACGGGCGTGCGCAGAGCCGAAGTCAACCTCGCGACCGGCAAGGCGCGCGTGACGCTGGCCGGGGCGCGGAGCGAAGCGATCGCCGAAGCGATCCGCACCGCCGGCTACGAGCCCGCCGCGACGGAGATCACGCTGGCGATCTCCGACATGACCTGCGCCTCCTGCGTCGGCCGCGTCGAGAAGGCGCTGCGCGCCGTTCCCGGCGTCGTGGACGCCCAGGTCAATCTCGCGACCGAGCGGGCGAGCGTCCGGGCCTTCGGCGGTGACATCACGCCGGCGCTCATCGCGGCCGTCGCCGTCGCGGGCTACAAGGCCAGCCCTTTCAGCCAGCGCCAGGGCGGCGGAGACGATGCCGCGGCGACGCGCCGCCGGGCGGAGCAGAGCGCGCTCGGTCGCGCCGTGGTGGTGGCGGCGCTGGCGACCCTCCCGCTGATGGCGCTCGAAATGGGGCCGCATCTCAGCGAGGCCTTCCACCACTGGCTGCACGGCCGCGCCGACGCCTTCACGCTGAAGCTCGCGGCCTTCGCGCTCGCGACCATCGTGCTGTTCGGGCCCGGCCTGCGCTTCTTCGCGAAGGGCTGGCCGGCGCTGCTGCGCGGCGCACCGGACATGAACGCGCTGGTCATGCTCGGGGCCGGCGCCGCCTATGCCTATTCGGTGGTCGCGACCTTCGCGCCCGACCTGCTGCCGGAGGGCACCCTCTATACCTATTTCGAGACGGGCGCCGTGATCGTCACGCTGATCCTGCTCGGGCGCTGGTTCGAAGCCCGCGCCAGGGGCAGGACCAGCGAGGCGATCAGACGGCTGGTCCAGCTTCAGGCGCGCTTCGCCCGCGTGCTGCGCGACGGCGTCGAGCACGAGATCGCGATCGAGCACGTCCGCGTCGGCGATCTCGTGCTGGTCCGGCCGGGCGAGAAGATCCCGGTCGACGGCGCGGTCGTCGAGGGCTCCTCCTATGTCGACGAGGCGATGGTGACGGGCGAGCCGGCCCCGGCCCACAAGGGCGTGGGCTCGGCCGTGATCGGCGGCACGATCAACCGCAACGGCGCGCTGCGCTTCCGGGCCGAGAAGGTCGGCGCCGATACCTTGCTCGCCCAGATCCTGCGCATGGTCGAGCAGGCCCAGGGCGCCAAGCTACCGATCCAGGCCCTGGTCGACCGCGTCACCAACCGGTTCGTGCCGGCGGTGATCGCCGCGGCGGCGCTGACCTTCGCCGCCTGGCTCGCCATTGGCCCCTCGCCCGCACTGACCTATGCGCTGGTCAATGCCGTCGCGGTGCTGATCGTCGCCTGCCCCTGCGCCATGGGGCTGGCGACGCCCACCTCGATCATGGTCGGCACCGGGCGCGCCGCCGAGCTCGGCATCCTCTTCCGGCAGGGCGCTGCGCTGCAGGGGCTGAGCGAGATCACGACCGTCGCCTTCGACAAGACCGGCACGCTGACCAGGGGCCGGCCCGAGGTGACGCACCTCGTCGCGGCGGACGGCATCGCGGAAGAGGAGGCCCTGCGCCTCGCCGCCTCGGCCGAGAGCGCCTCAGAGCACCCTTCCGCCGAAGCGATCGTGGCGGAAGCCAGGCGGCGCGGCCTCGCTTTGGCGCCCGCCGCCGACTTCACCGCCGAGCCGGGGCTCGGCATCACGGCGCGCGTCGACGGGCACATCGTTGCGGTCGGCTCGGGCCGCCTGATGGCGGAGCGGGCGGTTCCGGTCGGCACCCTGGCCGAGACGGCCGCCGCCTTCGCCCGCGCCGGCGGCAGCCCGCTCTATATAGCGGTCGACGGCAGGCTGGCCGGCCTCGTCGTCGTGGCCGACCAGATCAAGTCGGGCACGCCGGCGGCGCTCGACGCGCTCAGGGCGCTCGGCCTGCGCATCGTCATGGTGACGGGCGACAACCGCGCCACGGCCGAGGCGATCGCCGCCCGCCTCGGCATCGAAGCGGTCGAGGCCGAGGTGCTGCCGACCGACAAGGCCGCGATCGTGAAGCGCCTGCAGCAGGGTGGCGGCGGCGTCGCCTTCGTCGGCGACGGCATCAACGACGCGCCTGCCCTGGCCCAGGCCGATATCGGCATCGCCATGGGCGCCGGCACCGACATAGCGATCGAGAGCGCCGACATCGTCCTGATCTCGGGCGATCTGCGCCATGTGCCGGAGGCGATCGGCCTGTCCAGGGCGACGATGGCGAACATCCGCCAGAATCTCGGCTGGGCCTTCGGCTACAACGTGCTGCTGATCCCGGTCGCGGCCGGGCTCGCCTATCCGCTCTGGGGCGTGCTGATGTCGCCGGTCTTCGCCAGCTTCGCCATGGCCTTCTCCAGCGTCAGCGTGCTCGCGAACGCGCTCCGGCTGCGTCGCTTCGCGGCGGAGCGCGGCGCGGCGCCGCCCGCGCCGGACGCAGCCCCGGCAACCGCCTGAAGGAGGACGGAATGAACATCGGACAAGCCGCCGAGGCCTCGGGCGTCAGCGCCAAGATGATCCGCTATTACGAGCAGATCGGGCTGATCGAGCCGCCGGCCCGCTCGCAATCGGGCTACCGCGTCTATGCCGAGCAGAACGTGCATACGCTGCGCTTCGTGCGCCGGGCCCGCAGCCTCGGTTTCTCGGTCGAGGAGACGGGGGCGCTGCTGGCGCTATGGCGGGACCGCAGCCGCGCGAGCGCCGATGTCAAGGCGCTCGCGCTGAAGCATGTGGCGGAGCTGGAGGAGAAGGCCGCGGCGCTGCAGGCGATGGCGACGACGCTGCGCCATCTCGCCAGCCATTGCCATGGCGACAGGCGGCCGGACTGCCCGATCCTCGATGAGATCGGCGCGGGGAGCTGAGCGCTTCCGCTCCGGCGCCTCCGTGCCGTGCGCGAAGCAAAGCGCCGGCAGCCCCTGCGGGCTCCCGGCGCTCCAGCGAATCAGGACGTGGCAGCGCCGGTCAGCGCCGCATCGCCTCCGCAAGGCGGGGCGAGAAGGTCCGGCTCGGCCGGCGGACCACGACGACGGACCGGTTCGGCGTCGTCACGGTGGTGCGGTGCGCCGCCTTGCGGATCAGCGGCACGACCTCGGCGACCGGCACGCCCATCAGCTGGGCGGCGAGCTCCGCCTGATGCTCGGGCGAATCGCTCATGCACTGCGCCGCGGTCACCGCCTCTTCCAGGGTCGGCAGCTCGACGCGGGGGCGCAGGATGCGCGGGGGAGGATTCTTGTAGTCGGGCATCTCGATGGCTCCTTGGGATGCCTAAGGTAGCATCTATTGTGCACTGCACAAGATTGCATTGGATTGTTTTCTGCAATGCAACAATCGCAGGACGACATGGCACGCGGCTTGCGCCTTCGGAATGCCCAAAACCAGCGGGAGATTGTCGCCGTCAGAGGCGGTTCCGACCGGGCGGTCCGGCCGCCTGCGCGAGGGAGGGCCCGCATGATCGCAGCGGATGGAGCCGTGTCGGCCGCGCAGGCCCGCCGGCTGCGCCCACCGGCCCCCGTGCCGGAGGAGCGCGAATTCGGCCGTCTCGAGCTGCTCCTGCGGCTGCGTCGCAACCCGCTGACGATCTGGCGGACACGCCATTTCCGCGAGCCGATCGTCGCCGGCGAGGGGCTGTTCGGCTACGGCGTCGTCATCTCGGACCCCGACGCGGTCCGGCACGTCCTGGTCGACAACGCCGCGAATTATCGCAAGGACGACCTGCAGCGCACCATCCTGGCGCCCGGCCTGGGCGAGGGCCTGCTGACGGCGGAGGGCGAGGCCTGGAAACGGGCGCGGCGGACGCTGGCGCCGCTGTTCACGCCGCGCGCCGTCGCGGCGCTGGCCGAGCGCATGACCGGGCCGGCGGAGCGGACCGTCGAGCGCATGTCGCGACGGCGCGACGGCCGCATCGTCGACATCGCCGCCGACATGACGCGGGTGACCTACGACATCCTGGCCGAGACGATGTTCTCGAACGCGATCGCCGGCGGCGCCGAGGCGTTCGGCAAGGCGCTGACGCGCTATTTCGAGACGCAGGGCCGGATCGATCCGCTCGACGTGCTCGGCGCGCCGTCCTGGCTGCCGCGCATCGGCCGCTGGATGGCGCGCCCGGCGATCTCGTTCTTCGAGGCGCAGGTCAAGACGATCATCGCGGAGCGGCTGGCGCTGCATGCCGGTGGACACCGGCCCGGGCCCAAGCCGGATCTGCTCGATTCCCTGCTCGCGGCTCGCGATCCCGAGACCGGAGCCGGGCTGAGCGAGGCCGAGATCGGCGCCAACATCGTCACCTTCATCGGTGCGGGCCACGAGACGACGGCGAACGCCCTGACTTGGGCGCTGTACCTGATCGCGCTCACGCCCGATGTGCGCGAGCGGCTGGAGGCCGAGATCGATGCCACCGGCGACGACCTCGCCGCCGCGGCCCTGTCCGGCGAGCGCCTGGCCTTCACCCGCGCCGTGATCGAGGAAGCGATGCGCCTCTACCCGCCGGTCCCGTCCCTGTCGCGCACCGCATTGGCCGACGACCTGGCGGCCGGCCGCTGCCTCATCCCGAAGGGCGCGCTGGTGGTCGTCTCGCCCTACCTCCTGCACCGGCACGAGACCCTGTGGCGAGCCCCCGACCGCTTCCGGCCCGAGCGCTTCCTGCCCGGCGCGCGCGAGGGCATACCGCGCTATGCCTATCTGCCGTTCGGTGCCGGTCCGCGGGTCTGCATCGGCCAGCAGTTCGCGATGGTCGAAGCGGTGATCGTGCTCGCCGCGCTGCTCCGGCGGCTGCGCTTCGATCATGCCGGCGCGGAGGCGCCGATGCCGGTGCAGCGCATCACCCTGCGCCCCGATGGCGGGATGCCGATGCGCGTCAGGGCACGGTGACGACGGGAGCCGGACCGCGGCGAATTAACCACAGCCGCCGGAAAAGCGGCGAGGCCGGCCGCCATAGCGCCGAAAGCCGTCGCTCCCGGGCTGCCGGCGCCGCGGACCGACGGCCGCCCAGCCCTCCGGCCGGCCTTGCCGCCGCTGCGTTTTCGGGAGGTCGGGCGCGGGGAACAATTTAAAAATTGTCGGAATCGTGACAAAGTGGGCGGCCCTTGCCCAGAAAAGGCCAATATGGAACAGATGCCGGGGTGTGGTGCCGTTTGGCTCTGCCGACTTTGCGGAACTGGCTCTGCCGACCGCAAGGGCTGCCTGGGATTGCAGGCGCCATAGATTTTGGAAACAACTTTTCACTGGGGTGACGTGATGCATGCCAAGACCATGAAGGCCGGAACCATTCTCGTCGCGGGCGCTCTCGCGCTCGGCGGCTGCACCGCTTCGCAGGAACGCGTCGCCGCGGGCGGCGCGCTCGGTGCCGGCGCCGGCGCCCTGATCGGCGGCGCGGCCGGCGGCTGGCGCGGCGCGGCGATCGGCGCCCTGGTCGGCGGCGTCGCCGGCCTGGTGATCGCCGATGCGATCGAGAAGGAGCGCGCTCGCGAGGCGGCCTACATCGCCGCCCGCTCGGGCGGCAGCAACGTCCAGCGCTTCCGCAATTCGAGTGGCCAGGACGTGACCGTCCGCGCCCGCACCGTGCGGACCTACAACAACAACCAGGGCCAGCGTGTCCGCGTCGTGGAGCGCACCGTGACCCGCAACGGCCAGGCGGCCGGCACCGACCAGGTCGAGGTCAATCTGGCGACCAACGAAGCTTCCGGCATCTGAGCCGCGGCGAAACGAGAACCGGTCCTCCCTCGCCCGCGAGGGAGGACTCCATGAGCAACACACCGAGATGACTGCGCGAGCACTGCCGAAACGGATCCTCTGCCTCACGATTGCCTGCCTCACGGCGACATCGCCGGTCGGGGCCACGGCTCAGACGCAGATGATGCCGGGTTTCGAACCCCATAATCCGTTCGGTTCGGCGGCCCAGCTTCTCTGGCAGCGCATTCAGCAGCAATGCCGCCCGCTCAAGCTGCCGGTCGTCATCGGCATCGCCTCGCGGCCGGTGACGCGCACGGCCTTCACGACCGACCAGGGCAACAACATCATGCAGCAGATCCGGGCTGCATTCTCGAACATTCCCGGCGTGACGATGGCGCCCTGGCTCGACATCGACCCGATCAAGGGCATCGTCGACACCGGCGTGCTCGACAACCCGATGGCGGGCGACAACAAGGAACAGCTCAGCAAGATCCAGATCGAAATCCGGGCCTCGGGCCAGAAGGTCGGCGCGGCGGCGCGCTTCAACCTGTCGGCACATGGCTGGAACGGCTACGAGAACTGCTCGCCGAGCCTCGACCCCTTCACCGTCTCGCAGGATTTCATCGGCGAGGAGTACACCTCGACCGACGAGCTGTTCAACAAGGTCGCCGCCGGCGTCTGGCAGGCCTCGGTCGACACCTCGAATCCGCTCACGCTCACGGTCAGGATGCTGAGCGGGCTGCCCGTCAGCGCCGGCTGGCAGGAATTCTTCTCCGACAAGATGCGGCGCGCCCTGAGCCGGCAGAACGCCGAGGAGAAGGAAACCAAGATCCGGGCCGAGCGCCATGTCTCGCTCGTCATCGCGCATGATCCGGCCGGGGACGAGGACAAGCGCTGGGACGGCATGGTCACGATCGACCCGCGCCCGCTGGGCTACCGGATCTCGGTCAGCGTCAACCGCCGCAACACGACGCCGGTCTCCGAGGACGGGCTCGTGACCCTGGACGAACTGCCGACGATGCAGCAATGGGCCGCGCTCGGACCGGCGAGCCGGCGCACGAGCCCGACGCCGCGGCTCGACGCATCGCCCCTGCGGATCAATGCGCGGCTCGACGGCGGGCGCTCGCTGCAGCAATACCCGTTCTCCGTCGGGCAGGAATCCTATGTCGAGGTCGACATCCCGACCGCGAGCATCCGCGGGCCGCAGCTGGCCTTGCCTGTCGACGTGCTCGGCCCGAACAACGCGCCGCTGAAGACGATCCACATCCCCAATCCGAGCCGGCCCAACCTGCGGCGCTACAAGCTGGCGGCCGGCGACTACACGATCCGGGTGGCGGGTACGGGCCCGGCCGCCCAGGACTTCCAGCTGCGGGCCCGCGCGGTCGCCACCAACGAGATGCTGCTGCCCGAGGCCCCGGGCCGGCTGCTCCGGCGCTTCCAGGACTGGTACGCCAGCGTCGCGGAGGATCCGCGCACCGGCCAGCGCACCTGCTTTGCCTATACCGCCGCGCAGGAGGCCGGGCCGCGCTATTGGCGCGAGCAGGCTCCGTTCATCCTGCTGCAGGCGAGCAGCGCCGGCAATGGCGAACTCCAGCACCTGATCGAGGACAAGCGCTACTACAAGCCCGGCGCCCGCTTCGAGGCGATGATCAACGAGGGCGGCACGGCGCGCCGGCTCAACGCCAGTCCGACCGAGGCCGGCAATTTCATCCGGCCGATGAAGCAGGGCTCGAACGGCCAGCCCATCCTCGATATGGACGCCGTCGCCGGCTACAACAAAGGCACGACGCTCGAGATCAGCGGCACCACGCCCGACGGACGCCCCGCCCATGTGATCTATTCGCTGCAGGGCTACCGCGCCGCCGTCAATGCCATGTCGCTCGAATGCGGCCGGCGCGACCTCGCCAACGCCCTGGTCTGGAAATAGCCGGTCCGCTGATGCGCTCAGGCCAATGCCAGCGCCACCTGCGCCGGCTTCCCGTCCGCCATATCGAAACGGATCAGACCGCGGCGGATCTCGGGGGCCGTATCGAGCACGGCCGGGAGCGAGCGGGCGGTCCGTTCGAGCACGCCCAGCAGGGCCGGGGCGAGGCGAGGATCGCTCCACACCTGCCGTGCGCGACGGCCGAACGGCGCGAGGAAGGGCTCGACCCCGCTCCACGCCAGGGTGATGTCGCGAGGACCGCCGGCGGCTTCGACCCCGCGCAGGATCCGCTCGATGATCGGCGCCCAGACGCCGTCGTCGTAGCGGCCGGTCGGAAGCAGCACGATCAGCCGCTTCATGCCGATGAGAGCCGCCTGCGCCGGCGACACCGCCGGCTCGCGGAACAGGCGCGGCAGCAGGCGCGGCGCCAGGAAGCCCGCCTCGATCTCGCGGGGCGGCTGCTCGGGGGAATCGGACAGCGTCACGCGACGGAGCGCGACATCCTCGCCCGCCGACGCCTCGGCGAGCGCAGCGGGCAGGGCGCCGGGCAAAGCGGCAAAGCAAACCGTTTCCGCTGTCATCGCATCCCGCTCCGCCTCGATGTCCGCGCCCTCCCGTCCGCAAGGCCGGGCGGGCAGGTTTCGAAAGTCGCGGCGGTCCAGCCGCAAGTCCAGGCTGCGACGATCGAAGTCGAGCCCAGCGCATCTCTTGCAAGACGCCGGACCATCGCGCAAGGTCCGCTTACGTCGCCCCGCCTCGTTCGTCTTTCCCGGAGCCTGTTTCCGTGACCGCTTCCCTGGCGCCTGTCGCCATCATCTGGGACGGATCGCGCCATGTCGCCGCGATCTGGCGACAGAGCGCACCGGCCCGGTTCCTGGCCGCCGAAGACGCCGCAGGTCGCGCCTGCCTGATCGCAGCCGCCGATGCCGGAAGCGCCGCCCTCCATGGCAGGCTGCCGGCGGGGAGCCGCTCGCTTCGGATCGTGACGCTCGCCGCCGACGGCCGCCTGGCCACGACTCCCGTGCAGCTGGACGAGAGGCTGTCGCTCGCAGAGGCCGATCGCGGCGCCACAGGCCTGACGCTGGTGCGGGTGCATCTCGACGCGGCCGGTGCGTTCCACCTGCAGAGCGATCCGGCCGCCGCGGCGCCCGGACCGGAAGCGGCGGCGCTCGTCGCGTCCGGCCTCAACCGCGCGAGCGGCTCCGATGCGGAAGGCTTCCGGCTCCTCGCCGGCCCGTTCCTCCATCCGGATGACGAGCGGGCGACCACGACCACGCTGAGCGCGCGGCGCTGCGACACGGGCGGGCTGACGCTGTCCTTCGGCGGCGGTGGCGGCGCGGCGGCGATGTCAGGTCTGCTGGTCGCACATCTGCCGGCGGCAATGCGAGAGGCCCGACAGGCGCTGGCGCGGATCGATCAGGAGCTGCGGCTGGCGATCGAGGCCGAGCTCGACAGGCTTGCGACGGCTCCCGCCGACGAGCGCGACGTCGATGCGACGGGGCTCGGGCGCGTGGCCGCACTGCGCCGCGGCTTCCGGCTGCTCCAGCCGCATGCCGAGGCCGATGGCGGCATCCTCGCATTGCCCGACTGGGTCGAGGAGGACGAGATCATCGTCTTCGCCGAACCGCGTCGGCAGTTGCTCTGGGCCGGCGAGGGAGCGGGCGCGAGCGGGGCGCCGATGGCGCTGCGCTGGCAGGACGGGGCCTTCGCCGTGGTCTCGCATCGCGAGCGCTATGCGGCCTCGGCCGCGACCGGATTGACGCTCGGCCATGGCGGGAACGCCCTCGTCGTCGCGGCCCCGGGCGCCGCCGCGCCGCTGCACGACGATCTCGCCCTCGCCGCCGAGCGTCTGGCCAGGGGGCTCTGGCAGGCGACGAGCGCGCTGCGGCCGGCGCGCCTCGCGACGGTCCTGGACGACATCGCCCGGCGCACCCCCGCTGCGCCGGCGGGGCCTCTCGCCCGGCTCGACGCGCACGCCAGGACGGCTCCGTCGCCGATGAGCCTGCTCGAGGCGCTGGCGGAGACGGCAGGCCTCGATCCCGCCCGGATCGACGAGCTCGGCGAGCGCGGACTCGACGAGCAGATCGCCATGCTGCTGCGCGCGGTCGCGCAACCGCAACTGGCGCGGCGGGCCTGCGCCGTCCGTCTCGTCCTGCCTCTGCCGGAACCGGCGCAGGGTGAGGACGGGCTGGAGCGATTGCTCGCCTGGTACGAGGATCCGGGCCTGCCGCAGGCACTGGCCCGCGAGGCGATGGCGCTGGCAGGCCACGACCGGCGGGCGATGCGCCTGCTCAACGACGTCGCCGCCAGCGCCCATCAGAGCTGGATCGAAGCCGGCCTCGCCGCGGAAGCCGAGCAGGCGATGGCCGAGGCCGCGACGCTCCGCGGCCAGCGCCGGCTCTCGCCGCTCGATACGATGCTGCTGGCGCTGCGGCGACAGCCGCAGCGCCAGCCGGCGCCCGGCCTGGACCTGATCGCCCGCATGCGCAGCGAGCTCGCGGACGCGGCGCGGGAGGCAGGCCAGCCGGCGATCGTCACGGAGGAATTGACGCGCCGGCTCGGCGAGCTCACCCCGGGTGAGATCGTCCTGCTGCACGGTCATTTCGCGGCCTTGCGGCGGGAGGCCGAGCAGGCCCTGGCCGCGGCCGAGCTCATCCGCAGCTGGGAGGCGGCGGCCGGGCTGCCGGGTCTCGCTGCGCGGGCCCATCGCGGCGGCGATCCCGTCAAGGGAGCCGAGCGGCTCAGTGCGACGAGCGGCCGGTTCGCCGCCTCGCTGTCGCGCATCGAGAGCCTCGCCCCGGCGCTCGCCGGTCTCGCCGCCGAGATCGATGCGCTGCTCGGACCCGCCGCCGAGGCGACGGAGCGCGGCAAGGCGCTGCGCGCCACGCTCGACGGCTATGGCCGGCTCCTGCTGGCGCAGCTCGCGCTGCGGGAAGCGGATGCCGCCTTCGCCACGGTGCCCTTTGCCGGGAAGGCGCTCGCCGATCCGCACGATACCGGCTTCGGCGCCGCCTACCGCCGGCTCAGGGCCGGCGCCGGCGACACGCTGCCGCGCTACCTCGCCGCCGCCGCCGCGCTGACCGGGCTCGATCATCACTGGGGCGCCGCCCTGGCCGGCGCCGCCACGGCCATCGCTTCGAGGCAGGACGCATGACCAACCTGCCCTGCTACAATCTCGAGACCCGGCTCGGGAGCTTCGCCGCGACGGTCGCGCTCGACCGCAGCGGCGAGCTGATCGACCTCCTCGCCTTCGAGGCGCCCGAGGACATGGTCAAGGCGGTGACGGTCTCGCTGGTCTCGCATGCCCCCAGCCTGGCGAGCGGCGCCGATATCGGCTGGCTGCAGGGCGACGCCCTGCTCGACAAGGCCGCGATCCGGGCCGGCGAACGGCTGGTGCTGGGCCTGCGGCGCGAGGCGGTGATGCGCGCGGTGGCGAACCACCGGGCGCAGGCCGATGTCGACGGCGACGCCAGCCTCGAGATCGCCTTCTCCACCATCGTCGAGACCGCGAGCGGCACCCGCGCCTCGCCGCGGCGCATCCTCAAGGTCGCGGCACTCGCCGGGGCCTCGCAGCCGGAATGGCGGATCGACCCGGTCGAGATCGATCTCGATTCGCTGCAGGCCGGCAAGCTGCTCGCGATCGGCCAGATCGCGATCGACATCCCGCGCGACATCGTGCTCGAGGGCCGCCGCGGGCTGATGGTCGAGGCCAGCTGCTTCGGCATCGGCGCGCAGCATCTGTCGCTCAGCGTCGCCGCGCCGATGGACCATTCGGTCTCGCTGAGGCGCTTCCCGGACGCCGGCAGCGCGACCAGCCGGCATCTGATCTGGCTCGCCGACGCACCGGCGCTGGCCGGCCAGGAGGTGCGGCTCGACGTGACGCTCGGCCGCGACGCCGTGCTCGATTTCGTCGACGAGACGATCCAGGCCAATCCGAGGGCGGCGCTGCAGGCGAGGCTCACCGCCAGGCTCGGCGGGTGGATCGGGCAGGACGGCGCCGGACACGATCCGGACGGACCGGCCAAGCCCTGGTCAAGCGCGCTCGAAGCCCGCTCGGTGCCGATCCGCAGCCAGAATCGCGGCGAGGTCACGCTGTCCATCGCCGGGCAGCATTTCGCCTGCCCGCTCGGCGGAGCCGCGCAGTTCGAGATCGCGAGCGGACTCAACGCCGAGGTCGACCCGGACGACGAGACCTCGATCGTGCGCTGCGACGGGCTGGTGATCGACCTGCGCCGCTGGCCGCTGACGCGAACCGCTCCGCTGACGGTCGAGGTCAGCAGCCGGATGGGCGAGAGCGAGATCGCCGAGCCGCCGACGCCGTTCCCGCTCGAGATCGTGCGCGAGGGCGATTTCGGCCGGCGCGGCCGCGCCGTCGTGCCGATGCAGAACCTGACGGCGACCCTGTCGCGTGCCGTGCGCACCGGCGGCGCCAACGTGCTGCGCGGGCCGATCACCGTGTCGCTGGCGATCAGGGCCGGCGACGAGGGCGGGCGGGCCTTCGCGCAAGCCAGCCTGCCGCTGCGCTACAGCCGCCGCGTCCACCGCCTGCCGATCTGCATCGACCTCGGCGCCTCCGCGACCTCGATCTGGTCGGGCGCGCCGCGCGCCGCCGGGCGGGCGACGGAGATCAAGCCGCTGGCGCTCGGCACCTGGCTCGCCGCCCATGTCGATCCGCGCCATGGCGAGGCGGCCCTGCAGGATGCCGGCGCCGCACCGCTGATCCCGAGCCATGTCGGACTCGATTCCGGCAACAATCTGCGCGCGGACCATGCGCCGCACAGCCTGCCCGATCTGTCGCTGATCGGCTCCGACCGGGCGACCGTGGCGCGCAGGCTCAAGACATTCGCGCGGCGCTACGACGTCTCCGCACCGGCGCCGCCGCCGCAGCCCGGCCTGCCGGAAGGCGGCCGGCGGATCGATTCGCTCAAGCATGCATTGATGTCAGGCGCGGTCTCGCTGACCCTGAACGATCCGGTGCACCGCTACGACGCCGCCGCCGACCGGGTCGTCGCCACCAATACGGTCGAGATCGCGCCGCTGGTCGCCGACGTGCTCGACGAGCTCGTCGACCTCTACGTGCTGCGCCTCGGCGAGGATCGCCTGCGGATCGAGGACCACGCGCCGCCACCGGTGGTGCCGCGCATCCTGGTCTCCTGTCCGAGCGGCATCGGCGACGAGATCGCCTCGCGCTATCGCGCGGCACTCGAATTGTTCGCGCAACGCCTGGAACGGCTCTTCCCCGGCGCGACCAGCTTTCCCGACGCCGCCGTCACCGTGCCCGAGGCGGTCGCGGCGGCGCGCTATGTCGCCAGCCTGCCGGAAGTGCGGGCCGCCGTGCCGGACCAAAGCGAGGCGCTGCTCGTCACCCTCGACATCGGCGGAGGCACCAGCGACGTCGCGCTCGCCCTGCTGCGCCGCGACGGCGACCGGCTGAGCAACACGACGCTCGCCACCTTCGGCCTGCCCGTCGGGGGTGACCTGATCGACGAGGCCCTCACCGAGATCACCGCCCTCCTGATCGACCGGGCGATGGCAGGGCAGGAGGCGCATTGGCAGCCCGCCTTCGCCGAAGCCTCGCTCGGCCGTGCCATCCAGCGCGAGGATTCGAGCGCGATCGCCGGGCGCAGCTGGCTGCGCAGGGCCGTGCAGCAGGCCAAGGCGCGCCTCGCCACCCGCCTGGGCGAAAGGGCCCGGACCTCCCGGACACGCTATGGCTGGAACGCGGATGCGGCCGACGAAGCCTTCGAGCTGACCCTCGCCGAGGTGAGATCCGACGGCGAGCCGGCCGGCCTCTATGTCGCCCAGGGCGAGCCGAAGCTGGCGGAGACGACGCCGCGCCCGGGCCTCGCGCTCGCGATCGACGGGCCCGATTCGTCCGGAACGCGCCGCCTCGTCCTGAGACTGTCCCGCGCCGCGCTGGAGACAGGCGCCGGCGAGGCCTCGCAGCGTCTCGCCGAGATCGGCGCCGTGCTCGGCGGCATGCTGCCGCGCCTCGCCCGCGCCGCCGGTCCGAACCCGACGCGGCGGCCGGCCGTGATCATGGTGCCGACGGGGCGCGCCGCGCTCTGGCCGCCGGTCTTCGAGGCGATCGCGGCGGAAGCCGACGCCAGCCGCGCCGCCTTCCCGTTCGAGCAGCCATTCTCGCCGGCGGCGATGAAGAAGGCGGTGATCGCGGGCGCCGCCATCCTCGGCATCGAGGGCGACATGGCCGGCAGTGCCGTGCAGCACAGGAACCCGCTCGGCATCGCCGCGATGGCGGTGCAGATGCGCGATCTCGGCGCAACCGGCCTGCGTACCGAATTCGCCGCCGAGCGCATCCACTATCTCGGCTACGACATCGGCTCGGGCGCGCGCCTCCATGCCGAGCATGACGAGGCGGCGCCGAGCCTGGGCGGACGCGCCAATCTCGGCCGGCGCTTCCAGTTCGTGCGCACGATCCCGGGCCTCGATCCGCAGGGCAAGACGCTGGCGCGGCTGCGGCCGCTGCTCGGCGGCCAGGATCCGATGGTGCTGCTCGAGGGCGATTCGATCGTGGAGGCGCACCGCGAAGGGCTCGACGGCTTCGGCGTCTGCGAGATCCTCAGCGAAGTGCTGTCGCCGACGAGCCGCAAGGTCACCATCGTCGCCGCCAACGAGGGCTGGGAAGCCTGCTGGCGGATCGAGCACGACCGCGTCTCGCGCATCTACTAAGGGATTGCAGGATCGTCATGGCCCGCACGCGAAAACGGCTCTGGCGTTCCCAAGGGCGGGCTCGGCCCGCCTCGTCGCGACCGTATTCCCGTCCCGCTTTCACTGCCCGAGCGAGCTGACCCATGGCCCTGCCCGATCTGATGGACTTGGTGATGCACGATCCGCGGCGGCTGACCTGCCTGCGCGCCGTCGCGGGCGAGCCGGGCGAGGCCATGCCCGGCATCGAGAGCCTCTGGCGCAAGCCGGTGTTCAGCCTCACCGCGGGCGGGCAGCCGACCAAGGACGGCAAGGCCTCGCTGGAGGACCTGATCGACCGCCATCGCGGCATCGCGCTGATCGACGGCGGCAGCGGGCCGCAGCCGATCGACGTGCCGTTCACCTCGCTCGTGGTTCTGACCGCCGAGGCGCTGCCCGGCGCGCAGGAGCTCGGCCGCTTCCTCGCCGACCGGATCGAGCAGCGCTTCCGCGACGTGATCGATCCCGATATCGGCGTCACCGTCCATGTCGAGCAGAGCCTGCACGCGACAGCGCCCGTCGCCGTCTATCTCGGCCATGGCGTCCACGCCCCGCCGGCGGACAACCGGCTGCCGCATGGCGAGGTCGTCGTCAGGCAGGATGCGGAGACGGCGATCGGCCAGCCCATCATCGGCGTCAACACGCCGGGGGGGCTGTATTCCGGCCAGGCTCGCTACGCCTTCTCGCGCAGCGAGATGCTGACGCCGGCGGTGCATCCCGACCTGCCGGGCGGCACGATCTTCTTCCTCGGGCGCTATCCGGTCGATGCCTCCGCCCGCGACGCCGGCGGGCTGCCGCTGCTCACCCCCCTGCCGCAGACGCCCGAGGCCCGGGCCCAGGCGATCCAGGTCGAGACGCTGGCGCTGCCGGCCGGGCTCAACATCGATGCCCGCTTCGAGATATTGGGCGTGCGCCCGCAGCTCGGCCGGGTCTCGCTCGGCCTGGTCGACGTCACGCTCGACCGGCGGCCCTGCCGGCTGCAGGCGCAGCCGCCGAAGGGTCCGCATCTCGCCGTGGTCGGCCTCGCCATTCCCGAGAATTTCGGCGGAAGGCGGATGGCGCGCTATTGGGTCGAGCGCAGCCATGGCGGGCGGCTGATGTCCTCCGCCATGCTGGCGCAGCGCGACAGCATCGTCGTGCAGGGCCGCGATGCCCGCCGCTACGACCGGCGCGAATTGCGCTACAGCCGCGCCGGCGGCGAGTTCCGCGCCGAGAGCCTGAGCTTCGACGGCCGGCGCCGCTCGCTGCTGATGCTGGAGGATGGCGAGTTCGGCTATATCGGCCTGCCGCGCGAGCAGACGCCGATCGCCTTCGGCCCGGACCAGTCCTCGCGCGGCTACGGCACGTTCGACTGGCTCGGCGAGGCGGTGCGCGTCCAGTTCGGTTCCGGCGTGGTCGAGCGGCTCGACGATCTCTACGATCACAATCCGGCGGGCTTCATCGCCGCCGCCTCAGGCGGCGTCGCCGTGCAGTCGGCCGGCGACATCTGGCTCCTCGGCGGGCGCAAGCCGCAGGCGGCCGGGACGTGCATCATCCCGCCGAACGGGCCCTTCGTGCTCGGCCCGCTGGTGGTGGAGCTTCGGGAGGCGACGCCGTGAGCCATCCGCTCTTCCGCGGCCTCAAGCGCAGCCTGACCGCCGTCGCGGTCGGTACCGCCACCATCGTCGGCTTCCTCTGGCTCTCGGGCGGGCTGATCGGCGAGCTCGCCGCCAGCCGCGCCTGGATCAAGCAGCCCGACTTCACCGAGACCAGCCGCTCGAACGAAGATCTCTTCACCCAGGCGGTCTCGACCGGGCTGATCTGGCTCGACCCGGCCGGCCCGGTCATCCGCTCGCAGCCCTGCGAGGCGCTCTACGATGCGTCGCTCACCGTGCCGACGCCGCAAGGCACGAAGGAGTTCCCGCGGACGCTGCTCGACCGGCTCTGCAACCTGCCGGCCGGCGCGCAGATCCGCTCCGAGATGCTGGCCTGGAACAATTCCTTCCTGATCGCCGCCGCGCGCGACGACCGCGCCCCGGATCGGCGCTGCGCCGACGGCACGCCGCTGACGCTGCCGGTGGTTCCGGCCGGCTGCCGCCCTTCGAGCTGGACGGCGCGCGTCGCGCAGACCACCGATCTCGCCGCGCCGCTCAACCTGATGCCGAACGCGGTGCCGCCGCCGCGCGACTTCGCCGATTTCGCCAAGCGGCGGGCCAACCAGCTCTCCGACTGGGCCCTGTTCGGCCCCCTGCGCGCGCCCGACGACAGGCTCGTGCTCTCGACGCGCCTGCCTGCGGGCAATCGCCGCGTCACCGTCGACATGATCCTCGAACCGGCCCGCATCGTCGTCGGCAACGAGCGGGTCAACCTCGACCCTAAGCGTGACGCGCAGACCGTGCGAATCGCCGGGCTCGCCATCGCGGCCGAGCGCATCTGCTCCGACAGCGACGAGTTCGCCTCCTGCGCCGAGGAAGCGCAGCAGGGCCTGCCGCATGGCTGGCGCTTCTCGATCAGCGGCGCGCGCCGGCGCGAGGTCGAGATCGGCTTCGAGGGCCAACCGGTCCGGGCCGTGCCGCCGCGCGCCCGCGAGATCCTCGGCGGCCCCGGCATCCAGAGCGAGGACGGCAAGGTCAAGCTCTGGCGCTCCTCGCATATCGAGGCCGATTGCGAGCGGGCCAGGACCAAGCTCGTCTGCGAGCTCGGCTGGCGCGGCGCGGTCACGCAGCGGCGCACCGGCGCCGCCCGCGCGCTGTTCTTCGCCGACGGCACGCCGGCGCTCGACAATAACGGGGTGCCGCTGCCGATCGTCGACGAGCTCGGCCTGACCGCGCTGATCGGCTACGGCGCCGGCGATGTCGGCTCGCTCTCGGCGGCGCTCGGCCGGGCCCGCACCCGCGAGAACCTGACGCTCACCATCGAGCCGCGCCTGCAGAAGATGGTGCAGGAGGCGGTCTACGAGCATATGGGCGAGCGGCTCGGCCGCGGGAAGCGCCCGCGCCGGCCCGGTCCGCTGCCGGTCAACCTCGCGCCCGAGCAGGAGCCGCCGGACCAGGGCGACGGCCGCGCCGTCGTGCTGCTGATGGATGCGGGCGACCAGCCGGGCTCGCTTCTCGCCATGGCGAGCTGGCCCGATTTCGTGCCGGGCATGCACAGCTGGGACATCCAGGCGTTGTCGACCGGGCGCGACAGCGATTCGCCGCTCGCCGGCCATGGCTGGCGCGCCGGCGACGTCCACACCATGCCGGGCTCGACCTTCAAGCTGGTCACCGGCCTCGCCAGCATCCTGGCGGTGCGTGAGCAGCCGCGCTTCGCCGACATGATCCTGGGCCGCACGCCGCCGGCGCAGCAGGCCCAGATCTTCGGCATCGGCGGAGGCGGCGGGCTCAATGTCGATGGCGTGCCGATCACCAATTACGGCGGGGCGGGCTTCAATTACGGTATCCTGCCGGCGGCGCAGAGCGGCTGCCCCGATGCCGGCCGCGGCGCGCAGATCGGCTTCTGTGAAGCGCTGATCAAGTCCTCGAACCTGTGGTTCGCGGGCATGGCGCTGACCATGGATGGGCGCAAGGTCGGCGGCCGGCCGACGACGCAGCCCGGCCGCACCGGCACGATCCTCGCCGAGATGACCGAGCACCTCTATCCGATCACCCAGCCGGGCAGCCTCGCCCAGCCCGGCGTCGACCTGACCCGCGGCATCGTGCCGGGCGCGCAGCGGCTGACGGGCGAGGCGCTCGACCTCGCGGTCGAGGACAGGCGCAATGCCCGCCGCATCGACCTCGCCACCAACTCCTACGGCCAGGGCGTACGCGCGACGCCGATCGCGATGGCCTCGATCTACGGCTCGCTCGGCGCGCGCAAGGTCATCCGCCCGCGCATCCTGAAGCCGGTCTCGGACGTCGCCGAGACGCCGCAGCCGAACGAGGGCCAGCCGATCATCCCCGGCATGGATCCGCGCCAGGCCGAGCCCTTCCTCGACGACGCCCAGCGCGGCCTCTACGGCGTCGTCAACTCGCCCGGCGGCACCGCCGCCGGCGTGATGGCCTCGCTGCCCCCGGACATCCGCCGGCGCATCGTCGGCAAGACCGGCACGGCCGATACCGTCGAGGGCATGAACTCGGCCTGGTTCGCCGGCTGGATGGACAATGTCGCGGGGCGCAAGCGGGTCGCCTTCACCTGCCTGGTCTCGCATACGCGGGAAACCGGCGGACGCGCCTGCGGCCGCCTGATGGCCGGCCTGCTCGGCAAGGTCGCCGCGCTCGGAGACAAGAAGTGAGCGAGACCACCGCGCTGCGCCAGTTGATGGGCCGCTGGCTGACCTTGCGGCCCTTCCGCCTGCCGCGCATCCGCATCGGCGGGGCGGGCGGGGCCGTCACCGGTCTCGTGCTGCTCGCGCTCTGCCTCGCCGTGCTCGGCTTCTGGTGGCACAACGCCACGCATCTGATCGAAACCGCCCGGCCGGTGGTCAGCCTCGAGCGGCTCGACCTCGCCCTGGCCCGCGGCGAGACGGTGACCATCGGGCGGCGCGAGCTGCTGCAGCCGCAGCGCTTCGACGCCGCCGAGGCGCGCCATGTCGCCTTCGCCCGCCAGCCGGACGGGCGCGTCACCATCCGCAACGTCGCCAGTACGCGCCGGCTCTGGCTCGACTACCTCAACGGCGCCGGCAGCTTCTCGGCGCGCTGGCGCTTCCAGGCCGGCGACCGCATCGCCGCCGGCGCGCTGGCGATCGTGGTCGACGAGGCGCGGCCGGGGCGGCTCGCGCTGACGCTGACCGAGGCGGGACGTCCCGGCGCCCGCAAGCTCGCCGTCGAGAGCACCGGCCCGCTCTCGACGCTCAGGCTCGACGGCAACGCCCTGCCCATCTGCCAGCCGCGCAGCGGCGCCGACCGCATCCGCGAGATCGTCACCGGCCTGATCGCGACCGACGAGCGCGGCGAGGACCGCATCGTCTCGCTCGGCGGGCGGCTGACCTGCTCCGTTCGCGAGGAGGCGCATGTCGCGGCGAGCGCCCTGCCCTTCAAGGCGCTGACCATCGTCGCGCGCGGCGGCGGCTATTTCCTGGCGCCGGGCGACGCCGTCGACGCGCCCCGCCCGCCGGTGGTGTTCGCGCGCGGCAACCAGCGAATCACCGATTTCAGCGACATCGCCTGGGAGCTCGACCCGGACGGGCCGGCGCGGCTCAGCCACATGATCATCGGCCGCACCCGCTATGCCGTCGACATCGGCCAGGAATCGAATGGCCGCCTGCCGCTGCGGCTGACGCCCCTGAGCAAGACCCACCGGTTCGGGCCCGACGATGCGGAGATCCTGCGGGCGGCGGCGACGACCGACAGCGTCCGGCCGGTGGTGACGCCGCCGCGCCAGCCGATGTCGGCGGCCGAGCTCGGCAACCCGCTGTCGTCGCTCAACGGCGTCGAGCGCGTGGTGCGGCTGCTGCTGACGCTCGGTGTCGCCGCGTTCGGCGTGCTCTCGGCCACGCACCACGCCACCCTGTTCCGCCGGAGCGCCATCCTGGTCCGGCTCGTCGGCGCGCTGGGCGCGACCGCCTTCATCGGCGCGACGACGATGCTGGTGCTGGCCCCGGAACTGTCGCGGCTCGGCGGCGCCTCGACCTCCTACGAATCGGCGCTGCACGCCACCATCCTCGCCTATGCAATCGCCTGCGTCGCGATCATGGTCGGGCCGCGCTTCACCACCCCGCTGCGCCTGACCTGGCTCGGCCTCGTGATGCTCTGCTGCCTCGGCAGCCTGACCCTGCTCGCGCTCGGCATCGACGCGGAGAAGACCGACTTCACCATCCATGCCGAGAAGAACAAGCTCCTGTTCTTCGACCTGATCCCGGTGGTCGCAGTGGTGATCGCCTTCCAGCCGCAGCGGGCAATCGCGGCGCTGCCGCGCTCCTTCTTCATGGGCGTCGGCTTCAAGGACCAATTGCTGCGCGCGGTGCCGGCGATCCTGATCCTCGCCGCCTTCGTCGCCTGGGGCGTGCTCGGCACCGAGACCGGCGTCGCCGGCTTCCAGCCGGTCGAGCTCGGCAAGATCGCGCTCGTCCTCGTGCTGGCGCACATCTTCCTCGGCTTCTCGCGGATCGACTTCTTCTACAATCAGCGCCACTACATCTCCTGGCTGACGGTCAGCCTCGCGACCGTGCTGGTCTTCATCCTGTTCCTGACCGCAGTGCCGTTCCTGAAGAGCGACTATTCGCCGGCGCTGATCATCATCATCACCACGGTCGTGCTCGCCTTCGCCTTCCTCCTGCCGAGCACGCTGAAGCGCCTCGTCGAGATCATGCGCGTCTTCCTGCGCCGCGCCGACGCGCCGCAGCGCAAGATGCGCCGGCTCGGCTGGCCGCGCGGCGGCGTGCTGGCGCTGGTGCTGATGATCCTGCTCGGCATCAATGCGGCGCTGATCTACGCCTTTCCCGGACTCGTCACCTACGCGATCTCCGGCCAGTGGAGCCTGCCCAAGGAGCGGCTCGCCGCGATCGACGTGCTCGAGAAGGCGCGCGGCGGCCTGTTCCGCGTCCCGGCCGAGCGCCTGCTGACCTGGTACGATCTCGACCACGCCACCAAGCGCACCGAAACGACGGCGCAGGACCGCGGCCCGGATGTGATCCACCGTGATCTCGGCTTCCAGCTGCTGCAGTCCAAGGTCGCGCTCGCGGAGATGCCGTGCGCGCTGGCGCGGCTCGATCTCGGCCTCGACAGGACGCCGACCGAGCTCCGCCGCGCGCTCGACGAACTCCCGCCCTCGCCGGTCTCGCTCTGCGCCATGCTGCCGGGTGCCCGCGCGACGCCGATCGCCGAGCGCAAGGGCGAGGAGCAGGACGAGACCGTCAGCCGTTTCACCGTCAGCGACCTCGTCCGCCTGCCGGTGGTGCAGAACGACTTCATCGCCACCTTCCTGATGGTGCGTTTCGGCCTGCCGGCGGGGCTCGCCCTGCTGGCGGCGCAGGTCATCACCGTCTTCGGCCTGCTCAGCCTGGCGGTGAGCCTGATGCGCGAGCGGGCCATGGGCTCGGCGCAGGAGGGCGCCAACAAGGGCATGGCGATCGTGCTCGTCGGCATCGCCACGGTGTTCGCACTGCACTGGAGCATCTCCTGGGGCAACGCGCTTGGCCTGTTGCCGGTGATGGGCCAGCCGATGACCTTCATCGCCGCCGCGACCTCGCATCACATGCTGATGGCGCTGCCTTCCGTCGCGATCGCCCTGATCGCCGGCCGGCTGGCGGCGATCCGCCAGCTCTCGCCGACCAGCGACCCGCCGCCCTGGGGACTGTGGCGCGGCCTGACGCGCGGGGGGCTGTAGCGGGCCTCCTTTGCGGAGCGGCCGAAGGCTGAACCCGGCCGCATGAACATGAGCGCGCCGGCATGCCTTCGCCGTCGCCGGGCGAGCGCGACGGAAGGCGCGACGCCGCATCGCACGAGCTCGCGGGGACCGGGCCGGCGCCGACGCCGCCCGGGAAGAAGGAATGGCTCAGCGCCGCTGGATCTGGATGGAGAGCGCCTTGGGCTCTTCGACCTGGATCGCCGGGAAGCTGGCGATGCCGCCGCGGATCGCATTGGGATTGAAGACGAGGCGGTTCGCCGTCGATTTCGAGGCGACCACGGCCGGGCCGGTGCCCGACTGGAACCTCACCTTGGCCGGCGCGACCGGATCGAGCGCCAACCCGCAAAGCTCCTGCGTGTCGATCGCGATGCTCGCCGCCTCGCCGACCTCGACCGAGGCCTCGCTGTAGCGCGGGCGCAGCTCGTAGAGCTGGGCCTCGCAATTGCTCCCGGCCGGCGCCGACAGCAGCACGAGCCTGGCGAGCGCCGAGCCGGCGGCGAGCGCAGGCCCGCCCTGAGCAGCGGCGGTCCCTTGCGAAGACGCCGCGTTCTGCGGCGTGCCGGCTGGCTGCGCCAGCAGCGGCGGCGCCTGATGCGGACCTTCCGGCGACGCGCCGCGCAGGAAATACCACCCCGCCCCGGCGGCGCCGGCGAAGAGGACCAGGGCCGAGGCCGCGATCAGCGGCAGGCTCAGAGAGGAGGAGGACGCCGCGGGCTTGTCGCCGAGCACCGAACGTCGCGAACGCGGCGCCTGCGGCCCCTTCAGCACGTCGGCGATGGCGGGCTCGTCGCCATGCGGGCGCGGCTGCACCACGGTCTCGCCCGGCTGCGGCGCTGCCGCTTGCGGCGGCTGGCGCGGCGGCTCCGGCGCGGGCTCGAACGGTTTCAGTGCCATCGAGGGCGAAATCGAACCGGCCGGGGCGGCCGGCGCGGCCGCTGCGGCCTGCGCGTCGAAGGAGCCGGTGCGCAGGAACAGGTCGATCGGCGCCGCGATGTCGGCGAGCGTCGCGACGATCGCGACATGATGCGGCTGCCCGCCGAGGAGCTTGCCGAGGATCGCCGCCGCGCGCTCGGCTTCCTCGCCATGCGGCACCAGCGCCAGCACCGGCGTGGCGCCATGCTCGGCATCGGCGAAGAGGTGGCGGCAGCGGTCGAGCTTGGTGGTGAGATGGTATTCCTGCTGGGTGACGCGCGCCTCGCTCGCCGTGTCGGCGACGGAGAGGTCGATCGCGCCCGTTCCCCAGATCACGAGCCTGGCCTCGGCGGCCTTGTGCGTCACCGCCTCGCCATGGGCGAGCGCGCAATGGGCGGCGACGGTCGGCACCATCCAGCTCTTGCCCTGGTCGATGGCACCGGAGGCCGCGAGGCGGTAGCTGCCGCCATCGGGCAGGCCGAGGATCTGCCGCAGGGGCTCGCCGGGGCGCAGCAGATTGCTGTACTGCGTGCTCCAGGGCTCGCAGACCTCGGAGCTCTCGGTCGCGAGGACGACGCGAGAGACCGGCACGCGCGCCGACCAGGCGAGCTTCTTCAGGATGATCGGCTGGTCGGTCGTCGGCACGATGACGAAGACGCCGGAGCGCCTGACGTTCTGATCCCCTGCCATCGCCCTCTCTCGCAGGCCTGCCGTGTTGCTACGCCGGGTGACGCACCGCCTCGAGGCGGCGCCACGCGCTACAGCAGATAAACACCCGCGAGCGGGTTGGCGAGCATCAATCGCAGCAGGTCGCGCTCGGCATCCTGGCGCGGCAGGTCGATGACGATGTGCCTGTCGACCGGGGCCGGCAGCGGCAGGCGCACCACGCCCTCGATCGAGACGACCTCGATCATGGTCGGCGCCGGATCGGTCTCCGACAGGCACTGGATGACCAAGGCCGGCGGAGCGTCGTCCTCCTCGATCACGTCGAGCTCGAACGAGCCGATGCGGCGGTGCGTCGCGCTGCTGTCATAGGCCGCGGCGGCGAGTTCGCTACGCGCCACGGCCTGGAAGGAGAGCAAGCGGCGATAGAGCCGCGCAATCTCCGGATCGGTGCGGATGGCACGCTCGGCGGCGAAGTTCACCGGCTCGCCCCTGACCCGGCGCACATGGGCCCACAGCTCGGCGCGGCTGATGCTCGCGGCGGCGGTCTCCTCCGGCTCGGCGCTCGCGAGAGCGCCCAGAACCAGGCGGGCCGTGGCGCGGCCGATGCGAGGATCGTCCTCGAGCGGATCCTGGTTGAGGAAGTCTGTCATGGCCGTTTCAATCGCCCTTGATAGCGCTGCGAGAAGACGTCGGTGAACCGCGCCTCGTCGCTGGCGGCCTGGGCGACCAGGTCCGTCGTTTCGCCAAAGCGCTTCTGTTGCCTGTTGATCCGGTGCAGGGCTGCTGCGACCGTCCTCAGTGCTCCCCCATGCCTTGCGAAGATCAGCGCCAGTTTCGCATCCTCGATCCGGAAACTGGCGCGGTCATGCCGCCAGCGCCGCAACAGCTTCTGCCCTTCCGCGAGCGCCGCCTCGCTCCGCGGCCCTTCGATCGCCTCCAGCGCATTGCCGATCAGCAGCAGCTCGTCGAGCCGCCGGCCCAGCGCCGCGAGGCCGCCGGCGATGGCGGCATAGTCGAAGGGCTCCGGGCTCTGGTCGACCTGGCCGCGATTGGAGCCGGCGATGCGGCGGCTCGCCTCGACCAGCCGGTTCTCCCAGGGCGCCACCGCGCGCGAGCGGACCAGCGTCAACGGCTGCTCATGCGCCAAAGGCAGCAGGGCCAGGGCCCGGCCGATCGATTCCCGTTCCTCCTTGTTGAGGAATTTCGGCTCGGCCGGCAGACGCATCAGCGCGGCATAGACGCGCTCGCGCACGACGCCGTCCTCGTCCTCCTCCTCCTCCGGCTCGTCGTCCTCGCCGACCTCCTCCGGCTCGAGCTCGCCGAGCAGGGCCTGATGGTCGAGCCAGGCGATCAGCGCCTCCTCCGGGTTCTCCGAGGGCTGGCGCGCCATGAGCGTGTCGATCGAAGCCGGCGCCATGAAGTCGCGGCGCCCGACGCTGCCGCGTTCCTCGCGGATGAGGGCCCCGAAGCGCTCGGCGAAGCGGGCGAAGCTCCAGGTCTCGCCATGCAGCAGGGCGAAGCTCCAGAGCGCGACGAGATCGTCCGGATCGAACTCGCGCTGCCGCTCGCGCCGGCCGCTGGCATTGAGGAAGGCCTCGCGCTGGCGGATCAGGTCGGCGAAGGCGAGCAGGGGCAGGTGGCGCCGGCGCCAGGCCCGCATGAACCGCGCCGGCTCCTGGACCGCCCGCTTCAACCCGTCCTCGTCGAAGGCGGGCAGCGCGAACACCGCGTCGAGCGCCGTGCGCAGCGCAGCGAGCCCGCCTTCGCCGCGCTCGTCCGCTTCGGCGGCGAAGAGAAAATCGGCGAGGCCGAGCGCGCGCCTGATCCGGCTCCAGGAGAAGGAGCGGGTCTTCGCCTCCCCCTTGCCGCCGCCATAGGACAGCACGATCTCGGCCGCCGAGGCTTCGATGCTCGCGCCGGCGAGCTCGGCACGCACCGGGCTGCCCTGACGCAACGGCCGCAGCAGGATTCCGCTCTCGTCGAGCATGCAGCCGATGGCCGCGTCGCGGGCCGGCATGCGCGGATTGGCCGTCAGGGCGCCGAGCGCGAACAGCACCTGCAGCATGTCCCAGAGCGGCAGGTCGGCGTTCTCGGAGCTTCCCCCGGTGATCGCGAGGACGAACTTCTCCGTATCCCGCGCTGAAAACCGGCGCGAAGACGCAATCGTGCTGATCTCCGCGACCCGTGCCGGGTCTATCCCCCAATCCATATCTCAAATATCCGCATCGAACACCGGCGTCATCGCGACGAACGGAAGCCCAGCTTTCCCGCTCGCGCCGCACCGGCGCATATTGCTGCCGACCGCAAAGTAACAAGCCGCCCGGTCGATGTCGACCGGGCGGCGTTTCGTAAAGTTGCGCCTGGATTTATGGTTACCTCGCGGTTCCGCTGCGATCAGCGGGTCACAACCTTGCTGACGACCAGACGGTTGCCGGCGAAGGTGACCTGCCCGTTGAGGCCGATCAGTTCCAGCATCAGCCGGAAGTTGCGGGTCAGGCGGGCCGAATCAGCCGAGGTCGAGTAGAAGAAATCGGCGGAGGTCGTCGTCATCTGCGTCACGCGGTGGGCGCGGTAGCAGCCCCAGCGGACGATTTCGCTCTCGATCCGGTCGACTTCCGCGGCGGTGAACTCGCGCAGCTGAATGGCGAAGTCGGTCGGGAGGTTGCCGCAGCCGTCGCCGGCGGCCTGCGCGACCGGAGCGCCGCCACCGCCGCCGAGGACGATGCCGTCCTTGCCGACCGCCGCGCTGCCCCCCGCCGAGGGACGGGCGAAGCCCTCGAGCTTCTGGGCGATCGCCGCGCCGAGATCGGTGGCGAGGATGCGCGAATGGGTACCGACCGTCTCGAGCAGGCATTCGGCGCCGCAAGGGTTGGGCAGCGCCGGCAGCTGGAAGCCGCCGACCTCGAAGGCCGCGATGAACTGGCCGGAGCGCACGTTCAGCACGCGGCCGGCGATGCGGATCTCGGGAAAGCGGATGTCGGCGGCGACGGCGCGGCGCGCCGAGGCGTAGATCTGGTAGACCACCATGGCGTCCACCGGGGTCGAGACGGCGCGGGCGATCTCGATCAGCTCGGCGTCGCGACGGCGCACCCGGGTGGTCGGGGCAATGCCGAGCGCGAGGCTGGTCTCGTCATAGACCTGGAAGCCGCGGGTGTTCAGATACTCCGAAAGCTGGAGCTGAACCCGGTTGAAGATGCGGTTGTTGCGCGGAACCGTGTCCGGATCGGCGTCGTCCGACATCACCAGCAGGTTGATGCGGGAATTCGGCGATTGGGCGGCGGCGGCGGCTGCGAAGGACAGCAGCAACGCGAGGCCGAGCATGAGACGCTTGAACAAAGCCATGACGGTGACCCCTGGAACAGGCGGTTGATTCTGGAAGGCGGCAGGCTCAGCCAGTGATGGCGATGACCTCGACGCGGCGATTGACGGGCGAATAGGGGCTGCGCGGATTGCGCAGCATGTCCGGGCCAAAGCCATGCGCGACAAGGCGTCCGGATGCGATCTCGCCATAGGAGACCAGCCAGTCGCGCACCGCGGCCGCCCGGTCCTGCGACAGCTCGACATTGTGGTCGTAGCCGCCCTCGGCGCTGGTATGGCCGGCGATCAGGAAGCGCTGATCCAGCAGGACGGGATGCCGCAGCGCCAGCGCCAGGCGCAGCAGCGTGGCCTCCGCCCCGGAGCGCAGGGCCGCGGAATCGTTGTCGAAGAAGACGGTGACCTCGACGCGGCGGCTGAGGTCGATCTCGATGTCCTGGCCGTAGCCGCCGCGTGTCTGGACCCGGCGGCGGACCGGCGCGGCGCGGCGTGCCACGACGCGGCCGCCGCTGCCTCCGGGAGCCCGGTCGTGCGGCGCCAAGGAGCGCAGGATATTGGTCGCGGCCTGGTCGGTCTGAGCCGATGCCGGAACGACGCTCAGCAGCGGCAGCGACAAGACCAGTCCACCCAGCGCACGGCGGGACATCATCTGGGGAAGGTCGACATTGTCCTTGCGCTCATCTGCATTATTCATGGCCAGACCCCCTGTTTACCCTCTCTTCGCATAGTCCTGTAGCCTCGACAATGCGACGGCCGACCCGGATGAGGCGGTACGCAGCAATGGCGTTGCCCGAGCCTTGCCGCCGTCTGCCGCTTTTTCGCTCCAGGCCGTGTTTTTTCCGACGGGAGCCGGCGAAACCACGCGCCCCCCTCGCGCGCGGGTGCTATTCGCGACGGCTTCCGCACCGGTGTCGCGAAACCGGCTCAGGGCCGGCCAAGGGCAGGACAACGTGCCCCGCACACTCGTTCCATGAGGAGACCCGCAATGGGCTTCCAGCTCGACCAGACCGCCCGCCGGCGCCGCAATCGCCAGCGCCTCGCCATGGCGGCGCTCGCCATGATCGTCTCGGCCGGCGCGGCCCTTGCCCAGGCCGACCGCGACGGCGCCGCCGCGCCCGCGGCGGGCGAGGCGGCGCAGGGCCGCAGCGGAGCCGACGCGCCGAAGGTCGCCGAGCGGCCGCAATCGCTGAAGCTGGAATTCGCCTCGCGCACGGTCTCGCTCGGTGTCGCCCAGGCGGCGCGGGAGATCGTGACGACCCGCCAGATCCCGTTCGCGCCCGGCAGCTGGGAGGTTACGTCGGAGGCGCGCCGCGCCATCAGCCAATTGCGCGACGTCTTCCGCGGCAACGCCCCCAAGGGCGCGCCCTTCGCCATCCTGGTCTCGGGCGGCGACGAGGTGGTCAACTACCGCCGCGCCCGCGGCCTGCGCACGGCGCTGATCGAGATGCAGATCGAGGACGCCGCCAAGGTCGTGATCGCGGCCCGCGCCGCGGGCGAGGGCCAGGCCAGCGATGACGGCAAGGCGCGCGTCGACCTCGTCCCGCTCGACCCGGCTCGCTGCGGCGGCTGCGGCGACGTCCCGTTCCGGACGCTCGTCCTCGATACCGGCGTCCAGAAGCTGGTGCGCGCCACCGCCGAGGACGTGCTCGTTCCGGCCGCGCAGGTCGCCGGCAAGGAGACCGCTGACATCGCGACGGCGCCGCTGCCGCCGGTGCGCCAGCAGGCCGGGGAGAAGCCGGCGGAGCGGAGCCAGGCCGCGCGCCAGGCCCCGAAGCCGGCACTGGAGCGGCCATGGCAGCCGCGCCAGGAGGCCCGCACGGTCTGGACCGCGCCCGACGACTACGCGCAGCCGCGGCGCCGCGCCGTCCGCGGCAGCGGCCGCGGCGGCTGCCCGCTGCCGGACATCATCATCGACGACTATTATCCGGGCGGCCCGCTCGTCGGTTGCGACGGGGCCTACGGGCCGCGCCCGCGCTGGTGAGCGGCGAGCGGCTCAGACGATCTGGTTGAGGAGCGCGCTCTCGCCGCGCTCGAGCCGGCCGAGATTGTCGAGCAGGATGTCGACGACATTGCTCTCATAGGCGCGGGTCTCGCCCGCGCTATGCGGCGTCAACAGCACCTGCGGCAGCGCCCAGAGCGGCGAATCCGCCGGAAGCGGCTCCTCATGGACGCAGTCTATGCCGGCACCGGCGAGACGGCCGGCCTCGAGCGCGGCGATCAGGGCCGGCTCGTCGACGACACGGCCGCGCGCGACATTGATCAGGAAGGCGGACGGCTTCATCGCCGCGAGCGCGGCGGCATCGATCAGCCCTTCGGTCTCCGGCGTCAGCGGGCAGGTCAGCGCGACGAAATCGGCCTGCGCCAGCGCGCCGCGCAGCTCGGCCGGCGGCACGATCTGCTCGACATTGGGCTCGGCGCCCGGCCTGCGGCGCACGCCGATCACGCGCATGCCGAAAGCGGAGGCGAGCGCCGCGAGCCGCAGGCCGATGCGGCCGAGGCCGACGATGACCAGCGTGCGGCCCCCGAGCTCGTCCTCGCGGCGCGAGCGCTCGCCGATCATCGGCCGCCAGAACCGCCTGGCCTGGTTGTCGCGGGCGAGATGGAGCTGGCGCGCCAGGGCCAGGATCAGCGAGATCGCATGCTCGGCGACGGCGCGCTCATTGCCGCCCTGGGCGCTGGCGAGCCGGATGCCGGACGCAGCCAGCTTCTGCTTGTCGAACTGGTCGGTGCCGGCGCTGATCGACTGGATGAAGCGCAGCCTGCCGAGCCCCTCCAGCATGTCGTTGCGCCACAAGCCGGATACGACAAGCACATCGGCCTCGGACGCGCGGGCCCTGAGATCGTCCACCGTGCGGACCTCGAAGCTCGCCGCCTCGCCATTGCGGGCCAGATACTCGTCGCGCAGCTGATAGGCCGCATGGGCGAAGCCGATGGTGAGGGCTGACTGCTTCGGCCAAGGCTGCATGCGTCTTATCTCCGGTAGGGTGGGAATCGGCTGACGATAGCCCGGCGGCGGACGCCCGTCTCACGCCGATCCGCATGCACCGGCTGCGAGCGCCGCGGAGCGGGGCTCAGGCCGGCGCGAGCGCCTGCGCCAGACGGAGCCAGGCGGCCTCGCCGCCCGGCAGGCCGAAACGCAGGCGCGAGGGATCGTGCCGGAAGCGGCGGACATAGATCCCGGCGCGGCCGAGCCGCTCGAACAGGGCGGACGCCCGCGGCGTCTCGAGCAGGCGATAGAGCGCCGTGCCGCCGAGGATCCGGCCATGCGGAGCGAGAAGGGCGTCGAGCCGCACGCTGTCGGCTGCGCGCGCCGCGCCCGCGCTCGACAGCCATTGCGCATCGGCGAGGGCGAGAGCGCCGATATGCAGCGCCGGGCCCGCCACCGCCCAGGGGCCGAGCATCGCCTGCAAGGCCGCGGTCAGGCGCGGCTCGCCGACCGCGAAGCCGAGCCTGAGGCCGGCGAGCCCATAGGCCTTGCCGAAGGAGCGCAGCACGAGCGCCCCTTCCGGCAAGGCCGGCAGAAGGCTCGCCTGCGGCGCGAAATCGGCGAAGGCCTCGTCGACGACCAGCAGGCCTCCCCGCTTCGCGAGAGCGCCGGCGAGGCCGATCAGCCGCTCCAGCGGGACAACGCGACCATCGGGGTTGTTCGGGTTGACCAGCACGACGACGCTGGCGTCGCAGGCTTCAGCGAGATCGGCGATCTCGCGAACCTCGGCACCGGCCTTGCGCCAGGCCGGCGCATGCTCGCCATAGGTCGGCCCGAGGACGGCGACGCGCGCCTGCGGCACGAGGCGCGGCAGCAGCTCGATCAGGATCTGCGTCCCCGGCGCGGCGACGAGGCCACTTTGGGGAGGAATGCGATAGGCCTGGCGGGCGGCCGCGAGCAGCGCCGCTTCCTCGGCCCGGCCGGGCAGGCGCTGCCACAGGCTTAACGGCAGCTCCGGAAGCGGATAGGGGATCGGATTGATGCCGGTCGAGAGATCGATCCAGGGCTCGGGCGCCTGCGGGAACAGCGCCCTGGCCGTGGCGAGGTCGCCGCCGTGCCAGATCGCTTCCTTCGTCTCCCCGGCCGCCATGTCGCTCTCCGCCAGCCTGCCGCTCCTCCTCGCCGCCCTCCTGATCGAGGCGGCGATCGGCTATCCGGCGCGCCTGTTCGCATGGATCGGCCATCCCGTCACCTGGATCGGTGCGCTGATCGGCGGGCTCGACCGCGGACTCAACCGCGAGAGCATGAGCTTCGCGATGCGCCGGCTCACCGGAGTTCTCGCGCTCCTGATCCTGCTCGCTGCGACGCTCGCCGCCGCGCTCGTCCCCGTCGCCCTCTGCCGCCTCGCCGGGCCGCTCGCGCTGCTGCCGCTGGCGCTCCTGGCCTCGACCCTGCTGGCGCAGCGCAGCCTGCACGAACATGTCGCCCGCGTCGCCGAGGGGCTGGAGCAGGGCGGACTCGCCGGGGGACGCAGGGCGGTCGCGATGATCGTCGGGCGCGATCCTGACAGTCTCGACGAGGCCGGCGTGGCGCGGGCCGCGATCGAGAGCCTCGCCGAGAATTTTTCCGACGGGATCGTCGCGCCCGCCTTCTGGCTCGGCCTCGGCGGCCTGCCGGGCGGCGCGCTCTACAAGGCGATCAACACCGCCGATTCGATGATCGGCCATAGATCGCCGCGCCACCTCGCCTTCGGCTGGGCGGCGGCGCGGCTCGACGATCTCGCCAACCTGCCGGCCTCGCGGCTGACAGCGCTGCTGCTCATCGCCGCCGCGGCGTTCGACCATGAGGCCGATGCCGGCGGGGCTTGGCGCGCCGTGCGCCGCGACGCCCGCCACCATCGCTCGCTCAACGCCGGCTGGCCCGAGGCGGCGATGGCCGGCGCGCTCGGGCTCCGCCTCGCCGGCCCGCGCGTCTACGGCGCGGTCAGGGTCGAGGATGGCTGGATGGGCGACGGCAGAGCGGAAGCCATGGCGGCCGATATCCGGCGGGCGCTGTCGCTGTATCGGCGCGCCTGCCTGCTGCTCTGGGGGTTGGCGGCGGCCGGGAGTCTTTTCGCGCTCGCCCTCTAGAACTCGATCCCCTCCTGCGCCTTCACGCCGGCCGCGAAATGATGCTTCACCAGCGTCATTTCGGTGACGAGGTCTGCGGCCGCAACCAGCTCAGGCCTGGCGTTGCGGCCGGTGACGACGATGTGGAGATCGGGGCGGCGCGCTTGCAGCACCGCCAGCACCTCGGCCAGCGGCAGATAGTCGTAGCGCAGGGCGATGTTGAGTTCATCCAGCACCAGCAGCCGGATGCTGTCGTCGGCCATCAGTTCCTTCGCCTTGTCGAAGGCTCTCGTCGCGGCGGCGATGTCGCGGGCCTTGTCCTGCGTCTCCCAGGTGAAGCCCTCGCCCATGGCATGCCAGGAGACCTGGTCGCCGAAGGCTTCCAGCGCCTTGCGCTCGCCGGTCGACCAGGCGCCCTTGATGAACTGGACGACGCCGACGCGCCAGCCATGGCCCAGCGCCCGCAGCATCAGGCCGAAGCCGGCGGTCGATTTGCCCTTGCCCGGGCCAGTATTGACGATCAGCAGGCCCTTTTCCAGCGTCTTGCCGGCGACCTCGGCGTCCTGAACCGCCTTGCGCTTCGCCATCTTCGCCTTGTGACGGGCGGCGTCCTCGGCCTCGTCGGTCATCTTCACTTCACCTGCATGGGCAGCCCCGCGACCATGAAGACCACGCGCCCGGCCTGCGACGCAAGGCGCTGGTGCAGGCGCCCGGCCTCGTCGCGGAAGCGGCGGGCGAGGGCGTTGTCCGGCACAATGCCGAGGCCGACCTCGCTGGAGACCAGCACCAGCGGCGCGCTCGCGGCACGGCAGGCGGCGACGAGCTCGCCGGTCGCGATCGCGATATCGCGCTCGGCGAGCAGCAGATTGGTCAGCCAGAGCGTCAGGCAATCGACCAGGATGGCCTGCCCCGCCGGGACATTGCGGATCGCCTCGGGCAGCGCCACCGGCGCGTCGACCGTCTGCCAGTCGCGCGAGCGCCGGGCGCGGTGCTCGGCGATGCGGGCGCGCATCTCGTCGTCATAGGCCTGCGCCGTCGCGATATAGATCCAGGGCGGCGGCAGCGCCTCGATCAGCGCCTCGGCATGACGGCTCTTGCCGGAGCGGGCGCCGCCGAGGACGAGGGTGAGCGGGGGAAGGGGCATGGCGCAGTCTCCGCGTCATGCTCGGGCGCAGACCCGAGCATCTCTGTCAGGAGGTTCCCGGCTCTCCGCTTCGCTCCGGCCGAGAATGACGGCACTGCATTGCACAGCGCCTCGCGGATGGCTAATGATCATCGCCGACGGTGCCTCGGCGACGAGGTGAAAAGGGAACGCGGTGAAAGGCCGCGGCTGCCCCCGCAACTGTAAGCGGCGAGTTCCGCGCCATCGGCCACTGGTTCGACCGGGAAGGCGGCGCAGGATTTTGACCCGCGAGCCAGGAGACCTGCCGTCGTTCGATGTCGTCCAGCAGGCTGCCGGTGGGGTGGCCAAGGAGAACCTGATGAACACGGCTACCGTCACCAGCCAGGCCAGCGTCTCGGAGCGGGCGAAGGCCGTCGCCGCCGCGCTGATCCTCAGCTTCGTGCTGATCTACACCGTCGGCTTCGCCGCCTCGTCCACCGTCCACAACGCGGCGCACGACACCCGTCACGGCCTCGCCTTCCCCTGCCACTGACGGGGGAACCGACATGGTCACGCGTGTTCTCACGGTCAGCCTCCTGGCCGGGCTTCTGGCTGGGCTGCTGATCTCGGCGCTCCAGCACGTCACCACCACCCCCCTGATCCTCAAGGCCGAGACCTATGAGGCGGCGCTGCGGGCGCAAGCCGCGCCGATGCAGGCCGCCTTTGCCGGCGAGGCCCGCCTCCAGCTCGCGCACGGCCCGGCCGACCATGCCGGCGAGCATGAGTGGAAGCCACGGGACGGCTTGCAGCGCACCGCCTTCACCAGCCTGGTGACGATCGGCACCGCGATCGGCTTCGCCGCGCTCCTGCTCGCCGGGATGATCGCGGCGGACGAACGGATCGACCAGCGCCGGGCCCTGGCCTGGGCGGCCTGCGGCTTCTTCGCCTTCGGGCTCGCCCCGGCGATGGGGCTGGCACCGGAACTGCCGGGCGCCGCCGCGGCCGAACTGCAGCAGCGCCAGCTCTGGTGGCTGCTGACGGCGGTGGTCACGGCCGGAGCGCTGTTCGTCTTCCTGCGGGCAGAGGTCTCCTGGGCGCGGGCGCTCGCCGTGCTGGCGCTGCTGGTGCCGCATCTGATCGGCGCGCCGCATCCCGCCGCACCGGAAAGCCGGGTGCCGGCCGAGATCGCCGCGCATTTCGCCGCGCTCTCGCTCGCCGTCCAGGCCGCGCTCTGGCTCGCCACCGGCTTCGCCGTCGGCGTGCTCTGGCCCTGGGCCACACGCCGCAGCGCCGCGACCGCAGCGGCCTGACGCCTCGCGCGGTCGGAAACGGCCGCGCCAGAACAAGGAGGCGTCTCATGCCCGCAGGCGATCTCGCCCTTGCCACCGAGGCCCGGCAGCAGCCGGGCTGCACCATCCATGTCTGCACCGCCTGCCGACGCCAACGCGAGGACCTGCCGGAGGGTTACGACCAGCCGGGCCTCGCCCTGGCCGAAGCGCTGGGCGCGCGCATGACCGGCAGCGGCATCGCCGTCGTCCCGGTCGAGTGCCTCGCCGTCTGCAAGCGGCCCTGCACGATCGCGCTCGCGGCCGACGGCAAATGGACCTATCTGATCGGCGATCTCGACGCCGGTCTTCATCTCGACGAGATCGTCGGCGCGGCGGAGAGCTTCGCCGCCAGCGCCAACGGCATCGTTCCCTGGAAGGAAAGACCCGCCTCGTTCCGCAAGGGCGTGGTCGCGCGCGTGCCCCCTCTGCGCGCTTTCCGTTCGACCGGCATCGGTCGAACGACACGAATTCGCGCCCACGAGATTCTTTGAGCATGTTCCGCCCTTCGAGCGGAACATGCTCTCGGCCAAGAAGGATCAGACCGATGAACGCTCCGCAGACCACGGCGCTCGGCAAGGTGCCGTGCACGATCATCACCGGCTTCCTCGGCGCCGGCAAAACCACCCTGGTCCGTCATCTGCTCGAGAATGCCGGCGGCAGGCGCCTCGCCGTGCTGGTCAACGAGTTCGGCGATCTCGGCTTCGACGGCTCCTTCATCGCCGGCTGCGGCATCGAGGGCTGCACGAGCGAGGACATCGTCGAGCTGCCGAACGGCTGCATCTGCTGCACGGTCGCCGACGATTTCGTGCCGGCGCTGGAGAGCCTGCTCGACCGGCCGAACCCGCCGCAGCACATCCTGATCGAGACCTCCGGCCTCGCTCTGCCGAAGCCGCTGGTCAAGGCCTTCAACTGGCCGGCGATCCGCTCGCGCGTCACCGTCGACGGCGTCATCGCCGTGGTCGACGGTCCGGCGGTGGCCGAGGGCCAGTTCGCGGATGATCCCGAGGCGCTGAAGGCGCAGGCCGCTCAGGACCAGGCCGTCGATCACGACAACCCGCTGGAAGAGGTGTTCGAGGACCAGATCCTCTGCGCCGACCTGATCCTGATCAACAAGAGCGACCTCGTCGACGCGGACGGCCGCGAGCGGGTCAAGGCCGAGATCGGCCGGCACCTGCCGAGGGCGGTCAAGCTGGTCGAAACCGCCCATGGCAAGGTCGAGCCGGCGCTGATCATCGGGCTCGGCGCCGCGGCCGAGGCCGATCTTTCCGCCCGCCCCTCGCATCACGGCGAGGGCGAGGATCACGACCATGACGATTTCGACAGCGTGGCGCTGCCGCTGCCGCAGGCCGCCTCGCCGGAGGACCTCGTCGCCCGCCTCGCCCGGGCGGCCGAGGCCGACGGCGTGCTCCGCCTCAAGGGTTTCGCCGGCATCCCCGGGAAGCCGATGCGGCTCGTGGTGCAGGGCGTCGGACGGCGCATCGCGCATCATTTCGACCGGGCCTGGGGCGCGGAGGAAGCGCGCGACGGACGGCTCGTGGTGATCGGCCTCAAGGGTTTCGACCGCGCCGCCGTGGAAGCGGCCCTCGCCGAATAATGCCGCAATGCATCTTCTCCCGACCAGCGAGGTGAGGCTCGACGACGGCGAAGACGCCGTCGACCTCGCTCTGCCGCCGGGAGACCTCGTCGCGCTCTCCTTCAGCGACAGCGACCTTTCGGCGCTGGCGGCGGCCTATTCGTCATGGCCGGGCCTGCCAGCACAGGCGCCTCCCTCCCCCCTTGCGGGGAAGGGTATGGGGTTGGGGGGCGTTCCGCTTGGCGAGCGCTCACCTGGTCGTTCGCCCCCCACCCCTGCCCCTCCCCGCAAGGGGGAGGGGTTCGCAATTCGCCTCGTGCCGCTCCGGCGCTTCAGGCATCCGCTCTCGATCGACCTGCTGATCGAGAAGACCCTCGCCAGCTCGCGCTTCGTGCTGCTGCGCTGCCTCGGCGGGCTCGACTATCTCCGCTACGGCGTCGAGCAGATCGCCGGCGCCTGCCGGCAGCACGGCGTCGCGCTGGCGGTGCTGCCGGGCGACGACCGGGCGGATGAGCGACTGGCCGGCTACGGCACTGTGCCGGCAGAGCTCGCCGAGGAACTGCTCGGCTATTTCCACGCCGGCGGCGGTGCCGAGAACATGCGGCGGCTGCTGGGGCGCGTAGAGGGCTATCTGCAAGCGCAGCGCAACCCCTCATCCGCCTCGGCTTCGCCGAGCCACCTTCTCCCGCAAGGTGAGAAGGGCGGAGCGGCGACGTCAGCCCCCTTCTCCCCTTGCGGGAGAAGGGCGCGGCAGGGGGATGAGGGGTCGCGCGACGCCTCCGACCTCGCTCCCATCCCGCTCCTCACCCTCTTCGCCCTCGGCCCGAACGCCGCCCCCCGGCCCTGGCGCGAAGCGCTCGCGGCCCTGCCCGACGGCGCCCCGCTCGTTCCCGTCCTCGTCTACCGCTCCGGCGTCGCGGCCGGCGATACCGCGATGGTCGAGGCGATCGCGGCAGCTCTCGCCGAGCGTGGCCTCGCAGCCCTGCCCCTCGCCCTGACCAGCCTCAAGGACGAGAACGTCGCAACCGAGCTCGCCGCGCTGATCGCGGCACGCAAGCCCGCCCTGATCGTCTCCAGCACGGCCTTCTCGGCGCGCGATGGCGACGGCTTCGTGCTCGACGCCGCCGATTGCCCGATCCTGCAGGCCGTGCCGGTCGGCAGCGCCCGCGAGGCCTGGGAAGCCTCGCCGCGCGGGCTCTCCACCGCCGACCTCGCCATGCAGGCGGCCCTTCCCGAATTCGACGGCCGGCTCGGCGCCATCCCCGTCGCCTACAAGGAGGAGCGCGTCGAGCGCACCACCGGACTGCCGCTGCGCCGGTTCGCACCCGACGCCGACGGCATCGCAGCGCTGGCCGATCTCGCGGCGAACTGGGTCGCGCTCGGCCGCACGCCGCGGAGCGAGCGCCGGCTCGCTTTGGTGATGTCCGACTATCCCGCCCGCGGCGGCCGCGCCGGCTTCGCCGTCGGCCTCGACACGCAGGCGAGCGCGCTCGCGATCCGGGAGTTGCTCGGCCAGGCGGGGTATGATGTTGCGCAGGAACCTCCGTCGTTCCGGACACGCCGCGCCAGCGGCGCAGCTCCGGAATCCATCGAAGGGCTCCAGTGCTCTACGATGGATTCCGGCGCTCCGCTTGGCTCCGGCCGGAACGACGGCGTTGAATTGATGAAGGCGCTGACAAGCGGCCCCGCCGATTTCGCCGTCCCGCTCGCCAGCTACCGCGCCTGGCTCGCCACCATCCCGGCCAGCGCGCGCAATGCGCTCCTCGCGAGCCAAGGCGTGCCCGAAGCCGACCCCGCCTGCGACGGCGAGGCCTTTCGTTTCCGGCTCGTGCGCTTCGGCAAGCTCGCCATCGCGCTGCAGCCGCCGCGCGGCGCAGCGCCCGATCGCAAGGCGCGCTATCACGATCCCGATGCGCCGCCGGGCCACGGCTATCTCGCCTTCTATCTCGGCCTGCGCGAGGTCTTCCGCGCCGATGCGCTGATCCATCTCGGCACGCATGGCACCACCGAATGGCTGCCCGGCAAGGCGGTGGCGCTGTCTGCCGGCTGCTGGCCGCGGCTCGCGATCGGCTCGCTGCCGGTCGTCTATCCCTATGTCGTCGACGATCCCGGCGAGGCGGCGCCGGCCAAGCGCCGGCTCGGCGCCCTGACGCTCGGCCATCTGCCGCCGCCGCTGGCGAGCCATGACGCAGCGGGCGAGGCGGCTCTGCTGCGCGATCTGGTCGAGGAATACGCGCAGGCGCAGGTGCTCGACCCGCGCCGGGCCGGGCTGGTCGCGCGCGAGATCCTCGACCGGGCCGAGCGCTCCGGCCTCGCCGCGGCGAGCGGCGTCACGCCGGAGCAGGACATGCCGAGCGCGCTCGCGGCGCTCGACGCCCATCTCTGCGACCTCGCCGAGACCGCCTTCCGCGACGGGCTTCATGTCTTCGGCTCCTCCGCGGCCGACCCGGCGTCGGCCGAGAGCGAGCGCCGCAACCTGCTGAAGGCGCTCGATGCCGGCTTCGTGCCGCCCGGCCCGGCCGGCGCGCCGCATCGCGGCCGGCCCGACGTGCTGCCGAGCGGACGCAATCTCTCCACGCTCGACCCGCGCGCCCTGCCGACCCGTGCGGCCGCCAGGCTCGGCGCCAAGGCGGCACAGGCCGTCATCGCCCGCCATCTCCAGGACGAGGGCGACTATCCGCGCCGGATCGTGATGGATCTCTGGGCCTCGCCGACCCTGCGCTCGGGCGGCGAGGACATCGCCCATGCCCTGCATCTGATGGGCGTCGAGCCGGTCTGGGACCATGGCTCGGCGCGCGTGACCGGCTTCGCGATCATCCCGCAGGCCAAGCTCGCGGCGCCGCGCGCCGACGTCACCATCCGCATCTCCGGCGCCTTCCGCGACACATTCCCGGCGCAGATCGCCCTGCTCGACGGAGCGGCGCGCGCCGTCGCGGCGCTCGACGAGCCCGACGAGTGGAACGAACCGGCAGCGGCCCGCCGCCGCGGCGAGTCGGGCGCGCGCATCTTCGGCGCCGCCCCGGGCCGCTACGGCGCCGCCATGGCCGACCGCGCACTCGACGGCGACTGGCAGGCGCGCGCAGAGCTCGGCGACGCCTATCTCGCCGCGACCAGCCACGCCTATGGCGGGGCGGAGGGCGCGGCAGCGCCGGATAGCGGCTTTGCCGATCGCGTCGCGGAAGCCCAGGCCTTCGTCCATGTCAGCGACACGGCCGGACGCGACATCCTCGAGGCGACCAGCGCCGCCGATGCGATCGGCGGCTTCGTCGCGGCGATGCAGGCCAGGGGCGGCGAGGCGGCGCTCTACAGCCTCGACACCTCCGATCCCGACAGGCCGAGGGCACGCAGCCTTTCCGAGGACATGTCGCGCATCGTCCACGGCCGGCTCTGCCACCCCAGGTGGATCGAGAGCCATCTCGCGCATGGCTGGCGCGGCGCGGCCGAGCTCGCCGAGGCAGTCGATGCGCTCTTCGTCTATGCCGCCAGCACCGATGCGGTCCCGGACGCCCTGTTCGACGCGGTGTTCCAGGCCTATTGCGGCGACCCCACCACCTGGCGGGCGCTGGAGCAGGCGAATGCGCCGGCCGCCACCTCGATCCGCTCGCGCCTCACCGAGGCCCAAGAGCGCGGGCTCTGGCAGAGCCGGCTGAACTCGGCAGCGATGCTGACCGGAGAGGAGGTCGCCGAATGACCGTCCCGGTTCGCGAGACGATGCGGCGCGGCTGGTGCCCCGGCACCTTGCGGCCGATGCAGACGGGCGATGGCCTGCTGGTGCGCCTGCATCCGCCGCGCAACGCGCTGACGCCCGGCCAGCTCGCCGACATCGCCGGGCTCGCCGGCCGCTACGGGAACGGCCAGGTCGAGATCTCGAGCCGCGGCAAGCTGCAATTGCGCGGCATCCGCGCCGAGGCCCATCCGGCGCTGGTCGACGAGCTGCTGGCGGCAGGCCTCGTCGACGAAGCCGGGGGCGATGGCCCCAACAAGCTGGTGCTCGCCTCGCCGCTCGCCGGACGGGCGGCGGACGAGCTGGTCGACGCCGCCGTGCTGGCGGAGGCGGTCGAGCAAGCCGGCCGCGCCATCGCCGGGCTGCCGGCGAAAGTCTCGATCGCCGTCGACGGTGGCGGAGCTCTGGCGCTCGACGGCTTCGCCGTCGATCTGAGATTGCGGGCGATCTCGGCCGAGGCGGTCGGCTTCAGCCTGCCGGGCGGGCGCTGGCTCGGGCCGGTCGCCCTGGCCGAGGCGCCCGGGCGGGCAGCCCGGCTGCTCGGCGGCTTCGCGGCGATCTGCCGCCGCTCCGAGTTGGTGCGGCGCATGCGCGATCTCGAGCCGGACGCGCTGGCGGCGCTGGCCGATGCTTGCGGACTGCCGGCGCTGGCCGCACCCGCGCTCCGGGTACGGCCCGAACCCGTCGGCCTCGTTCGGGAGCGCGACGGCTGCGTCGCCCTGCTGGTCTCTCTTCCCTTCGGCCGCACGGATGCCGAGGGACTGGGCCGGATCGCCGATCTCGCCGACACGGCCGGCACGGACGAGATCAGGCTCTCGCCCTGGCGTGGGTTCGCTTTCTGCGGACTCTCCGCCGGTGCGGCGGACGCCCTGCGCGATGCCCTGCGGGGCGCAGGGCTCATCACCAAGGCCGGCGATCCGCGCCTCGCGGTCGCCGCCTGCTCCGGCGCACCGGCCTGCGCGCGCGGCGAGGTCCCGGCCCTGGCCGACGCCGCGCCGCTGACCGGCGCGCTCGCTGCGCTGCTGTCGGACGGGCTCTCGCTGCACGTGTCGGGATGCGTGAAGTCCTGTGCCCGGCCCGGCAGCGCCGATCTCACCCTGGTCGGCCGCGAGGGGCGCTACGAGGTGATCCTGGGCGGCGACACCCGCGCCGCCGCGACCGCCAGCCTCAGCCTCCCGGACCTTGTGCGCCGGCTCGAACCGGGTCAGGACATCCGCGCGCGCCTGGAAGCGGCACGCCACCACCAGCAGGTCGAACGTTGAACACGCGCCACGCCTATATCCGCGACGGAGCCGCGATCTACGAGCGCTCCTTCGCCATCATCCGGGCCGAATCCGACCTGTCGCGCTTTTCGGGGGCGGCGGAGCGGATCGTGGTGCGGATGATCCACGCCTGCGGCATGACCGACCTGCCGAAGGACGTGGCGATGTCGCCGGATTTCGCCGAGGTCGCCGAGGCGACGCTGGCGAAGGGCGCGCCGATCCTGTGCGACGCGCGCATGGTCGCCGACGGGATCACCCGCGCGCGCCTGCCGGCGAAGAACGCCGTGATCTGCACGCTTGCCGACGCGGCCGTGCCGCAGCTCGCCAGGGAGATGGGCACGACCCGCTCGGCCGCGGCGATGGAGCTGTGGCGCCCGCATCTCGACGGCAGCCTCGTCGTCATCGGCAACGCGCCGACCTCGCTGTTCCGCCTGCTCGACATGCTCGACGAGGGCGCGCCAAAGCCGGCGGCGGTGATCGGCATTCCCGTCGGCTTCGTCGGCGCGGCCGAATCGAAGGAAGCGCTGGCGCAGGACGGGCGCGTGCCCTTCCTCGTCGTTCATGGCCGGCGCGGCGGCTCGGCCATGGCGGCTGCGGCCGTCAACGCGCTGGCACAGGTGAAGGAATGAGCGGCGTGAGCGAACAGACGCCCCGCACCCTGCTCTACGGCGTCGGCCTCGGCCCGGGCGATCCCGACTATATGACCGTGCGCGCCCGCGACGTGATCCGCGAGGCCGACCGGCTCGTGCACTTCTGCAAGCGCGGCAAGCGCGGCAATGCCCGCGTCACCGCCGACGCCGTCATCGCGCCCGACCCGGCCCGCGAGATCGCGCTCGCCTTCCCGGTGACGATCGAGGTCCCGGTCGAGGACGAGGGCTATACCGGCCCGATCGCGGCTTTCTACGACGAAGCGGCCGAGCGGCTCGCCGGCGAGATGGCGCAAGGCCGCAGCGTCGCCGTGCTGTGCGACGGCGATCCGTTCTTCTACGGCTCCTTCATGCATCTGTGGCGCCGCCTGGCGCATCGCTTTCCGACCGAGGTGGTGCCGGGCGTGACCGGCATGGCCGGGGCCTGGGCCCGCGCGGACGCTCCGATCAGCTGGGGCGACGACGTGATGACGGTGGTGCCCGGCACGCTCGCCGAAGGCGAGCTGACGCGCCGGCTGGTCGATACGGACGCCGCCGTGATCATGAAGCTCGGCCGCAACCTGCCCAAGGTGCGCCGCGCCCTGCAGGCGGCGGGGCTGATCGAACGCGCGATCTATGTCGAGCGCGCCACCATGGCGGGCCAGGTGGTGACGCGCCTCGCCGACAAGAGCGACGACGAAGCGCCCTATTTCTCGATGATCCTCGTCCCCGGCGAAGGGCGGCGGCTGTGAGGGATATTCAACACGCAGTCGTTGTTCGAGAGAGCGATGACAGGCGCGACCCACCCGCTTCCCCCTTGCGGAAGAGGGCTGGGGTGAGGGCGCGCGCGACCCTTCCGCGTCATGGTCGGGCTTGTCCCGACCATCCACGTCTTCCTCCACGCGATGCGGCGTTCAAGATGTGGATGCTCGCCACAAGGGCGAGCATGACGGATAGACCTTTGCGACCCCTCATCCGGCCCTTCGGGCCACCTTCTCCCGCAAGGGGAGAAGGGAAGAGCGGAGCCCGCCCATGACCGGCTCGCTCGCCATCATCGGCCTCGGCCCGGGCGAGGCGCGCTATCTGACGCCCTCGGCACAGGCGGCGCTCGAGGCCGCCAGCGATCTCGTCGGCTACGGGCCCTATCTCGAGCGCGTGCCGGCGCGCGCCGGCCAGACCAAGCACGCCTCCGACAACCGCGTCGAGGTCGAGCGCGCGCGGCATGCGCTGGCGCTCGCAGCCGAGGGCAAGGCCGTCGCGGTCGTCTCGGGCGGCGATCCCGGCGTCTTCGCCATGGCGGCGGCGGTGTTCGAGGCGCTCGAAGCGGGGGAGCCGTCCTGGCGCAGGCTTCCGATCACGGTCGAGCCGGGCGTCACCGCGATGCTGGCGGCGGCGGCCAGGGCCGGCGCGCCGCTCGGCGGCGATTTCTGCGCGATCTCGCTCTCGGACAATCTCAAGCCCTGGGAGGTCGTCACGGCGCGGCTGCTGGCGGCGCTCACGGCCGATTTCGTGATCGCGCTCTACAACCCGATCTCGAAGGCGAGGCCCTGGCAGCTCGGCAGGGCGCTGGAGCTGGCCGCGACGATCCGCGCGCCGGAGACGCCGGTGATCTTCGCCCGCGCGGTCGGGCGGCCCGACGAGAGCTTGCGGATCCTCGGCCTCGCCGACGCCGTCGCTGCGGCCGGTAGCGCCGATATGGCGACCCTGGTGATGATCGGCGCCGCCGCGACGCGCCTGATCCCGCGCGAGGGAACGAGCCCGATCGTCTATACGCCGCGCTCGGTGACGAAGAGCCCCTGCGCCACCAGCCAGGGCAGGACCTGATCGATATGCTCGACGGTCTCGACATCGGGCTTGGGCGGCCGCTCGATCATGATCACCGGCAAGGAGAGGCGGCGCGCCGCGACGAGCTTGCCGAGGGTCATCGGCCCGCCGGCATTCTTGCTGACGAGGATTTCGATGCTCTCCTCGCGCATCAGCGCTTCCTCGGCGTCCGCCTCGAAGGGCCCGCGCTGCTGCAGCACCCTGGCGTGCGGCAGCGGCAGATCGCCGACCGGCTCGATCACCCGGATCAGATAATGGTGCTGCGGAGCGGCGAAGAAATGCGGCAGCTCGAGCCGGCCGATGGTCAGGAAGACGCGGCGCGGCGCGTCGCCGAGCGCCTCGACCGCGGCATCGATGTCGGGCACGCTCTTCCAGCGGTCGCCGGCCTGCGGCTTCCAGGATGCGCGCCTGATCGCGAGCAGCGGCACGCCTTCCGCCTTGCAGGCGGCCTGCGCGTGATAGGGCATGATCGCGGCGAAGGGATGGGTCGCGTCGATGACCGCCACGACGCGCTCCTCGACGAGATACTGCCTGAGACCGGCGATGCCGCCGAAACCGCCGGTGCGGGTCGGCAAGGACAGGGGGCGCGGATCGGACGTATGGCCCGCGAGCGAGATCACGGCGCGAATCTCGGGTGCCTGCTCAGCCAGGAGCTGATCGAGTGCTGCCGCTTCGCTGGTGCCGCCGAGGATGAGGACCGTCATGCAGCAGTTTTCGCCTGAAACGACCGAACTGTCGAGCAGGCCGGCCGGACCCTGGCTTTCGCTGGTCGGTCTCGGCGAGGACGGCCGGGCCGGTCTCTGCGCCGAGGCGCTGGCCGCGCTGGAGGGCGCCGAGATCGTCTTCGGCGGCGAGCGCCATCTCAAGCTGATCGGCGCCGTCCCGGGCGAGGCGCGGCCCTGGCCGCAGCCCTTCCGCAACGCGCTGCCGGCGATCCTGGCCGAGCGCGGCCGCGCCGTCTGCGTGCTCGCGACCAGCGACCCGTTCCATTATGGCATCGGCGCCGGGCTGACCAAGGCGGTCCCGGCGGCGGAGATGCGCGTCATCCCGCAGCTCTCCTCCTTCTCGATGGCCTGCACCCGCATGCGCTGGCCGCAGGAGGAATGCGGGCTGGTGTCGCTGCACGGCCGGGCGCTGCAGCGGATCATCCCTTTTCTGCAGCCGGGAGCGCGGGTGCTGGCGCTGTCCTGGGACGATTCGACGCCGCTCGCCGTCGCCCAGCTGATGAGCGCGCGCGGCTTCGGCGAGAGCGCGATCACCGTGCTGGAATCGCTCGGCGGCCCGAACGAGCGCATTCGCGAGGCGCACGCCGATTCCTTCGCACTCGACGGCATCGTGCCGCTCAACATGCTCGCGATCGAGGTCGTCGCCAGCCGCGACGCCCGCATCCTGCCGCTGGCGACCGGCCTGTCCGACGACTGGTTCGAGCATGACGGGCAGCTCACCAAGGCTGATATCCGCGCGATCACGCTCTCGGCCCTGGCGCCGCGGGCCGGGGAGCTGCTCTGGGACGTCGGGGCGGGCTCGGGCTCGGTCGGCATCGAATGGAGCCTGCGCCATCGCCACAACCGCGCCATCGCCTTCGAGGAACGGCCGGAGCGCGCCGCCCGCATCGCCCGCAACCGTCTGGCCCTCGGCGCGCCGCCGCTGGAGGTCGTCGACGGCAAGGCGCCGGAGAGCTTCGCCGGCAAGCCGTCCCCGGACGCCGTGTTCATCGGCGGCGGGCTGACCGATCCCGGCGTCTTCGAAGCCGCCTTCGCGGCGCTGAAGCCGCGCGGTCGGCTGGTGGCGAACGCGGTGACGATCGAGGGCGAGGCCAGGCTCGCCGCGCTGTTCTCGGCCCATGGCGGGAATCTGCGCCGCATCGGCGTCTCGCATCTCGACCCGATCGGCACGATGCATGGCTGGCGCGCCGCGATGGCGGTGACGCAATGGCGGGTGGTGAAGCCGTGAGGGTTGCCTCCCCTCCCCGTCATTCCGGGGCGCGGCAAAGCCGCGAGGCCGGAAGCCATGACCAAGGTCGCATTCATGGGTTCCGGGCTCAGGCCTGCGGCCTGCCCCGGAAAGACAGCCGCGAGGAGAGTGACGGATGACGACGATCGTCGTCGGCATCGGCCTGCGGCCCGGCACCTCCGAGGCGGATATCGAAGCCTGCCTGGCGCAGACGCTCGCCGCCGCCAACCTGCCCGGAGATGCGATCGGACGCCTCGCCACTCTGGCCTCGCGCCGCAACGAGCCGGGCCTTGCGGCCGTGGCACAGGCCCGTGAACTGACGCTCGTCGCCGTTCCCGACGAGGCGCTCGCCGGCTTCGAGGCCGCCTGCGCCACGCGCTCGACGCGGATATCCGGGCTCTACGGTGTCGGCTCGGTGGCGGAGGCGGCGGCGCTGGCCGCGGCCGGGCCGGGAGCAGAACTGATCCAGCCGCGCATCGCCACGGCCCGGGTCACCTGCGCGCTGGCGAGGAACCTCGGATGACCGTGCATTTCATCGGCGCCGGCCCCGGCGCGGTCGATCTCATCACCTTGCGCGGACGCGAGCTGATCGGCGCCTGCCCGGTCTGTCTCTACGCCGGCTCGCTGATCCCCAGGGCGATGCTCGGCTGGTGCCCACCGGGCGCGCGCATCGTCGACACTGCCCCGCTCGACCTCGACGCCATCATCGCCGAGATCGAGAGCGCGCACTCGCAGGGAAAGGACGTCGCGCGGCTGCATTCCGGCGACATCTCGATCTGGAGCGCGACGGGAGAACAGATGCGCCGGCTGGATCGGCTCGGCATCCCCTACGAGATCACGCCGGGCGTGCCGGCCTTCGCTGCGGCCGCCGCCGCGCTGAAACGCGAGCTGACCCTGCCCGGCGTCGTGCAGTCGCTGGTGCTGACGCGCACCTCCGGCCGTGCCTCGGCCATGCCCGAAACGGAAAAGCTCGCGACCTTCGCGGCCTCGGGCGCGACGCTCGCCATCCATCTCTCGATCCATGTGATCGAGCAGGTCGTCGCCGAGCTGACGCCTTTCTACGGCGCCGGCTGCCCGGTCGCGATCGTTTTCCGCGCGTCATGGCCGGAGGAGCGCATCCTGCGCGGGCGGCTCGCCGACATCGCCGACAAGGTGCGGGCGGCGGAGCTCGAGCGCACGGCGCTGATCCTGGTCGGCCCGGCGCTGGCGAGCTCCGACTTCGGTGAAAGCGCGCTCTACTCGGCCGGCTACGACCGCCGCTTCCGGCCGGGGGGCGGGATCTGATGATCAGCCGCCACTGCGAGCGAAGCGCCCAGGAGAACTCGCTCGACGGCCCCTGGATTGCTTCGTCGGCTACTCCTCCTCGCGTTGACGGGGAGGGCTGCCGATGACAGCCCGCGGACTCCTCGTCGCCGCGCCGCGCTCCGGCTCAGGCAAGACCACGATCACCCTCGGCCTGCAGCGGGCGCTCGCCCGCCGCGGCTTCAGGGTGCGCGGGCTGAAATGCGGGCCTGACTATATCGATCCCGCCTTCCACGCCGCGGCGACGGCTGCGCCGAGCGCCAATCTCGACAGCTATGCGATGCCCGACGCGCTGCTTCGCCAGATCGCGAGCGAAGCGGCCGGGACCGCGGACATCGTGATCGCCGAGGGCTCGATGGGGCTGTTCGACGGCGTGCCGGGTCCTGACGGCCATACCGGCGCCAGCGCCGACATCGCCGCCTTCATGGGATGGCCGGTCGCGCTCGTCGTCGACGTCTCCGGCCAGGCGCAGACGGCTGGAGCGGTGGCGCTCGGCTGCATGGCTTACGACCGGCGCATCCGCATCGCCGGCGTCATCCTCAACAAGGTGGCGAGCGAGCGCCATCGCCGGCTGGCGGCCGCCGGCATGGAGAAGATCGGCCTGCCGGTCCTCGGCGCGTTGCCGCGCGAAGCGAGCCTGATCCTGCCCGAGCGCCATCTCGGCCTGGTCCAGGCCGGCGAGACCGAGGACCTGCATCAGCGCCTCGATGCGCTGGCCGAGGCCGTCGCGGCGGCGGTCGATCTCGACGCCGTCATCGCAGCCGCCGGCGCTACTGATTTGCCGGCTTATGAACGGATGGCGACGGCGCTGCCGGCGCCCGGCAAGCGTCTCGCCATCGCCCGCGACGCCGCCTTCAGCTTCGTCTATCCGCATGTCGAAGCCGGCTGGCGAGCGCTAGGGGCGAAGCTCGTGCCGTTCTCGCCGCTCGCCGACGAGCCGCCCCCGGAGAGCTGCGACGCCTGCTGGCTGCCCGGAGGCTATCCCGAACTGCATGCCGGCCGGCTCGCAGCCGCCTCGCGCTTCCTCGGCGGCCTGCGCGATTTCGCCCGGACGCGCCCCGTCCACGGCGAGTGCGGCGGCTATATGGTGCTGGGCAGAAGCCTGATCGACGCGGACGGCGTCCGCCATGCCATGGCCGGGCTGCTCTCGGTCGAAACCAGCTTCGCCAGGCGCCGGATGAATCTCGGCTATCGCAACGCCGTGCTCGCCTCGGACGGCGCGCTCGGCCGCGCCGGAGACCGCCTGAGCGGACACGAATTCCACTACGCCACGGTGGTTTCGCCGGGCGAGGACCCGCCCTTCGCCATGGTCACCGATCCGCATGGCGCGGCGCCCGCGCCAGCCGGCAGCCGAAGCGGCCTGGTTTCGGGCTCCTTCTTCCACGCGATCGCGGTGCGGGACAGATGAGCCGCTCGCCGACCTCAGGCCGGGACCGACCGGTGCCCCCTGTCTTCGGCGACGGCTTCCGCGACACGCTCGCCGAGCTGATCGCCTGGCGCCGCGACGTCCGGTGCTTTCGCCGCGAGCCGGTGCCGGAGACGCTGCTGGCGACCCTGCTCGATCTGATGCGGCTTGCGCCCTCCGTCGGCCATTCGCAGCCCTGGCGCTGGCTGAGGATCGACGATCCCGATCAGCGCCTCGCGGTGCAGGCGAGCTTTTCCCGCTGCAATGCAGACGCCCTGGCCGAATACGAGGGCGAGCGGGCCGCGCTCTATGCCCGGCTCAAGCTCGAAGGTCTGCGCGAGGCGCCGGTGCAGTTCGCCGTATTCTGCGATCATGGCACGGCACAGGGCCACGGCCTCGGCCGACGGACCATGCCGGAGATGCTCGACTATTCGGTGGTGGCGGCGATCACGCAGTTCTGGCTCGCCGCCCGCGCGCATGGGCTCGGCGTAGGCTGGGTCTCGATCCTCGATCCGGCCGAGATCGCCGCGATCACCGGCGCAGCGCCGGAATGGAAGCTGATCGGCTATCTCTGCCTCGGCTATCCCGAGGAGGAGCACGACATTCCCGAACTCGTGCGTGCCGGCTGGGAAGGCGATCCGCGGCTGGCCGGACGGAGCTAGAGACCATTTTACCGATCAGATTGATTCAATCTGATCCGATCCGGCTCTAGGCCGACCGGCGGAGCGCGCCGCGCAGTGCGAGCGCCGTCGCGGTCGCCAGCAGCGCCGCCGTGCCGACCAGCCATGCCGCCGCCGGCCAGCCGAACGCCTCGATGATGCCTCCGACCGCCACCGGCCCGGCCACCTGGCCGAGATTGCTGCCCTGCATGAGCAGGCCGACGACGACCGGAGTCAGCGCCGCCGCCGGCGCCAGGACCGGCGCCGAAGCGAGCAGGGTCGCCGGGATCAGCCCGCCGACCAGCGAGAACAGCAGGCAGAGCAGATAGGTCGCGGCGTCCGGCAGCAGGCCGAGGAAGATGCCGACGGCCGAGAGCCCCATGACCAGATTCGCGCTGACGATCAGGCCCGGCCGCGAGACGCCGCGCGCCAGCAGCAGACCGGCCACGAGGTTGCCGATGATGTTGACGGCGCCGGCGAGCGCGCTGAGCTGGCCCGCGCTGGTGAAGGAGGCCTGCATGCGCTGCATCAGCAGCACCGGCAGGAAGCTGAACAGGGCGAAGAACATCAGCGCGTAGAGCACGAAGCAGAGCGCCAGCAACTGCGGACCGCGCGCCGAGAGCACGGTGCCGGCGTCCTCCGCAAGCCGGCCGGGAGACGGCCGGCGGCCGGCTTCGACCACGGGCACGGTCAGCGCGGCCAGCGCCATCGCCGCGACGGCGAGGCCGCCCGTGACCTGCCAGACGACGCGCCAATCGGCGAACCATGGCCCGGCGAGCATGGCGAGCGCCATGCCGGCCGGCATGAAGCAGCTCCACAGCGCCATGGCGATGTCGCGGCGCGCGGCACTGGCGACGCGCTGCAGGATCGCCGGCCCGGCGACGACGATCAGCAGGAAGCCGAGGCCCTCGACCACACGCGAGGCCAGCAGCAGCGGAAAGCCCGGCGCAGCCGCACCGAGGAAGGAGCCGACGCCGGCCGCCAGCAGGCCGAGCAGGAGGACGCGGCGCGCGCCGACGCCGACGGCGACCGTGCCGGCCGGGATGCCGCCGAGCATGCCGAGCACGGCGAAGATCGAGGCGAGCCAGCCGAGCGTCGCGAGATCGAGCCCGAACTCGGCCTGCAGCAAGGGCATCGCGATCGGCGCCTTGCCGACCTGCAGCGCGGCGACGATCCCCGCCGCCACGACGACGCCCACGGCGAGCCAGTCGGTTCGGGGCCGGGGCGAGTTTGCTCCGATGCCGAGCTGGGCATCCGGAGCGGAGGAGGCGGAATCCTGGCGATCGAGCATGAGACGTCCCGTGGCTATGTGCCGTGTCGAGATGGGGGCTCGGCACGATCGCTGGAACTGAGATAATTTGCATCGAGTCGATCAAGGAAACCGATCATGCTCGATGCCCTCACGCTCGATCAGATGCGCGTCTTCCTCGCCGTGGCCGAGGCGGGCAGCTTCCGTGCCGCCGCGGTGCGGCTGTCGCGGGTGCAGTCGGCGGTGAGCCACGCCATCGCCAATCTCGAGGCCGAGCTCGGCATCGCGCTGTTCGATCGGAGCGGCCACCGCCCGGCACTGACGCCGGAAGGGCAGGCGGTGCTCGCCAACATGCGCGAGATCCTGCTGCGCGTCGGCGCCTTGCGGGCACGTGCCCGCGGGCTCGGCGAGGGTGTCGAGATCGAGCTCGCCCTGACGATCGACGTGCTCTTCCCGCTGCCGCTCATCGGCGCGGCTCTCGCCGAGGTCCGCGCGCGCTATCCCTCGGTGTCGATCCGGGTCGCGGTCGAGCCGCTGGGCGGGCCGATCGCCGCGCTGCTGGCGCGGCGCAGCGCGCTGGCAATCACCGTCGGCGAGGATTTCCGCGATCCGCGCATCGCCGTCGAGGCGCTGATGGGCGTCGAGATGATCGCGGTCGTGGCGCCCGCCCATCCGCTCGCCAGGGCGGGAGATGGCGGAACGCTGACCCGCTCCGAGCTCGCCGAGCATCTGCAGATCGTCCAGATCGACCCGACGCCGCTTTCGGGCCAGCGCGATTTCGGCGTGCTCTCGCCGCAGACCTGCCGCGTCACCGGGCAGGACAGCAAGCATGCGATGATCCTGGCCGGGCTCGGCTGGGGCCGGCTGCCGCGCTGGCTGATCGAGCGTGACCTGGCCGAGGGCAGGCTGGTCAGGCTCGCGACCAGGGCGCTCGGCCGCCGCGCGCAGTTGCCGGCCGAGACCTATCTCGCCCACCGCCTCGACGAGGCGATGGGCCCGGCCGCGCGCGCCTTCGCCGAAGCGCTGCGGCGGCTCTGTGCGGAGGATTAGAGCGCGACCTTGAACGGCGCTTCGGTCCTGCTCTTGATCTCGTCGAGCGAGACGCCCTCGGCGAGCTCGATCAGCGTCATGCCGCCGCCGTTCTCGTCGATCGCGAAGACGCCGAGATCCGTGATCACCATATCGACGACGCCGGCGCCGGTGAGCGGCAGATCGCACTTCTTGAGCAGCTTCGGCGATTCCGAGCCGTCCTTGTTCTTGGCGACGTGCTCCATCACCACGACGACCTTCTTGACGCCGGCGACGAGGTCCATGGCGCCGCCCATGCCCTTCACCATCTTGCCGGGGATCATCCAGTTGGCGAGGTCGCCATTCTCCGCCACCTGCATGGCGCCGAGGATGGAGAGATCGATATGGCCGCCGCGGATCATGCCGAAGGAATCCGACGAGGAGAAATAGCTCGTCGTCGGCAATTCGGTGATGGTCTGCTTGCCGGCATTGATCAGGTCCGGGTCCTCCTCGCCCTCATAGGGGAAGGGCCCCATGCCGAGCATGCCGTTCTCCGACTGGAGCTGCACGCTCATGCCGGCGGGGATGTAGTTCGAGACGAGCGTCGGGATGCCGATGCCGAGATTGACGTAGAAGCCGTCCTTCAGCTCCTTGGCGGCGCGAGCGGCGATCTGTTCACGGGTCCAGGCCATGTGCGTGATCTCCTTCTCAGGCCGTTTCGCGCTTGCGCGTGGTGCGCTGCTCGATGCGCTTCACCGGATTGGCGACGTGCACGATGCGCTTCACGAAGATGCCGGGCGTGTGGATATGGTCGGGATCGATCTCGCCGGCCGGCACCAGATGCTCGACCTCGGCGACCGTGAAGCGGGAGGCGGTCGCCATCATCGGATTGAAGTTGCGGGCCGTCTTCCGGTAGACGAGGTTGCCCTCGGTATCGCCCTTCCAGGCGTGGACGATCGAGATGTCGGCGAAGAGGCCGCGCTCCATGATGTAGCGCTCGCCGTCGAACTCGCGCTCCTCCTTGCCCTCGGCGATCAGCGTGCCGACGCCGGTCTTGGTGAAGAAGGCCGGGATGCCGGCGCCGCCGGCGCGGATGCGCTCGGCCAGCGTGCCCTGCGGGTTGAACTCGAGTTCGAGCTGGCCGGAGAGGTACTGCTCGGCGAAGAGCTTGTTCTCGCCGACATAGGAGCTGATCATCTTCCTGATCTGGCGGGTCTCGAGCAGGACCCCGAGGCCGGCACCGTCGACGCCGGCATTGTTGGAGATGAAGGTCAGGTCCTTCGCCCCGGATTCGCGGATCGCCTCGATCAGCGTATCGGGAATGCCGCAGAGGCCGAAGCCGCCGGCCATGATGGTCATGCCGTCCTTGACGACGCCGGCGAGCGCCGCCCTGGCGTCGGGATAAACCTTCTTCATCGGGATGCCTTCGTCGCTGGAATTCGGTGAGGGAGAGCCCGGGAACAACTAGCCGAGCCCATGGTGCGGTTGCAACATGCCGACGCGCCCGCCGTCGCAGCGATGCAGCGCCTCGCGCCGGCCGAGACATGACAGCGCGGGCCGGCCGATGCTACCAAGCTGGCGTCCCGCATCCGGAGCCAAGCCCTTGCCCGCCTCCCGCTCCATCCTGCTGATCATCGGCGGCGGCATCGCCGCCTACAAGTGCCTGGAACTGATCCGGCGCCTGAAGGACCACGGCATCGCCTGCCGCTGCATCCTGACCAGGGCGGGCGAGCAGTTCGTCACGCCGCTCGCCGTCTCCTCGCTCGCCGGCGAGAAATGCTTCACCGACCTGTTCTCGCTGACCGACGAGGCCGATATCGGCCACATCGCCCTGTCGCGCTCTACTGACCTCGTGGTCGTGGCGCCCGCCACCGCCGACCTGATCGCCAAGATGGCGAACGGCCATGCCGACGATCTGGCGTCTACAGCGCTGCTGGCGACGGATAAACGCATCCTGATCGCCCCGGCGATGAATCCGAGGATGTGGGAGCATCCGGCGACGCGCCGCAACATGGCGACGCTGCAGAAGGACGGCGTCCTCGTCGTCGGCCCCAATTCAGGCGCCATGGCCGAGCGCGGCGAAAGCGGCCCCGGCCGCATGGCCGAGCCGCACGAGATCCTGGCCGCGATCGAACTGGCCCTCGCCGGCGAAGCCCGCCATCTTCCCTCGATCGGCTTCCTCGGCCGGCTGCCCGGCGGCGCCGCCACGGGGCCGGGGCCGCTCGCCGGCAAGCGCGTGCTGGTCACCTCCGGCCCGACGCACGAGCCGATCGATCCGGTGCGCTACATCGCCAACCGGTCCTCCGGCAAGCAGGGCCACGCCATCGCCGCCGCCGCCGCCGCGGCGGGCGCGGAGGTGACGCTGGTCTCCGGCCCTGTCTCCCTTCCCGATCCGGACGGGGTCTCCACCATCCATGTCGAGAGCGCCCGCGACATGCTGGCCGCGACGGAAGCGGCCCTGCCGGCCGATATCGCGATCTTCGCCGCCGCCGTCGCCGACTGGCGCACCGCCGACGCGGTCGGCCAGAAGATGAAGAAGGGCGGAGGCGGCCCGCCCCACCTCGCCCTGGTCGAGAATCCCGACATCCTCGCCACCATCGCCGCACGCGAGATCGACCGCCCGACCCTCGTCGTCGGCTTCGCCGCCGAAACCCAGAACGTCGTCGACTATGCCCGCGCCAAGCTGGCCAAGAAGGGCTGCGACCTGATCGTCGCCAACGATGTCGGCGGCACCGGCGTGATGGGCGGCGACGCCAACACCGTTCACCTGGTCAGCGCCGAGGCCGTCGAGACCTGGCCGACCCTGCCCAAGGCGGAGGTGGCGGCACGGCTGGTCGCGCATTTCGCCGAGCTGCTGGCGCAGAAGGGCTGAGACGATGGCGACGCTGCGCATCCAACGCCTGCCGCATGCGCGGGACCTGAATCTGCCTGCCTACGAGACGGCCGGCGCCGCCGGCCTCGACCTGCGCGCCGCTCTGTCCGACGGCCCGCTGGTGCTGGAGCCGGGCGCCCGCCTGCTGGTGCCGACCGGATTGGTGCTGGAGCTGCCGCCGGGCAGCGAGGGGCAGGTCAGGCCGCGCTCCGGGCTGGCGCTACGCCATGGCGTCACCGTGCTGAACGCCCCCGGCACGATCGACGCCGACTATCGTGGCGAGCTCAAGGTGCTGCTGGTCAACCTCGGCGAGGCGCCGTTCATCATCGGTCATGGCGACCGCATCGCCCAGCTCGTCGTCGCCCCGGTGCTGCAGGCGACCGTCCAGGCGGCCGAGGAGCTGACTGGCACCCGGCGCGGCAGCGGAGGCTTCGGCTCGACCGGGGTCAGCGATGCGGCACCGCGCCGGGCCGCAGGGGGCAAGGCATGATCCAGACCTCGCGCCGCAGCCTGCTCGCCGTCGCCGCCGTGGTCGACATCGCCCTGCATGCGCGCCCGGCGCCGGTCGCGGCCAAGGCGTTGGCGGCGCGGCACGAATTGCCGCCGCGCCATCTCGAAACCGTGCTGCAGGCCCTGGTCCGGGCCGGCATCCTCAAAGGCGTGCGCGGGCCGCGCGGCGGCTACGAGCTCGCCAAGGAACGCCGCCGCATCACCGCCGGTGAGATCGTGCGCGCCGCGATGCAGGCGAATGCCGACGAAACCCTGCCGCCGCTGCCGCGTTCCGCCCTGGTCGACGCCGTGATCGGGCCGACGATGCAGCGCGCCATGGACGCCTGGCTGGCCGCGCTCGACGCCGTCACCGTGGCCGATCTCTGCCGCGACGCCGAAGCGCGCGCCGCCACCGGCAAGACCGCGATCACCGCAGATTTCACGATATGATATGTAGATTTCTCTATTACTCGACATATTTCGTGATTTGATGCTAGGCTGACAGCGAGGTTCACGCCACACGGATCAGAAGCAGGGAGGGCCGCCATGGCCGATTCAGCGCAGAAGCCCGGTACCGCCCATGTCCCCGGCCGCGGCCGCGTCTACAATTCGATCACCGACACGATCGGCGACACGCCGCTGGTCCGCCTGAACCGGCTCCCGGCCGAGCGCGGCGTCAAGGCGACGATCCTGGCCAAGCTCGAATTCTTCAACCCGATCTCGAGCGTCAAGGACCGCATCGGCGTCGCGATGATCGACGCGCTCGAAGCCTCCGGGGCGCTCAAGCCGGGCGGCACGCTGATCGAGCCGACCTCGGGCAATACCGGGATCGCGCTCGCCTTCGTCGCCGCCGCGCGCGGCTACCGGCTGATCCTGGTGATGCCCGAGACGATGTCGCTGGAGCGACGCAAGATGCTGGCCTTCCTCGGCGCCGAGCTCGTGCTGACGCCCGGCCCCGGCGGCATGCGCGGCGCGGTCGCCAGGGCCGAGGAGCTCAAGAACGAGATTCCGGGCGCGATCATCCCGCAACAGTTCGAGAACCCGGCCAATCCCGCGATCCACCGCAAGACCACAGCCGAGGAGATCTGGAACGACACCGACGGCGCGGTCGACATCGTGATCTCCGGCGTCGGCACCGGCGGCACCATCACCGGCGTCGGCCAGGTCCTGAAGGCGAAGAAGCCGTCCGTGACGATGATCGCGGTCGAGCCCGAGGATTCGCCGGTCCTGTCCGGCGGCCAGCCCGGCCCGCACAAGATCCAGGGGATCGGCGCCGGCTTCGTGCCGGGGATCCTCGACCGCGGCATCATCGACGAGGTCGTCACCGTCGGCAACCAGACCGCCTTCGAGACCTCGCGCGCACTCGCCAAGGCCGAGGGCATCCCGGCCGGCATTTCCTCGGGCGCGGCGATCGCCGCGGCGCTCGAGGTCGGTGCGCGGGCGGAGAACGCCGGGAAGACCATCGTGGCGATCATCCCCTCCTTCGCCGAGCGCTATATTTCGAGCGCGCTGTTCGAAGGGCTGTGATCCCGGCCTCCGTGCAGATCGTCCGGCTGAGCGAGGCTCTGCCGGGCGATCTGTCCGCGCTGCAGGAGGAAGCGGCGGCCGAGGGCTACCGTTTCGTCGAGGGCGTGCTGGAGGAATGGGATGCCGGCCGCTATGCGGGCACCGACGAGCGCAGCGCCCTCTTCGCAGCCTATCGGAACGGGGCCCTGGCGGCGGTCGGAGCGGTGACGCCCGACCCGTACGATCCGGCTCCCGACCTCCTGCGCATCCGCCATGTCTATGTCCGGCCGGGCTGCCGGCGCGAGGGCGTCGGCCGTGTCCTCGCCGGCGCATTGATCCAGCAGGGCCTCGCGCTGGCCCCGCGGCTGTCGCTCAACGCCGCCGATGCCGGCGCCGCCGCATTCTGGGAAGCGATGGGTTTCCGCCCGGACAGCGGCGGCACACGCCGCAGTCATCTCCTGGCCCGCTAAAGCAGTTTTCGATCAGGTAGCAGCGCGCGAACCCTCGCTGCGAGGGAGCGCAGCGACGAAGCAATCCAGCGGCAGCAGGCCTCCTTCCGGATTGCTTCGCTGCGCTCGCAATGGCGATTCGGTCCGATCGACAGGCGCTCCAGGGCGCTCAGCGCCGGAGCGTGATGCGGTTGCCCCAGGGATCGGCGGCGGAGGCGGCGTCGCCGCCGGCGGCCGCCATGCGCCGGCTGAGGGCGGCATAGGCCTCCTCGTCGCGCGCGACCAGCTCGAAACTCGACAGGCCGGCCTCGCCCTCCCGGCGCGGCCCGGCGCCGCGGCTGTGCCAGACATTGGCGGCGATGTGGTGATGGTAGCCGCCGGACGCCAGGAAGCTCGCGCCCGGATAATGCACCATCACGTCGAAGCCGAGCGCGTCGCGGTAGAACTTTTCCGCCAGCGCCACATCGCCGACGCGCAGATGGATGTGGCCCATCACCGTGCCCTCCGGCATGCCCGCATAGGGCCGGCCGTCGCCCTCGCGCAGCAGGGCGTCGAGATCGAGCCGTTCGGTCGCCATGGCGATGCCGCCGCCGTCGCGGCGCGGCCATTCGGCGCGGCGACGATCGCGATAGATCTCGATGCCGTTGCCTTCGGGGTCGGAGAGATAGAGCGCCTCGCTGACGAGATGGTCCGAGGCGCCTTCCAGCGGCACCGATGTCTCGGCCGCGTGGCGCAGCCAGTTGCCGAGCTCGCGACGCGAGGGCAGCAGGATCGCCATGTGGAACAATCCGGCGGCGGAGGACGGGTGCTGCGCCCCGGCTTCGAGCGTCACCAGCGCCTCGCCTCCGGCGCCGAGCACGGCCCGGCGGGCGTCTTGGCCGATCACCGAGAGCCCGATCGCATCGCGATAGAAGGCCGTCAGTCCGGCGAGGTCGCGCACGCGCAGCGAGACCGCGCCGATATGAACGGGCGCATCGAGCGCCTCGTTGCGGCTCTGACGAGCGAGGGTCTCCGCGGTTTCCGACATGATCTGCTCCGGATCTGCGGCCGCACGGCCGCTCCCCGCTAGATGGCGCTTCCGCCGGCGCTTGTCTTCCCCAAGCGGGACAAGACCGGGATTGCACCGACGCAATCGCACGACGCATGGCTGGCCCGGCCATGCCGCCCCCCCGGATTCCGGGGGCACTGCTCAGGTGGTACGGCCGACTTCGCGCGCGACTTCCGAGAACGCGCGCATCCCGCCTTCCGGGCGGGTCGCGATCGACAGGAAGCGGGCGGCGAAGGCCAGCGAGTCGCGCTGGCTCGGGCTGAGCTGCCCGCAGCGCTGCCGGTCCGCCAGCCCGGCCTGCTCCGCCTCCGCCAGGGCGGCCTCGAGCTGCGCCTCGCTCAGCGCGCCCGACGCCACCAGCGAGCGCAGCACGGCCGTGAAGGCCAGCAGCACCCCTTCGAGCTGTAGATTGGCGACGTTCATCTCGTCCTCCACCAGCCAGCGCCGGGCCTGTCCGGCGCCGCCATCGTTGCACGCTTCGGCCGGTCTTGTGACCGGCCCCGAAGCAACCCGCCCGGCGGAAAATTGTTCGATGGCGGAGGCCGGCCCGGCGCGGCCGGAACCGCGCGGCGCCCGCAAGGACTCAAGCCGCCTGCGACTGCTCGGCGGCCGGCAGATAGGCGTTCTGGAAGGTCGTCATCACATGCGCGACCATGTTGCGGGCAACATGGAGCTGGTCGTCCTCGAAGGCGATCGCCCGCGGCGAGTTGAGTACGATCTCGTAGCTCGGGAAGTAGTCGACGAAGTCGAAGCGGCGGAAGAGCTCTTCCGCGACGGCGCGCAGCACCGATTTCGAGGCGCTGTTGGCGACGATCACGTCGGCGTCCTTGAAGGTCGCGCCGAACGGCACCGGCGAGACGGTGACGACGAAGCGCATCTCCGGATGGCAGTGCTCGCGGATCAGCCCGATCATGTCGAGCATGTCGGCCAGGGTGGCGTCGTAGCCGTAATCGACGAAACGGAAACGCTCCGGCATGCGCTGCAGCCAGTTCGGCCCCGGATGGGCGTTCATGGCGATGCCGGTCTGCGCGTCGAGCCAGGTCTCGGTCAGGCCGAGCGTGAAGAAGCACAGGCGCGCCTGCCTGATCGTCGCCGTCGCCTGGGCGAGGCGCTTGCGGTTGGCGAAGGCGCTGTCGCGGTCGAGCAGCTTCAGGCCGCTGGCATGCGGGTCGAACCATTGCCCGGGGGCGAGCTCGATCAGGCCGTCATCGGGGTAGCTTTCGCCGCGCAGGACGCGCTTCAGCTCATGCGCCATCGAGCGCACGGAGTATTTGTTGAGCGCGCCGCGGGAGAGTTCGCCGCGATTGGCGCCGCCACCCCGGCCGGTCTCCTCGTTCCAGGTCTCGAAATGCTCGGCCGGCACGCCATGGCCGTCGAGCAGCAGCGACAGGCCGCGCGCCATCAGGATGTTCTCGACCTCGCGCGCGAAGCACGACCCCATGGTGAAGATCGGCCAGGACGGATCGATCTGGAATTTCGGCTTGTGCTCGACCGAGAGATAGCCGCCGGTGGTCAGCCGCTCCCGGGCCATCTTCTCGGGCTTGCCCGAGATCCAGCCGCGCACCGGATTGGCGCGCATGATGGCGAGGGCGGTGCCGGCATCGTATTCGATCTTCATGACCGTCTCCTGGGTTCGGTGAAACCATTCGGGCTCGGTACGTCGCGGACTTCGCAAGTCAGGGCCCGCGGCGCTCGCCGGGGCCCGGAGAGCTCCGGGGCGCTTCCCTGCAGCCGGCGCGATCTCCGTCGCGCCGATCCTTGCCTCTCACATGCGGTGGGGGATGCCGTTGCGGTCGAGGAAACCGCGCATGCGGTCATAGGAGCCGGCATAGCTCCTCGCGAGCGCGTTCAGCGCCGCCTCCTGGTAGACGGCGCGCCAGCCGCCTTCGGCCAGCGCCGCCTCCGGCACGACGGGGATCTTCAGCGTCTCGGCGAGTTCCTGGCTGCGGGTGTCGTAGGCGACGAGCACGCCCGGGACGCCATGCGCGACGGCCGGCAAGACGCCATGGACGCGGTAGCCGACGGCGAGATCGAGCGAGCGGGCGAATTCGTCGTAGCGCTCGACGTCGAAGAAGGAGAACAGCTGGTTCTCGTAGATGCGCCGCATCGGCGAGTCGTCCGGGCCGTCCCACCACCCGGTCCTGACGAATTCGGCGACCGCCTTCTCCTTCGCCGCGGCGTCGCGCAGGAAGAAGGCCTTCTCCTCCTGCTCGCCATGCGAGGACATCACCATCTCGCTCTGGGCGTCGACCTTGAGCAGGGCGGCCTTCTGGTTGCGCAGATAGGCTTCGGGATCGGCGGTGTAGCTCTTGTCGGCCTCACGGCGCAGGCTGAAGGCGACCTTGCGGATCTCGCGCTGATCGGGGACCCGGATCCTGAGGTCGCGATTGCGCGTGCGGAAGATCGAGGGGCAGCCGACGACCTCGACATTGCGGATGCCGTTCTGGCGCAGGGTCTCGGCGCTGAAGGCGCCGCGCACGCCGATCGAGGCGCAGCGCTCGGCGACGATCGACCAGAAGCGCCTGGAGGGTTCGGGCAGCTCGATCCTGCGGTTCTGGCTGGCCTGCGCGCCGACGCCGATGGCGTAGACCGGCAGCTTGACCTTCTCCAGCACCTCGACGGCGCGGAACCATTCCATGTTCTCGTGGATGAAGTTCGAGCCGCGCACGAAGACGAAGTCGAACTCGCTGGCATAGCGCTCGATGTCGGCTTCCGTCGGGGACATGATCTTCATCGGCTCGAGATGCGCATAGCGCAGGAGCTTCAGCGTCGAATCGTAGACGATCATGTCGCCGATGTTGAAATAGTCGCTGAGCAGCTTCTCCATCGGCGCGCGATACCAGCGCACCTTGTCGTGCTCATGGACCTCGCCGGCGGGATAGATCACCAGCGCGCGCAGCTTGGTCTCGGTCGCGATCGGACGCAGGTTCGAGCCCGGGGCGAGCGTGCCTGTGGCTGCATCGGCGACCGCGACCGAGTGGGGACGCCCGGCGGGCAGGCGCGGCAGCGGGATCGTCAGTTCGGCGAGATCGGCCTCGCCGGTGACGATCGCGCCGGGATGGATGGTGGCGTAATCCTGCCCGTCCAGCATCAGCCTGAGCGCCGGCCAGCTCCGATCGGGCCGGCGCCCGACGGCGACGACGACCTCGCCGGTGGTGGCGCGCAGGATCCTGGTGGCGTTGTCGGCCGAGACCACCTGGCCGAGATCGAGCACGGGCGCGTTCATGACCCCTCCTTGACGAACTGCACCTTGAGACGGACCAGGTCACGATCGGGGCCGAGCTTGCAGTCGGCGACCTTCATCCTGGTCATGAAGAGATAGGCCTCGTCGCCGGTCGTCTCGAAATTGCGCGAGCGCGAGGCGGGATCGGCGAGCGCGCCATAGCCGTAGCGCAGCCGGTCGCTGCAGTTCCTGCTCCACATGGTCGGATGCACCATCAGCGTCTGCAGCGGCGACCAGCGGACGAGGTCGTCGGACCAGCTATAGGCGACGCGGCCGCCGGCGATGTTCTGGCCGGGGTCTGGCCCGAGATGGAAGAGGGCGAGCCATTTCCCGCTCGGCTCGTGCCGGGTCAGCGAACCGACTGTGGTCGGCAGCGGCTTCAGCGTCTGGCAGGGCCGCGCCTGGCTGAGATCGTCGCGATAGGGATCGACCGCGCGGATGGTGAAATCCTGGCCGTCGAAGGCGCGCCAGGAGGTCGGATCCTTGATGTTGGTCGACCGGAACAGGCAGACACCGTTCTTCTGCCCCTCGCCGCCGGTCGTCATGATCAGCGCGTACCAGGCGCCGTCCTTCTGGACGATGTTGGAGGGATTGAAGAAGCCGCGATGCCGGCCCTGGCCGACCTCCTGGGGAAAGCCGGGCGCCGCTACCAGCGCGCGCGGCTCGTCGGTCCTGAAGCTCAGGCCGCCATCGCTCGACCGGGCCGCGGTGACGACGTTGTACCAGCAGCTCATCGCATCCTTGAAGCGGCAGGCGCCGGGATGCTTGTCGGCATGGTATTCGGCGTGCACCAGCGCCTCGACATTGCGGCCATCGCCGGTCCAGGTCGCGGCGATCCAGCTCTTGTCGCTGAACTGGCTCGGATCGGCGCTGTTCCTCGCCTCGAAGGAGACCGCGCAGCTCTTGCGGATCGTGGCGAGGCTGCCGCCGATCAACGGCCGGCTGCGGTAATGGCTGGCGAAGGCGACGACCTCGCCCTTGCTGTCGCGGAAGGCGCGCAGCGGCGCGTCCGGCAGGTCCCATTCCTCGCAGCGCTCGCGCGCCCAGGAGACGACCGTCTCCTCCTTCGCGTCGGGCGCGATCTCCAGCCGATAGTTCGGCGCCCGGGTTTGCGCAGCCGCGGGCGCCGCCAGCAGCAGAGCGACGGGCAGCAGCCAGGCCCGGGCGAGGCGGGCGCTCCTCATGCCACCTTCCTTTCCGGCTCCTTGGCCGTGGGGGCAGGCGGGACCGGCGCGGCCGCCTGCGGCTGCACCATCTTGTGAGGGATCCTGTTCTCGCTGAGGAAGGCGCTCATCGCGCCGTAGACGCGGGCATAGGCCGCGTTGAAGCGGTCGAAGCGCGCCTGGTCCCAGTAGTCCTCGAGGCTGAACGGCGTGTCGCCGAAGACGTCGACGCTCGGGATCTGGAAGGTCTCGGCGAATTCGACGGTCCGACTGTCATAGGTGAAGTAGATCGCCGGCGTGCCGTTGGCGAGCGCCATCAGATTGCCGTGCAGCCGGTAGCCGAGGACGAGATCGAGCTTGCGGACGAGCTGCTCGTAATCGGCGACCACGTCCGAATAGAACATCCGGTCGCGGTAGAGCCCTTCCATGCGCTCGTCGAGATACCATTCTGCCGCCCAGCCGTTCTCGCGCAGGGCGGCCATGCCTTCCAGCTTCTGCTCGGGTGTGCCGAGGGCGAGCTTCTTCTCCTCGACCTCGCCCTGGGACATGAGGGTGACCTCGAAGCGCTCCGCCATCGCCTTCACCAGATCGCGGTGGAAGGTGAGATAGCGCTTGATGTCCTTGGCGTAGAGCTTGGAGACCTCGCGACGCAGCGTGACGCCGACCTGCTTGACCGCGTCGAGCGCCGGCAGGCGGATGGCGAGGTCGGGCCGGTTGCTGCGGAAGGCGGTCGGGCAGCCGATGATCCGGACGTTGCGGATGCCGAGCCCGTTCATCACCTCGGCCGAATAGGTGCCGCGCACCCCGAGCGAGGCGGTCGAGTCCGCGATCAGCCTGAGGACGGTCTTGCTGTCCTCGCTGAGCTCGAGCCTGCCGCTGACCGGCGCCTGCGCCCCGATGCCGAAGGCGATCACCGGCAGCTTCAGCCGGCGCAGCACCTCGGCGGTGCGGCTCCAGTCCATCTGGGCGTGCACATAGTTCGAGCCGCGCAGGAAGACATAGTCGAACTCGGCGTTGAACCGGTCGATCTGCGCCTGGTCGACGCTGGTGATCGGCAATTCCTCGATCGTCTCGAAATCGAGCAGCTTCAGCGAGGAATCGAAGACGAAGGCGTCGCCGATATTGTGGTAGTGGTCGATATGGCTCTGCAGCCGGGCGTGCTCGTACCAGCGCACATTGTCGTGGTCGTAGACCTCCCCCGACGGGCTCATCACGAGGATGCGGGCCATGGGTGCGTTCTCCCTTGTTATCTGCGCGCAGCTCACGCGATCATCGGCGCGGCGACGCGATTGGCCGAAGCCGGCGTGCCCCGCTCGGCGATCAGGCGCTGATAGAGCGCAAGATGCCGGTCGGCGCAGTCGACATGGCTGAGCGGCTTCCTGATGCCTGCGCGCAGGCGCTCCCAGAGCCCGGGCTCGCTCAATGCCCGGGTCATGCAGTCGACGAGATCCTCCGGGCTGCCGGAGCGGAAATGCAGGCCGTCGACCTCGTCGGTGATCTTCTCGGCCATGCCGCCGAGATTGCTGGAGAGGATCGGGCGGCCGTGGAAGAAGGCCTCCTGGATCACGATTGGCGAGTTCTCCCACCAGACCGAGGGCATCACCACCCAGTCGACCGAGCGCATCAGGTCGGGCATCTCGTGGTTCTGGAAGGCTCCGCAGAAGCGCACGCGCCGGCCGGCGGCCTCGACCAGCTCGGCGAATTTCTTCTTGTAGGCCTCCGGCTGCCGGTCGAGATTGCCGCCATAGACCAGCAGCACGCTGTCCTCGCCCCAGACCTGCTCCGGGATGCGGGTGACGGCGTCGAGCAGCACGTCCGCGCCCTTGTAGGGCGTGAGCTGGCCGAAATAGGCGAAGCGCGAGCGCCGTTTCTCGCCCTCCGGCAGGGGTCGCGGCGGCGCCGCCTCGGCGACGTCGATGCCGTTCTCGATCACCGAGAAGCGCTCGGCCGCGAGCCCCCATTGCTGGTAGCGCTCGGCCAGGAAGCGGCTCGGCGAGACGAAATGGTCGGCGAGATTGAGGATGCCCTTGATGAAGGTCTCCCGCGCCAGGAAGCGCGAGGGCGCGATGTCGGGGAAGCAGGCGTTGCAGTCGCTCGGCGAGGCCCGGTAGCAGAGCTTGAAGGCGCCGGTCTTCACCATCTGCCCGTGATGGTGGCAGATCGACAGATATTCGTGGAAGGTCACGACGATCAGCGCGTCCGGCAGCGTGTCGCGCACCGCGAACAGGCATTCGAGGCCGAGGCCGATGAAGTGGTGAAAATGCACCACATCCGGCTTGAGATCGCGCAGCACGCGCACGAAGTCGCGCTCGATCTCCTCGGTCGCCCGGTTCGACAGCAGGAAATGGTCGTAGTCCTCGGCGTAGTAGAGCAGTTCGCCGCCGCGCTGGCGCAGGCTCATCAGGGCCGTGCCGGCATGGCGCGGCGTCGGCGCGCCGACCCGGGCGAGATAGTGGGTGTCGACCTCCGGCCTGGCCTGGAAGCCCTTGTGCAGGTTGTAGGAGGCGATCTCGGCGCCACCGAGCGAGAAGGAGGGGTGGCCGTGCGAGACGACGAGGATACGCATGCTCATCCTCTCATGTTGGAAATGGCGAGGGCCCAGCGCCGGTCGAAGCTCGCGCGGTCGGCGAGGCTGATCAGCGCGCCGACATGCGGCCGGGACTCGGCGTCCTCGACGACATAGACCTCGACCTCCGGGACCCAGAGCGAGGGCACTCCGTTCATCCGGAGCTTCAGGCAGAGATCGAGGCCCTTCTCGCCGGTGGTGAAGTAGCCGCGCGAGAAGCCGTCCGCCTCGAGGAAGGCGTTGCGCGACATGACGCAGCATTCGGTGGCGCCGGCGGCGACCTCCATCGGCCCGAGGCTGCCGATCGCATCCAGCGGATAGCCGACGAAGCGATTGTAGACACGCCGTCCGGCGCCCTCGCCCTCGAGCCAGGCGCCGGCCCAGCGGATGGAATTGTCCTCGAACAGCAAGGTCGGGCTGGCGACGCAGTGCCCGCCGCGGCCGCGATAGGCGCGCTCGAGCCGCCCGAGCCAGCCGGGCATGCGGATCTGGGCCGCACCGGACAGCAGCGCCACCGTCTGGAACCGGCAGGCGCGCACGCCGGCTTCGAGCGCGTCGCACGTATCCTCGACGCCCTCGACCAGGACGAGCCGGAGCTGGAGCCCGTAGAAGCGCGCCAGCCGGCGCGCCTCGGCGCCGAGCCGGTCGAAGCTCTCGCCGGGAGCGGCGACCACGATCGGCAGCGACCTCACCTCCGGGTCGATCGCGAGCAGGGCGAACAGGCTGGAAAGCTCGCGCTGGCGCTGGTCGAGGCCGATCACCAGGCCCAGCGCCGCATCGGCGTTGAAGCTGCCGGTGTCATGCGTCTCGATCGCCCTGGGCGGCGCGATCTCGGCGGCCTGCAACGCCGGCGCGATCTGCTTCTCGACCACGGCCGCGGCGGTCGAGGAGCGCGGATCGAGCAGGCCGAAGACCCGCTCCAGCGCACGCCGCGCCGGGCTGCGCCCGGGCGCGAGCGGCAGGAAGGCCGGCCCATGCCCCGCGACCTCGAATTCGAGATAGAGCGGCTGGCCCGGCTCCGGCAGCAGCTTCGGGGCGAAGACGATGAAGCCGTGGCTGTTGCGCCGGCTCGCCATGGCCGGGCCGAAGCGCGGATCCTCGGCGAAGGCGGCGGTGACGTCCGGCCGCGCCGCCCGCGTCCAGATCTTGTCGACGGCGCAGGATTGCGTGCCGCTGCGCAGCATGACCTCGCCGGTGAGGCGATCGGGATCGAACAGCCAGCCGATCACGAGCACGCCGGAGCCCTCGACGATGGTGGCGTCGTCGATACCGGCGCGCACCGGCTGGTCGAGGAAGGAGACGGTGTCGCGCCCGTCGAAGCGCTGCGAGGCCTGCTTCAACTTCTCCGCGGTCGCCGGCGGCGCCGTGCCGCGCTGCAGCCCGTCGCGGAGATGGCCGGGTACGGTGATCTGCTCGAGCAGGACATGGCGGTCATAGACCTCGAGCGCGCGCCAGCCGTCATTGGCGCGGAAGAACAGCCGCTCGATCTCGCTGGGGTGGCGGATGACGCAGTCCTCCAGCAGCCCGAAGAAGCCGCGCGCGCCCTCGCCGAGATCGTCGCGCTCGAAGGTCCCGGCCTCCAGCACCGCCGGCGAGAGCCCGCCATGGGCGATCAGCAGCTTGGTCCGGCCGGCGGCGAAGTTGGAGGTCCAGCCCTGCAGGAAGATGCCGTCGTCGAGCGGCCCCATCACCTCGACGAAGCCGCCCGGCTTGGCCACCGATTGCAGCAGCATGCCGACGGCGCGCAGGCGCCGCGGATTCGGCTTGCCGGACAGGAGCACCTCGAGCAGGCCGTCGACGACGGTCGGGAAGGCATGGCCGGACTCGTCGGCGAGCATGCCGAGGAAGGTCTGCAGCGGCATCGGCTTCGGCGCGAGGATCAGCCGCAGCGGCCGTCCGGGCCGACCGAGCAGGATCGCGCCGGCACCGGCACGGTCCGGCGCGGGGGCGGGCGCCAGGCAGAGGAACCCGACCGCCTGCGTCGCGTCGGCCTGGGGCCGGCGCCAGGTCAGCGCCATGGTCTCGACCTTGTTGCGCGGATTGCCGTCGACCGCGACCGGCACCTTGCCGGGCAGCGCGTCGCAGGCGCTCATCACCAGGATCGCGTTCTCGCCCAGCGGGGTCCAGGCGACGGTCGGCGCCGGGCTGACCCTGGTCCGCTCGGGAATGATGACCTCGTTCATCGCTTCACCCGCCCATCAGAGTGACGGCCAGCGTGGCGAAGGAGAGCAGTGCCGCCAGGCCCGACAGGAAGCCGAGGACGACCGTGACCTGCCGAAGCGGCGCCTTGGCTTCCTTGCGGATCGCGACGAGCCGGTCGTCGAAGGCGCGCAGCGTCTGGTCGAAGCGCATCTGGAAGACATCGAGCTCGGCGAGCCGCGCCGCGATCGCGCCGTGTCCCTCGGCCTCTTCGGATTGCTTCGCCTGCGCCTCGCGCTGGCGGTGTTCCGTCAGGCGCTCACCGAGCTCGCCGACCTTGTCGAGCAGCTCCTTCTGGGTCAGCTGCGAGCGCCGCTGCAGCGCGATCAGCGCCTCGACCCGGTCGAAGAAGCGAGCGAGCGGCACTGCGATCGCCGCCTCCGCCGCGAGCTCGGCCGGCGGCGGCAGACGCAGCTCGAGCTCGGCGCCGGTGCTCGGCGAGACGCCGACGATGGTCAGCGCCTCGCGCGCCGCGGCCGTGCGGTCGTCGAGCTCCATCGCGAAGGCGTGCTTGCCGTCGCCGATGCCGTTGCGGCGCAGGTCGATGCGGCCCTGGTCGGCCACCGCCTCCTGCACCGTGACGCCGTCGCGCAGCAGGCGCACGGCGAGCCGCTCCTCGGGACGCGCCTCGTCCCAGATCCAGCCGTGCAGCCGGTTGCCGTCGAGCGCGTCGACGCGCCCGTTGAGCCGGGCCGGGGTAAGGCTCGCCTCGGGCACCGTTCCGTCCGGACTGTGCATCGTCGTCATGCCGGTCATGCCGCCTCCGCCAGCTTGAGTTGATCGAACAGGGCAAGATGCGCCTGCGCGCAGACCTCCATGCCGGGACTAGGCTCGATGCCGTCGACGAGGCGGCGCCAGAGCCCGTCCTCGCGCGCGGCCCGCTGCATCACCTGCGCGAGATGGCGCGGATCGCCCGGGCGGGCATGCAGCCCGTCGACGCCGTCGCGGACCATCTCGGCCATGCCGCCGATATTGCTGGCGATCACCGGCCGCAGCTGCTGGAAGGCTTCCTGGATGACGAGGGGCGCGTTCTCGTACCAGATAGAGGGCATCACCACCCAGTCGATCTCGGCCATCAGCGCCGGCATCTCGTCGCGGCGATAGGGCCCGCAATGCACCACCTCGGCGCCGGCTCCGGCCAGCGCCTCGTCCAGGGCGGAGATGAAAGCTTCGCTCTGGAACGGCGCGCCGCCATGGATGCGGAGCTCGAAACCGTCGGCGCCCTGCCCGCGCATGAGCTTCGCCGCTTCCAGCAGCGGCAGCACGCCCTTCCACGGGTTGAGGTTGCCGAAATAGCCGAAGCGGTTGCGGGCGCCATGGGTGTGCCGGTGCGGCACCGGGTTCCGGGCCGGGCGCGCATTGGCGACGACCTCGATCTTGTCGCCCGGCAGGCCCCAGTCGACATAGCGCTGACGCAGGAAACGGCTCGGCGCGACGAAGCGGTCGACGGCGGCGAGATGCGTCTTGAGGAAGCGCTCGCGCAGCAGGAAGCGGTCCGGCCCGATCTCCGGGAAGCAGCCATGGCAATTGGCGGGCGAGGCGCCGGGGCAGCGCTGGCGGTCGCTCGCCCGCAGCATCAGCCCGTCATGATGGCAGATCGGATAGTAGTCATGCAGTGTCATCACGATCGACGCCTGCGGCAGGAGCCGCCGCGCCAGCGCCAGGAACTCGGCGCCGATCAGCACGAGATGGTGGACGTGGACGACGTCCGGCCGGAACTCGGTCAGCAGCGCGCCGAGATCCTGCAAGGTGCCGTAATGATCGATCTGGCTGAGATGGAAGCGGTCGAAATGGCCGCTCCACAACAGCAGGTCGCCATCCGCGCCGGTGGCCTGGAAGGCGGTGCCGGGATGCGGCTCGCGGTGGACTGCGTTGGTCGCGCCGAGGAAGAGCACCTCGCAGCCCTCGGCGCGATAGGCTCTCGCCAGATCATGGGCAAAGATCTCGGTACCGCCGGGATGGAGATCCGGGTGATTATGGGCGACGACCAGGATGCGCCGGCTCATCGCGCGCCTCCCGGCTTCACCGCGACCAGCAGATCCTGGTAATGGGCGGCGTTCCGGCCGCGCCAATGGCCGGGGTCGAGCCGCTCCACGGCGAAGCCCGCTCGCGTCGCATGCTCGAGCAGGAAGCCGGCATCGATGCCGGCCGCGGCCAGGGGGGCCTCCTCGATCGCGTACCAGCCCGGCCCCTCGCCCCAGCGCCGGAATTTCAGGCGCTCCTGGCCGGTGATCTGCCCGTCGAGCGCGAAGGCGGTGAGGAAGAGACGTCCGCCCGGGGCCAGCAGCCGCGCCGCCTCGTCGAGATAGACCACGAGTTCGTCCGGCGGCAGGTGCGTCGCCACCGAGATCATGGTGATGAAGTCGAAGCTCTGGTTTGCGAAACCGAAGCGCACCTCGTTGCCCGGCAGCGAGCCCTGCGGGTTGTAGAGCGGATGGGCGATGTCGAGGCGCTGGAAACGAAAACGCGGATAGGCGGGCGTGATCGTCTGGGCGCACCAGAGGATGCCGTCCATCACCGGATCGACGCCGTCATAGCTGCCGCGTTCCGGGTCGAGATACTGCGTCAGCGGCACCGCCATGCGGCCGATGCCGCAGCCGATGTCGAAGACGCGCTCATGCGGCTGCAGCCTGCCGATGCGGACGAAATGGCCGAGGAACTCGGCGCCGATGGCGCGATAGTCGCCGTCGCCGACGAAGATCGAATCCGGCGGCGGGTGCGGCAGGAAGCGGTTCGTCTGGACATGGGCCATGAGCCAGGCGAGCTCGGGCGTCGCCGGCGCGGGGGCGGAAGCCGGATCCGGCATGGTCTGTCGCAAGGCCAGGGTCGCCGTCATGCCGCTGTCGCCCTCCTGAGATTGGCGCGGGAGAGAAGAAATTCGGGATCGGGACGCAGGCCCGGCGCCGGCACGGACTGCTGCTGCGGTGCCGGGTTGTCGACCGCCGCCATCAGCGCCGCGATCTCGCTGTCCCAGCGCCTGGTCTGGAGCCAGGAATTGTGCTGCGAGGCGACGCCGCGCGTGTAGTCGAGGCTCTTCGAGATCGACTGGCGCTCGAGGTGGTAGAGCTGGACGCTCGGGACATAGACCACGCCGAGTCCGGCGCGGGCGATCTTCAGGCAGAGATCGCTGTCCTCGTAATCGCCGATGACATAGGCGTCGTCGAAGCCGCCGATCTCCATGAACAGCGCCCGCGGCAGGACGATGCAGGCGCCGGTGACGCCGGGAACCGGGCGCTCGACATTGGCCGGAGCATAATGGCCCGGCATGCCCTTGAAGTAATGATGGTTGAGCCAGGTGCCTTTGCTGTCGCGCTTGAAGTAGAGGCCGGCATGCTGCAGCGAGCCGTCGTCATAGAGCAGCTTCGGGCCGACCGCGCCGGTGCGCCGATGCGGCTCGAGCCGCTGCAGCAGCGCCGGCAGCCAGCCTTCGCCGGTCGGGATCACGTCCGAATTGACGAAGGCGAGCGCTTGGCCGCGCGAGACCCGGGCGCCCGCGTTGCAAGCGGCCGAGAAGCCGCCATTGCGGCCCATCACCACGAGCTGCATCGGCAGGCCATAGGCGAGGAAGAGCCCGCCGAGCAGGTGGTGGACCTCGGCCTCGTGCTCGGGCGAATCGAGCACGTAGACCAGCTCGGCCTTCTCGGCGAACCAGCGATCGGCGGCGAAGGCCGAGACCTGGACGCGCAGGAAATCGTAGACGCGGTAGAGCGGAATCACCACCGAGACGGCCGGGCTGGCCGGCCCCTTGCCGAAGCTCCTCAGCCGCGGCTCCGGCAGGGTCTCGCGCAACGCCTGCTGGCATTCGGCCAATACCGGCGCGATGGTGCGTTCCAGCATCCGCGCATCGAGGTGCTGCGGCGGAATCGCGGCCAGAGCGCGGGCGCGGACCGCCGTCGCATCGACCGGCTGCACCGCCGGGCGCAGGAACAGGGAGGTGCCCGATTTCAGCCTGAGCTCCACCCGCGGCTGCAGCACGGGCGCGCCGGAAGCGTAGCCGGGCACGAACGCCGCAAAGCCGGTGGCCCGCTTCACATCGCCTGTGGATCCGGCCGGCAGCAGCGCCGGGAAGCGGTCGAGCCGCTCGAGTACCGCCATCGGCTCGCCCTCGGAGCGATGCAGCAGCATCTCGTCGAGCAGGCCGTCGGGATCGCGATACCAGCCGCCGAGCAGCAGGCCGGCGGGCGTCGTCACCGCGAGGTCGAGCTCGGCGGAAGTCAGGTCGTCATTGCGCCGGACGCTCTGGACCGGCAGCGGCAGCCGCCGCTGCATCTCGACCGCCAGCAGACGCCCCTGCTCCGAGAGGCCGGCGAGCTGCTCGACGAGCCAGCTGCGCAGGCCGTCGCGGCTGCTCGCCTTGCTGTTCCACCAGCGCCCGAGCGAGGGAACGTCCTGCCGGGCGGTCACGGTGCGAACGATGAGGCCGGCCTCGCTCTGCAGGATCAGCGTGCCGCCGGCCTGCGGCGGGAACTCGTCGACGATCAGGTGCAGGGCGCGATTGCCGGCGCGGTCGGCACGGCCGAGCCGCGGGCGGGCAGAGAGGCGCGACAGCCCGCCCGGATCGAGACGGTAGCAGGCGCGCACTCCGGTGAGGCGGCCCGGCACCGAGGATTCCAGCAGCACCTTGCCGTCGGCGAGCCTGGCGACGGGCGTAGCCGACGCCGGCTTGTGCGCGAGGATCAGCAGGAACTGGCGCAGGAATCCGAGATAGCCCGCACTCTCGCCCAAGCCGAACAGGCCGGGCCAATGGCCGACCAGCGCGTTCGCCAGCGTGCGGCGCGCATCCGGCGTGGCGTCGCGGAGGAGGTCCTCCGCATCGGCCATGCCGTGGACCAGATCCGGGTCGAAGCGGGCCGTGGTGTCGCCGGCGGGATTGTCGTCCGACAGCGTCGCGACGACCTCGCCGGGACCGCCATGACGGAAGGCGGCGACGGCGCGCAGGCGCCCGTCGCCGAGCGCGAGGACGACCGAGGCCGAGACGAGCCGCCTGTCACGCGCCGCGAGGGCGATGCGGGGCCGCGCGAGCACGGGCGTTTCGATGGTCCAGCTCAGCAGGAAGACCGAGCCGCTCAGCCTGGACAGATGCAGTTGCGGACTCAGACCGTCCGCCACCGACAAAGGCGCGAGAGAGAGCATGGGCGCTGTGTTCCGTGAGGACATGGGGCGGCGCCGGCCGGATGGGGCCGGCGCCGCGTTGCGTCAGGCGACCGTGAAGTAGGAGTTCGGATCGGCCTGGATGTCCTCGGCAGTGACGCCGACGATGGTCACGGTGTCGCCATGGCCGAGATCGACGACGGCATTGCCGTTGACGGTGACGGCGCGCGCCGCCACGTCGGCCGCGGAGCCGATGTCGGTGCCGTTGATGCCGTTGGCGATCTGCAGCAGATCCTGCCCGGCCTCGAAATCGAGCACGAGGTCGTTGCCGCCGCCGCCGTTGAAGACGAAGACGTCGTCGCCCGCGCGGCCGGCGAGAACGTCGTCGCCCGCGCCGCCGAACAGCAGATCCTCGCCCGCGCCGCCCTGGAGGATGTCGTTGCCGGCACCGCCCTGGAGGATGTCGCTGCCCGCGCCGCCCTGCAGGACGTCGTCGCCACGCCCGCCGAGCAGGACGTCGTCGCCGAGGCCGCCACGGAGCACGTCGTCACCGTTGCCGCCGGCCAGGACATCGTCACCCGCGCCGCCAGTGAGGACGTCCTCGCCATTGCCGCCGGAGAGGAAGTCGTCGCCATCGCCGCCGAGCAGGGCATCATCGCCATTGCCGCCGAAGAGGGCGTCGTCGCCCGCGCCACCGGAGAGGAAATCGTCGCCGCCATCACCGAAGATGATGTCGTCGCCGTCCTCACCGAAAGCCGTGTCGTCGCCGTTGCCGCTTCTGACGAAGTCATCGCCGGCGCCAGCATGGACCACGTCACTGAAGCGTGTCCCAATCAAGAAATCGTCGAATGCGCTGCCTTCGATCGTGGCCATTCGTCACCTCCTGGGTGGATCTGAGAGCACCGCCAGAATAATGGGCGTCGTTTGTCGCCTACTCTGGCTCGTGGTGCAGTTCTGACGGCGAACCAAAGCCCGCCATCGTTCGACGACCGGGAGAGTAGCCAATATATGTGTCGCATCAAGCAATCTATTATGACTTTTTTGCGATGCAGCAATATTTTTGTCTTTTAATCTCTTATTGCTTGCGTAATTATACAGCAAAGTTGCTATGACTTTCAAAGTATTTTGTTCGTGATAAGACTCTCTTCGTCTTCACCTTCTATTTTCGCGCGCTAGCCCGACAGATGAAGCTCAATCCTCCCGGAAGGCGCGGTTGAAGCTGTCGCGGAGCGGCGAGAGCAGGTAATCGGCGGCGAAGCGCCTGCCGTTGACGATCAGCACCTCGGCGGCCATGCCGGCGTGCAGGGTCACCTTATTCTCGCTCAGGCTCTCCGGCGTGATCTCGGCGCGGACGACGAAGAAGGCGTTGCCGGTTTTTTCATCGACCAGTTGGTCGGCTGCGACATAGCTGACCTTCGCCAGGAGCGGGGGCAGGAGCCGCGCGTTGAAGGCGGTGAGCCGGACCTGCGTCTCGGCGCCGACGCGGACCGAGTCGATGTCGCGGGGATCGACCTTGGCCTCGACGATCAGCGGCTCCTGCTCGGGCACGATGTCGAGGATCGCCTCGCCGGCGGCGACGACGCTGCCGGCGGTGCGCATGCGGATATTGGCGACGACGCCCTCCTGCGGCGCGGTCACGACCAGCCGGCGCAGCACGTCCTGCGCCTGGACGATGCGCTCGACCACCTCGGAGAGCTGGAGCTGGCTGTCCTGGAGCTCCTTGGCGATCTCGCTCTGGCGATCGAGGCTGATCGCCTTGATCTCGAGCTCGGCGCCGGCGACGGCCTGCTCGGCCTTGGCCTTGCGCGCCGCCATCTCGCCGGCGCGCCCGGTCAGCTCGCTCTGCCGCGTCTGCAGCTCGACGAGCTGGGAGCGCTTGGCGTAGCGCTTCTCGTAGAGGTCGGCGATCGTCCTCACCTCCTCGTCGATCAGCGTGCGCTGGTGGCGCACCGCGTCGATCTGCGCCTGCAACGCCTCGGCCTCGGCCTGATGCTGCTCGATGACGCGCTGCTGGATGCGGGTCTTGCCGTCATAGACCTGGGCGCGGGCGCGGAAGAGCGCACGCTCGGCCTTGACGACCTCGCGCGCGATCGGCGTGGGCGCCTTCTCGATATCGTCGGGAAAATCGATCTGGGCCGCGTCGCTCTGCTCGGCGCGCAGCCGGGCGAGCCGGGCCTCGAGGCCGACGCGCTTGCCTTCGAGCTGCTGCAGCTCGGCGCGGGCGCGGGCGTCCTCCAGCAGGAGCAGCGGCTCGTCCTTGACCACACGCTCGCCCTCGGCCTTGAGCAGGGTCTTGAGGATGCCGCCCTCGAGATGGCTGACGGTCTTGCGCCGGCTGTCGACGATCACGGTGCCCTGCGCGACGGCGGCGTTGTCGAGCCGGGCCGTCACCGCCCAGGCGCCGAAGCCGCCGAAGCCGATCGCGACGGCGGCCACGCCGGCGAGGATCAGGTTGCGCAGCGAAGGCATGCGCTCCTCGGGCTCGGCCTCGGCCTTCAGGGGCACGAGCGCGCGATCGGGCCGGCGCAGCATCGGCAGCTCGTTCATGCGCTCACCTCGCGGACCTGCGGAACCTGCTTCGCCGGATCGAGCTCGACGACGCCGCCGGGGGTGATCATGCCGGCGATGGCAGAGCGCGGGCCGAACTGGGCGACGCGGCCCTCGCGCAGCACCAGGATCTTGTCGACGACCTGCATCACCGAGGGGCGGTGCGCGATCAGGACCACGATCGCACCGCTCTCGCGCGCCGCCTGGATGGCACGGATCAGGCTCTGCTCGCCCTCGGCGTCGAGATTGGCGTTGGGCTCGTCGAGCACGATCAGGCGCGGCATGCCGTAGAGGGCCCGCGCCAGGCCGATGCGCTGGCGCTGACCGCCGGAGAGCTTGAAGTCGCTGTCGGCGACGTTGGTATCGTAGCCGAGCGGCAGACGGCCGATCAGCTCGTGCACGCCGGCGATCCGCGCCGCCTCGAGGATGGCGTGCGGGTCCGGCCTGCGCATGCGGGCGATGTTCTCGGCGATGGTGCCGTCGAGCAGCGAGACCGATTGCGGCAGGTAGCCGACCATGTCGCCGAAGGAGCCGCGCTCCCAGAGATAGGTGTTGTGGCCGTCGAGATAGACGCCGCCGACATTCGGCTTGAGCACGCCGACGAGCAGGCGCGCGAGCGTCGATTTGCCGGCTCCGGACGGCCCGATCAGACCGAGCACCTCCCCCGGAGCGAGCATGAAGGAGACGCCCTTGATCACCGTCTGCTCGCCACCTTTCGGGGCATAGACCAGCCGGTCGATGACGAGGTCGCCCTCCGTCGCCGGCGTCGGGACGCTCTGGCGCTGGGAGCTCTGCGACTGCAGCAGCTCGCGCACACGCTTCCACGCCGCAGCGGCCAGAACCCATTGCCGCCAGTCGGAGATCATCGAATCGAACGGCGCCAGCAGCCGGCCGAGCAGGATGCTCGCCGCCATCAGCGTGCCGGCCGTGACCTCGTGCTTGATGATCAGCACCGCACCCGTCGCATAGATGGCGAGCTGCATGGTCATGCGGCTGGAGCGGGTCACCGCCGCGACGAACTTGCCGCGACGCGTGCCGAGATCGAGATGCTCCAGCATGGCGATCTGCCTGGTGCGCCAGCGGCTGGACAGCGCCGGCAGCATGCCCATCGCCTCGATCGTCTCGGCATGGCGCAGGGTGGAGCTGATCTCGTTGATCGAGGCGACGCCCTCCTCGTTCGCCTCCTTCAGCGCGCGCCGGGTCAGCATGTCGGAGAGGACGCCGAGCAGCAGCAGGATCAGCAGCGAGGCGAGGCCGACGAGGCCGTAGATCCAGTGGAAGGCGAAGAGCACGGCGAGGAAGATCGGCGACCACATCGCCTCCAGCGGCGTCGCGATCGCCGAGCTCGCAACGAAATAGCGGATCTCGTTGAGGTCGCGGATCGCCTGCGTCGCCTGGCCGGATCCCTTTTCGAGCGAGGTCGCGACCGCCGCCTGCAGGGCGGGGAGGTTGAGCCGCCGCGCGAAGATGCTCGCCATCGCCTGGAAGGTGAGCGAGCGGATGAATTCGACCACCCCGTAGAGCGCCAGCCCTCCGACCGCGATCACGAGCAGCATGGTCAGCGTGTCGTAGCTGCGGCTGACGATGACGCGATCCTGGATCTGCATCATGAACAGCGGCACGGTCAGCAGCAGGATGTTCACGCACAGGCTGAGGAAGCCCGCATAGGCCAGCCCGCCGGCGAAAGCGCGCTGGAGCGTTCGAATCAGAACGTCGGCGGACTGGGTCGCAACCTTCATGCGGATCTCCGAATGGGGGCGGCCATCAGAAGGCGCCGAACGCGCCTGAGGCGACAAGGTGAGATGTTCGAGTTATTATGAGGGTGTCACACAACTCGTGTCTATATTATGACAGATGAGAGATTGTGAAATATAGGTATTTATCGAGAATATGGCAGAACGGTGCTATATTTCAAAATTTGAAACAGTTCATGACTATGCCGCAATCAATAAAAACTTAATCCCACCCCATTTGGGGTGGCATGTGCTTTGCGTATAGGCTATTCGTCAACCGAGGAGGCTCGGAGGGCTGACTGCTCATTTCGAGATCAGGCGGAGTAGGGAATGCATCTAAAACCCCATGACGGCGCTCGATTCCTAGGCAATGCCTTCAACGGAGATGCGCGCGACGGCGTGCGCGCTCTCGAACCCGAATCAGGTCCGGCCCGGGCGCCGGTGTCGCAGCTCGATCTCGCCCGGATGATCGAGCGGGTCAGCCGGCGCTTCCTCGACTATCTCAGGCTGGAGCTCAGCAAGCTCGGCGTCGACGACATCTCGCCGTCGCAAGTGATGGTGCTGTTCACGATCGGCTCGGGCGAGATCGCGGTGCGCGACCTGCTCGACCGCGGCCACTATGTCGGCTCGAACGCTTCCTACAATCTCAAGCAGCTGGTCGAGAGCGGCTATCTGGAGCGCGGGGCCTCGCCGCGTGACCGCCGCCTCGCCCGGATTTCGCTCTCGCCGAAGGGGCAGCTCCTCGTCGAGCGATTGAAGCTCCTCGACGAGACCAGCCAGTTCGGCCAGGGCCTCGACATCGACATCGAGGCCGACCTCCAGACCACCCACGACACCTTGCGCCGCCTCGAACAATGGTGGGGCGACGCGCTGCGTTACGGCGGGATCCTGCTGGCCTCATGCACGTCCTATTCGTTCATCGTTCAGGATCTGGTCAGTTCGCTCACCTGATCGCGCGCCTCGTCGCCGATGGCGGCGAGGTGACGCTGGTGACGGAGAGGCCCGAGCCCGAGCGCCCAGGAATCAGGCAGATCGCCTATGCCGTCGGCGAGCCGGCGACGGCGCATGCGACGCTGGCGGCGACCGACTATCATGTCCGCACCGGCGAGGCGGTCGCGGCGGAGCTGACGCGGCTGCGCCGGCACGACCGCCCCGACGCGATCGTCGGCCATGTCGGCTGGGGCGGCATGCTCTTCGCCAAGGACGCGATGCCGGGCGTGCCGCTGATCGGCTATTGCGAGTATTTCTACAACGCCGCCGGCTCGGATCTCGATTTCGACCCGGCCTTCACCGTGCCGGAGGCGGAGCGGCGCCGGATCCGCATGCGCAACGCCGCGCAGCTGGTGACGCTGCAGACGCTCGACTTCGCCTATGCGCCGACCCGCTGGCAGCAGCAGCAATACCCGCGCGCGCTGCAGCAGCGCATCGCGGTCTGCCATGACGGCATCGACGTCCAGCTCTGCCGGCCCGATGCGCAGGCGGCCTTCACCCTCCCGGACGGACGCGTGCTGCGCCCCGGCGATCCCGTGGTCACCTTCGCGGCCCGCGACCTCGACCCCTATCGCGGCTACCCGCAATTCATGCGGGCGGCGGCGCGGATCGCGGAGGCGCGGCCGGAGGCGCTGTTCGTCGCGGTGGGCGGCGATGGCGCCGGCTATGGCCGGCCGCGCCCCGATGGCCGGCTCTGGCGCGAGGTCATGCTCGAGGAGACCGGGCTCGGGGACCGGATCGTCCACCTCCCCTGGCTGGCCCATGCCGACCTGGTCAGGCTGTTCCAGGTCTCGGCCGCCCATGTCTATCTGAGCGTCCCCTTCGTGCTGTCCTGGTCGCTGCTGGAGGCGATGGCCTGCGGCGCGCTGATCGTCGGCTCGGCGACGCCGCCGGTCCAGGAGGTGGTCCGGCACGGCGTCAACGGTCTGCTCGCGCCCTTCTTCGACGAGGCGAGGCTGGCGAAGACGGTGATCGCGGCGCTCGACAGAGGGCCCGAACTGACGCCGCTGCGGACGGCCGCGCGCCAGACCGTCGCCGCACGCTACGAGCGGGAGGCCTGCGTCGATCGCCAGCTCGGCTTCATCGGCAGGCTCGTCGCCGATGACGATCTCCTGGCGGCGCAGTAGCGGGCGTTCCGATCCCGCCGGGTCCTCACGATCGCCAGCGGCGATCAGCGATCGAGACGAGTCGCTCCGCGGCGCAAGCTTTCAGCCTGTCGCCTCATAGGCCCAGCTGCCTTCGGTCGCGATCGCCGAACGGACCGAATTGGCCAGGAAGCAGTTCGCATGCGCGTCGTGATGCAACGCCTGCACGGCGGCCTCGTCCGGCGCCTGCGGGCCGCCGAAGACGACATGCGGCCTGAGCGTCACGGTCGCGACCCATTCCTTGCCCTCGGCGTTCTTCAGCATCACGCCCTCGGCGGCGTCGGCATAGCTGTCGATCCGGAAGCCGCGCAGCGCCGCCAGATTGAGGAACCAGAGCATGTGGCAGCTCGACAGGGCGGCGACGTAGGCCTCCTCCGGATCGACATTGGCCGGATCGGAGAAGGGCGCGCGCACCACATGCGGCGAGCTCGAGGCCGGCACCTCCAGGCCGCCGTCGAAGCGCCAGCGATGGGCACGGCTGTAGCGGTTGTCGACGAAGACCTCGTCGCCGCGCTGCCAGGTGATCGTCGCGCCATGCGTCGCCATCAGCTCTCTCCCTGTCCGGCGCAGGCCGCGAGCACGACCGCGCGCGTTGCCTGCAGATGTCCTTCGAGAATGGTCCCGGCCGCCGCCGCGTCGCCCGCCGCGACGGCGGCGATCAGCTGGCGGTGCTCGTCGGCCCAGCCCTGCTTGCGCGAGCGGGGCCCGAGCGCTTGCACGCTGAACCGGTCGATCGGCGCGCGCAGCTGGCGGAACAGGGCAAGGCTGCGCGGGCGCTGCGCCGGCCCGTAGAGCGCCTGGTGGAAGGCGATGTCCCCGGCGATCCAGCCGAGCCGGTCATCGGCATCGTCCAGCGCATCCTGCAACCGCTTCAGCTCGCGCAGCGAGCGCTGGTCGTGCCGGCCGAGCGCCCGCGCCAGCAAATCGCCCTCGATCATCAGCCTGAGATCGAACAGCTCGTCGATCTCCTCGGGCCGCGGCCGGCTGACCCGCGCGCCGCGATAATGCGCGACCTCGAGCAGGCCCTCGCTCTGCAACTGCGCCAGCGCCTCGCGCACCGGGATGCGGCTGACGCCGTATTCGGCGGCGATCTGCTCCTGGCGCAGAAGTTCGCCCGGACGCCACCGCCCGGCATCGATCGCCTCGCGCAGGCGCCCGGCAAGCGCGGACGCGGTCGTGGCCGGGGCGAGGCGGGCTGTCGTCATAGGATAATTGTATCCGAAATTCGGGCAGCCGCAAGCAGCCTCGGTTCGGCGCTGTTGTCAGGGCCTCGCCGGGCCCGCTACAAGCAGCCCGAACGAGAGGTTCGTTCGCGCATGACATTCGAGATCGCCGCCACACCGCGTGAGGCCGTCGACCGGCTGGAGCTGCTGTACGGCCAGGCGCGGACGGCGCTGCGCAACGATCTGCAGCGCTTCTTCCTGACGGCGCAGCCGCCGACCCCGGAGGAGCGGACGCTCTACCGCTACCCGATGCTGCGCGTCACCTACGAGCCGTCCAAGCTGCCGACGGCGACGCGGCGCGGTTATGCGAAATTCGCCATGCCCGGCGTCTACTCGACCACGGTGACGCAGCCGGCCGAGTTCCGCGCCTATCTGCTCGACCAGCTCCAGCCGCTGGTCGAGGATTATGGCGCGACGATCGAGACGGGCATCAGCAACCAGGAGATCCCCTACCCCTACGCACTCGACGGCGGCGACGAGCTCGGCCGCGGCACGGTCACAGCCGCAGAGCTCGCCCGGCATTTTCCGACGCCGCTGCTGGCGCTGGTCGGCGACGAGATCGCCGACGGCACGTTCGAGATCGTCGAGGGCGAGCCGCGGCCGCTCTCGCTGTTCGACGCCGTCCGGGTCGACTACTCGCTGCGGCGGCTGGTCCACTACACCGGTACGGACTGGCGCGCCGTGCAGCCCTGGGTGCTGCTGACCAACTACCACCGCTATGTCGACCAGTTCGTCCGCCTCGCCCTGGCCGAGATCGAGGCCGGCACCGCGCAGGCCCTGATCGCGCCGGGCGGCATCCGCATCGACCGCGACGGCATCGACGTCAGCGCCGCCGAGCGGGTGATGTCGGCGCCCTGGCACCGCTTCCAGATGCCGGCCTATCACCTGGTCCGGACGGAAGGCGAGGGCGTCACTTTGGTCAATATCGGCGTCGGCCCCTCCAACGCCAAGAACATCACCGACCATCTCGCGGTGCTGCGGCCCAATTGCTGGCTGATGGTCGGCCATTGCGGCGGCCTGCGGCAGACGCAGATCATCGGGGACTACGTGCTCGCCCATGCCTATCTCCGGCAGGACGGCATCCTCGACGAGCTGGTGCCGCCCGACGTGCCGATCCCGGCGCTGGCCGAGGTCCAGGTCGCGCTGCAGCAAGCGGCCGCCGAGGTGACCGGCGAGAAGGGCGACCGGCTGAAGCAGCGCCTGCGCACCGGAACCGTCGTCACCCAGGACGACCGCAACTGGGAGCTGCGCTGGAGCAAGGAGCGCAAGCGCATCAACCTGTCGCGCGCCATCGCGATCGACATGGAATCAGGCACCATCGCGGCGCAGGGCTACCGGCTGCGCGTGCCCTACGGCACCCTGCTCTGCGTCTCCGACAAGCCGCTCCATGGCGAGATCAAGCTGCCGGGCGCCGCCAACGCCTTCTACGAGCGCGCCGTCGGCGAGCATCTCAAGATCGGCCTCGCCGCGCTGGAGAAGCTCAAGGAGGCGGGCGCCTCGATCCACTCGCGCAAGCTCAGGAGCTTCGACGAGCCGCCGTTCCGATAGCTTGCCGGCCCTTCCCGTCATTGCGAGGAACGTAGCGACGAAGCAATCCAGGAGTGGCAGGGCGCAGCGCCAGGTCCTCCTGGATTGCTTCGCTGCGCTCGCAATGACGGCAGCGCCTACACCGCCGGGCAGGCCGCCCCGCTATCGACCCAGGCCTGCATCAATTCGCCGAACTGCGCATTCGTGCCCGGCGCCGGTTCGCGGCCTTTGCCGGGATTCCAGCCCCAGAGCACCAGCGTGTCGGCGGTGACATGCCTGACGATCGCCGCGAGGTCGCGGCTGCCATTGCGGTTCAGGTCCTTGAGCTGCTCGCAGATCTGGCCGAGCGTCCTGCCTTCCCAGGCCATCGCGGCCGGGGCGAGTGCCCAGTGACCGTCGCCAGGGATGCCGGCCGGGTCGAAATTCTGCTTGCCGTGGCAGGTGGCGCAGGCGAGGCCCGGCGCGCCATGCCCGTCCTTGCCGCGCACCACCATCGGCTGATGCAGCCGCCGCGCATCGCCCTGGCGCGGCCGCTCCGTTGCCGGATGACAGTTCACGCAGCGCGGATGCAGCAGCACCTTGCCGATCTCGTTGAACAGCGCGACCGAGCGGTCGCGCTGATCGGCGATGCCGGCGAAGCTCGACGCCGGACGCAGATCGGCGCCCGGCTGCGGCGCCGGCGCCGACTGCGCCAGCGCGGATGCCGCGCCGAGCAGCAGTGCCGCGGCCGCGGCAGCGCCGGCCCGCCCCGGCATCACACGCTTCCCCCGACCATCGGCAACGAGAGCGGCCGCTCGCGCCCGAGCCGCGCCAGCGCGTTGGCGACCGCCGGGCCGATCGGCGGCACGCCGGGCTCGCCGACGCCGGTCGGCTTCTCGCTCGAGGGCACGATCGCGACCTCGATCTCCGGCATCTCGTTGATGCGCAGCGAGCGGTAGCTGTCGAAATTGGTCTGGACCGGCCGGCCCTGGTCGAGCGTCAGCTCGCCATAGAGGACATGGCCGAGCCCGAAGCCGATACCACCCTCGATCTGCGCCCGGATGATGTCGGGATTGACCGCGACCCCGCAATCGATGGCGCACCAGACCTTGTGCACCTTGGGTTCGCCGCCCTCGCCGAGCGAGACCTCGGCGATCTGCGCGACATAGGAGCCGAAGCTCTCGACCACGCCGACACCGCGGGCCCGGCCGCCGACCGGGCCCGGCCCGTTCCATTTCGCCAGGTCCGCCACCGCCTTGAGCACAGTGGCGAGGCGCTGCTGCTTGCCCATCAGGGCGAGCCGCCCCGCGACCGGATCCTGCCCGGCCTCCTGCAGCAGCCGGTCGACGAAGCACTCGACCGCGTAGCCGGTATGGGTGTGGCCGACCGAGCGCCACCAGAGGGTCGGCACGCCGACATCGACCGTGTGCAGATCGCAACGAAAATCGGCGATCTCGTAGGGCAGCTCGCTGGCGCCCTCGACCATCACCGGATCGACCCCGTCCTTGATCATCGCCTCGAAGGGCGAGCCCTTCAGGAAGGACTGGCCGACGATCGCGGCGCTCCAGGCGGTGATCCTGCCATCCTTCAGCACGCCGCGCATGCGGTGCAGGAAGAGCGGGCGGTAATAGCCGCCGGAGAGGTCGTCCTCGCGGGTGCGCACCAGCTTGACCGGACGGTTCGGCCCGATCGCCTTCGCCGCCTCGGCGAGCTCGGCCGCGAGCTCGGAGGTCGGCTGCGCCCGGCGCCCGAAGCTCCCGCCGCCGAGCAGGGTCTCGACCCGGACCTTTTCCGGACCGAGGCCGAGCACCTTGGCGATGACCTGGTGGTCGATGGTCTGGAGCTGGCTGCCGAGCCGCGCGAGCGCACCCTGCCCGTTCCATTCGAGATAGCCGTCGAGCGGCTCCATCGGCGCGTGGGCCAGATAGGGGAAGACGAACTCGGCCTCGATCACCTTGTCGGCCCTGGCGAGCACCGCTTCGGCGTCGCCATGCCGGCCGGCGACGGTGCCCTCCGTGCGCGCGAGCCTGCGATACTCGGCGATCAGTTCGCGGCTGCCCCGCGTCTCGGCGCCGCTCTCGTCCCAGGCGACCTTCAGCGCCTCGCGGCCCTTCAGCGCCGGCCAGGTCCCGGTGGCATAGACGGCGACACCGGACGGAATCTGCCTGACGTCGACGACGCCCTTGACCTTCCTGGCCTCGGTGGCGTCGAAGGAGGCGACCTTGCCACCGAAGCGCGGCGGCCGGGCGACGACCACGGTCAGCATGTCCGGCGTGCGGATGTCGATGGTGAACTGCGCCTTGCCGGTCGACTTGCCGAGGCTGTCGAGGCGGGGGGTCGTGCCGTCCTTGCCGATCAGTTTGAACCGAGCGGGATCCTTGAGCGGGACCTCGGCCGGGGCCTGCAGCCTGGAGGCGGCCTCGGCGAACTCGCCGAAACGGCCCTGCTTGCCGGAAGCGTGCTTCAGCACGCCCCTCTCGACCGTGATCTCGGCCGCCGGAACCTTCCAGGCCTGCGCCGCCGCCTGCACCAGCATGGCGCGCGCCGTGGCGCCGGCCCTGCGCATCTGCTCGAAGGAATTGGCGATCGCGGTGGAGCCGCCGGTGCCCTGGATGCCGAAGGCGAGGTTGGCGTAGAGCTTGGCGTCGGCCGGAGCGTGCTCGGCCCGCATCTGGCCCCAGTCGGCGTCGAGCTCCTCGGCGACGAGCGTGGCGAGGCCGGTGAACGGGCCCTGGCCGAACTCGATATGCTTGACCAGCACCGTGACCGTGTCGTCGGCAGCGATCCGGACGAAGGCGTTCGGCGCGAAGGCGGCGGCGCCGCCGGGGCTGAAGACCTGCGCGGCGCCGGATTGCGCCCGGCCGGCCTGCGGCAGGCTGAGCCCGATGACGAGGGCGCCGGCGCCCTTGAGCAGGTTGCGGCGCGAAAGCGAGATGTCGTGCGCGGTCATGGCTCAGCCCTCCAAGGTGCGTGCGGCGTCGTGGATCGCGGCGCGGATGCGCACATAGGTGGTGCAGCGGCAGAGATTGCCGGTCATGGCGAGATCGATGTCGCGGTCGGTCGGCTTGCGGATCTCCTTGAGCAGCGCGATCGCGCTCATCACCTGGCCTGACTGGCAATAGCCGCATTGCGGCACGTCATGCTTGACCCAGGCCGCCTGAACGGCCTCGGCCTCCTTGCCGGCAAGCGCCTCGATGGTGGTGATCCTGGCATCGCCGACGGCCGAGACCGGCAGCGAGCAGGAGCGCAAGGGCTGGCCGTCCATGTAGACGGTGCAGGCGCCGCATTGGGCGACTCCGCAGCCGAATTTGGTGCCGGTCAGGCCGAGATTGTCGCGCAGGACCCAGAGAAGCGGGGTGTCGTCGTCGACATCGACGCGGTGCGTCGTTCCGTTGACGTTGATCGAATGAACCATGGCGGCCTCGCGGGATGGCTGGACGCCGCGCGGCACCATGGTCGCCGGATCGAGGCTTGCTCGCAGCATCCGATTCCGAACTCCGCCGCCGACCGAGGTCGGGCGGATGTCCGAAGCGAAACTCTGGAGCCTCTCGGGCTTTCCGGCGTCGTTTTCGATTTCGAAGTTCGCGCCGCGCCTGATATCAAGCGAGGCGGTTTCGAGATCGCGACGCCGGGCCCGTTTCCGACAGGTCGGAACCGGGCGGGCGATCCGTCGTCTGGGGTCGCACGACTAGACGAGTTAGACAATTTGAGTCTAGTTAGGATGGTCGCCGACAGTTTGGATTTTGTCAAGACTGCGATGAGCGACGTGAACGACAGCGCCGCCACGTCCGGCGAGGACGGCAAGGGCCGCATCGAGCAGATCGCGGAAGCGGCCCTGCGCCGTTTCGCCCGCTACGGCTACAAGCGCAGCTCGATGGACGACATCGCGCGCGAGGCCGGCGTCGCTCGCGCCACGCTCTACCTCCATTTCAAAGGCAAGGACGATGTCTTCCGGGCCATGCTCGCCGGCCTCGGCCAGCGTGTCGAAACACGTTGCCGCGAGGTCCTCGCGATGCGGGCGCCTTTCGGCAAGCGGCTGGAAGCGCTGCTCGAGGCCCATCACGGCACTGCCTTCGGCGCGCTCGGGGCCGGCGAGCATCTCGGCGAGCTCAAGGCGGTGATGCTCAGCATCGCGGGGGCGGAGCTGGCCGCGTTCGAGGCGATCTTCGTCGGCTTCGCCCGCCGCCTGTTCGAGGAGGCCGATGGGCGTGGCGAGATCGCCATCGCGCGCAGCGGACTGCCGCTCGACACGCTGATCGCGACCCTGCTGCGTGCCACGGCCGGGGCGAAATATGGCGAGCTGCCCTCCTGCGAGCAGTATCTGCTCCGCCTGCGCGAGATCGCCACCGTCTTTGCCGCCGCCGTGGCCCCTCCCGCGCCTTGAGCCCAAGGCCAGGGCCGACAGCCCGTTCGGCGTAAGTCTTTCGTCTAACGACGCCGGCCCCGCTGGCGGGCGCAGCCGGTCCGCGCACGCCCGCGCCGTTGACATGGTCGATATGCGCGGTGCAGCATGCCGCCCGGGGAAACGAACAAACCAAAAATGGCCAAGGTTAAGGGTGGATGTCTGAGGATATTATTCTGTCGACATCAGGCCTGACGAAGCAATTTGCCGGCTTCACTGCCGTCAACAGCGTCGATCTGAAGGTCAAACGCGGATCGATTCATGCCCTGATCGGTCCCAACGGAGCAGGCAAGACGACCTGCTTCAACCTGCTGACGAAGTTCCTGCCGCCGACACGGGGGCAGATCGTCTACAATGGGCGCGACATCACGCGAGAGAAGCCGGCGGAGATCGCGCGGCTCGGCCTGGTGCGCTCATTCCAGATCTCGGCCGTGTTTCCGCAGCTCTCGGTCAAGACCAATGTCCGCGTCGCGCTGCAGCGCAAGCGTGGCGACAGCTTCGATTTCTGGCGCTCGGAGAAGGTGCTCGGCTCGCTCGACGCCGAGGCGCTGGGCCTCGTCGACGCGGTCGGGCTCTCGGCCTTCGCCGAGCTGCCGGCCGGCGAGCTCTCCTATGGCCGCAAGCGCGCGCTGGAGATCGCGACGACGCTCGCGCTCGACCCGGAGATGCTGCTGCTCGACGAGCCGATGGCCGGGATGGGCCGCGAGGATATCGAGCGCATCGAGGCGCTGATCCGCAAGGTCTCGAAGGACCGCACCATCCTGATGGTGGAGCACAACCTGTCCGTGGTCGCCTCGCTCTGCGACCGCATCACCGTGCTCGCCCGCGGCCAGGTCCTGGCCGAGGGCGACTACGCCACCGTCTCGAAGGATCCGCGCGTGGTCGAGGCCTATATCGGATCGGGGGTCGGCCATGGTCACTGAGACCGCCGCCGGAACGGTGGAGCGCCCGGCCGCGGCCGCGCCCGGCGCGCCGTTGCTGGCGGTGCGCGGCCTCGAGGCCTGGTATGGCGAGAGCCATGTCCTGCACGGCATCAACCTCGATGTCGGCGAGGGCGAGGTGGTGACGCTGCTCGGCCGCAACGGCGCCGGCAAGACCACGACGCTGAAATCGATCATGGGCGTGATCGGCAAGCGCAGGGGCTCGGTCACCTTCGCCGGGCAGGAGACGATCCAGCTGCCCTCGCGCGCGATCGCGCGGCTCGGCATCGGCTATGTGCCGGAGGAGCGCGGCATCTACTCGACCCTCTCGGTCGAGGAGAACCTGATGCTGCCGCCGCAGGTGAAGCCGGGCGGGCTCTCGACCCAGCAGATCTTCACGCTCTTCCCCAACCTCAAGGAGCGGCTGCGCAGCCAGGGCACGAAGCTCTCCGGCGGCGAGCAGCAGATGCTGGCGATCGGGCGCATCCTGCGCACCGGGGCCAACCTGCTGCTGCTCGACGAGCCGACCGAGGGGCTCGCGCCGGTCATCATCGACCAGATCGGCGCCACGATCCGCATGCTGAAGAACCAGGGCTTCACCATCGTCCTGGTCGAGCAGAACTTCCGCTTCGCCCAGACCGTCGCCGACCGCCATTACGTCGTCGAGCAGGGCAAGGTCATCGACATGATCCCGAACGCAGAGCTCGACGCCAATATCGACAAGCTCCACGGCTATCTCGGAGTGTGAGGCACGGCGTCCAACAAGAACCGCAAGCCAGGCAGAGATTTCCCAGGGAGAGAAGACATGAAGCTCAGGACATTGCTCGCGGCCACGGCGCTCGGCGCGCTGATGGCGGCCCCGGCGCTGGCGCAGCAGCTCTCGGTCAAGATCGGCGTGCTCAACGACCGCTCCGGCCTCTACTCCGACATCACCGGCGAGGGCTCGGTGATCGCCGCGCGCCTCGCGGTCGAGGACTTCAAGGCGGCCGAGAAGGGCCTCAAGGTCGAGATCGTCTCGGCCGACCATCAGAACAAGCCCGATGTCGGCTCGACCATCGCCCGGCAGTGGTACGATCAGGACGGCGTCGACGTGATCATGGACGTGCCGACCTCCTCGGTCGCGCTGGCGATCAACCAGATCACCCGCGAGAAGAACAAGATCCACATCAACTCCGGCGCGGCCTCCTCCGATCTGACCGGCAAGGCCTGCTCGCCCAACACGGTGCACTGGACCTACGACACCTATGCGCTTGCCCAGGGCACCGGCGGTGCCATGGTCAAGGCCGGCGGCGACAGCTGGTTCTTCCTGACCGCCGACTATGCCTTCGGCCACGCGCTCGAGCGCGACACGGCCGCCGTCGTGACCAAGGCCGGCGGCAAGGTCCTCGGCGCGGTCCGCACCCCCTTCCCGGGCACCGACTTCTCCTCCTTCCTGCTGCAGGCGCAGGCCTCCAAGGCCAAGGTCGTCGGCCTCGCCAATGCCGGCGGCGACACGATCAACTCGATCAAGCAGGCCGGCGAGTTCGGCATCGTCGCCGGCGGGCAGAAGCTCGGCGGGCTGCTCGTCTTCATCAACGACGTGCATGCGCTCGGCCTGCAGACGGCGCAGGGCCTGGTCCTGACCGAATCCTTCTACTGGGATCTGAACGACCAGACCCGCGCCTGGTCGGACCGCTACGCCAAGCTGGCCGGCGGCAAGAAGCCTTCGATGATTCAGGCCGGCGTCTATGCCGGCCTGCTGCACTATCTCAAGGCGGTCGAGGCCACCAAGGGCAAGGACCCGGCGGCGGTGATGGCCAAGATGAAGGAGATGCCGACCGACGACCCGCTCTTCGGCAAGGGCTCCGTCCGTGCCGACGGCCGCAAGATGCACGACATGTATCTGTTCGAGGTCAAGAAGCCGTCGGAATCGAAGGGGCCCTGGGACTATTACAAGCAGGTCGCGATGCTGAAGGCCGACGAGGCTTTCAAGCCGCTTTCCGAGAGCGAGTGCCCGCTCGTCAAGAAGTGACGGCCGGGCAAGCCAGCCGACACGACGCACTCTGCCGGGGCCGAGGCGGCCCCGGACCAGCTTTCACGGAACGGTCGATCGCATGTTCGAGCTCTTGGGTGTCCCGCCGCAGGCCCTGTTCGGTCAGCTCCTGCTCGGCCTGATCAACGGCTCGTTCTACGCGATCCTCAGCCTCGGGCTGGCGGTGATCTTCGGGCTGCTCAACATCATCAACTTCACCCATGGCGCCCAGTACATGATGGGCGCCTTCGTCGCCTGGATGTGCCTGAACTATCTCGGCATCAACTATTGGGCGGCGCTGCTGCTGGCGCCGATCGTCGTCGGCGCCAGCGGCGTGGTGATCGAGCGCTTCCTGTTGAAGCGCATCGCCCATGTCGACCATCTCTACGGCCTGCTGCTGACCTTCGGCCTGGCGCTGATCATCCAGGGCCTGTTCCGCAACCAGTACGGCTCGTCGGGCCTGCCCTACCAGATCCCGGCCGAGCTGCGTGGCGGCACCAATCTCGGCTTCATGTTCCTGCCGACCTATCGCGGCTGGGTGGTCATCGCCTCGCTCATCGTCTGTCTCGCCACCTGGTTCATGATCGAGAAGACCAAGCTCGGCTCCTACCTGCGCGCCGCCACCGAGAACCCGACGCTGACCCAGGCCTTCGGCATCAACGTACCGCTGCTGGTGACGCTGACCTACGGCTTCGGCGTCGCGCTCGCCGCCTTCGCCGGCGTGCTGGCGGCGCCGATCTATTCGGTCAATCCGAACATGGGCGCCGACCTGATCATCGTCGTCTTCGCGGTGGTGGTGATCGGCGGCATGGGCTCGATCATGGGCGCGATCGTCACCGGCTTCTCGCTCGGCCTCGTCGAAGGCCTGACCAAGGTGTTCTATCCGGAAGCCTCGGCGACCGTGATCTTCATCATCATGGCGATCGTGCTCCTGGTGAAGCCGGCCGGCCTGTTCGGGCGGGCCGCGTGAGCGCCGCCGCCCTCGCGAGGAGTTGAAGATGGCAGACATCGCTTCCACCGACGCTTCCGCCGCCGGCCTCGCCATCGCCGAGACCGACGACAGCACCGCCCGGCTGCATCGCAACCTGTTCATCGGCATCGCCGTCGTGCTCGCGATAGCGCCCTTCGTCGCCTATCCCGTCTTCGTGATGAAGGTCCTGTGCTTCGCGCTGTTCGCGCTCGCCTTCAACCTGCTGCTCGGCTATGGCGGCCTGCTCTCCTTCGGCCACGCCGCCTATTTCGGCATGGCGAGCTATGTCAGCGCCTATACGGCCAAGCATTGGGGCCTGACGCCCGAGCTCGCCATCGTCGCCGGCACCGGGGTCGCGGCGATCCTCGGCCTGGCCTTCGGCTCGCTCGCCATCCGCCGCCAGGGCATCTACTTCGCCATGATCACGCTGGCGCTGGCGCAGATGGCCTTCTTCTTCTCGCTGCAGACGCCGCGCTTCACCGGCGGCGAGGACGGCATCCAGGCGGTGCCGCGCGGCAAGCTGCTCGGACTCGTCAGCCTCGCCGACGACCGCACGCTCTATTGGCTCGTCGCCGCGATCTTCCTCGGCGGGCTGCTGCTGATCTATCGCATCATCCATTCGCCCTTCGGACAGGTCTGCAAGGCGATCCGCGACAACGAACCGCGCGCCATCTCGCTCGGCTACCGCGCCAACCGCTACAAGCTCGCCGTCTTCGTGCTCTCGGCCGGGCTCGCCGGGCTCGCCGGCGCCACCAAGGCGATCGTCTTCCAGCTCGCCTCGCTCACCGACGTGCACTGGTCGATGTCCGGCGAAGTCGTGCTGATGACGCTGGTCGGCGGACTCGGCACCGTCTTCGGCCCGATCGTCGGGGCGCTGGTCATCGTCTCCATGCAGAATTTCCTGGCGACGCTCGGGGCCTGGGTCACCGTAGTGCAGGGCGTGATCTTCGTCGCCTGCGTCCTGCTCTTCCGCGAGGGCATCCTCGGCCTCGTCGCGAAATGGATCAGGAAGCCGCTGTGAGGCGCGGCTACCGGCCGAGCAGATAGTCCGCCACGGCCGCCCGATCCGCCTGGCCCAGCCCGGCGGGCGGGCTCATCCAGCCGCCGGGCACGACGGCATCGGGGTCGGCGAGATAGGCGATGAGGCGGTCCCTGTTCCAGACCAGCCCGCGCGCCTGCGCGGCCCTGAACGCCGGCGAATAGTCGAAGCCGGCCGCCGCGCCGAGCGGGCGCCCGTTCAGCCCGGCGAGATGCGGGCCGGCCATGCCGGGCCTGGCGGGATCGAGGCTGTGGCAGGCCTGGCAGGCCCGGAAGACGACGGCCCCGGCCGGCTCCTGCGCATCGGCCCGGGCGGCCAGGGCCGAGGCCAGCGCGACAAGCGCCGCGAGCGGTGCCCTCACGCCGGCTTCACCGTCTGGATGCGCACCAGCCGGTTGGTGCCGCTCTCGCCGCCCCAGGCCTCGCCGGTGCGCCCGTCCATCTGCCGGACATTGGCGCCCGGCCGGTCGCTCGGGAAGCTGTTGAACTCCTCGCTCAGCGGGTCGAAGCGGACGATGCTGTTGAGGGCGAAATCGGTGAGCCAGACCTTGTCGGCGTCGTCGACATAGACCGAATAGGTCCGCGGCTTCTGGCCGGGCAGCTTCCAGCCCTTCCAGCTGCCGCTCTCGGGATCGTAGGACGAGACCTGGCCCGAGTTCCATTCGCTGACCCAGATCCGGTTCTTCGAATCCGACCAGACGCGACGCGCGCCCTGCCCCTCGGTCGGCGGATCGACCACGGTGAAGGCTGCGGTCTGCGTGTTGATCCGGGCGATGTAGTTGCCGGCGAGCGAGGCGAACCAGATCTCGCCCGCGGGCGTGCGCGTCATGCCATAAGGGCCGGCGCCGCGCGGCGCATCGAAGATCTCCATCTTGCCCGATGCCGGCTCGAGCCGGCCGACGATGCCGTTCTGGCCGGTGAACCAGAGGATGCCGGCCTTGTCGAAGACCGGCGTGTTGAGATTGGCGCGCTCGCGCCCCTGGGGCAGCCTGAACAGATCGACCTTGAAGGTCTTGTCGTCGACGCGGGCGATGGCGTTCTGGCCGCCCTCGGTGACCCAGGCGGCACCGTCCGGCCCACGCACCACGCCATGCGGGGCGGCGCCGTCGCCGAGCGGGATCACCTGGGTCTGCCCGGTGCGCGGGTCGAAGCGGCCGAGCACGCCGTTGCGCTGGCCGCAGACCCAGATGGTGCCGTCGCCGGCATCGGTCACGTCGCGCGAGCCCTTGATCTCCGGCACCTCGAAATAGGTGACGATGAACGGGTTGCCGGGCTGCGGCTGCCCGGTCGCGCGCGCGCTGCGCAGGACGAGATTCGGTGCGGCAAGGCCGGCAATGCCGAATTTCAGGAATGATCGGCGCAGCATCGGCGTCTCCTTTCGGTGTCGGCCGCTGGATGATCAGCCTCGGTGCCGCATCCGTAAACCGACAACTTCGTGAAACTGTGGCCGGCGTCGCGCGGTTCCCTCGCCGCGAATCATGTCTCCCGCCGGCTTTCCGCCGGAACGGCCGCCCGCACGCCATGGCCCCGCGACCGGCACCTGGCAGGACGGAGCGGGATTACCGGATCAACCTCGCCGCGGCGCGGAACTGGGGATGCTCGGCGGTGCGCAGCCATTCGAATACCACCATCTCAGTGGTGACGATCTCCGCGCCGTTCCGCTCCAGCCGGCGCAGGCCGACCTCCTTGCTTTCGGGCGCGCGCGAGCCGACCGCGTCCTGCACCACGAGCACGCGGCGCTTGTATTCGAGCAGGGAGAGCGCGGTCTGGCCGACGCAGACATGCGCCTCGCAGCCGCAGAGGATGAGGTCGTCGTCGCCGGCGATGGCGTCGAGAAAGGCGGGAGCAGCGCAGGAATCGAAGCTCATCTTGGCGATCGCCGGCGCGGCCCCGGCGAGCTCGGGAACCGTCGCGCCGAGCCCGGCGGGATTCTGCTCCGTCATCACGATCGGCACGTCGAGGAGCCTCGCCGCCTCGACGAGCCTGACGGCATTGGCGAGCAGGCGCGGCCCGTCATGGATCGCCGGCATCAGACGGGCCTGGAAATCGATGACGACGAGACGGGCCCGCCTGGCATTCATCAGATGCATCGCACTCACCTCCGCGACAGCCGGTCGAGCTCGGTTTCCAGATGGCGCTCCATCAGCGCACGCGGCGAGGCGCCGAACATGCGGATGCGCCGGGTATGCGCCAGCAACAGCACGCCGGCAGCATGGGCGAAGGCATCGGCGGTGATCAAGCCGGCCCGCGCCGCATCGGCGCCCAGGGCGAGCGCGGCGTCCCGGACCGGCGCGAGCGCCGCCTCCAGCGCCTCGTTCAGCGCCCTGTCGCGCTCGCGGCCGAGGCCATGCGGGCGCATGCCGCCCCGGAACAGGTAGAAGCCGAGATCGAGATCGCGCGGGTTCTCCGCATAGAAATCGAAGAAGGCGAGCGCGGCGGCGCGAAAGCGCTCGGCCGGGGTGCCTGCGGTCGCGACGGCCGCATCGACCGCCGCCTGCAGCGCGGCGAGCGAGCGGCCGAGCACCTCGGCATAGAGCGCCTCCTTCGAATCGAAGTGGAAATAGAGCGCCGCCGGCGTGTAGCCGGCCTGCGCCGCGATGGCCCGCAGCGACGCGCCCTCCAGCCCCTCGCGCTCGAAGACCGTGCGCGCCGCGGCGAGGATGCCCTCGCGCTTGGCCTCCGTCGCGGCGTAGCGGCCGCGCTTCCGGCCCGCCTGTCCCTCGCTCACCGTCGGTCCGCTCCCACTGACTTGACGAAAATCTAACGCCGTTCGACTTTAGCCGCAACGACAAGCACTCGGGAGGAGGCCGCCATGCTGATGGACGCCGCCGGCTATCGCGAATCCCTGCGCGCCTATTGTCCGCGCGTCTTCGTCAACGGGCAACGGATCGAGGGCGTCGCCGATGCGCCCCTGCTGCTGCCGGGCATCGCCGGCATCGGCGTGACCTACGACCTCGCGCATGACGAGGCCTGCCGGCCGATCATGACGGCGCTGCAAGGCTCCTCCGGCCGGACCGTCAACCGCATGCTCCATATCGACGCCTCCTCCAGCGATCTCCTCGCCAAGCTCGAAGCGGTGCGCCTGGTCTGCCGGATCTCCGGCTGCGCCCAGCGCTATCTGACGCACGACGCCTTCAACGGCATCCTCCAGGCGACGGCCCGGGCCGACGCCAATCACGGCACCGACTATCGCGATCGCTTCCTCGCCTACATGCACCGCATCCAGGACGAGGACCTGACCTGCGGCGTGGCGATGACCGACGCCAAGGGCGACCGCTCGCGGCGGCCGGGCCTGCAGGCCAATCGCGATTCTTACGTCCACATCAAGGAGCGCCGGCCGGACGGCATCGTCATCCGCGGCACCAAGGCGATCGTCACCGGCGCGCCTTACGTCCACGAGTTCCTGGTGATGCCCTGCCGCACCCACGCCAAGGGCGACGAGGATTTCGCCCTGTGCTGCGCCGTGCCCTGCGATGCGGAAGGGATCACCATCGTGGCGCGCCCGGCCGGACGGCCGGGCGATCCGGCGGCGAAGTTCTCGGCGAAATACGGGCAGTCGACCGGCGCGGTGATGTTCGACGACGTCTTCGTGCCCTGGGACCGGGTGTTCATGGCCGGCGAGACCGAGGAGGCCGGCTATCTCACCACCAGCTACGCCACCCATCACCGCCATAGCTGCATCGCCGCCCGGGCCGGCTTCGGCGACCTGCTGATCGGCGCCGGCGCGCTGATGACCCAGGCCAACGGCCTCGATGCCGACAGGCACGCCCATATCCGCGAGCAGCTGGTCGAGCTGATCACCATCACCGAGAGCGTCTTCGCCTGCGGCGTCGCGGCCTCCGTCTACTGCCAGAAGGACGCCTCGGGGGTTGCGATGCCGGACGCAGTTTTCGCCAATATCGGCAAGCTGCTCCTGGCTACCAGAATCTACGACATGCACCGCATCGCCCATTACGTCTCCGGCGGCCTCGTCGTCGCCCTGCCCGGCCCGGACGAGGACCACAATCCCGAGACCTCGGCCTCGCTCGCGGCCGTGCTCACGGGGCGGCCGGACATCCCCTATGAGCAGCGCGTGGAGGTCGCCCGCCTCATCGAGGACCTCACCGTCTCCAAGGAGGCCGGCTGGTATTCGGTGATCTCGCTGCATGGCGGCGGCTCGCCCGAGGCGATGAAGCGCGAGATCTGGCGCAACTATCCGGTGATGGACAAGGTCGCGCTGGTCGAGAGCCTGCTCGATCGCGGCGTGCTCGCCGACGGCTCGCGCGTCAGCAAGCAGCCCGGCCGCTGCTGCGTCACCGGCTGCGAGGTGCCTGAACGCATGACGACGCAGGAGGCGGCGGAATGACCATTCACGCCCACGCCACCCATCAGGTCCTCAACCAGGCGCGGCCCGCCACCGGGTGGAACGCCTTCTCCGGCGATGCGGTGCTGCAGGGGGTGGTGGCGCGCGGCGCAGCCTGGGTCGCGGACAAGGCGGCCGCGCTCGGAGCCCAGGCCGGCGATGGCGAAGTGCAGGAGCTCGCCCGCCTCGCCAACCGCCACGGTCCGGAGCTCCGGACACATGACCGCTACGGCAATCGCGTCGACTGGGTCGAGTTCCACCCGGCCTGGCACGAGCTGATGGGCCTCGCCTTCGCCCATCAGGTGCCCTCACTCGCCTGGACGACGACGCAGCCGAGCGGCCATCTCGCCCGTGCGGTGATGTCCTATCTCTTGAACCAGATCGAGCATGGCGTCGGCTGCCCGACGGGCATGACCTATGCCGCCTTCCCCGGCCTCGCCCAGCCGGAGTTCGCGCTCTGGCGGCAGAGGATCACGTCGGGGCGCTACGACAAGCGTCCGCTGCCGGTGGCGCAGAAGACCGGCGCCAGCATCGGCTATGCGATGACCGAGAAGCAGGGCGGCTCGGACCTGCGCCAGACCCAGACCACGGCGCGCTTCCTCGAGGAGACGCGCGAGGGCCGGGTCTATCTGATCACCGGCCACAAATAGTTCTTCTCGGTGCCGCAATCGGACGGGTTCTTCACCCTGGCGCGGACCGAAAGCGGGGTCTCTTGCCTGTTCTGCCCCGGCTTCCTGCCCGATGGCAGCCGCAACCGGCTGCAGATCCAGCGCCTCAAGGACAAGGCAGGCAACCGCTCGAACGCCTCCTCCGAGGTCGAGTTCCGCGACTGCCTCGGCTGGCTGGTCGGCGAGGAGGGGGCGGGCATCAAGGAAATCCTCAGCCACGCCCATCTGACGCGGCTCGATTTCGCCGTCGGTTCGGCCGGGCTGATGCGCCAGGCGCTGACGCTGGCGCTGAACCATGCCCAGTCCCGCCGAGGCTTCGGCTCGGCGCTGGCCGAGCAGCCGATGATGACCAACATCCTCGCCGATCTCGCCATCGACTCGGAAGCCTCGACGCTGATGGCCTTCCGCGTCGCCGCCGCGACCGATGCGATGGAAACGAGCGAGCAGGAGCGCCATCTCGCCCGCGTCACCACGCCGCTGGCGAAGTTCTGGAACTGCAAGCGCGCCGCCGCCTTCGTCGTCGAGGCACTGGAATGCCATGGCGGCAACGGCTTCATCGAGGAGAACCCGATGGCGCGGCTCTATCGCGAAGCTCCGCTCAACGCGATCTGGGAGGGCACCTCGAACATGATGTGCATGGACGTGCTGCGCGCCTTCAACCGCGAGCCGCGCACCAGGGAGGCCTTCATGACCGAAGTCGGCGCCGCGCGCGGCGCCAATCGCGCCCTCGACCGCTGGCTCGACCGGCTCGGCGACGAAGCGGCGAAGCCGCGCAACGACGACGGCCATGGCCGCCGCCTCGCCGATCTCATGGCCTATGCGCTGCAGGCGTCGGAGCTGAGCAAGCATGCCGACGAGGCGGTGTTCGAGACGTTCTGCCGGTCGCGGCTCGACGCCGACTGGGGCTATGTCTTCGGCACGCTCGATCCCGCGCCGGAGCTGGCGGGGATCATGCGGCGGGCGACGGTCGCCCTGGGCTAGCTGTCATTGCGAGCGCAGCTAAGCAATCCAGTGGGACGTCGAGCTCTGCCGCACCTGGATTGCTTCGTCGCATCCGCTCCTCGCAATGACGCCAGGCTGCCGGACTACCGGAAAAACACGCGCCCCAAGCCCGTTCCCTGCCGGGAGCGGGCATCCCACCGACCCTATGCGCGTGATCCGGCTCGCAGCGCTCAGGCGGCGCAGCAGGCGTGAGCCTTCGGCTCGTCGCCGTATTCGTCGTGGCGCTTGACGAAGCTCAGCGTCGAGGTCTCGTTGCGGCCCTTCGGCGCGCGGTCGAGGATCATCAGCGTCGTCAGCATCTCCTCGCCGCCGCGGGCATAGGACGAGTAGGTGTGGAAGACCTCACCGGCCTCGTCGCGGACGAAGGCGCTGAAGCCGGGCAGCTCGTCATGCGCCTGCTCCGACGGGGTGCGCGTGAAATTGTAGAGCACCGCGCCCTCGGCCAGCTCATCCTTGCTGAAGGAGACGTGATAGTCGCGGTTGAACGCGCTGCCGAAGGACGAGACCCAGGGCACCGCCCAGCCCATGCGCGCCCGGTAGGCCTCGATCCTGGCGAGCGGCGCGCGCGAGACCATGACGAGCGTGACGTCGTGATGGTTGAGATGCGCCAGCGTGCCGTCGAAATGGTCGGCCATGAAGGAGCAGCCGGGACAGCCCGCCTCCCAGTCCGGCCCGAACATGAAATGGTAGATCACGAGCTGGCTGCGGCCGTCGAACAGATCCGCGAGCGTCCTCCTGCCCGCTTGCGTGTCGAAGACGTAGGTCCCGTCGACCTTGACCCAGGGCAGCGCCAGCCGCTCGGCATTGACCTCGTCCCGCAAGCGTGTGAGCGCCTTCTCGCGGGCGAGCAGGGCCTTGCGCGCCTCCAGCCATTCGGACCGGGAAACAACCTGATGCTCCATCATCGCCTCCTTGCAGCATCCAGCCCCTCAGCCTAAATTCATTCTGTTGATATCAACATATCTGAACGATGTCAAAATCTCCTGAAGCCCCGCACGACTCCGTCCCCTTCGCCACCACGCTGCATGTGCGCGACCATTGCCTGTGCCTGCATGTCCAGCGCGCGGCGCGGGCGCTGGCGCGGCTCTTCGACGAGGCGCTGCGCCCTGTCGAGCTGACCAACCAGCAATTCTCCCTGCTGATGTCGCTGAACCGGCCGGAGCCGCCGCCGATCGGCCCGGTCGCCAACCTGCTCGGCCTGGACCGCACCACGCTGACCGCGGCGCTGAAGCCGCTCGAGCGCCGCGGCCTCGTCGTCGTGACCGCAGGCGAGAAGGACCGCCGCAGCCGGCTCCTGGCGATCACGCCGGAGGGGCTTGCCCTGCTGGCGCGGGCCCTGCCGATCTGGCGGCGCACGCATGAAGCGCTCGATGCCCGCCTCGACGCCGCCGGCCCGGTCGACCTCCGGCAGGCGCTGCTGACGCTGTCATAGCCGCGCTGAACCGCGCGCAATAGCAAGACTGGTCGAGGGACAAGCTCCGACCGGTCGATCGAAGCCATCCTCGGGAATCGGGGGCGCGGCATTGCTGCCGCGCCCCTTTCGCGCTGCCGAGTCGGGAGGAGGGGGACTCAGCCGCGCTTGGGAGGAGACGCCGGCCAGCTCTTGATCAGCGTGTCGTAGTCGATCGTCTCGCCCTTCGGCTTCTCGTTCGCGAGCTTGCGCTGCGGCGCCAGCGTCCCGGCCTTCTCGGCCTTGGCGAACCACTCCTCGGCCGAAGTCTTCGGGTTGAGCTTGGGCCCGCACTCGCCCTGCACGCCGGAGCGCTCCAGCCGCTCCATCACCGAATCCTGCGCCGCCGCGAGCGCGTCCATCGCCGCCTGGGGCGTCTTGGCGCCGGAGGAGGCGTCGCCGATGTTCTGCCACCAGAGCTGGGCGAGGCGCGGATAGTCCGGCACGTTGTTGCCGGTCGGGGTCCACTGCACGCGCGCCGGCGAGCGGTAGAACTCGATCAGCCCGCCGAGCTGCGGGGCGCGCTCGGTGAAGCTCTTGTCCCAGATGTCGCTCTCGCGGATGAAGGTCAGGCCGACATGGCTCTTCTTCAGGCTGACCGTCTTGGAGACGATGAACTGCAGGTAGAGCCAGGCCGCCTTGCGGCGCTCGACCGGGGTCGAGTTCAGCAGCGTCGCCGAGCCGGCGTCCTGGTAGCCGAGCTTCATGCCGTCCTTCCAGTAGGCGCCCTTCGGGGAGGGAGCCATGCGCCATTTCGGCTTGCCGTCCGCGCTCATCACCGGCAGGCCGGGCTTGACCATGTCGGCGGTGAAGGCGGTGTACCAGAAGATCTGCTGGGCGATGGACCCCTGCGCCGGCACCGGGCCGGATTCGCCGAAGGTCATGCCCTGCGCCTGCGGCGGCGCGTATTTCTTCAGCCAGTCGACATATTTGGTGATCGAGTAGACCGCGGCCGGGCCGTTGGTGTCGCCGCCGCGCTCGACCGAGGAGCCGACCGGGCGGCAGCCCTCCATGCGGATGCCCCATTCGTCGACCGGCAGGCCGTTCGGAATGCCCTTGTCGCCATTGCCGGCCATGGAGAGCCAAGCGTCGGTGAAGCGCCAGCCGAGCGAGGGGTCCTTCTTGCCATAGTCCATATGGCCGTAGACCTTGGTGCCGTCGATCTCCTTGACGTCGTTGGTGAAGAACTCGGCGATGTCCTCATAGGCCGACCAGTTCACGGGAACGCCGAGCTCGTAGCCGTATTTGGCCTTGAACTTCTCCTTGAGGTCGGCGCGCTGGAACCAGTCGTAGCGGAACCAGTAGAGGTTCGCGAACTGCTGCACCGGCAGCTGGTAGAGCTTGCCGTCCGGCCCGGTGCCGAAGGACTTGCCGATGAAGTCGTCGATGTCGAGGCCAGGATTGGTCACGTCCTTGCCGGGACCCGCCATCCAGTCGGTGAGGTTGGTCGCCTGCTTGTAGCGGAAATGCGTGCCGATCAGGTCGGAGTCGTTGATCCAGCCATCATAGATGTTCTTGCCGGACTGCATCTGCGTCTGGATTTTCTCGACCACGTCGCCTTCCTGGATCAGGTCGTGAGTCAGCTTGATGCCGGTGATCTCACTGAAGGCCTTGGCCAGGGTCTTGGCCTCGTATTCATGCGTGGTGATCGTCTCCGAGACGATGTTGATCTCCATGCCGGCGAAGGGCTTCGCCGCATTGATGAACCATTCCATCTCCTTGAGCTGCTGCTCCTTGGAGAGCGTCGAGGGCTGGAACTCGCTGTCGATCCATTTGCGCGCCTCCTCGATGCCGGCGAGGGCCGGCCCGGCGGCGAGCGTCAGCGCGAACAGGCTGGCGCCGGAAAGGCTGGTAAGGGTCCTGCTGAGCGTCGTCATCGTTGTCCTCCGACGTTTCCCTTGGGGTGCCGCCCCTTCTTTCGGGGCCGGTCGTTTCTTGTTGTTGGGCCTGGCCCTCTAGACGAAGCGGAAGACCGCCGCGGCATAGAGGAGCGCGAGGCCGGAAGCCCACCAGAGCGGCTGGCCGACGATGCCGAGCCAGGCGAGGTGAATGAAGGCGCTGCCGAGCAGCGAGATGAAGAGCCGGTCGCCGCGGGTGGTGGCGATGCCGAGCACGCCGACGCGCTCGGTCTCGGGCCGGACGACCGCGAGCAGGATCATGATCAGGAGCAGGCCGGCGATCCCGGCGAAGAACACGCCGGTCTGCCAGGTCCAGGCCATCCAGGCGAGTTCCATCACGTCCTCCTGTCGGCTTTCGCCGCCGGAGCCCGGCAGGTGCGGGCTCGCGATCCGCCCGGCTCGAGCCAGCGTGCAGCGGCCTCGCCTTCGTCGAGACGCAGGCCCAGCAACCGATCGATCGTCACGCCGCCAGCCTCGCGGGCACAGGCGACGATCAGGTGAAAGCGCAGATACTGCCCCGAGCGCTCCGGCCACAGGCGCGCATCGTCGGCGGCGAGCTCGCCGGCGATCCGCACGGCCTGCCCTTCGCCCAGCGCGACGTAGTCGGCGACGCCTTCGCGCAGCCAGCGCGGCATGGTGAAGAAGGCGAGCAGCCCGGTCCGCTCCCAGGTCAGCCCGTGGGCCAGCTCATGGGCCGCATAATAGGCCAGCGTGCGGGGCGGCTCCGCGGCCTTGCCGGAATGCCCGAACAGCCGGTCGGCGGCAATGTCGGCGCGGCGCAGGAAGGCGTGGCGCGTGGCCGGAAGGATGTTCACTCCCGCGGCGCCATAGGCCCAGAGGAAGAACAGACGCTCGCGCCAGGCCGTGTTGGCGATGAAGATGCGCCGGGGCCCGGCGGCCGGGCCGAGATCGGAACGGGCGAGCCGGTCCTCGACATCGGCGAGCAGGCGCCGGCCGTCGGCCGGATCGAACGGCAGGTCGCTCCAGAGCTCGAAGCCGCCCTGCTGCAGATGATGCGGAAAGAAGGGCTGAGGCGCGGCCACGAGGCCGGTGACCGCGGCGCCCGTGAGGCCGCAGACGGCGAGGCCGAGTAGTGCGACCCGGCGCAAACCCAAGACGAAGGCACGAAGGCGACCGGGCATCACACCCTCCCCAGGGCGAAGCCCTTGGCGATGTAGTTGCGGACGAACCAGATCACGAGCGCGCCGGGGATCAGCGTCAGCACGCCGGCCGCGGCGAGGACGCCCCAATCCATGCCGGCGGCCGAGACGGTGCGGGTCATGGTCGCCGCGATCGGCTTGGCGCTGACGCTGGTCAGCGTGCGCGCCAGCAGGAGCTCGACCCAGGAGAACATGAAGCAGAAGAAGGCGGCGACGCCGATGCCCGACGCGATCAGCGGCATGAAGATCTTCACGAAGAAGCGCGGGAAGGAATAGCCGTCGATCGCGGCGGTCTCGTCGATCTCGCGCGGCACGCCGGACATGAAACCCTCGAGGATCCAGACCGCCAGCGGCACGTTGAACAGGCAGTGGGCGAGCGCCACCGCGAGCGGCGTGTCGAACAGGCCGATCGCCGAATAGAGGTTGAAGAAGGGCAGCGCGAACACCGCCGGCGGCGCCATCCGGTTCGAGAGCAGCCAGAAGAAGAGGTGCTTGTCGCCGAGGAAGCGGTAGCGCGAGAAGGCATAGGCCGCCGGCAGGGCGAAGGCGAGCGAGAGCAGGGTGTTCAGGGCGACGTATTGCAGCGAGTTGATATAGCCGGAATACCAGCTCGGATCGGTGAAGATCTTGACGTAGTTGTCGAGCGTGAAGCGATGCGGCCAGAGCGTCAGCGCCCCGGTGATCTCGGTATTGGTCTTGAAGCTCATGTTGACGAGCCAGTAGATCGGCAACATCAGCGCGACGAGATAGAGGGCGAGGATCAGCCGGCCGCCGCGCATCAGCCCCTCCCCGCGTCGATGTCGGCCCGCGCATCGGCGGCGGTCATCACCGTGTAGAACACCCAGCACACGGCGAGGATGATCAGGTTGTAGACGATCGAGAGCGCTGCCGCCTTGCCGAGGTCGAACTGGCCGAGCGCCAGCTTGACCAGTTCGATCGACAGGAAGGTGGTCGAGTTGCCGGGGCCGCCGCCGGTGACGACGAAGGGCTCGGTGTAGATCATGAACGAATCCATGAAGCGCAGCAGCACGGCGATCAGAAGCACGCGGCTCATCTTCGGCAGCTGGATGGTGCGGAACACGGCCCAGCGCGAGGCGCCGTCGATGCGCGCCGCCTGATAATAGGCGGCGGGGATCGACTTCAGGCCGGCATAGCAGAGCAGCGCGACCAGCGAGGTCCAGTGCCAGACATCCATCACGATGATGGTGATCCAGGCCGCCACCGGGTTGGCGACATAGTTGTAGTCGATGCCGAGCGCGTTCACCGCTGCGCCGAACAGGCCGATGTCGCCGCGCGCGAAGATCTGCCAGATCGTGCCGACCACGTTCCACGGGATCAGCAGCGGCAGCGCCATCAGCACCAGCGTCGCCGAGACCTGCCAGCCCTGGCGCGGCATCGACAGCGCGACGAGGATGCCGAGCGGAATCTCGATGGCCAGGATGATCGCGGAGAAGGCGAGATTGCGCCAGAGCGAGTCGTAGAAGCGCGAGCCGAGATCGCTCTTCGGATCGAGCAGTTCGGCGAACCAGCCGACGCCGTTCCAGAAGAACTGGTTGTTGCCGAAGGAATCCTGGACGGAATAGTTCACCACCGTCATCAGCGGGATCACCGCCGAGAAGGCGACGATCAGCAGCACCGGCAGGACGAGGAACCAGGCCTTCTGGTCGACCGGCTTCATGGCTGGCCCCCCGGCAGCGCTTCGCCCTTCACCAGATGGCCGTCGCTGTAGATGTGGATTTGGCCGGTCTGCAGCGACAGCGCGGCCTCGTCGCCGTCGAAGCTCGCGCCTTCCGGCACGCTCGCGGCGAGCTTCAGGCCATCGAGCTCGACGCGTGCGATGCGGGCGCGGCCGATATCGTCGATGCGGGCGATCCTGACCGGCAGCCCGGCGCCGCGCGGGGCGAGCGTCGCATATTCCGGCCGGATGCCGAGCTCGACCTTGCCGGCGAGCGCCGGATAGTGCCGGGCCAGCGCGATCTCCTGCCCTGCGAGGCTCGCTTGCGCGCCCTCGACCTTGCAGGGCAGCACGTTCATGCCGGGCGAGCCGATGAAATGGCCGACGAAGGTGTGGGCCGGGTGCTGGAACAATTCCTCCGGCGTGCCGGTCTGCACCACGCCGCCATCATGCATCACCACCACGGTGTCGGCGAAGGTCAGTGCCTCCGTCTGGTCATGGGTGACATAGATCATGGTGAGGTCGAGCTTGCGGTGCAGCTCCTTCAGCATCGAGCGCAACTGCCATTTCAGATGCGGGTCGATGACGGTCAGCGGCTCGTCGAACAGGATCGCCGCGACATCGGGCCGGACCAGGCCGCGCCCGAGCGAGATCTTCTGCTTGGCGTCGGCCCCGAGCCGGCTCGCCTTGCGGTCGAGCGCCGCGGTCAGATCGAGCAGGCCGGCGATCTCGGCCACCCGGGCCTCGATCTGCGCCCGCGCGACGCCGCGATTCCGCAGCGGGAAGGCGAGGTTCTCGCGCACCGTCATCGTGTCGTAGACGACCGGGAACTGGAAGACCTGGGCGATGTTGCGCGCCTCGGTCGGCGCTTGCGTCACGTCCCTGTCGTCGAACAGGATGCGCCCGGCCGTCGGCACGACGAGGCCCGAGATGATGTTGAGCAGCGTGGTCTTGCCGCAGCCGGAGGGGCCGAGCAGCGCATAGGCGCCGCCCTGGCGCCAGACATGGTCGATCTCGCGCAGGGCGTAGTCCTGCGGCCCCTGCGGATCGGGCTTGTAGGAATGCGCCAGCCTGTCGAGCGTGATCCTCGCCATGTCACGCCGCCTTTGCCGGAGCGGCCGCCGCCAGCCTTCCGGCAGCGTCGAACAGGAAGATGCGGGCGGGATCGAGCCAGGCCGTGACAGCGGCATTCGGCTCCAGGCGCCGCACGCCCGGCACCAGCGCGACGAGGCGATGGCTGCCGACATCGAGATGGACATAGGATTCCGAGCCCGTGATCTCGGAAACGGAGACGTTCGCCTGCAATGCGATCGCCGGAGCGGGCAGCGCATCCAGCGCGAGGTGATGGGCGCGGAAGCCGATCGTGTAGGCGCCGTCCGGCACATCGGCGAAGGCTCCGGCGGCGGAGACGCTCGCGCCGGTCGAGAGCCTGACCTCGCCGCCCTGCTTGACGCCGGAGAGCGTGTTGAGCGGCGGGTCGGAGAAGACCTGCGCGGTGACGAGGTCATCAGGCTGGCGATAGACCTGAGCCGTCCGGCCGAACTGCGTAACGCGTCCCTGGAACAGCGTCGCGGTATTGCCGCCGAGCAGCAGCGCCTCGCTCGGCTCGGTGGTGGCGTAGACGAAGATCGCTCCCGATTCGGCGAAGATGCGCGGCAACTCCTCGCGCAGCTCCTCGCGCAGCTTGTAGTCGAGATTGGCGAGCGGCTCGTCGAGCAGGACGAGTTCGGCGCGCTTCACCAGCGCGCGGGCGATTGCCGTGCGCTGCTGCTGGCCGCCGGAGAGCTCGAGCGGCTTGCGCTGGAGATAGGGCTCGAGCCGCAGCAGCGCCGCAGCGCTCTTCACCCTCGCCGCGATCTCGCCCGCCGGCAGGCCGGCGACCCGCAGGGGCGAGGCGATGTTCTCGTAAACCGAGAGCGCCGGGTAGTTGATGAACTGCTGATAGACCATCGCGACGTTGCGCTTCTGCACCGGCAGCCCGGTGACGTCGCGGCCTTCGATCAGGACCTTGCCACTACTGGGCGCGTCGAGGCCGGCCATCAGCCGCATCAGCGAGGTCTTGCCGGCGAGCGTCGCGCCGAGCAGCACGTTGAGCGAGCCTCTCTCCAGCGTCAGCGAGATGTCGGCGAGCAGGATCTGCGCGCCGCGCGTCAGGCCGATGCTGTCGAGCGTCAGGCTCATCCGCGCGCCTCCATCCTGGCGGAGGCGGGTGGCGAAGCCTTCGCCGCCATGTAGTCGCCGAGCGCCCGGCGCTGCTCGGGCGAGAAGCGCAGGCCGAGCTTGCTGCGCCGGTAGAGGACGTCCTCGGCGCTGACGGCCCATTCCTGGCTCATCAGCCAGGCGACCTCACGCTCGGTGAGGTCGGCGCCGAAGACGCGGCCGAGATCGGCCATCGCCCTGGCGCCTTCGAGCAGGGCGTCGGCGCGGGTGCCGTAGGCGCGGGCGAGCCGGCGCGCGAGCTTGCGGTCGAGCCAGGGACGGGGGGCAGAGATGCGCTCGACCAGTCCTTCGAAGCCCTCGACCGGAAAATCGCCGCCCGGCAGATGCGCCGCGGCGGTCCAGGACGGGGCGCGCAGGGCCGGAACGGCCGCGGCGAGCTTCTCGACGGCCGCTTCCGCCAGCCGGCGCGCAGTGGTGATCTTGCCGCCGAAGACCGAGAGCAGCGGCGCCGCGCCGGCCGGCTCGTCCAGCGTCAGCACATAGTCGCGCGTCGCTTCCTGCGCCTTGCTGGCACCGTCGTCATAGAGCGGGCGGACGCCGGAATAGGTCCAGACCACGTCCTCGCGCCGGACCGGCTTGCGGAAATACTCGCTCGCGGCGGCGCAGAGATAGGCGATCTCGTCCTCGCCGGCGGCGACCTCGGCCGGGTCGCCGTGATAGTCCTTGTCGGTGGTGCCGATCAGGGTCAGGTCGCCCTCATAGGGGATGGCGAAGATGATGCGGCCGTCGGCGTTCTGGAAGATGTAGCAGCGCTCGTGCTCGAACAGGCGCGGCACGACGATGTGGCTGCCCTGGACCAGCCGCACCGAGGCCGGGCGGTTGCTGGCGACGATGCCGTTCAGCACGTCCGCGACCCAGGGACCGGCGGCGTTGACGAGCACGCGCGCGCTGGTCTCGGCCCGGGTGCCGTCCGCAGCTTCCGTCGACACCAGCCAGAGGTCGCCCTGGCGGCGCGCGCCGACGACCTTGGTCCGCGGCAGGATCGAGGCGCCGCGCTCGGCCGCGTCGCGGGCGTTGAGCACGACGAGGCGGGCATCCTCGACCCAGCAGTCGGAATATTCGAAGGCGCGGCCGAAGCGCGGCTGCAGCGGCTCGCCGGCGCCGTCGCGCCTGAGGTCGAGCGAGCGCGTCGGCGGCAGGAGGCGGCGCCCGCCGAGATGATCGTAGAGGAACAGGCCGAGCCGAAGCATCCACCAGGGCCTGAGGCCGGCATGATGCGGCAGCACGAAACGCAGCGGCCGGATGATGTGCGGCGCAGCGCGCCACATCACCTCGCGCTCGGTCAGCGCCTCGCGCACCAGCCGGAATTCGTAATATTCGAGATAGCGCAGGCCGCCATGGATCAGCTTGGTCGAGGCCGAGGAGGTCGCGCTGGCCAGGTCACCCTGCTCGAACAGCACGACCGAGGCGCCGCGCCCCGCCGCGTCGCGCGCGATGCCGCAGCCGTTCACGCCGCCGCCGATGATGGCGATGTCGAACACCGGAGCCGTCACGCGATCCTCCCGCAGGCACTCCTGCGAGCGCCACTTCAGCAAACGGTAGAGCGTGTTTTTATTGCGCGCAACGGCAAAACGAAAGCCAAAACGAAAATCCTAGCTTTCGCTTTCATTTCGCATTGCAGCATCAGCCGCCGATCCGGTTTCGACGACAGCGATTCCCTCGCTGCGGCAGAGCTCGCGCAGCGGCGGCGGGCCGAGCCGGTCGGTGACGAAGAGATCGACGTCGCGCAGATGGCCGATGCGCACCGGGGCGGAGCGTTCGAACTTGGTGCTGTCGGCGACGAGGAGGCATTGCCTGGCGTTCTCGATGATCGCCTGCGAAACCCTGACCTCGCGATAGTCGAAATCGAGCAGCGCCCCGTCCTCGTCGATGGCGGAGGTGCCGATCACGGCGTAGTCGACCTTGAACTGGCGGATCAGGTCGACCGCGGCGGCGCCGATCACGCCGCCGTCCGAGCGCCGCACCGGGCCGCCGGCGACGATGACCTCGATGCTCTGATGCGGGTAGAGCAGCGCCGCGACATGCAGGTTGTTGGTGATGACGAGCAGGCCGTGATGGTCGGTGAGCGCGCGTGCCACCTCCTCCGTGGTGGTGCCGATGTTGATGAAGAGCGAGGCGTCGTTCGGGATCAGAGCCGCCGCGGCCCGGCCGATCGCCGCCTTCTCGTCGCGGGCGATGAAGCGGCGCGCCTCGTAGGCGAGGTTCTCGACGCCCGACGCCACCACCGCCCCGCCATGCACGCGCGACATGATGCGCTGCTCGCAGAGCTGGTTCAGGTCCTTGCGGATGGTCTGGGCGCTGACCTCGTAACGCGCCGCGAGCTCCTCGACATTGACGCGCCCCTGCGCCCGGGCCAGCGCCACGATCTCGCGCTGGCGCGGGGTGATGGTCTCCATGTCCGGCTCCTCGTGACGTGGCGCCAAGCTGACGGCGCCGGCCGGCAGCGTCAACCACACGCGGTTCGGCGGCTAGACCCCGAGCCGGACTGTCAAAAGACATGTGCGTTTGACAGAGGCTGCGCTAGCGGTCGAACTGTATCGTCTTCACCCTGACCGGAAGGCCCGACGTGCCGACGCAGCTCGACAAGGATGCCCGTTTCCTGCGCGCCGTGCTGGCGGCCTCGGACGATTGCATCAAGGTCCTCGACCTCGCGGGCCGGATCGACTTCATCAGCGAGGGCGGGCTGCGCGGCCTCGAGATCGCCGATTCCGAGGTCGTCCGCGGCCGGCCCTGGGTCGACCTCTGGGAGGGCGACGGCAAGACCGAGGCACTGGCGGCGCTCGCCGCGGCCCGAGCCGGAGGTAATGCCCGTTTCCAGGGCGTGATCGCGACCGCCGCGGGCAATCCGCGTTATTGGGACGTCCAGGTCTCGCCGATCATCGCGCCCGACGGCAGGCCGGAGGCGATCCTGTGCGTCTCGCGCGACATCACCGAACTGCACGCCGTCCAGGAACGCTACCGGCTGCTCGCCGGCGAGCTCAATCACCGCATCAAGAACCTGCTCGCCATGGTCTCGGGCATCGTCAACCAGTCGCTGCGCGGCCCGGACGAGCCGCTCGAGGCCTTAAAGCAGCGCCTCGCCGACCGGCTGCAGGCGCTGTCGGCGGCGCAGGACGTGCTGATGGCGGCGAGCCGCCACGGCGCCGACCTCACCCGGCTGGTCGAGGCCGTGCTGGCGCCGCATCGCGTCGGCCAGCGCATCTCGATCGGCGGACCGCTGGTCACGCTCTCGTCGAAATGCGCTCTGGCGATGGCGCTGGCCCTGCACGAGCTCGGCACCAATGCGGTCAAGTACGGCGCACTCTCGCGGAACGGCGGGCATGTCGACGTGTCCTGGCGCAACGAGGCGGGCATGTTCCGGTTCCGCTGGCAGGAATCCGGCGGGCCGCCGGTGGCGCCGCCGCAGCGGCGCGGCTTCGGCCTGCAGATGATCGAAAAGGTGCTGGGCGGCTATTTCGCCGGTACGGCGCAGATCGATTTTTCGCCCGGCGGCATCGTGCTCACGCTCGACGCGCCGACCGCGGCGCTGGCGGAAGGTTAGCCGCGCCTGCCCCCGCGTGATCGCGCGATCGTTCCAATCTTCTCCGCAGCGGGCTCCAGGGGCCGAATCATGGCAGCCATGCCGGCTCCGCTTTCGGCAGCCGGGCGCGGTAGACTCGCTGCCAGCCGTCGCTCCCGAGCGCGGTGCCCTTGCATGGGAGGTCGGCGAGGCGCGTGCCGTTGCGGGTGACGAGCACGCCCTCGCGCTCGCCGCGCCCTTTCACGATGATCGAATAGAGCGTGTAGCCGATCTCGCCGCGGCTGAAGCGAAGGATGTCGCCCGCCGAACCGGCATCGCCGACGACGGCGGCGCTGAAGGCCTGGTCCGGCGGCAGGGGTGCGGCCGGATGCGTCAGCTCGACCGCGCCCTTGCGGCCGAAGCGATAAGTCAGGCTACCCCGGCCCGGACCGATCTCGGCGGATGCGCAGAGCGAGGCGATCTTGCCGCCGGTCGCGCAGGAGAACACCGCCGCCTCGCCAGCCAGGCACAAGGAAGGCCGCGTATCGCCCAATGCCGGCAGCGAGGCGAGGAGCAGCGGCAGAACGAGAGAGGCGCGCATTGAGGGTCCCGGACGAGAGAGCCTCATGCTAGCGCGCTTTGCGTTCGACCGGAATCGGTCGAACCTGAAGATGCGCCCAAGATCGGCCGGCGCCGGGCTGCGCTCACTTCGCAGCGGCCCTGCATCCCCGACTCTGGCGCATGGCGGCGACGGCGGCCTATCCTCCGGCATTCCCCATGCACAGAACAGGGCATCTGCCGATGGACAAGCGGGTCGAGACGCCGCCGACGCAGGCCGCGCTGTCCCACGCCGATATTCGGTCGATCCTGATCGGGATCATGCTCGCCATGTTCCTGGCGGCCCTGGACCAGACCATCGTCGCGACCGCGATGCCGACGATCGGCCGCGAGCTCGGCGACGTCGCACATCTGCCCTGGGTGGTGACCTCCTATCTGCTCGCCTCGACCGCGGTGACGCCGCTCTACGGCAAGTTCGCCGACATCCACGGCCGCCGCGTCACCCTGCTCGGCGGCATCGCGATCTTCGTGCTCGGCTCGCTCGCCTGCGCGCTCGCGCCCTCGCTCTGGCTGCTGATCGTCGCGCGCTTCGTGCAGGGGCTCGGCGGCGGCGGACTGATCGCCATGGCGCAGACCATCATCGCCGACATGGTCCCGCCGCGGGAACGCGGCAGATATCAGGTCTACATCGCCAGCGTCTTCTTCAGCTCCTCGCTGCTCGGCCCGGTGCTGGGCGGCGTGATCGCCGAAGCGCTGCACTGGTCGGTGATCTTCTGGATCAACCTGCCGCTCGGGCTCGGCGCCTATTGGATGACCGACCGGGCCCTGCGGCGCCTGCCGCGGCACGAGCGGCCGCACAGGCTCGACGTGCTCGGCGCGCTGCTGATGACCGGTGCGACGATGACCCTGCTGCTGGCGCTGTCCTGGGGCGGCACCCACTACGCCTGGGCGTCGGGGCCGATCCTGTCGCTCGTCGCCGGCTCGGCGCTGCTCTGGCTCGCCTTCGCCTGGCGGCTGCGGAGCGCCGCAGAGCCCTTGATCCCGCTCGCCATCCTCGCCAATCCGGTGGTCCGCGACGGCACCATCGCCGCCGGCTTCGGCATGGGCACCTTCATCGGGCTCACCATCTATCTGCCGCTCTATTTCGAGACCGTGGTCGGCCTCTCCGCCGCCAATTCCGGTCTCGGCCTGATTCCGCTCACCTGCGGCACCGTCCTCGGCGCCACGGCGTCGGGCCGGGCGATGACCCGGCTCGACCACTACAAGCGGGTGCCGGTGGTCGGGCTGAGCCTGGCGCTTCTCGGCACCGCCATCCTGATCGTCATGGCCGGACGACTGCCGCTCCTCCCCTTCGCGCTGCTGCTCGGGCTGATCAGCATCTGCTTCGGCACGCTGCTGCCGGTCGCGACGGTCTCGATCCAGAACGCCGTCGCTCCGCACCAGCTCGGCACCGCCACCGGCACGGCGAACTTCTTCCGGCAGATCGGCGGGGCGCTGATCGTCGCCATCTTCGGGGCGATCGTGCTCGGCGGTCTCGGCGCGAGCGGCGTCGGGCTCTCGGCCGAGACGCTGAAGGCCGGAGCGGTCGACCGCGCCACCATGGTCGGGCTGTTCCGCTACGTGTTCGCCGCAAGCTTCGCGGGCTTCGCCCTGGCGCTGCTCTTCCTGCTACGCATGACCGAGCTACCCTTGCGCGGCTCGGCCATCGCCGCCGCGAAGGAGGTGGCCGGGGAATGACGGAACGTGGGGGTTCGCCGCGCGTTTGCCGCAGGCCCGTCACAGAGCGCCGGCAGGCTGAGCCGTCGCGTCAGAGGAGTGCGCCATGTCCGATCTCGTCGTCATCGTCTATCCGACCGAGGCCAAGGCCGAGGAAATGCGGCAGAGGATCATCGGCCTGCAGAAGGAATACCTGATCCAGATCAGCGATGCCGCGATCGCGGTCATGCACGAGGGCGGCAAGATCAAGCTCAACCAGCTGCTCAACACCACCGCGCTGGGCGCCGCCTCGGGCGGCTTCTGGGGCCTGCTGATCGGTGCGATCTTCCTGATGCCGGTCTTCGGCGCGGCGATCGGCGCCGCCTCCGGCGCGCTCGGCGGGGCCCTCACCGACTACGGCGTCAATGACGGCTTCATGAAGGAGCTCGCCGCCAATCTGCAGCCGGGCAATGCCGCGCTCTTCGTGCTGATCCAGAAGATGACGGGCGACAAGGTGCTCGAGGCGCTGAAGGGCACCGGTGGCGTGGTGCTCAAGACCTCGCTCGACCATTCCCAGGAGCAGAGGCTGCGCGACGCGCTCGCCGCCTCGCCGGCGGCGCAGCGGCAGGAACTGCCACCGGCCTCGCCGACCGAGCCCTCGCCGAATCCGATCCCCGGCGCCTGAGCCCGCATCGGCGGGCGGACCGGACGGTGCCCTCGCGCTCTATCGTCGCCTGAAGCCCTGCTTGGCGATGGTGAGCGCGATCGTGCGTCCGCTCTCGCTGGAGCCTTCCATGCTGTGCGCCTTCAGCTCCGCGCCGATCCCGGTGAGGCGCGCCCCGGCCGGATCGTCAGGCAGGCTCCAGCTCTGCGTGTCGGCATGGAAGGTCAGCGGCTGGTCGAAGCGCCCGCCGGCCCCCGGCAGGAAGGCGTTGATCTGGCCGACCGTGCCGGCCTTGGTCTGGTCGAGCCTGACGCGATAGAGCGCGCGCCGGCCGAGCAGCTCGAGCTCGACCCCGACGACGAGATGCTCGGCCGGATGGCGCGTGAAGATGCTCGTCGACGAGACACTGCGGCGGTCGATCGTCGCCTCGGCCGTCAGGCGCACGACGCCGGCGGCGTCGGTCGACAGGCGCTGGCCGGCTCCCGGAGCGCTGGCCTCGGCCTCCGAGCCGATCGCGACCCGCAGCGGCTGGCCCGCCAGCGGCTTTCCGGCCTCGTCGACGAGCTTCAGCGTCAGGCTGACCGGCTCCGCCCGCGCCTGCTGCGTGGAGAGGGTGACGATCGAGAGGGCTGCGGCGCTCAGAAGGCTCTTCAAGGGCTCCGCCTCCGTCGCTCTCAGTCACGCAGCAAGTCGTTGATGCCGGTCTTGGCGCGGGTCTGGGCGTCGACCGTCTTGACGATCACGGCGCAGTAGAGCGAGGGACCGGGCGTGCCGTCGGGCAGCGGCTTGCCCGGCAGAGAGCCGGCGACGACGACGGAATAGGGCGGCACCCTGCCGATATGGACCTGGCCGGTGGCGCGGTCGACGATCTTGGTCGTCGCCGAGATGAAGACGCCCATGGCGAGCACCGAGCCCTCGCCGACGACCACGCCCTCGACCACCTCCGAACGGGCGCCGATGAAGCAATTGTCCTCGATGATGGTCGGATTGGCCTGCAGCGGCTCGAGCACGCCGCCGATGCCGACGCCGCCCGACAGATGCACGTTCTTGCCGATCTGGGCACAGGAGCCGACCGTCGCCCAGGTATCGACCATGGTGCCGGCGTCGACATAGGCGCCGATGTTGACGAAGGACGGCATCAGGATGACGTTCGGCGCGAGGTAGGAGCCCCTGCGCGCGGCCGCCGGCGGCACGACGCGGAAGCCGGCGGCGCGGAAGCGGTTCTCGCCCCAGCCGGCGAACTTCGAGGGCACCTTGTCCCAGAACACGCCCTCGCCGGGGCCGTGCGCCATGACCTCGTTGTCGGCGAGCCGGAAGGAGAGCAGCACCGCCTTCTTGAGCCATTGATTCGTGACCCATTCGCCGCCGATCTTCTCTGCGACGCGGGCCTCGCCGGAATCGAGCAGCTCGATCGCCTGCTCGACCGCCTCGCGCACGGCACCCTTCGTGCCGATGCCGATCTCGGCCCGGTTCTCCCAGGCGGCGTCGATGGTGGCGGCGAGATCGGTCGGAATCGGCATGGCTCACTCTCTCGTCATGGTCGGCCTCGCGCCGACCATCCACGACCTGCGGCGTGGATGAAAGGAAGGACGTGGATGCGCCGGAGCGGGCCCGGGCATGACAGGGTGAGCGATGGCGGAAGCGTGCGGCGCCGTCAAGGCAAAGCGGAACGCCGACGACCCGGGCATGTTACAATGCCTTCCGGCGCACGCAGCGGAGGCCAAAGATGACCCGGATCCTGATCACCCTTCTCGCTTTCGGCCTCGCCGGCACGGCGCTGGCCCAGGGACGCCCGCAGACTCCGGAGCGCAGCTGCGCCGCCAACCGCCAGAGCGTCCTCGCCAATGGCGCGATCGTGCTCGGCACCGGCGGCTACACCTATGACCGCTTCGTGCGCGACCGCTCCTTCTGCCAGTTCGACGAATATGCCGATCCGGCCTGGGTCCCGGCCCGGGACACGCCGCAATGCTTCGTCGGCTATCGCTGCAAGAGCGGGCCGTTCTGGAACGATTGAACGGCTCAGAATCCGGTGCGCTGGCGGATCGCCGCCGCCAGCGTGCCGTCGTCGAGATAGTCGAGCTCGCCGCCGACCGGCACGCCATGGGCGAGCTTGGTCACCTTGACCGGCAGATGCGCCAGCAGGTCGGTGATGAAATGCGCCGTGGTCTGGCCCTCGACCGTGGCGTTGAGCGCGAGGATCACCTCTTTCACGGCCGGATCGGCGGCGCGCGCCACCAGCGCGTCGAGCGACAGGTTCTCGGGCCTGATGCCGTCGAGCGCCGAGAGCACGCCGCCGAGCACGTGATAGCGCCCGCCGACCGCGCCGGAGCGCTCCAGCGCCCAGAGATCGGCGATGTCCGCGACGACGACGATCAGGCCGTCGTCGCGGCGTGGGTCGCGGCAGAGCCCGCACGGGTCGCTGGTGTCGACATTGCCGCAGGTCGAGCAGACGACGATGCGCTCGCGCGCGACCGCCATCGCCTCCGCCAGCGGGCCGAGCAATTGCTCGCGCTTCTTGACGAGATGCAGCGCGGCGCGCCTCGCCGAGCGGGGGCCCAGGCCCGGCAGCTTGGCCAGGAGCTGGATCAGGCGCTCGATCTCGGGGCCGGCGATGGTGCGGGACATGTCTCTTAGACGAAGATGCGTCCACCGTCATTCCGGCCGCAGCGAAGCGGAGCGCCGGAATCCATCGTAGGGCTCTGGTGCCCTTCGATGGATCCCGGAGCTGCGCCGCTGACGCGGCTTGTCCGGAATGACGATGCGCGTGGCAATGCGGTCAGAACAGCTTGGGCATGCCGGGCGGGATCGGCAGGCCGCGGGTGACCTCGGCCATCCTCTCCTGCACGGCGCGCTCGGCCTTGGTGCGGGCGTCGTTGCTGGCGGAGATGACGAGATCCTCGAGGATCTCCTCCTCGCCCTGCACCATCAGGCTCGGATCGATCTTCACCGATTTCAGCACGTTCTTGGCGGTCATGACCACCTTGACCAGGCCGCCGCCGGCCGAGCCCTCGAATTCGAGCGCATCGAGCTGGGCCTGCATGTCGGCCATCTTCTTCTGCATCTCCTGCGCCTGTTTCATCAGGCCCATCATGTCGCGCATTGCGGCGCTCCTTTGCGGTCAGTTGTCCGTCCAGAACTCGACGCCGTCGAAATCGGGCTCGCTGTCGTCGAAGAGCGGCTCGAACTCGGGCAGATCCCCGTCGCCGCCCGCGGCGGAGGCCGGCATGTCGCTCTCCTGCGCCCGCGGGTCGCGCACGTCGACGATGCGCGCGCCAGGGAAGCGCTCCAGCACGGCGCGCACGGCGGGGTGATTGGCGGCGTCGTTCTCGCGCTTGTCGCGCGCCGCCGCCGCCTGCTCGCGCAGGGTCGCCGCGCCCTCGGCGTTGACGACCGCCACCAGCCAGGTCTGGCCGGTCCATTCCTTCAGCCGCTTCGACAGGTCGTTGGCGAGAAGACGGTTGCCGTTCGCCGCCAGCGCGAACTCGATCCGGCCCTGCTCGAAGCGCACCAGCCGGACGTCGCGCTCCAGCGCCAGCTTCATGGTGATGTCGCGATGACGCGAGGCGAGCGCGACGACCTCCTCGAAGCTCTGCGGCTGCGGCAGGGCGCCGGCACGCGGCTGTGCGGCCGGCGCCGCGGCGGGCATCGGGTTGGCGCTGGCGAGCACGGGGCGGGCCGCGAGCGCCGTCGCGCCCCCGCCGGAGGGCGGGCGCGGCGCGGCCGAGCCGTTCCCGCCGACGGCCCCGCCGCCGTCGCGCAGCATCCTGAGCGCCTCGTCGGGCGTCGGCAGGTCGGCGGCGTGGGCGAGACGGACCAGCGCCATCTCGGCCGCCATCACCGGCCGGTCGGCCTGGCGGACTTCACCGATCGCCTTCAGCAGCATCTGCCAGGCGCGGGCCAGAACGCGGATCGACAGGCGCTGGGCGAAATCGGCGCCGCGCACCCGTTCGGCCTGGGAGAGGCTGGTGTCCCTGGCGGCGTCCGGCACCAGCTTGAGCCGCGTCACCAGATGGCTGAACTCGGCGAGGTCGGCGAGCACCACCGCCGGGTCGGCGCCGGCATCGTATTGCGCCCTGAGCTCCGTCAGCGCGCCGGCGATGTCGCCCTTCATGACGAGCTCGAACAGGTCGATGACGCGCGCCCGGTCGGAGAGGCCGAGCATGCTGCGGACCTCTTCCAGCGTGATCCTGCCGCCGGCATGGGCGATCGCCTGGTCGAGGATCGAGAGCGAATCGCGGACCGAGCCCTCGGCGGCGCGGGCCACGGCGGCGAGCGCCTCCTCCTCGGCCTCGATCCCTTCCGCCCGGCAGATCCGGTCGAGATGGCCGACCAGCAGCGCCGCGTCGACGCGGCGCAGGTCGAAGCGCTGGCAGCGCGAGAGCACCGTCACCGGCACCTTGCGGATCTCGGTGGTGGCGAAGATGAACTTGGCGTGCGGCGGCGGCTCCTCCAGCGTCTTCAGGAAGGCGTTGAAGGCGCCTCCCGAGAGCATGTGAACCTCGTCGATGATGTAGACCTTGTAGCGGGCCGAGACCGGGGCGTAGCGCACCGCGTCATTGATCTGGCGGACATTGTCGACGCCGTTGTTCGAGGCGGCGTCGATCTCCATCACGTCGATGTGCCGGCCCTCGACGATCGCCTGGCAGTGCACGCCGAAATTCGTCAGGTCCGTGGTCGGCGCGCCGCTGCCGTCGGCGTTCTGGTAGTTCAGCGCCCGGGCCAGGATGCGCGCCGTCGTGGTCTTGCCGACGCCGCGGACGCCGGTCAGCATCCAGGCCTGCGGGATGCGGCCGGCGGCGAAGGCGTTGGTCAGCGTCCGGACCATGGCGTCCTGGCCGATCAGGTCGCCGAAATGCGCCGGCCGGTATTTGCGCGCCAGCACGCGATAGCCGGCAGGTGCCGCCGCCGGGGCGGGCGCCAGGGACATGCCGGGGAAGCCCGGCTCGTCGGCGGGGACGATCTCGTCGGTCATGTCCCTGCTTTCGCCAATCGCGGCGCGGCGGTCAACGCCGCATCTGCCGCAGGGCGCGCGAACGCGTCAGCAATGTGAGAGAAGGCACGCGCATTCGCGCGGAGAGCTTCGGCTTGCGCGAAGGTGGGAGGCTGGACGAAGACCCGTTCGGTCTCGTTACGGCTGCTTCCTTCCGGACCTGACCGGGTTGGCGAGTGAGACGTCCCTCGCCAACCTCCCGCCGGCTATATCGGCGCTTTGGCCCGGGAGTGCAAGCCCGCCGCGAACGCCGGCGCCGCGACGGCGCGGCGCAGGCGTTTCGGCATTGACTTCACCTCCCCCATCCGCCATAAGCCCGCGACCTGCGCTGCCTACCGGGCGGCGCGGACCCTTTTTGCACGACAGGCCTGGCTGGCATCGGCTTTCCCGCGAAAGCTGCGCTCGCCCTGCCGATCAAGGCCCCGGAGACGGACCGTGAAGAGAACCTATCAACCCAGCAAGCTGGTGCGTAAGCGCCGCCATGGCTACCGCGCCCGCATGGCGACCAAGGGTGGCCGCAAGGTCATCGCCGCCCGTCGCGCCCACGGCCGCAAGCGCCTGTCGGCCTGATGAGCTCAAGGCGCGCGATCGCTGCGCGCCCGTTCCGGAAGACTGGCCAACCGCCATGCGCCTCGCCCGTCTGACGCAACGCAAGGACTTTCTCGCGGCGGCCGAGCACGGCCGCCGTTTTCGTTCGTCCGCCTTCACCGTGCAGGTGCTCGACAAGCCGGAGCAGGAGGGCCTGCGCCTCGGCCTGACGGCCTCGCGCAAGACCGGCAACGCCGTGGTACGCAACCGCATCCGCCGCCGCCTGCGCGCCGCGGCCGCGCTCGCCCTGACGAAGCAGGCCGGCCGCCCCTGCGACCTCGTGATCGTCGCCCGGCCCGAGACCGTCGGCGCCGCCTTCACCACCATGATCGACGATCTTTCGGTCGCGCTCGACCGCGCCCGCCCCGCCGGCGGCGGCAAGCGCCGCCCCGACAGGCGCTCCTCTTCGCGCCCAGCCTCATAGACGCCCGCCAGGGCCGCCAGCGAGACCGTTTCCTGACCATGAAGATGAAAGAAGACAACCGCAACCTGCTGCTGGCGATCGCTCTCTCGGTCGTCGTGCTGCTCGGCTGGCAGTATTTCTACGGGCTGCCGCAGGCCGAGAAGCAGAAGCAGATCGCCCAGCAGAACCAGCAGACGCAGAGCCAGCAGGCACCCGGCCAGCAGGCGGGGCAGCCCGCAGGGGCGCCGGCGGCGCCCGGCACGGCTCCGGTTCCGGGCGGCACCGCACCGGCACAGCCCGGCCAGGCCCCGGTCACGGCCGCGCCCGCCGCGGCGACCCGGGAGGCGGCGCTCGCCGCCGGCCCACGCCTGCGGATCGACACGGCCAAGATCGCCGGCTCGCTCTCGCTCGCCGGCGCGCGGATCGACGACGTCTCGCTCAAGGCCTATCACGAGACGGTCGACCCGAAGAGCCCGATCATCGTGCTGCTCTCGCCGGCCGGCGGGCCGAACGCCTATTATTCCGATTTCGGCTGGGTCGCCGGGCCGGGCGCCACTATTGCGCTGCCGAATGCCGCCACGGTCTGGAGCGCCGACAGCGACGTCCTGACCGCGGCCAAGCCGGTGACGCTGACCTGGGACAACGGCCAGGGCCTCGTCTTCAAGCGCACCATCTCGGTCGACGACAACGCGATGTTCTCGATCCGCGACGAGGTCGAGAACAAGGGCGCCAGCCCGGTTTCGCTCTATCCCTATGGCCAGGTCGTGCGCGTCGGCAAGCCGGCGACGCTCGGCTACTACGTGCTGCACGAGGGCATGATCGGCTCGCTCGGCGAGCAGGGCCTGCAGGAATACACCTACGACGCCATCGACAAGGAGCCGGCGCTCGGCTCGGCGACGCATGGCAAGGCCTGGAAGGACGTGGTCGGCGGTTTCGTCGGCATCACCGACAAGTACTGGGCCGCCGCCGCGATCCCGGACCAGGGCAGGAAATACGAGGGCCGCTACTCCTCGGTCCAGACCGGGCCGGTGCGGACCTACCAGGCCGACTTCCTCGGCGAGGCGGTCAGCGTCGCGCCGGGCGCCTCGGCCAGCGCCTCCTCGCGCCTGTTCGCCGGCGCCAAGGAAGTCGCCGCGATCGACGGATACGAGAAGAACCTCGGCATCAAGCGCTTCGAGCTGATGATCGACTGGGGCTGGTTCTACTTCATCACGAAGCCGATGTTCTACGTGATGGACTGGGTCTACAAGCATGTCGGCAATTTCGGCATCGCCATCCTGGTCGTCACCGTCCTGCTGAAGCTTCTGTTCTTCCCGCTCGCCAACAAGTCCTACGCCTCGATGGCGAAGATGAAGGCGGTGCAGCCGGAGATGATGGCGATCCGCGAGCGCTATGCCGACGACAAGATGAAGCAGCAGCAGGCGCTGATGGAGCTGTACAAGACCCAGAAGATCAACCCGCTCGCCGGCTGCTGGCCGGTGCTGGTGCAGATCCCGGTCTTCTTCGCGCTCTACAAGATCCTGTTCATCACCATCGAGATGCGGCACGCGCCGTTCTATGGCTGGATCCGCGACCTCGCCGCGCCCGACCCGACCAATCTCTTCAACCTGTTCGGCCTCCTGCCGTTCACGCCGCCGGCGATGCTGCATCTCGGCATCTGGCCGATCATCATGGGCGTGACGATGTTCGTGCAGATGAAGATGAACCCGGAGCCGCCGGATCCGGTCCAGAAGACGATGTTCACCTGGATGCCGGTGTTCTTCACCTTCCTGCTCGGCTCGTTCCCGGCCGGCCTGGTGATCTACTGGAGCTGGAACAACCTGCTCTCGGTCGCCCAGCAGGGCTTCATCATGAAGAAGCACGGCGTGAAGATCGAATTATGGGACAACCTCAAGGGCCTGTTCGGCAAGAAGCCGGCCGCTGCGACCGCCGGCGCCGCGCCGCCCAAGCCCGCGAACAGCAACAAGAAGTGAGGCGTTGGACGTGTAGGCGTCCAACATTGACGATGTCATCCCGGGCGACCGAAGGTCGACCCGGGATCCATGCCTGAACCTCTCCGATCCAGGCCCCGGCATGGATCCCGGCTCTTCGCCGAGTTCATCCTTGGGCCGACCGAAGGTCGGACCCGAGGGTTTGGTCGGGATGACCGTGAGGTTCTTCGATGCCCCTGCCCGATCCGAAAACCCGCCATCCGATCGCCGGCTGGAAGGGCACGGCCTTCCTCAAGGCCGTCGTCGACCATCCGCTCGTCGAGGTCGGCGACTACTCCTATTATGACGATTCGCGCGGGCCCGAGCATTTCCTCGCCCGCTGCGTGCGCTATCATTTCGACTTCATCGGTGACCGGCTGATCATCGGCAAGTTCGTCGCGATCGCCCAGGCGGCGCAGTTCATCATGAACGGCGCCAACCACCCGATGAGCGGCTTCTCGACCTATCCGTTCGGCATGTTCGGCTTCGAGAACGTGCCCGATTTCACCCGCGACGGCCTGCCGCTGCGCGGCGACACCGTGATCGGCAACGATGTCTGGATCGGCCGCGAGGCGGTGATCATGCCGGGCATCACCATCGGCGACGGCGCGATCATCGGCACCCGCGCCCAGGTCTCGCGCGACGTGCCGCCCTATGCGATCGTCGTCGGCAATCCCGGCCGCGTCGTGAAGCTGCGCTTTGCGCCGGAGGTGGTCGCGGCGCTGCTCGCGATCCGCTGGTGGGATTGGGAACCCGAGAAGATCGCGCGCAACCTGCCCCTGATCGCCGGCGCGGACATCGACGCGCTGCGCGCCGCCGTGTAGGCAGGGGCGATGACCTCAGATCAGACCACGCCCTTCAGCGACGACGAGCTCGAATCCGCCCGCAAGCTCTTCGAGGGGCCGTGGGAGTTCGTCTGGGCCTCGACCCGGATCGACGACCTGCCGCCCATGGTCGGCCAGGAGATCGCCTTCGCCGGCCGCTCGAATGTCGGCAAATCGAGCCTGATCAACGCGCTGACCCGCCGCAACGCGCTGGCGCGGACCTCGCACACGCCGGGCCGGACCCAGCAGCTCAACTTCTTCCGGCAGGTCGGCCATGACGAGCGGCTGACGATCGTCGACATGCCGGGCTACGGCTATGCCGCCGTCGGCAAGGAGAAGGTCGCGGCCTGGACCAGGCTGATCCACGACTATCTGCGCGGCCGCGCCAATCTGATGCGCGTCTATGTGCTGATCGACGCCCGCCACGGGCTGAAGGACGTCGACGGCGCCGTGCTGGAGACGCTCGACAAGGCGGCGGTGTCCTACCAAATCGTCCTGACCAAGGGCGATGCCCTCAAGGCCTCCGAGCAGGAGGCGATGGTCGAGGCGACGGCCGCGAAGATCAGGCGGCGCCCGGCGGCCTTCCCCGAGGTGCTGCTGACCTCCAGCGAGAAGGGGCTCGGCATCCCGGAGTTCCGGGCGGCGATCGCACGGGCGCTGGCGGAACGCGCATAGCTGATCAGGGCAGGTTCTCGCGCAGCACGATCTCGATGCCGGGCCTGGCCGTGCCCTCGGCCGCGGGCCTTCCGGCGCGCAGATTGGCGAAGATCGCAACGCAGCTCATCAGCGTCGCCTGCGGCTGCTGGGTGATGACCGCGTCCATCGTGCCGTCGACGAGAAGGGCGCGCGTCTCCGGCGTCAGCCCGTGCCCGACGAAGACGACGTCCTGCCGCCCCGCCTCCTTCAGCGCCCTTGCGATGCCTTCCGGCCCGCCGCCGATATTGTAGATGCCGGCCAGACCCGGATGCTGGCCGAGCAGCATCCGGGTCTGGCGATAGTTCTTGGCCTCGTCGTCATGGCCCTCGCGCAGGCCGACGACCTCGATGTCCGGATAGAGCTCCTCGAACAGGTGCAGGAAGCCCATTTCGCGCTCCTCATGGGCGCGATAGCTGAGGCTGCCGGCGATCATCGCCACCTTCGCCCGGCGCGGCCCGATGAAGCGGGCGATGAGCTGGCCGGCGGTGCGCCCGGCGGCGCGATTGTCGAGCCCGACATAGGCGGCGCGGGCGGTGTTGGCGATGTCAGAGATCAGTGTGACGCTCGGCACGCCGCGCTCGGCCAGGAAATCCACCGCTTCGCGCACGGTCGGATGCTCCAGCGCCATGAAGGCGACGCCGTCGACCTCGCGGCCGATCCGGCGGAGCTCATGGGCGAGCAGCTCGGGCTTGAAGCTCTCGATATGCTCGACCCTTGCGCGCATGTTGAATGAGGCGAGCTGGTCGTGCGAGCCTGCGATCAGCCGGCCGAGCAGGCCGAGGAAGCGATTGTTCCCGGCCGGCAGCAGGAAGGCGAGCCGCAGCGGCCGCAGCGCGCTCGCCGGCAGCGCGCCCTCCATGACATAGCCGAGCTCTCCGGCCGCCCTGAGCACGCGCTGCACCGTAGCCGGCCTGACGCCCGGGCGCTGGTTCAGGACCCGGTCGACCGTCGCGGTCGAGACCCCCGCCAACCGCGCCACGTCCTCGATCCGCGCCATCTGGCGGCGGCGTGGCGCGGATGCTTCGGCCCCCTCGGCGGCCTTGAAGGTTGGCGCATTCATTCCATCAAAAACCATCAGAAAATGAGCTTGAAAGCCATCAGATGCGATTTCTATGCTGAGCGTCAAGCACGCAAGAGCGATCAAATCGCATCACGTCCGCAAGGGAGGACATCATGACCGGACCGAGCCGCCGCACCCTCGTCAAGGGCCTTGCCGCCGCCCCCGCCGCATCGCTGATCGGCATGCCGATGATCGCGCGCGCCGCCGAGATCGAGCTGAAATACGGCAACAACCTGCCGCTCAGCCACCCGCTGAACATCCGCGCCCAGCAGGCGGCCGACCGGGTCGCGAAGGAGACCAACGGGCGCGTCGAGATCAAGATCTTCCCGAACAACCAGCTCGGCGGCGACACCGACATGCTGAGCCAGGTCCGCAATGGCGGCATCACCTTCTTCACCCCCTCGGCACTGGTGATCGCGACTTTGGTGCCGGTCGCGGCGATCAACGCGGTCGGCTTCGCCTTCGCCGATTACGACCAGGTCTGGAAGGCGATGGACGGGCCGGTCGGCGCGCATGTCCGCGCCGCGATCGAGAAGGTCAATCTCCACGCCTTCGAGAAGATGTGGGACAATGGCTTCCGGCAGATGACCACCTCGGGCAAGGCGATCGAGCAGGCGGCCGACATGGCCTCGCTCAAGATCCGCGTGCCGGTGTCGCCGCTCTCGATCTCGATGTTCAAGGCCCTGGGCGCCGCGCCGGCCAGCCTGCAGTTCTCCGAGGTCTATTCGGCGCTGCAGACCAAGGTGGTCGACGCGCAGGAGAATCCACTGCCGATCATCCAGGTCGCCAAGCTCTACGAGGTCCAGAAGAGCTGCGCGGTCTCGAACCATATCTGGGACGGCTTCTGGTTCATCGCCAATGGCCGGGCCTGGCGCGGACTGCCGCCGGACATCCAGAAGATCGTCGCCGCCGCGATCAACGATGCCGGCGTCGCCCAGCGCGGCGACATCAAGAGCCTCAACGAAACCGTGCAGGCCGACCTGCAAGCAAAGGGGCTCGCCTTCAACAGGACCAATCCCGACAGCTTCCGGGCCAGGCTGCGCGAGGGCGGGTTCTACAAGGAATGGCAGGAGCGCTTCGGCGCCGAGGCCTGGGGCCTGCTCGAGGGGGCGGTCGGCAAGCTCGCCTGAGGCTCGCCGGGACCGGATCTCGAGGACACGCCATGGACGCTCACGCCGCCACCCTGCCGCCGCCGGCCCTGCCGGCGACCGGCCTCGGCCGCCTCGCCGGCAGGCTCGACCGCGCCGTCGGCACGGCGGTCGAGCTCGTCGCGGCCGTGCTCGTCCTCGCCGAGATCGTCATCCTCGGAGCCGGCGTCACCGCCCGCTACGTCTTCCACGCGCCGCTGGTCTGGTCGGACGAGCTCGCCTCGATCCTGTTCCTCTGGCTCTCCATGCTCGGCGCGGTCGTGGCGCTGCGCCGCGGCGAGCACATGCGCATGACCGGGCTCGTCAGCCGCGTCGGCCCGCAGGCGCGTACCCTGCTCGAAGCGCTCGCCATCACCGCCGCGATCGCCTTCCTGGCGATGATCCTGCCGGACGCGCTCGACTATGCCGAGGACGAGCGCTTCATCGTCACGCCCGCGCTGGAGATCGCCAATTCCTGGCGCGCCGCGGCGCTGCCGATCGGCATCGTGCTGATGCTGTTCGCCGCCTTCTGCCGGCTGCTGCGCTTCGGCGCCTGGAAGACCGTCATGCTGGCGATCACGATCACGGCGGCGCTCACCGTGCTGTTCTGGGTGCTCGGCCCGGTGCTGAAGCCGCTCGGCAAGCTCAACCTGGTGATCTTCTTCGTCGGCATCGTCGCGACCAACGTCTTCGCCGGGGTGCCGATCGCCTTCTCCTTCGCGCTCGCCACCTTCGGCTATCTCTCGCTGACGACCTCGACGCCGATGGTCGTCATGGTCGGCCGGCTCGACGAAGGCATGAGCCATCTCATCCTGCTCGCCGTGCCGCTGTTCATCTTCCTCGGTGCGCTGATCGAGATGACCGGCATGGCGCGCGCCATGATCCAGTTCCTCGCCTCGCTGCTCGGCCATGTCCGCGGCGGGCTGTCCTATGTGCTGGTCGGCGCGATGTACCTGGTCTCCGGTATTTCCGGCTCGAAGATCGCCGACATGGCGGCGATCGCCCCGGTGCTGTTCCCAGAGATGCAGAAGCGCGGCGCCAAGCCGGGCGACCTCGTCGCGCTGCTCTCGGCAACGGGCGCGCAGACCGAGACGATCCCGCCCTCGATCGTGCTGATCACCATCGGCTCGGTCACCGGCGTCTCGATCGCGGCGCTGTTCACCGGCGGCATGCTGCCGGCGGTCGTGCTCGGCATCGCGCTCTGCCTCGTCGTCTGGTGGCGCAACCGGGGCGAGGACCTCGGCCATGTCGTCAAACATTCGAAGCGCGAGATCGCCCGGCTGTGCCTGATCGCCGCTCCCGCCATCGCGCTCCCCTTCGTCATCCGCGCCGCGGTCGTGGAAGGCGTCGCCACCGCGACCGAGGTCTCGACCATCGGCATCGCCTATGCGGTGCTGGCCGGCCTCCTGATCTACCGCCGCTTCGAGTGGCGCCGGCTCGGGCGCATGCTGGTCGACACCGCCTCGCTCACCGGCGCGATCATCTTCATCATCGGCTGCGCCACGGCCATGGCCTGGGGCCTGACCCAATCGGGCTTCTCGCAGGACCTCGCCAGGGTGATGGCGGCTGTGCCCGGCGGAAGCTGGGGTTTCCTCGCCATCTCGATCGTCGCTTTCGTCATCCTCGGCAGCGTGCTCGAGGGCATCCCGGCGATCGTGCTGTTCGGGCCCCTGCTCTTCCCGATCGCCAGGCAGATCGGCGTGCACGAGGTGCATTACGCCATGGTCGTGATCTTCGCGATGGGCATCGGGCTTTTCGCCCCGCCCTTCGGCGTCGGCTATTACGGCGCCTGCGCGATCTCGAAGATCAATCCCGACGAGGGCCTGAGGTACATCTGGGCCTATGTCGCCGCCCTCCTGATCGGCCTCGTCGTCGTCGCCGCCGTGCCGTGGTTCTCCACCGGCTTCCTCTAGCGCTCAACCACCGATCTTCGCAGGAAAGCACCATGAGCCGTCATTTTGGCCAGATCCGTCAGGCCGGCTATGTCGTCCCCGATATCGAGGCGGCGATGGACTATTGGAGCCGGGTGCTCGGCGTCGGGCCGTTCTTCTACAATCCCAGGGTCCCGATCCGGAACTACCGCTACAAGGGCGAGGCCTATGAGCCGCACAACTCGGTGGCGCTCGCCAATTCCGGCCCGCTGCAGATCGAATTGATCCAGTGCCGCAACGCGGTGCCGTCCATGTACAAGGACTTCACCGATGCTGGCCATAGCGGCCTGCAGCACGTCGCCTACTGGACCTCCGATTACGACGCCGATCTGGAGCGGCTCCTGGCCGAGGGCTTCGAGCCGGTGATGTCGGGCGAGGTCGGCGAACGCGGCCGTTTCGTCTATTTCGACACGCACTACCATCCCGGCACGGTGATCGAGCTTTCCGAGGTCGCCGGGCCGAAGGGCGAGATGTTCCGGCTGATCCGGGAGGCCGCGGACAACTGGGACGGCAGGGACCCGGTGCGTCCGTTCCCCGATCTCGGCAAGCTCTGAGCGACCATGGCGACCTCTCGTCATTGCGAGGAGGCGAAGCCGACGAAGCAATCCAGAAGGATTGCGCGAGACCTCCTGGATTGCTTCGCTACGCTCGCAACGTCGGAAGCGACGACTTCGGAAAATGACGATGGCTGCTGAACGGTTCGAAGCCACCTATCTGATCGAGACGCCGCTCGAGCCCCGCAAGGTCGCCGAGGTGATGGCCGGCGAGCAGTCGAGCGGCACCTTCACCCGCGTCGCCGGCGAGACCGACGAGTTGCGCGACCGCACGCGCGCCGTGGTCATCGCGGTCGAGGAGCTGGAGAGCGCCGCCGAGCCGAGCCTGCCCAATGCCTGGCTGGCGCGGAAAGGCGCAGAAGGCCCCTGGCGGCGGGCCCGGGTCAGCCTCTCCTTCCCCGTCGACAATGTCGGAGCCAATCTGCCGACCCTGGCCGCGATCGTCGCCGGCAACCTGTTTGATCTCGGCGAAGTCACCGGCCTCCGGCTGGAGAGCATGGCCCTGCCGGCCGCCTATCGCCGCCGGTTTCCGTTGCCGGCGCGCGGCATCGCCGGCACCCGCCGGGCGACCGGCGTGGCGCGGGGGCCGATGATCGGCTCGATCATCAAGCCCAATGTCGGCCTGCGCCCGCACGAGACCGCCGAACTGGTCGGCCGGCTCTGCGCCGCCGGGCTCGACTTCATCAAGGACGACGAGATCTGCGCCGATCCGATGCACGCGCCGCTGGCCCTGCGCGTCCCCGCGGTGATGGCCGCGGTGCGCCGCCATCAGGACCGCACCGGCAAGGCGGTGATGGTCGCCTTCAACATCACCGCCGAGACCGACCAGATGCGCCGCCATGCCGAGCTGGTCGAGCGCGAGGGCGGCTCCTGCGTCATGGTCAGCCTGAACTGGTGCGGCTTTTCGGCGGTCGAGACGCTGCGCCGCTCGACCAGCCTCGCCCTGCACGGCCATCGTAACGGCTTCGGCGCGCTCTCGCGCCATCCTCTGCTCGGCATCGGCTTCCAGGCCTACCAGACGCTGTGGCGTCTCGCCGGCGTCGACCACATGCATGTCCATGGCCTGCAGGGCAAGTTCGCGCAGGAGGACGAGGAGGTGGTGAGTTCGGCCAGGGACTGCGTCACGCCGCTGGCGGACGGCGTCGACGACCGCGTGCTGCCGGCCTTCTCCTCCGGCCAATGGGCGGGCACCGCCCAGCCGACCTGGGACGCGATCGGCCATGACGACCTGCTCTTCATGGCGGGCGGCGGCATCCTCGCCCATCCGGGCGGCGCGGCGGCCGGCGTCGCCAGCATCCGCCAGGCCTGGGAGGCTGTCGCGGCGGGCGAGCCGCTGAGCGAGGCGGCGAAGGCACACCGCGAGCTCGCGCAGGCGCTCGCCTTCTTCGGCAAGGGTTCCGGCTGAGCATGGTCGACGAGGCGCCCCGCTACGGCTGGTATGGCGACGACTTCACCGGCGCCACCGACACGCTCGCCACGCTTGCGGAAGCGGGCCGGCGGGCCCTGCTGTTCCTGCGCATCCCGACCCCGACGCAGCTCGCCAGCGCCGGCCCGCTCGAGGCGGTCGGCATCGCCGGTGCGACGCGGGCGATGGCGCCGGAGGCGATGGCCCTGGAGCTGGACGAGGCCGGCCGCTTCTTCGCCCGCCTCGGGGTCGGCCTGCTGCACTACAAATGCTGCTCGACCTTCGACAGCGCGCCCGGCACCGGCAGCCTCGGCGCAGCGGCGCGCGCCCTGAAGCCCCATTTCCCCAATCGGCTCCTGCCGATCATCGGCGGCCAGCCCAATCTCGGGCGCTACTGCCTGTTCGGCCATCTCTTCGCCGCGGCGGGGGCCGGCGGCAGCGTCCACCGCATCGATCGCCATCCGACGATGAGCGTGCATCCGGTGACGCCGATGGGGGAGGCCGATCTGCGCCGGCATCTGGCAGCGCAGGGGATGGAGCGCATCGCGCTGGTCGACTATCGCAGCCATGACGGCGACGGAGCCGGTCAGGCCCTCGATGCGGCGCTCGCCGACAAGCCCGATTCCGTGCTCTTCGACGTCTCGCGGCCTTCCGATCTCATGGCGATCGGCGCTTTGCTGCGCGAGCGGATGGAGGCGGGGCCGATGCTCGCGATCGGCGCCAGTTCGGTGGCGCAGGCCTTCGCCGGCTTCCCCCAGGCTGCGCGAATGGGGATGCCGAGGCTGGCGCGTCCCGAGTCGGGCGGCAACCTGCTCGCGCTGGTCGGCAGCCTCTCGCCTGTGACCCGCGCGCAGGTCGAACTCGCCGCTGGCTATGCGCGGATCGCGATCGACCCGGCACGGTTGACCGGCGAGCCCGCCTATCTGGACGCGCTATGCAGCGAGACGCTGACTCGCCTGGAGCGGCGCAACGTCATGCTGATCACCGACAGGCCGGCCGGCGCGCCCGCCGAGACCGGCAAGGTCGCGGCCGCGACCGGGGCGCTGCTGCGCGCCATCATGGCCGAGGCGCGGATCGCGCGGCTGGTCGTCGCCGGCGGCGACACCTCGACGCTGGCGATCCGCTCGCTCGCTCTCTGGGGCCTGTCCTATCGCTCGCCCTGCACGCCGGGCGCGCCGCTCTGCCGCGCCCATAGCGACGATCCCGGCCTCGACGGCCTCGACATCGTGCTGAAGGGCGGCCAGATGGGCACGCCCGACTTCTTCAACCATGTCGCCGAGACGGGCTGAGCCGTCCGCGCTCACGGGCAGACGTAGCCGCCCTGATTGTCAGGTACGCAGCGCGAGCCGTTCGGCAGGTTGAGCGCGCCGGAACGGTCGCGCCGGACATAGGCCCCGTTCGGCAGGGTGAAGCCGCCGCTCTGATCGGTCTGGACGCGCGTTCCGTCCGGCAATTGCAGGCCGCCGGCGCCGTCGCTGACGATCCGCTTGGTCATCGCGGTGCCACCCGGCGCCGGCCCGGGCGTCGGTGCGCCAAAGCGCTGCGGCTGCGAGCAACCCGCCACGATGCCGGCGAAACCGAGGGCTCCGGCCACGAACACTGCGCGCTTCATGCCAATCCGCCTCCTCAATATAGCTTCCTCAAATCCGCAATCTCCGACAAGGCCGGGGCGCGGTCCAGCAAGCCCGCCGCGCGGGCAAGCCCGCGGCAGCATCGACCAGCGATTGTGCCGCTTTCATGACGGGCGGCTCAGCCCCCGACGCATGGCCGGGAGGATTGCCTAGCCGCCCCCTTATCCGCGACAGTTCCATCCGGGACGGATCGCCGGGACGAGACGCGCATGGTCGACTGGACGAGAGGGCGCAGCGAGGCACAGGCGATCACCGAGCCGTGGACACGCCAGGGTGGGCCGGGCGGCGCCGTCGTGCTGTTCGACCGCGAGGGCGTGCGCGAGAGCGCGAGCGGCGGCTTTGCCGTGATCGAGCATCGCCTGCCCTTCACTCCCGACACGCAGAACCGGCTGGCCTCGATCAGCAAGCATATCTGTGCCGCCGTGCTGCTGCGCGAGGGCGTGCCGCTGGACGAGGCGCTCGGCAGCGTCCTGCCCGAACTGCCGGCCCCGCTCGGCGCCGTCCCGCTCGGCCGGGCGCTCGACATGACCGGGGCGCTGCCGGACATGATGGAGGCGCTCTGGCAGCAAGGCACGCCCTTCACGGCGAGCCTTTCCGCCGCCGAGATTCTCGCGGCCGCCCGCCGCCTGCCGGGGCTCAACGCCGAGCCCGGCACCGAGATGGCGTATTCCAACACCGGCTGGCGGCTGGCGCAGGCGATCCTCGAGCGCAGGACCGGCAAGCGCTACGCGCAGTTGATCGACGAGCTGATGGCACCGGACTCGCTGCCGATCCGCTTCGTCTCGGACGAGACCGAAGCGGTCCCTGGTCTCGCCACCGGCTATTGGCATGACGGGAAGGCCTGGCGGCGCGGCCAGTACGGCTTCAACTTCTCGGCCTCCGGCGGCATGGCCGGCAGCGCGGCCGGGCTGGCGCGCTGGGCCGCCGCGCTGATGGCCGGGCGCGGCACTCATGCCGGGCTGCTCGACCGGCTGGCGGCGCCACGCCGGTTTGCCGATGGCGGCGAGAGCGGCTACCGGCTCGGCCTGGTCGCGAGCCGGCTCGGCGGTATCAGCATCATCGGCCATGGCGGCTCGCTCACCGGCTATCGCAACCATATGCTGATCGCTCCGGAGCAGGGCGTCGGCGTCGTCGTTCTGACCAATCGTGAGGAGGATGCGCTCTGGCCGGCGCTGCGCGTGCTGGCGGCCCTGCTCGGCGAGGCCCTGCCGAGCGACCCCGAGACCCTGCCGAACGGGCTCTACGCGACCGAGCAGGGGCCGTTCTGGGCCGAGTTCGCCGGCGGTGCGATCAGCTTCATGGGCGGCTACGAGAAGCTGGTCGCGGATGGCGCTGGCGGCCTGCGCAGCCTGCCGGCCTATCTCGAGATCGCCCTGAAGCCCGAGGCCGGCGGCGCGCTCGCCGGCCGGATCGGCGGCGTGTCGCGCCGGCTGCTGCCGGTGCCGGCCGAGACGAGGCTCGACGAGCGCCTGGTCGGGCGCTGGCGCGATGCTCGCCTCGGGGTCGAGGTCACGATACGCGCCGACGGCACGGCGTCCTGGCCTTGGGCCGGAACGATCGGCCGCGAGACGCGGCTGACGCCGCTGCCCGGCGGGCGGGCGCTGGCCGATCTGACGCACGGCCCCTGGCGGCACCGGCCCTGCCTCTGGCTGCAGCCGGACGGCAGCCTGCGGCTCGCCAGCCATCGTTCGCGCATCTTGCATTTCCAACGCATCGACCAGGGAGGCCAGCCATGATCCGATCCCGTCTCGCCACGGCGCTCATCGGCGCGACCGCGCTCGTTCTCGCGGCCGGCGCACAGGCGCAGCCGGCGCCGAAGAGCGTGCTGCGGGTCGCTCCGCATGCCGACCTCAAGACGCTCGACCCCGTCGCCGCCTCGATCGTGATCACCCGCATGCACGGGCTGATGATCTACGAGACGCTGTTCGCCTGGGACGCCAACCTCCAGCCGAAGCCGCAGATGGTCGAGAGCTTCGCGACTGCGTCCGACGGGCTGTCGTGGAGCTTCACCTTGCGGCCGGGCCTGAAGTTCCATGACGGCCAGCCGGTGACGACGCGCGACGTCGTCGCCTCGCTGAAGCGCTGGATGGCGCGCGACACGATCGGCGGCAAGCTCGGCGAATACACGGAGGCGATGGAGGCGAAGGACGAGCGGACCTTCGTGCTCAGGCTGAAGAAGCCCATGGCGCTGGTGCCCTTCGCGCTCGGCTCGGCCGTCGGCCAGATCCCGGTGATCATGCGCGAGGCCGACGCGGCGACCGACCCGATGAAGCCGGTGACCGAGACGATCGGCTCCGGGCCGTTCCGGTTCAATCGCGCCGAATGGCGCAGCGGCGCCAAGGTCGTCTACGACCGGAACCCGGACTATGTGCCGCGCTCCGAGCCGGCCGACGGGCTCGCCGGCGGACGCGTCGTCAAGGTCGACCGGGTCGAATGGGTGATCATGCCCGACCCGGCGACCGCCGCCGCCGCGCTGCAGACCGGCGAGATCGATATCTGGGAACAGCCGAGCCAGGACCTGATCCCCGTGGTCGCGGCGGCCAGGGACGTCAAGGTCGAGCGCTATTCCAACCTCGCCAACCAGGTGATGCTGCGGCCGAACAGCCTGCACCCGCCGTTCAACGATCCGAAGGCGCGCCTCGCCCTCGCCTACGCCACCGACCAGGCCGAGTTCCTGGCCGGCGGCTTCGGGGACGAGCAATGGTGGAAGCGCTGCAACGCCTATTTCATCTGCGGCGGACCGAACGGCACCCAGGCCGGCACGGAGGGCTACGCCCGGCCCGACCTGGAGAGGGCGAAGCAACTCCTGGCGGAAGCCGGCTACAAGGGCGAGAAGCTGGTGCTCAGCACCAGCAACGACATCGCCCCGATCGGCCGCATGGCCGAGGTCGCGGCGGCGCAGCTCAAGAAGGTCGGCGTCAATGTCGACGTCCAGTTCTCGGACTGGGGCACCGTCACCACGCGCCAGCAGAACAGGAACCCGCCGGACCAGGGCGGCTGGAATCTGTTCGTGACCTATGCCTCGGGTGCGACCATGCAGTCGCCGATGACCAATATCGGCACCAACATGGCTTGCGAGAAGGCCTGGGCCGGCTGGCCCTGCGACGCCGAGGCGGAAAGGCTGCGCGGGGCGGTGATCGACGCGCCCGACGATGCTGCCCGCAAGGCCGCCGTCGAGGCGCTGCACAAGCGGCTGGCCGAGATGCAGCCCTATCGCGTGCTCGGCCAGTTCGACCAGCCCTATGCCAGGCGCACGAACGTCTCCGGCGTGCTGGCGGCACCGGTGATGCTGTTCTGGAACGTCGAGAAGAAATGAGGCCGCACCGCGATCCCAGGATCGGGCGTTAACCGGTTCCTGACCGATTGCGGACGAGACTCAGGTGCAACGATTCGCCTTCAGTCTCGTGAGACGCGTAATGGGTCAGGTCTTGATGGGTCAGGTCTTGCAGTTCCGTTTGAAGCCGCCGGCCGTCGCGCACGAGGGCGATGCGCTCGATCTGCTGTCGGCGATCGACTTCGCCCTGCGCGACCTCGCCGACATCACGCCGCATATCGTGCACGAGCCCAGCCGTGAGCAGGCGCGGCAGTGCCGACAGATGCTGCAGGACGCCTTCGACGCCGCCCTGCGGGCCGGCTAACCTCAGTCGCGCCTGACCTCGACGACATAGCCGCGATCGTCGACGACGACACTGATGTCGTAGCCATCGTCGTCGGTGCCCGAGACGATCCAGACGCCGCGGCCGCGGCGGACGCCTTCGACATCGACGACGCCGCGGCGGCGGGCGATGCGTACGGCCTCGCGGCGGCTGATGCCGTAGTCGACATCGTCCTCGTCATAAGCCGGCGCCGGCGGGCGGGGCGGACGTGGCGGCGGCGGGGCGATGTCGGGCCCCGGCACGCCCGCCGGTGGCGGCACGGCCCGCGGCGGCGCGCCGGGACCGCCGCTCAAGGCCTGGGCGAGGACCGGCGTCGCCGGGACGAGGCCGAGGCAGGCGGTGAGGACGAAGCGGCGGGTCAGCATGGCTC
>NZ_FYAS01000031.1 GCF_900185715.1 Allobosea sp. CS1GBMeth4
TGACCGGAACCAACACCTATTCCGGCGGGACGACGATCGCGCAGGGCACGCTGATCGGATCGGCGACGAGCTTCGGCAGCGGCGCGATCGAGATCACCGGCGCGCTGGTGATCGACCAGCCGAGCGATGCAGGCTTCGCCAATGCGATCGACGGAACCGGCTCCTTCACCAAGCGCGGCGCGGGCGATCTCGACCTGACCGGCACGAGCACGCTCGTCGGCTCGACCACCGTCGAGGCCGGCAAGCTCTCGGTCAACGGCTCGCTCGCCGCCTCGGCGGTCACCGTGATGAGCGGCGCGGAGCTCGGCGGCTCAGGCACGGTCGGCGCCACCACGATCCAGTCCGGCGCGACGATCGCCCCCGGCAACTCGATCGGCACGCTCACCGTCAACGGCGATGTCTCCTTCGCGAGCGGATCGACCTATCGGGTCGAGGTCAACGCTGCCGGCCGGAGCGACAGGATCGTCGCTTCGGGCGCGGCGATGATTGCGGACGGCACCGTCCAGGTGCTGGCCGAGAGCGGCAACTACGCGGCGGCGACGAGCTACACCATCCTGACCGCGTCGGGGGGCGTCACCGGCACCTTCAGCACGGTCACCTCGAACCTCGCCTTCCTGACGCCGTCGCTGAGTTATGACAGCCAGAACGTCACGCTGACCATGACGCGCAACGACACCGGCTTCGGCCCGGGTGATGGCGGCGGCACGACACCGGGCGGCGCCGCATCCGGCAATTACGTGGCCACGACCCGCAACCAGGGCTTCATCGCGAGCGCTGCGGAGCGGCTGGGGGGTGGCAACCCGGTCTATGACGCGCTGATCTCGGCGACGGCGGCCGAGGCAAGGGCCGGCTTCGACCTGCTCTCGGGCGAGGCGCATGCACAGGGCATCAGCGTGATGATCGACGAGAGCCGATTGGTACGCGAAACGATCCTGGGCCATCTGCGCGGACCGCTACTGACGCCGGCTCCCGGACAGGTCGCAGGCGCCTTCGCCGCCGACCTGCCGGGCCGCAAGGGCGCGGCCGTGATGCCCGCCCCGCTGCCGCTGCCGCGCTACGCGCTCTGGGGCACGGCCTTCGGTAGCACCGGCAACACCGATGGCGACGGCAATGCCGCCAGCCTCAGCCGCCGCAGCGGCGGTGCGCTGCTCGGGGCGGACATCATGCTCCATGACGCGCCGGGGTCCTCGCTGAAGGTGGGCGTCGCCGGTGGCTACAGCCAGTCGCGCTTCGATCTCGATGCCCGCCTCTCCTCGGGCAGGCTCGAGAGCGGCCATGCCGCGCTCTATGCCGGGGCGCGGTTGGGCGGCCTGCACTTCGATGCCGGCGCGGCCTATAGCTGGTCGGAGAGCGACATCCGCCGCCAAGTCCAGATCCGCGGCTTCGGCGACCTGTTGCGGCTGCAGCGCCCGGGCTCGGTGACGCAGGGCTTTGCCGAGCTCGGCTACGCCTTCGCCTTCAGCGGCTTTGCGCTCGAACCCTTCGCGCAGCTTGCCCTGATCCGGGTCTCGACCAATGCCGGTACGGAGCGTGGCGGCGCCGCAGCGCTGCGGGTGTTCGGCAGCGACCAGACGCTCGGCTTCACCACGCTCGGCCTGCGCGCCGAAGCGCAGCTCGGCGCGATGCCGCTGTTCGCCCGGGCCATGCTCGGCTGGCGCCATGGTTTCGGCGATCTGACCCCGCAAGCCCGCACCGCCTTCGTCGCCGGCACGGCCCCGGCGCAGGTCTTCGCCGCCCGGATCGACCGCGAGGCGCTGGTGGCGGAAGCCGGCCTGGACTGGCGGATCTCGCCGGCCACCGCGCTTGGCCTGACCTATTCCGCCGTCGTCGGCGAACGCTCCCGCGATCACACCCTCAAGGGCAGGGTCGAGATGCGCTTCTGACCCGGCTGCGAGGTCGTTTGAAGCAGCCTCGCGACCGTGCCGCGCCAGGAGCATGCGTGATCGGTCGGAGCTTCGGCGTCGTCCGGCCTCACGGCCTCAGCCTCTCGGCGAGGTCGCTCAGACGGCGGCCGTCCGGCCGCAATGCCATGAGGCGTCGTGCCAGGGCCGAAGCGTGCGCGCCGGCATGATCGATGAAGCGCGCGCCAGAGCAGGAGCGGCGATCAGGGCGAACGCGGAGGTGAGAAGGCCGCGGCGGGAAGGAAGCGACGCTCCACCGTTTTCCACGAGTCCACATGCCGGGTTCCGCATGCGTTCGCCGAATTGTGCCGAACCGCACCAGAGCTGCACGCTGCTAAGCTATTGAATTTGCTAGTAAGTCTGGTGCTGCTGGCAGTCCGTGGAGCCCCGTCTCTGCAGTGACTTTCCCTGCTAACACGGAAAGAAACAGGGAAAGCGCGGAAAATCGGCGTTTCTCAGCCGCAAAGTCGCGACACTTCCTTGGACAATGCAGTGAGTTAGCCAGAGCTTTCCCTGGAGCGGGAACAGGGAAGCTTCCGCTGCAGATCAGCGACCTCTAGGTCCAATCCACAATCAGGATTCCCAAGGCTGAAGGGTGGTGAATCAATCCGTTCCGGATTTTCTGATTCGGAGCGGATTGATGGGTGTGAAGCGCTGAGCGAGGCGCAGTGGACGCGGATCGCGCCGCTTCTTCCGGGCAAGGCGACGGACCCGGGCCGAACGGCGGCGGATACGCCCGTCGGACAAGGTGACCGCCACCGGGTTTCGCTCAGGCTGTCAGCATCGCGTCGCTTCGGCCTGCGAGGCCGGCTCCCATCAGCGCCGCGAGCGCCGAGATCGCGTCGGCGAGTGCAATCGTCTTCGGCCGCACGACCCGCCGGTGCTGGGGCTGGCCACGTCGCGCCCGTTCGATATTCGCCCAAGCCTCGTAATGGATCAGTCCGGTGGGGGCGGGCGAGCTTCTTCATGACACTGTGGCAGGCATCGACGCAAAAGGCCGCCGCCGGTGCCCATGGCAATGAGAAACCAGGCCACGTGCTTGGCCGCGATCTCCGCAACCCGTCTGTCGTCAGGCTCTCTGTCGGCCTCTTCAGGCGTCCGCGTCTGTCGCCTTCGACGAGGCGCTCGACCAGCAGGAAAAGGTCGGTCCAGACGGTCTGCGGGCAGAAGCCGCTCAGCGCTTCCCAATTCCGTCCAGCTCAGGCAGATCCGCTCTCAGCCAGACGAGGCGGGCTACGGCGCGCCCGGCGAGGGCCTGCAGGCGTACCAGCTCCGCTTCGTCGCGCTGGCCGTCGGCGACTTCGAGATAGCGCTCCGTCAGCAATTCGGCCAGGGCGACCGGGCTGGTGGCGGCCGCGCGCAGATGCGAGGCGGCGGGCGTGCGGATCGGCGCGGCTTCGAGTTCGAGCGCGTGTCGCCTCGCCTCCTGCGCATAGGCCGTCAGGCGGGTCTGCTCGTCCGCAGGCGCCTGAGCCGCCAGCCGCTCGAACAGATCGGCGAGCCGGCGTTCGAGCGCGGCTTCGTCGCCGGCGACCTCGCCATCGCCGCCGGCTCCGGCACGGGCGGCATGGAAGGCGCGCCGCCGCTCGCGTCGGAGGGTGGCGACATGGCCGAGCTCCTCCCGCGCCATCGCTTCCGCGGCCTGCTGAATCGGGGCGTCCTGGGCCTGTGCGGCGACATAGCTCCAGAACGCGAAGGCCCTCTCCTCGTTGCGCACCGCCATCGCCAGGGCCCGATAGGCGCTGAGCAGCTCGGGCGCGATGGTCGAGGCCCCCTCGTCGTCGAATGTCTCGGGCGGTTTCCACCGGATCAGCGAAGGGTCGGGAGCCTGCCCCTTCACGTGCCGCGACCAGCGCACCACCTGGTCGAGATGCCCGGTCTCGTCGGCGGAGAGGCCGTCGAAAACAGCGGCGAGGCCTGGATTGCCTTCCTCCCGCATCCGCCTGGCGATCTCCGCGTAACGCTCGGCGGCCTCCTGCTCCATCGCATGGGCGAGCGCAAACAGCTCCTCCAATGACCTGACCGGGGCGGACGGCTCAGCTTTCAGCAGCGACATCTGACCTCCTCATCGGACGTTCATGGCGTGAAATCCTGCCCGTCAACTTGCGGCAGATCAAACAACACCGCCCCCGGCGGGATAGGAGTCTCTCCGCCGATCGCCGTCCAGGCAATCGGCAAAAAACCTGATCGAGGGGGAACCAGCGTCCCCCCTGTCGCGTTCCACGCCGGATAATCCGCAGTGGGAACCTTGTCAGATAGGACGATTCCCGTTGGCCTGCACGCCGTCGCCTCGACGCCCGCACCTCGCAGAATTCGCGCGCTTGATGGTGGCGGCGGCGCTTGTCATCCTCGCGCTCATGCTTGCAGGGCCGGCCACGGCTGCGGGGCGGCTGCAGGAATTCCTCCCGAAGATCCAGGCCAGCGCGTTTTTTGCGCAGGCGGACCGTTTCGGGCCCGTGCAGGGCGATCCGCCGCTGGCTCCCGCCTATCGCGGCGACCAGCTCCTCGGCTTCGTTTACCTGAACTCCGACTTCGCCAACGCGACCGGCTATTCCGGCAAGCCGATCCACATGCTGGTCGGCATCGACCCGGAGGGCGTCGTCCGCGGGCTCAGGCTCGTCGATCACAAGGAGCCGATCGTTCTGATCGGCATCCCCGAGCAGCGCATCGTCGACTCGATGAACCGGCTCATCGGCAAGGATCTCAGGCCGGTGGCCGCGGGGGCGGAGCGCCCGCCGCAGGTCGACATCGTCAGCGGCGCGACCGTCACGGTTCTGGTGATGGGCGACAGCGTCGTGCGCTCGGCCGTGCGCCTGATCAAGAGCGGACGGCTCGGCGCCGGCGGGCACCCCGGTTCCGTGGCGGGGGCGGCGCCGGCGGTCAGGACGGTCGACCTCAAGCAGAGCGAGGCGCGCGACTGGGACACGCTCATCGGCGACGGCTCGGTGCGCCGGCTCTCTCTGACGATCGGCGAGGTCAGCGAAGCCTTCGCGAAGGCCGGAAACCAGGCCGCCGCCGACAATCCCGAACCTGGTGATGCCAGCGAGCCGTTCATCGATCTCTATGTAGCTCCGGTCAGCGTGCCGACCATCGGCCGCAGTCTTCTCGGCGATGGCGCCTATGAGCAACTGCGCGCCCGGCTGAAACCGGAGCAGCAGGCGATCCTGGTCGCGGGGAATGGCGCGTATTCGTTCAAGGGCTCCGGCTATGTCCGCGGCGGCATCTTCGACCGCATCGAGCTCCTCCAGGACGGGCAGAGCACCCGCTTCCGCGATCGAAATCATACCCGGCTTGGCGCAATCTCCGCCGAGGGGGCGCCCGATCTGCGTGAGATCGCCCTGTTCGTCGTTCCCGAGGAATTGAAGCTCGACCTCTCCGAGCCCTGGCAGCTGCAGTTGCTGGTCCAGCGCAATGTCGGCGCACGCGACAAGGCGTTCCTGACCTACGAGCTCGCCTATGCGCTTCCGGATCGGTATCTGCGCGTCGAGCAGCAGGCGCCGGCAGCGGCAGCTCCAGCGCAGCCGGCCCCGGATGCGCCACGGCTCGCCGGCAACGATCGGGCGGCGGAACCCGGCCAGGCCGGCGCCGATTCCCTCGGCGGCGCGCTGGACGAGCCGCTATGGCTGCGGATCTGGCGGTCCAACACCGTCTCGATCGGCATAACCGCCGCCGCGATCCTCGTCCTCACGGCCATCTTCTTCTTCCAGGACGCGTTGGTCCGGCGCCCCCGGACCTACGTCTGGGTCCGGCGCGCCTATCTCGCCTTCACCCTCGTCTGGCTCGGCTGGTACGCCAATGCGCAGCTCTCGGTCGTCAACGTCCTGACCTTCACCAACGCTCTGATCACGGGCTTCAACTGGGAGTTCTTCCTGGCCGCGCCGCTGATCTTCATCCTCTGGACGGCCATCGCCGCGGCGCTGCTGTTCTGGGGACGCGGCCCCTTCTGCGGCTGGCTCTGTCCGTTCGGCGCGCTTCAGGAGCTGACCAACAATCTCGCGCAATGGCTGAGGGTGCCGCAGATCAAGGTCCCCTGGGGCCTGCACGAGCGGCTCTGGCCGGTCAAATACATGATCTTCCTCGGCCTGTTCGGCCTGTCGCTCTACTCGGTCGCGCTGGCGGAGGTGCTCGCCGAGGTCGAGCCGTTCAAGACCGCGATCATCCTCAAATTCGCGCGCGACTGGCCCTTCGTTATCTACGCGTTGACGCTGCTCGCGGCGGGGCTGTTCATCGAGCGCTTCTTCTGTCGCTATCTCTGCCCCCTCGGGGCCGCGCTCGCGATCCCCGGACGGATCCGCATGTTCGAATGGCTGAAACGCTGGCCCGAATGCGGCTCGCCCTGCCAGCGCTGCGCCAAGGAATGCCCGGTGCAGTCGATCCACCCGGAAGGGCAGATCAACGTCAACGAGTGCATCTACTGCATGCACTGCCAGGAGCTCTACCACGACGATCACCGCTGCCCGCACATGATCCAGGTGCGGCTGAAGCGCGAGCGGCGCGACGCGCTCTCATCCCCGTCCGTGCGCCAGAGCAAAGAAGGAGGGCGAGGGCCTGCTAAGCCGGCCATCACCCATATGGGCAAGCCGATCCGGGATGCCGATCCGGCCGAGGCGCCAACCGCTGGTTGACGGCTCGGCCACAGGCCCACAGCAACGAGGAGACTGCCATGTCAGAGGAAAGCAGGAAGAAGGGACTGAGCCGGCGCGACATGCTCGGGACGACCGCAGCGGTCGGCGCAGCGGGAGCCGCCGGCGTCGCGGGCGGCCTCGCCCTTGCGCCGTCGGGCGCGATCACCCCCGCCGAGGCGCAGACCCGGCCGGCTGCTCCGGCGCGTCCCGCGGTGGCGAACAAATACGAGGTCAAGCCCGGCGAGCTCGACGAGTATTACGTGTTCTTCTCGAGCGGCCAGACCGGCGAGGTCCGCGTCGTCGGCTGCCCGTCGATGCGCGAGCTGATGCGCATCCCGGTCTTCAACCGCGACAGCGCCACCGGCTGGGGACAGACCAATGAGAGCCTGAGGGTCCTCACCGAAGGGCTCACGCCGGAGAGCCGCGAATTCCTGAAGGACAAGGGCGGAATCTATCTCAACGGCGACCTGCACCACCCGCACCCGTCCTTCACCGACGGCACCTATGACGGGCGCTATCTCTTCGCCAACGACAAGGCGAACACGCGCGTCTGCCGCATCCGCCTCGACGTGATGAAGTGCGACAAGATCATTCAGCTGCCGAACCAGCACACCGTGCATGGCCTGCGCGTGCAGAAATATCCCAAGACTGGTTACGTCTTCTGCAATGGCGAGGATCGCGTTCCGATTCCGAACGACGGCAAGATCCTGAACGACCCGAAGAAATACGCCTCGATCTTCTCGGCGGTCGACGGCGAGACCATGAGGGTGGCTTGGCAGGTCAAGGTCGACGGCAACCTCGACAATGTCGATGCCGACTATCAGGGCAAGTACGCTTGGGCGACCTGCTACAATTCCGAGGAGGGCGTCACCCTCGCGGAAATGATGGCGAAGGAGCAGGACTGGGTCGTCGTCTTCAACCTCAAGCGCATTGAGGAGGCGGTCAAGAACGGCGAGTTCGAGACCCTGGGCGGCGTTCCTGTTCTCGACGGACGCGCCGGCTCGAAGTTCACGCGCTACATCCCGGTGCCGAACAGTCCGCACGGCATCAACACCGCCCCGGATGGAATCCATTTTGTCGCCAACGGCAAGCTGTCGCCGACCGTGACGGTGTTCGACGCCCGCAAGCTCGACGACCTCTTCGACGACAAGATCAAGCCGCGCGACGTCGTCGTGGCGGAGCCGGAGCTCGGCCTCGGACCGCTGCACACCGCCTATGACGGCAAGGGCAACGCCTATACGACGCTGTTCCTCGACAGCCAGGTGGTGAAATGGAACATCGACCTGGCGAAGCGGGCGTTCAAAGGCGAGAAGGTCAACCCGGTCCTCCAGAAGCTCGATGTCCACTACCAGCCCGGCCACAACCACACCTCGATGGGCCAGACTAAGGAGGCCGACGGCAAGTGGCTGATATCACTGAATAAGTTCTCGAAGGATCGGTTCCTCAACGTCGGACCGCTCAAGCCGGAGAACGACCAGCTGATCGACATCTCTGGCGACCGGATGGTGCTCGTGCATGACGGCCCGAGCTTCGCCGAGCCGCACGACGCCACCCTGGTGCACCGCTCGAAGATCAACCCGCTGCACGTCTGGAAGCGCGACGACCCGTTCTTCGCGCCCGCCGTGCAGCAGGCCAAGGCGGACGGAGTCACGCTCGAGCAGGATTCGAAGGTGGTCCGCGATGGCAACAAGGTGCGCGTCTACATGACGTCGGCGGCGCCGGCCTTCGGCCTTGAGGACTTCACCGTCAAGCAGGGCGACGAGGTCACCGTCTACGTCACCAATATCGACGAGGTCGAGGATCTCACCCACGGCTTCTGCATCACCAACTACGGCATCAACATGGAGGTCGCGCCGCAGGCGACGGCGTCCGTGACCTTCACCGCCTCGAAGCCCGGCGTCTATTGGTACTACTGCTCCTGGTTCTGCCATGCGATGCACATGGAGATGAAGGGGCGGATGTTCGTCGAGCCGCAAGCGACCTGAGCATGCAGCCTGTCCGCACCACCGTGCGCCTGGGGCTGGCAGCGATGTTCGCCGCCAGCTTCGCCCTGCCCGCGCGCGCCGAACGGATCCTCGTCGGGCCGGGCAGCGAGGATCTCCAAGCCATCCTGGACCGGGCAGCCGAGGGCGATGTCGTCGTCCTGCGCGCCGGCGAGCACCGCGCGCCCGTCCGCCTCGACCGCAGGCTCGTCCTCGAGGGCGAGCCTGGGGCGGTGCTGGCCGGCGCCGGGCATGGCAGCGTCGTGACGGTCTCCGCTCCGGGGGCCGTGGTCCGCGGCCTCACCATTCGTGGCTCCGGCACCGATGCCGAGAAGCTCGATTCGGGAGTGTTCCTCGCGAAGTCCGCCAGCCGGGCGATCGTCGAGGCGAACCGGATCGAAGGCAATCTCTACGGCATCTATCTGCACGGCGCCGAGCAGGCGATCGCGCGCGGCAACACGATCATCGGCATCAGGCAAGGCCGGGTGAACGAAGCCGGCAACGGCATCTCGGTCTGGAACGCGGCCGGCGCCAAGGTACTCGACAACGACGTCTCGTTCGGACGGGACGGCATCTTCTCGATCACCAGTAGGAACAACGTCTTCAAGGGCAACCGCTTCCGTGACCTGCGCTTCGCGGTCCACTATATGTACACCAACGACAGCGAGATCGCCGACAACGTCTCGACCGGCAATACAGTGGGCTTTGCGATCATGTACTCGCACCGGCTGAAGGTGAGCGGCAACCTCTCCGACGGCGACCGCGACCATGGCTTCCTGTTCAACTACGCCAACGGCTCGCAGATCAGCGGCAACACGGTGCTTGGTCGCCTCCAGCCGGCAGAGCGCTGGATGACCTCCGGCATGCGCACGAACGAGGCGCGCGAGCATGGGCTGCCAGTGGCCGGCGAGGCCGAGCCGCTCGTCGCCGCTGGTGCGCGCAGCGGGCCGGGGAAATGCGTCTTCATCTACAACGCCAATCGGAACCGCTTCCGCGACAACTGGTTCGAGGGCTGCGAGATCGGCATCCATTTCACCGCGGGTTCCGAAGGCAACGAGATCGCCGGCAACGCCTTCGTCAGGAACCAGAACCAGGTGAAATATGTCGGGACGCGCTATCTCGACTGGTCGAAGGGCGGGCGCGGCAATTTCTGGAGCGACAACCCCGCCTTCGACCTCAACGGTGATGGGCTGGGCGACAGCGCCTATCGGCCGAACGATCTGATGGACAAGGTGCTCTGGACCGCGCCCCAGGCGAAGCTGCTCGCCAATTCGCCCGCCGTGCAGGTGATCCGCTGGGCACAGGCGCAGTTCCCGGCGCTCTTGCCGGGAGGCGTGGTCGACAGTCACCCACTGATGACGCCACCGACCCGCCCCAGGCCGACTCTCGGTGGCCGGTTATGACCGCGACCGTCGAAATCGCCAAGGTGACCAAGCGCTTCGGCAAGGTCGAGGCGGTCCGCGACGTCTCTTTCTCGCTGCCGGAAGGCGCGACCATCGCCCTGGTCGGCCATAACGGGGCCGGTAAGACCACGCTGCTGAAACTGATGCTCGGCCTGATCCGGCCGTCGCAAGGGCGCATCGCCGTACTCGGCGAGGATCCGGCCGCGGGCGAATTCGCAGCCCGCCGCCATCTCGGCTACCTGCCGGAGAACGTCTCGTTCAATGCGGCGCTGACCGGGCGCGAGACCCTCGCCTTCTATGCCCGCCTCAAGCGCGAAGGTGGGGACGCCGTGGCGCCGCTGCTGGAGCGCGTCGGTCTCGGCCATGCCGCAGACCGCCGGGTCGGAACCTATTCGAAGGGCATGCGGCAGCGCCTCGGCCTGGCACAGGCGCTGCTGGGCGAGCCGCGCATCCTCCTGCTCGACGAGCCGACGACGGGCCTCGATCCTGCGCTGCGCCAGAGCTTCTACGAGATCGTCGAGGCGTTGCGGCGGCGGGGCGCGACGGTTCTCCTGTCGTCGCATGCGCTCACCGAGCTGGAGGAGCGCGCCGGCCGCGTGGTGATCATGAATCGCGGTCTCAAGGTCGCCGATGGCAGCCTCGACGAGCTGCGCCATATCGCCCGCCTGCCCACTCGCATCCGCCTGACGGTCGCGGCCTCCGGCCTTGCAGAGGTCGAGGGGCGGCTCGCTCCGCTCGGGGCCTGGCGTCGCGTCAACGGCCATATGCTGGAGATCGACGCCGCCCCGGATCGCAAGATCGAATTGCTGCGGCGCGCCACCGCCGAGGGGCTTCCCGTCGAGGATGTCGAGGTGGCTCCGCCGACCCTCGACGAGCTCTACGCCCATTTCCTCCGCTCGCAGGAGGTGCCGCTGTGAGGACCATCCTGATCGTCGCGCGCAAGGAGATCCAGGAGGGCCTGCGCAACCGCTGGGTCCTCGCCACCACCTTGCTGCTGGCGGCCCTCGCCCTGACGCTCACCTTCCTGGGCAGCGCCCCGACCGGGCAAGTCGGAGTGCGCGCCCTCGACGTGGTCATCGTCAGCCTCTCCAGCCTGACCATCTTCCTGCTGCCGCTGATCGCCCTGCTGATCTCGCACGACGCCATCGTCGGCGAGATGGAGCGCGGCACCATGCTGCTGCTGCTGAGCTATCCGGTGGCGCGCTGGCAGGTCGTGCTCGGCAAGTTCGTCGGCCATCTCGCGATCCTGACCTTCGCGACCTTGGTCGGCTACGGCGCGGCGGCCGCCGCCCTGGTCGCGACCGGCGCCGCCATCGATCCGCAGAGCTGGGCCGCTTTCGCCGCCATGGTCGGCTCCTCGGTCCTGCTGGGCGCCGCCTTCATCGCGGTCGGCTATCTGGTCAGCGCGCTCGTCAGGGAGCGCGGCACGGCGGCCGGCATCGCCATCGGCATCTGGCTGGTCTTCGTCCTGATCTACGACATGGCCCTGCTCGGCGTCCTGGTCATGGACCAGGGACAGACGGTCACGGGCGCGGCGCTGAACGCGCTGCTGCTGCTCAACCCGACCGATGCCTATCGCCTCTTCAATCTCACCGGCTCCGGCAATGTCAGCGCCTTTGCCGGCATGGCCGGCGTCGCGCAGACCGCCACCCTGAGCCCGCCGGTCCTACTCGCCGCGCTCGCGGCCTGGGCGCTGGTTCCGCTCGCGCTCGCGGCGCTCGCTTTCTCGAGGAGGGAACTATGAGGGTTCTCGTCATCTCCGCTGTCCTGGCCGTGGGCCTCGGCCTCGGCGGCTGCAACGAGCAGAAGGCGGCTGAGACGCCGCCGCCGCATGAGCTGACGCAGGTCGCGATGGGCCATTATTGCGGCATGAACGTGCTCGAGCATCCCGGTCCGAAGGGCCAGATCATCCTGGCGAGCCGACTCCAGCCGGTCTGGTTCTCCTCGGCCCGCGACACGCTTTCCTTCACGATGCTGCCGGAGGAGGCGAAGGACATTCGGGCCATCTATGTCTCCGACATGGGCAAGGCGCCGAGCTGGGAGGAGCCCGGAGCGGCCAACTGGATCGATGCCCGGAAGGCCGCCTTCGTGATCGGCAGCCGGATGAAGGGTGGCATGGGCGCCGATGAGGCCGTGCCGTTCTCCGACAGGAGCGCGGCGGAGAAGTTCGCCTTGGAAAACGGCGGGCGCGTCGTCGCGTTTCCGGAGGTGCCGAAGGGGTATGTCCTCGGTGGCGGCGCCGAGCCGGCGGAGCAGGAGCATGGCGAAGGCGGGCAGACCGACGGCCCGGCTGCGCCGGCCTCCCAGACCGGACACTAGGAGGCCGCGATGTCTTCCCACCTCTCGCGCAGGCGCTTCATCGGCATCAGCGCCGCCGCGGCCGGGCTGAACCTGCTTCCCCTCGGCGGCAGGGCAGGAGCGCAGGCCCCGCTCGTCACCTGGCAGGGCCAGGTCATGGGCGCTGCCGCGAGCCTGCAGATCCATCACCCCGACCGGGCCGCTGCCGAGCGGCTGATCGAGCGGGCACTGGGGGAGATGCGCCGGGTCGAACGGGTGTTCAGCCTCTACCGGGACGATTCGGCGCTGTCCGTGCTCAATCGCCGGGGCGTGCTGCTCGCCCCGCCCGCCGAGCTCGTGACCCTGCTGGCGGAGTGCCGCCGTTATTTCGAGCTGACCGGCGGCCGCTTCGATCCGACGGTGCAGGCGCTCTGGGGCCTCTATCGCGAGCATTTCTCCCGGCCCGGGGCCGATCCGCAGGGGCCCCCCGCGCCGACGCTGCAGGCCACCCTCGCCCGGGTCGGATTCGACCAGGTCGGTTTCGACCAGGACCGGATCGTCTTCCATCGGCCGGGAATGGCCCTCACCCTCAACGGCATCGCCCAGGGCTGGGCGACCGACCGGGTCGTGGCCTTGCTGCGCCGAGAAGGCGTCGTGAGCAGCCTGGTCGACATGGGCGAGAGCAGGGCGCTCGGCGCGCGACCCGACGGCACGCCATGGCGGATCGGGATCGCGGATCCGGATCGGCCGGACCGGGTGGCATCGACCCTGGACGCGGTCGACGAGGCGGTCGCGACGTCCGGAGCCTATGGCTTCCGCTTCGATCCGGCCGGGCGTTTCAACCATCTCTTCGATCCGCGAGCCGGCACCTGTGCGCACGTGCATGAATCGGTGACCGTGGTGATGCCGACCGCGACTGCGGCAGACGCCCTTTCCACCGCCTTCAGCCTGATGGTGCCCGCGGATATCGAACGGACGCTCCGCCGTCTGGGGGATGGGCGGGCCGGCATCGTCTCCGCGTCGGGCGCGCGCCTCGAGTTCCGAGCCTGAGCCGACTGCGGCGTGGGCGGACCGAGCACGGTGATCTTGGCACCATGATCGACAAGCGTCTCGACCAGGCCCAATCCGAGCCCGCGGCTGCCGCCGGTGACCACGACATTCTTGTCCTGCAAACTCATGTCTACGCGCTCCGATCATGTGATGGAGCTAAGACGAATGGGGAAACGAAAAGGAGTCAGGCAGCGGGCGGCAGCGAGCCATCTTCCGGCGAGGGGTCGACGGGCAGCGCCAGAGGGAGGCATTGGGCGACGGCCGAAAGCCGACCGAGAAGGCAAGTGGTTGACGAAGGCGCGGCTGTCAGCTTCTGGCGCGCCGCCAGCCGGCCGCCTGCGCGTCTGTTTCGTTACGGAACCACCGTTCGCCACGCCACCAGTGGACGACTGTTGCCTCGTAATAGCGCTGGCCAGGCATGTGATTGACGTTGCGCTGGTTATCCAGTTTGAAGTTCGTTCTGGCCCATTGAGAGGACCAGAGCATGAAGTGCAGCCGCTTCTGGGAAGAGCAGATCATCGCGATCTTGAAGGAACAGGAGTCTGGGGTCTCGGTCGCCGATCTGTGCCGCAAGCACGGTGTGAGCGACGCCACATCTACAAATGGAAGGCGAAGTTCGGCGGGGTGGACGTGTCCGAGGCCCGGCTCCTTCGATGCTTTCGACGACGGCACGCCGTTCTAGACTGCGAAAAGCGGTCATCTCCAGCCGCCGCTCTGGGCCACTCTCGGCTGGTCAACTGCCGGCCTAAGCAGAATGCCCTGAAGCAGACGTTCTCGACGTCGGCTAGGAGCCAGGGGCGGTCATAGCCGAATTGCGAACCTGTCTCTTTCCGAAGCTGCCCCGTCTCTGGCCTGCGGGCGCTGGAAAAGTCGGAAAATCCGAAATGGCACGTCAGAGAGAGGCGCCAGGCTGGCCGAGAGTTCGGCGCGTGAGCGCCGGCTGATCATTGCGCTCTACCGGTCGCTAGATTCGCAAGTGACGCCGGAAGTGCGGCTTTTCCGCACCGTTGGAAAATCGCCGGTTATCCGCGAGATGGCTGGTGCTGCCGGAGAGGATTGAACTCTCGACCTCTCCCTTACCAAGGGAGTGCTCTACCACTGAGCTACGGCAGCAGGACCGCGCGGGGTGCTGGCGTTTCGGGTCCGGGAGACCCTGGAAGGCGCCGCGCCGTTCCGAAGCGGCGTCCTGATGCCACAAGCCCCGCGCCGACGCAACCTGTTACGCACGTATCCCTGCATCTGAAACGCAGCGAGGGCTCCGCGTTCGCCCGCCCGCGCCCGGAGCTTGCCTTTCCGGCTTGCTCAGTCAGGCAGCAGCAGGCGCTGGTCGATGCGGAACAGCCTTCCGTCGCCGAGCAGATGGGCGGACAAGCCCAGGCCGAACAGCGGCCGGAAGGCGGCGTCGCGAACATTGAGGCCGCCGGCATAGGCGCCCATCGCCGGCATGACGCAGCGGCTCGGCGACAGCGCGAAGCAGCGCCGGCGCAGCGCCCGGCCGCGCATGCGGACCTTGGCGGCGGGGTGGAGATGGCCGGCGATCTCCGGCATCGCCCCGGCGAGGCTCGGCTCATGCCGCAGCCTGACGCCGCGGAGGTGGAACTCGTCGACCACCGTGCCGCCCATCGCGGCCGAGATCGCAGGATCGTGGTTGCCGCTGATCCAGAGCCAGTCGCGGCCCGCCTGGCAGGCGCGCAGGCTCGCAAGGCAGGCATCGTCGATCCGCGCCTCGGCGCCTCCGTCGTGGAAGGAATCGCCGAGCGCGACCACGCGCGCCGGCTGGTAGCGCCGGATCGCGGCGCCGAGCAGCCGCAGCGTCGCGGCGGAATCATAAGGCGGCAGCAGGACGCCGCGCGCCGCATAGGCCGAGCCCTTCTCCAGATGCAGGTCGGCGACGACGAGCGTGCGCTCGTCGGGCAAATAGAGCGCGCCGGACAGGTCCGGCACGAGCGCGAGCCGGCCGAGCATGAAGGCTTCGGCCGCCACCTCTCCCGTCTCCTTCGCCGCCAGGTTCACGCCATCGCCTCTTCGAGCATCTGCGCTTCCGCCTCGGCCAGGATCTCGTCGGCCGCTTCGCCATGGACCGCCTCGCGCCCGATCTCGAGCATGACCGAGACCGAGAGCGGCGAGACGTGATCGAGCGGCTGATGCACGATTCGCCCGCTGATCCGTGTCAGCATCTGACCCAGGCGGCCGATGTCGAGCAAGCCGGTCGCGGCGTCGGCGCGTGCGGCACGCAGCAGCACATGGTCGGGTTGGTGCCGGCGCAGCACGTCGTAGACCAGGTCGGTCGAGATCGTCACCTGCCGCCCGCTCTTCTCCTGGCCAGGGAAGCGGCGCTCGATCAGCCCGCCGATCACGGCGCAGGAACGGAAGGTGCGCTTCATCAGCGCCGATTCCGCCAGCCACTCCTCGAGATCGTCGCCGAGCATGTCCTGTGCGAAGAGTTCGTCGAGCGACAGCGCTCCGCGCGCGATCGCCGCTCCCATGTCGCCGAGCGTCCAGACGGCGATGCCGTAATCGTTGCAGACGAAGCCGAGCGGCTTCAGCCGCGCGCGCTCGAGCCGGCGCGTCAGCAGCATGCCGAGCGTCTGGTGGGCGAGGCGCCCTTCGAAGGGATAGGCGACGAGGAAAAAGCGCCCGGCCCGCGGAAAGGTCTCGACCAGGAGCTCGCCCGGCTTGGGCAGGCGCGATTTCAGCCGCTGCGCCTGCAGCCAGGACGAGACCTCGTCCGGCAGCTTCGCCCAGCCCTTCGGCGAGGCGAGAATGGCGCGGACGCGTGCGGCGAGAAAGGTCGAGAGCGGGAACTTGCCGCCGGCATAGGACGGAATCTTCGGGTCGGTGCCGGCCGCGGTGCGCGAGCAGACCACCTCGTTCTCGACGATGCCCTCGAAGCGCAGCACCTCGCCGGCGAAGACGAAGGTGTCGCCCGGCGTCATCGTCTCGGCGAAATACTCCTCCAGTTCGCCGAGCACGCGCCCGCCGCGGCGGAGCATGGGCTGGCTCCCGGGCCGGGCCGGCCGCGCCCGCCCGAGCCGGACCTTCAGCATGGTCGCCTCGACGATGGTGCCGACATTCATCCGGTATTGCTGGATCACCCGGGCATTGCTGGCGCGATAGAGCCCGTCCTTGCCCCGCCTGAGCTTGGCGAAGCGCTCATAGCTCTTCAGCGCATAGCCGCCGGTCGCGACGAAATCGACCACCGCGTCGAAATCGCTGCGGGCGAGATCGGCATAGGGCGAGGCGGTGCGGACCTCCGCGTAGAACGCGTCGGGGTCGAAACCGTCCGAGCAGGCGACCCCCAGCACATGCTGGGCGAGCACGTCGAGCGCTCCGATCCGCGGCGGCGGCGTATCCTGCGCCGCTTCCGCCACCGCATCGAGAGCGGCGCGGCATTCCAGCAATTCGAAGCGGTTCGAGGGCACCAGAAGCGCCTGCGAAGGCTCGTCCATGCGGTGGTTGGAGCGGCCGATCCGCTGCATCAGCCGGCTCGCGCCCTTGGGCGCACCGACATTGACGACGAGGTCGACATCGCCCCAGTCGATGCCGAGATCGAGCGTCGCGGTGCAGACCACGGCCTTGAGCCTGCCTGCCGCCATCGCCGCCTCGACCTTGCGGCGCTGGCCGACATCGAGCGAGCCGTGATGCAGCGCGATCGGCAGCGTCTCGTCATTGATGCTCCAGAGCGCCTGGAACATGAACTCGGCCTGCATGCGGGTGTTGACGAAGACGAGCGTCAATGTGTGCGCCCGGATCGCGGCGTAGATGTCGCCGACCGCGTGGGCGGTGACGTGTCCGGCGAGCGGCAGGCGGTTGCGCGTCTGCATGATCCCGATCTGCGCCTGCGCGCCGCCGGTGACGGTGACGAGGCCGGACGGCGTGCCGGCGCCGCCGAGATAGGCCTGCAGGTCGGCCGGCTCGCGCACCGTCGCCGAGAGGCCGACCGCGCTCATCTGCGGCGCCAGGGCCCGCAGCCGCGCGAGATCGAGCGAGAGCAGGTCGCCGCGCTTCGAGGTGACCAGCGCGTGCAGCTCGTCGAGGACGACGCGGCGCAACCCGGCGAAGAACGGTTTCGCGTCGCGGTGCGAGACCAGGAGGGCGAGCTGCTCCGGCGTGGTCAAAAGGATGTCTGGCGGCCGCTCGATCTGGCGGGCGCGCTTGGCCGGCGAGGTGTCGCCGGTGCGGGTCTCGACTTTGACGTTGAGCCCCATCTCGCGGATCGGCGTCTCGAGATTGCGGGCGATGTCGACGGCGAGCGCCTTCAGCGGCGAGACATAGAGCGTGTGCAGGCCGTCGCTCGTTCCCGCGCCCTTGCCGCCGCGCCGGGTCAGCTCGACCAGCGAGGGCAGGAAGCCGGCGAGCGTCTTGCCGGCGCCGGTCGGCGCGACCAAGAGGGTCGAGCGCCCGGCCCGGGCCTCCTCCAGCAGCGCGAGCTGATGCGCCCTGACGCTCCAGCCGCGGCTGGCGAACCAGGCGGAGAAGGCGGGTGGGAGAGGCGAGGGCGCATCCATCGAGCGACAGAGATAGGCCCTGTCGAACGAAAAGGGAACGCCTGTCAGCTGTTCGCCTCGTCGTCGAATGCAGCGAGGATGTCCCGATGGCGTTCGATGATATTCACGATCTCGATGCCCTCATCGAGATATCTGAAGAGGATGACGTAGCCCTTGAAGGAGAAGCTGCGAAGGTCTGATCGAAGCTCGGGGCGGGCACGGCCGATCGTACCTGGCAGAGCTGCGATCTTTTCGCACTGTTTCCGCAGGCTGGCGACGAACGAGCGGGCGATCGCGCTGCTACCGCTGCTGAGACGGACATAGCGAGTGATCGCAAGGAGATCGTCCCGCGCTGAATCATTATAATGGAGCCGCAGCATCAGCGGCTGGCTTCGGTCCGATCAATCTCGTCCAGCGCGGTTTCGATAGCTGCTGAAACGTCCTCGTCGGTATGCGAACCACCCCGCGCGATCGATTCCTCGACCATGTCGCGCAAGGCCTGAAGTTTCGCTTCGCGCTCCTCGACGAGCCTCAAGCCTTCCCGCACGACCTCGCTTGCCGAGCCGTAGCGGCCGGCTTCGACGATGTCGGCGATGAAGTTTTCCCAGCGTGGGCCGATCGACACATTCATGTCCGCCTCCTGTCCGGTCGACGATAGCATAAAACGCGCAGTTTTTGCTATTGATGCCGGTCTCAGCGCTCCGCCAGCACGAGCAGTCCCGGCACCGGCCGGCCGCGATCGATGCGGGTGCTCTGCGCCTCGACCAGCACCGGCTGCAATCCCGCTTCACCGAGCCCCGCCCGGAGCCAGCCCTCGGCATGGGCGAAGCGCCGATCCTGCCCGACCGCCACGCCCTCGCCGTCATGGCTCTGCACGGTGAAGGCGAGCAGCCCGCCCGTCCTGAGCACCCGCGCGCTCTGATGGAAGCTCGGCGCGAGATCGCCGAGATAGACGAAGACGTCGGCGGCGAGGACGAGATCGGCCGAGGCGTCGGGGCGGCTCGCCAGGAAGGCGGTGAGGCCGGCGGTGGCGAGCTTGTCGTAGAGCGGGCCGCCATCGTCGCGCCTTTTGGCCTGCGCCTTGGCGATCATCCGCGGCGAGAGATCGCAGCCGGCGAGGAACTCCGCCTCGGCACGGATCGCCTCGCCCATCAGCCCGGTGCCGCAGCCGAGATCCAGGACGGTCCCGAAGCGGAAGGGGCGGCCGGCCTTGGCGCAATGGCGGGCGAGCGCGTCCTCGAGCAGCGCCGGCGCGCGGTATTGCAGCGTGCCGACGAGATGGCTGTCGAAGCGCTCGGCATAGGCGTCGAACAGCGCGCCGGAAAAATTCTCCGAGGTCGCCTGATCGGCCGGGAGCGCGCCGATCCGGGCGAGGTCGAGCTTCGCGCCGACATGGTCGTTCGGGTCGAGACCGAGGCATTGCCGCCAGGCGGTCGCGGCCTCCTCATTGTGCCCGAGCGCTTCCTGCGCCAGCCCGTAGAGGTGCCAGGCGGCGGTGAAACCGTCATGCTCCGCGAGCGTTTGATCGAGGATGTCGATCGCCGCCCGCGCATCGCCATCCTTCAGCGCCGCCTCGGCCCAGGCATAGCGGCGGTCGAGACGCTCGTCGCCGGAACTGGCGGAATACACGCTGCTGCCCTTTTCGATCATGCTCGGGGTTTAACCGAGGTGCGTGACACTGGCCAGACGATGAAGCCTTCCGAGCTGCTGACGCCCACCCCGGCCGGGCTCTATTGCCCGCCGGCCGACATCCACATCGATCCCGTCCGCCCTGTGGCGCGGGCGCTGATCACCCATGGCCATTCCGACCACGCGCGAGCCGGCCATGGCGCCGTGCTGGCGACCTCGGAGACCCTTGCGATCATGGCGCTGCGCTATGGCGAGGCGTTCGCCGGTACACGGCAGCCGGTAGCCCCCGGCGAGACGGTCCGCATCGGCGCGGTCGATTTCCGCTTCGTTCCGGCCGGCCATGTCCTCGGCTCGGCCCAGATCGTGGTCGAGCACAAGGGCCTGCGCATCGTCGTCTCCGGCGACTACAAGCGCGAGCGTGACCCGACCTGCGCGCCGTTCGAACCGGTTCCCTGCGACGTCTTCATCACCGAGGCGACCTTCGGCCTGCCGGTGTTCCGCCATCCGCCGGCCCATGCCGAGACCGCCAAGCTCATCGATTCCGTCCGGCTTTTCCCGGAGCGCACCCATATTGTCGGCGCCTATTCCCTCGGCAAGGCGCAGCGGCTGATGGCGCTGATCCGCGAGGCCGGCTACGAGCGGCCGATCTATATCCATGGCGCGGTCGAGAAGATCACCGAGCTCTACCGGGCCGAAGGCGTCCCGCTCGGCGACATCCGCAAGGTCGAGCCGGGCGAGCGCAACGCCGAGGGGCGCAGGGCATTGGCCGGCGAGATCGTCATCTGCCCGCCGAGCGCGATCCAGGACCTCTGGTCGCGCCGCTTTCCCGATCCGGTCACCGCCTTCGCCTCGGGCTGGATGCGGGTGCGGGCCCGGGCCCGCCAGAAGGGCGTCGAGCTGCCGCTGGTCATTTCCGACCATGCCGGCTGGGACGATCTCCAGGCGACGATCCGCGAGGTCCAGGCGAACGAGATCTGGATCACCCATGGCGAGGCCGAGGCGCTGGCGCATTGGTGCGGCTCGGTCGGTCTCAGGGGCAAGCCGCTGCATCTCGTCGGCTATGGCGACGAGGGCGAGGCCGAGCCGGAGGCCAGGCCGGCGGAGGCAGAGCCGGCCGAGGTCGCGCCATGAACCGGTTCGCCTGGCTGCTCGACCGCCTCGCCTATGAGCCGCGCCGCAACGGCAAGCTCGCGCTGATCGCCGACTATCTGCGCAGCACGCCGGATCCCGACCGCGGCTATGCGCTGGCGGCGATGACCGGCGGGCTGGTGTTCCGGAATGCCAAGCCCGGCCTGATCCGCGCGCTGATCGCCGAGCGCACCGACCCGGTGCTGTTCGCGCTCTCCTACGATTATGTCGGCGACCTCTCCGAGACCGTCGCGCTGATGTGGCCGGTCGCCGACGCAACCCCCCTGCAAGGGGGAGGGGAAGCGCCTTTGCCCGCAGCGGAGCCCGGCCACAACCGCGCCCCGCTCACCCTTCCCGACGTCGTTGCCGGGCTGCGCAACTCCGGCAAGACCGAACTTCCGCGCCTGATCGCGTCCTGGCTCGACGCCCTCGACGAGACCGGCCGCTGGGCCCTGCTCAAGCTGATCACGGGGGGATTGCGCATCGGCGTCTCCGCCCGGCTCGCCAAGACGGCGGCCGCGAGCCTCGGCGGCATCGCGCCGGACGAGGTCGAGCAGGTCTGGCACGGGCTGGAGCCGCCCTATGTCCAGCTCTTCGCCTGGCTGGAGGGCAGGGCACCGCGGCCGGAAGCGACCGATCCGGCGCCCTTCCGCCCGGTGATGCTCTCGCATGCGGTCGAGGACGGCGATTTCGACAAGCTCGACGCGAACGAGTTCGCGGCCGAATGGAAATGGGACGGCATCCGCGTCCAGGCCGTCGCCGGCACGCGCCCCGACGGCAGCCGCGTCGTCCGGCTCTATTCCCGCACCGGCGAGGAGATCGGCGCCGCTTTCCCCGACCTCACCGAGGCTCTGACGCAGGACGGCGCGATCGACGGCGAGTTGCTGGTGATGCGCGAGGGCGTCGTCCAGAGCTTCAACACGCTGCAGCAGCGGCTCAACCGCAAGCAGGTGACGGCGAAGATGCTGGCCGAGTTTCCGGCCCATATCCGCGCCTACGACCTGCTGGCCGAGGCCGACGACGATCTGCGTAGCCTGCCCTACACCGAACGGCGCGCCCGGCTGGAGGCCTTCCTCGGCAGGCTCGACAGCGCCCGCTTCGATCTCTCGCCGCGCATTTCCTTCAGGAGCTGGGAGGAGCTGACCGCGGCCCGCGCCGATCCGTCTGCCGCCGGGGCCGGCGCCGATGCCGAGGCGGTCGAGGGCTGCATGCTGAAGCGGCTCGATTCGCCTTATCTGCCCGGCCGGCCGAAGGGCTACTGGTACAAATGGAAACGCGACGCCCGCCTGGTCGACTGCGTGCTGATGTATGCCCAGCGCGGCCACGGCAAGCGCTCCTCCTTCTACTCCGACTACACCTTCGGGGTCTGGCGGGCGGGGGAGGCGGGTGCGGACGAACTGGTGCCGGTCGGCAAGGCCTATTTCGGCTTCACCGACGAGGAATTGATCGAGATCGACCGCTATGTCCGCAAGAACACGCTGAACCGCTTCGGACCGGTTCGCGAGGTGACGCATACGCCCTCGAGCGGCCTGGTCTTCGAGGTCGCCTTCGAAGGGCTTCAGCGCTCGACACGGCACAAATCCGGCATCGCCATGCGCTTTCCGCGCATCAACCGCATCCGCTGGGACAAGCCGCCGGGCGAGGCCGACCGGATCGAGGCGCTGGAGGCGCTGCTGCGAGGCGGCTGAAGCGGAAAATGCTCGCGCGATCCGCTGTGGCTCCGCACGATTGGAGCATTGACAGCGCAGGATGCCGGGCGCTTGAAATTTCGAGGGAATCGCGTCGGCATCGCGCCGGAGCCTTGGCGCGCGGAGGGCACATGACACGGATCGTGATCGCGGACGATCATCCGCTCTTTCGCGGGGCGCTGCGCCAGGCGGTGTCGCATGCGCTGACGGGCTCGGAGGTCAGCGAGGTCGGCTCGCTCGAGGCGCTCGGCCAGGCGCTCGCCGAGGCCGCCGATACGGACCTCATCCTGCTCGATCTCTCGATGCCCGGCGTCCAGGGCTTCTCCGGCCTGCTCTTCCTGCGCGCCTCCTATCCCGAGATCCCGGTGATCGTCGTCTCGGCCAATGACGATCCGGCCGTAATCCGCCGCTGCATCGAGTTCGGCGCGCTCGGCTTCCTGCCCAAGACCGCCGAGGTCGGGCAGATGGGCGAGGCGATCCGGGCCGTGCTCGACGGCGGCGTCTGGACGCCGCCCGGCGTCGATCTCTCCGCCCCGGTCGACCACGAGACCGCCGACATGGTGCGCCGCCTCGCGACGCTGACGCCGCAGCAGGTGCGCGTGCTGATGATGCTGTCGGAAGGGCTGCTCAACAAGCAGATCGCCTATGAGCTCGGCGTCTCCGAGGCGACGGTCAAGGCGCATGTCTCGGCGATCCTGACCAAGCTCAACGTCGACAGCCGCACCCAGGCGGTGATCGCCGCCGCCAAGATCGCCGGCGCCGGCTGGGCCGCCCAGGGCGCGTCGGCGACGAGCTGAGTCGGGACGCCAACTCGGGCTGGCCGATCGTCACGGTCATTCCGGGCGCCGCATGGCGGCGAGCCCGGAACCCATGACCACGCCGATGCCCGAAGAGGCGCGGAACGACGGCGCTTGTCCTCCTGCGGTTGCCGGTGTTCATGGGTTCCGGGCTCAGGCCTGCGGCCTGCCCCGGAATGACGCGATGGCAGTTGACGGCGGCGTTCAGCGCGGGTTCAACCGCGAGCGGGTTTTGTCCTGCTGACGATCCGAAGGGGATTTTTCATGGCCAATGGCGGCGGCGTCGAGCGCTTTCTCGGGGGCTCTCTCCTCAGCGTCCTCGTGCGCCTGTTCTTCATCTCGCTGTTGGTCGGCGCCGCCATGGCCTTCCTCGGCCTGTCGCCGCGTGGCCTGTTGGATTCGGCGCTGCGCTTCGTCCGCTCGCTCGGCGATATGGGCTTCGACGCGGTCCGCGAGGTCGGCGGCTGGGCCCTCGCCGGCGCCTTGGTCGTCGTGCCGCTCTGGCTGATCAGCCGGTTGTTCGCCTCGAAGCGATAGTGAGCGGGGCGACCGCCGGCGTCGCGCTGGCTTCAACGGGCGTTGGCAGGTTTCTGCCGGGCAGCGCGAGGGCGATACCCCCTGCCGCGAGCGACAGGGCGGCCGAGAGCGCGATCGCTGCCGAGAAGCCGGCATTGAACGCCTCGGCCGACTGGAGGCTCCCTGTGCGGCCGAACAGGGCAACAGTGACCGCGATCCCGCAGACGCCGCCGAGGAAGCGGAACATGTTGAAGATGCCGGAGGCCTTGCCGATCTCCGGCTTGTCGACCGCGTTCAGCACGGCATTCTGGGCCGCGGGCATGGCCATCGAGATGCCGGCGCCGGCAATGACGAGCGGCGCGATCAGATTGATGAAGGCGAGGCCGGGCGCGGCGATCAGGCTGATCCAGCCGAAGCCGAGCGCCTGCAGCAGCACGCCGCCGGCGACGAGGCGGCGCTCGCCGAACCGGTTGATCAGCCGGCCGGCGATCGGCGCGACGAAGAACAGCGTTGCGGTCCAGGGCAGCAGGCGCAGGCCCGCGGCGAGCGGCCCGTGCCCCTGCGCGGCCTGGAAGAACTGCGGCAGGAAGAAGACGACGCCATACATGCCGGCATAGAACAGGAAGCTTGCGCCGACGCCGGCAGCGAACCGGCGCGAGCGGAACAGGCGCAGGGGGACCATGGGCTGCGGCGCGGAGCGCTGCCAGGCGATGAAGAGCAGGGCGAGCGCCGCGCCTCCGATCAGGGCGGTGAGGATCTCGGTGCTGGCCCAGCCGGCGCCGTTGCCGCGCAGGATGCCCCAGACCAGCCCGAAAGCGGCGAGCGTGACCAGCACCACGCCGAGCCCGTCGACCGCTCGATCCTGGCCATGGCTCTCCGGTACATGACGGCGGGCGAGGAGGATGATGGCGAGACCGATCGGCAGGTTGATCCAGAAGATCCACTGCCAGGCCAGTCCCTGCGAGATCGCGCCGCCGATGAGTGGGCCGGCGATGATGCCGAGCCCGGTGACGCCGCTGAAGATGCCGAGCGCCTTGCCACGCTCCTGCGGCGGAAAGGCCGCGCTGAGCAGCGCCATGGCGAGCGGCATCAGCAGGGCGGCGCCGACGCCCTGGGCCGCGCGTCCCGCGATCAGCAGCGCGGCACTCCCTGAAAGCGCGCAGACAATCGAGGCCGCGACGAAGAGGGCGACCCCGGCGATGAACATCCGCTTGCGCCCGAGGCGGTCGCCGAGCGCCGCACCCGTCAGGAGCAGTACGGCGAAGCTGAGATTATAGGCGTTCAGCGTCCATTGCAGCGCTTCGATCGAGGCGCCGAAATCAGCACGGATGGTGCTCAGGCTGGTCGCCACCACCATGGCGTCGAGCGCGGCCATGAGCGAGGCCGCCGAGGTCAGGCCGAGCACCCAGTTCTTCTGGGCGGCTGATGGCGCCGCGGCGCTCGGCCCCAGTGATGGGTTCTCTCGCACATCGTTCATCCCGCAGGCTCCCGTCACAAGTTTGCTTGCATCATGCAAGTTTGTGACTCGCTTGCGTGATGCAAGTCAAGACTCATGCGAAGCGAGAGGCCGCGGACCATCCTCCGGGAGACAGGCAGCGGATTGCCACGACGTGCTGGTGCGGCCGCTATCGGGCTGACGATTGTCCGGGCTCGATCACGACGCGCGAGCGATTACCGCCGGATTTTCGGGCGTGACTGGCGGCGTCGTGCGACGACATCGGCGACCGCGACTTCGGCGTCGCCGTCGGCTTCTCGCAACTGTACGGTCACCGGCTGGCCGTCAGTGCGGTTTGCGAACAGGACCGGGCCGGGCTCGACCCATTTGTCGCCCCATTGAGTCAGGGCGATGATTACCGGCTTCAGCTCCAGCCCCTTCTGGGTGAGCACGTATTCGGCCGGCTCGCCCGGCGTGCCGCCTTGCCGGCGCTCCATCAGCCCAGCCGCCACGAAGGTCTCCAGGCGCTTGGCGAGGATGTTGGTGGCGATGCCGAGCTTCTTCTGGAACTGCGAGAAGCGCGTGTAGCCGCGGAACATCGCATCGCGCAGGATCAGAAGGCTCCAGCGTTCGCCGACCAGCTCCAGCGCAAAGGCGGCGGCACAGTCTTGATTGGCATAGAGGCGTCCGAGCATGTCGCAAAGATAATGTATCGCTTGCGTGACGCAACTTTGTGCTCGGTTGATCTCCTCTCAGACCGCCTGCCCGCGCGCGATCGCTTCCGCATCGCGCCCGACCAGCGCATCGAGGCGCGGCAGCCCGGCCTTGCGCACCTCCATGTCGAGCCCGCGCTTGATCTCGCCGACCAGACCCGGCCCCTTGAACACCAGCGCCGAGTAGAATTGCACCAGGCTCGCCCCGGCCCGGATCTTGGCGAAGGCCGTCTGCGCCGAATCGATGCCGCCGACGCCGATCAGCGGGAACTGGCGTTCCACCCGCAGGAAGGTCTCGGCGAGGATGCGCGTCGAGGCCGAAAAGAGCGGCTTGCCGGAAAGGCCGCCCGTCTCGGCTCGATTGGCGCTGCGCAGGCTCTCGGGGCGCGCGATCGTGGTGTTGGAGACGATCATGCCGTCGACCTTGCGGCGGCGGGCGACAGCGACCATGCCGTCGAGCTCGGGCATTGAGAGGTCGGGCGCGATCTTGATCAGCACCGGCGTCGGGTTGCCGCCGGCGGCCGCCTCGTCGCGGGCCGCGAGCGTGCGCGCGATCAGCTCGTCGAGCGCGCTCTCGGCCTGCAGGTCGCGCAGGCCCGGCGTGTTCGGCGAGGAGACGTTGACCGTGAGGAAATCGGCGAGCGGCGCGAGCCGTCCCGCCAGCACCGCATAGTCGGCGCTGCGGTCGGCCGACTCCTTGTTGGCGCCGAGATTGACGCCGACGATGCCGCCCTTCTTGCGGCGCGCCGCGAGCCTCGCCGCGACCGCCTCCATGCCCTCGCTGTTGAGGCCGTAGCGGTTGATCACCGCCTCGTCCTCCGGCAGGCGGAAGACGCGCGGGCGCGGATTGCCCGGCTGCGGCAGCGGCGTCACGCCGCCGACCTCGACGAAGCCGAAGCCGAGGCCGAGCGCGCCGTCGACCGCCTCGGCATTCTTGTCGAAGCCCGCAGCGAGGCCGACCGGGTTGGGGAAGCGCAGGCCGAAGGCCTCGACCGTCAGCGACGGCGGGTCGGCGGCCGGGCGCAGCGGCGGCACGGCCGCCAGGGCCGAGATCGTCAGCCGATGGGCCTGCTCGGCATCGAGCTTGTGGATCAGCGGCCGGGCCAGACCGAACAGCGCTCCGATCACGCGACATCCTCCGGAAAGACATGGCCGGTTTCGCCGCGCGGCAACGGCGCGATCCAGCGCGCCTGCTTCGGATCGAGCGGGCCGTAGAGATGCGGGAACAGCGCCCCGCCGCGTGAGGGCTCGTAGCGCAGCGCTTCGCCGAGGACGGCCGGGTCGACGGCGATCAGCAGCAGCCCGTCCTGGCCGGCGAAGTGCTTCGCCGCGGTCTCGCGGACCTGCGCGCCGGTCGAGAAATGGATGAAGCCGTCGGCGAGGTCGACCGGGGCTCCCCGGAAGAGGCCGCTGGCCTCGGCCTCGCGCCAGAGCGCCTCGGGACAGATCTTGTAGATGAGCGGCATGCTGCGGACATATCGCCTGAATGCCGCCGGCAAAAGCGGAAACCGTGCCGCACCCCGTCCCGCTCCGGTTTTCTTCGCCTGGGTCGCAGCGCGCTGCGGCCGCGCTGCCTCCGCAGGTGGACAAAGGCGGCCTCAGGCGCATTTTTCTCATGCGAATCAGATTGAATTCTTATTCGATAGGGGATATTTCCTATGGTCATCCCCGCTTTGCGCCGCGCCGGCACTTTCAGGAACGAGGCCTCTCCGCGATGCTGTCCCATGACCAGATCTGGAGCGCGATCGACGCGCTCGCCCGGCGCTATGGACTGACGCCGTCCGGCCTCGCCCGCAAGGCCGGGCTCGACGCCACCACCTTCAACCGTTCGAAGCGGATCGGCGCCGATGGGCGCGAGCGCTGGCCGTCGACCGAATCGATCGCCAAGATCCTGTCGGCGACCGGCGCCTCCTTCGACGAGTTCATGAACGTGGTCCGCCGCGGCGCGCCGCCGGCGCATACCATCCCGGTGATCGGCTTCGCCCAGGCCGGCTCCGGCGGCTTCTTCGACGATGGCGGCTTCCCGGTCGGCTCCGGCTGGGACGAGGTCGCCTTCCCGGGCCTGCAGGACGAGAAGGCCTATGCGCTCGAGATCGCCGGCGATTCGATGCTGCCGCTCTATCGCGACGGCGACACCATCATCGTCTCGCCCGGCGCCGCCATCCGCCGCGGCGACCGCGTCGTGGTCAAGACCGTCGACGGCGAGGTGCTGGCCAAGCAGCTCAGGCGCCAGACGGCGAAGACGGTCGAGCTCGCCTCGCTCAACCCCGAGCATCCCGATCGCGTGCTGGCGCTCGCCGAGATCGCCTTTATGGCGCGGGTGATCTGGGCGAGCCAGTAGGCGCCTCGCATCGGAACGGCCTCCGGGCCGAGCCGATGCCGACGGGGCTCAGGCAGCAGCCCGCCGCGCCGGCAACGACACCGTGAACACCGCGCCGACCTCGGATGCTTCGAGCGCGATCGTCCCGCCATGCAGCCGCACCAGCTCGGCCGCGATCGCGAGCCCCAGCCCGGTGCCGCCGGGATTGACCGAGCCGCGAAAGGCCTGGAACAGGTTGTCGCGTGCCCGGGCCGGCACGCCGGGCCCGTTGTCCGCGATGCGCAGGACGAGATCGTCATGGCGCTGCCCGGCGCTGATCCTCAGCATCGGCTTGCGCTCGCCGGCTTCGGCGACGCTGTCGAGCGCCTGGACGGCGTTGCGCATCAGATTGGACAGCACACGTGCCATCTGGTCGGGGTCGCAAGGGGCGACCAGCCCCGGCGGAACCTCGTTGACGAAGTCGATCGCGCCGTTCTCTCCCAGGCCGAGCAATTCGGCCTGGTCGGCGACGAGCTGGCGCAAGGCCACGTCGCGCAAGGCCGGCGTCGCCTCGGCGGCGCGGCCATAGGCGAGCGTCGCCTGGCAGAAATCGATGGCGCGCCCCAGCGTCGCGATCAAACGCGGCGCGAAACGCCGGATCTTGGGATCGCGCGTCTCGGTCAGCCGGTCCGACATGAGCTGCGCGGCGGCCAGCATGTTGCGCAGGTCGTGGTTGATCTTGCTGACCGCCAGCCCGAGCTCGGCGAGGTGCTTCTTGGCGCGCAGATCGTCGGCGAGCGTCGCCTGCATGCGGGCCAGGGCCCGCTGCGCCTCGCCGATCTCGTCGGCACGCTGTGTCGGCTCGATGATCCGGCGCGGATTCTCCGGATCGTGCTCGAATTCCATGACATTGGCGGCGAGATGCCGGATCGGCTGGACGATCAGCCAGTTCAGCGAGAGATAGACCAGCCCGGCCGTCAGGACCGAGATGATCAGGGTGATCAGCGTCAGGTTGATCGAGAATTTCAGCATGGCCTGGCGCAGCGGCCGTTCGTCGATCACCATCTCGACGAAGTCGGCCGCGCCGACCGCCTGCCCGACGACCCGGATCGGCATCTCGTGCGACGGCCGCACCAGCGTCGCCACCGACTCCATGATCGCCTCGATCCAGCCCTGGTCGCGCAGATCGACCGTCTTGGCGACCTCGTGCGGCATCGAATCGAGGCTGAGCAGGCGGCGCGCCCCGCCGACCCGCGCGGCGATGGCGGAAGCTCCGACCCCGGCCAGAATCCGCTCCTCGCTGCCCTCCGGGAGGCCGTCGGCGGGAGCGCCCTCGAGCACGAGCACGGCGATCTGGGCCGCCGCCAGGCGGTCGTTCAACCAGTTGCGCCGGAAGTTGGCGACCGAGGGCAGGTAGATCAGCACCTCGGCCAGCATCACGAACAGGATGGTCAGGACCAGCAGCTTGGCCGACAGGCCGAGCTGGGTCGGCCCGCGCGGAACGCTGATCGACAGGGTGTTGGGATCGAACCGTCTCACCGACATCGAGCGCCAGTCTATCCGAAATGGCGCAGGAAGCCGATGAGGCGGCGAAGCCCGGGTTTCGCCGCCAGCGGCGCCTGGAACGAGAGCGCGGCCTTCTGCGAAAGCTCCGACAGGCTTCGGGATGGGGCGGCGAGGCCGGCCATCTCCTTGACGTTAATCCGCTTCTGCACGGCCAGGCACCAGGGCGCGATCAACTCGGCCGCCTGGACACCGGCGATGACGGCGCCGAGGATGCCGCCCCTGCGGTCGGTCACGAGCTTGATCAGTCCTTCGCTGTCCCCCTCGGCCTGGGCGCGGCCACTCTCGGCATAGGGCCAGCGCAGCACCCGGATCTCGCCGCGCGCGCGGGCTTGCGCTTCGCTCAGGCCGACGCTGGCGAGCTCCGGCCAGCCATGCACGGTGCGCGGCACCTGTTCCGGCCTGAACCGTGCCGGCCACCGGAACAGGGCATTGCGCAGTACGAGCCCGGCCTGGTGCTGGGCTGTCTGGCCCGACTCCGGACTTTCCGCCGCGCCGCCGGCGCAGCCGCCGATCGCATAGATGTGGCGGTTGGCGGTACGCAGCGAATGGTCGACGAGGATGCCATGATCGTCCCAGCGCACGCCTGCGAGGTCGAGCTCGAGACCGGCGATGTTCGGCCTGCATCCGCTCGCGACCAGCAGATGCGTGCCCTCGACCTGGACCTCGCCGCCGAGCACGAGCCGCGGCCGCTGCCGGCGGCTCTCGGCGCGCAGGACCGGCCGGCCTTCGTGCAGGGCGACGCCGTCGCCGAGCACAGCGCGCCGGAGAACGCCGACCGCTTCCGGATCGTCCTCCGGCAACAGGCCGTCGGGGGCGACCAGGGTGACCTCGCTGCCGAGCGCGCGCATCGCCTGGGCCAGCTCCAGCGCGGCCGGCGTGCCGCCGAGCACGATCAGCCTCTCCGGCCGTCTCGCCAGGGCGAGGACGCCGTCCGCGGTCAGATAGGGCAGGTCGGAAAGACCGGCGATCGCCGGGATCGCAGGCAGGGAGCCGGTCGCGACGACGAAGCGGCGGGCCTTGATCACGGTCTCGCCGACGGCGATCTGATGGCGGTTCTGGAAGCGTGCCTCGCCCGTGACGACCTGGACTCCCAGGGCGGCGAGGCGCTCGTCCGAATCGTTCCTCGCCATCCTGGCCGCGACATGGTCGAGACGAGCCCGCACGGCCCCGTGGTCGATCTCGGCCGAATGCGCGGGCGGGAGGCCGAGACGGCGCGCGTCGGCGGCGGCCCGTGCGCGCCCGGCGACGGCACGCAGGGCCTGCGCACGCACGTCCTCACGGGCGGAAAGTGCACTTCCGCCGTGCCGGACCAGCACCGTCCGGATGCCGAACAGCGCGGCGGCGGTCGCGACGGCGAGCCCGCCGGGACTGTCGCCGATGACGCAGATGTCCGGCGTCGTCGGGGCCGTGCTGGCTGATGGGCTGGCGGTTTGGCTCACGCCGCGTCTCCGGGTCGCTGTTCTGGCCGTGCAGATGCGTTGCCGCCTCGGCGGAATCAAGCGTGCCGCCGCGCGAGAGCCGGTTCGGATCAGGTCGCCCGACCTGATCCTCGGCCCGTCTCGTCGCCAAGGAAGCGTCGAGCGGCCAATTCCGGCAAGACGATGGCGGAGCCCTGTCGTCAGGCGATCTTGCGCGGCTCGTCGCCCTTGCCGAACTCCGACACGGGCCGGGGCCGGCCGAACAGGTAGCCCTGCGCCCGCTGTGCGCCGAGCAGCTGTACCGCCATGCGCTGCGCCTCGGTCTCGATGCCTTCGACGACCACGTTCATCGACAGGCGCCGGGCAAGCTGGCAGACCGCCTCGATCACGGCTTTCGAGGCCTCGTCGCTGTTGACGTTGCGGCTGAAGCTCTGGTCGATCTTCACCTGCGAGAACGGGTAGGTCGAGAGATAGGCCAGCGAGGAATAGCCCGTCCCGAAATCGTCGAGCGCGAACTTCACCCCGATGGCGCGCAGCTCGTTGATGACCTCGAGCGTCGTCTTGTTGTCCTCGATCAGCAGCGATTCCGTGACCTCGAGCGTCAGGCGCCCGGGCGCGAGATGGGCGAGCAGCAGCGCGTTCTTGACGGTTTCGACGATGCGGCGCGGCTCGCGGAACTGCAACGGCGAGACGTTGACGGAGACGCCGATATTGTCCGGCCACTTCGCCGCATCCTGGCAGGCCTGGCGGATCGCCCAGTCGCCCATGCCGGCGATCAGGCCGGACTGCTCCGCGATCGGGATGAACACGCCCGGCTGCACCATGCCGCGGCTCGGGTGCCGCCAGCGCATCAGCGCCTCGCGCGTGACGACCTCCTGCGTGCGCAGATCGATGATCGGCTGGTAGTGCAGCTCGAGCGCGCCTTCGGCCGAGGCCTGCCGCAGGTCGACCTCGATCTCGTGGCGCTGGAGCATCTCCTCCGCCATGGCCGGATCGAAGAAGGTCGCGGTGTTGCGGCCGGCCGCCTTGGCCTTGTAGAGCGCGGTGTCGGCATGGCGCAGCAGGTCGGCGGGCGTCGTGCCGTCGGTCGGCGCTAGCGCGATGCCGATGCTGGCGGTGACGTAGACGGTCTTGGTCTCGAGCTCGAAGGCCCGGTCCATCGTGTCGATCATCCGCTGAGCGATCGTCCTGACCGTCGCGACGTCGGTCGCCGGCAGGATCAGCACGAACTCGTCGCCGCCGAAGCGCGCCAGGAGGTCGTTGTGGCGGATAGCGCTCTTCAGGCGCGCGGCGGTCTGGATCAGCACCCGGTCGCCGATGTCGTGGCCGAGATTGTCGTTGACCTGCTTGAAGCCGTCGAGGTCGATATAGAGCAGCGCGAAAGTCTCGCCGGTGCGGTCGTGGCGGCGAAAGGCTTCGGCGAGCTGCGTGTTGAACTCGAAGCGGTTGGCGAGACCGGTCAGTTCGTCGAAGCGCGCCATCTGCTCGATGCGCGCCTCCGTCGCCTTCCGCTCGGTCGCGTCCTCGGTCAGCATCAGCACGCCGCCCTCGGCCGCCGGCGCGATGGTGACCACGAGCATGCGCCCGTTGCGCGACTGCAACTCGTAGACCGCCGCCTGCTGCGTCGCCTGCACGCCGTCGAGCGCCGCCTTGATGTCGCGCACCTGCTCCGGCGTCATCACCTGGCGCTCCACCAGGAAGCGCGCGATCGCGCTGATCGGCGTGCCCGGCAGGGCGAGCGTCTCGGGAATGCCGTAGAGCGCGGCGTGCGGTGCGTTCGAGACGGCGAGGTCGAGCTTGCGGTCGAACATCGCCAGCCCGTGGATCATGGTGTTGAGCGCGGCGTCGAGCGTCAGGTTCTGCGAGCGCAGCGCCGTCGCCAGCGCCTTCGACTGCTTCATCGCGTCGCTGAGCGCCAGCAGGTTGCGGTGCAGGGAGTTGGTGATCGCGATGTTGGCGCCGACATAGAGGAAGGCGAAATAGCCGATGTATTGGTAGTACGGGTTGTGCGCCTGGATCAGCCCGATCGCCATCGGCACGCAGAAGGTGAGCAGCTGGACGGCGACGAATTTCGGCCGTCCGGCATTGCGCGCGACATAGCCCGAGGCCAGCGCGATCGTCGACGACACCGAGGTGATATGGGCGGCCGGGTCGTCGGTCCAGGCCAGGGCCGCATAGCAGCTCAGGCCGAGCACGGCGCTGAAGACGGTCGCGCCGAGGAAGTATTCCCGATCCCAGCGCTTGGTCTGGGCGAGCGTGTCCTCGGAATGGTCGAGCCTGCGGTAGCGGACCACCGTGATGATCCGCAGGATGACGACCAGCGTGACGCACAGCGTCAGCGCCATGAAGACATCGGCCCGGGTGGCGATCCAGCACAGGAAGGGGGTGAGGATTCCGGCGACGCCGCCGGGGATGATCGAGCCCGGCGAGGAGAACAGCGAGGAGACGAGCAGGCGATAATCGGCGAGATCGACCGCGTGCCGGCCGTCATGCTCGGCCGGCTGCTCCGCGATCGCCCTGTCTGCGCTGGCATTGCGCAACCGGTTCGGCACTCCCGCCATCCACTCCCTGCCCTGAAACGGTATCTGGAGAGGCGGCTGACGACCCATCCTTTGCCGCGTCACCTAACGGCATTAAGAGGAAAAGGTAAAAGTTTCATGAGAGTTACAGGGCGGAGTCGTCCGATCGCCGGAAACGCCGGCCGGCTCGGGATTCGCGATAGGCCCGGTCAGGCCACTCCGGTACGCGCAAGAGCGTCCTCCGAGCCGCGCTGATAGACGCGCGACAGCATGCGGTCCTGCGTCTGGGCGATACGCTGCAGCTTCGAGATCGCGCTCGGATGCAGGCGCAGCATGCAATCGGTCCAGAGCTGGCCGAGATATTCGAGCTCCTCCCGCAGGTTGCCGGCGCGACGATTGAAGGCCGAGAACAGCGCCGTGCGGGCGGCGTGGATCGGCAGCGAGTCGGCGGCGTATTTGCGGATCCAGTCCTCGCCCGTCCCGGTCGGCACCACCGCCTCCAGCCCGCCGGCTGCCATGAACTCGGCAGCGCTCATCTCCTCGCCCGATTGCAGCATGCGCTCGGCCGCGCGCGGGCCCATACGCCGCGACAGGAGCCCCACGGCGGTGATCGGGAAATGGTTGAACTTGATCTCCGGATAGACGAACGAGGCCTGTTCCTCCGCGATCATGACATTGCACGAGCGCGGCGCGTCGATGCCGCCGCCGATCGCCTTGGCGTGGATCGTCGAGAGCGTGACGGCCAGGCCGTTGAGCCCGCTGGCGTTGCGCAGGGCGTCCTCGACCGAGAGCCGGGCGTATTCGGCCAAGGCGGGGCGGTCGTTCTTGGCGAGGCAATCGAGATAGAAGTCGAGATCGCCGCCGAGGGTGAAGAACGGTCCGGTGCCGCGGAAGGCGAGGAAGCGCACCGGCGCGCCGTGATACTGCTCGGGGGCTCCCCATAGGTCGATCACGGCCTGCTGCACCTTGCCGAGGCTGTCGAGCAGCTGCAGCGTGAAGACCGGCTTCAGCTCCGGCTTGATGGTGACCCAGAGCAGGCGCAGGTCCGGCTCATAGGCCAGCTGCACCTCCGGCAGGAAGCCGGCCCGGTGCCTGATCGCCTCGATCACCTCGCCGGTGGCGAGCTCGGCGACGGCCTGGTCGCTCGTCGGTGCATAGCTCTGGAACATCGTCTCGTCTCCGCCTCGCATTGCACCCCTCGACGCCGCCGAGGGTACAGAAGGTTAATGGATTGTAAACGCAAACTGCCGGAAATGGTTAATTTCATTAAGCTTTATTCGTTGACTCCGCAGTCGGCTCACAGTCCGCAAGCGTATCCGTCGACCGTTTTCCCGGTGCCGCCGTCGCTGCACCGATGCACGCAATGGGCGTGCCAACATACCATCGATCGGTCAGGGTTGCCGAGATAGGGAAATTTTTACCAATCCAGGGTCGCCCGCGCTCGGTCGCAGGCGGCCTGGAACAGGGCTGTCTCAGGAAGGGACCGGCGGCGCCGCAGTTGTGCCGCAATCGGTCGCGCTAAGAGAGGCGCGGCCGCCGATCCGGCTTGTCCGGGCGAGGGTGAGCGGCTAACCATGAATCGACCTCCGCGGCCTGATCGCTGCGGCTATTCCGATGAGCTGACGCCTTGAGCCGCCAGACCGAAGCCGAGGATGAGAGAAGGGCGCGTCTCGCCGCCGCCCTCCGCGAGAATCTGAAGCGCCGCAAGGCGCAGGCGAGGGCTCGGCGCGCTCCGGACACGACGGCCGAGGACAAGCTACCGCCCGCCCAGGCCGAACCTCCCCGGTCCTGATCCCCTTTCTTGGCCGGCGCCGCCGCCGGCTGTCCTGCAGGACGAGCTAGATGGACCGTATCCGCATCACCGGCGGCCAGCGCCTCGATGGCGTGATCCCGATCTCGGGCGCGAAGAACGCGGCGCTGCCGCTGATGATCGCGAGCCTGCTCACCGACGAGACGCTGACGCTGACCAATGTGCCGCGGCTCTCCGACGTCAGCGCGCTCTCGCGCATCCTCTCCAACCATGGCGTCGACCGCTCGGTCGCCGGCAAGCGGGCCGGCCAGAGCGCCGAGACCGGGCAGACCATCGCCCTGACCGCGCGCCAGATCGTCGATACCTGCGCGCCCTACGAGCTGGTCTCGACCATGCGCGCGAGCTTCTGGGTGATCGCGCCGATCCTCGCGCGCATGGGCGAGGCGAAAGTGTCGTTGCCGGGCGGCTGCGCCATCGGCACGCGCCCGGTCGACCTTCTGCTGATGGCGCTGGAACGCCTGGGCGCCACCATCACCATCGAAGGCGGCTATGCGCTGGCGCGCGCGCCCAAGGGGCTGAAGGGCGCCGAGATCGTCTTCCCGAAGGTCACGGTCGGCGGCACGCACACGGCGCTGATGGGAGCGGTGCTCGCGAGCGGCGACACCGTGATCGAGAACGCCGCGCGCGAGCCGGAAGTGGTCGATCTCGCCCTCTGCCTCAACAAGATGGGCGCCAGGATCGAGGGCGCCGGCACCTCCCGGATCACCATTCGCGGCGTCTCGCGCCTCGGCGGGACCCATCACGCCGTCCTGCCCGACCGGATCGAGACCGGGACCTATGCGATGGCGGTCGCGATGACCGGCGGCGACGTCCTGCTCGAAGGCGCGCGTGCCGACCTGCTGCAGGCGGCGCTCGACGTGATGAGCCAGGCCGGCGTCGACATCGCCGAGACCAATGAGGGCATCCGCGTTCGCCGCAACGGCGCGGCGCTCGAAGCGGTGGACGTCACCACCGACCCCTTCCCCGGCTTCCCGACCGATCTCCAGGCCCAGCTCATGGCGCTGATGACCAGGGCCAGGGGCACCTCGCGCATCCGCGAGACCATCTTCGAGAACCGCTTCATGCATGTGCAGGAGCTCGCCCGGCTCGGCGCGAGGATCCGGCTCGACGGCGATGCGGCCTATGTCGACGGCGTCGAGAAGCTGACCGGCGCCCCGGTGATGGCGACGGATCTGCGCGCTTCGGTTTCGCTCGTCATCGGCGGCCTCGTCGCCGAGGGCGAGACGATGATCAATCGCGTCTATCACCTCGACCGCGGATTCGAGGCGCTGGAGACCAAGCTCGGCCGCTGCGGCGCGCAGATCGAGCGCATCAGCGGTTGACGATAGGCCACGCCCCCGCCAGATAGGGCGCATGTCCGATCCCGCCGCCGAGCCGCTGAAGCTGATCGCTCTGGACGCCGACGACCTGTCGGTGATCTCGGCGCATCTGCAGGACGCGGTGCTGAAGCGCGCGGACATCGCCTGGCTCCCGGCCGAGAAGCGCTTCGCGCTGGCGCTGCGCCGCTTCGACTGGGAGGGCGCCGCGAAGGGCCGCAAGCGCCGCCGGCTCGCCGCTCTCCACTTCGAGCGCGTCACCGCCGCCCGCAGCACCAGGATGGCGGCGGGCGCCGGCGACGCCGTGCTGAGCCTGCTCGCCGTCACCTTCGCGCAGAGCGACGGCCCGGCCGGGCAGGTGACCTTGCATTTCTCCGACGGCGCCGCCATCCGCCTCGACGTCGAATGCATCGAGGCGCAGATGAAGGATCTCGGCCCGATCTGGGAGGCCGTCGCCACGCCCGCCCATCCCGACGCCGGCTGAATCCCTCTCCGTTCAGGATCTCCGATGCCGATCAGGCTTGACGCACGCGATGCCGGTTTCGAGCGGGAATTCTCCGCCCTGCTCGCGATGAAGCGCGAGGTTTCCGAGGATGTCGACCAGGTCGCCGCAGCGATCATCGCCGATGTCCGCGGCCGCGGCGATGCCGCGCTGATCGACTACACCGAGCGCTTCGACAAGCTCTCCCTGACTCCGCAGACGCTGCGTGTCGACGAGGAGGAGATCGAGGCGGCCCTCGCGGCCTGCACGCGCCAGCAGCTCGCCGCGCTCGAGACCGCCCGGGCCCGGATCGAGGCCTATCATCTGCGCCAGAAGCCGGCGGATTCCAGGGTGGTAGACGGGCTCGGGGTCGAGAGCGGCTGGCGCTGGAGCGCGATCGGGGCCGTCGGACTCTATGTGCCGGGCGGCACGGCGAGCTATCCTTCCTCCGTGCTGATGAACGCCGTGCCGGCCAAGGTCGCCGGCGTCGAGCGCCTGGTCATGGTCGCGCCGACGCCGCGCGGCGAGGGCAATCCGCTGGTGCTCGCGGCGGCGAAGCTCGCCGGCATTGACGAGGTCTACCGCATCGGCGGGGCGCAGGCGGTCGCGGCGCTCGCCTACGGCACGGCGACGATCGCGCCCGTCGCCAAGATCGTCGGCCCCGGCAACGCCTATGTCGCGGCCGCCAAGCGCCGGGTCTTCGGCACGGTCGGCATCGACATGATCGCGGGCCCCTCCGAGGTGCTGGTCCTGGCCGATGCCGACGCCAATCCCGACTGGATCGCCGCCGACCTGCTCGCCCAGGCCGAGCACGACACCGCCGCCCAGTCGATCCTGATCACCGACGATGCGGCGCTGGCCGATGCCGTCTCCCGTGCGGTCGAAGGCCAGCTCCGGACACTGCCCCGCGCCGAGATCGCCGGCGCGAGCTGGCGCGATTTCGGCGCGCTGATCCTGGTCGAGACGCTCGAGGCCGCGATCCCGCTGGTCGACCGGCTGGCGCCTGAGCATCTCGAGATCATCGCCGCCGACGCCGACGGGCTGGCGGCGCGTGTCCGCAATGCCGGTGCGATCTTCCTCGGCGGATACACGCCGGAGGCGATCGGCGATTACGTCGGCGGCTCGAACCATGTCCTGCCGACGGCCCGCTCGGCGCGCTTCTCCTCGGGGCTCGGCGTGCCGGACTTCATGAAGCGTACCTCGCTGCTGAGATGCGATCCCGAAGCGCTGCGGGCCCTGGCCGGCGCCGCCACCGAGCTCGCCGAGGCCGAGGGCTTGCAGGCCCATGCGCGTTCCGTGACGATCCGACTCAACGGTTGAGGCCGGGACGCGATTCTGCGCCCGCCCTGGGCTGGGCGGAGGGGACATGTCGGAACGCAACCATCTGGTCGCCGTCACGCTCGACGAAGCCTCGCTCGGGCGCGGCAGCGCCGACCAGGAGCATGAGCGTGCCGTCGCGATCTACGACCTGATCGAGCGCAATCACTTCGCCCTGCCGGAATTCGACGGCGGGCCCTATGCCGTTCATCTCGCCTTGGTCGAGCGGCGGCTCGCCTTCGAGGTCAGGAGCGCCGACGGGGCGCCGCTCGTCACCCATCATCTGTCGCTGACGCCGTTCAAGCGCATCATCAAGGACTATCAGCTGGTCTGCGAGAGCTACTACGCCGCCATCCGCACGGCGACGCCCTCGCAGATCGAGGCGATCGACATGGGCCGCCGGGGTCTGCACGACGAGGCGGCCGGTCTCCTGATCGAGCGGCTCGCCAACAAGGTCGAGATCGACCGCGAGACCGCCCGCCGCTTCTTCACCCTGATCTACGCGCTGCACTGGAAGGGCTGAGCGTTTGGAGCCGTCCGCCCCGAACAAGCTCCAGAGCGTGCTGTTCATGTGCGCCTACAATGCGGTGCGCTCGCCCATGGCCGAGGCGATGGCCAAGCACTTCTTCGGCAAGTCGATCTATGTCCAGTCCGCCGGAGCGCGGAAGGGCGAGGTCGACCCTTTCGCGCTCGAGGTCCTCGACGAGATCGGCATCGATGCACGCAAGCACAAGCCGAAATCGGTGGAGGAGCTGGAGGAATGGGAAGGTCTCAACTTCGACCTGATCGTCTCGCTCTCGCCCGAGGCGCATCACAAGGCGCTCGACCTGACCCGCACCCTCGCCTCCGAAGTCGAATACTGGCCGACGCCGGACCCCACCGTCGTGCAGGGCTCGCGCGAGCAGGTGCTCGAGGCCTATCGCGCCGTCCGCGACGGGCTGATGCAGCGCATCAAGGCGCGGCTGAGGTCGTAGCCCGCTACCAGGCGCGCCCGGGGCCGACCGCCCCGATCCCCAGCCAGTCGCCGAGCGTGGCGGCGATGTCGGCGAAGCTTTCGCGGCGGCCGAGCGGCTGCTGCGGCATGCCGGGGCCGAAGGCCAGGATCGGGACGTGCTCGCGCGTATGGTCGGTTCCGGGCCAGCTCGGGTCGTTGCCGTGGTCGGCGGTGACGATCGCGAGGTCGCCGGGGCGCAGCAGGGCTTCCAGCCTCGGCAGCGTGCGGTCGAAGGCTTCGATCGCCGCGGCATAGCCGGGGATATCGCGGCGATGGCCGTATTCGGTGTCGAAGTCGACGAGGTTGACGAAGCAGAAGCCGCCGTCCGGCAGCTGCTCGAACGCTTGCAGCGCCGCCGCGAACATGGCGGCGTTGCCGAACGGCTTGATCTCCTCGCCCGTGTTCCGGTGCGCGAAGATGTCGCCGATCTTGCCGACGGTGACGATCGGCCTGCCCTTTGCCGCCAGGCGGTCGAGGATGGTCTCGTCCGGCGGCGGGATGGCGAAGTCCTTGCGGTTGCCGGTGCGGGTGAAGCCGCTCTCCCTGTTGCCGAGGAAAGGCCGGGCGATGACGCGGCCGATCTTCAGCGGATCGACCAGGACCCGCACGGTCTTGCAGAGCGCGAAAAGCCGTTCCAGGCCGAAATGCTCCTCATGCGCCGCGATCTGCAGCACCGAGTCGACCGAGGTGTAGCAGATCGGCTTGCCCGTCCGGATGTGCTCCTCGGCGAGCTCGTCGATCACCGCCGTGCCCGAGGCGTGCTTGTTGCCGAGGATGCCGGGCAGGGCGCCCTCGCGGATGATGGCGGCGACGATCTCGGGCGGGAAGGAGTTCTCCAGCGCGGTGAAATAGCCCCATCTGAACGGAACCGGGCAGCCGGCGATCTCCCAATGGCCGGACGGCGTGTCCTTGCCCTGGCTGACCTCGACTCCGTAGCCGTACCGCCCCTGCGGCGTCGCAGGCTGCGGCACGCCGGCGAGCGGCCTGCCCGTCGAAGCCTCGCAGGCCCGGCTGAGGCCCAGCCGGGCGAGGTTGGGGATATGGAGCGGCCCGCTGCGCAGGCCGTCGCGGTCGCCGCGCCCCTCCGCACAGGCCTGGGCGATGTGGCCGAGCGTGTCGGCGCCCTCGTCGCCATAGGCCGTGGCATCCTCGGCGCCGCCGCAGCCGACCGAATCGAGCACGATCAGGATGGCGCGTGCCATCAGTCGCGCACCGCGGCGCCGCTCGCCGGCTCGATGTTGAGGGCGGCGGCGAGCAGCGCCTGCGTATAGGCCTCGCGCGGGCGCTGGAAGATCTCCTCCGCCGGCCCTTCCTCCACCACCTTGCCGTTTTGCATCACCACCACCCGGTGCGACAGCGCCCTGACCACCTTGAGGTCGTGGCTGATGAAGAGATAGCCGAGCTTGCGCCGGGCCTGCAGCCCGCGCAGCAATTCGACGATCTGCGCCTGCACCGACATGTCGAGCGCCGAGGTCGGCTCGTCCAGCACGACGAATTTCGGGTCGAGCGCCATCGCGCGGGCGATCGCGATGCGCTGGCGCTGGCCGCCGGAGAACTCATGCGGGTAGCGGTCCATCGTCGCCGGGTCGAGCCCGACATCGGCGAGCGCCTGCGCCACGATCTCGCGCTGGCGCTGATAGCTCAGCCCCTTCTGCTGGACGGTGAGCCCCTCGGCGACGATGTCGGCGACCGACATGCGCGGCGAGAGCGAACCGTAAGGGTCCTGGAAAACCACCTGAAGGTCCTTGCGCTTCGGCCGGACCGCCTTGCTCTTCAGCCCGTCGATGCGGTCGCCGAGGAAGACGATCGGCCCTTCCGAGGCGATCAGCCTGAGGATGGCGAGGCCGAGCGTGGTCTTGCCGGAGCCGGATTCGCCGACGACGCCGAGCGTCTCGCCCTCGCGCACCGTGACCGAGATGCCGTCGACCGCCTTCACATGGCCGGTGGTGCGGCGCAGCAGCCCGGTCTTGATCGGGAACCAGACCTTGACCGGGCCGGCCTCCAGCAGGATCGGGGCGCCGGGCGGCACCGGCTCGGGCCGGCCCTTCGGCTCGGCGGCGAGCAGGCGCTGCGTATAGGCGTGCTGCGGGTTGCCGAAGATTTCCGATACCGGCCCCTGCTCGACGATCTTGCCCTTCAGCATCACGCAGACCCGGTCGGCGATGCGCCGGACGATGCCGAGGTCGTGGGTGATGAACAACATCGCCATGCCGAGCCGCGTCTGCAGATCCTTCAGCAATGTCAGGATCTGCGCCTGCACGGTGACGTCGAGCGCCGTCGTCGGCTCGTCGGCGATCAGCAGATCGGGCTCGTTGGCGAGCGCCATCGCGATCATCACGCGCTGGCGCTGCCCGCCCGAGAGCTGGTGCGGATAGGCGTCGAGCCGGCTCTCCGCGTCGCGGATACCGACCAGGGTCAGCAGTTCGAGCGTGCGGGCGCGGGCCTTCTCGCCGCGCAGGCCCTTGTGCAGTTCGAGGATCTCGCCGATCTGCCGCGCGATCGTGTGCAGCGGGTTGAGCGAGGTCATCGGCTCCTGGAACACCATGGTGATGTCGTTGCCGCGGACCTTGCGCATCGCGTCCTCGTCGGCCGCGATCAGGTCCTGGCCGTTGAACAGCACCTTGCCGGAGGGATGATGCGCCGCCGGGTAGTTCAAGAGCTTCAGGATCGAGAGGGCCGAGACCGACTTGCCCGAGCCGGATTCGCCGACCAGCGCCAGCGTCTCGCCCCTGGCGATCTCGAACGAGACCCTGTCGACCGCGAGCGTCTCCTGCCCGCCCTGGCGGAAGGCGACGGAGAGGTCCTGGACGGAAAGGAGGGGGGCGGTCATGCGAAGGTCTTCCGCGGATCGAAAGCGTCCCGCACCGCCTCGCCGATGAAGATCAGCAGCGACAGCATCAGCGCGATCACGGCGAAGCCGGAGAGGCCGAGCCAGGGCGCCTGCAGGTTCGCCTTGCCCTGCGCCAGCAATTCTCCGAGCGAGGGCGAGCCGGGCGGCAGGCCGAAGCCGAGGAAGTCGAGCGAGGTCAGCGTGGTGATCGAGCCGTTGAGGATGAAGGGCAGGAAGGTCAGCGTCGCCACCATGGCATTGGGGAGCAGGTGCTTGACCATGATCGCGCTGTTGGAGAGGCCGAGCGCGCGCGCGGCGCGGACATATTCGAAATTGCGCGCCCGCAGGAATTCGGCGCGGACGACGCCGACGAGGGCGACCCAGGAGAACAGGAGGAGGATGCCGAGCAGGACGAAGAAGCCCGGCGTGATCACGGCCGCGACGATGATCAGGAGATAGAGCGCCGGGATCGAGGTCCAGATTTCGATGACGCGCTGGAAGATCAGGTCGGTCCAGCCGCCGAAATAGCCCTGGATCGCCCCGGCCGCGATGCCGATCACCGAGGAAATCGAGGCGAGGATCAGCCCGAACAGCACGGAGATACGGAAGCCGTAGATCAGCCGCGCGACCACGTCGCGGCCCTGGTCGTCGGTGCCGAGCCAGTTCCATTCGAGCTCGCGGCAGGTCATGCCGCCGGTCCGCTCGGCGATCGGCCGGCACTGCTCGTCCTTCAGCATCCAGGTCGGCGGGGCAGGGGCGGGCACCGGCAGGTCGAGATTGTGCGTGCGGTAGGAATAGCGGATCGGCGGCCACAGCGCCCAGCCATTGGTGGCGATCTCCCGGGCGATGGTCGGGTCGCGATAATCGGTGGTGGCGAGGAAGCCGCCGAACTTCTCCTCCGGATAGGTGATCGCGACCGGGAACAGCGTCTCGCCCTTGTAGCGGACGATCAGCGGCCGGTCGTTGGCGATCAGCTCGGCGAAGAGCGAGAGCACGAACAGGGTCAGGAAGATCCAGAACGACCACCAGCCGCGCCGGTTCGCCTTGAAGCTGTCGAGGCGGCGCCGGTTGATCGGCGAGAGCTTGAGCCAGCCCTGCTTCATCTGCGGGGGAGCGGCAGGGGCGCTCGGGCGCAGGGCCGGCGGCGGGGGGGCGAGCAGCGCGTCGCTCATGGGCTCAGGCCTCGCGCGATTCGAAGTCGATGCGCGGGTCGACCCAGGCATAGGTCAGATCGGTGATCAGGTGCACGAGGAGGCCGATCAGCGAGAAGATGTAGAGATTGGCGAAGACGACGGGGTAGTCGCGGTTGACGATCGCCTCGAAGGAGAGGAGCCCGAGCCCGTCGAGCGAGAAGATCGTCTCGATCAGCAGCGAGCCGGCGAACAGCGCATGCACGAAGGCGCCGGGGAAGCCGGCGATGACGATCAGCATCGCGTTGCGGAAGACGTGGCCGTAGAGCACGCCGCGCTCGGTGAGCCCCTTCATCCGCGCCGTCAGCACGTATTGCTTCCTGATCTCGTCGAGGAAGGAGTTCTTGGTCAGCAGCGTCGAGGTCGCGAAAGCCCCCAGCGCCATCGCCGTCACCGGCAGGGCGATGTGCCAGAGATAATCGCCGATCTTGCCGACGAGGCTGAGCTGCGCCCAGTTTTCCGAGGTCAGGCCGCGCAGGGGGAAGATCTGCCAGAACGAGCCGCCGGCGAAGAGCACGATCAGGAGGATCGCGAACAGGAAGCCGGGGATGGCGTAGCCGACGATGACCACGGCGCTGGTCCAGGTGTCGAAGCGCGAGCCGTCCTTCACCGCCTTGCGGATGCCGAGCGGGATCGAGATCGCATAGGAGAGCAGCGTCATCCACAGGCCGAGCGTGATCGAGACCGGCAGCTTCTCCTTGATCAGCTGCAGCACCGGCGCGTCGCGGAAATAGCTGCGGCCGAAATCGAAGGTCGCATAGTCCTTCAGCATCTTGAGGAAGCGTTCATGCGCCGGCTTGTCGAAGCCGAACTGCTTTTCGAGCTCCTTGATGAAGGCGGGGTCGAGCCCCTGCGCGCCGCGATAGGCTGAAGCCCCGTCCATCGCCTGCGTCCCGGCGTCGCCCCCGCTGCCGCCGCCGACACGTTCGGTGGCGCCGGCATTGGGATTGTTGAGCTGCGAGATCACCCGCTCGACCGGGCCGCCCGGCGCGAACTGCACGATGACGAAGGAGATCAGCAGAATGCCGAACAGGGTCGGCACCATCAGCGCCAGACGCCGGGCGATGTAGTTCAGCATGCGCTTATTCGGCCTTTCGGGCGCGGCCGATCGGGCCGAGATGGGTGTCGGCGAAGCGAGAGGGATATTTCAGCCCATAGCCCAGCGCCCGGTCGACACCGATATGCGCGCACCAGATCAGGCCTATCGCGAGCGCCAGGTTCGAGCCGCCCGCCAGAGCGGCGAGGATCGCGAGGATGGGCATGCTCAGCGTGTGGAACAGGTTGTAGCTGGCCGCGCCCAGCGCAGCGCCGCCGAGATAGCCGAGCATGCTGAGATCGGGCGCCAGCAGCAGGACGCCGAAGAGCCACCAGGGCTCGTCCAGTCGTGCGAAGAGCCAGATGCAGAGCCCGGCGAGCAACAGGCCCTCGAGCCGCAGCAGCATGCGCGGGGTGCCGCGAACCGAAGCCATGCCGCTGTCCACCGTCATCACGCCTTCCCGATCCGCTTGGCCTTCTCGGCATCGTACCACCACGTTCCCGGCGCACCGGAGCCATATTTCGGCTTGGTCTGCGGGCGCTCGTACATGTCCCAATAGGCCAGCCACTCGCTGGCGTTCCACCACATCGGGATCCAGTAGCGCCCGGCGCGCAGCAGCCGGTCGAGGCATTTCGCCGCCACCACCACCTCGGCGTAGCTCTTGGCCTGGCCGACCTTGTCGATCATCGCGTCGATCGCCGGATCGGCGATGCCGCCGACATTGCGCGAGCCGCGCGTCCTGGCCGCTTCCGAGCCGTAGATGACGCGCATCGTGTCGCTGGGGATGGCGCTGCCGGTCATCGCCCGGCTGATCATGTCGAAGTCGAACTCGTCGAGCCGGCGCTGGTACTGCGCGCCGTCGACGATGCGCGAGGTCGCGTTGATGCCGAGCCGCTTGAGATTGGCCTGGAAGGGCTGGGTGTGCGGCTGCAGCGACGGCGTCGAATCGAGGAACTCGATCTCGAAAGGCTGGCCGTTCGGCAGCTTCAGCACATTGTTCTCGCGCTTGCAGCCGGCGGCACGCAGCATCTCGTCGGCCCGGCGCAGCAGGGCGCGGTCGCTGCCCGAGCCGTCCGAGACCGGCGGCAGCCAGGGCTCCCCGAACACCTCCTCCGGAACCTGGCCGCGGAACGGCTCGAGCAGCTTCAGCTCCTCCGGCGAGGGCCGCCCGACCGCCTTCGAATCCGAATTCTCGAAATAGGAGGTGACCCGCGAATAGGAGCCGAACATGATGTTCTTGTTGGTCCATTCGAAATCGAAGGCGAGGCCGAGCGCCTCGCGGATGCGCGGATCGGCGAATTTCTCGCGGCGCAGGTTGAAGATCCAGCCCTGCGAGCCGATCGGCTCGGTCCTCGGCAGGGCCTCCTTCTTGACCTTGCCTTCCTTGAGCGCCGGGAAATCGTAGCCGGTAGCCCAGATCCGCGAGGTGAACTCCTCCTGGAAGGTGATGACGCCGCTCTTGAACGCTTCGAACGCCACCTGCCGGTCGCGGAAATACTCCCAGCGGACGCGGTCGAAATTGTTCTGGCCGACATTCACGGGCAGATCCCTGGCCCAATAGTCGGGCACCCGGTCGAACTCGATGAAGCGGCCCTGCTCGAAGCGGCCGACCTTGTAGGCGCCAGAGCCGAGCGGCGGCTCCAGCGTCGAGGCCTCGAAATTGCGGGTCGACCAGTATTTCTCGGAGAAGACCGGCAGGCCGGCGACGACGAGATGCAGGTCGCGGTCGCGCTTGGGCGAGAGCTTGACCACGAGGAGATCGTCGCTCTCGGCGACGGCCGATGCCAGCTGGGCGAGGATCAGCCGATAGGTCGGGTGGCCCTTCGTCTTGAGCAGGTTGAACGAGAAGGCGGCGTCGCCGGCGGTGACGCGCGAACCGTCGTGGAACGTCGCCTCCGGCCGCATGCGGAAGCGGTAGGTCAGCTTGTCGGTGGAGACGGAGACGCTTCTGGCCAGCAGGCCGTAGAGCGAGCCGGGCTCGTCGGCCGAGCCGGCCATCAGGCTGTCGAAGCAGGCGTCCATCCCGGCTGCGCCGTCGCCGTGCAGCACGAAGGTGTTGAGGGTGTTGAAGGTGTCGAAGCTCTGATTGCCGCCGGCGCGCTTGATCTGGATGGTGATCGAGCCGCCCTTCGGCGCCTTCGGATTGACATAGGCGAAATGCGCGAAGTCCGGCGGCAGCGCCAGCTCGCCGAAGGTCGAGAGGCCGTGGACCTCTGCCTCCTGCGCCAGCGCGGGCGCGCCTGGCAGCGCGGCCGCACCCGCGAGCGCGCCGCCGGCTTTCAGCAACTTGCGGCGGGTGATCCGGATCGCCATGCGTAACCCCTTGCGATTCGCTGTTCGATTATGTCGTCGCCACCGGCCAAAGCCAGAGCAACCGGCATTCATCGCGATGGTGACGGCAATTGCATGGCGCGGACAAGCAAAAGCCGGGCTTTCGGCCCGGCTCTGCGGTCACATCGGTGCGAAAGACGCCGCCGGATCAGGGCTTCGGCAGCGGCTTCGGCGCCTCGGCCAGCGAATTCAGATAGGCGACGACGTCGGCGCGCTGGTCGGGCTTGCCGAGGCCGGCGAAGGCCATCGTCGTGCCGGGGACGTAGGCCTTCGGATTCTTGAGGAACTGATCGAGGTTCTCCGCCGTCCAGGTCTCGGAGGCCTTGCCCTTCATCGCCGCGGAATAGCCGAAGCCTTCGACCGAGGCCTTGTTGCGCTCGTAGACGCCGTAGAGATGCGGGCCGACCTTGTTGGCGCCGCCCTTCTCGAAGGTATGGCAAGCCTTGCAGGCGCCAACCGCCTTCTCGCCGCGCGCCGGATCGGCCTTGGCGAGGCGCACCGCGATCGGCTCTTCGGCCGCCGCTGCGGGGGCGGCCCCGCCGCTCGCCGCGGCCGGCTCGAGGCTCGGCAGATCGAAGCCCGGCACGGCCGGCTTCTTCGGGGCGAAGACGATGCCCGAGATCATGTTCAGGCTCATCACGACGAGCAGCGTCGAAAGACCTGCGCCAGCGATCTTGTTCAGTTCGATATTCATCGTCTCTAACAACCCCCGGCCCGCCCGTCGGCGAAGCAAGACAGCGCTGCGGCCGGCCCCTTGCGGAGGCCGGCACGTCTGCGCTGCTTAACCGCTTTGCGCGCTGCATTGCAACTCGTATAAGCACGCACCGCTTTGAGACCTTTTGCCGCCTTGCGAGCTTTCCCCAGCCAATGCCCAATCCGCTGATCCTGATCCCGGCCCGCATGCAGGCGACGCGCCTGCCGGGCAAGCCGCTGGCCGACATTCTGGGCGAGCCGATGATCGTCCGGGTCTGGCGCCGCGCCATCGAGGCGCGCATCGGCGAGGTCATCGTCGCTACCGACGACGAGCGCATCCTCGCGGCGGTCGAGCAGGCCGGCGGCCGCGCGGTGATGACCAGCCCCGCGCACCAGACCGGCTCCGACCGGATCAAGGAAGCCGCCGACATCGTCGACCCGGAGGGGCGGCACGACATCATCGTCAACGTCCAGGGCGATTTCCCGACCTTGGCTCCGGCTGCGATCGCCGCCGCGATCGAGCCCCTGGCCGACCCGGCGGTCGACATCGCGACCCTCGCCGGCGAGATCACCGACGACGAGGAGAAGAGCGCGCCGAGCGTCGTCAAGCTGATCGGCAGCGAGGTTTCGCCGGGCCGGATGCGGGCACTCTATTTCACCAGGGCGACGGCGCCTTACGGCGACGGCCCGCTCTATCACCATGTCGGTCTCTACGCCTATCGCCGCCGGGCGCTCGACCGCTTCGTCGCGCTGCCGCAATCGCCGCTCGAGCTTCGCGAGAAGCTGGAGCAACTGCGGGCGCTCGAGGACGGCATGCGCATCGATGCGATGATCATCGATCACGTCCCGCGCGGCGTCGACACGCCGCCCGATCTGGACCGCGCCCGCGCCTTCCTGACCTCCCGCGCCTGATCGGTGAATACGTCTCCGAACTTATGATAGAGAACGCGTGACCCGTCAGATTGCCGCGATCTGACCGGCGCGTGCCCTGAGCCTGAAAGTCCGCCAATGCCAGTCGTCGTTTCCTATCAGGGCGAGCCCGGAGCCTTCTCCTCGCAGGCCGCTTTGCAGGTCTTCCCGGATTGCGAGCTCCTGCCGTGCCGGACCTTCGAGGACGCGCTCGCCGCTGTCTCGGACGGCACCGCCCGCTACGGCATGATTCCGATCGACAACTCGATCGCCGGACGCGTCGCCGACATCCACCATCTCCTGCCGCGCTCCGGCCTGCACATCATCGGCGAGCACTTCCTGCCGATCCGCTTCCATCTGATGGCGGTCGAGGGCGCGACCCTGGCGACGCTGAAGACCGTGCAGAGCCACATCCATGCGCTCGGCCAGTGCCGCAAAATCATCCGCAAGCTCGGCCTCAAGGCCGAGGTCGCGGCCGACACCGCCGGCTCGGCCCGGCAGGTGGCCGAGGCCGGCGACCCGACCCGGGCCGCCATCGCCCCGCACATCGCCGCCGAGGTCTACGGCCTCAAGATTCTGATGGAGGACATCGAGGACGAGAAGCACAACACCACGCGCTTCGTCGTGCTCTCGAAATATCCCGAATTCGCCCGCCAGGGCGCCGGCAAGACGGTGACGACGCTGATCTTCCAGGTCCGGAACCTGCCGGCGGCGCTGTACAAGGCGCTCGGCGGCTTCGCCACCAACGGCATCAACATGACCAAGCTCGAGAGCTACATGGTCGACGGCCTTTTCTCGGCGACGATGTTCTACAGCGACGTCGAGGGCCATCCCGACGATCCGGCGCTGAAGCGCGCGCTCGACGAGCTCGCCTTCTTCTCCAAGGAGATGAAGATTCTCGGCGTCTACCCGGCGAGCGAGTTCCGCGAGAGCTTCCCGGAGCCGGGGGAGTAGGTACTTGCATCATGCTCGGGCTCGACCGAGCATCTCGGGCCGGAGGAAGTGCCAGCCGGCGCTTTCTCGTCAGGAGCTTGTCGGGTCTCCGCTTCGCTCCGCCCGAGAATGACGCGGCGCCGAAGGATCAGGGCTCCTCGCCGTCCACCGCCCAGGCCTTCAGGATGGTGTTGGCGATCGCCATATGCGGCGGGCAGAACAGGTTGTCGGGGTGCTTGCCCTCCAGCATCTGCAGCGCCTCTTCGCGGCTGAACCAGCGACCGGCCTCGAGCTCGGTGCCATCGAGGACGATGTCGTCGTTCAGCGCCTCGGCGAGGCAGCCGATCATCAGCGAGCCGGGGAAGGGCCAGGGCTGCGAGGCGAGGTAGCGCACCGTGCCGGTCCTCAGGCCGGCTTCTTCCCAGGTCTCGCGGCGCACCGCGTCCTCAAAGGTCTCGCCCGGCTCGACGAAGCCGGCGATGCAGGAATACATGCCGGGCGCGAAGCGGGCCTGGCGCGCCAGCAGGCAGTTGTCGCCGCGCACCGCCAGCATGATTACGACCGGGTCGGTGCGCGGGAAATGCTGGGCGCCGCAGGCTTCGCATTGCCGCTTCCAGCCGGCCGAGGCGAGACTGGTCGGCGCGCCGCACTGGGCGCAGCAGCGATGGCGCGCATGCCAGTCGAGCAGGGCCTTGGCCTCGCCGAGCGGCCCGAGCTCCTCGTTCGGCACCAGCCGCTTGAGGGCCACGCTGCGCAGGTCGCTGACCACGAGCACGGCCTGATCGCGCAGGCCGTCCAGCAAGTCGCGGTCGATCAGCCGGCCGAAGCGCGGCGCCCCGTCCGGGGCGACCCCGAGGAAGACCTCCTCCAGCGCGTCGCCGAGCCCGTCGGCGCCGCTTTCGTCGAACCAGACGCTCTGGGTCTCGGCGCCGGTCCGCAACAGGATCGGCGTCTCGCCGGCGACGACGGTGAAGCGGGCATCGCTGCGCGCGCGCAGTTCGGCGACCTCGTCCGGCCGGTCGCGCAGGTCGGCGCGGCGGTCGAGCGGGCTGGTGGCGAATCCGGTCTGGGCTGAGCGTTCTTTGCGGCGGGAGGCGTCGTTCATGCCTCCGTCCTACTCCGCTTTCGGTTCGACCGGAACGGGGTCGAAAGCAGAATTATACGTATGCGAACGTTCGTCGGCCGCCGGACGCCGCGCTCAGCCGTTCCCGCGTCCGCGCAGCAGCTGGATGATGCCGGAGAAGTCGGTGCCGCCTTCGCCCCAGGCGTTGTGCAGCCCGTAGACCTGCGCCGCCGCGGCGCCGAGCGGCGTCGAGGCGCCGGCCGCCTGCGCCGCCTCCTGGGCGAGCTTGAGGTCCTTCAGCATCAGCGCCGAGGCGAAGCCGGGCTTGTAGTCGTTGTTGGCCGGCGAGGTCGGCACGGGTCCCGGCACCGGGCAATAGGTCGTCAGCGACCAGCACTGGCCCGAGGAGGTCGAGGCGACGTCGAACAGAGCCTGATGCGACAGCCCCAGCTTCTCGGCCAGCACGAAGGCCTCGGAGACCCCGATCATCGAGATGCCGAGGATCATGTTGTTGCAGATCTTCGCCGCCTGGCCGTTGCCGGCATCGCCGCAATGCACGACCTTCTTGCCCATGGCCGAGAGGATCGGCTGGCCGCGCTCGAAGGCGTCCGCCCCGCCGCCGACCATGAAGGTCAGGGTCGCGCCCTGGGCGCCGCCGACGCCGCCCGAGACCGGCGCGTCGAGCGAGAGGCAGCCGCGCTCGGCCGCCAGCGCATGCGCCTTGCGGGCGCTCTCGACATCGATGGTCGAGGAATCGATCAGCAGCGTGCCCGGCTTCACCGCCGGCAGGATGTCGGCCCAGACCCCCAGCACATGCTTGCCGGCCGGCAGCATGGTGACGACGATCTCGGCCTCGGCGACGGCCTCCTTCGCCGAGCCGGCGATGCCGACTCCGAGTGCCGCCGCGGCGTCCTTCGAGGCCTGGACGAGGTCGAAGGCGGAGACCTTGTGCCCGGCCTTGACCAGGTTGCCGGCCATCGGCCCGCCCATATTGCCGAGGCCGATGAAGGCGATGGTGCTCATGGTCGTGTCCTTCCCACTATCGTTCGCGTCATGCTCGGGCGCAGACCCGAGCATCTCTCTCAGGAGATTCTCGGGTCTGCGCTTCGCTTCGCCCGAGAATGACGTCTTAGCCTCAATTCCCCTTCGCCCGCCCGACCAGCGAGCGCGCCACGATCATCCGCATCACCTCGTTGGTCCCTTCCAGGATCTGGTGCACCCGGAGATCGCGGACGATCTTCTCGATGCCGTAATCGGCGAGATAGCCATAGCCGCCATGGATCTGAAGCGCCTGGTTGGCGACCTCGAAACCGGTGTCGGTGGCGACGCGCTTGGCCATGGCGCAGAGCTTGCTCGCATCCGGCGCCTTCGCGTCGAGCGCCGCGGCGGCGCGCCAGAGGAAGGTGCGGGCCGCCTCCAGTTCGATCGCCATGTCGGCAAGCTTGAACTGCAGCGCCTGGAAATCGGCGATGCGGGAACCGAACGCCTTGCGCTCCTGGGCGTAGGCCAGCGCCTTGTCGAGCGCGCCCTGCGCCCCGCCGATCGAGCAGGCGCCGATATTGAGCCGCCCGCCATCGAGCCCGGCCATGGCGATCTTGAAGCCGATGCCTTCCGGGCCGATCCGGTTGGCGACCGGGACGCGGCAGTTCTCGAAGATCACCGCGCGCGTCGGCTGGGCGTTCCAGCCCATCTTCTTCTCGTTGGCGCCGAAGGAGAGGCCGGGCGTGCCCTTCTCGACGACGATGGTCGAGATGCCGGACGGGCCGGCCTCGCCGGTGCGGACCATCACGACATAGATGTCCGAGACCCCGGCGCCGGAGATGAACTGCTTCTGGCCGTCGAGCACGTAATGATCGCCGTCGCGCACGGCTTTCGTCTTCAGCGCCGCGGCGTCCGAGCCGGCGCCGGGCTCGGTCAGGCAATAGCTCGCCAGATGCTCCATGGTGCAGAGCTTCGGCAGGTAGGTCTGCCGCTGCTCCTGCGACCCGTAGCGGTCGATCATCCAGGCGCACATGTTGTGGATCGAGATATAGGCCGCGACCGTCGGACAGCCGGTCGAGAGCGCCTCGAAGATCAGCGCCGCGTCGAGCCGGGTCAGGCCGGAGCCGCCGACATCCTCGGCGATATAGACCCCGCCCATGCCGAGCGCGGCGGCGTGCCGCATCTCCTCGACCGGGAAATGCTTCTCCTCGTCCCAGCGCACGGCGTGAGGCGCCAGGGTCTCGGCAGCGAAACCCTGGGCCATGTCGCGGATCGCGATCTGGTCTTCGGTGAGGGAGAACACGATCCGATCTCCTTCGCTGTCGGCTCAACCCATGGTCGGGATGACGAAGCTGGCGCCGTCCTTGATGCCCGAGGGCCAGCGCGCCGTCACCGTCTTGGTCTTGGTGTAGAAGCGGATCGAATCCGGGCCGTGCTGGTTGAGATCGCCGAAGGAGGAACGCTTCCAGCCGCCGAAGGTGTAGTAGGCCAGCGGCACCGGGATCGGCACGTTGATACCGACCATGCCGACCTGGACCTTGGAGGCGAAGTCGCGCGCCGCGTCGCCATCGCGGGTGAAGATCGCGGTGCCGTTGCCGTATTCGTGGTCGTTGGTCAGCTTCAGCGCCTGGTCGTAGCTGTCGGCGCGCAGCACCGAGAGGACCGGCCCGAAGATTTCCTCCTTGTAGATGCGCATCTCCGGCGTGACGTGGTCGAACAGGCAGCCGCCGACATAGAAGCCGTTCTCGTAGCCCTGCATCCTGAAGTCGCGGCCGTCGACCACGAGCTTGGCGCCTTCCTGGACGCCGATGTCGACATAGTTCTTGATCTTCTCCATCGCCGCCTTGGTGACGACCGGTCCGTAATCGGCGCTGGCGTCGGTCGAGGGGCCGATCTTCAGGCTTTCGACGCGCGGGATGAGCCGCTTCACCAGCTCGTCGGCGGTGGCCTTGCCGACCGGGACCGCGACCGAGATCGCCATGCAGCGCTCGCCGGCCGAGCCGTAGCCGGCGCCGATCAGCGCGTCGACGGCCTGGTCCATGTCGGCGTCGGGCATGATGATCATGTGGTTCTTGGCGCCGCCGAAGCACTGCACGCGCTTACCCGCCGCGCAGCCGCGGGCGTAGATGTACTCGGCGATCGGGGTCGAGCCGACGAAGCCGACCGCCTTGATGTCGTGGTCGTCGAGGATGGCGTCGACCGCTTCCTTGTCGCCGTTGACGACGTTGAGGATGCCGGGAGGGCCGCCGGCCTCGATGAACAGCTCGGCGAGGCGCATCGGCACGCCGGGATCGCGCTCCGACGGCTTCAGGATGAAGGCGTTGCCGCAGGCGATGGCGGGGCCGAGCTTCCACAGCGGGATCATCGCCGGGAAGTTGAACGGGGTGATGCCGGCGACGACGCCGAGCGGCTGGCGCAGCGAATAGATGTCGATGCCCGGGCCGGCGCCGTCGGTGAACTCGCCCTTCATCAGATTGGGCACGCCGAGCGAGAATTCGACGACCTCGACGCCGCGCTGGATGTCGCCCTTGGCGTCGGGGATGGTCTTGCCGTGCTCGCGGGCGAGCAGTTCGGCGAGCTCGTCGTTGTTCTGCGCGATCAGGTCGAGGAACTTCATCAGCACGCGGGCGCGGCGCTGCGGGTTGACCGCTGCCCATTTCGGCTGGGCTTCGAGCGCGTTCTCGACCGCGGCGCGCAGCTCCTTCTGCGAGGCGAGCGCCACCTTCGCGATCACCGAGCCGTCCATCGGCTGATAGACGTCGGCCGTGCGGCCGGAGGTGCCGGCGACGTGCTTGCCGCCGATGAAGTGACCGATCTGACGCATGGCGTCCTCCCCTAAAGTCGTGTGCCGCGGATTGGCCCTACCCCTATCATTATCGTTTGCGCACGGCTATAGGCGGTTATCGGCCAAGGTCGTGCGAAAACACAGATATGGGAGGAGCGCCGTGGAACGGTTCGACTGGGACGATCTGCGCTTCTTCCTCGCCGTCGCCCGTTCGGGCCGTCTCACGGCCGCAGCGCGCCGGTTGGGGGCGGATCACGCCACGGTCTCGCGCCGCATCACCTCGCTGGAGGAATCGCTCAAGGCCAAGCTGTTCGAGCGCCGCCCGCAGGGCTATGCGCTGACCGGCCATGGCGAGCAGCTCCTCGCCAAGGCCGAGAGCATGGAGACCGAGGCCCTCGCCATCCAGAGCGAGATCGGCGGCGCCGACATGGCGCTGTCGGGCACCGTCCGGATCGGCGCGCCGGACGGTTTCGGCTCGACCTTCCTGGCCCCGCGCTTCGCCGGCTTCGCCAAGGCCTATCCGGGGCTGGAGCTCCAGCTCATCGCCATGCCGCGCCTGCTCTCGCTGTCGAAGCGCGAGGCCGACGTCGCGATCACGCTCGCCCCGCCGAAGGAGGGCAAGGTCGTCGCCCGCAAGCTCTGCGACTACCGGCTCGGTCTTTACGCTTCGCAGGACTATCTCGACGCGATGCCGCCGATCGCGGCGGCGGAGGATCTCTTCGCCCACCGCATCGTCGGCTATATCGACGATCTGATCTTCACCCCCGAGCTCGACTATCTCGACGAGGTCGCCAAGGGTCTGCGGGCGCAGATCCAGAGCTCGAGCGTGCTGGCGCAGATGAACGCCGTGGCCGCGGGCGCCGGGATCGGCGTGATCCATCATTTCATGGCCGTCGACGAGCCGCGGCTCGTTCCGGTCCTGGCCGAGAGCGTCTCGATCACCCGCTCCTTCTGGCTGCTCGTCCACGCCGATCTCAAGGACGTCGCCCGGGTGCGCGCCGTCGTCGACTTCATCGTGCGCGAGTCGAAGGCCAATCGTGCCCTGCTGATGGGCGAGGCGATGGCGGGGGCGGGTCGGGCGGTCGTGGCGGCCGATTGACGGCGGCGACGGCCTTACGAGGCCACGTGCACGCAGTTGCGCCCGTTGTGCTTGGCCGCATAGAGCGCGCGGTCGGCCGCGATGAGATGCTGGTCGAGCTTGCCGGTCCCGTCGATCTCGGCGACGCCGATCGAAACCGTCAGCGTGACCGGCCGATCCTCGACCAGCAATGTCTCATGCGAGATGTCGAGCCGAATATGATCGCTGAGGCGCAGCGCGGCCTTGGCGTTCAGGCCCGGGAACAGGATGGCGAATTCCTCGCCGCCGATCCTGGCGAGCAGATGGCCGCTTCCCTCGACCGACTGGGCCAGGTAGCGCGCCACCTTGGCTAGGGCCTGGTCGCCGAAATCGTGGCCGTAGCTGTCGTTCAGCTGCTTGAAGTCGTCGATGTCGAGGATCGCGACGGCGCTCTTCAGGTTCTTGGCCTGGGCTTCCTCGATCAGCTTGCCGGCATGCTCGAAGAAATGGCGCCGGTTGAACAGGCCCGTCAGCGCGTCGCGGGCGGCGAGACTGTGAAGCTGCTCGATCTGCTCCAGCGTCTCGACATTGCTCGCGATCCGGCATTGCAGCTCTTCCGGAATGAACGGCATCGAGATGAAGTCGTTCGCCCCGGCCTTGAGGAAGCCGACCGAGACCATGCGGTCGCTCGACGACGAGATGCCGATCAGGCGCAGCCGGTCGGAGGCGAACTGTCGGCGGATCCGGCGCGTCAGCTCGTATCCGTCGATATCCGGCATGTAGTAATCGCTCACCACCAGACGGATGGCGGGATCCGCCTGCAGCTGCGACAGCGCCTCGGCCCCGGAATCCGCTTCGATCACCCTGTATTGCTGCACCTTCAGCATATGGGCCAGCAGCTTTCGGGTCGCTGCGGTGTCGTCGACGACGAGAATGCGCGTCAGCCGGTTGGCCAGGGCGCGCTTGACCGTTCCGACCACCGTTTCGAGCGCGAAGGCGCTGTCTTTCGGCACATAGTCGATGACGTCGCGCTCCATGATGCGGTTGCGCGTCTCCATATCGAAACTGGCCGTATGGACGATGGTCGGGATGTGGCGCTGGATGGTGAAGTCGATCGCCTCGCCGCGCGGGGCGTCGGGCAGGTTCAGGTCGACGACCGCCATGGTGAAGGCGGCGCGATCCTCGGTGACGACCTCGTGCAACTCGTTGAGCGACTGGCAGACGACGATGGGCAGGCGAATCTCGGCTTCGAGGCGGCGCGACAGGGCTAGTGCATAGGTCCGCGAATCCTCGACGACGAGGATCTTCTGCGGCTCGGAAACAGGCTCGCTCTGGCGGCGGTCGATTGCACGAAAGGCCATTGGGCTCACAAGTCCCTGATCGGCGCCGGCGGGGCGTGCGGCTGGTTTCGAGTCCTGCCTCGCGGTCGAGGGGCGAACTCAATGTGGCAACCATCCTGCCGTAACGTTAAATTGAGCTTAACCATGCCTGCTTAGAGCCGGATCCGGTCAGGTTGGATCAATCTGATCGGTAAAGCGGTCTCTAGAACGCCGCGGCTGGGCTGCTCGCGCCGCGACGATGCGTTCAGATGCGCCAGGGCAGGATATTGGCCGGCAGCTTACGGCCCAGCGCATCGATCCCGAGCATGACGACGAGGATGACCGCGCAGGCGCTGACGGCGACCGCCGCGGCCTCGCCGGCGAGCCCGGCCTCCTTCAGGCTGAACAGCACGACGCCGAGCGTCTCCGTGCCCGAGGACCAGAGCAGGGCCGAAACCGTGAGTTCGTTGAAGGCGACGAGGAAGACCATCAGCCCGCTGACCATGGCGGCGGGCGCCAGGATCGGCGCGACGATGAAGCGCAGCATCTGCCAGAGGCTGACCCCGTCGAGCTTGGCCGCCTCCTCGTGATGCGCCTCGATCTGCGCCATCGCCGCGACCGGGGCCTTCAGCGCCAGCGGCAGGAAGCGGGCGACATAGGCGAAGAGGATGATGAACGGCGTCGCGTAGATGCTCACGCCGATCAGCGGTAGCGGCTTCAGGAACATCAGGATGCAGGCGATGGCGAGGACGACGCCGGGCAGCGCGTAGGGCAGTTCGATCACGATCTCGACGACGCGCCGCAGCCTGCCCATCCGGCGCTCGAGCCCATAGGCGAACGCGATGGAGATCAGCGCCAGCAGCACCGCGGCCGAGCCGGCGAAGAGGAAGGAGTTGCGGAAGGCGCGCACCGTCACATCCTGGCGCAGCAGAACCTCGGCGAACTTGTCGAGGGTGAGGCTCTGCCAGCTCAGCGCCACGCCGAGAGCCGGCGTCAGGGCCTCGCCGATCAGCGCCAGGAGCGGCAGGCCGAGCTTGAGCGCGATCAGCAGCCAAAGACCCGCGGCGACGGGGGCACGAGCACGGCCGAGCTGCCAGAACGGCTGCAGCGGCCGCTCGATCTCGACCTTGCCGCCGCTGCGCCGTGTCGCGAGGAGCCCGGCCGCGATGCCGAGGCTGGCGACGAGCGCGACCAGCAGCGAGAGCGCGGCCGCATCGGGCAGGCCGGCCGGGCCGAAGCTCGACAGCCGGCGATAGATCAGCGTCGGCAGGGTGAGATAGTTCACCGGCAGGCCGAGCAGGGCGGGAATGCCGAAATTGCCGATGCCGGCGACGAAGGCGAGCAGGGCCGCGGCGATGATCTGCGGCCGCAGCAGCGGCAGCAGGATGCGCCCGACGATGGACGACGGTGCCGCCCCCTCCATCTGCGCCGCCTCGACCAGCGCGTGCGGCACGCTGCGCAGGCCGGTCCAGAGCGTGATCGCGACCAGCGGTGCGTGGTGCAGGGCCATCACCAGGACGATGCCGCCGCGCCCGAGCAGCGGGTTGGGCGTCCCGGGGGCCGGCGCGAGCCCGAGCATGCCGAGCAGGGCCGAGTTCGGCGCGAACAGGCTGAGGAAGGCGAGCGCCGCCACCTGCGGCGCGATCATCATCGAGAACACCAGCGCGAAGGCGAGCGGCCGCTTGCCGCGCAGGTCGGTGACGGCGAGCAGGATCGCCGCCGATCCGCCGATCAGCAGCGCGGCGAGCGCCGAGAGCCCGGCCGTCTCGAGGGTGTGTAGCGTCGCCGTGACCGCCGCGCGGCTGGTGATCTCGGCCAGGGCGCTCTCGGGGGCGAAGCGCCAGCCGGGTGCGAAGGCGGCGGCGAGCAGCCGCAGGAAGGGCAGGGCGCCGAACAGGCTCGCGCAGAGCAGCACGAGGACCGGCAGGGTGAGCCCCGTCGGCAAGGTCAGGCCGGGCAGCGCCGGCCGGAAGCCGACCTGCCGGTGCTCTGCGGATGCGGCGAGCGTCATCGCGTCGGTGCCCGGGCCTCGCCGCCTGACGTCAGCCTTCGAAGATCGCGCTGAAGCGCTTGCGCGCCGCCGGCTCGTCGGCGAGCGCCTTGGCTGCGTCGAACGGCATCAGCTTGATCGCGCCGCGCGCCGGGTAGCCGGCCGGCAGCGCGACATCCGGATGGGCCGAGACATAGCCCTGCTTCAGTGCGAGTTCCTGCCCGTCCCTCGAGATCAGGAAGTCGACGAAGGCCTTGGCGGCCTCGGGGTTCTTCGTGCCTTTCAGGATCGCGACCGGCTCGCTCACCGCCGAGACGCCCTCGGCCGGAAAGACGAACTCGACCGGCGCGCCCTTGGCCTTCTCGCGGATCGGCATGAAGTCGACGATCATGCCGTAGAGCTTCTCGCCGGTGGCGACCTGGCGCAGGATGTCGCCATTGGCGCCGGCGGCGAGCGTGCCGTTCTTCTTCAGCTCCTCGTAGAAGCCCCAGCCGCCCGGCAGGTTTCCGGTCAGCGTGATCGTGTGGATCATCGCCGCGCCCGAATTCAGCGGGCTCGGCATCGCGAGTTGATTCCTGACCTCGGGCTTGGCGAGGTCGAGCCAGCTCTGCGGCTTCAGCGTCGCCCTGGTGTTGTAGACGATGCCGGTGGTGATCAGCTTGGTGGCGAACCACATCTTCGCCGGATCGTGCACGCCGGCCGGAAAGGCCGAGATGTCGGCCTTCTCGTGGGCCAGGAGGCGACCTTCCTTCTTCAGCCCTTCCATGGTCACGGCGTCGGCGATCAGCAGCACGTCGGCCTGCGGGGCGCCCGCTTCGATCTCCGCCCGGAGCTTGGCCATCACGCGCGGCGTGCCGTCGCGCACGAAGCTGATCTCGACCTTCGGGTGCTTCGCCTTGAAGGCGTCGATCGTCTGCTGCGCGTCGGTGTTGGGCTGGCTGGTGTAGAGCACGAGCTTGCCTTCGACGGCGCCGGCGGCGTCGATCGCCGGCAGGGCCAGGCCGAGCGCGAGAGCGGCGGTGACTGCGAGGGCGCGCATGAGAAACTCCGGTTGGTCCGCCGCGAGGCCGGCTGGGCCGCGTCGACGTCGGGGACATGAAACCTGCGTGCCGGGTAAGCTGCGCCGATGACACATCCATGACAGCCCCTCTTTGACGCGGCGGGGCGGCGCCGTCAAAGCCGATTCGCATGCGCCGCCGAGGTCCTGCGACAGCGGCCGCCTGGGAGCCGTGCACGAAATTCACCCATCGCCCGCGCTTGTTTGTTGCAGTCCTTTTCGGCTAGGGTTTATGAAGAGCGGGGTAAAAAAGCTCAATCTAAACGTTTTAAATGGGAGGTTTCCATGAAATCGGTGCGTTCTCTGGCTGCCGGCGCAGCCTTGGCCGCGATCGCGGCCGGCTGGTCGGGAGCGGCGCTCGCCCAGGAGACGGTGACGGTCTGGTTCACCAAGGGCTTCTACAAGGGCGAGGACGATGCGCTGCTCGCCGTCGTCGACAAATTCCAGAAGGCGACCGGCGTCAAGGTCGACCTCTCCCTCTACTCGACCGAGGACTGCGTCACCAAATCGGTCGGCGCCGTTCAGGCCGGGACGCCGCCGGATGTCGGCTTCTGCACCACCTATGATTTCCGCACCACCGGCCAGTGGGCTTTCGAGGGCAAGCTCGAGGACGTCACCGACGTGATCGAGCCGCTGAAGGGCGACATCCTGCCGGACGCGCTCGTCACCACCTATCTGATGAACGACAAGACGAAGAAGAAGTCCTACTACGCCTTCCCGGTCCAGCAGCAGATGATGCACATCACCTACTGGAAGGACATGCTGGAGGAGGCCGGCTTCAAGGAGAGCGACATCCCGAAGAGCTGGAACGGCTACTGGGACTTCTGGTGCGACAAGGTCCAGGGCGGGCTGCGCGCTAAGGGCAAGCGGATCTATGCGGTCGGCCATCCGCTCGGCGTCGCCGCCTCCGACACCTTCTACAGCTTCCTGACCTTCGCCAACGCGCATGACGCCAAGGTCGTCGACGAGAGCGGCAAGATCGTGCTCGACGACCCCAAGAACAAGGCGGCGATGGTCGCGGCGGTGAAGGACTACGCCAGCATCTCCTCGCGCGGCTGCACGCCGCCCTCCTCGGTCAACTGGCTCGACCCGGACAACAACGTCGCCTTCCACAACCGCACCATCGCGATGACGCACAACGCGACCATCTCGATCGCCTCCAAGCATCTCGACGACATGAACAACCAGGCGCTGACACCGGAGCAGCGCGAGCAGGCGAAGAAGAACTATCTCGACAACATCCGCACCACCCAGTTCCCGGACAAGCCCGACGGCAAGCCGCTGCCGAACCTGGCGGCGGTGAAGACCGCGGTCGTCTTCGCCGACGGCAAGAACAAGAAGCGCGGCAAGGAGTTCATGGCCTTCATGATGAAGGACGAGAACCTGCGACCCTTCGTCGAGGGCTCGCTCGGGCGCTGGCTGCCGACGACGAAGTCCGGCCTCGCCAGCCCGTTCTGGACGGATGGCAAGGATCCGCACCGCGCGCTGGTCTACAAGCAGTTCAGCTCGGGCACGATCCCGTTCCAGTTCGTCTATAACTACAAGTTCACGGCCGTGAACGCCGAAAACGTCTGGGCCAAGGCCGTCAACCGTGTGCTGGTCGACAAGGTCGCGCCCGAGCAGGCGGTCGACGAGATGATCGTCCGCATCAAGCAGATCGCCGGCTGAGACCGGCGGCTTCGACCGACTGAAGACGGCATCCCGCGGCGCCCGGCGCCGCGGGATGCCGGCCTGTCTCGACCGGTGGAAGGCGACGGCGCCGAATACGCGCCGCTCGCCCCCGGGCGGGCATTCTCTGAGGGAGACAAGAAGATGACCGCCGCAACGATGGCAGCCCCGGCGCCGCCCGCGAGCGCGACGACATCCGGACAGGCGCGCGATCGCGCCTTCTGGGGCGTGGTCATGCTCGCGCCCTATATCCTCGTCTTCGCGGTGATGGTGGTCTATCCCGTCGCCTACGGGCTCTGGATCGGCCTGAACTGGCAGTCCTACCGGGCTCTCTTCACCGACCCGATCTTCTTCCGGACGGTAGTCAACACCGTCATCTTCCTCTTCGTCGCGGTGAACCTGAAGTTCCTGATCGCGCTGTTCCTGTCGGGCTTCTTCGTGGCGCAGCGGGCCTGGGTGCGCATCGTCCTGGTGCTGTTCATCCTGCCCTGGGCGGTGCCGTCGATCCCGACCATCCTGTCCTTCCGGGTGATGCTCAACCCCGAGACCGGCATGGTCAATTCGCAGCTCTTCCAATGGTTCGGCATCATGGAAGGGCCGGGCTGGCTGACCGATCCGACGCTCGCCTTCATCTGCTCGATCTTCGTCCATATCTGGAAGTCGCTGCCGTTCTGGACCCTGATCCTCGTCACCGGCCGGCTCGCCATTGCGCAGGATCTCTACGAGGCCGCCAGCGTCGACGGCGCCAACAAATGGCAGCAGTTCCGCTTCATCACCTGGCCCTCGCTGGCGACGCTCTACGTCACCTCGACCCTGCTCTCGATGATCTGGACACTCGGCGACTTCAACAGTGTCTACCTGCTCACCGGCGGCGGCCCGGGCGATCTCAACCACGTGCTGGCGACGCTCGGCATCCGCTACATGCGCAACAACAATCTCGACCTCGGCATCGCCTCGATCATCGTCGCGATGCCGCTGATCCTGCCCATGGTGTGGTTCATGGTGAAGCGTCTGTCGAAGGGAGCCGAGTGATGAAGAGAGTTCTCGACGAGGGCAAGCTCATCCTGATCGCCATTCCGGTCCTGATCTGGACCCTGCTGCCGATCTACCATCTCTTCGTGCTGTCGATCTCCAACCAGGAATCCATGCTGGCCGGCAAGCTCTGGCCCGACAAGCCGACGCTGCAGAACTTCCAGATCGTCTTCAACCAGCAGCACTACTACCTCAACAATTTCTGGCTGCAGCTGTTTAACAGCTTCCTCATCGCGATCGCGACCGGGCTGATCACCCTGTTCGTCGCGACCTGCGCCGCCTTCGCCATCTCGCGGCTGCGGGCGCCCGGCGGCCGCACCATCATGAACTTCGCCCTGGCGACCTATCTGATCCCGGCCGCCTTCCTCGCCATTCCCATGTACAAGGCCATGGGCACCTTCGGGCTGCTCAACACCCGCACGGCGCTGATCCTCGCCATGGTGGCGCTGGCCTCGCCCTATGCCATCTGGGTGCTGAAGCAGGCCTCGGACAAGCTGCCCAGGGAGCTCGACGAGGCCGCGATCATGGACGGGGCGACCTCGCTCCAGCTCTTCCGGCTGGTCTACCTGCCGCTGATGAAGCCTTCGATGGTGGTGATCGGCATCTACGCGCTGCTCCTCGCCTGGAACGAATATCTCTACGCCTTCCTGCTGCTCTCGAGCGAGCAGGCGCTGCCACTCGCGGTCGGCCTCGGCCTCTTCCTCTCGGCCGACGACGCGCCCTGGAACCTGCTGATGACGGCCGGGCTGATCTACGCCATCCCGCCGGCGGTGATTTATTACGGCTTCCGCAACAACATGGTCTCGGGCCTGACCTCGGGGGCGGTGAAGAGCTGACGTCTTTTGCTCTACACCTGCGCCGTCATTCCGGCCGCAGCGAAGCGCTGCGGCGGCATCCATCATGGGGCTCTGGGCGACTACGATGGGTTCCGGAGCTGCGCCGCTCTCGCGGCTTGTCCGGAATGACGAAGCGGGTGGTTCACAAAAGCTCGCAATGACGGCTGGCAGCCCTCATATTGGCGGCGAACGCCGCAACAACCCTGACGGATGACGTGATGACCGCCTCAAAGCTCGATCAGCTCCGCGCCATGACCACCGTCGTCGCCGATACCGGCGACATCGAGGCCGTGCGCCGCCTGAAGCCGGTCGACTGCACCACCAATCCGACGCTGCTGCTCAAGGCGGTGGAGACGCCGGCCTATGCCGCGCTGGTCGAGGAGGCGATCGCCTGGGGCCGGCGGCAGGGCGGCGCCGGCGTGGTCGAGGCGGTGTGCGACCGGCTCGCCGTCACCTTCGGCGCGGAACTCGCCAGGATCGTGCCCGGCCGGGTCTCGACCGAGGTCGACGCCGATCTCTCCTTCGACACCGCCGCCAGCATCGCGAAGGCACGCGCCATCATCGCCGCCTACAGGGAGCGCGGCGTCGAGCGTGAGCGCATCCTCATCAAGATCGCCTCGACCTGGGAAGGCCTGCAGGCGGCGCGCGTGCTGCAGCAGGAAGGCATCGACTGCAACCTGACGCTGCTTTTCGCCCTGCCGCAGGCGGTCGCGGCCGCCGATGCCGGGGCGTTCCTGATCTCGCCCTTCGTCGGCCGCATCCTCGACTGGCACGTCAAGGCCGGCGGCGGACCCTACACGGCCGAGACCGATCCGGGCGTCGTCTCGGTGCGGACGATCTACAGCTACTACAAGGCCCACGGCATCGACACGGTGGTGATGGGCGCCTCCTTCCGCAATACCGGCGAGATCGAGGCGCTCGCCGGCTGCGACCGGCTGACCATCGGCCCCGGCCTGCTGGATGAACTCGCCGGCGCGACCGGCGAGCTGCCGCGCAAGCTCTCGCCGGAGACTTCCGACCGGGTCCCGGCGAAGCTCGACCTCGATGAAAAGGCTTTCCGCTTCGCCATGAACGAGGACGCGATGGCGACCGAGAAGCTCGCCGAGGGCATTCGCGGCTTCGTCAAGGACCTGCGCAGCCTGCGCAAGCTCGTCGCGGCCAAGCTCGACTCGGCCAAGGCGGCGTGAGCCCGGCAGCCGCAGCGCAGATCGCCGTCGTCACCGGCGGCGCCGGGGGCATCGGCCGCGCCGTCTGCGAGCGCCTGGCGCGGGACGGCGTCGTCCCGGTGGTGTGGGACCTGGCGGATGGCGGTGGCGGCCACGCCTTCGTCGCCTGCGACGTCACGGACGAGGCGCAGGTCGCCGCCGCGCTCGAGCGCACCGAGCGCGAGCACGGACCTGTCGCGATCCTCGTCAACAATGCCGGGCTGACCGGTCCCTCGACGACCGTGGCCGAGACGCCGCTGGCGCAATGGCAGAGAGTCCAGGCGGTCAATCTGACCGGCACCTTCCTCTGCTCGCGCGCCGTCGCGGCGGCGATGGTGCCGCGCGGGCGGGGCCGCATCGTCAACATCGCCTCGCTCGCCGGCAAGGAGGGCACGCCGACCCTCTCGGCCTACAGCGCCGCCAAGGCCGGCGTGATCGCGCTGACCAAGGCCCATGGCAAGGAACTCGCCGGCACCGGCGTCCTGGTCAACGCGGTGGCGCCGGCGGCGATCGAAACCGAATTGCTGCGGCAAATGAGCGAGGAGACCGTCGCGACCATGATCGCCAAGAGTCCGCTGAAGCGGCTCGGCACGGTCGACGAGCTCGCCGAACTGGTCGCCTGGCTCGCCAGCGAGACATGCAGCTTCTCGACCGGCGCCGTCTTCGACCTGTCCGGCGGCCGCGCGACCTACTGAGGCTGCGCCGCGGCCCGCAAATCTGCCTTCGTCTCCAGCGCGGGCGGAACGACAGGGGCCGTGGCGGAGGGGGTGAAATAGGCCCGCCCGCGGGCAGCCGCCGTTTCGAGCGTCTCGCGCTGGGCCTTCGGCAGCCGCTTCGTGTCTTCGAGTGCTGCGAAGTCGCTGGTCAGATGGTCCGACGAACGCTGACCGTTGAAGACGACGACTCCGCTGCGGGTGACGACGATGTCGCCTTTCCGCAGGGTCGGGTCGCGCAGATACCAGTAGGCGTCGCTCGCCGGGTCGAGCTTGACCGCGGGTTCCGCCGGCTTCGGACTGGCGGGGCGTGCCTTCTGCGGCTTCGGCTTGATCGCCGGCCCGTCCGGCGCGCCGATCGCGGCGGGTGGCCTCGGACTGCCGAATATCGCCTGCGTCAGGTCGTCGAAGAAGCCGGCGGCCCGGGCCTGCGGTGCCATCGCAATCCCGATGCCGGCGGCCAGGCCCGTCGCCAGGATCATCCGTCGCGTCATCGCCGAATCTCCCCTTCCTGCGTCGCTCGATCTGCGCCGCGCTTGTCGCTGTCAGCGCCGCAATCGAGGGATCAGGCGCCCGTTCCTCTCAAACGAGGCTAGGGCGGGAAGGTTCGGTGCGAGTTCAACCTTTCGCGGCGAGCGCCTCGGCCCGGATGGTGGAGAGCGATTTCGCTGGCGTGATCGCCTCGGGATCGAGCAGGCAATGGATGATCGCGGGCTTGCCGCTGGTCAGCGCCCGCTCGAAGGCAGGCGCGAACTCCCCGGTCGTCTCGACGCGCTCGCCATGGCCGCCGAAGGCCCTCGCATAGGCGGCGAAATCGGGATTCTTCAGCGTGGTCGCCGAGACCCGGCCCGGATATTCGCGCTCCTGATGCATGCGGATGGTGCCGTACATGCCGTTGTCGACGACGATGACGATCACCGGCAGTTCGTATTGCACCGCGGTCGCGAAATCCTGGCCGTTCATCAGGAAGCAGCCATCGCCGGCGAAGGCGACGACGGTGCGCTCCGGAAACAGCCGCTTGGCGCCGATCGCCGCCGGCACGCCATAGCCCATCGAGCCCGAGGTCGGCGCGAGCTGCGTCGCGAATCTGGTGAAGCGATGGAAGCGATGCACCCAGGTCGCGTAATTGCCGGCGCCGTTGCACAGGATCGCGTCGGGTGGGAGATTGCGGCGCAGCCAGGTCACCATCTCGCCGGGGTGGAACTTGCCCGGCACCGGCGCCGGCTGCTCGGTCCAGGCGAGATAGGCGTCGTGCGCCGCGGCGGCGGCGCCGGACCAGGGGACCGACTGCGGTGGGTGGACCGTCTCCAGCGCGGCGCAGAAGGCCGTGGGCGAGGCGTTGATCGCCAGCTCCGGCCGGTAGACGCGGCCGAGCTCTTCCGGGTCGGGATGGACGTGCACCAGCGGCCTGCCCGGATTGGGGATGCCGAACAGGGTGTAGGACTGGCTCGGCATCTCGGAGAGCCGGCCGCCCACCATCAGCACGAGGTCGCTGTCCTTGATCCGCTGCAGCAGCTTCGGATTGGGGCCGATGCCGAGATCGCCGGCGAAGTTCGGATGATCGGCCGGAAACAGCATCTGCCGGCGGAACGAGACCGCGACCGGCAGGTCGAAGCGCTCGGCAAAGCGCTGGAAGCGCTCGATCGCCTGCGGGTTCCAACGCGAGCCGCCGAGGATGGCGATCGGCGCCTTCGCCGCCCAGAGTCGCTTCTGCAGGTCGATCGTCTGCAGCAGCGAGGGGTGCGTCTCGGTGACCTGATAGGGCTGCGCGTCCGGGACGTCGGCGAGGTCGGTCAGCACGTCTTCGGGCAGCGCGATCACCACCGGGCCGGGCCGGCCGGCGGTCGCGACATGGAAGGCGCGGCTGATGATCTCTGGGATGCGCGCGGCGTCGTCGATCTCGGTCGCCCATTTGGTCATCGTGCCGAAGACGGCGCGATAGTCGAGCTCCTGGAAGGCCTCGCGCTCGCGCATGCCGCGCTCGATCTGGCCGACGAACAGGATCATCGGCGTGGAATCCTGATGCGCGATATGGATGCCGGGCGAGGCGTTGGTCGCGCCCGGGCCGCGCGTCACGAAACAGATGCCCGGCCTGCCGGTCAATTTGCCGGCGGCCTCCGCCATCATCGCGGCGCCGCCCTCGGCGCGGCAGATCGTGACCTTGAGGTCGGCGTCGTGCAGCGCGTCGAGCACGGCGAGATAGCTCTCGCCCGGCACGCAGAAGGCGTCGGTCGCGCCGTGGATCAGGAGTTGGTCGACGAGGATCTGCCCGCCGGTGCGCTCAGCCATTGTATGGCCCTCCCCAGGCCGGGTCGTTCAGGATGTCGTGCGCATGCTCGCCGAGGCGCGGGCTCGGCCGGCTCGCGACCTGCCTGACGCCGTCGAGCACGATCGGCGAGGCGATGGTCGGCGTCGCGCCGGCCCGGGCTGCCGGGTTCGGCAGGTCGACGCGCACGCCGCGCGCCTTGACCTGCGGGTCGGCGAAGACCTCGTCGATCGTGTTGATCGGGCCGGCCGGCACGCCGACGGCCTCCAGCCTGGCGAGCAGGTCGCGCTTCGGAAAGCGGCTGGTCAGCGCGTTGAGGCGCGCCGTCAGGGCAACCCGGTTGGCGACGCGCGAGCGGTTGTCGACATAGTCGGGTTCGGCCGCGAAGCCGGCATCGCCGACCACCTCGCAGAGCTTGCGCCATTGCCCGTCATTGCCGGTGGCGATGATGATGTGCCCGTCCGCCACCGGGAAGACGTCATAGGGCACGATGTTGGGATGGGCGTTGCCGAGGCGCTGCGGCGCCTTGCCCGAGACGAGATAGTTCATCGCCTGGTTGCCGAGCACCGCGATCTGCGCGTCGAGCAGCGCCATGTCGAGCGTCGCGCCTTCGCCGGTCTGGTCGCGCCGGCGCAATGCGGCGAGGATGCCGGTCGTGGCGTAGAGGCCGGTATAGATGTCGGCGACGGCATAGCCCGCCTTCATCGGCGCGCCGTCCGGCTCGCCGGTGACAGACATCGGACCGCCCATGCCCTGGACCAGGAAGTCGTAGCCGGCGCGCGGCGCATAGGGGCCGTCCTGGCCGAAGCCGGTGACCGAGCAATAGATCAGCCGCGGATGGGCCTTGCGCATCGCGGCGGCGTCGAGCCCGTATTTGACGAGGCCGCCGACCTTGAAGTTCTCGATCACCACATCGGCATGGGCAGCGAGCCGGTGCACCAGCGCCTGGCCTTCCGGCGTGCGGAAATCGGCCGTGATCGAGCGCTTGCCGCGATTGGCCGAATGGAAATAGGCGGCCGAGAGATGCTCCTCGCCCGCGCCCTCGACGAAGGGCGGCCCCCATTTGCGAGTGTCGTCGCCCTCGGGCGCCTCGACCTTGATGACATCGGCGCCGAGATCGGCAAGGAGCTGGCCGATCCACGGCCCGGCGAGGATGCGCGCCAGCTCGAGGATGCGCAGGCCGGCGAGGGGAGGGGTATTGGACATCGACTGATCCACGTCGTCATGGTCGGCCTTGAGCCGACCATCTCTTCGGGAGTCTGGTTCGGGGAGAGACGGCCGGGTCAAGCCCGGCCATGACGCTGGATATCTCAGAAGAACGCCTGCAGCCCGGTGACGGCCCGGCCGAGGATCAGCGCATGGACGTCGTGCGTGCCCTCATAGGTGTTGACCGTCTCGAGGTTCGCCGCGTGGCGCATGACGTGGTACTCGATCTGGATGCCGTTGCCGCCGTGCATGTCGCGGGCGGCGCGGGCGATGTCGAGCGCCTTGCCGCAATTGTTGCGCTTGACGAGGCTGATCATCTCCGGCGCCATCTTGCCCTCGTCGAGCAGCCGCCCGACGCGCAGCGAACCCTGCAGGCCGAGCGTGATCTCGGTCACCATGTCGGCGAGCTTTTTCTGGAAGAGCTGCGTCTGGGCGAGCGGCTTGTTGAACTGCTTGCGGTCGAGCCCGTATTGGCGGGCGCGGTGGAAGCAGTCCTCGGCGGCGCCCATCGCGCCCCAGGAGATGCCGTAGCGGGCGCGGTTGAGGCAGCCGAACGGACCCTTGAGGCCGGAGACGTTCGGGAGCAGGTTCTCTTCCGGCACGATCACGCCGTCCATGACGACTTCGCCGGTGATCGAGGCGCGCAGCGAAAGCTTGCCGCCGATCTTCGGGGCGGACAGGCCCTTCATGCCCTTTTCGAGGATGAAGCCGCGGATCTGGTTGTCATGCGCGGCCGACTTCGCCCAGACGACGAAGACGTCGGCGATCGGCGAGTTCGAGATCCACATCTTCGATCCCGTCAGCCTGTAGCCGTCGGCGACCTTCTCGGCCCGGGTCTTCATCCCGGCCGGGTCGGAGCCGGCATCCGGCTCGGTCAGGCCGAAGCAGCCGACCCATTCGCCCGAGCCGAGCTTGGGCAGGTACTTCCTGCGCTGGTTCTCGTCGCCATAGGCGTAGATCGGGTACATCACCAGCGAGGACTGGACCGACATCATCGAGCGGTAGCCGGAGTCGATGCGCTCGACCTCGCGGGCGACGAGCCCGTAGGAGACGTAATTGGCGCCGGCGCAGCCGTATTCCTCGGGAACCGTCACGCCGAGCAGGCCGAGCTGGCCCATCTCGTTGAAGATCTCGCGGTCGGTCTTCTCCTCGAGATAGGCCTCGGCCACGCGCGGCAGCAGCTTCTCCTGCGCGTAGTCGCGCGCGGTGTCGCGGATCAGCCGCTCGTCTTCGGTCAGCTGCTCGTCGAGCAGGAAGGGGTCTTCCCAGTTGAACTCGGCCAGCTTGTGGCTGTGGGCGCTCTTGCGCGCGGCTTCGGCCATGATGCTCTCCCTGCTTTTCCTTGCCTACCGTCATTGCGAGGAGCGTAGCGACGAAGCAATCCAGGGGGGCTTGGAGCGCTGCCGCCCCTGGATTGCTTCGCTGCGCTCGCAATGACGGCGTGGTTCCTCAGTTCAATGTCTCACGCATCCACCTCGAAGCTGACGCCCTGCGCCAGCGGCAGCGTGGTGCCGTAGTTCAGCGTATTGGTGGCGCGGCGCATATAGGCCTTCCAGGCGTCCGATCCGGCCTCGCGGCCGCCGCCGGTCTCCTTCTCGCCACCGAAGGCCCCGCCGATCTCGGCGCCCGACGGGCCGATATTGACGTTGGCGATGCCGCAATCCGAACCCTCGTCGGAGACGAACAGTTCGGCCTCGCGCATGTTCAACGTGAAGATCGAGGAGGACAGGCCGGCGCCGACCGCGTTCTGCAGCGCAATCGCTTCCTCGATCGAGCCGTACTTCATGACGTAGAGGATCGGCGCGAAGGTCTCGCGCAGGACCGGGCCGCATTGGCTGGGCATCTCGACCAGCGCCGGACGGACATAGAAGCCGCCGGTACCGACATCGACCTTCTCGCCGCCATGGACCTTGCCGCCCTCGGCCTTGGCCTCGGACAGCGCCTTCTGCATGCCGTGATAGGCGGCCTCGTCGACCAGCGGGCCGACCAGCACGCCCGCCTCGCGCGGATCGCCGATCGTCACGGATCCGTAGACCTTGGCGAGCTTCGGCACGAGCCGGTCGTAGACGCTCTCGTGCACGATCAGGCGGCGCAGCGTGGTGCAGCGCTGGCCGGCCGTGCCCATCGCCGCGAAGGCGATGCCGCGCAGGGCGAGGTCGAGATCGGCCGAAGGCGCGACGATCGCGGCATTGTTGCCGCCGAGCTCCAGGATGGCGCGGGCGAAGCGGGCGGCGAGCTTCTGGCCGACCTCCTTGCCCATCCGGGTCGAGCCGGTGGCGGAGACGACCGGGACGCGATGGTCCTGCACCAGGATGTCGCCGATCTCGCGGCCGCCGATCAGCACCCCGGACAGGCCGGCGGGCGCCTCGGGACCGAAGCGCTTCATCGTCTTCTCGACGATCGCCTGCACGGCGAGCGCGGTCAGCGGGGTCTTCTCCGAGGGTTTCCAGACGACGCTGTCGCCGCAGACGAAGGCGAGCGCGGCATTCCAGCACCAGACCGCGACCGGGAAGTTGAAGGCCGAGATCACGCCGCAGACGCCGATCGGATGCCAGGTCTCCATCATGCGGTGGTTCGGCCGCTCGGTCGCGATGGTGAGCCCGTAGAGCTGGCGCGACAGGCCGACCGCGAAGTCGCAGATGTCGATCATCTCCTGGACCTCGCCGAGGCCCTCGGAGGTGACCTTGCCGGCCTCGAGCGTCACGAGCAGGCCGAGATCGGCCTTGTGCGTGCGCAGTTCCTCGCCGAGCAGCCGGACGAACTCGCCGCGCCGCGGCGCCGGCACCTTGCGCCAGGCGAGATAGGCCGCCTGCGCCCGGCCGATCGCCGCCTCGGCCTCGGCCGGGCTGGTCTCGCGCAGCGTCGCCACAGTCTCGCCGGTGATCGGCGAGCGGGCGGTGAGCCCGGCGCCGGCATAGGCGCTCTCCGGCACGCCGAGGCGCTTCAGCAGGGCGAGGGCGTCGTTCGGAAGGGAGGTCGTCATGGTGTCTTTCGCCTCGATTTAGCGCGAGCGTTTGGGCCGAGCGCGCCGTCATCCCGGAGCTCCGCTTCGCTGCGTCCGGGAAGACGGCGCGGGTCGGGAGCTCGCGAATTCAAGCCGGGACAATGCCCTCTTCCGGCCGCTCTCCGCAACCGATATGTTCTCACCACTTGATGAGGTCAGCTCATGAATTCGGAGATCGTCCCCGGCCGTCTTTCGGTGCCCTCGCTTTCGGCGCTCGCCGCCTTCGAGGCGGCGGCGCGCCATGGCAGCTTCACCCGGGCGGCCGAGGAGCTCAGCCTGACCCAGGGCGCCGTCAGCCGGCAGATCGCGCTGCTCGAGCAGAGTCTCGGCCTCAAGCTGTTCGAGCGGGTGAAGAAGCGCGTCAGCCTGACGCCGGCCGGCGGCGCTTATGCGGCCGAGGTGCGCGACGGGCTGTCGCGGCTCGCCGCGGCGACGCTCTCTGCCATGGCCTTCCGCGGCGCGGCCGGCCTGCTTCACCTCGCCATCCTGCCGACCTTCGGCACGCGCTGGCTGATCCCGCGCCTGCCGCGCTTCACCGAGGCCCATCCCGGCGTCACCATCAACTTCTCGACCCGGCTGGTGCCGTTCGATTTCGCCCATGACGAGGCCGACGCCGCCATCCATTTCGGCCATCCGGTCTGGCCGGGCGCGCGGCTGCACCGGCTGATGGGCGAGGAGGTCGTGCCGGTCGCCGCGCCCGCGCTGGTGGCGCGGGCCGGCATCGGCGTGGCGGCCGATCTCCTGCGCCAGCCCTTGCTGCAGCAGTCGACCCGGCCGCGCGCCTGGGCCAATTGGCTGGAGCAGCAGGGCCTGCCGCCGGAGCGGGCGCTGATGGGGCCCCGCTTCGAGCAGTTCGCCATGGTGGCGCAGGCGGCGGTGGCCGGCCTCGGCGTCGCCATCGTGCCGCGCTTCCTGATCGAGGAGGAGTTGCGCTCCGGCACGTTGGTCATCCCGGTCGACCGACCGGTTCGAGGTCCGGAAGGCTATTACCTCGTCTATCCCGAGGCCAAGGCGAGCCTGCCGGCGGTGATCGCCTTCCGCGACTGGCTGCTCGGCGAGTGCGAGGGGATGAGCTGACCGGCGGGGACCGTCCGGGCTGCACGCTTCGCCGCGGTGACGCAGGCGCCGGCGATCCCCTCTCGACAAGCGCCGGCTGAGCCGTCATTCATGCGCAAAGATCACGAACCATCGCTGCGCAGGTCGCTCATGTCTTCCGTTTCCGGCTCGGCCGACATCGTCGTCGTGGGGGGCGCCGCCATCGGCTCCTCCGTCGCCTATCACCTCGCCAGCGACCCCGGCTTCAAGGGCAGGGTGATCGTCGTCGAGAAGGACCCGGCCTATCGGCTCTCGGCCTCGGCGCTCTCGGCGGCCTCGATCCGCCAGCAATTCTCCAGTGCGGTGAACATCCGCGTCTCGCTCTTCGGCATCGAATTCTTGCGCAACATCGGCCGCTACCTCTCGGTCGAGGGCGAGGTGCCTTCGATCGATCTGCACGAGGGCGGCTACCTCTATGTCGCCAGCGGCGAGGGCCGCAGGGTTCTCGAACAAAATCAAACACTTCAACAGCGGGAAGGCGCCGATATTGCGCTTTATGCTGCAGACATGCTGCGCAGCAAATTCAGCTGGCTAAATACGTCCGACCTAGCCTGCGGCAGCTATGGCGTCAGCGGCGAGGGCTGGTTCGACGGCTGGGCCCTGCTGCAGGCCTTCCGCAGGAAGGCGCGCTCGCTCGGCGTCGAGTACCGCCAGGGCGAGGTCGCCGCCTACGTTGTCGAGGGCGGGCGTGTCACCGGCGTCGAGCTTGCCGACGGCAGCCGCATCGCCTGCGCCGCCGCGGTCAACGCCTCTGGCACGCATGGCGCGAAGCTCGCCGCGACCGCCGGGGTCGCCATCCCGGTCAGGTCGATGAAGCGCTATGTCTTCAGCTTCACCTGCAAGGGCGAGGTCGACAACTGCCCGCTGCTGATCGACACCTCCGGCGCCTATGTCCGCCCCGAGGGCAAGCGCGGCAGCGACGGTCAGATGTTCATCTGCGGCGCCTCGCCGCCGGCCGAGCTCGACCGCGAATGGATCGAGACCGACCCCGATGTCGAGGATGTCGACTGGTCCTTCTTCGAGGAGCATGTCTGGGCGCCGCTCGCCCATCGGGTGCCCGCCTTCGAGGCGATCAAGGCCGGCCGCGCCTGGGCCGGCCCCTACGACATGAACGGGCTCGACGGCAACGCCATCCTGGGCCCTGCGGTCGGCGTGCCGAACCTCTATCTCGCCAACGGCTTCTCGGGCCATGGCCTGCAGCAGTCCCCGGCGGTCGGCCGCGGAATCGCCGAGCACCTGCTGAACGGCCGTTACCGTTCGCTCGACCTCTCCGACCTCGGGCACGCGCGCATCGTCGAAGGGCGCCCCCTGCGGGAAGCGAACATCATCTGATCGCGGCGGGGATCGAGCTCAGGCGGCAGAACCGGTGTGTATTGGTCGTCCCGGGCGACCGCAGGAAGACCCGGGACCCATGCCTCGGCCTCTCCGATCAACGCTCTGGCATGGATCCCGGCTCTCCGCTGCGCTCCGGCCGGGATGACCGCGAGGGACGTGTACGGCAGGTTTGGCGTCATCGCGCGAAGGAGACCAATGTCATGATCGACAAGAGCTTCGTCACCACCATGGCGCGCTATAACCGCTGGCAGAATCAGAGCCTCTACGGCGCCGCGGGCGGGCTGACCGACGCGGCGCGACGGCAGGATCGCGGCGCCTTCTTCGGTTCGATCCATGGGACCTTCTGCCATCTGCTCTGGGCCGACCGGATGTGGCTCTCGCGCTTCGCCGACATGCCGAGACCAACTGTCCCGGGCAGCGAATCCGCCCGGATGATCGAGGCATGGGACGAACTCGTCGCCGAGCGTCGCGCGACCGATGACGTGATCGGCGACTGGGCGGGCGGGCTCTCGTCCGACTGGCTGGCGGGCGACCTGACCTGGGTTTCGGGCATCTCCCGCCGGGAGCTCACCAGGCCCCGGGCCCTGCTGGTCATGCACTTCTTCAATCACCAGACCCATCACCGCGGCCAGATCCACGCCATGCTGACGGGGGCGGGCGCGAAGCCGGACGACACCGACCTGATGCTGATCGACCTGCACGGGTGAGAGCGGGGCTTCCTCTCCGCGTTGGAGAAGGCCGCGCGGATTACCGGTTCTTGGGAGTGCCCTTTGCAGAGCGCGACGGCCGCCGGGCCTCCGCCCCGTCCTCGTGATCCCCGGCCTCGTCCGGAATCGCGGCCGTCACCCGGTGGCTGAGCTTCTGGAACAGGCCGAGGCCGACCAGCGCCGCCACCGCGACCAGCATCAGCAGGGCCGGGAACAGGATCTCGGCCGGTTTCTCGCGCGAGGCCTTGGTGATCAGCACCAGCGACTCGAGGCTGAGCGCGACGATGATGATCGTCATGAACTTGGTCAGCGAGCCCCGCGCTTCGGCCGGACGCCGGAGCTCCCGGTCGGCGATCACTTCCTCCTCGAACAGGAACTTGCCGACATCGGCGACGGCGACCGCGATGATCACCAGCCCGATGCCGTCGAGCATGGCGTCGAGCGCGCCCTCCCCGGTCCGGAAGCCGGTGAAGGCGCGCGAGATCGCCACCCCCATCAACAGGACCGACGCCAGCAGCAGGGCGCCGGCGATGCCGGAATAGAGCAGGCGGCTGAACACACTCATCATGCGCTTCCCCCCGGAGAGTGATGCGCCATGAACCCGGAACGCGTCTGCTCGTTCCCGCCATCTCCTGTCAGCGATCGACGATCCGGGATGGCGGCGTTGCGGCCGCCGCATGGAGCGCGGCTTGCGGCTCTTGCCGGCAGTGTCATGGTTCCCGCTCCCCTGCGCTGAGGAACGCCATGACCGACACGGCCAATCTCGTCACCTTCATCCTGCTCGCGCTCGGCATGGTCCTCACGCCCGGCCCGAACATGATCTACCTGATCTCGCGCTCGATCTCGCAGGGGCCCGCCTCGGGGCTGATCTCGCTCGGCGGCATCGCGCTCGGCTTCGTGTTCTACGTCTTCTGCGCCGCCTTCGGCATCACCGCGCTGCTCTTCGCCGTGCCCTTTGCCTATGACGCGCTGCGGCTGGCCGGCGCCGCCTATCTGCTCTGGCTTGCCTGGCAGGCGGTCCGGCCCGGCGGCCGCTCACCCTTCCATGTCCGCGAGCTCCAGCACGACCGGCCGCGCAAGCTATTCGTGATGGGCTTCCTGACCAGCCTGCTCAATCCGAAGATCGCGATGTTCTACCTCGCGCTGCTGCCGCAGTTCATCGATCCCGCCGCCGGGAGCGTGCTGGCGCAGTCGATCGTCCTCGGCTTCATCCAGATCATCGTCTCGGTCAGCGTCAACACGCTGATCACCTTCGCCGCCGGCGGCATCGCGGTGTTCCTGCGCACGCGCCCGTTCTGGTCGCTGGTGCAGCGCTGGCTGATGGGGACCCTGCTCGCGGGCTTCGCTCTGCGCATGGCGGCCGAAGCGCGCCGCTGATCGTCGGCACTGCGGAGGGCTGCGGCGCGCCGGCGCGCCGCTCTCAGGCGGCGGCGACGCGCTTCAGGAACTGATGCATCGCGGTCACGAGCTCTTCGGCCTTGCCCTCGAGCGCGGTGGCCGAACCCAGCACCGCGCCGGCGACCTCATGGGTCTGATGGGCCGAGCCGCGGATATTGTTGGTGGTCTGGGCGAGATATTCCGTGCCCGTCGCGACCTCGGCGATGCTGCGGCTGATGACATGCGTCATCTGGCCCTGCTCTTCCAGCGCCGACGCGATCGAGAGTGTCCGCTCGTCCATGTCGGTCATGCCGTTGGTCAGCCTGGCGATCGTCTCGACCACGCCGGCCGTCGCCTGCTTGATCTCGGCGATCTGCCCGGCGATGTCCTGCGTCGCGATCGCTGTCTGCTGCGACAGGCTCTTCACCTCGCTGGCGACGACGGCGAATCCCTTGCCGGCATCGCCGGCGCGGGCGGCCTCGATCGTCGCGTTGAGCGCCAGCAGATTGGTCTGCTCGGCGATGCCGCGGATCAGGGCGACGATGCCGTCGATCCGCTGGACCGCCTGATCGAGCGTGTCGACCGTCGTGGAGGTGGTACGGGCGCTGCCGTTCATGTCGGCCACCAGCGCCTGGGTGGTGGCGAGCTGTCGGTCGATCGCGGTGATCGCGGTCGAAAGCTGCTCGGTTGCGGCGGCGACGTCCGAGACGTTGCGCGAGGATTCCTCCGAGGTGGAAGCCACGGCGGCGACTTCGCCATTGGTGATGTTGGCGATCTCGTTCAGCGAGGCGGCACGCTCCTTCAGGTCGCGGATGCTCTGCAGCACGGTGTCGAGCGTGGCGAGGAACTGCGCGTTGAAGCCGCTGATGATGTCCTGCGTCGCCTTGCGGCGGGCCGCCTCGCGCTCGATGTCGCGCAGCTGCGCCTGGTGCAGCTCCTCGGCCTGCTCGGTCGCGTCGCGCCTGGCCTGGGCCGCCATCTCGCCGGCGGCCGCGAGCGTCCGGGCCTGTTGCCGGATGATCCAGAGCAGCAGCCCGAGCTGGATGACGGCGCAGGCGAGGAAGAGGATCTCGTCCCCCATCGTCGCGTCGGCTTTGGACTGGAGTGCCCCGAGGAGGGTGACGTGCCCGAGCGCCGCGATCGTGGTGGCGACGAGGGGCTGCCAGGCGCACCAGCCGGCGGAGAGCGTCAGCATGATCAGGAGCACGATGTGCCCGGCCTCGTGCCATTCGGAGCCCGCGAGCGCCTGGGTGAAGGCCAGGGCGCTGGCGGTCGCGCCCAGCGAGAGGATGATCTGCGTCGCGGTGCCGACCGGGTCCCGCCGCCAAACCAGGGTCGCGAAGGCCGCCACTCCGATCGTCGTCAGCACCGGCGGCAGCGGGGCGACGCCGCCCGGCGCGAATGACGCGGCCAGCACCGTCGCCGGCACGAGGAGCCAGAGGAGCAGGGTCAGGGCGCCGCCGACGCGCAAACGCGACTGTGTCAGATGGGCTGCGGCAGGAGCTGTCTGCATGCGGGGCACAGGCCTTGTCAGCGCGCGATCGGGGCGGCCGACGCGCTCGGCAGCCCCTCGCGAGACCCTGCCTGCGCTCGCTGAATTTTCGCTTAATCGCGGGCGCGCCGATCCCGAGCCGCGCCGCGGGTCTGCCGGGCCTGCGCACCTCTCCTATCGCCTCGGAGACGGCTTGGCTAAGCTCGCGGCCACCTCTCGACCCGGAAGCCGACCATGACCGATACGACACAGGAAGAAGCCCGCATCCTCGCCTGGCTCGCCGAGCGCAAGCAGCAGATGATCGATCTCCTGCGCGAGCTCGTGGATACCGATTCAGGCTCCTACGACAAGGCCGGCGTCGACCGGGCCGGCCAGGTGCTGGCGCGCTTCCACGAGGCGAACGGGCTCTCCGTCGAGATCCTCCCCGATGCCCGCTATGGCGACGCGGTCAAGGCGCGCCTCGCCAACCCGACGGCGAACGACCAGCGCCCGATCCTGCTGCTCGGCCATCGCGACACGGTCTTCCCGGAGGGCGAGCCGACGCGCCGGCCCTTCACCATCCGCGACGGCCGCGCTTATGGGCCTGGGGTCGCCGACATGAAGGCCGGGCTCGTCATCGAGGCCTTCGTCGCCGCCGCCTTCGCCGCCAATGGCGGGCTGAAGGCGCCGCTGACGATGCTGACCACCAGCGACGAGGAGATCGCCTCGCCGTCCTCGCGCCCGGTGATCGAGGCGGCGGCGCGCGAATCGCGCTGCGTCTTCAACGCCGAACCGAGCCGGCTTCCGGCCGGCACCGATTATGGCCGCGACCACAGGCAGTCGATCACCTCCGGCCGCAAGGGTGGCGTGTTCATGCGGGCCGAGTTCACCGGCAAGGCGGCCCATTCCGGCGCCAATTACGAGAAGGGCGTCTCGGCGATCGTCGATCTCGGCCACAAGATCCCGCGCCTGCAGGGGCTGACCGACCTCGAAGCCGGCGTCACCGTCAATGTCGGGCTGATCGGCGGCGGCCAGACCGTCAACACCGTCGCGCCGTCGGCCTGGTGCGAGATCGACCTGCGCTACAAGACGGCGGCCCAGCGCGAGGAACTGGTCGAGGCGATCCGCGACATCGTCGAGACGCCGGTGGTCGAGGGCACCTCGGCCAGGCTGGCCATCAAGGGCGAGTTCCACCCGCTGGAGCAGACTCCGGATTCGCTCCTGCTCTACGACACCTATCGCGAGGCCGCCGCCGGCCTGGGCATCGCCGTGACCGCCGAATACACCGGCGGCTGCGCCGATTCCGGCTTCACCGCGGCGCAGGGCTGCCCGACGCTGTGCAGCGTCGGCCCGGTCGGCGGCATGGCCCATACGCCGGACGAGTTCCTGGAAGTCGAGAGCATCGTGCCGGCGGCACAGACGCTGGCGCTGGCGGTGATGCGAACCGCGGCCAGGATGGATTGACCAAGTACGTCATGCTCGAGAATGCGAGAATGACGGCATGAAAAAGGGCGCCGCGTGAGCGGCGCCCTTCGTCATCTCGGCGATGTTGCGGCTCAGTTCAGCGGCACGCCGGCCGGCCGGCTCTCGCTCGCGGCGGCGAACTCGCCCAGCATCAGCCCGGCCGGCCCGACCGTGACCGGCACGGTCTCGCCGTCGCGGATCGCGCCCGAGAGCAAGAGCTCCGCCAGCGGATCCTGCACCGATTTCTGGATCACGCGCTTCAGCGGGCGCGCGCCATAGGCCGGGTCGTAGCCCTTCTCGGCCAGCCAGTCGCGCGCCTCCGGCGAGAGGTCGAGCGTGATCTTGCGGTCGACCAGCAGCTTGCCGAGCCGAGCCATCTGGATGTCGACGATCGCGCCCATGTCCGACCGCCGCAGGCGGTGGAACAGGATGATGTCGTCGATCCGGTTCAGGAACTCCGGCCGGAAGGCATGCCGCACCACGCCCATGACCTCGTCGCGCACGGCGTCGCTGTCCTGGCCTTCCGGCTGGTTCACCAGGAACTCCGAACCGAGATTAGAGGTCATGATGATCAGCACGTTGCGGAAGTCGACCGTGCGGCCCTGGCCGTCGGTCAGCCGCCCGTCGTCGAGCACCTGCAAGAGGACGTTGAAGACGTCCGGATGCGCCTTCTCGACCTCGTCGAACAGCACGACCTGATAGGGCCGGCGCCGAACCGCCTCGGTCAGCGCACCGCCTTCCTCATAGCCGACATAGCCGGGAGGCGCGCCGATCAGCCGGCTGACCGAGTGCTTCTCCATGTATTCCGACATGTCGAGCCGGACCATCGCCGTCTCGTCGTCGAACAGGAAGGCGGCCAGCGCCTTGGTCAGCTCGGTCTTGCCGACGCCGGTGGGGCCGAGGAACATGAACGAGCCGATTGGCCGGTTCGGGTCCTGCAAGCCGGCGCGGGCGCGCCTGACCGCCTTGGAGACGGCCTCGACCGCCTCCGCCTGGCCGACCACCCGGCTGGCGAGGCTCTGCTCCATATGCAGCAGCTTCTCCTTCTCGCCTTCCAGCATCTTGTCGACCGGCACCCCGGTCCAGCGGCTGACGACCTGCGCGACATGGTCCGGCGTCACCGCCTCCTCGACCATGCCGGGCTGCTCGCCATTCGCCTCGATCTCCGCCAGTGCCTTTTCGAGCTGGGGAATCTCGCCATAGGCGAGCTCGCCGGCGCGCTGGTACTCGCCCTTGCGCTGCGCCTGGGCGAGCTCGTTGCGGGCATTGTCGAGCTTGGTCTTGATCTCAGCCGCCTGGCCGAGCTTGTCCTTCTCCGCCTTCCAGGTCGCGGTGATCGCGGCCGAGCGCGCCTCGAGCTCGGCGAGCTCGGATTCGAGCCGCTTCAGCCGCTCCCGCGAGCCGGCGTCGCTCTCCTTCTTCAGCGCCTCCTGCTCGATCTTGAGGCGGACGATCTCGCGGTCGATCGAGTCGAGCTCCTCCGGCTTGGAGTCGACCTGCATGCGCAGGCGCGCCGAGGCCTCGTCGACGAGGTCGATCGCCTTGTCGGGCAGGAACCGGTCGGTGATGTAGCGGTTCGACAAAGTCGCGGCCGAGACCAGCGCCGAATCGGTGATGCGCACGCGGTGGTGCTGCTCGTATTTCTCCTTCAGGCCGCGCAGGATCGAGATCGTGTCCTCGACCGTCGGCTCGTCGACGAAGACGGGCTGGAAGCGCCGCGCCAGCGCCGCGTCCTTCTCCACGTACTTGCGGTACTCGTCGAGCGTGGTTGCGCCGACGCAGTGCAGCTCGCCGCGGGAGAGCGCCGGCTTCAGCAGGTTCGAGGCATCCATCGCGCCGTCGGTCTTGCCGGCGCCGACCAGGGTGTGCATCTCGTCGATGAACAGGATGACGCCGCCGGCCGCGGCCGAAACCTCGGAGAGGACGGCCTTCAGCCGCTCCTCGAACTCGCCGCGATATTTCGCGCCGGCGATCAGCGCGCCCATGTCGAGGGCGAGCAGTTCCTTGTCCTTCAGGCTTTCGGGCACGTCGCCATTGACGATGCGCAGCGCCAGCCCTTCCGCGATCGCGGTCTTGCCGACGCCGGGTTCGCCGATCAGCACGGGGTTGTTCTTGGTGCGCCGGCTCAGCACCTGGATCGTGCGGCGGATCTCCTCGTCGCGGCCGATGACGGGGTCGAGCTTGCCCTCGCGCGCCGCGGCGGTGAGGTCGCGTGCGTATTTCTTCAGCGCGTCATAGCCCTGCTCGGCGGAGGCCGTGTCGGCGGTGCGGCCCTTGCGGATCGCCTCGATCGCGGCATTGAGGCCCTGCGGCGTGACGCCGGCCTTGGCCAGGACCTTGCCGGCCTCGCTGTCCTTCTCGATAGCCAGCGCGAGCAGCAGGCGCTCGACGGTGACGAACGAGTCGCCGGCCTTCTCCGCCGCCTTCTCGGCCGTGTCGAAGACGCGCGCCAGCGCCGGCGTCAGATGCAGGCCGCTCGCGCCGGCTCCGCTCACCTTGGGGAGCTTGTCCAGGGCCGCGTCGACCAGCTGCTTCGCCAGCCGCGACTGTCCGCCCGAACGGTCGATCAGCCCGGCGGCCATGCCCTCGCCGTCGTCGAGCAGCGCCTTCAGCACGTGCTCGGGCGTGAACTGCTGATGGCCTTCGCGCATCGCGATCGTCTGCGCGGCCTGCAGGAAGCCCTTCGCCCGGTCGGTGTATTTCTCGATGTTCATTCGTTTGCCTCCGCCCACCGGTCGCGCCCCGTAGCGGCGGAGCCGGCTGCCTTCGTCAGGATAGGACCCCCTGGCGGGCAGCCCTTCGCACCACAAGATAGTGTTGCCCTTGCGCAACAAAAGGGGGAGGGCGCAGCTTTCGCATTGACCTTCGTCAAAAGCCGCCCCCAGCCTGCGGCATGGTCGGCACCAGGCGGCAACAGGCGATTCGCAAGGCGCTGCGGGCGCTCGCGCCCGGCATCCCGCTGGCGGACGCCGAGGCGGTGCTCGCGCGCGCGGGCCGGGCGCAGATGAAGGCGCTGCCGCCCTCGACCGCGCTCTGGCTCGCGCTCGGCGCCCATGTCCGGCACAGCCACACCGAATATGATCGCCTGCTCGCCGAGGGCTATGAGCGCGATGCCGCCCGCTTCTTCGTCGCCGACGCGATTGACGACGTGCTGTCCGGCTGGGGCTGCCAGCGCTCGATCCTCGACGAGGAGGATGCGGGGGAGGGCGCGGAGCAGCCGCCTTGATCGCAGCGATGCAATCCCGTCATCGGCCTCGGCGCCCGGCGCGGTGGCGTCCCGTCGCCCGGCATGGCACCGTCCGCCGCCTCTCAACCGGAAGGGCAGAGTCCATGCGTGTCGCGTCGCTGTTTCGCTACCCGGTCAAGGGCCTGTCGCCGGAGCGGTTGAGCCGGGCGGAGCTGCCGGCCGGCGGCTATTTCCCGGGCGACCGGCTCTTCGCCATCGAGAACGGCCCATCCGGCTTCGACCCGGCGGCGCCCGAGCACCAGCCGAAGATCAAGTACCTGATGCTGATGCGCCACGAGGCCTTGGCGCGTCTGCGCACCCGTTATGACGACCCGAGCGGCGAGCTCGTCATCGCCCATGCCGGTTCGCAGATCCGGATCGCCACGGGAACGGATGCCGGGCGCGAGCGCCTCGCAGCCTTCCTCGAGAGCTATATGCCGGAGGCGCTGCGCGGCCAGCCGCGCCTGCTCGCGGCGCCGGACGGCTATCGCTTCACCGATTCGCGCTCGGGCTTCGTCTCGATCATCAACCTCGCCAGCATCGCCGATCTCGAGGCGCGGCTCGGCCTGCCGGTGGATCCGCTGCGCTTCCGCGGCAATGTCATGGTCGAGAATCTGGCGGCCTGGGCCGAGCTCGACCTGGCCGGCCGCGAGCTTGCCGCGCCGTCGGGCCTGCGGCTCCAGGTCATCAAACGGATCGAGCGCTGCGCCGCCACCAATGTCGATCCGGAGACGGGCATCCGCGACCTGCAGATCCCGAAGGCGCTGATGCAGGGGTACGGCCATGTCGATTGTGGCATCTATTGCCGGATCGTCGCTGGCGGAACGCTCGCCGAAGGCGACAGGCTGACCCTGGTCGATGCGGGAGAGGCAGCCACGCTCGGCGTCGCCTGAAACAGCGAGAGGGCCCTCGCGGGCCCTCTCGGTCAGCTTGCTGTTGCAGCCTGGTCTTGCGCGGCGTTCACTCGGCCGGCGTCTCGCCGGCGTCGTTGCCGAGCGCATCCATCACCTCGCGCGGCGAGCGCCGGCGGGCGCGGCTGCGCTTGGGCTTCTCGCCGGCCTCGGCCGATCCCTCGGCGGCTTCCGGCAGGACGGCGGCCGCCGGAGCCTCGCCATCCTCGGTGATTGCGATCGGCACGCGGGTCGGGGTGGTGAGGAAGGCAGGCAGCCCCGCCGGGGCGTCCTGGTCCTCGCTGCCGGCGCGGGCTTCCTCGCGGTCGCGGCGCTGGTGGCGCTCACCGCGCGCAGGCCTGTCACCGCGGCGCTCGTCGCGCTCCGGCCGCTCGAAGCGGCGCTCGCCCTGCTGAGCCGGCGCGATGTCTGGCTGCTCGGCACCGGGCTGGGCCTCGGGACGCGGGACATAGGAACCGTTCTGGCCCTCGTGCCGGTCGAAGCGACGCTCGCCGCGGTCCTGCCGCTCGCCACGATCCTGGCGGTCGAAACGGCGCTGGCCGCCGCGGTCGAAATTACGCTCGTGACGATTCTGCCGGTCGAAGCGCTGGGGATTGCCCTGTCCGGCCTCACCCTCCTCGCCGTCCTGGCGCTGGCCGCCAGGAGCGTTCGCGCCGTTGTGCTGACGCTCGCCCTGCGGCTGGCCGCCCTGAAAGCCGGCCTCATCCTCGCCATCCTCGTCGGACTCGTCCGGATCCTCGACGAAGGCACGGTTCGGCTGGAAGCTGTGACCGAACTGTTGGGTCATCTGCTCCTGTGCCGCGAGCAGGATGCGATAGTAATGCTCGGCGTGCTGGAAATAGTTCTCGGCCGCCACCGGGTCGCCCGAAGACTGGGCATCGCGGGCGAGCTGCAGGTATTTTTCAGCGACATGCTGAGCCGTGCCGCGGACCTTCACGTCCGGGCCGTTCGACTCGTAGCTTCGCTGCAACGGGTTCGGGGCCTTCCGGTTGCCGCTGTTATTGTTGTTGTTACGGCCGCGCATACGCCGGTTCTGACCTGGTCTCATTCGCGTCTGTCTCGCGTTGTGTTCATTCTAAGCAACCTGGAGGTCGTCATGCACGTCGTGTCACGCGGCGGGTTGCGACGCCGCGCGTAAGGTATCCGACCTGAAAGGCTTTGCGCCGATATGGGTCTTCACGCGCTCTTTCCAACGGAGCCTCGCCGGCTCCCGATCCGAATGGCTGTCTCGCGCATGCGGAGCCTCGGTCTCGCCATGTCAGTAACGTCGATTGGGGCAGTGAGCCGTGGGAGCGGTCCGCGTCGTGGACCCTCTCCGAAGGTCGAATGCTGTCGACACTGTCTTCGAGACCATGCGTGCATAGCCGGTTTTGCCGCTTCTTCCAAGCAAATTCGCGCGGCAGGCTCTGCACCGTTCACAGATCATGCCCGAAGACAAGGGCGCGAATATGGCCGCCGAGATCACGGCGGGAGGCGATGTGGCGCAGGCCGGCGTCCTGCAGCAGTCCGACCACCGCCGCTTCCTGCCCGGCGCCGATCTCGAGGATGGCGAGGCCGCCAGGCTCGAGCAGGTCCGGCAGGGCGGCGGCGAGGGCGCGATAGGCGTCCAGCCCGTCAGGGCCGCCGTCCAGGGCGAGCAGCGGATCGTTCTCGCGCACCGTGCGGTCGAGCTCGGCGATCTCGCCGCTGGCGATATAGGGCGGGTTCGACAGGACGAGGTCGAAGCGCTCCTCGATGCCGGCGGCCCAGTTTCCCCGCCGGAAGGCCGCGCGAGCGGCGACGCCATTGCGCGCGGCGTTGCCTGCGGCGGTGGCGAGCGCATCCGGCGAGAGGTCGATCCCGAGCCCCGTCGCCTGCGGGAACTCGCGCAGCGCCGCGACGAGCAGGCAGCCGGTGCCTGTGCCGAGGTCGAGGATACGCAGCTTTTCGAGCCGGCGCCGGGCGAGATGGGCGAGCGCCGCCTCGATCAGGGTCTCGCTGTCCGGCCGCGGCTCCAGCGTCCCGGGCGAGAGCGAAAAGCTCAGGCCCCAGAATTCGCGCGCGCCGAGGATGCGCCAGAGTGGCTCGCCCGCGAGCCGCCGTGCGAGCGCATGCTCGAGCCGCGCGGCCGCCGCTTCGTCGATCGGGTCGCCTGCGCCGGCGAGGTCCTCGATCAGGATGCGGGCCTCATAGGTGAAATCGCCGATGCCGCCGCGCTTCAGCGCCAGCGCGATCGCCTTCCGGACGGCAGACACGCTTTCGCCCGCTGCCTCGAGGGCGGCGGGCGCGATCTCGTCCTTTTGTCTGCCGGTGCCGGTCAAGCGTATCCTTGCCCGGCACGCGGCCGGTCAGTTGCCCTGCATCCCTTCCCGGATGCATTCCTTCATCTTGATCCGCAGCGCGGACTTGCTCTCCCTAGCGCCGCGATACTGGCGCTGGCAATCGCGGCGCGCCTGCGCCTCGGTCTTGGCATTGTGAAGCGTCGCCGGTTGACCGCCGAGGACCTTCCTCGCGGTCTGCTCCTGCGCGCTCGCGGAGGCCGGCGCGAGTGCGACGGCGGCGGCGAGGGCAATCGCACTGAACAGGACTTTCATCTCTCTCCTCCCCATGGAAACGGTCGGTGCGTCCAGAACGCGCGAAGGGGAGGAAGGTTTCACACGCTGCCCTGCTCGGCGAGCTGCTCGGCCTGGCGCTGCGCGGTCAGGGCGTCGATGATCTCGTCGAGGGCCAGCCCCTGCATCATCTCGTCGAGCTTGTAGAGGGTCAGGTTGATGCGGTGGTCGGTGACGCGTCCCTGCGGGAAGTTGTAGGTGCGGATGCGCTCGGAGCGGTCGCCGGAGCCGACCTGGGAGCGCCGGTCGGCCGAGCGTTCGGCCTCGGCGCGACTGCGCTCCATGTCGTAGAGCTTGGCGCGCATCAATTCATAGGCGCGCGCCTTGTTCTTGTGCTGCGAGCGCTCGTCCTGCACCAGGACCACGATGCCCGTCGGGATATGGGTGAGGCGGACGGCCGACTCGGTCTTGTTGACGTGCTGTCCGCCGGCGCCGCCGGCCCGCATCGTATCGATGCGCAGATCCTTCTCGTCGAGCACGACGTCGACCTCGCCGGCCAGCGGCAGCATGGCGACGGTCGCGGCCGAGGTGTGGATGCGCCCGCTCGCCTCGGTGTCGGGCACGCGCTGCACCCGATGCACGCCGGATTCGTATTTCAACCGGGCGTAGACGCCCTTGCCGGCGATCTCGGCGACGACTTCCTTGAAGCCGCCCATCGTGCCTTCGCTCTCGGACAGGATCTCGACGCTCCAGCCCTTGCCGGCGGCGTAGCGCTGGTACATGCGCAGCAGGTCGCCGGCGAACAGCGAGGCCTCGTCGCCGCCGGTGCCGGCGCGGATCTCGAGGATGACGCCGCGCTCGTCGGCGGCGTCCTTCGGCAGCAGCGCGATCAGGATCTCGCGGGCGCGCGCTTCGATCTCGGCCCTGGCGGCGTCGCGCTCCTCATAGGCGAGGTCGCGCATCTCCGCATCGGTCTGCGGGTCGTCGATCAGGGCGAGCGCCTCGTCGAGCCCGGTCCGAGCCTTGCGCCAGGCCGCGATCGCCGCGACCACCGGATCGAGCTCCGCCAGTTCCTTCGACAATTCGACGACCCGGGCCGCTTCGGTCGCATGGTTGAGCGCGTCGCTCGCCGCGGCGTGGCGGGCGACGATCGAGTCCAGGCGGTCTTGCGGGAGCGGGAGCGACATGATGCGAAAAACGATCTCGAGCGGGGTGGCGTGCGCGGGCGACCAGGGCGGCGTCGCTAGACCGGCACTTTCATTTCGGCGGCGAGCGCGGCGAGCAGCGGCCGCAGGCTGGCTGCGCCGTCGGAGGAGGACAGCCAGGCGTCGAGGCGCTGGCGCGCCTTGCCGGCGTCGAGCGCGCGCAGCATCGCCTTGACCGGTCCGATCGAGGCGGCGGACATCGAGAAGGAATGATAGCCGAGCGCGATCAGCGCCAGGGTCTCGATCGGCTTGCCGCCCATCTCGCCGCAGACGGTGACCGGGCAGCCGGCCTTGCCGGCCTCGTCGATGATGCTGCGCAGCGCGCGCAGGCCGGCGGCGCAGAGCGGGTCGAAGCGCTCGGAGACGCGCTTGTTCTCGCGGTCGGCCGCGAACAGGAACTGCATCAGGTCGTTGGTGCCGATCGACAGGAAATCCGCCTCGCGCGCGATCTCCGGCAGCTCGAACAGCAGCGAGGGCACCTCGATCATGACGCCGAGCCTGAGGCTCGCCGGCGCCGGCCGGCCGTCGCGTTCGAGCATCGCGAGCTCGCGCCGCACCAGGAGGCGGGCGCGCAGGAATTCGTTCACGGTCGCGACCATGGGCAGCATGATCTTCATGTCGCAGCCGGCGCCGGCACGCAGCAGCGCCCGGATCTGGCCCCGCAGCAGCCGCGGCCGGTCGAGCCCGATGCGGATGGCGCGCCAGCCCAGCGCCGGGTTCTCCTCCTCGAGCCGCTCCATATAGGGCAGCACCTTGTCGCCGCCGATATCGAGCGTCCGGAAGGTCACCGGCCGGCCGTTCGCCGCCCTGAGCACGGCGCCGTAGAGCGCCTGCTGCTCGGCGGTGCTCGGCATGTGCTGCGCCACCATGAACTGCAGCTCGGTGCGGAACAGGCCGACGCCGGAGGCATTGGTCTCGTCGAGATTGGCCATGTCGACCAGCAGGCCGGCATTGATCTGCAGCTGGATCTCGACCCCGTCCCTGGTCACCGCCGGCTGCGTCTTGAGCTTGCGGTACTGCTCCTGCTTGCGGGCGCGCAGGCGCGCCTTGTCCTTGTAGGCGTTCTCGACGTCCGGCTGCGGCCGGATCTGCACCTCGCCGGCCTGGCCGTCGACGATCACGGCGTCGCCGGCCTGGATCAGCGCCGTGGCATTGGCGATCTCGCCGACCGCGGGAATGCCGAGCGCGCGCGCCACGATGGCGATATGGCTGGCCGGGCCGCCTTCCTCGAGCACGAGGCCGCGCAGATGCCTGCGGTCGTAATCGAGCAGCGCCGCCGGCCCCATCGAGCGGGCGATCAGGATGGCGTTCTCGGGCAGCTGCTCGCGCATGACGCCGTTGGGCTTGCCGACCAGCGTCCGCAGCAGCCGGTTGGCGAGGTCGTCGAGGTCGTGCAGGCGCTCGCGCAGATAGGGGTCGGTCTGGCGCAGCATCTTGGCGCGGGTGTCCGACTGCACGCGCTCGACCGCCGCCTCGGCGGTCAGGCCGGTCATCACCACCTCGCGCATGCGCCTGAGCCAGCCCTGGTCGTGGGCGAACATGCGGAAGGTCTCGAGCACGTCGCGGTGCTCGCCGGTATGGGCGACGTCGCCGCGCTCGATCAATTCGTCGATGGCGACCCGCATCGTCGCGATCGCGGCCTCGAGCCGCTGCACCTCGCGTCCCGGGTCCTCGGCGATCAGGTTGGTGATCGCGACGCGCGGCTCGTGCAATACGGCATGACCGAGCCCGACGCCGTCCGCCAGCGTGGTGCCGATGCCATGGATCGGCCGGTCGAGGCCGATGGTCGCGCCAGGCTTCGACAGCGCCTTCAGCCCGCCGGCCGCGATCATCTCGGCCATGATCATGGCCGTGGTCTGCAGCGACTCGACCTCGTCCTCGCTGTAGACCCGCGAGGCGCGGTTCTGCACGACGAGCACGCCCATCACCGCGCCGCCGCGCAGGATCGGCACGCCGAGGAAGGAGCGGTAGATCTCCTCGCCGGTCTCGGGCCGGTAGGAGAAGGCCGGATGCGACTGCGCGTCGGACAGGGCCAGCGGTTCGGCCTCGCTGGCGATCAGGCCGACGAGGCCCTCGCCGGCACGCATGGTGGTGAGGTGGACCGCCTCGCGGTTGAGGCCTTCGGTGGCGTAGAGCTCGAGCGAGCCGTCCTCGCGCAGGACATAGACCGAGCACACCTCGGCCACGAGGTTGCTGGCGATCACGACGACGAGCCGGTCGAGCCGCTCCTGCGGACTGACCGGCGCCGCCATCACCTCGCGGAGACGGCGCAGCAGGACGCCTGATCCCCCGAGTGCGCCTCGCATCAAGAAAGCCCTCCGCCCGCCTCCTCGGCCGCTCCAGCCGAACACGTCAGCAGACCTGACATCGCGCCGGCTGAGTCGCAAGCGTCAGCCGGATCTGCTGCCCCTGACGGCAGCTTCTAGCGAGCAGAGGGAGCGTTCGGCAAGGGCTTGGCGCGAACCGGATCGAAATCCCGACCCGCCTTCCGGGGCTGGCCGTGCGCGACACTGCTGCGTGCGGGCTTGGCGGGGCTGCCCGATCTGCGTGTGCCGCGCGGCAGCTTCGGCGTGCCCGGCGGCACGCTGTCTCCGCTCGGAACGTCGAGGCCGGAGAGCGCGGCGAGGTAGCGCGACGTCCACCAGGCGATGTCGGTCGACGAAATCGTGGCGTAGAGCCGTTCGAAACGGCGCAGGCGCTCGGATCTCGGCATGGCGAGCGCGGTCCGGATCGCCTCCGCCACCTCGTGCGTGTCGAACGGATTGACGATCAACGCCTCGCCGAGCTGCTGCGCCGCTCCCGCGAAGCGCGACAGGATCAGGACGCCGGGATCCTCGGGATTCTGGGCGGCGACATACTCCTTCGCGACCAGGTTCATGCCGTCGCGCATCGGCGTCACAAGGGCGACCTGCGCGCGCCGGTAGAGCCCGGCCAGCGCGTTGCGGGAATAGGCCTTCTTGACCACTCGGATCGGCGTCCAGTCGAATTCTCCGAGCGCGGCGTTGAGCCGGCCCGCCACCTCGTCCGACAGGCGGTCGAGCTCGGCATATTCCGGCACGTCGGTGCGGGACGGCGGCGCGATCTGCAGCAGGCCGACCTCGCCGCGGTGCTCCGGATGGTTGCGCAGGAAGGTGCCGAAGGCTTCGAGCCGCTGGACGATGCCCTTGGAATAGTCGAGCCGGTCGACCCCGATCACCAGCTTGCGGCCGCCGAGCGGCCCGGTCGTCGCCCGGACCGGCTGGGTCGCGGCTCGCACCGATGCCGCCGCGAGCTTGCGGAAGGCCTCCACGTCGATGCCGATCGGGAAGGCCTGGACCACGGCCTCGCGCTGGCCGGCCCTGACCCGGTTGCCCTCGCGGCGCGCGCCGCAGAGCGTCACCAGCCCGTCCGCGAGGTTCCTCGCGTCGTTCTGGGTCTGCATGCCGATCAGGTCGTAGGCGGTCATCGTGCTGATCAGCGTCGAGGAGAAGGGCAGGGCGGCGAAGACCTCGGCCGGCGGCCAGGGAATGTGATGGAAATAGCCGATCCGGTTGGTGACCCCGCGCCGGCGCAGCTCGGCCGCCAGCGGGATCAGGTGGTAATCGTGGATCCAGATGACGTCGTCGGGCTTGAGCAGCGGCTGCAGCAGCCTGGCGAAGCGGCGGTTCACGCCGAGATAGCCGGCGTAGTCGGCGCGGCTGAACTCGGTGAGGCCGAGCCGGTAGTGCATCAGCGGCCAGAGCGCCCGGTTGGCGAAGCCGAGATAATAGCTCTGCCGTTCCGATTCGGTCAGGTCGGTGAGGGCATAGCTCACCTTGCCGTGCTTGACGGGGCTCACGCTGGTCGCAGGTTCGGCGCTCGTCGCCCCGCTCCAGCCGAACCACAGGCCGCCATGCTGCTCGAGCGCCGAACGCAAGGCCACCGCCAATCCACCTGCCGCCACCTTTTCGCCTCGTTCCGGCATGGTGACGCGGTTGGACACGACGACAAGACGCATAATACCTCACTTTTTGCTGACGCTCGCCGTAAAGGCGCGGGAACAGAACGCGCGGGCAGGCGTAATGTTTCGGTGCACGCCGGCTTCCCGGCCGGATCGCGTCGCCGCCGTGGCCGGATCGCGGCGCCAAGGTGCCAAACTGCCACCCGAATGTGGCGACCTGGCGGACACTCCGCTTCCGTCGTCCTTTTGCCCGCTTCGCTCGCTAACCAAGCCGCCATGTCGCAGATGCCGAACCTCCAAATCACCGAGCCGCCCGCCGAAGCCGCCGTTCGGACCGGCCCGATCGCCCTATTCCTGGACTTCGACGGCACCCTGGTCGAGATCGCCCCTTCGCCGGACGATGTGCGGGTCGACCGGCGCTTGCCGGCGGCGCTCGATGCGTTGCGCCGGCGGCTGGACGGCGCGCTGGCGCTCGTTTCGGGGCGGCCCGTCGCCCTGCTCGACGAGATGATGGCGCCTTACCGCTTCGACGCCGCCGGCCTGCACGGCGCGCAATTGCGCCTCGGCGGCGGGGAGGCGCCACTCGCTGCGCCCTCCGATGCCCTGCGCGCCGCGATGCGCGCCCTGGTCCGCTTCGCCAACGCCCATGTCGGCGTCATCGTCGAGGACAAGCGCCAGTCGGTGGCGCTGCACTGGCGGCTCGCGCCGGCTCTCGCGGACGAGGCGCTGGCGCTGATGGAAGCCGTCGCGGCGGAGATTGGCCCGTCCATGCGTCTGCAGCGCGGAAAGGCGGTCGCCGAGCTCGTGCCCGCCACCGCCAGCAAGGGCGGCGCCATCGCCTGGCTGATGCGGCAGCAGGGCTATGCCGGCCGCACGCCGGTCTTCGTCGGCGACGACATCACCGACGAGGACGGCTTCGCCGCGGTGAACGCGGCGGAGGGCCTGTCGATCCGGATCGGCGAGGGCCGGACCTGCGCCCGCCATCGTCTGGCCTCGCCGACGGCTTTGCATCATGTTCTGCTGGCGGCCGCCGAAGGCGGCGACCTCACGCTCGAAACCTTCCTCCAGGGCTGATTTCAGGGACAGGCATGACCGTGACGACTACCGCCCCGCCGAGCGTTGCCTCGCTCGATCTCGGCGTCATCGGCAATTGCACCATCGCGGCGCTGATCGACCGGCGCGCGCGCATCGTCTGGAGCTGCTTCCCGCGCTTCGACCGGGACCCGGTGTTCTGCTCGCTGATCGACAACCAGATCGACGATGGCGAGGACGCCATGCCGAGGAAAGGCGTCTTCGCCATCGAGATGGCGGGGATGACGCGCTGCGAGCAGAGCTATCTCGACAACACCGCGATCCTCTCCTCGGTGCTCTCGGACGATCATGGCAATGCGCTGGAGATCCTCGATTTCGCGCCGCGCTTCGTCCGCTACGAGCGCTTCTTCCGGCCGCCGCAGCTGGTGCGCCGCGTGCGGCGGATCTCCGGCCGCCCGCGCATCCGCGTCGTGGTCAAGCCCTGCCTCGGCCTCGGCGAGGAGCCGGACGAGATCACGCGCGGCTCCAACCATGTCCGCTTCGTCGGCGCCGACCAGACGATCCGCCTGACCACCGATGCGCCGATCTCCTATGTGCTGGAGGGCATCCCCTTCGCGGTGGAGAAACCGTTCTCCTTCTTCATCGGCTCGGACGAGGCCCTGCGCGCCGAGATCGAGACGACCTCGCGCGAGTTCCTCGACAAGACCACCGATTACTGGCGCGACTGGGTCCGTTCGCTGTCGATTCCCTTCGAATGGCAGCGCGAGGTCATCCGTGCCGCGATCACGCTCAAGCTCTGCTCCTTCGAGGAGAGCGGCGCGATCGTCGCGGCGCTGACCACCTCGATCCCCGAGGCGCCGGGCACGCAGCGCAACTGGGATTACCGCTTCTGCTGGCTCCGCGACGCCTATTTCGTCGTTCACGCCCTCAACCGCCTGGGCACGACCCGGACGATGGAGGATTATCTCGGCTTCATCACCAACATCGTCGACACCTATTCGGAAAGCGGTGCCGAGCATCTGCCGCCGCTCTACCCGATCACGCGCGGCGGCGAACTGCGCGAATTCGAGGTGCAGAGCCTCGCGGGCTATCGCGGCCATGCCCCCGTCCGCGTCGGCAACGGCGCCGCGACCCAGATCCAGAACGACGGCTATGGCGCGGTCGTGCTCGCCGCGACTCATTCCTTCTTCGACCGCCGCCTGATCCAGCCCGGCAAGGAGGCGCTCTTCGCCCAGCTCGAGCGCATGGGCGAGCGCGCGATCGCCGTCTTCGACAAGCCCGATGCCGGCCCCTGGGAATTGCGCGAGAGGCAGGTCGTCCACTCCTTCTCCAGCGTCATGTGCTGGGCGGCTTGCGACCGGCTGGCCCGCATCGCCGGCACGCTCGGCCGTGCCGACCGCAGGGAATACTGGCGCAGCGAGGCCAGACGCCTGAAGGACATCATCTCCGACCGGATCTGGAACCAGGAGAAGGGCCATTTCGTCTCGACCTTCGACGGCACGGACCTCGATGCCACCCTGCTGCTGATCGCCGAGCTCGGCTTCGTCGCCGCCGAAGACCCGCGCTACATCGCGACGGTCGAGGCGATCGGCCGCGAGCTCGGCCGCGGCGACCTGATCCTGCGTTACGGCACGGAAGACGATTTCGGCTTCATGCATACAGGGTTCCTCATCTGCGCCTTCTGGTATGTCGATGCGCTGCACGCGATCGGGCGCAAGGACGAGGCCAAGGAGCTGTTCGGCCGCATCCTGCAGCGGCGCAACAGCTTCGGCCTGCTCTCGGAGGACGCTGATCTCGAAACCGGCGAGCTCTGGGGCAATTTCCCGCAGACTTATTCGATGGTCGGCCTGATCAATTCGGCGATGCGGCTCAGCCGGAATTGGGAAGAGGCGTTCTGAGAGGGGCTCGTCTTTCCGAGGCAGGCTGCAGGCCTGAGCCCGGAACCCATGAACACCATGGTTGCCGGAGGGGCCGAGGCGGCTCGGCTCGACTTGATGCGTCGTGTTCTTGGGGGTCCGGGCTCTTCGCTGCGCGAAGCCCCGGAAAGACGACGACGCTAGCCCCGCTTCAACAAAAACACCGCCTGAGCGCCGAACAGGTTCCAGAACCACCAGGGCGCGCTGACGCCGACCCTGCCGCCGGAAACGTCGAGAGCGACGGCGCGCTCCTTCTGCGCGCCGATCATGTCGCAGAGCGCGACGAAGTCGCGGATCGTGCAGAAATGGATGTTCGGCGTCTCCCACCAGGCATAGGGCAGCGAGTCCGTCACCGGCATTCGCCCCATGAAGAAGACCTGGGCGCGCATCCGCCAATGTCCGAAATTCGGGAAGGAGACGATGGCACGCCGGCCGATGCGCAGCATGTGCTCGAGCACGAGGCGCGGATTGCGGGTCGCCTGGATGGTTTGCGAGAGGATGACGTAGTCGAACGAATCGTCGGGATAATCGGCGAGGTCGGTATCGGCGTCGCCCTGGATCACCGAGAGCCCGCGGGCGACGCAGCCGGCGACGCCCTCGCGCGAGAGCTCGATGCCGCGGCCGTCGACCCCGCGCGTCTCCGCGAGCAGCGCCAGCAAGGCGCCGTCGCCGCAGCCGACATCGAGCACCCGCGAGCCCGGCGTCACCATCTCGGCGACGAGGCGCAGGTCGATGCGGTTGGTCTGGTTGTCGGGGAGGGTCATGGCGCAACCTGCCCCCTCTCCCCTTGCGGGAAAGGGCTGGGGTGAGGGGTCTCGCGACGCTGGTCGTTGGCGGATTTTAGGAGGAAGCGGTCGGTGCGGCGCGACCCCTCATCCGGCCGCTTCGCGGCTACCTTCTCCCGCAAGGGGAGAGGGGACGGCGGCGGCGCAAGCCCAGCCATCACAACCCCCTCGCTCTTGCCGCGGCGCCGATGAAGCCGCGTGCCGTCGCGAACAGGTTGGGCTCTTCCAGCAGGAAGGCGTCGTGGCCCTTGTCGCTCTCCAGCTCGACGAAGGAGACCGAGGCGCCGGCGGCGTTGAGCGCGTGCACGATGGCGCGCGAGTCGCTGGTCGGGAACAGCCAGTCGGAGGTGAAGGACGCGACGCAGAAGCGCGTCCGCGTCCCGGCGAAGGCCTTGGCCAGCACCCCGTCATGGTCGGCGGCGAGGTCGAAATAATCCATCGCCCGCGTCACATAGAGATAGGAATTGGCGTCGAAGCGCTCGACGAAGCTGACGCCCTGGTGACGGAGGTAGCTTTCGACCTGAAAATCGGCGTCGAAGGTGAAGGTCGGCGCGCTGCGCTCCTGCAGCTTGCGGCCGAACTTGCGGTGCAGCGCCGGTTCCGAGAGATAGGTGATGTGCGCGCCCATGCGCGCGACCGAGAGCCCTTTGGCCGGGCGCGTGCCCTCCTCGAGATAGCGCCCCCGGCGCCAGTCGGGATCGGCCATCACCGCCTGCCGGCCGACCTCGTGGAAGGCGATGTTCTGGGCCGAATGCTTGGCGGCGGTGGCGAGCGGCAGCGCCGAGAATACCCGCGTCGGATAGCTCGCCGCCCATTGCAGCACCTGCATCCCGCCCATCGAGCCTCCGGCGACGCAGAACAGGCTGTCGATGCCGAGGCTGTCGATGAGATGGGCCTGTGCCCGGACCATGTCGCGGATGGTCACCATCGGGAAGGAGAGGCCCCAGGGCTTCCCCGTTTCGGGATTGGTCGAGGCCGGGCCGGTGGTGCCCATGCAGCCGCCGAGCACGTTGGCGCAGATGACGAAGAAGCGCTCGGTGTCGATCGGCTTGCCCGGGCCGACCATCGCCGTCCACCAACCGCCCTTGCCGGTGACTGGATTGCGACTCGCGACATACTGGTCGCCGGTCAGCGCATGGCAGATCAGAACGGCGTTCGAGCGAGCCGCGTTCAACGAACCGTAAGTCTGATAGGCGATCTGCCAGTGCTCCAGCGTCGCGCCGGAGTCGAGCTGCAGGGCCTTGTCCGGCCCGAACCGGGCGAGCAGGCTCGAGGGCCGGTTGGCTTCGGCCAGCGGGTCGGCGAGGAGGTTGGGAGCTTGCGTCCGGTTCGGCATTCGGATTTGTCTTGTCGCCCGGTCCGTTCGTAATAGCGGACTTTACCGATGGCGCGGCTCTTCCCGCCTGTCAACGCGGCGATGCATGGCGAGCGCTTTGCCAAGCCCGGCGGCGGCGGCTAAGAGACCGGGACGATTAAAGAAGTCTGGCCCCGATGACGCAAGCCGCACCGACCACGCTCGCCGATCTGCGCAGCGAGATCGACCGCATCGATGCGGCGATGCACGGCCTCCTCATGGAGCGCTCGCAGATCATCGAGACGCTGATCGCGATCAAGAAGACGCAGGTCTCCGGTTCAGCCTTCCGCCCCGGCCGCGAGGCCGACATGATGAAGCGCCTGGCGCTGCGTCATCAGGGCCTGCTGCCGCTCGACACCGTCGAGAGCATCTGGCGCATCATCATCGCGACCTTCACCTATGTGCAGGCGAACTACGCGGTCCATGCCGACATCTCCGGCGGCGACGCGCCGATGCGCGACAGCGCCCGCTTCCATTTCGGCTTCACCGTGCCTTACGTTCCGCATGAGGACGCCCGCGCCGTGATCGCGGCCGTGGCGGACTCGGCCGGCGATCTCGGCATCTTCCGCATGGACCTCGGCGCCAGCGCGGGCGTCTGGTGGCAGGGCCTGATCGGTCCCGCCCAACCCAAGATCATCGCGCGCCTGCCCTTCATCGAACGGCCCGACCATCCGGCCGGCACGCCGGTCTACTGCATCGCCAAGCCGCTGACCGACGCCGCCGTGCGCGAGATCGTGCTCTATGCCGCCCGCGTCGAGCGCTGGTCGGAACAGCTTCGCCACGGCCTTGCCCACCACCTCGCCGAGGTCTCGGCCAGCGCCGCCGACGGCTCGCATCTGGCGCTGCTGGTGGCCGCCTCCGGCGAGACGCCGGTCGACGCCATCCGGAGCGCGCTCGAGCCCGCGGGCCTCAAGGAGCTCACCGAGATCGGCAGCCACGCCGCCCGCTTCGCCTTCAAATCCGCTCGTTGACCGAAACTCCTTCTTCTCCAAGGTCCAGCCCCATGGCTCTGCCCGCCTCCCGCCCCGTCCCGCGTCCCGGCGTCCTCGACATCGAGGCCTATGTTCCCGGCAAGTCCGCGGCGCCGGCCGGCGTCAAGCTGCACAAGCTCTCCTCCAACGAAACCCCGCTCGGCCCGAGCCCGAAGGCCGTCGCCGCCTTTGGCGGCCTCGCCGGCAAGCTCGAGTTCTATCCCGACGGCTCGGCGACGAAGCTGCGCGAGGCGATCGCCGGCCGCTATGGGCTCGATCCCAACCGCATCGTCTGCGGCACCGGCTCGGACGAGTTGCTGCAGCTGATCACCAAGGCCTATCTGGGTGAGGGTGACGAGGGCGTGTTCACGCAGCACGGCTTCCTGGTCTACCGCATCGCCATCCTCGCCGCCGGCGGCAGGCCCGTGGTCGTGCCGGAGAAGACCCCCACCGCCGATGTCGACGCCATCCTCGCCGCGGTGACGCCGCGGACCAAGATCGTCTTCCTTGCCAATCCCAACAACCCGACCGGCACCTATCTGCCCTTCGACGAGGTCAAGCGCCTGCATGCCGGCCTCCCGGCCCATGTGCTGCTGGTGCTCGACGCCGCCTATGCCGAATATGTCCGGCGCAACGATTACGCCGCGGGCCTCGAACTCGTCGCCGAGAGCGAGAACGTCGTGATGACGCGCACCTTCTCCAAGATCTACGGGCTGGCCAATCTGCGGCTCGGCTGGCTCTACGGGCCGGCCCATATCGTCGATGCGCTGAACCGCACCCGCGGCCCCTTCAACGTCAACGGCGCCGCGATCGAGGCGGGCATCGCCGCGATCGCCGACGAGGCGCATCTCGCCGCCGCAATCGAGCACAACGAGACATGGCTGGCCTGGACCACGGCCGAGCTCGAGAAGCTCGGCCTCGTGGTGACGCCCTCGGTCGGCAACTTCATCCTGATCCACTTCCCGAAGGAAGCCGGCAGGAGCGCGAAGGAGGCCGACGCCTTCCTGACCCGGCGCGGGCTGATCCTGCGCGCCGTCGGCGCCTACGGCCTGCCCGACGCGTTGCGCATGACCATCGGCAGCGAGGAGGCCAACCGCCTCGTCGTCGCGGCGCTGGCCGAGTTCCTGGGCAAGGCCGCGTGAGCGCGCCGGACAGCTTCGCGCCGCGCCGGGACGAGCCGCTCTTCGGGCGGCTCGCCGTCATCGGCATCGGCCTGATCGGCTCCTCGATCGCGCATGCGGCCAGGGAGCTCAACCTCGCCCGCCACATCGTGCTGAGCGACGCCGATGCCGAGGTCCGCCGCCGGGCCCGCGAGCTCGGCCTCGGCCACGAGGTCGCAGAGACCGCCGCCGAGGCGGCGCGCGACGCCGACCATGTCGTGCTCTGCGTGCCGGTCGGCGCCTGCGGGGCGGTCGCGGCCGAGATCGCCGGCGTGCTGAAGCCCGGCGCGATCCTCTCCGATGTCGGCTCGGTCAAGCACGCGGTCGTGGAGGCGGTGACGCCGCACCTGCCGGAGGGCGTGCATTTCGTCCCGGCCCATCCGGTCGCCGGCACCGAGAATTCTGGCCCCGATGCCGGCTTCCCCAGCCTCTTCCTCAACCGCTGGTGCATCCTGACGCCGCCGGCCGGCACCGACCAGGGCGCCGTCGCCCGCACCCGCCAGTTCTGGGAGGGCATGGCGGCGATCGTCGAGGTGATGGGCTCGCAGCACCATGATCTCGTCCTCGCCATCACCAGCCATCTGCCGCATCTGATTGCCTACAACATCGTCGGCACGGCCGAGGATCTGGCGGCGGTGACGCAGTCGGAGGTGATCAAGTTCTCGGCCGGCGGCTTCCGCGACTTCACCCGCATCGCGGCCTCGGATCCGACCATGTGGCGCGACGTCTTCCTCGCCAACAAGGAGGCGGTGCTGGAGATGCTCGGCCGCTTCAACGAGGACCTCGCCATCCTCACCCGCGCCATCCGCTATGGCGACGGCGAGACCTTGCACAAGCACTTCACCCGTACGCGGGCGATCCGGCGCGGCATCGTCGCGCTCGGCCAGGAGAAGGCCGAGACGGAGAAGCTGAAAAAGGGATGAGGCGGCGCGGCCTCGGCGGCTCCGCGGCCGGCCGTGGAGCCGCCCGGCGCGCCGGCACTTTGCCTTGCCAAAGCGGGGGAGGGCTGATACAGCCCCACCCGTCGCCGCAATAGCTCAGCTGGTAGAGCACGTCATTCGTAATGATGGGGTCGGGGGTTCGATTCCCTCTTGCGGCACCATTTTCCTGATCCCGGCATTCGCAGATTCTCGAGAGACCGCCGGAACGGCCGTTCCCGGCGTTCGGCCTTCGCTGGCGCGCATCGCCGCCGCGAGCCTTCGCGAACAATGGCGGCCTGTGCGTCGGTGCGGGCCCGATGGACCTGCTGCATCCGGCCTTGAAGGCCGGCCGGCAGCGCCCAAATTGATCGCCGCGAAGATCCTTCGCGCCAATCGAAAGGAGCTTTCTGAAGGGGTTCATCGATGAGCCAGCCATCGATCGCGATCAGGCCGCCCACGCGTCCCCAGACCGACGACGCGGCCCTCGACCGGCTGTTGCACCCCAGCCGGTTCTATGAACGCCCCGGCGATGTCCTGCTCGACACCTCGCTGTCGCGCTCGGAAATGCGGGCGATCCTGTCATCCTGGGCTTCCGATGCCTGCGCCGTGGACTCGTGCCCTGCGTTGCGGCACCCGCCTTTCGCACCTCGGCCGGTCGGCTCCGATGAGGTCATGGAGGCGCTGTCCGTTCTCGATCGCGGCGCCGGCGGCGGACCGGCCGGCGCGGCGGGTATGAGTGCCGGCCTGTCGTCCGGAGCGCCGGTCTTCGTGTGACCAAGGAGGTCCGGATGGCGACCGTCACGGCCCCCCGGAGCGGGCGGCTCAGCGACAGGGGCCTGGCCCGCTTCGCGGCACTCGCGATGCTCGCCGGAGCGAGCGGGTTCCTCTTCGCGATCATCCTGGCATAGCCCGAGCCCCGCCGGCTTTCCGGCGGGGCTTTCCGCGTCGGGAAGAACGACGCACTCTCCTCTTGAACAACGATCGATCCGAACCAAATCCTCTGATGCCGATCGCCTTCCGATGGGATCGGCCGGCCAGCCGGCGCCTCGGGACCCGGGCTGGTCCGTCTTGTACCCATGTTGCTCGATGGAGGATGTGGCTATGAGAACAGTGTTCGATTTTTCTCCGCTCTACCGGTCGAGTATCGGCTTCGACCGTATGTTCAATGCCCTCGAAGCTGCGAGCCGGCTCGATACGGCCGGCCATTGGCCGCCCTACGACATCGTCAAGACCGGCGACGACGACTATCGCATCACGATGGCGGTCGCTGGTTTCGCGCAGGACGATCTCACCGTCACGCATGAGCCGAACATGCTCATGGTCTCGGGGCACAAGGCTGGCCAGGATGCGGGCGAATATCTCCATCACGGCATCGCCGAGCGCACCTTCGAGCGCCGTTTCGAGCTCGCCGACCACGTCAAGGTCGTCTCGGCTAGCCTCGAGAACGGTCTGCTGACGGTCGACCTCAAGCGCGAACTGCCGGAGGAGATGAAGCCGCGCCGGATCGAGATCGCGGCCGGCACGGCGCCGCTGCAGGGCGGGCGAGCCCAGATCGAAGCCGGGAAGCGCGCGGCCTGAGCCGCGCTGCCGGCCCCGAGGTCGGGCGCCGGGCGCGAGCCCGGCGTCGCCCGGATCGAACGTGTCGCGATCAGGCATTGAGCGATCGGCCCGAGCGCCGGCGACGGACCCGGACGCTGCCGGACTCGCCGCCGGAGGGTCGGCTCCGGACGAATGTCCGAGCGTTCGGAACCGGCCGCGCTCTCTTCCCGTTCTAGCTCCATCGTCTCGCCGAGGGCGGCTGCTCTCTCGGTCCTTCCAGCCCGTCACCGCTCGCTTCATGGCCGGTGCGTTGTCGTATCGATCAGGTCCCGCCGATGAAAATCGCCCAGATTGCCCCGCTCGCCGAATCCTGCCCGCCCAGGCTGTACGGAGGGACGGAACGGATCGTCTCCTACCTGACCGAGGAATTGGTCCGCCAGGGACACGAGGTGACCCTGTTCGCCAGCGGCGACTCGATGACCCGGGCCGAGCTCGTCCGTTGCTGCGACATGGCCCTGAGATTGAATCCGGCGGTCAAGGACCATCTGCCGTTCCACATCATGATGCTCGACGAGGTCCGGCGCCGGGCGGACGAGTTCGACGTCCTGCATTTCCACATCGAGCTTCTGCACTACCCGCTCATCCGCGACTTCGCCGATCGCACCGTCACGACCTTGCACGGCCGGCTCGACCTGCCCGATCTGAAGCCCTTCTACGCGGCCTTCCCGGAGATGCCGCTGGTCTCCATCTCGCATGACCAGCGCCGCCCTCTTCCCGACCATCTCAACTGGGCCGGCAATGTCCATCACGGCCTGCCGCGAGACCTGCTGCCCTTCAGGCCCGGGCCGCATGGCGACTACCTCGCCTTTCTCGGCCGCATCTCGCCGGAGAAGCGGCCGGACCGTGCCATCGAGATCGCTGCGCGCGCCGGGATGAAGCTCAAGATCGCGGCCAAGGTCGACAGGGTCGACCAGGCCTACTGGGACAGCACGATCGCCCCGCTGATCGCATCGCACCCGAATGTCGAGTTCATCGGCGAGATCGACGAGCCGCGGAAGGCCGAGTTTCTCGGTAATGCCCGCGCTCTGCTGTTTCCGATCGACTGGCCGGAGCCGTTCGGTCTCGTCATGATCGAAGCCATGGCCTGCGGGACACCGGTGATCGCGTTCCGCAGCGGCTCGGTTCCGGAGGTGATCGACGACGGCCTGTCAGGCTACATCGTCGACACCGTCGGCGATGCGGCGGAGGCGGTGGCTCGTCTGGATCAGCTCGATCGTGGTAGGGTGCGGGCGACCTTCGAGGAGCGCTTCACCGCCGAGCGGATGACGCAGGATTATCTCGCGGTCTATCGCGACCTGCCGGGCGCGCGGACCCAGATGGCACCCGTCCGGCAGCGCCGCGGCCACGAGCTTCCTCTGCAGGTCGTCGCATAGAGGCGGATCGGATATGCAGCCACTCGGCGCCGAAGCCATACCGCACGCACCCGCGCCGGCGGGAGGCGAAGCGGCCCACCAGGTTCAGTTCTTCATCCCCGCCACCGCCTCGCTTCAGGAGCGCCGGCCGCGGACGCTGAAGCACGACGACAGCTTCGCCGTCTTCGATCACAATGGCGACGCCCTCTCGGGGCCCGGCAGCCCCGAGGGCATCTTCTACCGCGATACCCGGCATCTGTCGCATCTCTACCTGACGATCGAGGGCCGGCGCCCGATGCTGTTGTCGTCGACGATGCGCGACGACAACGCGACCCTGACCTGCGACCTCACCAATCCCGATCTCTATGAAGATGGCCGGCTCAAGCTCGAGCATGACCTCATTCATGTGCGTCGCTCGCGCTTCCTCTGGAAAGCGGCGTGCCTCGAGCGCCTCGTCGTGCGGAACTACGACGAACGTCGCCGGCGGATCTCGCTGGAGATCGCCTTCGAGGCCGATTTCGCCGATCTGTTCGAGGTGCGCGGCACGCGGCGCGCCCGCCGCGGCGAGAAGCACCCGCCGAGGCTGGCCGCCGGCCGGGTGACCCTCGGCTATACCGGTCTCGACGGCAACCACCGGGTCACGACCCTGTCCTTCGAGCCGGCGCCGGCGCAACTCGCCGGGAATCGCGCGGTCTTCAGCTTCGATCTGGAACCGGGGGAGGCGCGGTCCCTGTTCGCGGAGATCAGTTGCGGCGCGGAGGAGGCGGATCATTCGCCGCGCCGCGCCTTCTTCGTCGCGCTGCGGGATGCGCGGCGCGCGCGGCGGGCTTCTGCCGCTCTGGCGGCCTCGATCACGACCTCGAACGAAGTCTTCAACGAGGGGGTGCGGCGAAGCATCTCGGACCTCTACATGCTGGTCACCGAGACGCCCGAGGGCTCCTACCCCTATGCCGGCATACCCTGGTTCAGCACGGTGTTCGGCCGCGATGCGCTGATCACGGCGCTCCAGACGCTGTGGTTCGACCCTTCGATCGCCCGCGGCGTGCTTCGCCATCTCGCCGCCAACCAGGCCAGGGCGCAGGATGCCGTGGCCGATGCCGAACCGGGCAAGATCCTCCACGAGGTCCGCTATGGCGAGATGGCCGAGCTCGGCGAGGTGCCGTTCCGCCGCTATTACGGCAGCGTCGATTCCACGCCGCTCTTCGTGATGCTCGCCGGCGGCTACCTGCGCCGCACCGGCGATCTAGCCACCCTGCGCCAGCTCTGGCCGAGCATCCAGGCGGCGCTCGGCTGGATCGAGCATCATGGCGACCGCGATGGCGACGGCTTCGTCGAATATGGCCGGCAGACCATCGAGGGCCTGGTCAATCAGGGCTGGAAGGACAGCCATGATTCGGTCTTTCACAGCGACGGCACCCTGGCGCGCGGACCGATCGCGCTGGCCGAGGTCCAGGCCTATGTCTACGCCGCCTGGCTTGCGGCCGGCGATATCGCCGGCCGCCTCGGCCATCCCGGTGAGGCCACGCGCTATCGCGAGCGGGCCGAGGCGTTGCGCGCCGCGTTCGATAGGACCTTCTTCGACGAGGCGCTCGGCACCTATGTGCTCGCCCTCGACGGCGAGAAGCGGCCATGTCGTGTCCGGACCTCGAATGCGGGGCACGCGCTGGCGACCGGCATCGCCTATCCGGAGCGGGCGGGCTCGGTCGTCCGGACCCTGATGGCCGGGGATTCGTTCTGCGGTTGGGGCGTACGCACCGTCGCCTCCGGCGAGGCCCGCTACAATCCGATGAGCTATCACAACGGCTCGGTCTGGCCGCACGACAATGCGCTCATCGCGGCGGGCTTCGCCCGCTACGGCTTCCGCCACGAAGCCGCGCGCGTCTTCGAAGGGCTCCATGCAGCCTCGACCTATATCGATCTGCATCGCCTGCCGGAGCTGTTCTGCGGCTTCCGGCGCCGGCGCGCCCAAGGTCCGACCTTCTATCCCGTCGCCTGCGCCCCGCAGGCCTGGGCCGCGACCGCGCCCTTGTTCATGCTCCAGTCGAGCATTGGTCTCGGCTTCGACCCCGAGCGGGGCCAGATCCTCTTCGAACAGCCCGTCCTGCCCGGCTTTCTGGACCAGGTCGTGCTCGACAATCTCACGGTGGCGGGCAACGCGGTGGCGGTGTCGCTCAGGCGTTCCGGATCGCAGGTCGTGGTGGAGGTCCTGAAGCGCAGCGGCCCCGTCGGCGTGCTGGTCGTCCACTGAGCGGCGGCGCGCAAGCCGCCTCAGCTCCCGCCGGCCGAACGCAGCCCCCTCGTCAGAGGCAGCGCCAGGCCGCACAGCGCGGCCATCGCGAAGAAGGCTGTGGCGCCGTAGCGGGCATAAAGCACGCCGGCTGCGAGCGTCAGCAGTGCCGTCGCCGCACCGGACGCCACGGCATAGACCGCCTGTCCCGTGGCGGCGAGTTCCGGCGGCACGCTCTGCGTCAGGATCCGGATGCAGGCGAGGTGCAGCAGGGCGAAGGTCGCTCCGTGGAACGGCTGCACCAGGGCGAGGACCAGCGGATCGGCCGTCAGCGCCATGATGCTCCACCGCGCCAGCCCGGCGAGGGCGGCGATGGCAGCCGCGGCGGCCGGGCCGACGCGCGCGACCAGGGGCGGGCCGACGACGAAGAACACGATCACCTCCGCCGCGACCGACAGCGACCACAGCAGGCTCGCCGTGCCCGGGCCGATGCCGGCCGCAGTCCAGCGGATCACCGCAAAGGCGTCGTGCATGGCGTGGCTGCCCAGGATCAGCGCAACAACCAGCAGAAGGCGGCGGAACACGGCGATTCGCATGAGCGCCGAGAAGCCGCCTTCGGGCGAAGCCGGGTCCTGCGCTGCCGGTCGCCGGTCGGATGGGGTGTCCGGGACCAGAAGCACCGCGAAGGCCGACACGACGAGCAGCCCCGCATGAAGCAGGACGATGGAGGTCAGCCCGATCGCGCCGACCATCTGCCCGGCGAGCAGCGTTCCGATGATGAAGGCCGCCGAGCCGGTGCCGCGGACCCAGCCATACTCGAAGCGCCTGGACCGGCCGTCTCCTGGCGCGACCGCCGCGCGCGAGGCCAGCGCATCCGCCAGGGTGGTGGTCGGCGCGAGCGCGGCCGCATGGAAGAGGCTGAACAGAAGCAGCGGCAGCAGGCCTCCGGCGGTCGCCAGGCCGAACGCGACCAGGCCTGCGATGCCGAGGCAGCTGGCGAGCACCATCCGCCGTGCCCTCCGCCGGTCGGCGATCCGTCCCGCTGCCGGGCCGGACACCAGCCGCACCGCCGTGCCGAGGGCGAGGAGCAGGCCGAGCTCTTCCGAAGCGACGCCGCGCGTCTCGAAATAATGCGGCCAGAACGGCGACGCCACGCCGAAGGCGGCATAGATCAGCGCATAGAGCAGGACGAAGCCCGCCAGCAGGTCGCGGTTTACCCCACCTCGCCGATCCTGACCCGCCACGACGCGCTCCAACCGGCAGGTCGGCGTCATCGCCGGGCGCCCTGCTGACCTGCCCCTGCGTGATGAAACGCCGCCGGGGCCGTTCCGGTTGCGCCGGCGAACGACGCCGGCCTCCGGACGGTCAGCCGAGGTCGACGGCGCGCCCGCCAGGACCCTCGCTCGAGCCGGCCGGTGCTATCTCGCGACGGCAGCCGGGAAGGTCCAGGTCCCGTTCAGGATCTCCGCACGGGGACGATAGAGCCGGACCATGTAGTTCCAGCCTTCCATGATCGGCAGGCAATTGGGAATCGTGCCGTCGCAGCCGCCGAACTGGATATCGAAGCTGCCGTCGGCGCTTTTCCTGGCGGTGATGCTGTTGAGCGAATAGGCGCCGAGTTCGTTCTTCTCGAAGAAGCCGTCCTTGTTGTAGAGGCTGACCGACCAGAAAGCGTCGACCGGCACGCTCGCCGGTACCTTCAGGCCGTAGACCGTCCTGCCGTCGTTCTTCTCGGGGACGACATTGAGGTAGACGGCCTCCTTGTCGGGGTTGCCGCCCCAGCCCGAGGCGGCGCCGAGCAGGAAGCGGACCGGGTCGACCTCCGCCCGCGTGCCGAACATCCGGTTCTTGTCGGGCAGGGTATCGCTGAGCGCGATCAGCAGGTCGCGGACCTTCTTCTGGCTGGTCTGGTCCCAGGCCGGGATCTCGAACTTGCCCGGCCCGCCCGGCTGCTCGACCTTGATCGCGTCCTGCACCGCATGGGCCTGCTTCATGTCGTCCTTGTCGGCCGGATCGGCCAGCGTGCGGAACGCCACGGCCACATAGCGCGTGCCGACGGTGTCGCGCGTCAGGGTGTAGCGGCCCGGCTTGTAGGCGACCCGATGAGTGTACTGATCCTCGTCGAACACCTGCATCGAGATGAAGCGTCGGCCCGCATCGGGGATCGTGATCGTGACCGGCCCGGCATCGAGATCGAACACCGCCGACGAGTAGAGGGTGTCGCGGTTGAGGCGGATCACGGTCTGCTTGTCGAGTGGTGCCGGCTCGCGCGTGTGGTCGAACTTGCCGAAGCCGCCATTCCTGACGATGCCGGCGAAGTAGAGATCCGATTCCGCGCGCGCGAAGTTATCGACCGTGACCGGGACGGGCTTCGGCTGGGGAGCAGCCTGCGCATGAGCGGCCGCGACAGGGCCGAGCACGGCCAGGACCGCCAGTGAGAGGAGCTGCTTCATGATCGCTTCCTTGTGTCTGGTGATGGGGATGGGGCGGGCGGGGATCCGGGCCGAGGGGGCCGCGCGGACTACGCCGCCCGCACGAGCGGCGGCTGCTTCCAGCGGCGGTCCAGCGCCTCGGGCTTGGGCCAGTAGAGGCGCAGCGTCGTCCAGAACGGCCCGGCGGGCACCGGCAGCCAGTTCGCCTCGCGCTCCGGTCCCGGGGAATCGTGCTGGAGATGGAGCGTCACCAGCCCGTCCGGATCCCGCTTCAGCGAGGGCAGCATCGGCGAGTTGATGAGGTAGCGGTTGAGCACATTCGCCGAGAGCAGGCTCTGCGGCAGCTCGTAGACGGTGAGCGACCAGAAAGCGTTGACCGGGAACGAGCGCTTCGGATCGAAGCGCAGCGTATAGCGTCCGTCGCGGCCGTTCAGCGCCTTGCCGGCGGAATCGTTGTAATAGAAGGGGTAGAGCGCTTCTTCCTTCGAGTTGCCGTAGATGCCCAGCGCGGCCGAGGCCATGCGGATCATGTAGTCGTTCTTCAGGAAGCTCCGCGTTCCGAATCCCTCCGCCGCGGTGCGCCGGCCGGTGTCGAGCTCGCCGGCCTTGAAGGCGGCGAAGGCCTTCCAGGCGTCGGCCATGCCGTCCTCGAGCACCTTGCGCCGCTCGGGCGCGAGGCTGGCGGCATCCAGGACCTTGCCCGGCTCGATGCCGATGCGGGCGAAGCGCTGACGTAGGGCCCGCTCGGACGGGTGTATCGGGCAGAATTGCAGGATGAAGCCCAGGATCTGAAAGAACTCGGCCGAATTGCGCTGCTTCTCGGGCGGGGGCGGCCGGGGAAAGTCGATGGCGGGCGCTGCTGCCGGCGCCGGCTCGCCGAGAAATTGCGAGAGCGGCTGCACCTTGTAGCCAGCCTGGATCGCCTTGACCTTCTCGATGTCGGAGGGCTCGAACAGCTGGGTCCGGTAGAGCACGAAGGCGAACTGGGTCTCGCAGCGGATGACGCGCTTCACGCCGGGCGGCCTGCGGCCCGTCCAGCCCGGGCCGGCGAGCAGGAAGCTGCCGGCTTCGTTGCCGGTGGCGCGGCTGCCGACATAGGCGAAGTTGAAGGTGTACTGGTCGATGAACTGGAGCGAGTAGTAGCGGCCCGCCTCGACGGCGGGAACGGAGATCACCAGCGGCTCGGCACGCAGGTCGGCGCCGATATAGGAATAGGGCGTGTCCGAGTTCGGCGTCTGGATCGCCTTGTCCTCGGGCGTATAGACGCGCGCCGTGTTGGCGATCACATTCCACGGCGCCTTGAATTCGGGGCCGCCGCGATCCGCGAAGTACGAATACTGGATGCGGTAATTGTCGACGAGCGGGAAGCCCCAGATCGTCGCCTCCTTCGCGATCGCGCGCAGCGCTCCAGCTTCGGCGGCTTCGGCGGAAGGGCTCGCGGCCGGGCCGAGCGCGGCGCCCGCTCCGATGCCCGCGAGCGATGCGAGCAGGGCTCGCCTGCTGATGGAGAGGGGGCTTGCCATGATCATCTTCTTCCGCGGAGGGGCCGGACGGGTCGGAATGGGTCGGCGATCACGCCTGACGGCGGCGCGAGCAGACCCGGCGGGGGGAAGCGGTCGGGCATCGGCATGATGGCCAGGCGCGCCGTCAGAACCGGTAGCTCGCGGCCAGGATCGGGCCGTGCATGGTCGTGTCGTAAAGGAAACGGCCCTTGCGGTAGTCGACATGCAGGGCCCGGTAGCCGGCGTGGAGCGTCCAGCTCTCGTTCCAGCGGTAGTTCACGGTACCGAGCGCCTGCCATGTCAGCCGCGAGCCGGCATCGAAGCCCCCGACATCTCCGATCAGGGTCACGCTCCACGGCCCGCCGAGGCGCGCGATCAGCCGGCCGGCCAGCACCGGATCGAGCCAGCTCTCCGCCTCGGAATGCGTGAGGGCGAGGTTCAGCGCGCCCGGGCCGATCGTCAGGCGGTTGTCGAGATTCCAGAAGCGCAGGCCGGCACCGAGATCGATGTCGAAGGTCGCGTCGCTGTGAACGCGATAGAGCGCGGAAGCCTGAATGGTCACGGTTTGGGAACGCAGCTTCACCGTCGAAAAGAAGGGGCCCGGCAGTGTCGCGCCCGAGGTCATCTGCGAGACCATCACGTCGGCGATGAGGCCCCAGTTGCCGAGCCGCATCTCGGCGACGCCCATCACCCCGCCGTTGAAGTCCTTCAGGATGTCGCCGAAGCTGAGATCGACCTTTGCCGCGGGCAGCGGCGGCAGCGTCGAGGCGCGTCCGTGCAGCGCCGAGGCCCAGCCATAGCCGGTGAAGGAGAAGCTCGGGCCGCTGGCCGGAGCGAGCGGGGACGGTTGGTTGGCCGCGGGCGGCACGTCGGCGGCCGCGGCCGGAGACCCGCCGATCAGGACCGCCGTGACGGCGACAATCAGCTTCATGCCCTGGTGTCCTCCATGATCGTCCGCTCGGGCGTTGCTTCGAAGACGAGGCGGATCCGAGCCGCCCATTCCGTCGCGGCTTGCCGCTCTCGTCATTGCGCCCGCCCGGGCCGCCGCTGGCGGCCCGGTTCGGCTCGCCTGCCGCTAATGCCTTGGGCTTCTGCCGAGTAGAGGCGGAGATTTGCGATGAAGGAACAGCCCGGCGAAGCAGGAAGCTATTTCGTCTCCTCATCCTTACTCCAAGTTTTCTTATATATGTAAAGATCTACTCGGTCGGCGGCATTGAAAGTCGGCATCGGTCGACATCTGCGTTGCACTAGCGGGTAGTATGGTCGCTCCTGAAATCGTATTTTGTCCCGAATCGGACAAAGTTGGAGTTTTTTCATGGGGCAAGTCGGCAGGGCGCGTGCCGAGCAGATCATGAGCGAGCGTGGCTGGCTGCCCTTGCTGCCGGAGGCGTTCCGGGCCGACGTGCTGCGGCGTTCGGTCCTGCTGCATTTCGCGCCGGGCGAGACGGTGTTTCGCCTCGACGATCCCGCCGGCGGGGTTTACGGGCTCGTGGCGGGCACCGTCAGCGTCAGCCTCGCCCCGGCCGGCGCGACGCCGCGCCTGATCCTTTTGGGCGTGCCGGGTCACTGGACCGGCGAGGGCTGCTTTCTCACGCGCAAGCCGCGCAGGGCCGAGATGAAGGCCGTCGTCGAGACGACGATGCTGCATCTCCCCCTCGCGGCGATGGACCAGATGGCCGCGCGCGATCCGGCGGTGGTGCACCATGTCTCGCTCTTGCTGATGATGACGGTCGAGTTCCTGTTCCGTGTGATCAACGATCTGCAGAAGCCGGAGGCGGACCGGCGGATCGCCTCGGTGCTTCAGCGCACGACCTGGATCGGGGAAGCGCCGATCCCGCTGACGCAGAGCGAGGTCGGCGTCATGGCGAACGCCTCGCGCAAGCAGGTCAACGCCGCCATCAGACGCTTCTCCGAGGCCGGCTGGCTGACCAATACCTACCGCTCGATCGACATCACCGACCCGGCAGCGCTCCGCCGCTTCGCCGATGGGGACGGCTCCGATTGATCGCGAAGGTCCCCGCGGCTCTCGCCCGATGCCGGCTCCGGTTGCGGCGATCTTTCCGGCCGTCGCGGCCGCGGGCGCCGGCGTTGGCTGCCGCCGCCCGCGATCGCTCGGCTCAGGGCTTGAACTCGTAGCCGGGGCCGATCGCGACGTCGGCCGGGATCGGCGGCAGGTCGTTGAACAGGGCCGGGTGCTCCTGCATCACCTCGAGGATGTGCTTCGGCTCGATGTGCTTGTTCACGTCGAAGCCGGACTTCAGGAAGCCCAGCCGGTTGAGACGGTCGAGCGCCGCCCACATCGCCCGGTAGTTGTTGGCCGAGAGGCGCCTGTCGGCCTGCTGGATGTTGAACTCCATCGCGGCCTCGGCGATCTCCGGCTTGAGCCCCGGAATCCAGCGCGTGCCGACATGGGCGGCGGCCTTCGGGTTCTTGCGCATCCACTGATCGGCCTCGGAGACCGCGGCGAGGAATTTCTCGATCTTGGCGCCGTTGGCGGCCACCCAGGGCCGCAGCGCGACGTTGAAGCCGACATAGGCGATGACGTCGCCGCCGCGGATGACCTCGATCGCGCCCGGAACGTCCTTGAGCGCGATGATAGGCCAGGGATCCCAGCCGACGAAGGCGTCGATCCCCTTGGCCAGCAGCGCCACCGTCATATCGGGCGGCGGCGTGTTGACCAGCGTCACATCGGCGACGCCGAGCCCGCCCTTCTCGATCAGGGCGAGGATGTAGAGATGGTTGATCGTGCCGAAGGAGGCGGCGATCTTCTTGCCCTTGAGGGAGGCGAGATCGCCCTTGGCGATCCCGGCATCGGAGCGGGCGACGAGCGCCATGGTGGCGTCCGAGCCGCGGCGGGTCGCATTGCCGCTGTAGTTGCCAAGCGCGACGAGATCCATGCCCCGCACCACGGCCCCGATCATCGGCACGCCGACCTGGACGATCTCGCTCTCGCCGGCCTGCAGCGCGTTCAGGGCGTCGACGCCGGTCGCGTAGGGCCGGGCGATATCGACGTCGAGCCCCCATTTCTCGAAGAAGCCCCGCTCCAGCGCGATGGGCAGGCCGAGCTGGTCGATGCCGGTGACCATCCCGGCCTTCAGCTTCGCCAGCTGCTGCGCCCTGACGACGGCCGGCGCGGCGACGACCGCCGCTCCGGCAAGCATGGTCCTGCGTGTGATCATCACGATCCTCCCGGTTGCAAGGGCTCGATCCTCTTCACCCAGTGGTACCGGGCGATGGCGTTGAGTTGGCTCTTGTCGATATTCCTGACCTCGACGCTGTTGCCGTCGGTGCCCGAGACGCGCCCGAAGCGCTGGAAGATCAGGATGTGGAAGCGCTCGGGGGCGAAAGGCAGCGAGATCAGCGCGCTGACGCGCTGGCGCTCGGGGAAGCCGCCGGCGATCTTGGCGGGGGCTGCCAGCACGAGCCAGCCCTGCCAGGCGAGCCACGCGACCAGCAGGCCGAGCAGGATGCGGCCGCGCCTGGACGCGAGGGCTGCGCGGACCAGCGTCATGCTGCCCTCACCAGCGCCAGGACCTTGTTGGACAGGGATTTGAAGGCGTCGTCCTCGACCAGCCTGTCCCAGACGCGCGGCCGCGCCAGCGGCACCTCGACCTGCTCCAGGATGCGGCCCTTCGACAGCACCACGACGCGGTTCGCCAGGAAGACCGCCTCGGGCACGTCATGCGTGATGAAGACGACGGTCGGCCGCCGATCCTCCCAGATCCGGGTGAGCTCCTCCTGCAGCGTCATGCGGGTCTGCGCGTCGACGCTGGCGAAGGGCTCGTCCATCAGCAGGATGTCCGGCTCGTTGGCGAGGGCCCGCACGACGCCGACGCGCTGCTGCATGCCGCCGGAGAGCTCGTTGGGATAGCGGTCCGCCGCATGCGCCAGGCCGACCAGCCCGAGATAGTCCCGGGCGATCTCGTCCCGCTCGGCCTTGGGGACGCCGCGCATCTTGGGGCCGAAGCCGACATTCTCGAGCACCGTCTTCCAGGGAAACAGGGCGAAGGACTGGAAGACCACGCCCCTGTCGGCGCCCGGCCCCCTGACCGGCTCGCCGCCGACCAGGATCTCGCCGCCGGACGGCGCGATGAAGCCGGCGACCATGTTCAGGATCGTCGACTTGCCGCAGCCGGACGGGCCGACGATCGCGACGAATTCGCCGGCCGGTACGTCCAGCGAGATGTCGTGCAGCGCCGTATGGTGCGAGCCGGCATAGAGGTCGAAATAGGTCTTGGAGAGGGATTTCAGGCTGAGCGTCTTCACTGCGTCACGAGCCCCCAGCGACGACCGGTGGCGCGCTCGATCGGCGCCAGCACCCAGGCATCGACGATGTACCAGAGGATGCCGAGCACGATCATGCCGAGCACGATCTCGACCACCGATCCGGCCCGGCGCGCATCGAACATCAGGAAGCCGATGCCGCTCGTGCCCACGATCATCTCGGCGGCGATCAGCGCGCGCCAGCCATAGCCCAGACCGTTGCGCAGGCCGGTGATGACGTTGGGCAGCGCGCCGGGGATTACGACCTCGGTGAGGACGCGCGCCGGCGTCGCGCCCAGGCTCTGGGCGGCGCGGTAGAGCTCGACGCGCACGGAGCGGACGCCCAGCACCGTGTTGAGCACCACGGGGAAGAGCACCGTGTAGACGATGATGACCGTCATCGTCGTCATGCCGAAGCCGAACCAGATGATCAGGATCGGCAGCCAGGCGATGTCGCCGATCGCCTGGAAGAACAGCAGGATCGGCCACAGCGCGGTATAGGCGCGTCTGCTGAGGCCGATCAGCAGGCCGAGCGGGATTCCGAGCGCCATGCCGACAGCCGCTCCGGCCGCGAGGCGGGCGATGCTGTCGCCGAGATACTCGGGCAGGATGCCCCTGTAGACCAGCGAGCCGAAGGCGCGCACCACATCCATCGGCGAGGGAAAGAAGGCGGGTGGGAACGGTCCCCAGGCCGCGACCGCCCACCACAGCGCGACCACGGGTACGAAGGGCGCGAGCGTCTGCAGCACCGGCCATTTCGCGGAGGTGCGAAGGCACCAGCTCCACAGGACGAGGGCTGCGTTCATGCGCGCACCAGCCCCCAGCGTTCGATCGTGGCCCGCTCGAGCGGGGCCAGAAGCAGCCGGTCGATCGACAGCCAGAGTGCGCCGATGACGATCATGCCGAGGACGATCACCTCGGTCTGGTAGAAGTCGCGGGCGACGAACAGCATGTAGCCGAGCCCGACATTGGTCGCGATCATTTCGGCCGCGATCAGCCCGCGCCAGGCGAAACCGAGCCCGGTGCGGATCCCGGTGACGATGTTCGGCAGGGCGCCTGGCAGCAGCACGTCGCTGAGCATGGCCCGCCGCCCGGCGCCGAGCGAGGCGGCGGCGTGGCGAAGCGGCATCGGGATCGTCGAGACCCCGAGCAGCGTGTTGTAGACGACGACGAAGAAGACGGCGTTGAAGATGACGAAGACGATCGCGCCGAAGCCATAGCCGAACCAGAGCGTGGCGATCGGGATCCAGGCGATGCCGGCGAGCACGGAGAAGAAGCGCAGGAGCGGGGTCAGGAAGGCGGAGAGGCCCCTGCTGATCCCCATCAGGATGCCGAGCGGAACTGCCACCAGGACGGCGAGGACGGTGCCGATCGCGACCCGCGCGAGGCTCGTCGCGGCATGTGTCAGCAAGCTGCCGTCGCGCAGGCCGGCAAGACCCGCTCCGATCACGGCCGCGACGCTCGGGAAGATCTGCGGTCTGACCTGGAAAGCCGGAACGACCACCGCCCAGATCAGGACCAGCGCGGCCAGAGGCATGACAAAGGTCAGCGCCCCCGCGAGGCGGTTGCCGGCTCCCATGCATCCTCCCTTTCGTGTGCCGACAGGCCACGAAGCACTCGGCCCGGCTGCGCCATGGCGGTGCGTGCCGGGTCAGGAATGCGCGTCCCCTGTCGCGGTCCGGTCGAGCGGGCCTGGAGACTGTCGCATCGCGCGTTCAAAGGAGTACAGGGCGCCTTTTCGGCCGACAACCCGCATCCGGCGCATGCCCTCGTTACGCCCGGCGGGGTCGGGCCTCACATGGCGACCTCCACGGGCCGCTTGCGTCACCGCTGATATGTCGATAAGTCTCGACATATGGAAAACGAGCTTGTCATCCTCGCTTTGGCCGCGCTGGCGCAGGGCACCCGCCTCGACGTGTTCCGCCTGCTGGTGGCGGCGGAGCCCGAGGGGCTGCCGGCGGGTGAGGTCGCGCGGCGGTTGGAGGTGCCGCACAACACCATGTCGTCGCATCTCGGCATCCTCAGCCGCGCCGGCCTGATCCGTTCGGAGCGCTTCAGCCGCTCGATCGTCTACCGGGCCGATCTCGATGCCCTGCGCTCGGTGCTCGCCTTTCTCCTCAAGGATTGTTGCGGCGGCCATCCCGAGATCTGCGCGCCCCTGCTTGCCGAACTGACCCCTTGCTGCCCGCCGAAGGTGACGACCGATGCCTGATCGCGTCTACAACGTACTGTTCCTCTGCACCCACAACTCCGCCCGCTCGATCATGGCCGAGGCGCTGCTCAACCATCTCGGGGCAGGCCGCTTTCGCGCTTTCTCGGCCGGCAGCGAAGGTGGCCCCGGCCCGAAGCCGATGGCGCTCAAGGTGCTCGAGGCCGAGGGCATCCCGACCGCCGGGCTGTCGTCGAAGACCTGGGACGTGTTCGCGGCGCCCGGCGCCCCGGTCATGGATATGGTCGTCACCGTCTGCGATCAGGCGGCCGGCGAGACGTGCCCCTACTGGCCCGGTCAGCCGATCACCGCCCATTGGGGGATCGAGGATCCCTCGCATGTGGAAGGCAGCGAGATCGAGCGCGAGCGCGCCTTCGTGACCGCGCTCCGGTATCTGCGCAACCGCATCGGCGTGCTGCTCTCGCTGCCTGTCGCCAGCCTCGGCCAGATGGCGCTGGCGCAGCAGCTCCGGCAGATCGGTGCGCTCGACGGCGCGACCCGGCAGGCGTCCGGAGCCGACATGATGGACGTCGTCATCTACCACAATCCCGACTGCGGCACGTCCCGCAACGTGCTCGGCCTGATCCGCAATGCCGGGGTCGAGCCTCACGTCGTCGAATACCTGAAGACGCCGCCGACACGTGCGCTGCTGCAGCGGCTTCTGGCCCGCGCCGGGCTGAGCGTGCGCGAGATCCTGCGCGAGAAGGGCACGCCCTTCGCTGAGCTCGGGCTGGGCAACCCGGACCTTGCCGACGACGCGCTGCTCGACGCCATCGAGGCTCATCCCATCCTGATCAACCGGCCGCTCGTGGTCTCGCCCAAGGGCGTGCGGCTGTGCCGTCCGTCCGAGGCCGTTCTCTCGCTGCTGCCGCCGCAGCTCGGCGAGTTCCGCAAGGAGGACGGCGAGCTCGTCGTCGATGCGGCCGGCCGTCCCGTCGCTCTCGCCTGAGGTCGCCATGTCCACCTTCGAACGTTATCTCACGGTATGGGTCGCGCTGTGCATCGTCGCCGGTGTCGCGCTCGGCCACCTCATGCCCGGCGTCTTCCAGGCGATCGGCATGGCCGAGATCGCCAAGGTCAACCTGCCGGTCGCGGTGCTGATCTGGCTGATGGTCATCCCGATGCTGCTGAGGATCGACTTCGCCGCGCTCGGCGAGGTCGGCCGGCACTGGCGCGGCATCGGCGTGACGCTCTTCGTCAACTGGGCGGTCAAGCCGTTCTCGATGGCCGCCCTCGGCTGGATCTTCATCGCCTGGCTGTTCCGCCCCTGGCTCCCGGCCGACCAGATCGACAGCTACATCGCCGGGCTGATCATTCTCGCCGCGGCCCCCTGCACGGCGATGGTCTTCGTCTGGTCGAATCTCACCAGGGGCGAGCCGCATTTCACGCTGAGCCAGGTCGCGTTGAACGACGCGATCATGGTCGTCGCCTTCGCGCCGATCGTCGGTCTTCTCCTCGGCCTGTCGGCGATCACCGTGCCCTGGGGCACGCTCCTCCTCTCCGTCGTCCTCTACATCGTCATTCCGGTCGTCGTGGCGCAGTTCGTTCGCCGCCGCGTGCTGGCGCGCGGCGGTGAGGCGGCGCTGGAGCGCCTGCTCGGCCGTCTGGGGCCGGCTTCGCTGCTCGCGCTGCTCACCACGCTCGTCCTCCTCTTCGGCTTCCAGGGCGAGCAGATCCTCGCTCAGCCCATGGTGATCGCGCTGCTGGCGGTGCCGATCCTGATTCAGGTCTACCTCAATGCCGGGCTCGCCTATTTCCTCAACCGCATCGCCGGGGAACAGCATTGCGTCGCCGGGCCGTCCGCGCTGATCGGCGCCTCCAATTTCTTCGAGCTCGCCGTTGCGGCTGCGATCAGCCTGTTCGGCTTCAATTCCGGAGCGGCTCTCGCCACCGTCGTCGGCGTGCTGATCGAGGTCCCGGTCATGCTGACAGTCGTCTCGATCGTGAACCGGTCGAAAGCCTGGTACGAGCGCGGAGCCGCCGTCCGAGAGGTTCGCGTCGCCGATTAATTCGATTATTGTCGAAATATCGCTTGACCAAACCGACGAGGCGGGGCAAGCTATTTCCATGAACTTCGAAGAAGCGGCACGGCAGCTGGAAGCGCTCGGCAATCCGACGCGGCTGCAGCTCTACAGGATCCTGGTCAGGGCCGGGCATGCCGGCCTGCCGGTCAATCAGGTGCAGGAGCGTCTCGGCATCCCGGCCTCGACGCTCTCGCACCACCTTCAGCGCCTCGTGCAGAACGGCCTGGTCTCGCAGGAACGTCAGGCCACGACGTTGATCTGCCGGGCCGTCTATCCCGCGATGGCGGCGCTGCTCGGCTTCCTGGCCGACGAATGCTGCATCGAGGAGGGCTGCCCGGCCGCGCCGGGACAGGCCGCCTGAGCGGCTTTTTATTTGCCATTTAATTCGATCATTCTAGTATCACTGAAGGAGAGAGAAATGAGAGAACTTCCCGTCGCCGTCATCGGAGCGGGGCCGGTCGGGCTCGCCGCCGCTGCCAACCTCCTCGCTCGCGGTCTCGCGGTGAAGGTCTACGAGGCCGGCGCCAGCGCCGGCGCCAACGTGGCGGATTGGGGCCATGTGCGCCTGTTCTCGCCTTGGGAATACGATATCGACCGCGCCTCGCGCGCCCTTCTCGAACGCTCGGGCTGGCGCGCGCCGGAGCCGGAAAGCCTGCCGACCGGCGCGGAGCTGGTCCGGCGATATCTCGTTCCCCTGGCGCAGACCCCCGAGCTGGCGGCCGTGATTGAATACGGCACGCGGGTCACGGCGATCGGCCGCCACGGCATCGACAAGGTCGTCAGCCATGATCGTGAATTGCACCCGTTCCAGCTTACGATCGTCGACGCGGCCGGCCGCACCCGCCGTGAACTCGCCCGTGCCGTGATCGACGCTTCCGGGACCTGGCGGTCGCCCAACCCGCTCGGAGCCGGCGGCGTCCCTGCCGAAGGCGAGGAGGCACTGGCCGGGCGCATCGACTACGGCATTCCGGACGTGCTCGGGCGCGATCGCGCCAAGTACGCGGGGAGCACGACCCTGGTGATCGGCGCCGGCCATTCTGCCGCGAATGTGCTGCTCGATCTCGCCGAGCTCGCGCTGGAGGAGCCCGCGACCAGGGCGATATGGGCGACGCGCGGCACCGATCTGTCCCGCGTCTATGGCGGCGGGGCGGACGACCAGCTCGCCGCGCGGGGCGAACTCGGCCAGAGGCTCAGGCAGCTGGTCGAGAGCAATGCCATCGGGCTCGTCACCGGCCTCGCCGTCACGGCGCTGCGCCAGGCGAGCGGGGGCGTCGCGGTCGAGGGCGAGACGTCCACGGGCCCGCGCACGATCGGCCCGGTCGACCGCATCGTGGCCTGCACCGGCCAGCGCCCGGACCTCTCGCTGACCCGCGAACTGCGTCTCGAGCTCGACCCCTGGCTGGAGAGCGTCAGGGCGTTGGGCCCGCTGATCGACCCGAACCTGCATTCCTGCGGATCGGTGCCGCCGCATGGGCATCGCGAATTGGCCCATCCGGAGCCTGGCTTCTACACCGTCGGCATCAAGAGCTATGGGCGCGCCCCGACCTTCCTGATGGCGACCGGCTACGAGCAGGTCCGCTCTGTGGTCGCCGCGATCGCCGGCGACAGGGCGGCCGCCGACGACGTCCAGCTCGTCCTGCCGGAGACCGGGGTCTGCACGACGACGCGCGACAGCGTCGGCGGCGGGTGCTGCGGCGGCCCGGCTCCGGCCGAACCGGACGCCTGCTGCGTCGACGATGCCGCCGCGAAAGCGCAGGGCAAGCCGGGCTGCGGCTGCGGCGGCTCGGCGAGGGCAGGCGAGGCCGCCCCGGCGCGATGACGAGGCAGCCGACCCCGCAAGCCGAGCCGGCCGTCGAGGCCGGAGCCTCGCTCATCCTGGCGCTGGGGGTGACGCAGGTCGCCGGCTACGGCGCGCTCTATTATGCCTTCGCGGTGCTGGCGCCCGGCATCACCAGAAGCCTGGGCTGGGCGCCCGAATGGACCTATGGCGGCTTTGCCCTCGGCCTGCTCGCCGGCGGTCTGGCCGCTCCCTTCGCCGGGCGCCTGATCGACCGCCATGGCACGCGCCGCATGATGAGCATCGGCAGCGTGCTGGCGAGCCTGTCGCTCCTCGCCTTGTCGAGGGCCGAGGGAGCTGTCGGCTATTACGCGGCGATGATCGCTCTCGAGGTCGTGTCGACGCTGGTGCTGTACGACGCCGCGTTCACGGCTCTCACCCAGGCGCATGGCGCGCGCGCCAGACGCGCGATCAGCAAGCTGACGCTGATCGGCGGCTTCGCCTCGACCCTGTTCTGGCCGCTGACCACCGCGCTGCAGGCGCATACCGACTGGCGGACCATCTACCAGATCTACGCGCTGGGCTACGGCGTCCTGGCCTTGCCCTTGCATGCGTTCCTCCTGCCGCGCGGCCGGGCCACGCTGGCCGCGAGAGCGGCCCCGCCGTCCGGGACGCCGAGCCCCGGGGGCTATCTCGCCGGCACGGCCCGCCGGCGGGCCTTTGCCCTGCTCGCGATCGCGTTTTCGCTGCAGGGATTCGTCGTCTCGGCCATGTCGGTCCACATGCTGACGCTGCTGCAGGGGTTCGGCTTCAGTGCGGCGCTGGCGGTCACGCTGGGAGCCATGGTCGGTCCCTCGCAGGTAGCCGGACGCCTCGTCGAGATGCTGTTCGGCGCAAACGTGTCTCCGGTGACGACCGCCTGGGTGTCGGGCGCCCTCATGCCGCTCGGCTTCGCCCTGCTCGCTGCCGGCGGTGGCATGGCTGCGCTCGCCGGGCTGTTCGCCGTCGCCTATGGCGTCAGCATGGGGTTGAGCTCGATCGTCCGCGGCACGGTGCCGCTCCAGCTCTTCGGTCCGGCCGGCTATGGCGCCATGCTCGGCAAGCTGTCCGCGCCCGGCCTCGCCATTCGCGCCGCCGCGCCGCTCGCCTTCGCGGTGATGATGGAGCGCGCCGGGCTTTTCGCGAGCACGGCGGTGCTGATCGGGCTGTCCGGTGCGGCGGCGCTGGCGCTGCTCCTGCTCGCCCGCGGGGTGCCGCGATAGCGGGCTGAGGCTGGGGGCCGGAGTCGTCGGCTTGCCGGGCCGGGGACGTCATGCCCCGGCTGGCGCCATCGGCGGTCAGCTGCGTGGCGTGAGCCGGTGGCAGCGGGCCTCGTGCCCGCTCGCGACCGGGACCGGTTGCGGCACGGCCCCAGCGCAGGCCTCGACGAAGCGTTCGCAGGGCGGGCCGAAGGCGCAGCCGGGCGGTAGCGCGGCGAGGTCCGGCGGCGCGCCGGGATCGCCTTGAGGCGCTCGCCAGGGCCCAGCGTGCCATGGGCGCGCGAGGCGAGCAGACCCTGCGTATAGGGATGCGCGGCGTTGCTGGTGACGTTGCGGCAGGAGCCGCTCTCGACGATGCGCCCGCCATACATCACGGCGATCCGGTCGGCGATCTCGACGGCGACGCCGATATCGTGCGTCACGAAGACGATGGCGAGGCCGAACTCGCGCTGGAGCTCGCGCAGCAGCAGCGGAAGAGCGCGTCGTCGACATATTTCTCGTGGATCTTCTGGAGGATCGCGGTCTGCTCCTTCGGGTCGAAGGTGATGCGGACGTGATCGAAGAGCTTGTCCATCTCCGGATCGCAGTGCGCGCGCGATCGATGGGCGAAACGGCGCGGAAAGCGGCTGCTTCGGGCGAAGTCCTATCGTTCGGGCCCGCCTCTTCGCCCCGCCGGCCGCTGGTGTCGGCGGTTTCCGGGCGACGAGGCCTCGGACGGAGGGGAGAGGCTGGGGCCGCCGGCCCTTTCCAGCACGCCGGCGATCTGGATAATGACGTGGTACCCCCATCGGACTGATCGGCGATATGACCATCTCCATCGGAGTCATCGGCGCCGGGCTGATCGGCCGCCGGCATCTGCGGACGATCGCCGACCATCCCGACTTCGCGCTGGCGGGCATCGCCGACCTGAACGCAGAGGCGGTCGCAGCGCAAAATCCCGGCGCGCGCATCTTCGCCGATTATCGCCGGCTTCTCGACGAAGCCCGCCCCGAAGCCGTGATCGTCGCTTCGCCCAATCAGCTCCATGGCGAGAACGGCATCGAATGCGCGCGGCGCGGCATTCACATCCTGGTCGAGAAGCCGGTCACCGATACGCTCGAGGCGGCGGCTGCGCTGATCGCCGAGGTCGACCGCACCGGGGTCCGGTCGCTGGTCGGCCACCATCGGCGCCATCACCGGCAGGCCGGGACATTGCGCGACCTGCTGCGCGAGCGCCGGATCGGCGATCTCGTCGGCGTTTCCGCCGTCTGGGCGGCCTGCAAGCCCGAGAGCTATTTCGCGGCCGCGCCCTGGCGGACGCAGGCCGGCGGCGGGCCGGTCCTGATCAACCTGATCCACGAGATCGACCTGCTGCGCTTCGCGGTCGGCGAGATCGCCGCGGTCGGCGCCGTCACCTCCAATCATCGGCGCGGCTTCAGGGTGGAGGACACCGCCGCGGTGCTGATCGAGTTCGAGACCGGCGCCCTCGGCTCCATCTTCATCAGCGACAGCGCGGTCTCGCCCTGGACCACCGAACAGGGCGTCGGCGAGTCCGCCGAGCTCCCGTTCAGCGGCGAGAGCAACTACCGCTTCATGGGCAGCCTGGGCGCGCTCGAATTCCCCGGCTTGGTGCACTGGTCGCAGGACGAGGGTGCGCGGGGCTGGAATCATCCGATCCGGGCGCAGCGCCTGCTTGCGGCGACGATCGACCCTTACCGGGCCCAGCTCGACCATTTCCGCGATGTGATTCGCGGCGCCGCGCCGTCCCTGCAGACCGTGGAGGACGGGGCACGCACGCTCGTCGCCACGCTGGCGGTGACGGAGGCCGCGGCAAGCGGCCGCCGCGTCGACCTCCGCGACCGTTACGCCCTGCTCGGCGGCGCGGCTCGGCAGCGCAAGACGTCCTGAGCGCGGGGAATGGCCGGGAACACGGCCCGATCCAGACGCGATAGCACGAGATCGAGCCGTCTCGCGCGATCAGCGGACGAACTTGATCCCGCTGGGCACGGCGAACAGCGAAGCCGGCTGCGGCCCGACGACGACATTGCTGTCGCGGATCACCAGCGTGCCTTTCGAATTGCCCTGCTCGTCCGGGATCGTGTGGCGCGCCTCGATCAGGACGCCGTCCTTGCGGCAGGTCAGCTGCGAGATCTGCTGCTGCTCGCCGTTGACGTCGGCCGTGATCGTGACGGTGACCGTGCCGTCACCGCGATCCTGGGAGTTGACCTTGATGTCGCGCCGGCGCTGGTTGGGCGGGGCAGGGAGGCGGATACCCGCCTTGCTCTCGGGATTGAAGACGATGGTGCCGCTGGTGGGGCCCGCGGTGATCTTCACCTCCGGTCCGGCCTGACCCGGCCCCTCTTCGCGCTTCTTCGCCCCGGAAACATAGATCTTGACGCGCTGAGACCCTTCCGGCCCGGAAACGGTGCGGTCTGCGCTATAGGAGCCGGGCGCGACCTTGACGCACTCGTTCGCGCTCGCGGCCGGCGCGAGGGCGGATGCGGCGCAGAGCAGGAAGGCGGCGGGGAGAGCGGGACTATGTCGCGCGGTCATGGCGGTCCTCATCGCAGGGACGGTGGCAGACGTTCGAAGCCGTTCAGCATGACGTCTCCGACGATACGGGAGACCGAGGTGCCGTCCTTCACCGCCGACAGCGCGGATCCCTTGGGGAGGTCGGCCTTCCGCTTCGCGATCGCCAATGCCTTGCCTGTATATTGCGGCCGCAGGTCGGCCCGCGTCATCACCGTCTGGCCGACGATCGAATCGGCCATGTAATAGACGTCCGAGGCCGCCCGACGCAGCACGCTGAAGTGCTGGAACTTGCCCTTGTCGAGGTGCAGGATCACCGGAGCGGCCAGCTTGGGCAGGTCTTCCAGGCTGATCTCTGCGCCGGCAGCCTCATAACCCAGCTTCTTCGCCGCGAAAATGAGGTCGTCGAAGGAAACGCCGTTGCCTTCGCGGTTCTTCCACTGTTCGGCGGTGTAGCGCGACCGGATGAGCTCGAGCACCTCGATCTCGCCGGTCGGCCGGTTCCAGTAGAACGTCAGGATGGTCGCGACGGAGGCGGCGCCGCAGGTGAAGTCGGCGGTCTGGCCGATGACCCCGTCGAACTTGCGGTCGATGAAGGATTTCGGCCGGCGCACCGAACCTTCCTGGGCCGGGGCATCCTCGGCTCGCGCCAGGCCCCCCCCGGCGAGCGACAGGCACAGGGCTGCGCCGGAGCCGATGACATGACGTCGTGTCGGAACGGCTCGCGGCATGGCTGCCGGTCCTCAGAAGCGCTTGCGCAGGGAAAGCGAGAAGGCGGCGTCCGGAGCGTCGTCGGTCAGGCCGAGCGTAACCGAGGGCTCGAACCAGAAATCCTGCCCGACCCGCTGGATCAGCGTGAAGCGGGCGGTCAGGAGCTCGTTGACCGAATTGGCGACGGGCACGCCGCCGACCTTGAACCGCTCCGAAAGGGCGCCGTTGAACGAGACGCCGAGCGTGGAGCGCTCCGAGAGGGCGAAACCGAAACCCATATTGTAGGTGATGCGGTATCCCGGCTCGACCTTGATCCCGGCGAAGCTCTTCGGAATGGCGTAATCGGCGCCGACACCGAAGAACAGGATCAGCGGATCCACCGTCTTGAAGAACTGGATCGCGCCACGCGGCACCCAATGGCCGCTGGACTGGTTCAGGGCCAGCGGGTCGGTCGGGATCACCCCCGCGCGCAGGTTCATCAGATCGTAAGGGGTGTCTCCGGTCGGGATCGACACACCGAGAGTCAGCGCTGCGCCGGGGTACCACTCGTCCTCCCGCCAGAGATTGGTGGAGGCCTGGAAGGAGATGTCGGCCAGACCGGATCGATTGCGGACGATGGTCTGGTTGAAGGCGTTGGTCCGGCGTTGCGACGCGAAATAGGGCACCGACAGCGCCAGCTCGATATCGTTGCTGACGCCGTATCGGAACGTGGTGGTGGCGCGGAAACTGCGATCGTTCTGGACGAAACTGGTCCCGCGGCCATAGTCGAAGCTCTGCGACATCTCGAACTTGTTGCTCTGCAACGTCGGGATGTTGTCGCGGGCCAGGAAGGCTTCCTGTGCGACCGCGCTCTTCTGCTGGCCGGGAGGTTGCTGGGGCGCATCCCGCGGCCCCTGCGCCGTCTGGCTGTTGGCACCTGCCGCCTGCGGCCGCTCGGCTCCGCGGCGTGCGGGAGCCGGCTGGGCCTTGTCGCGCTTGGTGATCTCGCTCTCGAGCGATTTCAGGCGCGCTTCGAGTTGCTGAATGCGCCGCTCGAGCAGCTCTTCTTTCGATTGACCAGAAGCCGAAGCGCTGGCGGCCAGCAAAGCCGCCAGCGACACCCCGGTCACACGCGCCGCATGGCGCGCCATCACAACGGACGTCCTACGCAACAATCCCAATCCCTATCCACCGGGCAGGCCGGAACCGATCGCAACAAGCCGGATCAGACGAGGCGGCGATCCAGCCTGTCGGTGGGGTTATCAGGCGTTGTAGTACTGATAGTAGTAGGCGTTGTAAAGGTACTGGGTGGCGTAATAGGAATAGTAATACGCCGCATAATAGTAGTTGGCATTCGAATATGCATAACCGTAATAAGCGTAATAATACGCATAGTACGAATAGACATAGCCGTAGTAGCCGTAGTAATCGGCATAGTAACCCTTGCCGACAACTTTCTTGTTGGCGTCCGGCGTCAGCACCTTGGCGCTGGCGTCGCCGAAGATCTTCGCCGTGTCGGCGGCGGCCGGAATGGCGCTGAGCGCAAGCGCTGCAGCCGAGGCGAGCAACAGCTTCTTCATGAGAAATCCCCTTGATGTCGCGGCAGGCGAGAATAAGCCCAACTTGCGTTTATGGAATACGCCCGTGACGTTGCGGCGTCAAGCAATAAATCCTGACTAAAAAGCATTAGAGGAAGATCTGTCGGGCGGCTCTAGCTAAATCGTTCTAAATTTTTAATTCAAGCAAGATGTCAGGATAAAATGTTTAAAGCTGAATAATCGTCGCCGCTTGCAGGGGGCGGAACGGATTCCATCGAGTGGGCCTCTACGCCGGGATAAAGTATGGATACCTTGATCAATTATCTCATTCAGTTTCTCGACTTTCGCTTTCTTTTACCGATCTGACCATGGCCGCGTCGATGGCGGACGGTTGACGCGCTGTGCTGTCGGAGCGTCTCCGCTGCCGCGTAAAGTCGCACGTGCCGGCGCGCCTTTGCGCACCGAGGCCGGATTGCGGCGGTCGCGGCTGCGCCCTATCCCTGGGGCCCGGGAGAGAAGCGAGGCGGAGTGGCCATGGCCGACGAGATCAGCATCGGCACCTTCGATTATGTCGTCATCGGCGCCGGCTCGGCCGGCTGTGTGCTCGCCAACCGGCTCTCGGCCGATTCGCGCCGCAAGGTCCTGATCGTCGAGGCCGGCGGCAAGGACGACTGGATCTGGTTCCACATCCCGGTCGGCTATCTCTACGCCATCGGCAATCCACGTGCCGACTGGCTGTTCCAGACCGAGGTCGAGGCCGGGCTCGGCGGGCGCTCGCTCGCCTATCCGCGCGGCAAGGTGGTCGGCGGCTGCTCGGCGATCAACGCGATGATCTACATGCGCGGCCAGGCCGCCGACTATGACGGCTGGCGCCAGCGAGGTCTCGAGGGCTGGGGCTGGGACGACGTCCTGCCGTTCTTCCTCAAGCACGAGGACCACATCGCCCCGGACGGCCGCTTCCATCGCGCCGGCGGCGAATTGCGCGTCGAGCATCCGCGCGTCCGCTGGGACATCCTCGATGCGGTGCGCGACGCGGCCGAGACGGCGGGCATCCGCAAGATCGACGACTTCAACACCGGCGACAACGAAGGCTCCTCCTATTTCCAGGTCACCCAGAAGCGCGGCCGGCGTTTCAGCGCCGCGCGCGCCTTCCTCGAGCCGGCGCTGGACCGGGACAACCTGCGGGTCGAGCTCGGCTGCCTGGTCGAGCGCATCCTCGTCGAGGACGGGCGGGCCGTCGGGGTCGTCCTGTCGCGCGGCGGCGAGCGCTATGTCGCCCGCGCATCCGGCGAGGTCCTGCTCAGCGCCGGTGCCGTCGGCTCGCCTGCCATCCTCGAGCGTTCTGGCATCGGCGACGGCGAGCGCCTGCGCGGGCTCGGCATCGACGTTGTCCACCATGCGCCCGGCGTCGGCGAGAATCTGCAGGACCATCTGCAACTCAGGCCGATCTACAAGGTCGAGGGCGTGAAGACGCTCAACACGGACTATGCCAGGCTCTGGCGCCGGCCGCTGATGGCGCTGGAATATGCGGTGCGCCGCACCGGGCCCCTGACCATGGCGCCATCGCAGATGGGTGCCTTCGCCAAGTCGGCGCCGCATTACGCCACCGCCAATCTCGAATTCCACTTCCAGCCGCTCTCGCTCGACAAATGGGGCGACGGGCTCCACCCCTTCGGAGCCTTCACCGCCAGCGTCTGCAATCTGCGCCCGAGCAGCCGGGGCCGCGTCCACATCAAGTCGCCGGATCCGGCGGCCGCACCGGCGATCGCGCCGAACTACCTCTCCACGCAGGAGGACCGGCAGGTCGCGGTCGACGCCCTGAAGCTCGCCCGCCACATCGTGGCGCAGCCGCCGCTCGCCCGGTTCAGGCCGCAGGAATACCTGCCGGGGCCGGGCCATGACAGCGACGAGGCGCTGGCCGAGGCGGCGGGCCGCATCGGCACCACGATCTTCCATCCGGTCGGCACGGTGAAGATGGGGCGCGACGATGATCCGGCGGCCGTGCTCGATGCACGCCTGCGCCTGCGCGGCGTCGCCGGCCTGCGGGTCGTCGACGCCTCGGTGATGCCGGCGATCACCTCCGGCAACACGGCCGCGCCGAGCATGATGATCGGCGAGAAGGGCGCGCAGATGGTGCGTGAGGACGCGCGCTAGCGACGCCGACGGCAGTCATGGCGCCTCGAGCACCAGCTCCAGCGTCATCAGCACCGGGTTCTCGCCGCGCTTCAGCGCACCCTGCGCCATGCCGCCGGTGTAATCGACCAGCGCGATCGCCAGCGACGCTTCCGGCCTTCCATCGGCCCCGGGCGCGACATGGCCGGCGCTGATCGCGATCTCGGTGGCGAAGGGTTCGATCACGCGGCCGTCGGAAAAGCGCGCGCCGATGGTCGAGCCGACGCCGCCATGGATCACGGCCGAGGCGATTCCGCGCTCGGCGCAGAAATCCTCCAGCGCGGTGAAGACGTCGCGGTTCGGCCGCAATCGCAGCACGAAGAAGCGACCGCCGGCCTCCGCGCCAATGCCTGGCCGCTCGGCGGGCATGAACAGCTTGAAATTGGTTTCGGGATCATGGCCGGCGACGAAGCCGGCACCATCCAGCCCGGTCGCGTCGACGCTGATCGGTTCGGCGAGGACGCTCTGGTCCGGCAGGATATGGCCGCCATTGCGCCTGCCGTCGGCTTCACGCCAGAGGGCGTGGCCGTGGAAGAAGGGGGCGCCGTCACGCTCGCCGAAGGTCAGCGCTCCCGTCTCGATCCGGGTCACGCCGTCCGGCCGGAAGGTCTCGCTGTAGAAGGCGGCGTGCTCCGGCGTCTGCGACAGCGCCGGCATCACATAGGCGAAGGGCGCGAGCGACAGGCCGGCAGGCAGGCGCAGAACGCCGCTGGAGAAGCCCTCTGCCGCGAAGGCCTTGGCGATCGCGTCGAGCAGCAGCCCGGGCTTCAGGTGCAGAGTGAGCTTGCGGCCGCGCGCCTCGGCCCATTGGACCCGCTCGGGCTCGGCCGGTCCCGGCTGCTCGATCCGCCTCATGCCGCCGGTCCTGGGGCGCGGACGAAATCGAGCAGGCCGCGCTTCTCCAGCTCGTCGCGCACCAGGCGCTTCGGAACCTTGCCATAGCCGGATTTGGGCAATTCCTCGAAGAAGAAGAAGCGCTTCGGCATCTTGTAGCGCGGGATCTTCTCGGCGAGATAGCTCGCCAGCTCGCTCTCGGTGACAGGACCGCGCGCGACGCAGACCGCGACGCCGATCTCGCCCCAGACCGCGTCGGGCACGCCGAGCACGGCCGCCTCGGCGATGGCCGGGTGGGTCAGAATCTTCTCCTCGATCTCGCGCGGATAGATGTTCGAGCCGCCGGAAATGTACATGTCCGAGGCGCGGCCGGTGATATAGACGAAGCCCTCCTCGTCCATATGGCCGAGATCGCCGGTGCGGAACCAGCCATTGCGGAAGGATTTCGCGTTGGCCTCGGGGTTCTGGTAGTAGCCGGCGAAGACGGCCGGCCCGATGACGCAGATCTCGCCGGTCTCCAAGGGCTTTAGTTCCTCGCCCTCCTCGTTCTGGACCTGGACCTGGATGCCGGTGCGCTCGACGCCGCAGCTGCCGATGCGCGCCGCCGGCCCGTCCTCGATCTCGTGCAGATGGGGCGGCAGCACCGTGATGTTGCCGGTGACCTCGCCGAGGCCGAAATACTGCACCAGCACCTTGCCGAGCTTCTTCAGCGCCGTCTTCTGGTCCTCGCGATACATCGGCGCCCCGGCATAGATGACATGGCGCAGCGAGGAATGGTCGTGCTGGTCGACGGCCGGATGCTCGACCAGCATCTTCAGGATCGTCGGCACGGTGAAGATGTTGGTGACCCGGTGCTTCTCGATCAGCCGGAAGGCCTCGTCGATGTCGAAGCGCTCGGTCGGCAGGAGGATCGTCGGTGCGCCGCGCGCCGACAGCACGAGCTGGTGCACGCCGGCGCCATGCGAGAGCGGCGCGACGACGAGCGAGGCGTCCTGTTCGGTCGAGCCCGGCACCAGGTCGGCGAGATGGTTGGTGACGACGAAGCCCATCTGGCCATGGGTCAGCACGGCGGCCTTGGAGCGGCCGGTCGTGCCGGAGGTGAAGAAGAACCAGCAGGGATCGTCACGGTCGACGGCCGCATCCGGCACGCGCGCGCCCTGATGCCTGGCGATCGCCTCCGCCAGCGACGTCTCGCCGAAGGCGCCCGCGCCGATGCGCCAGGTGAACTCCAGCGCCTTGCTCTCCGCCGCGACGGCTGCCGCGTGGTCGGGGAAATCGCCATGGCAGAGGAAGGCCCTGGCGCCCGAGGATGTTGCGAGCCAGGCGACCTCGTCCGGCATCAGGCGGAAATTGGTCGGCACCCAGACGGCCCCGAGCCGGAAGGCGGCGAACATCGAGATGAACATCTCGTCGCAGTTCTTGGAATGCACCAGGATGCGGTCGCCCTTGCCGATGCCGCGTGCCGCCAGCGCGGCGCAGAGCGCGTGTGTCGCCGCGTCGAGCTCGCCCCAGCTCCATTGCCGCTCGCCCCAGATCAGCCCCGGCCGGCCGCCGAAGCGGCGGGCATTGCGCGTCAGGAAATGCGCGAGGTTCATGACCCGCGTCGTGACGGGCTTCTGGCCGCCCACCGGGTCCGCGCCCGCTGCGCTCGTCGTCATGGCGTCGTCTCCGCTGTCCTGGTCTCGTCCTGTGCCGGCTTCGCCTGCCGCCGGTCGAGCATGGCGGCGATCCTGGCCTCGACCCGGCGCGCCTCCCGGCGCAGCAATGCGCCGAGTTCCTCCTGCCGCTGCGGCTGCATGCGCGAATCGATCGCGGCAATGCTGAGCGCCCCGGCGACGCGCCCATCCGGATAGCGCACGCCGACGCCGACGCCCCATGAGCTGGCGACGATCCGTCCCGGATTGAGGGCGAAGCCCTGCGCGCGGGCCAGCGCGATATCGGCGACGAGCTGGGCCGGCGCATAGGCCGGATAGCGCGCGGCGAGGACGGCGCGGTTGGCCTCGATCACCGCCGCGGCTTCGGCGTCCGGCATCAGCGCCAGCATGGCGAGCGAGCCGGCTCCGACCCCGAGCGGGTGCTGATCGCCCGCCTGCAGGGCGTGGGTGCGCACCGGCCAGGTGCCTTCCTCGCGGTGCAGGCAGATGGCGAAGCGGTCGCGCCGGATCGAGAAGAAGCTGGTGTCCTGCGTCGTGTCGGAGAGCGTGCGCAGGCTTTCCATGGCGAGGTCGAGCAGACCGTGGCGCTGGCCGGAGAGCAGGCCGAGCACGAAGGCTTCCTCGCCGAGATGATAGCGCCGCGTGCGCGCCTCCTGCTCGACGAGGCCGGCCCGCATCAGCGCCAGCAGCAGGCGCCGGACCGTCGGCTTGTTCAGCCCGCTCTCCTCGACGATCTCGCTGAGCGGCAGGCCGGTGGCCGTCTCGCGGCCGACGAGCGCCAGCAGCCGCAAAGCGCGGTCGACGCTCTGCGAGCCTGACAGATCGGGCGTCGATAGGGCCTCGGGCCGCATTTCCTCTGCCGAATTGGGTCCATGATGCGGACCTCTCGCCTGTTTGAAATCTGTAGATGGCCGCGGCAGTGATTGCAACCGCAGTTGATCTGTGTATGGTCCAGCCAGAAAGCGCGATGAATTTCGCCATAATATGGACCTGCTGGATCGGCGTCGCCGACATGGCGGGTGGATGGGAGGAGCGGCCCTGATGGCCGAAGCGAGCACGAGCGCGGCCGCCAGCGCGCATGCCAGCGCAAATTCCAGCGATGGCGTCGCCGCGGTTCTGGAGAGTCTCGACCACGCGCCGAAGCGGGTCGGTTCGGCTCTGGTGCGTCCGCTCGAGGTCGTCGCCGCGATCCTGCTCGTCGCCATCGTCACGTTGCTGCTCGCCGGCGTCACCTCGCGCTATGTGCTGTCGATCCCGGTGGTCTGGATCGACGAGGCCGCGTCGATCTGCTTCCTCTGGCTCGCCATGCTCGGTGCCGCCATCGCGATCGACCGCAACGAGCATCTGCGCCTGACCCTGTTCGTCGGCATGCTGCCGGAGCGCCTGCGCGGGCTCGCCCATGCCTTCGGCCTGCTCGCGATCGCGACCTTCCTCGCGGTGATGACCTGGCCGGCGATCGACTATGTCATCGAGGAATCCTATGTCACCTCGGCGGCGCTCAACATCCCGTCGAGCTACCGTGTCTCGGCCATCGCCTTCGGCATCATCGCCATGCTGGCCCTGGTGCTGACCTATGCGGTCAGGACCTGCACGCTGCGCGACCTGCTGGTCGCGGCCGCGGTGATCGGCTGCGTCGCCGCGGCCTTCTTCCTGCTGACGCCGGTGTTCAAGACCCTCGGCTACCTCAACATCGTCATCTTCCTGCTCGGCGTCGTCGGGCTCTGCCTCGTCGCCGGCGTGCCGATCGCCTTCTGCTTCGGGCTCGGCGCGCTCTGCTTCCTCTCCTTCAGCACCAGCGTGCCGATCTTCGTGATGATCGGGCGCATGGACGAGGGCATGTCGAGCCTGATCCTGCTCTCCGTCCCGATCTTCGTTCTGCTCGGCTGCGTGCTCGACTGCACCGGCATGGGCAAGGCGATCGTCGACTTCCTCGCCTCGCTGCTCGGCCATGTCCGCGCCGGCATGTCCTATGTGCTGCTCGGCTCGCTCTTCCTGGTCTCCGGTATCTCGGGATCGAAGGTCTCGGACATGGCGACGGTGGCGCCGGCGCTGTTCCCGGAGATGAAGCGGCGCGGCTACCAGCCGAAGGAGCTGATCGCGCTGCTCTCGACCGGCGCGGCCATGGCCGAGACCGTGCCGCCGTCCATCGTGCTGATCGTGCTCGGCTCGGTCGCCGGCGTCTCTATCGCCGGGCTCTTCACCAACGGCCTCGTCGTTGCGACCGTGCTGCTGCTCGTGCTCGCCGTTCTGGCGCGCTGGAAAGCGCGCGGCGAGATGCTCAAGGGCGTGCGCCGCGCGCCGTTCGCGACGATCTGGAAGACGGCGCTGATCGCCGCGCCTGCGCTTGTCCTGCCTTTCCTGATCCGCAGCGCCGTCGGCGGCGGCGTCGCCACCGCGACCGAGGTCTCGACCATCGCGGTTCTCTACGCGCTGATCGTCGGCATCGTCCTCTATGGCGGCATCAGCTTGCGCCAGTTCTACGGCATGCTGGTCGAGACCGCGGCGCTCTCCGGAGCGATCCTGATGATCCTAGGCACCGCCTCGGCCATGGCCTGGGCGCTGACCCAGACCGGCTTCGCCCGCGACCTCGCCACGGCGATGTCGCATCTGCCCGGCGGCTGGATCAGCTTCATGGCGGTGACCGTCGTGGTCTTCATGATTCTCGGCTGCGTGCTCGAAGGCCTGCCGGCGATCGTGCTGATGGCGCCGCTGATGTTCCCGATCGCCAAGAGCCTCGGCATCAACGACGTGCACTATGCGATGGTGGTCGTCACCGCGATGAACATCGGCCTGATGACCCCGCCGATCGGCATCGGCTTCTACATCGCCTGCAAGATCGGCAATGTCGAACCGGACGAGGCGATGGGCGCGATCTGGCCCTATCTGGTGGCGCTGCTCGCCGGCCTCGCCATCATCGCCTACGTTCCGTCCTTCTCGACCATGTTCCTGTGAACGCGATGGCGCCCATGTCTCGTCATGCCGTCATTGCGAGGAGGCTTTGCCGACGAAGCAATCCAGAAGGATTGCGTGCAATCTTCTGGATTGCTTCGCTTCGCTCGCAATGACGCCGAAACTTCATCGCTGACAACAACGAACGTCTGGAGGAAAGACCATGTCCATCTCACGCCGCACGATCCTGCAGGGCGCGACCGCCGCCGCCACGATCGGCACCTTCCAGGTCGCCCGCGCCCAGACGCCGGAATTCAGCTACAAATACGCCAACAACCTGCCCGTCTCGCACCCGATGAACCTCCGCGCCAGCGAGGCGATGGAGAAGATCAAGGCCGAGACCAATGGCCGCGTCGTCATCCAGATCTTCCCGAACAACCAGCTCGGCTCCGACACCGACATGCTGAACCAGGTCCGCTCCGGCGGCGTCGAGTTCTTCACGCTGTCGCCGCTGATCCTGTCGACCTTGGTGCCGAACGCCTCGGTCAGCGGCATCGGCTTCGCCTTCCCGAACTATGACGCGGTCTGGAAGGCGATGGACGGCGAACTCGGCGCCTATGTGCGCGGCCAGATCGCCAAGGCGAACCTGCACGTCATGGACAAGATCTGGGACAACGGCTTCCGCCAGATGACCTCGTCCAAGGGCCCGATCGCCAGCCCCGCCGACCTCAAGGGGTTCAAGATCCGCGTGCCGGTGTCGCCGCTCTGGACCTCGATGTTCAAGGCCTTCGACTCGGCTCCGGCCAGCATCAACTTCGCCGAGGTCTACACCGCCCTGCAGACCAAGATCGTCGACGGCCAGGAGAACCCGCTCGCGATCATCGCGACGGCCAAGCTCTACGAGGTGCAGAAGTACCTCTCGCTGACCAACCATATGTGGGACGGCTTCTGGTTCCTGGCCAACCGCCGCGCCTTCGAGCGGCTGCCGCAGGATCTGCGGGCGATTGTCGCCAGGAACATCGACGCCGCCGCCATGCTGGAGCGCGCCGACGTCGCCAAGCTCAATGCCGGCCTGCAGGCGGAACTGACCGCGAAGGGCATGGTCATCAACGAGACCAAGGCCGACGATTTCCGCGCCACCCTGCAGAAGGCCGGCTTCTACGCCGAGTGGAAGGGCAAGTACGGCGACGAGGCCTGGTCGATCCTCGAGAAGGCGGTCGGCGGCAAGCTGGCCTGATCTCGCCGGTCATCCCTTCGCGGCCGGCATCGCCGGCTTCGCATCATGGGGGCGTGGCGCTCCGGCGCCGCGCCCTTGTCGCGTCCGGCGATCCCGACCTCGCTTGCGCCTGGTCTCCAAAGCTCCTACCGTTCGGTAGGTAGGTAACTTGGACAAGTCCCGGAGCGCGCGATGACCCTGGCCGAACCTCTCGCCCATGACGGCGCATCGCCGCTCCGCTCGCCCTATTTCGGCGAGGAGCACGAGGCACTGCGCGACCAGCTGCGCCGCTTCGTCGCCAGCGAGGTCAAGCCGCACGGCCTCGCCTGGGAGGAGGCGGGCATGGTGCCGCGGGAGGTGCTGCGCCGCATGGGCGAGCTCGGCTTCTTAGGCATCCGCTACCCGGCCGAATATGGCGGCTCCGAGCTCGACACGCTCGCGACCGTCGTCCTCGCCGAGGAGCTCGGCCGCTCGACCTTCTCCGGCTTCGCCATCACGGCGCTCGTCCACACCGACATGGCCTCGGTCCATGTCTTCAACGCCGGCAGCAAGGCGCAGCGCGACCGCTGGATGCCGGACATCGTCGCCGGGAGGGCGATCTGCGCCGTTGCCGTCACCGAGCCCGACGCCGGCTCGGACGTGAAGGGCATCCGCACCACAGCGCGCCGCGACGGCGATTCCTATGTGCTGAACGGCGCCAAGATGTTCATCACCAACGGCGTCCACGCCGACCTCTATTGCGTCGCGGCCAGGACCGATCCCTCGGCCAGGCCGTCGCAGGCGGTCTCGATGTTCCTGGTCGAGAAGGGCACGCCGGGCTTCCGCGTCGGCCGCGCCCTCGACAAGCATGGCTGGCGCTCCTCCGATACCGCGGAGCTGATCTTCGAGGACTGCCGGATCCCGGCGGAGAATCTGCTCGGCGGCGAGGGCCGCGGCTTCTACGCCATCATGCGCAATTTCCAGAACGAGCGCACCGTGATCGGCGCTATGGCGATGGGCGAGGCGCAGGTCGCGATCGAGTTGACGCTCGAGCATGTGCGCACCCGCAGGGCCTTCGGCGCACCGCTCTGGGAGAAGCAGGCGATCCGCCAGAAGCTCGCCATGCTCTCCGCCAGGGTCGAGGCCGGCCGACAGCTGGTCCATCACGCCGCCTGGCTCGACGCGAAAGGCCTCGACGCCACGCGCGAGGTCTCGATGGCCAAGGCCTATTGCGGCGAGCTGGTCAACGAGGTCATGTATTCCTGCGTCCAGTTCCATGGCGGCATGGGGTTCATGCGCGAGAGCGCGATCGAGCGCATGGCCCGCGATGCGCGCGTCCAGGCGATCGGCGGCGGCGCCACCGAGGTCATGCTCGAAGAGGTGGCGAAGCGGCTGTGACGGTAGTGTCGGGGCGCGCCGAGCGGGCGGAACTGGAGGGCGGCGCCCGCCGCCTGATCCTCGACCATGCGGCGCGTCTGCTGCGCAGCAGCGGCTACCACCAGACCACGCTGCGCGAGCTCGCCGAGGCGGTCGGCATCCGCAAGGCGAGCCTCTACCACCATTTCCGTTCCAAGGAGGAGATCGTCGAGGCGGTCGTCAACGACGGTGTCCGTTTTGTGCATGACGCGGTGCGCGCGGCGTTGGAGGCCGCAGGCGAGGCCGATCCGCGCCGCCGCCTCGAGGCGGCGATCGCCGCTCACCTGTCGGCGCTCCACGGCCATTCCGACTACACCTGCGCCAGCATCAAAGTCTTCAGCTTCGGCGACAATCCGACGCCCGAGAGCGTGCGCCGGACGCGCCGCGCCTATGACGATCTCTGGCGGGCGCTGATCGAGGACCTCGCCGGCGCAGGCGGCCTCGCGCCCGGCGCGGCGCCGGAGCGGCTGAGGCTCTTCCTGCTCGGCGCCATGAACGGCTCGGTCGACTGGTATCGCGAGGGGCGTTTCGACCTCGCGGCGCTCGCGGGCGAGCTCACCGCGCTGGTCGCGCCGGCCGATCCCGAACCGGACAGCTAGCCGTTTTGCCTTAACCTGACTTTGACCAGCGCCGGGTGACGGTACGGCATGGCGCGCGATGTGTTTCGATTTGGTGGCGAATTCCGCGATCCCGGCCGGGAGGCGACGTTCCGCGCCGCGCGCTTCGGCGAGACGCTGCGGCAGTGCCGGCTGATCTTCCTGATCTCGGCGATTCTCAACACGCTCTTCCTCGCCAGCGACTGGCGCTTCCACGGCACGCCGCATTTCTTCGTCGCGGTGCCGGCCCGGCTCGTGGTCGTCTTCGCCTCGCTGCTGTGCTTCGTCCTGGTGCGCAAGGCGATGCGCTTCTCGCAGGCCCAGGGCGTGCTGATCGGCTGGGAGGTTGCGACCGCGCTCATGGTTGCGCTGCTGGTCTCGTCGCGCAGCGATCTCGCCCTCTTCGTCGTGCTGATGCTGCCGTCGATCTACTATCTCGTCGCGCCGACTTCCTTTCGCTGGACGGTGACGCTGGGAGTGGGATGCAGCGCCCTGATGCTCGTCGGCTATCTCGGCCGTGGGGCGCTGCCGGCGACGCTGCCCGGCCTCATCCTCGTGCTGACCATGCTCAATTTCGCGCTCGGGCTCGTGGTCGTTCACGGCAATCGGCTGCGCCGGCTCGAATGGGCCGCGACGCAGGCCGAGCGCCAGGCCAAGGACGAGCTCGGGGCCAGCCAGGCGCTGATCGAGCGTGTCTTCATGGCGGTGCCGATTCCGCTGGTCGTCACCTCGCGCGGCGAGGGCCGCTTCCTGCGCGGCAACGACGCGGCCAAGCGCTATTTCGGCGACCAGGTCACGCAGGCGCATGTTCAGGACGTCCTGCTCGATGGCGACAATCGCCGCGTCATCGCGCGCCTGCTCCACGACAACGACCAGATCCAGAGCCATGAGGCCCAGGTGCGCGACGGCGCCGGCGCCGTCCGAGACGTCCTGATCACCGCGACGACGCTGCCGCTCGGCGAGACGCCGGCCGTCGTCGCCGGCATCGTCGACATCACCGATCGCAAGGCGGCCGAGGCGCGCACCCGCCACCAGGCCACCCACGACACGTTGACCGGGCTGCCGAACCGCCTGCTCTTCAACGAGCGCCTGCAACAGGCGCTGGCGGCGATGGCGAGCCGCGGCGGCACGGTCGGCCTCTTCCTCATCGACCTCGACGACTTCAAGTCGATCAACGACACGCTCGGTCACGATGCCGGCGACGTCCTGCTGATCCAGGCGGCGGCTCGGCTCGCGGCCGCGGTCGGAGCTCGCGATTTCGTCGCCCGCCTCGGCGGCGACGAGTTCGTCGTGCTCTCCGGCGAACGGTTGACGGCGGCGGAGGCGCTGGCGAAGGGCAGGGGATTGATCGAGGTGCTGCGCCAGCCCTGCGAGCATGCCGGACAGAGCATCGCCACCCGCGCCAGCCTCGGCATCGCGCTCGCGCCCGAGCACGACCGCGACGGCGTCGAGCTGATGAAGGATGCCGATCTGGCGCTCTACCGGGCCAAGGCCAACGGTCGCAACATCGCCGTGCTCTACGAGCCGGCGATGCGGGCGGCCATGATGCGCCGCGTCGCCGTGTGCCAGGGGCTGGCCGGCGCGCTGAAGCAGGAACGCATCCTGCCCTTCTACCAGCCGCAGGTCGCGCTCGACACCGGCCGGATCGTCGGCTTCGAGGCGCTGGCGCGCTGGCGCCATCCCGAGCGCGGCATCATCCCGGCGGCGGCCTTCCAGGAGGGTTTTCACGACGCCGAGATCGCCGCGGGCATCAGCGACGCGATCATCGCGGCCGTGATCGGCGATCTCCGGCGCTGGCTCGATGCCGGTCTCGACATCGGCCATGTCTGCGTCAATCTCGCCGCCAGCGTCTTTCGCGACCCGGCCTTGCCGGAGCGTCTGCTGGCCCAGCTGGCCGCGGCCGGCGTACCGGCGAGCCGTTTCGGCGTCGAGGTCACCGAGACGGTGCTGCTCACCCGCAATGCGGACGAGGCCGAGCGCACGCTGACGACGCTGCGTGCGGCCGGCCTGCGCGTCGCGCTCGACGATTTCGGCACCGGCTACGCTTCGCTCACCCACCTCAGGCGCTTTCCGGTCGACGCCCTCAAGATCGACCGCAGCTTCGTCAGCCATGTCGCCGAGGGGGGCGGCGACGCGGCGATCGTGCGGGCCCTGATCCGGCTCGCCGCCGATCTCGGCCTCGACGTCATCGCCGAGGGGGTCGAGACCGCGGAGCAGGAACGCTTCCTGCGCGAGCAGGGGGGCCGATTCGCCCAGGGCTATCGCTATGCGAGGCCCGCCCCCGCCAGCCGCGTGCCCGTGCTGCTGCAACTGCCGGACCTGCTGCCGAAAGGCGACGCCATGCACGGGGATAGTGCCGCCGCCTGAGCTGGCGCACTTCCCGGACAGGGATTTTCGTGGCGCTATGCCGGTCTTCCGATCACACAGACGAGCCTTGCATGCGTGCCTTCTATCACCCCGACCAGTCCAAGCACGATCCGCTGCAATATATGCGCTTCGGCCAGATCGTGGCGCCGAAGGACCTGCCGGAGCGGACCGAGCGGCTGCTCGGCGCACTGGCCAGGCACGGCGTCACGCCCGAGCGTCCGGCCGAGCATGGCATCGGCCCGATCCTCTCTGTCCATGACGAAGGCTTCGTGCGCTTCCTGGAGGGGCTGTGGCAGCGCTGGCTCGCTCTGCCCGAGCGCGGGCCGGAGGCCTGGCCCAACACCTTTCCCTATTGGAGCGGCCGCACCGACGAGGATGTCCGCCCGCCCTGCCGGCCGACCGGCATCGTCGGCCAGATGGGCTGGTATCTCGGCGACATGTCGGTCCCGGTCGGCGAGCATTGCTGGCTCTCGACCCTGCGCTCGGCCGAGACGGCGGTCTCGGGCGCGGACGCTGTCCTCGCCGGCGAGCCCGCGGTCTATTCGCTCTGCCGCCCGTCGGGTCACCATGCCCGCGCCGACCGCGCCTCGGGCTTCTGCTATCTCAACAACACGGCGATCGCGGCGCAGCGCCTGCGCAGCAGATTCGGCAAGGTCGCGATCCTGGATGTCGACGCTCATCACGGCGACGGCACCCAGCAGATCTTCTATCGCCGCAACGACGTGCTGACGATCTCGGTTCATGCCGACCCGGTGAACTACTATCCCTTCTTCACCGGCTATGACGACGAGCGCGGCAACGGGGCAGGGGAGGGCTTCAACCTCAACCTGCCGCTCGCCCATGGCGCCGGCGGTGCCGAGATGGAGGCGGCGGTCGACCGCGCCGGCCGCGCCATCCGCGAGTTCGGCGCGCAGGCGCTGGTCGTTGCGCTCGGCTACGACGCGCACAAGGACGACCCGATCGGTGTGCTCAAGCTCGAAGCCGCCGATTTCGGCACGATCGGCGCGAAGGTGAGGGCGCTCGGCCTCCCGACACTCGTGGTGCAGGAGGGCGGCTATGCCGTCGAGGCGATCGGCGGCTGCCTGGACGCGTTCCTGGGCGGGTTCAACGGGTAGTGTCTGGCGCCATGGTCGGCCTTGAGCCGACCATCTCGGGACCAGAGGGTTGTTCTGCCAGAGATGCTCGGGTCAAGCCCGAGCATGACGGCGTTTGATCGAAGAGCGGGCGCGAGCCCACTCTTTCTTAGCAGTGGCAACTACTCCGCCGCCTCGCGGCGCGGCAGCACCCAGTCCGGCCGGACCCAGTGACAGGTGTAGCCGGCCGGATAGCGCTCCAGATAATCCTGGTGCTCCGGCTCCGCTTCCCAGAAATCGCCCGCGGGCTTCACCTCCGTGACCACCTTGCCCGGCCAGCGGCCGGAGGCGTTCACCTCGGCGATCACCTCCTCGGCGGTCCTCTTCTGCGTCTCGTCGACATAGTAGATGCCCGAGCGATAGCTGGTGCCGAGGTCGTTGCCCTGACGGTTCAGCGTCGTCGGATCATGGATCTGGAAGAAGAACTCGACCAGCTGCCGGTAGCTGACCTTGGCGGGGTCGAAGATGATCTCGATGCCCTCGGCATGGCTGCCGTGATTGCGATAGGTCGCATTCTTCACGTCGCCGCCGGTGTAGCCGACCCGGGTCGTCTCGACGCCGGGGAGCTTGCGGATCAGGTCCTGCATGCCCCAGAAGCAACCGCCTGCGAGTACAGCACGTTCCGTCATGTCAAACCTCCTTGCTGCGGCCGAGATAAGCATCGACGCCTGAATTCGCCATCTGGGCGCGCGAGGTTACGGGTGATCCCTTGCCGCGGGGAGAGGCGGGGGCCTTCAGATCACCGCCTCGATCAGGAACGGCCCCTTGCGGCCGAGCGCGCCCTTGAAGAGCCTGGTGAACTCCTCGGCGGTCGTGGCGCGGGCGGCTTCGACGCCCATGCCCTTCGCCATCGAGACCCAGTCCAGCGCCGGCTCGTCGAGGTTGAGCATCAGCTTGGCGTTGCGGCCGAAATCGTTGACGCCGACATTGCGCATCTCGCCGTGCAGGATCGCATAGGTGCGGTTGGCGAAGACCACGGTGACGACGTCGAGGTTCTCGCGCGCCTGGGTCCACAGGCCCTGCACCGTGTACATGCCGGAGCCGTCGGCCTGCATCCCGATCACCTTGCGGTCAGGGCAGGCGACCGCCGCGCCGATCGCGAGCGGGATGCCTTCGCCGATCGCGCCGCCGGTGAGCTGGATATAGTCGTGCTGCGGCGCGCCATGGCAGTCGTAATAGAAGCTGCGGCCCGAAGAGACGGATTCGTCGCAGACGACCGCGTTCTCCGGCAGCAGCCGCGCGACGATGGCGCAGACCTTGTCGGCGTCGAGCGCGCCGCCGGGCAGCGCCTCGCCAGCCCGCTGCGGCGCAGCGATGAAGGCGGGCGGCGTCGCCCTGGCCGAGAGCGCGTCCGCGAGCGCCTCGATCGCTGCCGGCAGATCCTCGCCCGGCACGGCGAGCTGCTCGACATGGCAGCCTTCGTGCACGAGGCGGCCCGGCTTGCCGGGATAGGCGAAGAAGCCGACCGGCACCTTGGCGCCGATCAGCACGAGCAGGTCGATGCCGGCGAGCTGCTGCAGCGCCATGTCGACCGGATAATATACTTTCGGGATGGCGACGCGGCCGGCGCCGCGCTCGATCCGGCCGTTCGACATCTGCGCGAAGATCTGCGCGCCGGTGGCGGCGCAGACGCGCGCTGCCATGTTCATCGGCCCTTCGCGCAGCGCCGAGCCGGTCAGCATGATCGCCGCGCGCGAGCCGTGCTTGCGCAGCAGGCCCGCGACCTCGCGGATTCGCGCCTGATCAACCTGCTTCGGCGCCGGCACGGTCGTGCGCTTCAGCTCCGCCGGCTCGACGCTGCCCCAGGCGCAATCGGCAGGCAGGATCACGGTGGTGACGCCGGGCAGCGACAGCGCGGCGGCATAGGCTTCGCCGATCGCCGGGCCGACATCCTCGGGTGAAGCGATGCGGCGCACGAACTGCGACATCGGCCAGGCCAGGCCCTCGATGTCGCTGGTCAAGGGCGCGTCGTGCCGCAGATGATAGGTCGCGTGGTCGCCGACCACGTTGATCATCGGCGTATAGGCGCGCTTGGCGTTGTGCATGTTGGCGAGCGCGTTCGCCATGCCGGGCCCGCAATGCAGCAGCGTCGCCGCCGGCTTGTCGGCCATGCGAGCATAGCCGTCGGCCGCGCCGGTGACCACGCCCTCGAACAGGCCGAGCACGCAGCGCATCTGCGGCTTGCGGTCGAGCGCCGCGACGAAGTGCATTTCCGAAGTGCCGGGATTGGCGAAGCAGACATCGACATCGTTGACCAGCAGCGTGTCGCACAGGCGGTCGGCGCCATTCATCCGGGAGAACCTCTCGATAGCCAAAGGCGCTCCGCGCCGATCCCGCCGAGGGGAAGGGATCGCCATCGCAGTGTCAAACAAGAGAATGTCATTGCTTTCCCAAGCTGCGGTGATCAGCCATTCCGCCGGCTCCGGACGGTCCCGCTCCGCCTTGACGGATTTGCATATGCATTTAACCTGAACTGGAACGAAGCTTGCTTTATCGGGCCTGATCGGGCTGCGTTGGCCGGGGTCCGCCGCAGGCGGAATCGAGAGGGGAAAGGGTTCGTCATGACAGGTGTGAAGCGTATCGGGGCGGCGGCCGGGATCGGCCTCGCCGCTTTCGTTGCGGCGGGCGGCGCGCAAGCCCAGACCAAGGTGAGCATCGGCATCTCCGGCTGGACCGGCTTCGCGCCGCTGGTGCTCGCCAAGGAAGCCGGCATCTTCGCCAGGAACGGCCTCGACGTGACGATCAAGAAGATCCCGCAGAAGGACCGCCACCTCGCCATCGCCTCGGGCGACATCCAGTGCGCCGCGACCACGGTCGAGACTTGGATCGTCTGGGACGCCGCCGGCATCAAGACCAGGCAGATCTTCCAGCTCGACAAGAGCTACGGCGCCGACGGCATGGCCGTGCGCAGCGCGACCGGCTCGATCAAGGACCTCAAGGGCAAGACGGTCGCCGCCTCGGCGCCCGGCACCTCGCCCTATTTCGCCCTCGCCTGGATCCTCAAGGAGAACGGCATGTCGGTGAAGGACGTCAGTGTCGTCAACATGGAGCCGGGCCCGGCCGCGCAGGCCTTCATCGCCGGCCAGAACGACGCCGCCATGACCTACGAGCCCTATCTCTCGGCGGTGCGCGAGAAGCCCGACGCCGGCAAGATCATCGCCACGACGCTCGATTATCCGATGGTGATGGACACCTTCGGCTGCACGCCGAAATTCCTCGCCGAGAACGACGCGGCCGCCGCGGCGCTGACCAAGAGCTATTTCGATGCGCTCGCGATGATCAAGTCCGACAAGGACAAGGCCTATGGCATCATGGGCGCCGACGTGAAGCAGACGGGCGAGCAGTTCGGCAAGTCGGCGGGCTTCCTGCGCTGGTCGGACGCCGAGGGCAACAAGGCGTTCTTCTCCGGCGAGTGGCAGGCCTTCACCGCCAAGGCCGCCGACCTGCTGCTCGAGATCGGCCTGATCAAGGCCAAGCCCGATATCAACTCCCTGGTCGAGACGAAATACGTCGCCGGCAAGTGAGCTGACGCAGCCGTCATTCCGGGGCGGCCCGAACGGCCGAGCCCGGAACCCATGAACACGTCATTGCCCAGCGCGCTCCGGGCCCTGCCGCTTCGTCCGCAGAGGTCGGTGTTCATGGGGGCCGGGCTCGCGGCTTCGCCGCGCCCCGGAAAGACGAGAGAGAAGTATGAAACCACTTCAGCCGGTCTCCGCCGCCGCCCGTGTCGGCTACGGCGTCGCCTTCTTCGCGCTCTTCGTCGCGGTCTGGTCGGTCGCGACCTTCGGCGGCTATGTGCAGAAACTCTTCCTCGCCGATCCGCTCGCCATGGTCGGCGAAGGCTGGAACCTGCTGGTCAACCACGGCTTCATCGTCGATATCGGCATGACGATCTGGCGGGTCCTCGGCGGCTTCGTCCTCGCCGTCGTCGTGGCGCTGCCGCTCGGCATCCTGATGGGGGCCTACAAGCCGGTCGAAGCCTTCCTCGAGCCCTTCGTCTCCTTTGCGCGCTATCTGCCGGCCTCGGCCTTCATTCCGCTGCTGATCCTCTGGGCGGGCATCGGCGAGACGCAGAAGCTCCTCGTCATCTTCATCGGCTCGTTCTTCCAGCTCGTGCTGATGATCGCCGTCGCGGTCGGCGGCATCAGGCGCGACCTGGTCGACGCCGCCTATACGCTGGGCGCCAGCGACCCTTCCGTGGTGCGCCGCGTGCTCCTGCCCAATGCCGCGCCGGAGATCGCCGAGATCTTCCGCCTCGTCCTCGGCTGGGCCTGGACCTATGTCATCGTCGCCGAGCTGATCGGCTCCTCTTCCGGCATCGGCCACATGATCACCGACAGCCAGGCGCTGCTGAACACCGGACAGATCATCTTCGGCATCATCGTCATCGGCCTGATCGGGCTGGTCTCCGATTTCCTCTTCAAGGCGGTCAACCAGCGCCTGTTTCCGTGGGCGCAGGCATGAGCAAGCTCCTGATCGACCAGGTCGGCAAGGTCTTCCCGGCCCGCGGCAAGGGCCAGCCGACCCGCGCGCTGATGCCGACCTCGCTGAACGTCGCCGACAACGACTTCATCACCATCCTCGGCCCCTCCGGCTGCGGAAAGTCGACGCTGCTGCGCATCGTCGGCGGGCTGGAGACGGCCACCGAAGGCAAGATCCTGCTCGACGGCGCCCCCGTCACCGGGCCGGGCGCCGATCGCGGCTTCGTCTTCCAGAGCTATACGCTGTTCCCTTGGCTGACGGTGGTGCAGAACATCGCCTTCGGCTTGCGCGAGAAGGGTGTGCCGGAGCGCGAGCGGCTCGACATCGCCCGCAAATGGGCCGAGCGCGTCGGGCTCGCCGGCTTCGTCGACCATTTCCCCAAGCAGCTCTCCGGCGGCATGCAGCAGCGCACCGCGATCGCCCGCGCGCTCGCCAACGATCCCAAGATCCTCCTGCTCGACGAGCCCTTCGGTGCGCTTGACAACCAGACCCGCGCTCTGATGCAGGAAATGCTGCTCGGCATCTGGGAGCGCGAGCAGAAGACCGTGCTCTTCGTCACCCACGACATCGAGGAGGCGATCTTCGTCGGCTCGCGCGTCGTCGTGATGAGCGCGCGGCCGGGCCGGATCAAGGCCGATATCCCGGTCGAACTGCCCCATCCGAGGCCCTATACAATCAAGACCTCGCCGGAATTCGTCGCCCTGAAGGAGCGGCTGGTCGAGGAGATCCGCGTCGAGGCGGTGCTCGCGGCGGAGGGGCACTGAAGACGCTTGCCCCAGCCGTGCCGGTTGACACCACACCGGTATGGTGGTTCCTTCCTGCCGAAATTGGCCTGACCACATGGCCAAATCGATGCCGCTCGAAACCGGGGGGCGCAGGGAAGGATCCAGGGAGCCGATGCCGCTCGCAGTCGTCGAGTCGCCGCGTCTTTATCGGCAGATCGCCGATCAATTGCGCCACCTCATCGACCGGCATGAATTTCCGGTCGGCAGCCGCCTGCCGGCCGAGCGCGAGCTCGCGGAGAAGCTCGGCGTCTCCCGCCCCTCGGTGCGCGAGGCGCTGATTGCGCTCGAGGTCGAGGGCCGGGTGCGCATCCGCATGGGTTCCGGCGTCTATGTCGTGGATTCCGTGCATGCGGCTGCGCGTCACATCGGTGCGGACTTGCCTGCCGAGGGCCCGTTCGAGGTGCTGGAAGCGCGCCGGCTCGTCGAAGGCGCGGTCTCGGCCGAAGCGGCGACGCGGGCGAGCCCGGAACAGCTCGCCGGCCTCGCCGGCCTTCTCGACCAGATGGAGCAGCCCGGCCTCCCGGCCGAACGGCTGATCGCGCTCGACCGCGCCTTTCATGTCGAGATCGCGGCGATGCTCGGCAACACCCTGCTGGTGCGCTGCGTCGGCGAGCTCTTCGACCAGCGCATGAGCCCTTATTTCCGGCGGCTCGCACAATATTTCGAGAACGAGGAATCGTGGCGGGCCGCGGCGCGCGAACATCGCGCCGTCCACGCCGCTCTCGCGGGCGGCGACGGCGAGGCTGCGCGCGCAGCCATGCGCGTTCATCTCCAGGCCTCGCAGGAGCGCTTCTCGCAGAGCTTCGGTGAGGTCGACGTCAAGCGGGCAGGCGAGCGTCAGCGCCGGCACGCTCGGACCAAATGACGCAAGCTCGCTCGCAATCCAGGTTCCAGGGAGGACAGACGATGAAACTGCATTACGCCCTCGCCGCGCTCGCCGCCGGCGCGCTTTTCGCCGGTACGCCGGCCGAGGCCCAGACCAAGCTGAAATGGGCCCATGTCTACGAGACCCCGGAGCCCTTCCACACCGAGTCGGTCTGGGCCGCCGAGGAGATCAAGAAGCGCACCAACGGCAAATACGAGATCACGGTCTATCCGGCTTCGCAGCTCGGCAAGGAGACCGACATCAACCAGGGCCTGACCCTGGGCACTGTCGACATGATCATCTCCGGTTCGAGCTTCGCCGCGCGCAGCTTCCCGCCGATCGGCGTGACCTATTACCCGTTCACCTTCCGCGGCCCCGACCATCTGCTCGCCTACACCAAGAGCGACGTCTTCAAGGAGATGGCCAAGGGCTACCAGGAGAAGAGCGGCCACCAGATCCTGGCCGTGACCTATTACGGCACCCGCCACACCACCTCGAACAAGCCGATCAAGACCTGCGCCGACATGAAGGGCCTGAAGATCCGCGTGCCCGACGTGCCGGCCTATCTCGCCATGCCGCGCGCCTGCGGCGCCAACACCACGCCGATCGCCTTCGCCGAGGTCTATCTCGCGCTGCAGAACGGCACCGTCGAGGCGCAGGAGAACCCGCTCAACACCATCGACGCGAAGAAGTTCTACGAGGTCCAGAAGCACATCGTGCTCACCGGCCACATCGTCGATCACCTCAACACCGTCGTCGCCAAGCAGCTCTGGGACAAGCTCTCGCCGGAGGACCGCAAGGTCTTCACCGACGTTGCCCAGGAGGCGGCCGAGCGCGCCACCAAGAAGATCCAGGCCGACGAGGCCAAGCTCGTGCAGGTCTTCAAGGATCGCGGCCTCACCGTGACCGAGATCGACAAGGCCGACTTCCTCGCCGCGGTGCAGAAGAACGTCACCTTCGAGCAGTTCGGCTATCGCAAGGCCGACTGGGAGAAGATCCAGGCGATCAAGTGATCGCCCGTTCCCTTCGGTGACGGTTCGCCGTCATTGCGAGGAGCGCAGCGACGAAGCAATCCAGGGGCCGCCGAGCGAGCCCTCCTGGATTGCTTCGCTTCGCTCGCTATGACGGCAAGCGCCGCGACCCTGACCCTGACCGGATTCAGCCATGACCACGACGCCGGAAATCCATACGCAAGTCACCAGCGAGGAGATCGCCCACGTCTTCGACGAGGCGCCGCCGCCGGCCGACCTGTCCGGCTACGGGGCCGAGGACTGGGCGACGCTCGCCGCCTTCTGGGTCATGGTCGCCTGCGTCGTGGCCCAGTTCTTCACGCGCTACGTCCTCAACGACAGCTTCGCCTGGACCGAGGAGATCGCGATCTACGCGCTGATCGTCGTCGTCTTCCTCGGCTCGGCGATGTGCGTGCGCGCCTCGCGCCACATCCAGGTCGACTTTCTCTATCGCTACCTGCCGCATCGCGCCGGCCGGGCGCTCGCGACCGCGGTCGACATCGTGCGGATCGGCTTCTTCGCCTACGGCACGGTGCTGACGCATCGCTACGCCGAGCTCATCCCCGACGAGATGATGACGACCATCCAGTTCCCGAAATCGGTCGTGTTCTATGCGGTCGTGATCGCCTTCGGGCTGATGACGCTGCGCGCGATCCAGGTCGCCTGGCAGAACTGGCGGCGAGGTTATTCCGTGCTGGAGCGTCCCTCGGCCTTCGACGGCTCGGAGGCCTGAGACCGACATGCTGATCCTGCTCGGAACCTTCCTCGGCCTGATGGTGCTCGGTGTGCCCGTCGCCGTCGCGATGGCCGTCGCCTCGCTCGCCTTCATCCTCGCCACCGGCACGGTGCCGGACGTGATCATGGCCCAGCGCATGATCGCCGGCGTCGAGAGCTTCCCGCTGCTGGCGGTGCCCTTCTTCATCCTCGCCGGCAACCTCATGAACATCGCCGGCGTGACCGGCCGCATCTATTCCTTCGCCGTCGCGCTCGTCGGCTGGATGCGCGGCGGCCTCGCCCAGGTCAACATCATCGGCTCGGTGATCTTCTCCGGCATGTCCGGCACCGCGATCGCCGACGCCGCCGGCATCGGCACGATCGAGATCAAGGCGATGAAGGATCATGGCTACTCGACCGAGGTCGCGGTCGGCGTCACCGCCGCCTCGGCCACGCTCGGGCCGATCATCCCGCCATCCCTGCCCTTCGTCATCTACGGCATGATGGCGAACACCTCGATCGGCGCGCTCTTCCTCGGAGGCGTCCTTCCCGGCGTGATGATGACCCTGTTCATGATGGCGACGGTCGCGATCTTCGCCCGCATCTACAGATGGGGCTCGGACACGCCGTTCTCGCTGCGCCAGCTCGGCTCGGCCGGCGTCGAGGTGCTGGTCGTGATGGGTTTCCCGCTTCTCGCCTACGGGCTGGTCTTCGCGGGGCTCGATCCCAATCTCGCCATCGGCATCGCGCTCGCGGTGCTGCTGGCGCTGGACTACTACTTCGACTTCTCGGCCGTGATGGCGCTGATGACGCCGGTCATCCTGATCGGCGGCATGACCATGGGCTGGTTTACGCCGACCGAGGCAGCCGCTGCGGCCGTGATCTGGTCGCTCTTCCTCGGACTGGTCCGCTACCGCTCCATGACCATGCGCAGCTTGACCAAGGCGACCTTCGACACGATCGAGACCACGGCCTCCGTGCTGTTCATCGTCACCGCCGCCTCGATCTTCGCCTGGCTGCTCACCGTCTCGCAGACCGCGCAGCTGCTCTCCGACCTGATCCTCGGCTTCACCCAGAACAAATGGGTGTTCCTGATCCTGGTGAACCTGCTGCTGCTCTTCATCGGCTGCTTCCTCGACACCATCGCGGCGATCACCATCGTGGTGCCGATCCTGCTGCCGATCGCCCTCAAGCTCGGCATCGACCCGATCCATTTCGGCCTGATCATGACGCTGAACCTGATGATCGGCCTGCTGCATCCGCCGCTCGGCATGGTGCTGTTCGTGCTCTCGCGCGTCGCCAGGCTCTCGGTCGAGCGCACCACCATGGCGATCCTGCCCTGGCTGGCGCCGCTCTTCGCCGCGCTCCTGGCGATCACCTTCATCCCAGAGGTGACGCTCTGGCTGCCGCGCACCATGGGCATGATCCGATGAGGGCAAGACGGCGGAGCTGGCCTCGCGTCGCCTCCGCGGCGTAGCGCGGCTCCGGCGCCAAGGCTCCACGCAACGGAACATATTGTTACTTTTCTCGTTTTCTGTGATGGAGCTGACGGCTGCGGCATGCGGCTGGCGGGGATCAGCTTTGCGCCGAACCCTCTGTTACGCTGCCGCGGGTGATCGCCATCTTCGATGGCGAAGGGGCACTGCCGTGAGGTGGCGCCATGCGCAGTCTGTTGATGACCATGTTGTCCCGGCTCATCTGCGAGCCGCGTGTCGATGTCATGTTCGCCGATGGAACGCTCCATTCGGCCGGGCGAGGGACGGCGCCCGCGATCAAGCTTCGGATATCCGACCGCGAGACCGAGTTCAGGCTGGCCCTCGATCCCGAGCTTGCGCTCGGCGAGGCCGTGATGGACGGCCGCGTCGTCGTCGAGCGCGGCACGCTCTACCAATTGCTCGAGGCCCTGGTGCGCGGCCTGTCGCGGCAGCCGCCTTCTGCCTGGGCGAGCGGGCTGACGAGGCTGCGCACGGCAGTGCGCCGGCTGAAGCAGCACAACACCCCGGCCTGGGCCAAGCGCAACATCCATCACCACTACGATCTCAAGAGCGAGTTCTTCCGGCTCTTCCTCGATGAGGACCAGCAATATTCCTGTGCCTTCTTCGAGCATCCGGGCGCGACGCTGGAGGAGGCGCAGGCGGCTAAGAAGCGCCGCATCGCGGCGAAACTGGCCCTGAAGCCGGGCCAGCGCGTGCTCGACATTGGTTCCGGCTGGGGCGGGCTCGGCCTATCGATCGCGCGCGAGACCGGGGCGAAGGTGACCGGCATCACCCTCTCCGAGGAGCAGCTCGCCGCCTCGAGCAAGCGGGCCGAGGAATCGGGGCTGCCCGTCGAGTTCCGCCTGCAGGACTACCGTGCCGTGACCGAGCGCTTCGACCGCGTCGTCTCGGTCGGCATGTTCGAGCATGTCGGCGTCGGCTATTATCGCGACTATTTCCGCAAGATCCGGGAGCTGCTCGAGGATGACGGCGTCGCGCTGATCCACACGATCGGCCGCAGCACGCCGCCGGGCGCGACCAACCCCTTCATCGCGAAGTACATCTTCCCCGGCGGCTACATCCCGGCGCTCTCGGAAGTCGCGGCGGCGGTGGAGAAGGAGGGGCTGATCATCACCGATGTCGAGGTGCTGCGCCTGCACTATGCCGAGACGCTGAGAGCCTGGCGCGAGCGCTTCCTCGCCCGGCGGCAGGAAGCCGTCGCCATGTATGACGAGCGCTTCGCCCGGATGTGGGAGTTCTACCTCGCCGCCTCGGAAGCGAGCTTCCGCTATGACGGCCTCGTCGTCTTCCAGCTCCAGCTCGCCAAGCGGCTCGATACGCTGCCGATGACTCGCGATTACATGAGCGAGAAGGGCAGGGCGCCGCTGGCGACCCGGCCGCAAGCATCGGAGGAACCGAGGCCGGCGCTCGTGCGGTGAGCGGAACCGAGCCGGGCTATGTCGGCCCGCCGGCCTCGGCCGGAGCCGGACCGACATAGCGGGCGCGCGGCCGGATCAGCCGGCCGCTCTCGTTCTGCTCGAGCGCGTGGGCGAGCCAGCCGGTGCAGCGCGCCGCGGCGAAGATCTGGAACGGCGCCGTCTCCGGCAGCTCGAACCGCACCGCGAGCGCCGAGAGGGCGAAATCGATGTTCGGCTCCTCGCCCGTCATTGCGCCGATCGCAGCCTGCGCCCGCGTATGGGCGGCCGGTGGTTCGAAGGCCGCGAACAGGGCCCGCGCGCGCGGGTCCCCGTCGGGGTAGAGCGGGTGGCCGAAGCCCGGCAGGCCGGTGCCCGCCTCCAGCCGCGCGGCGAGCGTCGCCTCCAGCCCGTCGCGCTCGATGTCCCGCATCAGCGCGAGCACGCGCGGCGCGATGCCGCCATGCAGGGGCCCGGAGAGCGCTGCGAGCCCGGCCAGGGCGCAGGCGGCGAGCGAGGCGCCGGTCGAGGCGGTGACGCGCGCCGCGAAGGTCGAGGCGTTGAGCTCATGGTCGGCGAGCAGGACGAGCGCGCGCCGGATCGGCTCGGCGCCGTCGGCCCCGCAGCCCCAGGCGCGCGCCAGCCGCTGATGGATCGGTCCCTCGCCCGGGCCGCCGGCGATGGCGTCGACCAGCGCGTCGAGCACGGCCGCGGCCTCGAGATAGAGCGCCTTCTTGGCCCGGCCCGCCATCGGTCGGTCGGACGCGGCGCGCCCCGCGATCACCGCGAAGATGCGCGCGAGCGGCTCGCCGGGCGGGACCATGGTCGCCTGCGGCGGGAAGCGCTGCGTCCCGCAATCCCACAGCAGCCGGGCGACGTCCTCCAGCCTGGCGCTCTCGGCGAGGCGCGCCGCCTCCCGCCCGCGATACCACAGGCCGCCGCGCTCGATTGTGGTGATGCTGGAAGGGAGCACCGGCTCGCCATAAGCGATCGCATCCTCGGCGATCGCAGCCGGGCGGCGGCCGCGCGCCTTGCGATGCTCCAGCCGGGCGACGTCCTCGGCGCGATAGAGGCTGCGGCGAGAATCTCCGGCATCGCTGCGGGCCTCGATCAGCCCGCGGCTGACATAGGCGTAAAGCGTCTGCGGCTTCAGGCGTAGCCGCGCCATCGCCTCCTGTGCCGTCAGCCAGTCCTGCATCATTCCTCTCCTAGAAATATTGATTGTATTGTTCAAGATTGATCGTTGCAATGCGGACGCCGATCCTCGAGCCGATCGCTTTTGAGGAGTTCTTGCCATGTCCGATGGTCTCGATGACGTCGTCGCCGCCCACACCGTGCTCTCGGAGGTCGACGGTGCCGCCGGCCGCCTCGTGATCCGCGGCCACAGCCTCGCCGAGCTCGCCGGCCGCACCAGCTTCGAGGAGATGGCGGCGCTGCTGCTGGAGGGCTTGCTGCCCGGCCTGCCGCAGGGCCGCGACCTGGCGGCGGCGCTCGGCCGCGCCCGCGCCGATCTCTTCCCGATCGTGGAGCGTGCTTCCCTGTCGGACGATCTCGGCCCGGTCGAGGCGCTGCGGGCCTGGACGGCGCAGATGTCGGATGGAGAAGAGGCGGGGACGGCGCTGAAGCTGCTCGCCGCGCCGGCGGTCTTCAGCGCCGCTGCCGTGCGCAAGCGGCGTGGCCTCATGCCGATTGCGCCCGATCCCACGCTGTCGCAGGCGGCGGACACGCTGCGCATGCTGCGCGGCGAGGCGCCGACCGGGGCGCAGGCCGCCGCGCTCGACGCCTATCTCGTCACCGTCGCCGATCACGGCCTCAATGCCTCGACCTTCGCCGCGCGCGTCGTCGCCTCGACCCGGGCCGGGCTGGTCTCGGCCGTGCTGGCCGGGATCAGCGCCTTGAAGGGCCCGCTGCATGGCGGTGCGCCGGGGCCGGTCATCGAGATGCTCGACGCCATCGGCGAGCCGGCCAATGCTCGGGCCTGGCTGGAGGGCGCGCTCGACCGCGGCGAGCGGCTGATGGGCTTCGGCCACCGCGTCTATCGTGTTCGCGATCCGCGTGCCGATGCGCTGAAGCAGGCGATCGCTCGGCTCGGCGCCGATGCCGGCCGCCTGCGCCATGCCGAGGCGGTCGAGCTGGCGGCGCTCGCGATCCTGCGCGAGCGCAAGCCCGGCCGCTCGCTCGAGACCAATGTCGAGTTCTACACGGCGCTGCTGCTGGAGGCGCTCGGCTTCCCGCCGGAGGCCTTCACCTGCGTCTTCGCGCTCGGCCGCACCATGGGCTGGCTCGCCCATGCCCGCGAGCAGATCGAGACCGGCCGGCTGATCCGGCCGCAATCGGTCTATGTCGGCCCGCAGCCGAGGCGGGCGGCGTGAAGAGCACGTCATGCTCGGGCATGACCCGAGCATCTCGGGGCCGGAAGAGGCGCCAGCCGGCGCCGTCTCGTCACGAGTTTCTCGGGTCTGCGCTGCGCTGCGCCCCAGAATGACGCGTGGATTAGCGCTCCGCCGTCAGCCAGACCGCATAAAGCTCCGCCTCACCGCTATGGCTGACCAGCTCGACGCGTCCCGGCGCCTCCAGGATCGCGCTGTCGCCGGCGACGAGCGCTGCGCCGCTCACCTGCCAGTCGCCCTTGCGGGCGACCAGCACCAGCAGGCCCTCGCTCGCGCTGAGCGAGCCTGCGCCGGAAACACGTTCGACCCGGTGCCGCCAGAGGCCGCGCCGGCTCATCACGTTGAGATCGTCGATCGGCCCGTCGGCCAGCAGCCCCTCGACCGCGCGGTCGGCGGCGAAGGAATAGGGCGCGCTCGTCCGGTCGAGCTGGACGCGCTCGCCGTCGCCGAAGGCCAGGGTGATGCCGACGCCGGTCAGCACCGACAGCGTCCGGTCGATGCCGGGAAAGGCCGAGAACGGCCCGTCCTGCCCGACATGGGCCATGCTGATGCGCCAGTCGAAATCGCTCAGCGAGGCGCCCTCCGGCGCGACGGCGATCTCGGTCGTGGTGCCGCCGCCGTTCTTCCACGGCATGACCAGGCAGTCGGCGGCGCGGATGAGGCGCATCGGAGATCCTCGCTGGAAAATGCATCTCTCACCGTCATTGCGAGGAGCGAAGCGACGAAGCAATCCAGCAGGGCGTAGAGAGCCATGGCCCCTGGATTGCTTCGCTGCGCTCGCAATGACGGGTTTCGTCAGCCCAGAATCCCGGGCAGCTTCAGCCCCTTCTCGCGGGCGCAATCCAGAGCGATCTCGTAGCCGGCATCGGCATGGCGCATCACGCCGGTGGCGGGGTCGTTCCAGAGCACGCGCTCCAGCCGCCTGGCCGCCTCCGGCGTGCCGTCGGCGACGATGACGACACCGGCATGCTGCGAATAGCCCATGCCGACGCCGCCGCCATGGTGCAGCGAGACCCAGGTCGCGCCGCCGGCGGTGTTGAGCAGGGCGTTGAGCAGCGGCCAGTCGGAGACCGCGTCCGAGCCGTCCTTCATCGCCTCGGTTTCGCGGTTGGGCGAGGCGACCGAGCCGGAATCGAGATGGTCGCGGCCGATCACGATCGGCGCCTTGACCTCGCCTTTCGCCACCATTTCGTTGAAGGCGAGGCCGAGCCGGTGGCGGTCGCCGAGGCCGACCCAGCAGATGCGCGCCGGCAGGCCCTGGAACTGGATGCGCTCGCGCGCCATGTCGAGCCAGTTGTGCAGGTGGTGATCGTCCGGCATCAGCTCCTTCACGCGCTGGTCGGTGCGGTAGATGTCCTCCGGATCGCCGGAGAGCGCCGCCCAGCGGAACGGGCCGATGCCGCGGCAGAACAGCGGGCGGATATAGGCCGGCACGAAGCCCGGGAAATCGAAGGCGTCGGCGACGCCCATATCCTTGGCCATCTGGCGGATATTGTTGCCGTAATCGAGCGTCGGGACGCCCATGCGCTGGAAGTCGAGCATCGCCCGGACGTGCTCGGCCATGGACCTCTTGGCGGCTTCGATCGTGCCGGAGGGGTCGCGCTCCTTGCGCTCGTCCCATTCCTCCAGAGTCCAGCCGGCGGGCAGATAGCCGTTGAGCGGGTCGTGCGCCGAGGTCTGGTCGGTGACGACGTCCGGCCGGATGCCGCGGCGGACCATGTCGGGAAAGATCTCGGCGGCGTTGCCGAGCACGCCGACCGAGACGGCCTTGCCCCTGGCATGGGCGGCTTCGATGATCTTCAGGGCATCGTCGACGCTGTCGGCCTTCTCGTCGAGATAGCGGGTGCGCAGGCGGAACTCGATCGAGGACGGCTTGCACTCGACCGCGATCATCGAGGCGCCGGCCATGGTCGCGGCGAGCGGCTGGGCGCCACCCATGCCGCCGAGGCCGCCGGTCAGGATCCACTTGCCCTTGAGGCTGCCGCCGTAGTGCTGGCGGCCGACCTCGACGAAGGTCTCGTAGGTGCCCTGAACGATGCCCTGCGTGCCGATATAGATCCAGGAACCGGCCGTCATCTGGCCGTACATCATCAGCCCGAGCTTATCGAGATGGTGGAAATGCTCCCAGTTGGCATAGGCCGGGACGAGGTTCGAATTCGCGATCAGCACGCGCGGCGCGTCCGGATGCGTCTTGAAGACGCCGACCGGCTTGCCGGACTGGACCAGCAGGGTCTCGTCGGCTTCGAGCCCGCGCAGGGCGCCGACGATCCTGTCGAAATCCTCCCAGCTGCGGGCGGCACGGCCGATGCCGCCATAGACCACGAGTTCGCCCGGCTTCTCGGCGACGTCGGGGTCGAGATTGTTCATCAGCATGCGCAGCGCCGCTTCCGTCAGCCAGGACTTCGCGGTGCGCTCGCTGCCTTTCGGGCTGCGGATGACGCGGCTGTTGTCGATGCGGGTCATGGCTTCGTCCGTTCGATGTGGGTGGCGGCTGCGAGCGCGGCCGCGATCATGCTGGAGAGGGTCGACTGCAGGCTGGCGGCCTTGGCCGGAGCGAAAGCCCAGGGCGCCGCCTCCTCGTCGAGATAGGCGGAGAGCGCGATCTCCATCTGGAGCGCGTGGACATGCTCGGCTGGCTGGCCGTAATGCCGGGTGATCCAGCCGCCCTTGAAGCGGCCGTTGACGACCTGGCTGAAGGCGCTGCCGGCCATCGCAGCGGCCGCAGCGGCTTCAATGGCGGGCGCGGCGCTGGCGCCTGAATTCGTGCCGAGGTTCAGCGTCGGCAGCGTGCCCGGAAACAGGCGCGGGATCACCGACTTGATCGAATGGCAGTCCCAGAGCAGGCAGAAGCCGTGCTGCGCCCTGGCATGCGCGATCTCGGCGGCGAGCGCGTCGTGATAGGGCTGGAAATAGGCTTCGCGTCGCCGGGCGATCTCGGCCTCGTCCGGCGGCGTCTGCCAGATCGGCGCGCCGTCGAAGGTGGTGGTCGGCACCAGCTCGGTCGTCGCCTGGCCGGGATAGAGCGAGACGCCGGCCGGGTCGCGGTTGAGGTCGATGACGAAGCGCGAGAGCTGCGCTTCGACGATGGTCGGCTGGAAGCGCTCGGCGAAGCCGTAGAGCCGGCGCATGTGCCAGTCGGTGTCCTCGACCAGCTTGCCGCGCGCATTGAGCTGCGCCGCCACCTCGGCCGGCAGGCCGGTGCCCGGATGCGGCATCGACAGGACGAGCGGCGACGAGCCGCGCGTGACGGAGACGATGTCGGTGGTCATGTGTTGTCTCCGACGTCATGCTCGGCCTTGTGCCGAGCATCCACGTCTTGAACACCGCGCTCGACCAGCGAAGACGTGGATGGTCGGGACAAGCCCGACCATGACGGAAAGGGCGAGTTTCTCACGCCGAAAGCTCCCCATAGCTGTCGACCCCCGCCGCCTTTCCGAGCGCGCCCGAGAGCACCAGCTCCGTCGCCGCGGCGAGATCGGGCGCGAGATAGCGGTCCTCGGTCAGCGGCGCGATACGCTCGCGGATCAGCGCCAGCACCGGCTCGAGGCGCGGCGAGGTCCGGAGCGGCCGGTGATGCTCGATCGCCTCGGCCGCCGCCATCAGTTCGACCGCGACGATGCTCGCCGCGTTCTTCGCCATCTCGATCAGGCGGAAGGCGCCATGCGTCGCCATCGAGACATGGTCTTCCTGGTTGGCCGAGGTGGGGATCGTGTCCACGGAGGCCGGAAACGCCTTCTGCTTGTTCTCGGAGGCGAGCGCCGCGGCGGTCACCTGCGCGATCATGAAGCCCGAGTTGAGGCCGGCATCGCGGGCGAGGAAGGGCGGCAGCCCGCTCATCACCGGGTCGACCAGCAGTGCGATGCGGCGCTCGGCGAGGTTGCCGATCTCGCAGACCGCCATCGCCAGCATGTCGGCGGCGAAGGCGACCGGTTCGGCGTGGAAATTGCCGCCCGAGACGATCTCGCCCGGCCCGAGCACCAGCGGGTTGTCGGTGACGGCATTCGCCTCGATCGCGAGCGTCGCCGCGGCGTTGCCGAGCAGGTCGCGCACCGCGCCCATCACCTGTGGCTGGCAGCGCAGCGAATAGGGGTCCTGGACCTTGCTGTCGCCGAAGCGGTGGCTCTCGCGGATTTCGCTGTCCGCGATGAGATCAAGCAGCAGGGCCGCCACCCTGATCTGGCCGGGCTGGCCGCGCAGCCCCTGGATGCGCGGGTCGAACGGCGTGTCGGAGCCCTTGAGGGCGTCGACCGAGAGCGCGCCGGCGATCAATGCCGCATCGAAGACGCGGGCGAGGCTGGCGAGTCCCGCCAGCGCCAGCGCGGTCGAGACCTGCGTGCCGTTGATCAGCGCGAGGCCTTCCTTGGCGCCGAGCGCCAGCGGCGCCTGGCCGATCCGCTTCAGTGCCTCGGCTGCCGGCAGCACCTCGCCCTTCAGCCTGATCTCGCCGACGCCCATCAGCGCCGCGGTGAGATGTGCGAGCGGGGCGAGGTCGCCGGAGGCGCCGACCGAGCCCTTTGCCGGTACGACCGGCAGCGCGCCGGCCGCGAGCGCGCCGGTCAGCGCCTCGACCACCACGGGCCGCACGCCGGAAGCGCCCCGCGCCAGGCTGGCCGCCTTCATCGCCAGGATCAGCGCCACGACGGAATCGGGCAGGGCGGGCCCGGTGCCGACCGCATGCGAGAGGATGAGGTTGCGCTGCAGGGCGGCGAGGTCGGTGTCGGCGATGCGCACGCTGGCGAGCTTGCCGAAGCCGGTGTTGACGCCGTAGGTCACGGTGCCGGCCGCGACGATCTCGTCGACGATCGCCTGCGCGCCGGCGATCGCGCCGGTCTCGGCGAGAGAGACGGCGGCGCCGTCGAGGACATGGCGCCAGTCGGCGAGGCGGGCCTCGCCGGGAGTGAGCGATAGCGTGGTCATTGTCCGTTCCGGATGCGGGCGTGAAGCGGGTTGAAGCCGAGGCGGTAGGCGAGCTCGGCCGGGCGTTCGATGTCCCAGATGGCGAGGTCGCAAGCCTTGCCCGCCTCCAGCGTGCCGATCTCGTTCTCCAGGCCGAGCGCCCGGGCGGCATTGCGGGTCATGCCGGCGAGCGCTTCCTCCGGCGTCAGCCGGAACAGGGTGCAGCCCATGTTCATGGTCAGAAGCGGCGAGGTCAGCGGCGAGGTGCCCGGATTGGCGTCGGTGGCGAGCGCGATCGGCACGCCATGTCGACGCAGGAGCTCTATTGGCGGCTTCACCGTCTCGCGCAGGAAGTAGAAGGCGCCCGGCAGCACCACCGCGACGGTGCCGGCCCTGGCCATGGCGATCACGCCGGCCTCGTCGAGATGCTCGAGATGGTCGGCCGAGAGCGCGCCGAAGCTGGCCGCCAGCGCCGCGCCGCCGAGATTGGAGAGCTGCTCGGCATGAATCTTGATGGGCAGACCCTTCGCCTTCGCCGCGGTGAAGACGCGCGCGGTCTCCGCCGGCGAGAAGGCGATGCCTTCGCAGAACACATCGACCGCGTCGGCGAGCTTCAACGCCGTGATCGCGTCGAGCATCGGGCCGCAGACGAGGTCGACATAATCGCCGGAACGGCCCTTGAACTCCGCCGGCACGGCATGGGCGCCGAGGAAGGTTGTCAGCACCCTGACCGGGCGCTCGCGCCCGAGCCGGCGGGCGACGGCGAGGACCTTCACCTCGCTGTCCGTGTCGAGCCCGTAGCCCGACTTGATCTCGACGGTGGTGACGCCCTCGGCGATCAGCGCGGACAGGCGCTTGTCGGCGCTGGCGAAGAGTTCGTCCTCGCTCGCCGCACGCGTCGCCTTGACGCTGGAGGCGATGCCGCCGCCGGCGCGGGCGATCTCCTCATAGCTCGCGCCCTTGAGGCGCAATTCGAATTCACTGGCGCGGTCGCCGCCGTAGACGAGGTGGGTATGGCAATCGATCAGCCCCGGCGTGATCCAGCGGCCCTCGCAATCGATGATCTCGGCCTGGCCGATGGTCTCGACCTCTGCACGCGGGCCGGCGAAGACGATGCGGCCGTTGCGGGCGATGACGATGCCGTCCTCGATCGCGCCATAAGGCGCGTCCGCATCGGCCACCATGGTCGCGAGCCGGGCGTTGATCCACACTCGCTGACTGTGGGAAGGGGTCGCCGCCACGTCGCCTCCTCTCGACTTCGCCTGCTTTGCAGCTATGCTAGACAATTGCATATGCAAATAGCAAGCTTGATTTGCATATGCAATTGAAGGAAACGACGGCGTGACCGGACACACGACACTGCATCTCGCCCAGGCGCTGCTGCCCGGGGGCTTCGCCGAGAACGTCACGCTGACGCTCGATCATGGAACCATCATGTCGGTCGTGACGGGGCAGGCGGCGCCCGCCGGGGCGACCGAGCTCGCAGGGCTGACCCTGCCCGGCCTGCCCAACCTGCACAGCCACACCTTCCAGCGCGGCATGGCCGGCCTCGCCGAGCGCCGCGGCGCCTCCGAGGATTCCTTCTGGACCTGGCGCGAGGTGATGTACCGCTTCCTCGACCGCCTGAGCCCGGATGACGTCCAGGCGATCGCGGCGCAGGCCATGGTCGAGATGCTGGAGGGCGGCTTCACGGCGCTCGCCGAGTTCCACTACCTGCATCACGACAAGGACGGCCGCGCCTATGGCGACATCGCCGCCATGGGCGCCGCGGTCGCGGCCGCCGCGGCGGAGACCGGCATCGGTCTGACCTTGCTGCCGGTGCTCTATCGCTACGGCAATTTCGGCTGCGCGGCCGCGGCACCCGGCCAGCGCCGTTTCCTCAATGACCGCGACGCCTATGCGCGGCTGGTCGAGGGCAGCGAGAAGGCCGTCGCCGGGCTCCCCGATGCCCGCGTCGGGCTGGCGCCGCATTCGCTGCGCGCGGTGGCGCTCGACGACCTGACCTGGATCGCGCAGCTGCGCCGGAACGTGCCGCTGCACATTCATGTCGCCGAGCAGACCCGCGAGGTCGAGGACAGCCTCGCCATCACCGGCCGCCGGCCGGTCGAACTCCTCATGCAGACCGTCGCGGTCGATGCGCGCTGGTGCCTGATCCACGCCACCCATCTCAGCGATGCCGAGCGCGACGCGATGGCGCTCTCCGGCGCGGTCGCCGGCCTGTGCCCGATCACCGAAGCCAATCTCGGCGACGGCATCTTCGACGGCGTGCGCTACCGCGGGAAGGGCGGGCGCATCGGCGTCGGCAGCGATTCCAATGTCGAGATCGGCGCCGGCGGCGAATTGCGCATGCTCGAATACTCGCAGCGCCTGCGCGATCGCCGGCGTGCGCTCTGGGCCGAAGCGGGCGTCTCGGCCGGCCTTCGGCTCTGGCAGGACGCCTGTGCCGGCGGTGCCCAGGCCTGCGGCCGCAGCATCGGCGCGATCGCCGTCGGCCGCCGCGCCGACCTCGTCACCCTCGAGGCAGGGCACCCGGCGCTGGTCGGCAAGGCTGGCGACCTGGCGCTCGACAGCGCGATCTTCTCGGCGCCGGCGCTGCCCGTAGCGGACGTGCTCGTCGGTGGAAAGCCTGTGGTCAGCGGCGGCCGGCACATTGACCGCGCCCGCATCGCAGCCCGCTATGGCCGGGTGATCCGCAATCTCCTCAGCTGAGCCTCAGGGAGCCATGAGCCCACCTCAGATCGACGCCGTGACGCTGGACGGGGCCGGGCCGCTCTACGACCAGATCCGCCGCGCCATCCGCGATCTGATCCTGGCCGGCAGCTGGCCGCCGGGCACGGCGGTGCCGCCCGAGCACGCGCTGATGGAGAAGCTGGGCGCCTCGCGCATGACCGTGCACCGGGCGCTGGCGCAGCTCGCCCGCGAAGGGCTGATCACCCGCCGGCGCCGGTCTGGCACCATCGTCGCGAGCCCGCCGGCGAGCCACGCCATGCTCGACATCCTCTCTATCCCGGAGGAGGTCCGCGAGCACGGCCAGATCTACAGCTATCGCATCCTGCAGCGGCGCGACGGCAAAGCCTCGCGCGAGATCGCGGCGCGCTTCGATCTCGCCCGTTCGGCCGAGATCGCGCATCTCACCGTGCTGCATTTCGCCGACCGGGCGCCGCATGTGCTGGAAGACCGGGTAATCCATCTCGCCGCCATGCCGAAGGTCGTGGACGAGACCTTCGCCGAGACGCCGCCGGGCGACTGGCTGCTCCGCAACAGCCTCTGGACTCAGGCCGAGCACGCGATCAGCGCCGTCGCGGCGGGGCCGCAGGAGGCTGAACTCCTGACGATCGATACCGGCGAGCCCTGCCTGCTCGTCGAACGCCGGACCTGGAACCAGGCGCAACCGATCACCGCCGTGCGCCTGCTCTATCCGGGCGGGCGCCATCGCTTCGTCGGCCGCTTCGGGCCCTATGGGGCGGTCTGAGCACGAGCCCCGACAGGGCGAGCACGGCGAAGCGATCCAGGGGACGTTGAGCTCTGTCGCCCCTGGATTGCTTCGTCGCTTGCCTTGGACGATGCGTCAGCAGGCGTAGCGCACGCGGCGGCCCCATTCGTCGCGGCCGTAGCAGATCCGGTCAGGCGTCGTCGCCGAGCCGATGATCGCGCCGCCGGCGCCGCCGATCGCCGCCCCCGCCAGTGCGCCGCCGGCACGCCCGGTCGCGGCTCCGCCGACGAGCGCGCCGGCGCCAGCGCCGATCAGAGCACCGGTCGCTGTGTTCTGCTCGCGCGGAGTGCAGGCGCCGAGCGCTGCCACCGCGGCGGATACGAGCATGAGTTTCCTGATCATCGGGCGTTCCTCCTCGGTGTGCGGAACGATGGCACCGATGTGGGCGACGCCATTCCGCGATGTCTGCTTCGGATCGCCGGTTCGTGCCGTGCGGGCCGATTGCGTCGCTGCTCAAACCGGGGCGGCGGACGTTTGTTCCGAAAGCCGGTCGCGTCGCCGCCGCGGCGGGTCCCGCCGATGCCGCCGGAGCGCGCAATTTTGTCGGCCGGAACGGGAACCCCGGCGCCCGCGCGGGGTTGATGGGGCGAGCCGGCCTCGCCGCCGGCCATCAGATATATATGGAGGACCCGATGAGCGCTACGATGACCGCAGCCTCTCACGCTGCCAACCCGCTGATCGCCGGGGCGCGCGTCGCCGGTACCGACGTCTACAACACGGCCGGCGAGCATCTCGGCTCGATCTACGACGTCATGCTCGACAAGGCGACGGGCAAGGTCGCCTACGCGATCATGTCCTTCGGCGGCTTCCTCGGGTTGGGTGAGAAATACCATCCGATTCCGTGGAGCATGCTGGATTACGATGTCGAGAGAGGCGGCTATGTCGTGCCCTTGACGCGCGAGAAGCTGGAAGCGGCTCCGATGTACGGTGCCGACGGCGAGCCGGACTGGCACGACAGAGAGTATGGCAAGCGGGTGCACGATTACTACGGCACGATGCCGTACTGGATGATGTGAGCGCGTCGCGGCGTCTCGCACACAGGCGCAACTCGCGGCGGTCGCTATCCCCCCAGCCGGATCGTCGTGATTGCGTGGTGCGGGCCGAAAGGCCCGCACCTTTTTTGTGGGAGCCGGCATGCTCGCGGCGATCCGCCTTGTTCCCGACAAGAGGGGCGCCCATATCGCCGCCTAGCCATGGCGCAATTGTCGGAACCGTCGCTCGAGCGTGAAATGGACGCGCAGCCGCGCTGCTTCCGTGTCGTCGCCAATGCGCGGGCCGGCAGCGTGCTGGAGGCGGGCGTCGACGTCTTTGCCCGCCGCATCGCCGATGCCTTCGCCGCGGCGGGCTGCCGTGCCGAAGTGGAGCTGCTCCCGCCGCGCTTGCTCCATGACCACCTGCGCGCTGCGGTCGCGGACGAGGCGATGATCCCGGTCATCGCCGGCGGCGACGGCACGATCAACGGCGCGCTCCCCATCCTGGTCTCGGGCGGGCGGCCGGTCGCGGTGCTGCCGCTCGGCACCGTCAACGTGCTCGGCCGGGACCTCGGCCTCGTCGGCACGCTCGAGCAGCAGATCGCCGCGATCTGCCGGGGCAGCGCGGTCGCGATAGATGTCGGCAGCGTCGACGGGCGCCTGTTCCATTCGATCTCGGGCATGGGTTTCTTCAGCCTGATGGCCCGCCAGCGCGAATATGCGCGGCGCCGCTTTCCGTTCAGCCGCCTCGTCGCCTTCCTCTTTGCCGCCTCGCGCTCGATCCTGTTCACCAGGCCGATCAGCGTCGAGATGGAGATCGGCGGCGAGCGGCGCGCGGTCGAGGCCGACGCGGTGCTCGTCACCGTCAACCGGTTCGACGGTGCGGACTGGCGCCGGGACCGGCTCGATGGCGGCGTGTTCGAGATCCATATCCTCGATACGGGCGGCCTGCTCTCACGGGCCAAGGCGGCCGTCTCGATGCTGAGGGGGAGCTGGCGCAGCTCGCGTCATCTGATCTCGCTGACCGGCACCTCGGTCACCCTGACCCGCCGTGACAAGCGCCGCGGCCACGTCACCTTCGACGGCGAGGTGGAGCGGCGTGCCGGTGCGCTGGGCTACCGCCTCCTGCCGGGCGCGCTGCGTGTCATCGCGCCGCCGCGGGAGGCTTGACCATGGCCGATCCGGCGCGGTTCCCGTCCCGCCCCCGCTCCCTTCCGTTCGGATGACGACCCGCATGTTCCTGCTGCGCCCCCGCTTCCTTCTGCCCGTCGCGGCCGCTTTCGGCTTTCTGGGCCTGGCGATCTCCATCGCGTCCGGCCACAGCTTCGCCCTCGACAGCCAGCTGATGCTGCTGTTCCGCGATGCGGCCGATCCCTCGCTGCCGATCGGCCCGGCCTGGCTGCGCGAGATGATGCGCGATGTGACCGGGCTCGGCAGCTTCGTCGGCCTCGGCACCGCCACCGCGATCGCGGCCCTGACATTGCGGCTCTGCGGCCATGGCGCCCTGGCGCTCGGCCTCGTCGTCGACGTGCTCGCGGCGACGGCGGCGAGCAGCCTGCTGAAGACGGCGATCGGGCGCGAACGGCCGGACATCGTCGAGCACGCCGCACTGACCTTCACCGCGAGCTTCCCGAGCGGGCACGCCTTCCTGTCCGCGGTGGTGCTGCTCGGCATCGCCAGCTTCGTCGGCATCGCCTCGCGCCGCGCCGACATCGCCCGGACCTGCCTCTGGACCGCCTGGATCCTCATCGTCGCGATCGGCCTGAGCCGGATCTATCTTGGCGTGCACTGGCCGAGCGACGTGCTCGGCGGCTGGTGCCTCGGCATCGCCTGGTCGAGCCTCGCGATCGTCCTGATCGGCCGTCTCGCGGCGAGGATCGAGGCGCAGAGGGAGAGAGTCACCGGCTCGGCGACGGTAGGCTGAACGAGGGCGAGCGGCCGCCGCCGGCGCTTGCGCATGCGCTGACGGCGGAGCGCGCATCGCCATTCATCGCAGCGGTTCGCATGGCCTTGTCGGGATAAAACGGTTAAGACCGGCTCCTCTTTCGGTTAGGCACGAGGTTTTGCGATGAATGCTCCTTTCAAGAACCTGATCGCCGGCGAGTGGGCCGGCTCGCAGAACGCTTCGCGCAACATCAACCCCTCCAACACCAACGACGTCGTCGGCGAGTACGCGCAGGGCTCGGTCGAGGATCTGAACAACGCGGTCGCCGCCGCCAAGGCCGCTTTTCCGGCCTGGAGCCGTACCACTCCGCAGGAGCGCTACGAGGTCCTGAAGAAGGCCTCCGACGAGATCCTCGCCCGCAAGGAGGAGCTCGGCCGCCTGCTCTCGCGCGAGGAGGGCAAGACCCTTCCCGAGGGCATCGGCGAGGCGACCCGCGCCGGCCAGATCTTCGCCTTCTTCGCCGGTGAGGCGCTCCGGCTCGGCGGCGAGAGCCTGCCGTCCGTGCGCCCCGGCGTCGGCGTCGAGATCAGCCGCGAGCCGGTCGGTATCGTCGGCATGATCACGCCCTGGAACTTCCCGATCGCGATCCCGGCCTGGAAGATCGCCCCGGCGCTCGCTTACGGCAATTGCGTCGTGATCAAGCCGGCCGATCTCGTGCCCGGCTCCGCCTGGGCGCTGGTCGACATCATCCAGCGCGCCGGCCTGCCCAAGGGCGTGCTCAATCTGGTGATGGGCCGCGGTTCGGTCGTCGGCCAGGCCCTGCTCGAGCACAAGGACGTGCATGCGATCAGCTTCACCGGCTCGGTTTCGACCGGCCGCAAGGTCGCGGCCGCCTGCATCGCCGGCAATCCGATGAAGAAGGTGCAGCTCGAGATGGGCGGCAAGAACCCGCTCGTCGTGCTCGACGACGCCGACCTCAAGGTCGCGGTCGAATGTGCCGTGCAGGGCGCCTTCTTCTCGACGGGGCAGCGCTGCACCGCCTCCTCGCGCCTGATCGTCCAGGCCGGCATCCATGACCGCTTCGTCGAGGCGGCGATCGAGCGGCTCAAGGGTCTCACCGTCGACGATGCGCTGAAGCAGGGCACCCATATCGGCCCGGTCGTCGACCAGAGCCAGCTCGACCAGGACCTGAAATACATCCAGATCGCCCGCGACGAGGGCGGCAAGCTCGCCTGGGGCGGCGAATTGCTCAACCGCGAGAACCCCGGCTTCTACCTACAGCCGGCGCTGATCACCGAGACCACCAACGCCATGCGCATCTCGCGCGAGGAGGTGTTCGGCCCTGTCGCCAACGTCATCCGCGTCAAGGACTACGAGGAGGCGCTCGCTGTCGCCAACGACACCGAGTTCGGCCTGTCCTCCGGCATCTGCACCACCTCGCTGAAGCATGCGACGCATTTCAGGCGGAATGCCGAGGCCGGCATGGTGATGGTCAACCTCGCCACGGCGGGCGTCGATTATCACGTCCCCTTCGGCGGCCGTAAGGGTTCGAGCTACGGCCCGCGCGAGCAGGGCACCTATGCCCGCGAGTTCTACACCACGGTGAAGACCGCCTACACGCTCGCCTGAGCGCCAGCGTACGAAGCGGAACAGAATGCGACGGAACGGGTTCCTCGGCCGGGGGCACACCGGCACGAGGAGCCCGCCTCATGCATACGCTCGACGCCCAGACCGCGACCTGCATCGATCTCTGCCTGCATTGCTACAAGACCTGCCATGGCATGGTGATGACCCATTGCCTGGAGACCGGCGGCAGGCACACCGAACCGGCGCACGTCCGCGAGATGGTCGCCTGCGCCGAAATCTGCCGCACGACGGCGCATCTCCTGCTGATGCGCTCGCAGCACGGCCCGCATCTCTGCCGCGAATGCGCGGAGGTCTGCGAACGCTGCGCCGCCGACTGCGAGGCGCTTGGCGATATGGGCGAATGCGTCGCCGCCTGCCGCTCCTGCGCGCAAGCCTGTCGGGCGATGGTGCATTAGGGCCGCCCAGGTCTCAGCCGAACAGCGCCTGCTCCAGTGTGGCGATGCTCGGCAGCAGAAGGTGACTGAGCGGGCGCAGTGTCTCGGCGTCGCCCGCCCCGGTCAGCACCGCCACCCGCAGTCCGGCTCCGGCAGCCGCAGCCATATGCATGTCATGGCTGGAATCGCCGATGACGGCGATGGCTTCGACGGGCAGGCCGGTAGCCCGGCAGAAGCCGTCGACCATGCCGCGCTCCGGCTTGCGCCCGTGGCCGGAATCATAGCCGCAGAGAAAGGCGAGATGCTCTGACAGGCCGAAGCGTTCGGCGGTCGCGCAGACCGCCGCCTCGCTGTCGCTGGAGGCGATGCCGAGCGTCAGGCCGCGGCCGGAGAGGCCGGCGAACAGGGCGGCGAGATCGCACACCGGCACCGCCGCGACGACCGCGGAGCGGAACAGGGTATCGAGGCGCTCGGTCAGCTCGGCCGTGCCAAACGGCGAGCCGGCCCCGGTCCAGGCTCGCGCCACGTCCTCGGTGCTGCCCGAGGCGAGCAGGCCGTCGGAGAGGGCGTAGCCGGTCGCCGGATCGACCCCCGCGACGGTCAGCAGCCGCGCGGCCAGCTCGACATCGTCCCGGGCGGCGAGCCGGCCGGCCCGCAGATTGGTCGGAGCCCAGCTCGCTTGATAGTCGATCAGCGTCCCATCCTTGTCGAACAGGACGCCGCGAACGGCCGGCGGTGGTGTCGTCATCAGGCCACCGGGACGACATCGACCTTGACGTCGAGCCTTTGGCTGCCGGGGCCGACCAGCACGCCGTCGAGCGGCGACACATCGGCATAGTCGCGCCCGGTGGCGGTGACGATATGATCGTCGGCGACGATCAGGTCGTTGGTCGGGTCGAGCCCGATCCAGCCGGTCTCCGGCCCGCACCAGAGCATCACCCAGGCATGGGTGGCATCGGCCCCCTCCAGCCTCGGCTGGCCCGGCGGCGGGATGGTGCGCAGATAGCCGCTGACATAGGCCGCCGGCAGTCCGAGGCCTCTGAGGCCGGCGATCATGATGTGGGCGAAATCCTGGCAGACGCCGTGCCGGGCACTGAACGCCTCGCCGATCGGGGTCGCGACCTCGGTCGCTTCGGGATCGTAGCGGAACTCCTTGCGGATCCGGCCCATCAGCTCGCAGGCGGCCTCGAAGACCGGCCGCCGGGCGCCGAAGCTTCGGCGGGTATAGTCGGTGATCTCCTGCATCACGGGCGCGAGTCGGCTGGGATAGAGGTAATGCGCCGGCGAATCCGGTGCGAGGCTCTGCGCGGCGAGCGCCAGCTCGGTGACTTTCTCCCAGTCGCGCGTCAGGGCGGGGAAGGGCGCGGCCGCCCGCGTCACCTCGACCCTGGAGGTCATCTCGATCCGCAGCTCCCGGTGCGCCCTGGTGATGGTGAGCGTCGTCGTCCGGTTGCCGAAGAAACAGACGCCGTCTCGTCGCTCCGCCGCGCGCGGCGTCACGCTCAGCGCGCTCGTCAGCACGCGCTGGCCGGCCCCGTCGCGCGGCAGCACGCGCAGCATGCAGCGCGCGAACGGCACCGGCCGGCTGTAGGCATAGGCCGTGAGGTGGCGGATATCGTAGATCACGCGGTGCCCATTACGCCAGGCGCGTCATCCGCGACCCTTCCGGCCTGGAATTCTGCAGGAAATAGCGCTCGGCCACCGCGTTGGAGAGGCCCATCAGCGATTGCTCGAGCACCAGGATGCCGGCGCGGTCGAGCCGGCCCGCCTCGGCGGTGCGGCTTTCGGCGGCGAGCTTGAGGGCGAGCCGGCGCGGTTCCTCCAGCATGCCGTCGTCGCTGAGCGAGGGCAGGGCGGCGATCTCAGCGTCGAGCCGCTCGATCTGGAACGCGACCGAACGCGGATTGTAGGGGTCGAGCATGACGAGATCGAGCACCGGCTGCAGTGCCGGGCCGAGCATGTAGCGCGAGCGATAGGTGATCTGCGAGTCGGTCAGATCCAGCAGCGCGTCGAGGCAATTGCCCGGCGCGTCGGTCTCGGCGAAGTGCCGGGCGAAGCGGCAGGTGGTGATGCCGCGTTCGATCCGCCGGCCGATGTCGAGGAAACGCCAGCCGGCGCCGCGCACCATGTTCTCCTGGGAGAGGCCGGAGAAGGCGGCCAGCGACTTCAGCGCGCTGTCGGCGAGTTCGAAGGCTTCGCCCTCGCTCTCCATCTTGCCGGGGGCGGTGAGCTGGCGCTGCAGGTCGCCGAACAGGCGCCAGGCATCGACCGAGAGGCGCTCGCGGATGACGGAGGCGGTGCGTCGCGCCTCGCGCACCGAGGCGGCGGCCGATCCGTACTGGTCGAGATCGTGCAGGGCCGAGCGTGCCTGCGCGGCGACCGAGCGGCCCCTGCCTCCCGCCGCTGCGGCGCCCCAGGCGACGAGCAGGTGGGCGAGGCGCCGGATCGTCTCGGCATGACCCGGGGCCTGGTCGTCGGCATTGATCAGGCGTCCGAGCAAAGCGCGCACCAGCCGCAGCGTCGCCTCGCTGCGCTCGAGATAGCGCCCGAGCCAGAACAGGTTGTCGGCGGCGCGGCTCGGCAGGATGCCGACGATCCGGCGGATGCCGATCCGGTCCGGGCTCGGCAACAGCGTCACCTGCTCGACCGGCTGGTCGGAGGTCACCCAGACGTCGCTGGAGCGCACGCCCGAGCGCATCGTCACCGCGCGCGCGTCGCTTTCGTCCGAGACGCGGCAGAAGCCGCCCGGCATCACCTGCCACCCGTCCGGAGTCGCGGCGGCGAAGACGCGCAGCGTCATCGGCCGGGGCTCGAGGCGGCCGCCCTGCATCACCGGCATGGTCGAGAGTCGCACCACCTCCTGGCCGACGAAGTCGAGCCCGCGCTGCGCGATGCGGGCGCGCAGCGCCTCGCGCTCCGCCGCGCCGAGCTCGGCGACCAGCACCGTGCCGGCGTCGAGTCCCTCGCCGGGCGCGCGGAAGGCCGGCGCGATGCTCATCTCGTCGAGCCGGTTGAGCACGACCTGGCGCTCGCGCGGCTGCCCGCACCACCAGGTCGCGATGTTCGGCAGGATCAGCTCCTCGCCGAGCACCGCGCGTGCCAGGCGCGGCATGAAGCCCATCAGCGTCCGCGCCTCGATCACGCCCGAGCCGAGCCCGTTGGCGACGACGACGTTCTCGGCCCGCACCGCCTCGACCAGCCCCGGTACCCCCAGCGCCGAGGCGGCGTTGAGCTCAAGCGGGTCGGCGAAGTCGCCGTCGATGCGCCGCCAGATCACGTCGGCGCGCTTGAATCCGGCGATGGTGCGCACATGCACCAGCCCGTCGCGCATCACGAGATCGCCGCCCTCGACCAGCAGGAAGCCGAGATAGCGGGCAAGATAGGCCTGCTCGAAATAGCTCTCGTTGAGCTGGCCGGGCGTCAGCAGGCAGATCCGCGGCTCGATCCTCCGGGCCCGTGACACGAGCCCGGCCCGGAAGCCCTGGAAGAAGGCGGCGAGCCGCTCGACATTCATCGTCCGGAACAGGTCCGGGAAGGCGCGGCCGATGGCGAGCCGGTTTTCCAGCGCGTATCCGGCGCCGGAGGGCGCCTGGGTACGGTCGCTCAGCACCCACCAGCGCCCATCGGGGCCGCGGCCGAGATCGGCGGCATAGATCTGGAGCTGCCCGGCGCCGGCCGTGCCGTGCAGGGGGCGCAGATAATCGGGGCTGCCGGCGATGGCGGCGGCCGGCAGCGCGCCCTCGCTGACCAGCTTGCCGGGCCCGTAGATGTCGGAGAGGACGGCATCGAGCAGCTTGGCGCGCTGGGCGACGCCGGCGGCGATCACCTGCCACTCCTGTCCGGTCAGCACGAGTGGGGCATGGTTGAGCGGCCAGGCGCGCTCGCCGGCGAGCGGATCGCTCTCGAGATCGCCATGCACGCGGTAGGAGACGCCGGTGTCGCGCACATGCCGGTCGGCCAGGCCGAAGCGGCGCTGCAGCTCCTCGCCGGACAGTGCCGCCCATTCCGCCAGGAAAGGCTCCCATTGCGGCCGGACCGCGCCGTCCGGCGCCATCAGCTCGTCATAGGCGCCGGGCAGGGGCCGATAGCCCGAGAGCAGGGCGTTGCGGCGCTCGCTGCGCGCCCGCGTCGAACTGGAACGGCCCTGCAGAGCCATGCTTGACCTCAAATCCCGATCGGGCGGCGCAGGTCGAGGGTCATCGGGAACTCCGGACTACGCTCTTCCGCGGGAATCGCCAGCAGCCCGGGACTATGGCCGATCGCCTCGAAGCGGGCCAGCCTCCTGGCTTCCGCCTCGTAGGAATTCACAGGCGGCGTCTCGTAATTGCGACCGCCCGGATGGGCGACGTGATAGACGCAGCCGCCGAGCGAGCGCCCCGCCCAGCTATCGACGATGTCGAAGGTCAGGGGCGCATGCACCGCAATCGTCGGGTGGAGCCCGGAGGCCGGCTGCCAGGCCTTGAAGCGCAGCCCGGCGATGCTGATCCCGGCGGCGACCTCGGTCATCGGCAGCGCCCGCCCGTTGCAGGCGATCACATGCCGGCCGGGCGTCAGCCCGCTCGCCTTGACCTGCAGCCGCTCCACCGAGCTGTCGACATAGCGCACCGTGCCGCCGATCGCGCCCTCCTCGCCCATCACGTGCCAGGGCTCGAGCGCCTGGCGCAGTTCGAGCTCGACCCCGCCATGGTTGACCTTGCCGTAGAAGGGGAAGCGGAATTCGTGCTGCGCCGCGAACCAGCTCGGGTCGAGCCGGTAGCCGGCCCGTTCGAGATCGGCGAGCACGTCGCGGAAATCCTGCCAGACGATCTCCGGCAGCATGAAACGATCGTGCAGGCTGGTGCCCCAGCGCACCAGCCTGCCGGCTTGCGGCTCCCGCCAGAACCAGGCGATCAGCGCCCGGATCAGCACTTGCTGCGCCAGCGACATGCGCGCATCCGGCGGCATCTCGAAGGAGCGGAACTCGATCAGCCCGAGCCGTCCCGTCGGCCCGTCCGGCGAATAGAGCTTGTCGATGCAGATCTCGGTGCGGTGGGTGTTGCCGGAGACGTCGATCAGCAGGTTGCGGTAGAGCCGGTCGACAAGCCAGAGCGGAATCCCGGGCTCGCCCGGCTCCGGCGTCTGCGCCAGCGCGATCTCGAGCTCGTAGAGCTGGTCGTGCCGGGCCTCGTCGATGCGCGGCGCCTGGCTGGTCGGGCCGATGAACAGGCCGGAGAACAGGTAGGACAGCGCGGGGTGGCGCTGCCAGTAGACAACGATGCTCTTGAGCAGGTCGGGCCTGCGCAGGAACGGGCTGTCGGCCGGCGTCACGCCGCCGAGCACGACATGGTTGCCGCCGCCCGTGCCGGTATGGCGGCCATCGACCATGAACTTCTCGGCGCCGAGCCGCGACTGGCGCGCTTCCTCGTAGACGCCCCGGGTGATCGCGACGGCCTCGGCCCAGGTCCTCGCGGGATGGATGTTGACCTCGATCACGCCGGGGTCGGGCGTGACCTTGATGATGTTGAGGCGAGGGTCGTGCGGCGGCGCATAGCCCTCGATATGGACGGGCTGGCCGTGCGCTTCCGCCGCCGCCTCGATGCTGGCGATCAGGTCGAGATAGTCCTCCAGCCGCTCGACCGGCGGCAGGAAGACGCAGAGCACGCCGTCGCGAACTTCCAGGCTGAGCGCGGTGCGCACCGCCGCGGCGCCGAGCTCCTGCTCGACGATCTCCTGGCGCGGCGCTTGCGGCGCGGCGCTCGCGGCCGGGCGGGTCGGCTGCACCGGCCCGTCGAAGACCGGCGGCGGGTCGGCGGCGAGCGGCGCTCCGGGCGAAGCGGCCGCGGCGGGCGGCAGCGGCCCGCGCGGCTCCATCGGGTCCTGCGGGTGGACATGCGGATAGGCACTCGCCGGCACATGCGGCAGCGAGCCGAGGGGCAGACGGAAGCCGACCGGCGAGTCGCCCGGCACCAGGAACAGCTTGCCGCGCCGCAGCGTCCACTTCTCCGAACGCCAGCGCCGGTCGCCCGCCGCCGCCTGCCAGCGCTGTACCGGGATGACATAGCCGCTCGGCCTGCCGAGGCCGCGCTCGAACACGCGCACCATGCGCGCGCGCTCCTCCGGGTCGGAGAGCTTCGGATCGAGCGGATCGACATTGTCCGGCAGCTGGCCTTCCTTCAGCAGCCAGTGGCCGGTGTCCTCATAGGCGGGCAGCACATACTCGGCGCCGAGGCCGAGCCGCTCGGACAGATTTGCGGCGAGCGTCTCGACCGCGGCCGGCGTCGGTGCAGCCTCGCGCTCGCGGTCGTCGCCGGTCCCGGCGCCGGGCTCGCGCGCGATCAGTGCGGCGTTGCGCCAGATCGGCTCGCCGTCCTGGCGCCAGTAGAGCGCGAAGGCCCAGCGCGGCAGGCTCTCGCCCGGATACCATTTGCCCTGGCCGTAATGCAGCATGCCGCCCGGGGCGAACCGCTCGCGCAGACGGCGGATCAGGACATCGGCGCGTTCGCGCTTGGTCGGGCCGACGGCGGCGGTGTTCCATTCCTCGCCGGTCTGGTCGTCGACCGAGACGAAGGTCGGCTCGCCGCCCATGGTCAGCCGGACGTCCTGCGCCTGCAGGTCGGCCTCGACCTTTTCGCCGAGTGCGTCGAGCTCGGCCCAGGATCCGTCGGAGAAGGGCAGGGTGATGCGCGGCACCTCGTGCACGCGCGCGACGCTCATCTCGAAGCCGAACTGCGTCTCGGCATAGCTCGCTACGCCGCTGACCGGCGCGGCCGAGCGGTAATGCGGCGTCGCCGCCAGCGGCAGGTGACCCTCGCCGGTGAGCAGCCCCGAGGTCGGGTCGAGCCCGATCCAGCCGGCACCGGGAATGTAGACCTCGGCCCAGGCGTGCAGGTCGGTGAAATCCTTGTCGGTGCCACGCGGCCCTTCCAGCGGATCGATGTCCGCCTTCATCTGGATCAGGTAGCCGGAGACGAAGCGGGCGGCGAGGCCGAGATGGCGCAGGATCTGGACGAGCAGCCAGGAGGTGTCGCGGCAGGAGCCGGATTTGAGCCCGAGCGTCTGCTCGGGCTCCTGCACGCCCGGCTCCAACCGGATGCCGTAGGCGATCAGGCGCTGCAGCCGGGCATTGAGGTCGACGATGAAGTTGACGGTGTTGGTCTTGTCGCGCGGGATCGAGGCCAGGAAATCGGCGAAGAGCGGCCCGGCCTCCTCCCTGACGAGGTAGGGCGCGAGCTCGTCATGCAACTCCTCGGGATAGGCGAAGGGGAAGTCCTCGGCCTCGCTCGCCACGAAGAAGTCGAACGGGTTGACCACCGCGAGCTCCGTGACGAGGTCGACCTCGATACGGAACTCGGTCACGGGTTCGGGGAAGACGTAGCGCGCCAGCCAGTTGCCGTTCGGGTCCTGCTGCCAGTTCACGAAATGCTGCGCCGGCGTGACCTTGAGCGAATAGCTCTTCACCGCCGAGCGGCAATGCGGCGCCGGCCGCAGCCGGATGATCTGGGGGCCGAGCGTGACCGGGCGGTCGTAGCGGTAATGGGTGAGGTGGTGCAGTGCGGCGATGATGGCCAAGAGCTCACCCCTGCTTTGCCTGGCGCGCTGCTCCGCACGTGCAGGCTCCCGAACGGCCCGGCCGGCCGATTCCGCCACGATAGCGGCAGAGAAGAGCGGGGCAAGCCGCTTGCTGAGCAGAAATGCGCCGGCAATTCAGGCTGTTGCGCAACAAGCGTGCAAGCGCGCCCGGTTTGCCGGAAAGTCGTTCGGCACCCGCTGGACATCGGACACGATCTGGCCACAGAGTGCGCGCCAACGGGCACCCGGGAGTGCCCGCGGACAGCACAACGGGGAATTCCATGCGTCATGTTGTGAAACTGATGGCGGCCTCCGCCTTCGCCGCTCTGCTGGCGACGACCGCCCAGGCCCAGACGCCCAAAGACACCATCGTCATGGCCAAGCAGATCGACGACATCATCACGCTCGATCCGGCCGAGGCCTTCGAGTTCTCGGGCGTCGAGGTCGGCGCCAACGTCTACGACAAGCTGATCGGCGTCGATCTCAAGAACAACAACGCCCTCGTCGGCGAGCTCGCCCAGAGCTGGACGGTCAGCCCCGACAACCTGACCTACACCTTCAAGCTCCGGCCCGGGGTCAAGTTCCACTCCGGCAATCCGCTCACCGCCGCCGACGTGGTCTATTCCTTCCAGCGCGCGGTGACGCTGAACAAGTCGCCGGGCTTCATCCTCACCCAGTTCGGCCTGAACAAGGATACGGTGCTCGACAAGGTGAAGGCCGTCGACGACCAGACCGTGTCGGTCACGGTCTCCAAGCCCTTCGCGCCGAGCTTCTTCCTCAACTGCCTGACCTCGGGCGTCGCCGGCATCGTCGATTCCAAGCTCGTCAAGGCCAACGAGAAGGATGGCGACTGGGGCAATGCCTGGCTCAAGCTGAACTCGGCCGGCTCCGGCGCCTACAAGGTCCGCGCCTATCGCCCGAACGAGCAATACGCGCTCGACGCCAACGAGAGCTGGTACAAGGGTGCGCCCAAGACCAAGCGCGTCATCGTCCGCCACGTCGCCGAGCCGGCCTCGCAGCGCCTGCTGCTGGAGAAGGGCGACATCGACATCGCGCGCAACCTCTCCAAGGACCAGCTCGCCGCGGTCAAGAGCAACGCCAACGTCAAGATCGTCCAGGGCGACAAGGGCTACATCCTCTATCTCGGCCTGAACCAGAAGAATCCGAACCTCGCCAAGCCCGAGGTCCGCGAGGCACTGAAATGGCTGGTCGACTACGAGTCGATCGAACGCAACATCGTCGAGGGCACCTACAAGGGCCACGAGGCCTTCCTGCCCAAGGGCTTCCTCGGCGCCATCGACGACAAGCCCTACAAGCTCGACGTCGCCAAGGCCAAGGAGCTGCTCGCCAAGGCCGGCCTGTCGAACGGCTTCACCGTCACCATGGACACGCGCTCGGTCTCGCCGATCACCGACATCGCCCAGGCGATCCAGTCGACCTGGGCCCAGGCCGGCATCAAGCTCGAGATCATCCCCGGCGACGGCAAGCAGACGCTGACCAAGTACCGCGCCCGCACCCATGACATCTATATCGGCCAGTGGGGTCCGGACTATCTCGACCCGCACACCAATGCCGAGACCTTCGCCATCAACGAGGACAATGGCGAGGACGCCAAGTCGAAGACGCTCGCCTGGCGCAATGCCTGGGACATCCCGGAGATGACCAAGATCACCCAGGCCAACGTGCTCGAGACCGACGCGGCCAAGCGCGCCGCCGTCTATGGCGACCTTCAGCGCCAGCATCAGAAGGTCTCGCCCTTCGTCATCATGTTCCAGCAGATCGAAGTCTCGGCGCAGCGCAAGGGCGTCGACAACTGGGTGATCGGACCGAGCTCCGACACCAATTTCTACGCTCCGATCACCAAGAACTGAGGCGTTTCGTCGAGCCGCTACCGTCATTCCGGGGCAGCGCCAGCGGCGAGCCCCGGAAACCATGAACACGGCCCCTGGGCGAGAGTGGCCAGCGCCGTGACAGCTCGCTAATCGCGCTTTCATGGATTCCGGGCCCAGGCCTTCGGCCTGCCCCGGAGAAACCGACGTGGCCCCGCCCCGCGAGGGCGGGCGATGCCTCCAAGAACAAGAAAGGACGGAGCCGACGATGGTCGCCATCAGTGCACCGACTCCACCCGCCCCGCCGCGCGCCAGGGGCCGCGCCGCCCGCTGGGCCAAGATCCTCGGCCGCGAACTGACCACGGTCGCGATCACCATCTTCGGCCTGCTGCTGGTCACCTTCCTGATCGCCCGCGTCATGCCGATCGACCCGGTCCTCGCCGTGGTCGGCGACCGGGCTCCGGCCGACGTCTACGAGAAGGCGCGGCTCGCGCTCGGCCTCGACAAGCCGTATTGGCAGCAATTCGCCATCTATATCGGCAAGGTCTTCACGGGCGATCTCGGAACCTCCGTGCTGACGGCCCAGAAGGTCACCGACGACATCAAGACGGTGTTCCCGGCGACGCTGGAGCTGGCGACCCTCGGCACGCTGATCGGCGCGGCCCTCGGGGTGCCGCTCGGCATCCTCGCCGCCGTCAACCAGGGCCGCTGGGTCGACCAGATCGCCCGCGTCATCGGGCTGGTCGGCTATTCCATCCCGGTCTTCTGGCTCGGGCTGATGGGGCTGCTGCTGTTCTACGCCAAGCTCGGCTGGGTGGCCGGGCCCGGCCGCCTCTCGATCGCCTACCAGGATTTCGTCACGCCGGTGACGGGCCTCGTCATGCTCGATGCCGCCATGCAGGGCGAATGGGAGGCGTGCTGGGACGCCTTCTGGCACCTGATCCTGCCGGCGTCGGTGCTCGGACTGCTGTCGGTCGCCTATATCAGCCGCATGACCCGCAGCTTCATGATCGCCGAGCTGCAGCAGCAATATGTCGTCGCGGCGCGGGTGAAGGGCCTGTCGGAATGGCGCGTCGTCTGCGGCCATGCGCTGCGCAACGCCGTCGTACCGCTCGTCACCGTGATCGCGCTCTCCTACATGCACCTGCTCGAAGGCTCGGTGCTGACCGAGACCATCTTCGCCTGGCCGGGCCTCGGCCGCTACCTCACCAACGCGCTGCTCAACGCCGACATGAACGCGGTGCTCGGCGGCACGCTGGTGGTCGGCGCCGTCTTCATCGCGGTCAACCTGTTCTCCGACATTCTCGGCCGGCTGGCCGACCCGCGGGCGCGCTGAGGAGGATGGCCATGGCAGACCACGCTTCCTCCGCCCCCGTCACCTGGCATGCCTGGCTGACCACGACCTCGCCGGAATCGCGCCGGCAGGCCAGGCTCGGCCAGCTCTACCGGCAATGGCTCGCCTTCCGGAAGAATCCGGCCGCCGTCGCGGGCCTGCTGATCGTCGTCGCGCTGCTGCTGCTCGCGGCCTTCGCGCCGCTGATCGCACCGCACGACCCGCTCGCCCAGGCGCTCGACCAGCGCCTGCTCGCGCCGTCCGCCCGCAATCTGTTCGGCACCGACGCGCTCGGCCGCGACATCTTCAGCCGCGTCGTCTACGGCACCCGCGTCACGCTGGTGATCGTGATGCTCGTCGTCGTCACCGTCGGGCCGCTCGGTCTCCTGATCGGCTGCGCTGCCGGCTATTTCGGTGGCTGGGTCGACACCGTGCTGATGCGCATCACCGACGTCTTCCTCGCCTTCCCGCGCCTGGTCCTGGCGCTCGCCTTCGTCGCGGCGCTCGGCCCTGGCCTCGAGAACGCGGTCATCGCCATCGCCTGCACGGCCTGGCCGCCCTATGCCCGCGTCGCCCGCGCCGAGACGATGATCATCCGCAATGCCGACTACATCTCGGCGATGCGCCTGCAGGGGGCGAGCCAGATGCGGATCGTGCTGAAGCATGTCGTGCCGATGTGCGTGCCTTCGCTGATCGTGCGCACCACCTACGACATGGCCGGCATCATCATCATCGCCGCCGGCCTCGGCTTCCTTGGTCTCGGTGCCCAGCCGCCGATCCCGGAATGGGGCGCGATGATCTCGACGGGCCGCGAGCAGATCTTCGATCAATGGTGGGTCGCGACCTTCCCCGGCATCGCCATCTGCGTCGTCGCGCTCGGCTTCAACCTGCTCGGCGACGGGCTGCGCGACGTGCTGGATGCGAGGTGAGCCCCATGGCTGACGCAGCTCTGCTGAGGCTCGACGACCTGCGCGTCGACTTCCACACCCCGACCGGCATCGTCAACGCGGTGCGCGGGCTGTCGTTCACCCTCGGCCGCGAGCGGCTCGGCATCGTCGGGGAATCCGGCTCCGGCAAGTCGATGACCGGCCGTGCCATCCTCGACCTGATCCCGCATCCAGGCGTGGTCACGGCGAAGCGCATGGAATTCCGCGGCCAGGATCTGATGGCGATGGACAAGCGCAGCCGGCGCAAGCTGCGCGGCCGCCATATCTCCATGGTGATGCAGGACCCGAAATTCTCGCTGAACCCGGTCCAGACGGTCGGTGACCAGATCGCCGAGGCCTATCGCGTTCACCACAAGGCGAGCGCGCGCGAGGCGAAGGAGCGCAGCCTCGCCATGCTGGAGGCGGTGCAGATCAGGGAGCCGGGGCGGGTCTACGACCTCTACCCGCACGAGGTCTCCGGCGGCATGGGCCAGCGCGTGATGATCGCGATGATGCTGATCGCCGAGCCGGAGATCCTGATCGCCGACGAGCCGACCTCGGCGCTCGACGTCACCGTGCAGCTGCAGGTGCTGAAGATCCTCGACGACCTCGTCACCAGCCGCGGCATGGGGCTGATCTTCATCAGCCACGATCTGCATCTGGTGAAATCGTTCTGCGACCGCGTCATCGTCATGTATGGCGGCAAGGCGATGGAGACACTGCCGGCCGGCGAGCTCGACCGCGCCCGGCACCCCTATACGCGCGGCCTGCTCGGCTGCCTGCCCGATCTCGACCATCCGCGCGAAACGCTCGCAACCCTCACCCGCGACCCGGCATGGCTGGCATGAACCTCCACCGTCTTTCCGGGGCGTCGCGTAGCGACGAGCCCGGAATCCATAACCACTGCGATGGCAGAATGATGCGCGACCGGGGCCACCGGTCTTTCGAAGCCGGTGTTCATGGATTCCGGGCTCGGCCCTGCGGGCCGCCCCGGAAAGACGCAGAGGCGCTGGCATGACCACGACCTCCGCGATCAACGTCGACAGGCTCAACGTCTCCTTCGGCGACTCGCATGTCGTGAAGGACCTCTCCTTCGCCGTCGCTCCGGGGGAGAGCTATGGCATCGTCGGCGAATCCGGCTCCGGCAAGTCGACCGTGCTGCGCGTGCTCGCCGGTCTCAACCGCGACTGGAGCGGCGAAGTCGACATCCTCGGCAAGCGCCAGCCCAAGCTCCGCGACAAGGCCTTCTATCGCGCCGTCCAGATGGTCTTCCAGGACCCTTACGGCTCCCTGCATCCGAAGAAGACCGTCGACGACACGCTGGCCGAGCCGCTCGCCATTCACGGCATCCGCGACGCCGAGGCGAAGATCAGCCGCGCCATGCAGGATGTCGGCCTGCCGACCTCCTTCCGCTTCCGCTATCCGCACCAGCTCTCCGGCGGCCAGCGCCAGCGCGTCGCCATCGCCCGCGCCCTCGTGCTGGAGCCGACCATCCTGCTGCTCGACGAGCCGACCTCGGCGCTCGACGTCTCGATCCAGGCCGAGGTGCTGAACCTGCTGCAGGCGCTGCGCCATGAGCGCAAGCTCACCTACATCCTCGTCAGTCACGATCTCGCCGTCGTCGGCCACATGTGCGAGCGTTTGCTGGTCATGCAGTTCGGCCGCGGCGTCGAGGAGATGACCGCCGCGACGCTCGCCGCCCGCGCCCCGCAGACGGCCTACGCCCAGCAATTGCTGACTGCAAGCGAGGGATTTAGGAGGGCGGGGTAGTGTGACAGCGCGTCATGCTCGGGCTTGACCCGAGCATCTCAGGCCGGAAGAGTTCTGGCTTGGCGCCCGCTGGTCCTGAGATTCTCGGGTCTGCGCTACGCTCCGCCCGAGAATGACGGCATAGCGGCCCTGTTGCCCAAAGCGTTTGGCAAGCTGCGCCCGTGGTCGCATTGTCATCGCGGGAGTCGGCTCGACTGGCCCGATCAGGAGTAAGCCATGGACGCCATCACCGAGCGCCTGCTCAGGCCGGAAGCTGCGCCCGAGCGCACGCCGGTCCCGCCCTTCGACCTCGTGATCTTCGGCGCGGGCGGCGACCTCGCGCTGCGCAAGCTCTTTCCGGCGCTGGCACAGCGCAACGAGGAGGGCGTGCTGCCGCAGGAGAGCCGCGTCCTCGGCATCGTCCGCAAGCAGGAGGATGTCGAGGGCGTCCCCAACCAGATCGCCGCCAAGCTCGCGGCCGCCGGCCTGCCGCCGGACCGCATCGCTGCTTTCCGTCAAAGGCTGACCATGGTGCTGCTCGACGCGGTGAAGCCGGCGACCTATGGCGCTCTCAAGGACGCGCTCGGCGACTCCCAGCGCGTCCGCTCCTTCTACCTCTCGACGCCGCCCGACCTGTTCATCCCGATCTGCGAGAACCTGGCCAGGGCCGGCATCCTGACGCCGACCTCGCGCGTCATCCTGGAGAAGCCGCTCGGCCGCGATCTCGCCTCGGCCCGCGAGATCAACGACGCCGTCGCCCGCATCCTGCCGGAGAGCCGCACCTACCGGATCGACCATTATCTCGGCAAGGAGACGGTGCAGAACCTCCTGGTCCTGCGCTTCGCCAACACCCTGTTCGAGCGCTCCTGGTCGAGCCGCGACATCGACAATATCCAGATCACGGTGGCCGAAACGGTCGGGCTGGAGCAGCGCGCCGGCTATTACGACAAGGCCGGCCATCTGCGCGACATGGTCCAGAACCATGTGCTGCAATTGCTCTGCCTGTTCGCGATCGAGCCGCCGAACCAGCTCGAAGCCGATGCCGTGCGCGACGAGAAGGTGCGCGTGCTCAAGGCGCTGAGGCCGATCGTCGGGCCGGATGTGCAGCGCATGACCGTGCGCGGCCAGTACGGGCCGGGCGCGATCGACGGCCAGCGGGTCAAGGGCTATGCCGAGGAGCTCGGCCATGCCAGCGCGACCGAGACCTTCGCCGCGATCCGCTGCGAGCTCGACACCTGGCGCTGGGCCGGCGTGCCGATCTATCTGCGCACTGGAAAGCGCATGGCGCAGCGCTATTCCGAGATCGCCGTCACCTTCAAGCCGGTGCCCCATCCGATCTTCGGCCGCGCCCCGGGCTGCGAGGAGCTCTACGCCAACCGGCTGGTCATCCGGCTCCAGCCCAATGACGGCGTCCAGCTCCAGCTGATGATGAAGGTGCCCGGCTCCGGCAAGCTCAAGGTCGTGCCGCGCCAGCTCGACCTGCGCTACGAGACCGCTTTCGACGTGCGCACGCCCGACGCCTATGAGCGGCTGCTGACCGACGTGATCCGCGGCGACCAGACCCTGTTCATGCGCCGCGACGAGGTCGAGCAGGCCTGGGGCTGGATCGATCCGATCCTCGCCGGCTGGCAGGACTACTACCCGCTGCCGCATCGCTATGCCGCCGGCTCCTGGGGGCCATCGCAGGCGATCGGCCTGATCGAGCGCGAAGGCCGCTCCTGGGCCGATCCGGAACTGGTCGAATGACCGCCGCGGGTCCGCTGGTCCGTCACCGTTTCGAGACCCTGGCCGACGCCTCCGAGGCCCTGGCCGAGGCGATCGCCGTCAGGTTGGGCACGCTCCTGCGGGAGCAGGGCAGCGCGCTCGTCGCCGTACCGGGCGGCACCACGCCGGCGCGTTTCCTCACGGCCCTCGGGGCGCATGAGCTGCCTTGGGAGAACGTCACGCTGATGCCGACCGACGAACGCTTCGTCGCGCCCGGCGACCAGGCCTCGAACGAGCGCATGATCCGCGCCGCCTTCGCGCCGCTGCGCGAGGGGCGCACGCCTTTCGTCTCCTTCCACAATGCCGGCGACGACCTCGCCGCGGCGGCGGCCAGCCTCGATCGCGTCCTGAGAGGGCTGCCGCCGCTCGACATCGTCGTCAGCGGCATGGGCGCGGACGGGCATGTCGCTTCGCTCTTCCCCGGCGAGACGGCGGCGCTCTCCGCCCCGGCCTCCGTGCATGCGGTCGCGGCGAGCCCCCCCGACCTGCCGCCGCGGCTCTCGCTCTCGCCGGCGCGGCTGCACGGCGCCGGCTATGCCGCCCTGCTGATCTCGGGGGCGGAGAAGGACCAGGTGCTGGCCTCGGCCGCCGAGCTGCCGGGCGGTTTCCCCGTCGGCCTGCTGCTCCAGCGCCGGGAAGGGCTCGACGTCTACTGGGCCAAGACGTAGAGGCTTCGGGGATGCCTTTGAAACCTCTCCGTCGTTCCGGACAAGCCGCGTAAGCGGAGCGCCGGAATCCATTGAAGGGCGTTGCGCTCCGTATGGATTCCGGCGCTCCGCTTCGCAGCGTCCGGAGTGACGGCGGATATGAAGAGTCGAGACAAGGCGTCAGCCGCGCCGCGTAAGAGGAACAGCGTCATGTCGGTCGCCCCCGAAATCACCCGCCTCGAGGCCTGTGGCGTCGTCCCCGTCGTCGTCATCGACGACGCCGAGATCGCCGTGCCGCTGGCGGAAGCCCTGCTCGCCGGCGGCATCGACGTGATCGAGATCACCTTGCGCCGCCCGGCGGCGATGGCGGCGCTCGAGATCGTGGCGAAGAGGGTTCCGGGCATCCTTCCCGTGGCCGGAACGGTGGTGACGCCGGCCCAGGCGGCCGCGGTTCACGATGCCGGCGCCCGCGCCGTGGTCAGCCCCGGCTTCACCGAAAGCGTCGACGAGGCGATGCGCAGGACAGGACTGCCCTGGCTGCCCGGCGTCGCCACCGCCTCCGACTGCATGCGCGCCGTCGGGGCGGGGCGCGCCACGTGCAAGTTCTTCCCGGCCGAGCAGGCCGGCGGGGTCGGCGCGCTCAAGGCGCTCTCGGGCCCGTTCCCGCAGCTCCGGTTCTGCCCGACCGGCGGCGTTTCGCTCGCCAATCTCGGCAATTATCTCGCGCTGCCGCAGGTGATCTGCGTCGGCGGCTCCTGGCTCGTCCCGGCCGATGCGGTGAAGGACCGCGCCTGGGCGCAGGTGACGAGACTCTCCAGGGAAGCGCGCGCGAGGGTCGCGGAATTGCGCGGCTGATGCCGTCTTTCCGGGGCAGGCCAAAGGCCTGAGCCCGGAATCCAGAACCGATGCCGATTCCAAGGGGACTTTTCGATCAGGCGCCTTCGCGACCGGGCGCAGCGGTTCTGGATTCCGGGCTCTTCGCTGGCGCGAAGCCCCGGAATGACCGTGTGCGCCTCAATCCTCGTCCCGGACCGCGCTCCAGGCCAGTTCCTGGGCATAGGTGCGGATGTCGGCCGGCCAGCCCGATGCCTGCCGGAAGAAGCCGACCTCGTCATTGGCGAAGAGCGCGCGCGTCGCCTCCTCGAAGCCCGGCAGGTCGCCGGCGAGCGCGTGCATGACGCGATAGGCCGCCTCGCGGGCGATCCGTCCTTGCGTCTCGCCACGATCGCCGCGCCGGGCTTCGTCGATCAGGCGCCTGAGCGCCTGCGAGGCGCCGCCTGGCTGCGCCGCGAGCCATTCCCAATGCCGTGGCAGCAGCGTCACCTCGCGCGCGACCACGCCGAGCTTCGGCCGTCCGCGTCCGCGCGGCTCGTCGCCCAGTCTGGCGACGATCTCCGCCGGGGTGCCGCGCAGGTCGAGATCGATCACCCGGCCGGTCGCGTCGTCGAAGGTCAGTGGCGTTGCTTCGGGGCTCTCGTCCAGTCGTTTCCGCACGGCGACGGCAACTTCGGCCAGGCGGCCTCGGGCGAGGATGCTGCTGCCGTCGAAGGCAGTGGAAAGACGATCGGCGTCGGGCATGGTCGGTTCCTGAGTGGGGCGATAAAATACCCGGATAAAAATACTTGAGTCAATATTGCCCGGATGATAATTGCCGTGCCCTCATTGAAGGAGGGCGCAATGCGTCGCGAGGACAGGAAGGCGGCCATTGCGGCCTATCGAGAGCGCAAGGTCGCAGCCGGCATCTATCTGGTGCGCTGCCTCGCGAGCGGCGAGCGCTGGGCCGGGCAGGCGCCGGACCTCTCGACCATCCGGAACCGGGTCTGGTTCACGCTGCGCCATGGCAGCCATCGCGGGCGAAAGCTGCAGGCCGCCTGGAACGCGCATGGCGAGAGCGCCTTCGCCTTCGAGGAGCTCGAACGTCTCGACGAGAAGGCGCTGGAGGCCGGCCGCGAGCGCGTCATGAAGGCGCGGCTGGCGCATTGGTGCGTGGAATTGGGGGCGGAGGCGGTGTGAGGCGACGCGCCGTCATGCCAGAAAGAAGACGTGGATGGCCGGGACGAGCCCGGCCGTGACGGGAAGCGGCGTCAGGCCGCCAGCCGCTCCACCACGATGTCCGCGATCGCGAGCGAGCTCGTCAGGCCGGGGCTCTCGATGCCGAGTAGGTTGACCAGCCCGGGCAAGCCATGCTCCGCCGGCCCGTCGATGCGGAAATCCGGCATCGGCTCGGCCGGCCCGTGCAGCTTGGGCCGGATGCCGGCATAGTCGGCGACGAGCGCGCCGTCGGGCAGGGCCGGCCAGTAGGTCCTGATCGCGGCATAGAACGTCCCGGCGCGGCCGGGATCGACCACGAGATCCTGATCGTGCTCGACCCATTCGACATCGGGGCCGAACTTGACGCGGCCGGCCATGTCGATGGTGGCGTGGATACCGAGGCCGGCCGCCTCCGGGATCGGATAGATCAGATGGTTGAAGGGCTGCCTGCCCAGCAGCGAGAAATAATTGCCCTTGGCGAAGGATTGTCTCGGCACATGCGTCCCCGGGAAGCCGTCGAGCTTGCCGAGAAGGCGCGGCGCGCCGTGGCCGGCCGAATTCACCACGGTGCCGGCGGTATAGGTCGCGGGGTCCGCCCCGCCGAAATCGACGCTGAAGCCGCTGCCCTCGCGCCGCCAGCCCAGGATCGGCGTATTCAGCGCGAGCGAGCCACCGGCTGCCTCGCAATCGCCGAGCAGCGACAGCATCAGGGCATGGCTGTCGACCACGCCGGTCTCGGGCGAGAGCAGGGCGATCTCGCAGGTCACCTCCGGCTCCAGCGCCTTCGCCTGCGCACCGTCGAGCCAGCGCAGGGAGGTCACGCCCGAGGCGGCGGCGCGGGCCGCGATCGTCTCCAGCGCCGGACGCTGGCCGGCATGGGTGCCGACGATCAGTTTGCCGCAGGCCTTGTGCGGCAGGCCGCGCTCGCGAAGATAGGCATAGAGCAGCGAACGCCCCTCGACGCAGACGCGCGCCTTCAGCGAGCCCGGCGGATAATAGATGCCCGCGTGGATGACCTCGCTGTTGCGCGCCGAGGTCTGGGTGCCGATCCCGTCGGCGGCCTCGGCGATCACGACCTCGCGGCCGGCGAGCGCGAGCGCGCGCGCCGTCGCGAGGCCGACGACGCCGGCCCCGATCACCAGGCAGTCGATGTCGCTCATGCCACGCGCTGCGGCATCGCCATTTCGACCAGGCTCGCCCAATAGGTCATGCCCACCGGGATCGCCTTGTCGTTGAACTCGTAGGCGGGGTGGTGCAGCCCGGCCGAATCGCCGTTGCCCATGAAGATGTAGGCGCCCGGCCGCTCCTCGAGCATGAAGGAGAAGTCCTCCGAACCCATGGTCGGCGGCACCCCGGTGTCGATCGCCTCCTTGCCGAAGGCGCTCTTCGTCGCGCTGGTGACGAAGTCGGTCTGTCCGGCATGGTTGAAGGTGACCGGGTAGCCGCGCTCGTATTCGATCGTGACGCTGAGGCCGAAGGCCTGGCAGGTGCCGGCGACGATCTCGCGGAAGCGCTTCTCGGCGAGGTCGCGCATCTCCGGGGAGAGTGAGCGCACCGTGCCCTTGATCTCGGCATGCTGCGGGATGACGTTGAAGGCCTGGCCGGCCTGCAGCGCCGTCACCGAGACGACGACGGAATCGAGCGGATCGGCATTGCGCGAGGCGATGGTCTGCAGCGAGGAGACGAGCTGGCAGGCGGCGACCAGCGGGTCGATCGTCTCGTTCGGCTTGGCGGCGTGGCCACCGCGGCCTTCGAGCCTGACCAGAAAGCGGTCGGCCGCCGCCATCATCGGCCCCTTGCGGATGGCGAACTGGCCGACCGGCAGGCCCGGCATGTTGTGCAGGCCGTAGACCTCCTGCACGCCGAAGCGCTCCATCAGCCCATCCTTGCACATCTCCCGGCCGCCACCGCCGCCTTCCTCGGCCGGCTGGAAGATCACGATCGCGGTTCCGTCGAAGTCGCGGGTCTGAGCCAGGTACTTGGCCGCGCCGAGCAGCATGGCGGTGTGCCCGTCATGGCCGCAGGCGTGCATCGTGCCGGGCACGGTCGAGCGATGCTCGAGATTGGTCTCCTCGTGGATCGGCAGCGCGTCCATGTCGGCGCGCAGGCCGATGACCTTGCCGGAATCCTGACCCTTGCCGCGGATCACGCCGACGACGCCGGTGCGCCCGATCCCGGTCACCACCTCGTCGACGCCCCACTCCTTGAGCTTGTCGGCGACGATGCCGGCCGTGCGGTGCACATCGAAGAGCAGTTCGGGATGGCGGTGGAAGTCGCGGCGGATCGCGCTGATCTCCGGTTCGATCGCGGCGATGAGATCGGATTTGGGCATCGTGTCCTCGACAGGTCGCGGCTTGGCAGAAAACGGGTTGTGGGCGCGCACGCTAGCCCGGCGGGGCGCGTCCGTCCAAGCCGAATGCGGCATGAGGGGGCGGAGGCCGGCGAATGCGTCGCGCCTCCTGTCCACATCGCTGCGAAAGGGTTAAGAGCGAAACGTCCGGAGAGTCTCGCTCCGGGCGATCCCGACCTGACGAGTGCTGCCATGTCCGAGGCCCAGACGATCCGCGATGTCACGATCCCGGAGCTGCCCAACCATTACCGCGGCAAGGTCCGCGAGAATTACGACCTGCCGGACGGGCGCCGGATCATCATCGCCACCGATCGCCTCAGCGCCTTCGACCGCGCCATCGCCTGCATCCCGTTCAAGGGCCAGGTGCTGACCCAGACGGCGCGCTTCTGGTTCGAGGAGACGGCGGACATCTGCCCCAATCACGTGCTCGACTATCCCGATCCCAATGTCGTCGTCGGCAGGCGCCTCGACATCCTGCCGGTCGAGATCGTGGCGCGCGGCTATCTCGCCGGCACCACCGGCACCTCGATCCTGACCATGTACAAGCAGGGCGCGCGCGAGATGTACGGCCAGCGCTTCCCCGATGGCCTGCGCGACAACGAGGCGCTGCCGCAGGCGATCATCACCCCGACCAGCAAGGCCTTCGACGGGGGCCATGACGAGCCGCTCTCGCCGGCACAGATCCTGGAGCAGGGGCTGCTGACCGAGGCGCAATGGGAGATCGTGTCCAGCTACGCGCTGGCGCTGTTCGCCCGGGGCCAGCAACTCGCGGCCGAGCGCGGCCTCATCCTCGCCGACACCAAATACGAGTTCGGCACCGATTCCGAGGGCAGGATCATTCTGGCCGACGAGATCCATACGCCCGATTCGAGCCGCTACTGGTTCGCCGGCAGCTATGCCGAGCGTTTCGCCCGCGGCGAGAAGCCGGAGAGCTTCGACAAGGATTTCGTGCGCAACTGGGTCGCCGCGCGCTGCGACCCCTACAGGGAGCCGATCCCGCCGATCCCGGACGAACTGATCGAACAGACCTCGCAGGTCTACATCAGGGCGTTCGAGACGATCACGGGCAAGGCCTTCGAGCCGCCTCCGGCCGATATTCCGCCGCTGGAGCGGATCCGGCAGAACCTCGCGCGCTATTTCTGAGGCGCGCCCACGGCGCTCACTCCGGCTGGATGCCGGCCGCCTTGACGATATCGGCCCATTTCCTGATCTCGACCGGCACGAACGCCCGCAGTTCGGCCGGCGTGCCGGCCTCCGGCTCGATGCCGGCGGCGAGCAGGCGCTCCTGGGTCGCCTTGTCGTTGAGCGCGGCGACGAACGCCTGGTTGAGCCTGGCGACGACCGGTTGCGGTGTCCTGGCCGGAGCGAAGGCGGCGAACCAGGCGGCGAGGTCGTAGCCTGCGACGCCGGCTTCCGCCATCGTCGGCAGGTCCGGCGCGAGCGCGCTGCGCCTGGCGGTCGAGACGGCGAGCCCGTTGACCTTGCCGGCCTTGATCTGCGGCAGGGTCGTCGAGATGTCGGCGAAGACGAGCGAGATCTGGCCGCCGAGCAGGTCGGTGATCGCCTGCGGATTGCTGCGATAGGGCACATAGGTCAGATCGAGCCCGGCGAGCGACTTCAGCATCTCGCCGGCGATGCGCGACGAGCTCGAGCCGGCTCCGAAGGTGAGCTTGCCCGGATTGGCCTTGGCGTAGGCGACGAGGTCTTGCACCGTCCTGGCCGGGACGGACTGATGCGTCGCCAGCGCCAAGGTGATCGTGCCGAGCTTGCCGACCGGCTCGAAATCCTTGACCGCGTCATAGGGCACGCTCTTGAGCAGGCTCTGGTTGGCGCCGTGCGTCGTGTTGGTGGTGATCAGCAGCGTATGGCCGTCGGCATCGGCGCGGGCGACGTTCTGCGCGGCCAGGATGCCGCTGGCGCCGGCGAGATTCTCGATCACGACCGGCTTGCCGAGGCTCTTCGACAGACTCTCTCCGAGGATGCGCGCCAGCGCGTCGGTGGCGCTGCCGGCCGCGAACGGCACGACGAACTTGATCGACCTGCTCGGGAAATCCTGAGCCGTCGCCGGCAGTGCCAGCCCGGCCGCGGCCGCGGCCGCCGTGGAGAGCATCCATCGTCTCGTCTGCATCGTCGTCTCCTCCATGGTTTCGGTTGTCGCCCGCTTGCGCGCGGGCGGCTTTCATTCGTCGGGAATGTCGAGATCGAGCAGGGCCGAGCTCAGGCTCTTGCCGTGCGTGTCGAGCGCGAGCGAGCGGGTGACGCCGCCGCCGAGCGCCTGGCGCATGACGAAGTTCAGCGCGCCGAGGCTCGGCACCTCGTAGCGAGTGACGTCTCCGGCGACGAGCCCGCCGAAATGCGCCTTGACGCGGGCCGCCGTGACCTCCCGGACGAGTCTCGGATAGTCGGCCGGATCGAAGGCGATCAGCGCGATGCTGGAGGTGTCGCCCTTGTCGCCGGTGCGGGCATGGGCGATCTGGCGCAGCTTCATCTCAGCTCTCCAGCATGTGCATGGTGGGCCTGACCCGTGCGCGCGGCAGATAGGTCGAGAGCACGCCGAGCACCTCGCGGATCGCGGTGGTGACGCCGCCGCCGCCGGCCGGGCCGTTGGTGTAGAGCGTCTCGACCTCGCGTCCGATCCGCGCCGCTTCGGCCCGGCTCGCCGCACGCCCGGCGACGCGGACGCGGACCTCGTAAGGCTCGTGGCCGCCGATGGCGGAGAGTGCCGCCCCGTGCAGCGCGTCGATGCCGATCAGGTCGAAACGCAGCTCGCTCGCCGCCGCGCCGGTCAGCGCCAGCCGCTTGCGCACGATGGCGAGCGCGAGCTCGCCGCGTGCCCTGGCGCCCGGCCCGGCATAGGAGATCTGGCCCTCGCCGACGAAGCCCTCGGCCACGCCGAGCGAAACCTTGAGCTGCTCCGGCCGCGCCCGCCCCGTCGCGCCGTCGACGCGGACCCGGTCGGGGCCGAGCTGCGTCACGCGGACCTGCGAAAAATCGGCGCTGACGTCGGGCGTGAGATAACGGGCCGGATCGTGCAGTTCGTAGAGGATCTGCTCCTTGCAGGTCGCCGGCGTGACCTGTCCGCCCGAGCCCGCGACCTTGGTGACGACGATGCTGCCATCCTCCGACACCTCGCCGATCGGGAAGCCGAGCCGGGCGAGGCCGGCGACATCCTTGTAGCCGGGATCGGCGAAATAGCCGCCGGTCACCTGGCCCGCGCATTCGAGCAGATGGCCGGCCAGCGTCGCCTGGCCGAGCCGGTGCCAGTCGTCGAAGGACCAGCCGAAGGCATGCGCGAGCGGCCCGACGAAGAGCGACGGGTCGGCGGCGCGGCCGGTGATGACGAGGTCCGCGCCGGCGGCCAGCGCCTCGGCGATCGGCGCCGCGCCGATATAGGCGTTGGCGGAGACCAGCGCCTCGGCGAGCGCGGAGACCGGTGCTCCGGTCTCCTCGATCCGGCAATCGCTTCCGGCCATGGCGTCGACGACGTCGTCGCCGGCGATGGCGGCGATCCTGAGACCGGCGAAGCCGAGCCGGCGGGCGAGGTCGGCGGCATGGCGCGCTGCCGCCAGCGGATTGGCAGCGCCCATATTGGTGACGATCCGCGTGCCGCTGTGCCGGCATGGCGCCAGCACGACCCGAAGCCGCTCGCCGAGCAGGGGATCGAAGCCGGCCTCCGGATCGGCCCGGCGAGCCTGCTGCGCCAGCGCGATGGTGCGCTCGGCGAGGCATTCGAAGACGAGATAGTCGAGCGCGCCCTTTTCGGCGAGTTCGACCGCCGGCTCGATCCTGTCGCCGGAATAGCCGGCACCTGCCCCGATCCGGACCGTCCTCATCGCTCCTCCATGGCGGCAGGAAGCCATGAAGCGATTGATCTAACAATTGAAATGATTGGATCACAGTAATAGAAGTTTTGTATGAACCTCGATGTCCGGCAGTTGCGCGCCTTCGTGACGGTGGCCGAATGCGGCAGCTTCACCCGCGCCGCCGCGAGCCTGCATCTGTCGCAGCCGGCGCTGACCGTGCAGATCCGCAAACTCGAGGACGTGCTCGGCCTGCGCCTGTTCGACCGCAATACCCGCATGGTCGCATTGACGCGCAACGGCGCCGAATTGCTGCCGGGGCTGGGCCGCATCCTGCGTGAGCTCGACGGCGTTCTCGCGGAGACGCGCCAGCTCTCCACCATCGAGCGTGGCATCGTCCGGCTCGCCCTGCTGCCCTCCTTCGCCTCGGGTGTGCTGCCGGAGGCGATCGCCGGTTTCCGGGCGGCCCATCCCGGCGTCGGCTTCGTCATTCGCGACGTCATCGCGAGCGAAGTCGCAGAGCTCGTCGCCGGCGGCGCGGCCGATCTGGGCCTGACCGGCGGCGCGGTCCCGCACGCCGATCTCGAGATCCTGCTGCGCGGCAGCGACCGCATGCACGCCGTCTATCCGGAGGGCCATCCGCTCGCCGGATTGGCGACGATCGGCATCGCCGATCTGGCAAGCTATCCGCTGGTGCTCATGGATACAGCGACCAGCGTTAGGCAGGTGGTCGACCGGGCCTTCGCCGATGCCGGACTGTCGCCGTGCATCGGCGCCGAGGTCACCTATATGGCGAGCGCCGTCGGCATGGTGCGCGCCGGCCTCGGCGTCGCAATCCTGCCCGGCTCGGCGATGGAGGTCCGGGCCGAGCACAGCCTGCGCTCGCAGCAGATCGAGGGCGACGGCTTCGTCCGGCCGATCGCAGTGGTGAAGCGCCGGAGGCGGGCGCTGCCGCCGGCGAGCGAGCGTTTCCTGGCCGAGCTCGCCCGGATCCTCGCAGCCGCTCCGTGAGCTCGGGCGGGCGAGCGGCGTCAGGCTGGAGCAGCCGGGGCCTTGATGTGTTATAGTGATTTGTCCCTGTCGAATGGGAGGCCCTCATGCGCCGCCTGATCGTTCTCGCCGCCTCGCTTGCCCCCTTGCTGGCCTTCACCGTTCATGACGCCTCGGCTCAGGCCCTGAGCGGCGGTCCCCCTCTCGGCGGCGGCGTCCGCATGGGCGGCGCGCTCAGCGGCGGGGGGAACCGGGCGCTTTCCACCGGCGGCTTCGGCGGCGGCTATCGCCTGGGGTCGGGCGGCTATCGCGGCGGCATCTATGGGGGCGGTGTCTATCGCGGCGCCGGCTGGGGCTATCGGCCCAATCGCTGGTATGGCGGAGGCTATTACGGGCGCGGCTACTGGCGGCGCGGCTATTACGACAATTGGGGCTGGGGCGCCGGTGCTTTGGCGGCCGGCGCCATTCTCGGAAGCGCCGCAGCCTATCCCTATTACTACTATGGCGCGCCCTATTACGAGGAGCCGGCCTACTATTACTACCGCCGGCCCTATTATGCCGCCCCGGTGGTGCCGGCCGGCATCGGCGAGTATTGCCAGACCCCGGTGCGGACCTGCCGGCTGATCAACCCCTCGGGGCTCGGCGGCGGCTGTTCCTGCCGGGTCGCGGGCGGGCGGGCACGGGGCGTCGTGGTCCCGTAGAGACGGATCCGATCGGATTGAATCAATCTGACCGGTGAATCCGCCTCTCGCCTATAGTTTAGAGACCGTTTTTGCCGACCAGTTTGCGGTGCGAGCTGATCGGAACGGGCTCTAGACCGAGCGGCTGAAGCGGAGGGGCGTGGGTCGCGCACCCCGTGCCGGTTCTCAGATCCCGAATTCCCCACGCCAGCGCTCGATATCGTCGAGCGCGACGTTCGAGCCGCACAGCACCAGCGCGATGCGTTCGCCCGGCTTGAACTGATCCCGGCGCGCCAGCGCCGCGGCGACGGTGCAGGATGCCGCCGGCTCGAGCAGCACCCGGCCGTTCTGCAGCACCCAGACCAGCTCGCGCACCGCTTCCGCATCCGGGACGACGACGATCTCCTCGAGGAACTGGTGCGCCGCCGCCATGGTGCGCTCGGTCGCGAAGGGAGCCCCCAGCGTGCGTGCGATCGAGGTCGGGCGGATCGGCACGGGCTTCCCGGCTGCGAGCGCCTGCGTCATCGTCGTCGCGCCCTCGGTCTCGACGCCGTGGATGCGCACGGCCGGGTCGAGCCCCTTCAGCGCCGCGCCGACGCCGGCGGAGAAGCCGCCGCCGCCGATCGAGATGAAGACGTGATCGATCCGCCCGCCGGCATCGGCCGCGAGCTCGAGGCCGACCGTGCCGTGGCCGGCGATGATCGCCGGGTCGTCATAGGAATGGACATGGGTCATGCCCTTGCCCTCGTATTCCTCTGCCTTGGAGAAGGCGGCGAGCGCATCCTCGCAGAGCTCGACCTCGCCGCCCGCTTCCTGGGTCAGGCGGATGTTGAGCGGCGCGACATTTTTCGGCATCAGCACCAGCGCCCGGATGCCGAGCATGCTGGCGACCAGCGAGACGGCGATGGCGTGGTTGCCGCCGGAGACGGTGACGACGCCGCGCGCCCTTTCGGCATCGGAAAGTCCGAGCAGCTTGTTGTAGCAGCCGCGCACCTTGAACGAGCCCGCCAGCTGCAGGCTCTCGACCTTGACCACGGTCTCGACGCCGAGACGCGCCGAAAGCCCGGCGCTGAGGAAGGTCGGCGTGCGCCGGACCTTGCCGGCGATGCGGACGGCTGCGGCCTGGATGTCGGCGAGGGTGACGTCGAAGGACATGGCGGACTCACGCGGGGGAATTCGGTTGGCCGGCACAACAGCGCGCCCGGTGCAGCCCGGTCAAGCGGGCTGCGCGCATGTTCGACGAACGATCGGAGCGGCACCACTTTTCCCTTCCCCCGCTTGCGGTGGGGAAGGGAATAGGGGTGGGGGGCCGGAAAACAGAGCGATTCATTCTTTCAGTCCGGCGCCGAGCGGACCTGCCCCCCACCCAACCCTCCGCAAGCGGGGGAGGGCGGAGCCCCGATTGTCATGCGTCGGCACATGCGTTGCTGCGGCGTCGATAGCGATTGACCCTGCATTGCGCCAGCGTAGCCTGCCGGCACGGTTCATGCCTGTCGGCCGGTTTCTGGAGACTTCTGCCCGTGCGTTATACTCCCAAGGAGATGCTGGCCAAGCTGGTGTCGTTCAACACCGAATCCTGGCGCAGCAATCTCGAGCTGATCCATTTCTGCCGCGACTACCTCGCCGCGCACGGCGTCGAGAGCACGATCGTGCCGAGTCCCGACGGGGAGAAGGCCAATCTCTACGCCACGGTCGGGCCGAAGGTCGATGGCGGCGTCGTGCTCTCCGGCCATACCGACGTGGTCCCCGTCGAGGGGCAGGCCTGGAGCTCCGATCCGTGGACGCTGACCGAGCGCGACGGCAAGCTCTACGGCCGCGGCTCCTGCGACATGAAGGGCTTCGACGCGATCGCCCTCGCTTTGGTGCCGGAGATGCTGGCGGCCGGGCTGAAGCGCCCCGTCCACATCGCGCTCTCCTATGACGAGGAGATCGGCTGCGTCGGCGCCCGCATCATGATCGAGGCCATGGCCAGGGCCGGGCTGAAGCCGTCGGCTGTGATCGTCGGCGAGCCCTCGATGATGCAGGTCGTCACCGGCCACAAGGGCGGCACCCGGATGAGGACGACGGTGCGCGGCCATGCCGTGCATTCGAGCCGCGTCGATATCGGCGTGCCGGCCGTGATGGTCGCCGGCAAGCTGATCGCCTGGCACGACGACGTCATGCAGGAGAACAAGGCGAAGGCCGAAGCCGGCAACCCGTTCGAGCCGCCCTATTCGACGCTGCATGTCGGCGTCGTCGAGGGCGGCACCGCGGTCAACATCACGGCGGAGCATTGCGCCTTCAGCCACGAGGTTCGCGTCGTCCCGGGCGACGGTGCCGACTATGTCGCGCGCTACCGGGCCAGGATCGCCGAGCTGGAGGCGCCGATGAAGGCGATCGCGCCCGAGACCGGCATCACCCTGGAAATCACCTCACAGACGCCGCCGCTGGCGCCGGAAAAGGACGGCGCCGCCGAGACGCTGTCCCGCCGCCTCACCGGCGACAATGCCGGCCATGTCGTCGCCTATGGCACCGAGGGCGGCCTGTTCCAGGCCGCGGGCTGGTCGACCGTGGTCTGCGGGCCCGGCGATATCGCCCAGGCGCATCAGCCGGACGAGTTCATCACGCTGGCCCAGCTCGAGGCCGGCACCGCCTTCGTGCGTGCGCTGATCGCGGATCTGACCCGCTGAGCGCTCGCGGCCGGGATGGTTCCTTGCAAGCCTTCGTCCGGGAGCCCGCAGCTTCGTGCGTGCCCGGACGGAGGCGTGCAATAAAATTCGATGTGCAGCGAAGTCCACCGGCCGCACTGGACGCGGGCTTCGAACCGTCATTAATCTGCCGCCTTCGTCGGCCTGCCGCCGGAACGAGCAGGCGGCCGGCACCGCTCCTGGGGAGGAGTGGTTTCAACCAACTGGAGCAGTCTCACCATGTCGTTCAAGACCCATTGCTTGGCAGCCGTGGCGGCGCTGGCCTTGATGTGCGGGGCTGCGCAGGCCCAGACGCTGCGTTACGCCAACCAGGGCGAGCTGAAGTCGCTCGATCCCTATACCGTCAACGAGACCACGACGAACGCCCATCTCGGGCATCCCTATGAGGGGCTGACCGCCCGCGGGAAGGACCTGAAGATCGAGCCGGCGCTCGCCGAGAAATGGGAGATCTCGCCCGACGGCCTGAAATGGCGGTTCTTCCTGCGCAAGGGCGTCAAGTTCCATGACGGCTCGGACTTCACCGCCGATGACGTGATCTTCTCGGCCGAGCGCGTTCGCGCCCAGGGCTCGAACTTCACCACCCGCATCCCGACCAGCGCCAAGTTCGTCAAGGTCGACGACCACACGGTCGACGTGATCCTGACCACGCCGAACCCGATCCTGAACGCGCAGTGGGATACCTGGTACATCATGTCGAAGAAGTGGGCGGAGGCGAACAACGCCGTCGCCCCGACGCCGGCGGCCGCGACCACCCCGAGCTACGCCTCGCTCAACGCCAACGGCACCGGCCCCTACAAGATCGAGAGCCACCAGCCGGGCGTGAAGACCGTCTTCAAGCTCAACGAGAACTACTGGAAGAAGATCGAAGGCAACATCAAGGAGATCGTCTTCACGCCGATCTCCTCGGACGCGACCCGCGTCGCCGCGCTGCTCTCCGGCGAGGTCGACGTCATCGAGCCGGTTCCGATCCAGGATATCCAGCGCGTCAACGCCTCCGGCAACGCCCAGGTTCTGACCGGGCCGGAGCTGCGCACCATCTTCATCGGCTTCGACCAGACCCGGGACGAGCTGCTCGAATCGAGCGTCAAGGGCAAGAATCCGTTCAAGGATCCGAAGGTCCGCCAGGCCTTCTTCCAGGCGATCGATATCGAGACGATCAAGAGCCGCGTCATGCGCGGGCTCTCGACCCCGTCGCCGCTGATGATCGCGCCGGAGCTGTTCCCGCATGCCGGCTTCACCCGCGCCAAGTTCGACACCGAGGGCGCCAAGAAGCTGCTCGCCGAGGCCGGCTATCCGAACGGCTTCGAGCTCGGCATGGATTGCCCGAACGATCGCTACGTCAATGACGGCCAGATCTGCCAGGCCGTGGTCGGCATGCTCGCGCGCATCGGCGTCAAGGTGAACCTCAACGCCCAGCCCAAGGCGCAGTACTTCGCCAAGGTGCTGAAGCCGGGCGGCTACAAGACCTCGTTCTACCTGCTCGGCTGGACGCCGGGCACCTTCGACAGCCACAATGTGCTCTACGACATTCTCGGCTGCCGCGACGTCGCCGGCTCGTCGCGCGGCGAATCGAACCTCGGCAATTACTGCAACAAGAAGGTCGACGAGCTCACCGACAAGATCCTGGTCGAGTCCGACACGGCCAAGCGCAACGAGATGATCAAGGAAGCCTTCAAGATCACCGTCGACGAGTTCGCCTATATCCCGCTGCACCAGCAGGCGCTGGCCTGGGGCGTGTCCAAGAAGGTGAAGCTCGCCCAGCGCGCCGACAATTCGGTGCTGCTGTATTACGCCACCAAGGAGCAGTGAGGGCGGCGCGGGGCCTGACCGCCCCGCGATGCCAATCTCCTCGTCATCCCGGACAAGCGGCTTCAGCCGCGCAGATCCGGGATCCATCGTAAGGCACTGAGCTCTACGATGGATCCCGGCTCTCCGCTTCGCTCCAGCCGGGATGACCGCGCGTTTCCCAACCTCGGTAGACCGGGGGCTTGAGGCCGACATGCTCGCATTTGTCCTGCGCCGGCTGTTCCAGTCACTGATCGTGATGCTCGCGGTCGCGCTGATCGCCTTCACCATGTTCCGCTTCGTCGGCGACCCGGTGAACCAGATGGTCGGCGTCGACACGCCGCAGGAGCAGGTGGCGCAACTGCGCCGGACGCTCGGCCTCGACGAGCCGGTGGTCGTCCAGTTCGCGCGCTATATCTACAACGCCGCGCGGCTCGAATTCGGTGTCTCCTACCAGTTCCGCCTGCCGGTGATCTCGCTGCTCGGCGAGCGCGCGCCGGCGACGCTGGAGCTCGCCTTCATGTCGGCGCTGTTCTCGCTCCTGGTCGGCATCCCGATGGGCGTCTACACGGCGCTGCGCCGCGACAGCATCCTCGCCAAGCTGTTCCAGACGATCTCCCTCGTCGGCATCAGCCTGCCGACCTTCCTGATCGGCATCCTCCTGATCTACCTGTTCTCCGTCACCCTCGGCTGGCTGCCGTCCTTCGGGCGCGGCGAGGTGGTCAAGATCGGCAATTGGTGGACCACGGGGCTTCTGACCGCCTCGGGCTGGAAGGCGCTGATCCTGCCCTCGATCACGCTCGGCCTGTTCCAGATGACGCTGATCATGCGCCTCGTCCGGGCCGAGATGCTCGAGGTGCTGCGCACCGACTACATCAAGTTCGCTCGCGCCCGCGGCCTCAGGACGCGCGCGATCCATTTCGGCCATGCGCTGAAGAACACGCTGGTGCCGGTCATCACCATCGCCGGCCTGCAGCTCGGCTCGATCATCGCCTTCGCGATCATCACCGAGACGGTGTTCCAGTGGCCGGGCATGGGCCTGCTCTTCCTCAAGGCGGTGCAGCAGGTCGATATCCCGATCATGGCGGCCTATCTCATCCTGATCTCCTTCCTGTTCGTCAGCATCAACCTGATCGTCGACCTGCTCTATGCGCTGGTCGATCCGCGCCTGCGCGCGACGGTCGGGGCGCATTGAGGCCCGCATGAGCGCGCAACCTGCTTCCTCGGCGAAACAGCCGCCCTCGCTCTGGGCCCGGATTCTCGACAGCGACATTCTGGCGAGCTTCCTCCGCTCCAAGGTGACGATGGTCGCAGCCGTGATCGTCCTGGTGATGTTCATCGGCGCGGCCTTCTCGCCCTGGATCGCGCCGACCAATCCCTTCGATCCGGCGACCGTCTTCCTCTCCGACGCCAATATCCCGCCGGCCTGGCAGCAGGGCGGCGATCCCAAGTTCATCCTCGGCACCGACGATCAGGGCCGCGATCTCTATTCGGCGATCCTCTACGGGCTGCGCGTCTCGCTGATCGTCGGCGTGCTCGGCGTGCTGCTGGCGGCGACGATCGGCATCACGCTCGGCCTGCTCGCCGGCTATCTCGGCGGCCGCGTCGACTCGCTGATCATGCGCATCGCCGACGTGCAGTTGACCTTTCCGGCCATCCTGATCGCGCTGCTGATCGACGGCGTCGTGCGCGGCCTGTTCAAGAGCGCCAGCCGCGAGGACACCGCGCTCTACGTGCTGGTGATCTCGATCGGCCTGTCCTTCTGGGTGCAGTATGCCCGCACCATCCGCGGCTCCACCCTGGTCGAGCGCAACAAGGACTATGTCCAGGCCGCCAGGCTCGTCGGCCTGCCGGCGCCGCTGATCATGCTGCGCCATGTCCTGCCCAACGTGATCGGCCCGGTGCTGGTCATCCTGACCATCAACCTCGCGCTCGCCGTCATCACCGAGGCGACGCTCTCCTTCCTCGGCGTCGGACTGCCGCCGACGCAGCCCTCGCTCGGCACGCTGATCTCGATCGGCAACCGCTATCTGTTCTCCGGCGACTGGTGGATCGTGACCTTCCCGGGCGTGACCCTCGCCGTGCTGGTGCTGGCGGTGAATCTGCTCGGCGACTGGCTGCGCGATGCCCTGAACCCGCGGTTGAGGTGAGCCGATGACCGAGACCGTCCTCTCCGTCCAGGACCTCACCGTCGAGTTCGTCACCCGCCGCGGCACGCTGCGCGCGCTCGACAAGGTCTCCTTCGACATCGCCCGCGGCGAGGTGCTCGGCGTGGTCGGCGAATCCGGCGCCGGCAAGTCGGTCACCGGCTCCGCCATCATCGGCCTGATCGATCCGCCCGGCCGGATCGCCGGCGGCAAGGTCGTGCTCTCCGGCGAGCGCGTCGACCATCTGCCGTCGGAGCAGATGCGCCGCGTCCGCGGCAAGCGCATCGGCATGATCTTCCAGGACCCGCTGACCAGCCTGAACCCGCTCTACCGGGTCGGCGAGCAGCTGATCGAGACGATCCGCACCCATACCGATCTCAACGCGGCGGAGGCCCGCAAGCGCGCCATCGCCCTGCTCGACGAGGTCGGCATCCCCGCGCCCGACAAGCGCATCGACGGCTACCCGCACGAATTCTCCGGCGGCATGCGCCAGCGCGTCGTCATCGCGCTCGCGCTCTGCGCCAAGCCGGAATTCATTATCGCCGACGAGCCGACCACGGCACTCGATGTCTCCGTGCAGGCGCAGATCATCAGCCTGATCAAGCGACTCTGCAAGGAACGCGGCACCTCGGTGATGCTTGTCACCCACGATATGGGCGTCATCGCCGAGACGGCCGACCGGGTCGCGGTGATGTATGCCGGGCGCGTCGCCGAGATCGGGCCGGTGCGCGAGGTGATCAAGCAGCCGCTCCACCCCTATACGCAGGGGTTGATGGGCGCGATCCCCTCGATCGAGGGCGACGCCGAGCGGCTCGTGCAGATTCCCGGCGCCATGCCGCGCCTCTCCGCCATTCCGGCGGGCTGCCCTTTCAACCCGCGTTGCTCCAGGGTGTTCGACCGCTGCCGGATCGACCGGCCGGAGCTGATCGATGTCGGCGGACACCAGGTCGCCTGCCACCTCTATGATCCGGCGAAGGCGCCCGCCGGCAAGACGGAGATCGCGGCGTGAGCGACAGAGCCTTCGTCCAGGTCCGTGACCTCAGGCGCGTCTTCGACGTCTCCAAGCCCTGGCTCAACCGGGTGCTGGAAAATGCGCCCAGGCAGTATCTCAAGGCGGTCGACGGCGTCTCCTTCGACATCCGCAAGGGCGAGACCTTCGCGCTCGTCGGCGAATCCGGCTCGGGCAAGTCGACCGTGGCCCGCATGGTCGTCGGCCTGCTGCAGCCCTCGGGCGGCACCGTCGCGATCGACGGCGTCTCGATGTTCGACGCCAGGGCCGCGCAGGAGCGCCAGCGCCTGCGCCGGCGCATCCAGATGATCTTCCAGGATCCCTACGCCTCGCTCAATCCGCGCTGGCGCGTGGGCCGGATCATCGCCGAGCCGATCCGCGCCTTCGACCTGCTCCAGGGTGAGGCCGCGATCGAGGCGCGCGTCGGCGAACTGCTCTCGCTGGTCGGGCTGCATCCCGACGACGGCAAGAAGTTCCCGCACGAGTTCTCCGGCGGCCAGCGCCAGCGCATCGCCATCGCCCGCGCGCTCGCCTCCAATGCCGAGTTCATCGTCTGTGACGAGCCAACCTCGGCGCTCGACGTCTCCGTTCAGGCGCAGATCCTCAACCTGATGCGCGATCTGCAGGAGAAGTTCGGGCTGACCTATCTCTTCATCAGCCACAATCTCGCGGTCGTCCGCCATATGGCGACCCGTATCGGCGTGATGTATCTCGGCCGCCTCGTCGAGGTCTCCGACGGCAGGCAGCTTTTCGCCGCCCCGCGCCATCCCTACACCAGGATGCTGCTTGACGCCGTGCCGGACCTCGCCATGGTCGGCAAGCCGCGCGAGGGCGTGAAGGGCGAGATTCCGAATCCGATCAACCCGCCTTCCGGCTGCACCTTCCATCCGCGCTGCCCGCTGGTCTTCGACCGCTGCCGCGTCGAGAATCCGCCGGTGATCGACGGCGTCGCCTGCCATGCGGTGAATGCGGGCCGCGAGGCGGCTTGAGCGCCTGCCTCGTCATTCCGGGGCAGGCCGAAGGCCTGAGCCCGGAACCCATGAACACGACGCGGTTGGAGCACGCTCCCGCGTAGGCAGCGCTCGGTCTGGGAAGGCCGGTGTTCACGAAATCCGGGCGCGCTGCTGCGCTGTCGGAATGACGGCGCGGTTCTGGCGGAACTGCTCTAACCGCCTGCCGGCTGCGGCAGCCTGCCATGCGCGGCGAGCAGGTCGCGGCCTTCCGACGTGATCGAGACCAGGTTGCCGTCTCCGCGCGCCAGATAGCCGCGATCGACGGCATCCTCCCATATCGTCAGGCGCGGGCAGGACGTCCGCCAGGTTTCGATCACCTCGGCATGGCTTCGGGGGCCACGAGAAACCCATTCGACGAGGTCGAGGACCAGCGGGTCGTCATGGTCGGGCATGCGTTCCCTCCCGCAAACTGAGGCAGGAGGATGATAGAGCCGGCCCGCGCCGGAGGAAATCCTTGCCTGCGGCGGGCCGCTGCCCCCGTCGCGCACCGCCTGGTCTCGTCAGGTGTCCGACGGCACAACCGGCGCCTTCGGCCGCCGGCCGAGCGGCGCCACCGGCCGCTCGGTGCGGTATTGGCCGCGCGCGATCGCGGTGAACAGCAGCGCGACGGCGGTCAGCGTCATCAGCCACCAGGTCTGGAACGAGGCGAAGCCGAGCGCCGCCAGCGCGAAGGCCGTGACATAGGCCGCGACACCGCCGGCCGCGAGCGCGCCGGGCATGCGCCCTGCGGCGCTGACCGCGAAATACAGGCAGAGCGCTCCCGTCGCCGCGCCGACCAGGCCGAGCTCGTACCAGGTCTCGAACAGGATCGTCGTCGGGACTTCGAGCGGCAGCGCTCCGGTGGTGCGCCCGCGCAGCACCGTGTCCAGGCCATGGCCGGTGATGAGCTGCACCGGGCGGCTCGAGATGATGTCGGCCCAGATGTCGAGGCTGGTGCCGACCGTGCTGAACACCGCCGGAGAAAGGCGGAAGAACGGCAGCAGCAGGAAGGGGAGGAGCGGGGCCAGCAGCATCAGCCCGGCCATGACCGCGCCCATCAGCCTAGCGCCGACGATGCGGTCGGCGCTGACTGCGCCGAACGCGACCGCGCCGCACAGCATCGCCATCGCCTCGCCATCCTCGATGCGCGACAGGGCGAGCAGTCCGACGACCAGCGCCAGCCCGAGCGCCGTCAGCCCGCGCTCGCGCGACAGCAGCCAGGCGAGCGCCGGCCAGGCCATGATCAGCACGACGCTGACGCCGCGCTCGACGCTGCCGGCGGCATTGGCCGCGCGCGAGTCGATCGGACTCAGCGCCTCGGTCAGCAACAGGCCGAGCGCGAAGATCGCCGCCGTGCCGGCGCCGAGCGCCGCGAGGTTGAGGTTCGAGGCGCGCATGCGCTCCGGCAGCGCGGCCGCGCCGGCGAAGCCGAGCGCCACGGCGAGGAAGAGATTGGCCGCCTTCTCGGTGGCCGAGCCGGTATAGGGACTCCAGACCAGCGAGAGCACGGCCCAGCCGACCAGCGCCCACAATGTCAAGCCGGCGCGGCTGAAGATCGACGCCCTGATATTGCCGGCGAACCAGCGCGGCGCCTCGATCAACGCGGCTATGGCCAGCAAGATCACCCCGATCGGCACCAGCACGACGGCGGCGCGACGCGAGACCAGCGACGCCAGCGGCAGGGCGAGCGCCAGCGTCGCGAAACCGATACGGCGCAGCAGCAGCGCGGCGTCGGCGGCAGGGTCGAGAGGCGTCTGGGCGTTCGGGCGGATCATGGGCCAGCGGTACTCGGCGAGCCGCGCCCGATCGGAATGCCGGGATCAGCCCGGCTCACCCTAGCGCCCGCACGCGCCTTCGACTGTAGGTGCGCTGCAACACTGCGCCGGCATTCTCGTGTCCGGCGGACACCGGAAGTTCGCGAGAGCCGGATCCGATGGGGTTGGAAGAACCTGATCGAATCCGCCTCTCACCCTTGGCGCGAGGCCCGTTTTCCGATCGGCTTCAGTGCAGGCTGATCGGAACGGGCTCTAGCTGCGCCGGCCGTTCCGTGGGATGAAGGAGGACGATGACTGCTCCACTCGCCGCGATCGTCTACTCCGCCGGCTTCGCCATCGACGAGTTGATGGCGGAGGTCGCCGACGCCCTCAGGCGCGCGGGCGTGCGGCTCGGTGGCGTCGTCCAGCACAACAGCGGCGACTGCGCCAGCGGCTGTGCCAGCATGGCGCTCGAGGATCTCGCCTCCGGCCGTCGCTTTCCGATCAGCGAGGATCGCGGCGCGGGCTCGACCGGCTGCCGGCTCGACGCGGCCGGCCTCGCCGCCGCCGGCGCCGCCGTCTCGGACGCGCTCTCCGGCCCGGTCGACCTCGTCATCGTCAACAAGTTCGGCAAGCAGGAGGTGCTCGGCCAGGGCCTGCGGGCCGAGATCGCCGCCGGTGTTCTCGCCGGCCTGCCTTTGCTGACGGCGGTGCGGGACGACATGCTCGCCGCCTGGTCCGACTTCGCCGGCGAGGATTGGCAGCGCCTGCCGTCCGAGCCGGCCGCGGTGACGGACTGGGCGACGGCAGCGTTGCGCCTGCCGGCCTGAAGCCCGCAAGGAAGCATTCCGTGCCGCTCGGCAGCGATTTTCTCGACGATTATCTGATCAGGCCCGACCCTTCGGCCGCGCGGCTGGGTGCGGACGTCGCCGGCATCGACCATACCGGCGCCCGCGTCGAGACCCGCGTCGTGACCGAGCGGGCGCTGACGCTCTATCTGAACAGCCAGGAGATCGTCACGATGATGACGATCGGCGATCATCCCGAGTATCTGGCGCTCGGCTATCTGCTCAACCAGAACATGCTGAAGCGTGGCGACCGCGTCGAGGCGGTCGATTACGACGAGGAGCTCGAGGTCGTCGTGGTGCGCACGCCGCAGCGTACCGATTTCGAGCAGAAGCTGAAGAAGAAGACGCTGACCTCGGGCTGCGCGCAGGGCACTGCCTTCGGCGACCTGATGGAGGCGATCGACGAGATCGTCCTGCCCAAGGCGGAATTGCGCACGAGCTGGCTCTATGCGCTGACCCGCAAGATCAACACCACGCCCTCGCTCTATCTGGAGGCCGGCGCGATCCATGGCTGCGTGCTCTGCGAGCGCGACCGGCCGCTGGTCTACATGGAGGATGTCGGCCGCCACAACGCCGTCGACAAGGTCGCCGGCTGGCTCTTTCGCCACGATGTCGATCCTGGCCGGATGATCTTCTACACCACCGGCCGGCTGACCTCGGAGATGGTGATCAAGACCGTGCGTATGGGCATTCCCATCCTGGTCTCGCGCTCAGGCTTCACCGAATGGGGCGTCGAGCTCGCCCGCAAGGCCGGCCTGACCCTGATCGGCCGCGCCCGCGGCAAGCGCTTCCTCGCGCTCGCCGGCGAGGACCGCATCGTCTTCGACCAGGATCCCGACAGCGTCGAGGAGGAAGGCGGGAAGCATCGCCGCAAGGGGGCGGGCGGCGATGACTGATACCGCGCCCGCGACCCTCGGTCTCCTGCTCGCCGGCGGGCTCGCCCGGCGCATGGGCGGCGGCGACAAGCCGCTGCGCACCATCGCCGGCCGCCCCATCCTCGCCCATGTCGTCGCGCGGCTCGGTCCGCAATGCGGCGGGCTCCTGCTCAATGCCAACGGCGACCCCGCGCGTTTCGCTGAGTATGGCCTGCCGGTGGCCGCCGACAGCGTGCCGGATTTCGCCGGGCCGCTCGCCGGCGTCCTCGCCGGTCTCGACTGGCTCGCCGCGAACCGGCCCGACACGCAATGGCTGGTCAGCGTCGCCGCCGACACGCCCTTCATCCCGCGCGATCTGGTGGCGCGGCTGCATGCGGCGCGCGAAGCCGCCGGCGTCCCGCTCGCCTGCGCCGCCTCGGGCGGCTGGACCCATCCGGTGATCGGGCTCTGGCCGGTCGCGCTGCGCGAGGCGTTGCGACACGCGCTCATCGTCGAGGATGAACGCAAGATCGACCGCTGGACGGCGCGTCATGGCGTCGTCGCGGTCGAATGGCCGGCGGCGCCGGTCGATCCGTTCTTCAACGCCAACCGGCCCGACGATCTCGCCGAGGGCGAGCGGCTCCATGCCGCGCTTGGTGATGCTTGATCGCCGCAAATACGGCCCCTAGATTCAACCCATGAGCGAAGCTTATTCGCCATCTGGGGGAATCCGCATGAAGCCTTTCATCATCGCCGTCGCCTTTGCCGCCATTGCCGCCTATGGCGCCAGCTTGGTGCTGGCGACCTATCAGCGGCCCGTCGACGTCGCCTACACGACCAATAGCGTGCGGCTCTGAGGCGCGCGGATCTTCGCGCGGAACCACTCCGTCATCCTGGACAAACGGCGAAGCCGCGTAGATTCCAGACCGTCGCAAGCCTCCGAAGCTCTGCGACGGCTCCGGGCTTCGCTCGCCCGGGATGACGAGGGCGAGTCGATGTGAAGTCAGCGCGCTCTGGCCTCCAGCAGTTTCTTCAGCCGTGCCAGATCGGCCGCGACCCATTCGGCGTCGCGGGCGAACTCGTCATCCGACATCTCGGGGCGCCTGAGCAGCGTGAACACCACCTCGCTGCCGCTGCCATTGGCGAATGCACGCATCGGATTGTGCATCGGTGCGCCGCTGTCGGGCAGGACGGCATGGTCGAGGACGCCGTAGCGATTGGGCTCGCTGAACATCACGCGCATCGGGCCCATCGGCGTCCTGGCGCGATAGGTCATTCCTTCGACATGGTGGAGTTCGTCGCCGAGCCCGTCCGCCCATTTCGGGAAGTTCATGGGCTCGGCGAGGAAGCCGTAGACCTCCTCGATCGGCCGGTCGATCGCGATGCTGAGATGGCGCGTCGGCAGGACTGGCATGAGCGCGTCTCCATGGTGACACTCGGATGTTGGAACATAACATGAACAAAATCATCTGTCATCGCGTTTCGGTGACGGCATGCCCGAGCTCGCCGCGGATCGACCAAGAATCCGCCGGCTTCGGCAGCCTTTTTCGCGGCGGCGACGGAAGAGGAGATTCGCGATGGAGCACAGTATCGGCGTCGGCCTGACGATCCTGGTTCAGCACGGCCGCGAGCAGGAGGCCGCGGATTTCTACAGCGAGGCGTTCGAAGCGCGGCAGCTCAAGGCGTACAGGGTCGACGGCGAGCTCGCCGGAGTGGAGATGCTCATCGGTGGAACGCGCCTCTCCGTGGCCGGGGCGAATCCGCGGCGCGAGGAGGAGCCGGCCTATGGCGGCCCATTCTTCCCCAGGGCGGCCGGAGCGGTCAGCATGATCATCCAGCTGACGGTGCCGGACATCGAGGCCTGCTTCGCCCATGCGATCGTCGCCGGCGCCACGCTGCGCGACCGGGTCCAGACGGATGTCGAGGGTCGGCGCGTCGCCTCGCTGTTCGACCCGTTCGGGCACATCTGGGTGTTGATCGAGCGGCAGGCGGAGATCGCCGGCGTCGGCTCGGATCGGCTTGTGCTGCAGGCTGACCGCCCGAGTGGCCTCGACCTGCAGGCCTGAAGCATGCCTTGCTCTTATTCGATCACGATCCGCGGCGCTGCCCGGGCCGGCCCGGAAAGGCCGGCCTTCACCTGCCGCGCCAGCGCGACATAGGCCTTGGCATGGGCGCTGTCCGGGTCGCTCGCCACGATCGGGCGGCCGCCATCCGACGTCTCGCGAATCGGCATCGCGAGCGGGATCTCGCCGAGGAAGGGCACGCCGAGCCGCTCCGCCTCGTGCCGCGCCCCGCCATGGGCGAAGATGTCGGAGCGGTGGCCGCAGGCCGGGCAGACGAAATAGCTCATGTTCTCGACGATGCCGAGGATCGGCACCTCGACTCGTCTGAACATGGCGACGCCGCGGCGGGCATCGAGCAAGGCGAGGTCCTGCGGCGTCGAGACGATCACCGCGCCGGCGAGCGGCGTCTGCTGCGCCATCGTGAGCTGGGCGTCGCCCGTGCCGGGCGGCATGTCGACGACCAGTACGTCGAGCTCGCCCCAGGCGACCTCGCGCAGCATCTGGGTGATCGCCGAGATCACCATCGGCCCGCGCCAGATCATCGGCGTCTCTTCGTCGATCAGGAAGCCGATCGACATGATCTTGAGGCCGTATGCCTCCATCGGCGCCAGCGTTCGGCCCGAGACCAGCCGCGGCTTTCCGGTGACGCCGAAGATCTTCGGGACAGACGGTCCATAGATGTCGGCGTCGAGCACGCCGACCTTGAGGCCGAGCGTCGCCAGGCCGACGGCGAGGTTGGCCGTGGTCGTCGACTTGCCGACGCCGCCCTTGCCGCTCGCCACCGCGATGATCTGCTTCACGCCGGGGATGCCGGCCGGCTTCGGCACGGCGCCGCCGGGGCCGTGCGCCTGCTGGCGCGCCTGCATGGCCGGGGAGGGGGCGGCGGCGCGCGAGGGCGCCCTTTCGCCGGTGAGGCCGACCAGCACCTGCGTCACGCCGGGAATTCCGCCGACCGCGCTCTCGGCCGCCTTGCGCACCGGCTCCATCGCACCGGCCTCGGTCGCGTCGATCGCGATCGCGAAGATCACCTTGCCGCCGTCGATCAGGATGTCGCCGACGCGGCCGGAGGCGGCGAGCGATTGCCCGCTCGCCGGCAGCTTCACCAGTTCGAGCGCGCGCAGGATGTCGTTTTGCGATAGGGCCACGATGGGGCTCCGGTTGTTGCGGCGCTAGGCCGCGGCCTTGCGGATGTGGAAGACCAGCAGCTCGCCCTCGCTGCGGCTCGCTTCGATGGCGTCGCCGGTCTCGCGCATCAGGTTCGGGATGTCGATCGCCGCCATCGGGTCGGTGCATTCGACCACGAACAGCGCGCCCGGCTCCGCCCCTCTGAGCGCCTTGCGCACGCGCAGGGCCGGGAGGGGGCATTTCAGGCCGCGCAGATTGAGCGGGGTGGACGTCATGAGCGAAGCCGATCGAACAATGTTGCGCTTCATATGATGGCTTTTCTCGGCGGAGCAACAGAGGCTTGCCTTGCCAAGGCCGCATGCTGGGACATGATCGGCGCATGATCAGGATCGTCCTTGCCCTGCTGGTGCTCGCCGTGAGCGGCGCCTCCGCCCAGGAATTGCGCGGCCATGGCGGACCGGTGCGGGCAGCGGCTGTCTCGGCCGATGGCGCGACGGCGCTGACCGGTTCCTTCGACCAGTCGGCGATCCTCTGGGACCTTTCCCGCGGCAGCGCGATCAGGGTGCTGCGCGTCCACCAGGGCGCGGTCAACGCCGCTGTCGCGGTCAACGGCATCGGCTTCGCCACCGGCGGCGAGGATGGCCGGATCGCGCTCTGGCGCGGCGATGCCACTGAGCCGCCGAAGGTTGTCGATGGCCACAAGGGGCCGGTCGCGGCGCTGGCAGTCTCGCCCGAGGGCGGCCATCTCGCTTCCGCCTCCTGGGACGGGACCGTGCGCGTCACCGCGCTGGCTGACGGCACGGCGCGCGTGCTCGAGGGCCATCACGGCCCGGTCAACGGCGTCGCCTTCGTGCCGGGCGGCGCGGTCGTCTCTTCAGGCTATGACGCGACCTTGCGGTTCTGGCCGGCCGATGGCGGCGCGCCATTGATCGTCAGCACACCTGCACCGCTCAACGGCGTCGTCGCCGCGCCCGATGGGGAGATCGCGGTCGCCGCCGCCGATGGGCGCCTGCGCCTGTTCGGGCCGGATGGAAGCCAGCGCGCCGAGATCGCGATCGGCGAGACGCCGCTGATCGCGCTCGCCATCTCGCCCGACGGCGCGACCATCGCAGCCGGCGGCCTGCGTGGCCAGGTCGCGCTGATCGACCGCAGGACACGCACCATCCGCGCCACCCTGGTCGGGCCGGGGCTGCCGGTCTGGTCGCTCGCCTTCCTGCCGGATGGCAGGCAATTGCTCTCCGGCGGAGCCGACCGGCTGGTCCGGCGCTGGAACGCTGTCACCGGGGAGCATGTCGGAGCTGTGGTGCCGCGTGCCGGCGAGGATGCGCTCGCGGCCTTCCAGGGCGAGCGCGGGGCGCAGGTCTTCCGCGCCTGCGCGGCCTGCCACACGCTGACGCCGGCGGATGGCAACCGCGCCGGCCCGACCCTGCACGGCCTCTTCGGCCGCCGCATCGCCACGGCGCCGGGCTATGCCTATTCCGAGGCGCTCAAGGGCATGGACCTCGTCTGGAGCAAGGACACGGTCGCGAAGCTGTTCGAGATCGGCCCGAGCGCCTACACCCCCGGCACCAGGATGCCGGAGCAGACGATCGGCTCGGCCGAGGACCGACAGGCGCTGGTCGACTGGCTGGAGAAGGTGACGCGGTAGAGGGCAGCCCTTTCCGTCATGGTCGGGCTTGTCCCGACCATCCACGCCTTTGCTCGTCGCTCGCGCTGTTCAAGAGGCGGATGCCCGCCACAAGGCATGACGGGGCGACGCTTATCCCAGCGGGTCCTCGCCCCGCTCCGCCCGCTCGCGCAGATAGTCCTCGGTGGTGCGCACCGGCGGGCGCTGCGGCGAGAGATGCGGGTCGAAGCTCTCATTGACCACGGCCTCGACGCGGCAATCCTCGCACATGCGCAGGATCGATGCCCGCTTCGCCCCTTCGCCGGCGAACATCCAGTGCTTGTTCTCGAGCCTGGCCGCGATCTTCTCGATCGTGCTGCGGACGCCGAAGGGCCTGGCGCAGGCGATGCAGTGGAACGGCTCCTCCTGCTTGACGATCCGGCGGCCGCCTTTCCAGGCGTCGAAATCGACGCGCGGCTCCAGCGTGATCACCTTCTCCGGGCAGGTCGCGGCGCAGAGCCCACATTGCACGCAGAGATCCTCCTGGAAGCTCAGCGTCGGGCGCTCCGGATCGTCGCCGAGCGCGCTCACCGGGCAGGCCGAGACGCAGGCGAGGCAGAGCGTGCAGCCCTCCGTGTCGACATGGACCGTGCCGAACGGCGCCCGCGGCGGCATAGCCATGCTCGCGACCGGCGCCGGGGCGGCGGCGTGCAGTTCGGCGATGGTCTGGCGCAGCAGCGGCCGTCCCGTTCCCATCGGCCGGAAGCGGGCGGGCCGCATGGCGCTCGCCCCGGGTGAGACCTTCGCGAGGGCGGCGGCCAGCAGGTCGGGATCGTCGGTTTCGATCAAGGCGGCGCGGGCTTCGCCGAAACCGAGCGCGCCGGCCAGCGCATTGGCATAGTCGAGATTGCGCTGCAGGCCGGACAGGTCGTGCTTCGGCTTCGCCCGGCCGAGCACACGGATGGCGGAGGCGCCGAAGGCGAGCGCCGCGGCGAAGCTCTCCAGACCGAGCTGCGTGATCTCGTTGACGCGCAGGGGCAGGACGCGCGCCGGCAGGCCGGCGCCGTGGCGGGCGAGCGCGTCGATCAGCGGCTCGCCATGGTCGCCGTCATGCAGCAGCAAGACAGCCTCGCGCCCGCCTGCCTCGGCATAGGTCACGAGCAGCGTCCGCAGCTTGCGCAGCAGAGCGTCGGCCGACGGCAGCGCATAGGTGACCGCGCCGGTCGGGCAGACGGCGGCGCAGGCGCCGCAGCCGGCGCAGACCTCGGCCGAGATCGCGACATGGTCACCCGCCGGGGTGATCGCGCCGGTGGGGCAGAGCTCGAGGCAGCGTGTGCAGCCCGTCTTCTGCGAGCGCGCATGGGCGCAGAGCCCTTCGTTCAGGGCGACATAGGCCGGTTTGTCGAACTCCCCGACCAGCCCGCTCGCCTGGAAGGCGAGCCGCTCGATCGCGGCCGGATCGCGCGGATCGGCGCGCAGATAGCCGGCGCGCAGCTCGCCCGCCGGGAAGAGCGGGGTGCCGCCGGAGACGTCGATGACGAGGTCGCATTGCGAGACCGCGCCGTCGCGCGGCGCCTCGAAGGCGAGCTTGCCGCGCGAGGAAGGGCTCGGGGCGGCATAGTCGTTGACGGTGAGCTCGAAGGCGCCGAGCCAGCCGCTCGCCTGCGCGACCGTGCCCTTCAGCACCGGGAAGTCGTCGGTACGCGGCGGCGCGATCTCGTCCGGCCGCGACAGCAGCACGGTGACGTCGAGATGGTCGGCGAGGCGCCGGGCGAGGGAAATCGCGACCTCGTCACGGCCATAGATCAGCGCGACGCCCTTGCTCGCCAGGGTGGTGAAGGAGGCCGGCGGCATCGGCTCGCTCGCGGCGGCGAGCAGGGCCGCCATCTTCGGCCCGGCCGCCCGCGCCTCGTCCGACCAGCCGGCATGTTCGCGGATGTTCGCGAAGCTGAGATCGCCGGCGTAATCGAGGTCTGCAGCAATCTCTTCAAAGAGCGGCGCTTCCTGCGTGCAGGCGACGGTGATGGCCTCGCTCTGGCCGAGCATGGCGCGGAAGCGGTCGATCTGGCTGCGGCAGAGATGTCGATGCTCACTGACCTCGGCACCGCCGCAGCCGCGCCGGATCGCCGAGCCGTCCAGCGGCATCGTGTCCTCGCACGAGCAGATCATCAGCGTGCGGGCGACATCGGTCATCTTGCATCCGTCCTAACGATCGCCGCAGCGTCTCTCATCGCGCTTGCGATACTTCCTTCTTATATGGAATTGGAATGGCTCCAAGGAAGCAAGCCTCTCCCTTGGCAAGCCTCTCCCTTGGAATGAGACGGCGGGCGCGGATGATGACGGCAGGACCGGTCGGTCGGGACGATCTCAGGCGCGGGCCGGTGCTGCCGCCCGGGTTTTCGCTCGTCACCCTGCGCGAATCCGGCGATGCCTTCGCCCATGCGCAGGCGATCGCGGCGCAAGCCGGCGCGGCGACCCTGGTCTGGGTGCGACGTTTCGACATCGTCGAGTTCGCGGTGGTGCTCGAGCCGGACGCCATCCTCGCCGAGGCGAGACTCGCCCATTACCTCGCCATGAACGCGCTGGCGGATGCGCTCGCGGTCCACTCGCCGCCGGAGCGCCCGGTGCTGTTCCGCTGGCCGGATGCGCTGACCTACGATCTCGGTCTGATCGGCGGCGGCCGCCTCGCATGGCCGGCGGGATGTCCGGAGAACCAGGTGCCCGACTGGCTCGTCTTCGGCGCGATGGTGCGGGCGACGACGATGTCGCCGTTCGAGCTCGGCCAGACCGGCGTCGGCATGGCGGAGGAAGGGTTCGAGGAGGTCGACGCCGTCGACCTGATCGAGGCCTTCTGCCGCCATCTCATGCTGGGCGTCAGCCGCTGGCAGGAGGAGGGCGCCCGCGCGGCTGTGCGGCGCTGGCTCGACCGGCTCGAGAAGGTCGTGGGCGTGCGCCACGGCATCGAGCCGAACGGCGATCTGGTCGCGACCTCGCAGCACGGAACCGAGCGCCGGGGCCTGGTCGAGGCGCTGGCCAGGGTCGACTGGCTAGACCGCGACAGCGGAGCGCCGAAGCTGTGAGCGCCATCGTCATTGCGAGGGGTGAAGCGACGAAGCAATCCAGAGGCGGCAGCGCTCTACGTCCCCCTGGATCGCTTCGCTGCGCTCGCAATGACGGGCAATGCGGAGGTGCTGTTGCATGAGCACCCTCAAGCTCCCGCGCGCCATTCGGCTCGACCCGTCGGACACTTTCGTGTTCCGCAGGGCGGCGGAGCCCGGCGAATGGCTCGTCCCCGGCTCCTTCCTGTTCCCTCCGGAGCGCGTCGCCGAACTCGACCCCAAGGGGCGCGTCGCCTTCCGCTCCGGTTTCCTCGGCGTCGCGAGCTTCGGCTGGAGCACGCTCGCGGTCGTCACCGAAGCCACTGCGGAGGAGCGCGAGCAGGCGGTGGAGCAACTGGCGACGCAATTCCTCGCGAAGCTCGGCGCGCCCGATCGCGCTGCCGCCCATGCCGCCGCGCAGGAGGAGATCGCCTTCGCCGCCTCGCTCTGCGATCATCCGCCGCAGACCCTGCTCGCTTTGCACCGCACGGTCGAAGAGGGTGAGATCCGCGAGCGCTTCCGGACTCTGATGCCGCGCGGCGAGCAGCCCCCGGATGCTTTCCGCGCCTTCGACTTCCTCGAGGTCGAGGGCGAAGACGAGCCGCACGAGCATGTCGATCTGATGCAACTGATGAGGAGCGCGCCGCGATGACCCATTTCTGGGCGAGTTCCGGCCATCTCCTGCTCGATCGCGAGCCGGGCGGCGGCCTCGTCGTCACCGACGAGTTCCTCAAGGCCTATCTGGCGCGGCCGGAGCTGCTGCCGCCGGAGGAGGCCTGTCCGGCCGAGCGGGCGCTGCATGCCAGGCTGATGGCGGAGCCGCAGGCCGAAGTCGCCGAGCGCGAGATCGCCGCCATCGCCGACGCCGATGCCCGCGAGAACTGGCGCTTCCTGCTCGGCTGGCGTGAGCGGCTGCTGGCGGCGCCGACCCTGCAGGGCGCCTATGCCGGCATCGTCCGCGGCGGCGCGGCCGGCATCCCGCCGGTCTTCCTCGACCAGCTCGTCCACGTCATCCTGCGTGCTGCGCTCGACGAGGAGAGCGACCCCTTCGTGGTCCGCGCCGCCGAATGCCTGTTCCGGCCGCAGCGCGCCACCCTCCATGACAACACGATCCTGCTCGCCGACGCCGAGATGATCGAAGGCCACGAGGCCGACCGGCACGCTTCGCCCCTGCTCGCCATGCTGGGCGGCCCGGCGGTGACGTCGCTCGACATCCTCAAGCCGGCCGATGCCGAGCGCTACTGGCAGCGCTCCGACGCTTTCGACATGGTGCTCGACCTCGGCGGCAAGCCCTCGGGGCGGGCGGCGCTCGGCAGGGCGATCGCGCATTGGATCCGGCAGATCCACGGCATCTCCGCCGAGATCGAAGCCGTCGAGAATGTGCGCGACGCCGACTGGCGCTGGTTCGTCGGCCTCGATGCGCAGGCGACCGCGCTCGGCAACGCGCTCTGGCGCGGCGAGACGCTCGACGCGGACCAGGCCTCGCGCCTGATCGCGCTCTACCGGCTGACCCTGCCGCGGGAGGTGCCGGTGCTGCCGGCGGCCAAGGGAGCCCCTATCTATCTCATGCTGGCGATGGACGGCGACCGGATCGTCAGGATGAAGCCGCAGAACCTGGTGACGGGCCTGCCGCTCGCCGCGCACGAGATGGCGAACTGAAGGAGGTCCGCATGGCCCAGCAGCATCACGAGGTCGGCGTGGTGGTCGAGCGGCGCAAGCTCGACTCGCCCTGGGCCGACCATGCCTGGACGCCGATCGCGGTGCTGCCGGAGCCGCCACCGCTGGCGCCCTGGAGCCGGCTCGCCGGCGACGACGAGCGGGCGCAATTCTATCTCGGCTCCACCGTGCTGACGCTGCATTCGGTCGACACCGCCCATTTCCGCGAGAATTTTGCGACGGGCCAGGCCAGGCTCTGGGTCTCGGTCCGCCCGACCGGGATCGAGCCGGCGCTGGAACTGGTCGGGGTCACTGCCGACCCGTCCGAGGGCGAGGTCTTCCTCGAGAATGTCGACGACATCGTCGAGGCCGTGCCGATGCCGGCCGCGATCGCCGAGGCCGTGCTCGCCTTCTTCGGGGCGCACCATGTCGAGCGCGAATTCGTCAAGCGCCAGCGCACCGAGCACGACCCGCGCAAGGGCGGGCCACGGCCGCGTCCGGGCATCGATCGCGGGGGCGACTGATGGCGCGGGGGGATGACGACAAGCGGGACGAAGGCTTCCTCGGCCGCTGGGCGCGCCGCAAGCGCGAGGCGCAGAATCGCGACCAGCCCTCTCCCCCCTTGTGGGGGGAGGGGGGTATGCCGCCCTCGACGAATGTCCACCCTGGCTCGGCCGAACTGTCCGCGATACCTCCCTCGCACCCCTCCCTCACAAGGGAGGAGGGCTCCCACGCCGACCCCGAACCCGAGATGGTCGAGCCGCCTTCGCTCGATCTCGTCGACAAGGATTTCGACCTCGCGCACTGGCTGAAGCAGAACGTGCCGGAGGACTGGAAGCTCAAGGCGCTGCGCCGCGCCTGGGAGAGCGATCCCGCGATCGCGGGCTATCAGGATCCGGCGCGCGATTATGCGCTCGACTGGAACATACCGGGCGGCGCGCCGGGCTACGGGCCGCTCAGCGAGTCGGACAATGTCGAGGAGATGCTGGCCAACATCTTCGGCAAGCCGGCCGAAAACCCGAAGGCCGAGCCCGCTTCGGCGGGCGAGGCGGTGCGTAACGATGCCGCAGATATTCGACCTTCGTCTAATGAGCCCGAGACAGTCGATTCTGTTGCGTTGCAACATAAGCCGGGTGCGCCTGACGAGGCGGCGGAATCGCCCCTGATCGAGGGCGCAAGGGAATCTCGAAATACCGGCGAAAACCCGGCGAAATTCGAATCTCTGCCAAGCGGCGAATCTGTTGCGCCGCAAAATCCGGCCGGAACCGGGTCGGCCCTGCCGCGTCAGAGGCGGCGCGGCGGCGGCGCCACTCCGCTCTGAGCTTCAGTTGAGAACAATTGCAATCTAGGGCGATAAGGTCTCATTATCACCGCGCGTTCCGGCACGTCCGAGAGTGCCGCGGCGGATTGGGAGACGACGTCAGTCTATGCGTGACCAGGCTCTGGAACGGGCGATCGGAGCGGCCGGCGGCGTGCGTGCGCTGGCTCGGGCGGTCGGCGTCTCGCAGCCGGCGATCTCGAGCTGGAAGCGCGTCCCGGCCGATCGCGTGCTCTCCGTCGAGGCCTCGACCGGCATTCCGCGCAGTGAACTGCGCCCCGACCTCTACCCGGCCGAATCCATCGTCCTGCCGCCAGCCGCCGCGTCCGGGACGGACGAGCTCGACGCCGCCCGCGCTGACGAGTTCGAGCTGATCGGCGCGCTGCTCTGGCGCGCGCCGACGGTCGAAACACTCTCTGCCCTGGAAAGCCTGCGCGGCGACGCCTCGCCGCTGGGCATGGCCCATCTGGCGCTGGCCGAGGCGGCGGCCGAAGCGACGCCCGACCAGGTGCGGGACGAGTTCTTTCGGCTCTTCATCGGCGTCGGTCGCGGCGAGCTCCTGCCCTACGCCTCCTATTACCTGACCGGCTTCCTGCACGAGCGCCCGCTCGCCCAGGTGCGCGAGGACATGGGCAAGCTCGGCCTCGCCCGGGCCGAGCGCGTCAGCGAGCCGGAAGACCACATCGCCGTGCTGATGGACATCCAAGCCAGGCTGATCCGCGGCGAGGTCTCCGGGGAAGGCGTCGACGAGGGCGGCTTCTTCGCCCGCCATATCCGGCCCTGGGCCGACCGCTTCTTCGCCGATCTCGAGACCGCCGAGGCGGCGCGCTTCTATCGCGCCGTCGGCCGGGTCGGCAGCCTCTACCTATCGATCGAGACGCAGGCTGCGGGCCTGCCCGCATGATGCCCGGCACGGAGGGAACGACGATGTCGCAGGACAACAAGGACGCGCGGCTCGACCGCCGCAACTTCTTCAAGGCGCTCGGCGCCGGCGCGACCGTGGCCGTCGCGCCCGTCGCGGTGACGCCCGCCGCCGCCGTCGACCCCGGCAAGGACGAGACGAAGGCGCGCTATCGCGAGAGCGATCACGTCAAAGACTTCTACCGCGTCAATCGCTACTGAGGAGGCCGGCGTCATGCTGATCAAGCGCAAATCCGCCGACGTCCAGCGCGGCCGCCTGCAGAGCGCCCTCGGGGGCCTCGCTTCCGGCGTGATGGACCGCCGTTCCTTCCTGCGCCGCTCCGGTCTCGTCGCCGGCGGCGTCGCCGCTGCCTCGGCGCTGCAGATCGGCGCCGTCCGCAAGGCGGAGGCCGCCGGCTACGGCCCGGCGACCGGCACCAAGGTCGTCAAGAACATCTGCACGCATTGCTCGGTCGGCTGTACGGTCAAGGCCGAGGTCGCCAACGGCGTCTGGGTCGGTCAGGAGCCGGCCTGGGAAAGCCCGATCAATCGCGGCAGCCATTGCGCCAAGGGCGCCTCGGTGCGCGAGCTGGTCCATGGCGACCGCCGCATCAAGTATCCGATGAAGCTCGTCGACGGGCAGTGGCAGCGCCTGTCCTGGGACCAGGCGGTCAGCGAGATCGGCGACAAGATGATGGAGATCCGGGCCAAGTCCGGCGCCGACTCCGTCTATCTGCTCGGCTCGGCCAAGTTCTCCAACGAAGGCTCCTATCTGTTCCGCAAGTTCGCGGCCTTCTGGGGCACCAACAATGTCGACCACCAGGCGCGCATCTGCCACTCGACCACGGTCGCGGGCGTCGCGAACGTCTGGGGCTACGGCGCCATGACCAATTCCTATAACGACATCCGCAATTCGAAGACCGTGCTGTTCATGGGCTCGAACGCGGCCGAGGCGCATCCGGTGGCGATGCAGCACATCCTGACCGGCAAGGAGACGCAGCGCGCCAACGTCATCGTCTTCGATCCGCGCCTCACCCGCACGGCGGCGCACGCCACCGACTATGTCCGCTTCCGCTCCGGTACCGACATCGCGGTGATCTGGGGCCTGCTGTGGCACATCTTCCAGAACGGCTGGGAGGACAAGGCCTTCATCGCCGCGCGCGTCCACGGCATGGACGACGTCCGCAAGGAGGTCGAGAAATACGATCCCAAGACGGTGGAGGACATCACCGGCGTTCCCGGCGAGCAGATGAAGCGTGTCGCCCAGACCTTCGCCACGGTGAAGCCGGCGACCTTCATCTGGTGCATGGGCGTGACGCAGCATTCGGTCGGAACGGCGAATGTCCGCGCCATCTGCACGCTGCTGCTGGCGACCGGCAATGTCGGCTCGACCGGCACCGGCGCCAACATCTTCCGCGGCCACTGCAACGTCCAGGGCGCGACCGATTTCGGCCTCGATATCTCGAACCTGCCTTGCTACTACGGCCTGGTCGAGGGCGCCTGGCGCCACTGGGCCCGCGTCTGGGGCGTCGACTACGACTACTTCGTCTCGCGCTTCGACGAGGTTCCGGCCAAGGGCGGCCGCCCGGCCCGCACCCGCAAGCAGAACATGGAGACCTCGGGCCACACCTCGACCCGCTGGTTCGACGCCGCGAACCTGCCGGCCGAGCAGGTCGACCAGAAAGACAACCTCAAGGCCATGTTCGTCATGGGCCATGGCGGCAACACCATCCCGCGCATGCCCGACGCGGTGAAGGGGCTCGAGAAGCTCGACCTGCTCGTCGTCTGCGACCCGCATCCGACCAATTTCGTCTCGCTGGGCGGCCGCAAGAACGGCACCTATCTCCTCCCGATCTGCACGCAGTTCGAGACCTCGGGTTCGCGCACCTGCTCGAACCGCTCGGTGCAATGGGGCGAGAAGGTCGTCGAGCCGATCTTCGAATCCGCCAGCGACTACGCCGTCATCTACAAGCTCTCGCAGAAGCTCGGCTTCGCCGCGCCGATGTTCAAGAACTACCAGATGGTCCAGGGCAAGATCGGCCTGGAGCCGACGGCGGAATCGATCCTTAAGGAGATCAACCGCGGCGGCTGGTCGACCGGCTACACCGGCCAGTCCCCGGAGCGCCTGAAGCTGCACATGGCGAACCAGGACAAGTTCGACGTGGTGACGTTGCGCGGTGCCAAGGGCTCGCCGGTCGAGAACGATTTCTACGGCCTGCCCTGGCCGTGCTGGGGCACGCCCGAATACAAGCATCCGGGCACCCATATCCTCTACAACACCTCGCTCGAGGCCAAGAATGGCGGCGGCACCTTCCGTCCGCGCTTCGGGCTCACCCGCGAGCGCACGCTCGCCGACGGCAGCAAGGTCAACGACACGCTGCTCGCCGAGGGCGGCTCCTACTCGCTGAACTCGGAGATCAAGGACGGCTATCCCGAGTTCACCATGGGCGTGCTGAAGAAGCTCGGCTGGGACAAGGACCTGACGCCGGCGGAGGCCGCCACCATCGCCTGGATCGGCGGCAACAACATCGACGCCGTCTCCTGGACCACCGACCTTTCCGGCGGCATCCAGCGTGTCGCGCTGGAGCATGGCTGCGTGCCCTATGGCAACGGCAAGGCCAGGGCCAATGCCTGGAACCTGCCTGATCCGGTGCCGGTCCATCGCGAGCCGATCTATTCGCCGCGCGTCGACCTCGTGGCGAAGTGGCCGGCGCGGCCGGACGAGCGCACGCTGCGCATCCCCAACCTGCACACCTCGGTGCAGAAGGCGGCCGTCGAGAAGGGCATCGCGAAATCCTTCCCGATCGTGCTGACCTCCGGCCGCCTCGTCGAATACGAAGGCGGCGGCGAGGAGACGCGCTCGAACAAATGGCTGGCCGAGCTGCAGCAGGACATGTTCGTCGAGATCAATCCGGCGGACGCGGCCGAGCGCGGCATCAGGGACGGCGCCTTCGTCTGGGTGACCGGGCCGGAGAACAACTCCAAGGCCAGGGTCAAGGCGCTGGTCACCGAGCGCGTCGGCAAGGGCGCGGCCTTCATGCCCTTCCATTTCGGCGGCTTCTTCCAGGGCGTCGATCAGCGCGGCAACTACCCGAAGGGCGCCGACCCAATCGTGCTCGGCGAATCCGTGAACACCGTCACCACCTATGGCTACGACCCCGTGACCGCCATGCACGAAGGCAAGGTCACGCTGTGCCAGATCGCGGCGGCGTGAGGAGGAACTGAACCATGGCCCGGATGAAATTCCTCTGCGACGCCGATCGCTGCATCGAGTGCAACGCCTGCGTCACCGCCTGCAAGAACGAGAACGACGTGCCCTGGGGCATCAACCGCCGGCGCGTCGTCACCATCAATGACGGCAAGCCGGGCGAGCGCTCGGTCTCAATGGCCTGCATGCACTGCACCGACGCGCCCTGTGCCGCCGTCTGCCCGGTCGACTGCTTCTACACCACGGCCGATGCCGTCGTGCTGCACAACAAGGATCTCTGCATCGGCTGCGGCTATTGCTTCTACGCCTGCCCGTTCGGCGCCCCGCAATATCCGAAGGTCAGCAATTTCGGCTCGCGCGGCAAGATGGACAAGTGCACCTACTGCTCCGGCGGCCCGGAGGCCGACCTCTCGCCCGCCGAATTCCAGAAATACGGATCGAACCGCCTCGCAGAGGGCAAGCTGCCGCTCTGCGCCGAGATGTGCTCGACCAAGTCGCTGCTCGCCGGCGACGGCGAGATGATCGCGCAGATCTACAAGGAGCGCGTGGTCAAGCGCGGCTACGGCTCCGGCGCCTGGGGCTGGCAGACGGCCTACCGGGAAACCATCGCAATCTGAGCTGGGGGAGGGGGGCGCATCACGGCCGGAAAGGCCGGGTGCGTTCCTCCCCAGGTCGACCCCGCCTTCGCGAAAGGATGCCGCAATGTCGCTCGGCGCTCATCTCCGCTTCCTCGTCACGGCGCTGCTGCTGGCCGTCGCGGTCGGCTTCGCCCAGCCGGGGGAGGCCCAGCAGGTCAATCCGACCGCGGATTCGGTCAAGGAGCAGCAGTTCCTCGACGCTCTGAAGGCCAACCCTTCGGCCGAGCTCAGGGGCAGGGTCACGATCCCCGACGCCAAGTCGGCGACGCTGGAGCGGCCGGCGGGACGCGAATGGCGTGCCTTCCATCAGGGCACGATGACCAAGGTCGGTGCGGTCGCCGTGCTCGGCACGCTGATCGCGGTCGTCGCCTTCTACCTCTTCCGCGGGCGCATCCGGCTCGAGAGCGGCCCGTCCGGGCAGAGGCTGACGCGCTTCAACGGTTTCGAGCGCTTCGTCCACTGGCTCACCGCCGCCTGCTTCATCGTGCTCGCGCTGTCGGGGCTCAACGTCACCTTCGGCAAGTCGCTGCTGCTGCCGCTGGTCGGGCCCGAGGCCTTCACCGCCGTCTCCACCGTGGCGAAATGGGCTCACAACTATCTCGCCTGGCCGTTCATGCTCGGCGTCGCGCTGATGTTCCTCGTCTGGATCAAGGACAACATCCCCGGCATGGTCGACATCCGCTGGTTCCTGGCCGGCGGCGGCATCGTCGGCAAGGGCCATCCGGCGGCGAAGCGTTTCAATGGCGGCCAGAAGGCGCTCTTCTGGATCGTCGTGGTCGGCGGCGCCGCGCTCGCCGTCTCGGGCATCAACCTGCTCTTCCCCGCCGAGGCCGGCGGCGTGCTCAACCTGCAATTCTGGAACATGCTCCACGGCATCGTCGGCGTGCTGATGGTCGCCACCATCCTCGGCCACATCTATATCGGCACGATCGGCATGGAGGGAGCCTTCGACGCGATGGGGTCGGGAGAGGTCGATCTAAACTGGGCCAAGGCGCATCACTCGCTCTGGGTCGCCGACGAGATGCGCAAGGGCGACGTCCACGGCGGCAAGCTGCAGCCGGCGGAGTAGAGCGATACTTCGCCGCCGGCGCGGCGAAGCAGTCCGGGCGGAAATTCGCCCGCTCCGGGAACGCTTCGTCGCCACTGCTCGCAACGGCGGCGACCCTTGACCCGCCGAGGTCATTTGCACGATGACAGCCGGGCGCTCTTCGCGCCCGGCTTCGTTTCTTGAGGGATGCCCTTGTCGATGCGCGTGATCGGGCTGGCCGGTTGGAGCGGAGCCGGCAAGACGACCTTGCTGACCGGGCTGATCCCGGAATTCGAGCGGCGGGGCATCCGGGTCTCGACGATCAAGCACGCGCATCACGCCTTCGACCTCGATACGTCCGGCAAGGATTCATGGGCCCACCGTCAGGCTGGTGCGGCCGAGGTGCTGATCTCGTCGGCGAAGCGCTGGGCGCTGCTGCACGAATTGCGCGACGAGCCGGAACCCGCGCTCCCGGAGCTGCTGTCCAGGCTGTCTCCCGTCGATCTCGTCATCGTCGAGGGCTTCAAGCGCGATCCACATGCCAAGCTTGAGGTCTATCGTGCCGCCAACGGCAAGCCGCCCCTGCATCCCGGCGATGCCAGCATCGTCGCGATCGCCAGCGATACCGCCTTTCCGGGCGCCGGCCGCCCGGTGATCGGGCTCGACGAACTGCCGGCCATCGCCGATTGTCTCCTCGCCGAGGCGCAGCCCCTGGACCAGGTGCTGGCGCGGGCGAGGGGAGAGGTCTGAGATGGCGCAGCTCAGCGCGGATGCCGACGCCTTCGGGCCGATGCTGACGGTCGAGCAGGCCGCCGAGCGTGCGACCGGCCGGATCACGACGGTCGCGGGCGTCGAGACCGTCCCGCTCGCCGCGGCGGACGGGCGTGTGCTCGCGCATGAGGTCGTCGCGGCGGTCGATCTGCCGCCCTTCGCCAATTCGGCGGTCGACGGCTACGCGGTCCGCTTCGCCGACCTCGCGGCGGCGACGGTGACGCGGCTGCCGCTCGCCGGCCGGGTCGCCGCCGGTGCCGACGCCGCCGGCGTCGCGACGGAGCGGGTCGCGGTCCGGGTCTTCACCGGCGCGCCGCTGCCGCCCGGCGCGGAGACGGTCTTCATGCAGGAGGATGTCGCGCTGGAGGATGGCGCGGTCGTTCTGCCGCCCGGGCTGAAGCCGGGAGCCAATGCCCGCCCGGCCGGCGAGGACCTTGCGCGCGGCGCCCCGGCGCTCGCCGCCGGCCGCCGGCTACGCCCGCAGGACCTGGCGCTGCTCGCCGCGCTCGGCCTGACCGAGGTCGCGGTGCGCCGCCGTGTTCGGGTCGCGCTCTTCTCGACCGGCGACGAGCTCAACGAGCCCGGCACCAGCCTGCCGCCCGCCGGCATCTACGATGCCAATCGCAGCTTGCTGCGGGCGCTCGTCGCCCGCGCCGGGGCGGAGGTCGTCGATCTCGGCATCCTGCGCGACGAGCCGGCGAGCCTCGCCAGACGGCTCCGTCAGGCGGCGGAGGACTGCGACCTCATCCTCACCTCCGGCGGGGTGTCGACCGGCGAGGAGGACCACGTCAAGGCGGCGGTGGAGCAGGTCGGCGAGCTCGCCTTCTGGCGCGTGGCGATCAAGCCCGGCCGGCCGGTGGCGATGGGGCTCGTCGCCGGCAAGCCGTTCATCGGCCTGCCGGGCAACCCCGTCGCGGTCTTCGTCACCTTCGCCTTCGTCGCCCGCACGGTGATCGCGCTGCTCGCGGGCACGCAGCCGGCGCGTCCGCGCGCCCTGCCGGTGCGGCTCGGCTTTTCCTACAAGAAGAAGGCCGGGCGGCGTGAATATGTCAGGGTCGCGCTGGCGCCGGGAGCCGACGGCATCGCCATTGCCCGCAAGCATCCGCGCGACGGCGCCGGCGTGCTCAGCTCGCTGACCGAGACCGATGGTCTCGTCGAGCTCGCGGACGAGCTGACGAGCGTTACCGAGGGCTCGATCGCGCCCTTCCTCGCCTATGAGATGCTGACGGGCTGAGTCTCAATCGCGCCGGAAGATCACTGTCGCCAGCCAGCCGAACAGCAGCGCCAGCGCTGCCGTCGCCAGCCCGTAGACGAATGGCCGGTCATGCGCGGCGGAGGCCAGGCTCTGCTCGATTCCGGTCTTCACAACCTCGAAATTGGTGGTCTGGCGCGCCAGCACGACGCCGCCCGAATACAACAGGATCTCGACCTCGTAGGGCCCGGTGGGGGCGGTGGCGGGGACCTTGATCGGGGCGCTGAACAGGGCGGGCGAGAGGAAGGTGACGCCGCGCTCATCGAGCGAATAGAGCTGCTTGCCCTCCAGGATCCGGATCAGGGCTTCGCGGTAGCGGCCGAGGTCGAAGTCGAAATCGAAGCCGGCCTGCGAGCGCTGTGCGTTGGCGAGGCCGATACGGTCGCGCCGGGCGGCGACCTCCGAGAGGATCTCGTTGATCGGCCGGCTGGTCGAGACCGAGAGATAGACCGAGCGGTCGGGGAAGCGGCGCTGGCTGCGGTTGATCCAGATCGGGCCGACGCGCTCCTTCTCGCGCACGATCAGCATGCGTTGCGGGCCGCGCACGGTCACGACGATGGCGTAGGGGTCGCCGCGCGCCACCGAGCGGCCGTCGCGCTCGACCAACCCGAACACGGTGAGCTGGTCGCCGGTGTAGTTGGAGGCGATCGCGATCCGGTGCGTCGAGAGCGCGGCGATCAGCGTCTCCGCTCCCGCGGGGGCGAGGGGGACCGCCGAGAGCAGGGCGGCGAGCAGGAGGCGGATGCCGCGCCTCATCGCTGCACCCCCTCCGGCACGATCACCGAATAGGGCTCGCTCGGTGGCAGGAAGAGCTCGACCGCGAAGCGCAGGCCGACCGAGAGGATCAGCAGCGCCAGCAGCAGCCGGAACGACGAGACATTGAGGTTGCGCGCCGCCCGGCCGCCGAATTGCGCGCCGATGACGCCGCCGACCAGCAACAGCATCGCGAGGATGATGTCGACCGACTGGTTGGTGACGGCGTGCAGCACGGTGGCACCGGTCATGGTGACGAGGATCTGGAACAGTGACGTGCCGACCACGACCGCCGGCGGAATCCGGAAGAAATAGATCAGCGCCGGCACGAGCATGAAGCCGCCGCCGACGCCGAGCACGGCGCCGATGAAGCCGATGATGACGGCGAGCCCCGCGATCGGGATCACGCTGGCGTAGAGCTGCGAGCGCGGGAAGCGCATGCGAAGCGGCAGGCCCATCCAGGCCGGGTGCGAGCCGGCCTCGCGGCGCAGGCGGACCGGCTTGCCCGCCCGGTCGCGCATCGCGGCGCGCACCGCGTCGAACAGCATCAGCCCGCCGATGCAGGTGAAGAGCGTGACATAGGACAGGGTGATCACCAGCTCGAGCTGGCCGAGGCGCCGCATCGAGTTGAAGAACAGCACGCCCATGATCGTGCCGACGATGCCGCCCCCGACCAGGATGCCGCCGAGCTTGAAGTCGAGTGCGTTGCGCCGCCAATAGGTCAGCACCCCGGTCATCGACGAGCCGGCGACCTGGGCGGCGACGGTCGCGACGGCGACGGCAGGCGGGATGTCGAGGAAGATCAGCAGGGGCGTCAGCAGGAAGCCGCCGCCGACGCCGAACAGACCCGAGATGAAGCCGACCGCGCCGCTCAGACCAAGGACGAGGAAAATGCTGATCGGCAGTTCCGCGATCGGGAGATAGATCTGCACCCTTCCAAAACCTCGCCGGTCGTCGGCGCCGTCCCACGCCTGGCATGATCCGCAGAAGTGAATAGCACTTTTGCGACGAGAACATGCCTGGAATGTCGGACCGTCGCGAATCCCTGTCGTTCAGCCGGTTCCAGCGAAACGGAAGGCGCTCCGTAGCGTCGAAGCGCAGACACTACGGCCGAAACCTTTTCAATTTGTGCCGCTCTGAACCGCTTTCGGCGCGTCCCCGGGAGCTCAGCCACGGCCGGGCTTCGCCGGCTTCTTGGCGGCGACGGGTGCCTCGTCCCAGCCTTTCGCCGGGGGCGTGACCTCGTTGGCGTTGGCCTCCAGCGGCTTCGGCTTCCAGCTCTCGGCGGCAGCCTTGGCGGCGGCGAGATCGCTGGCCGAGAGCCGGCCCGCCACCTCGTCGCGCTTGCGCGCGGCATCGTCGTCGCCCTGGGCGGCGGCGACGGCGAACCAGCGATAGGACTGGCCGAGATCGGCCGGCGCGCCGAGGCCGCGGCCGAGCAGGATGGCGAGATTGTACTGGCTGTCGCGCACGCCATGTTCCGCGGCACGGCGGAACCATTCGGTCGCGGTCGCATAATCCGGCTTGCCGCCGGCGCCCTCGGCATAGAGCACGGCCAGATTATGCATCGCCTTGGCATTGCCGCGCTCGGCGGCGCGCCCGTACCAGACCTTGGCGAGGGCCGGGTCGCGATTGGTGCCGATACCCTTCTCGAACATGTTGCCGAGCCGGAACTGGGCCGGCGCGAGCCCGGCGACGGCTGCACGCTCGAACAGGCGCAGCGCCAGCTTGGGGTCGCGATTGGCCGGCCCGTCCGCGGCCTGGGTGGCGAGCTGGTAGACGGCGCGGGCGTCGCCCGCGAGCGCCGCCTTGCGCAGCCCGGCGCTGCCGAGGGTCGCGGGCAGATCGCCGATCGCGGTGACCGGCTCCACCGCTTCCGAGGGGCTCTGCAGCGGCAGGGCGGCGAGCATGGACGGCACTGCCGCCGGCGTCTCGGCGCTCGCCGTGGCGGCGGGAGCCGGCGCGGCGGCCTGGGCCGGCGCGGTGCCGATCTCGAGCGGCGGCAGGGCGGAGTTCCGGTCCTTGGCCGGCGATGCCGCCGGCTCGCTCGGTGCCGCCTGCGGAGCCGGCTGTGCCGCCGGCTTCTCGACGGGGGCGGCGTCGGACGGCGCCTTCTGGATGCTTTCGTTCGCCGCCTGCTTCCTGGCGCCGTAGGGGGCGCCGGTGAAGACCTGGGCCGCACCGATCGCCAGGACGAGCGCGGCGAGGCCGAGCAGCAGCGGCCGGCGACGCTTCTCCAATATCTCCTTCAGGCGCCCGCCGCCGGGCTTTCCCGCCTTGCCCGGCTTGCCGGTCTCGGTCGCGGGGGCAGGATTGGCGGCGGCCGCCTCGCTGGCCGCCTTGGCCGAGCGCCGCGCCGCGGCGATCAGGCTCTGGCGCACGGCCTGCGGATCGCCCGCCTGTGCCGGGTCCAGGCGCGGACGGCCGGAACCCGGCTCCAGCGGCTGGTCGAGCCCGCCGGCGCGCGGCAGGCGCGGCTCGG
>NZ_FYAS01000023.1 GCF_900185715.1 Allobosea sp. CS1GBMeth4
GCCAGCCATGATTTCGAGGCGACCAAGCACAGGCTGGCGCTGTGCCTGGGCAAGACGATCGGCGGCGAGCCGGTGATCGCGGATCTGGCGCGGATGCCGCATCTGCTGGTGGCGGGCACGACCGGCTCGGGCAAGTCGGTGGCGATCAACACCATGATCCTGTCGCTGCTCTACCGGCTGAAGCCGGAGGAGTGCCGGCTGATCATGGTCGACCCGAAGATGCTCGAGCTCTCGGTCTATGACGGCATCCCGCATCTGCTCACGCCGGTGGTGACCGACCCGAAGAAGGCGGTGGTGGCGCTGAAATGGGCGGTGCGCGAGATGGAGGAGCGCTACAAGAAGATGTCGAAGCTCGGTGTGCGCAACATCGACGGCTTCAATGTGCGGGTCGGCGAGGCGCTGGCGGCGGGAGAGGTGATCACCCGCACGGTGCAGACCGGCTTCGACAAGCATTCGGGCGAGGCGATCTACGAGGAGGAGGCGATGGAGCTGTCGCCTCTGCCCTATATCGTGGTGATCGTCGACGAGATGGCCGACCTGATGATGGTCGCCGGCAAGGAGATCGAGGGCACGATCCAGCGCCTGGCGCAGATGGCGCGGGCGGCCGGCATCCATGTCGTGCTGGCGACGCAGCGGCCTTCCGTCGACGTGATCACCGGCACGATCAAGGCGAACTTCCCGACGCGGATCTCCTTCCAGGTCACCTCGAAGATCGACAGCCGCACCATCCTCGGCGAGATGGGGGCCGAGCAGCTGCTCGGCCAAGGCGACATGCTCTACATGGCCGGCGGCGGGCGGATCACCCGGGTGCACGGCCCGTTCGTCTCCGATGCCGAGGTCGAGAAGGTCGTCGCGCATCTGAAGACGCAGGGGCGGCCGGACTATCTCGACGCGGTCACCGCCGAGGAGGATGGCCCCGGCGAGGACGAGGACGGGGCGGTGTTCGACAAGACCGGCATGGGCGCTGCCGAGAGCGAGGACCCTTACGACCAGGCGGTGGCGATCGTGCTGCGCGACAAGAAGGCCTCGACCTCCTACATCCAGCGCCGGCTGCAGATCGGCTACAACCGCGCCGCCTCGATCATGGAGCGCATGGAGAACGAGGGCATCGTCGGACCGGCCAACCACGCCGGCAAGCGCGACATCCTCGTCGAAACCGGACG
>NZ_FYAS01000025.1 GCF_900185715.1 Allobosea sp. CS1GBMeth4
AGCCGGTCGTGCCCGCCACCAGCAGATGCGGCATCCGCGCCAGATCCGCGATCACCGGCTCGCCGCCGATCGTCTTGCCCAGGCACAGCGCCAGCCTGTGCTTGGTCGCCTCGAAATCATGGCTGGCCAGCAGCTCGCGCAGATACACCGTCTCGCGCTTGGCGTTCGGCAATTCGATGCCGATCGCGTTCTTGCCCTGCACCACCGCGACACGCGCCGACACCGCGCTCATCGAGCGCGCTATGTCGTCCGCCAGCGAAATCACACGCGATGACTTCGTCCCGGGCGCAGGCTCCAGCTCGTACAGCGTCACCACCGGGCCGGGACAGGCTTGGACCACCTCGCCGCGGACATTGAAATCCTCCAGCACGCCCTCGAGCAGGCCGGAATTCTGCTGGATGACCTCGATCGGGATCGCACTGGCGATCTGCGGCGGCTCGGCCAGGAATGCGATCGGTGGCAGTTCGAACCCCTCCGCCGCGGCGGGCCGCGCCTGCGGAGCGACGGCGCGCAGCTTTGGCGCCGCAGGCACGACCGAGACCTTGGGCTGCACGGCGGCGGGCGCGTCCTCGGCCTCGGCCGGCCTCGGCGCCGGTGCGGCAGCGGGAGCCGCGGGCGCGAGCTGCCCCATGATCCTGCGGCGCGGAGCCGGAGCTTTGGGAGGAGATGTCGGTGCGGCCGCAACGGGAGCTGCCGGGGCGGCCGGCAGGGTCTGCGGCGTCAGGCTCAGCTCGAAACGATAGGGCTGGGTCCAGCCGAACGTCATTGCCGCCGGCGCGACGGGAGCCGGAGCAGGCGCCGGGCGCACCGGCTCGGCCACTGCCGGCGGCGTCATCGGCCCGTTTCCCTGCAGGGGCACCCGCGATGCGAGGGAGGACGGCGCAGGCTCGAAGGCGGCATCGTCCTCCTGCTCCGCAGCGGGAATGAACTCCCAGAAGGCGGCATCGGAGAGAAAGGCGAAGGGCGTCGTCGCGGCCTCCACCAGGCGCTCCTCCGGCAGCGGCGAATCGGCGGCCGGAGCGGTCGGGATGTCCACCTCCCCGGCTGTTTCACCCCGCGGCGCCGCCTCCGGCTCCGGCGCCTCGATCGAGCCGGCTCCCCAGACCTGCGCCAGCATATGCCGCGGAGTCCGCCAGTAGCGGACGCGGCCGGGATCGGCGGGCGCTTCCTGAACCGGCTCGGGCGCCGGGCTCGCGACCTCGGCGGCGGCGCGCTCGACCTGCTGGCGGCGCAGCTTGTCGGGGGTCCGCCCGAAGCGCACGAACGCCGATGCCGGGCCCCCTGCCGGACCTCCGGATTGCTGCCCGGAGACATCAGCGAAATCAGTGAGTTGATCCGAAATCCGGGCAGCGGGAGAGACGCTGTTCGTCTGCAGATTGCGATGGATTCGACGCATGGATTGACGCAGGCCCGGCACTAATTCGGCAGTGCATCGAGGGGTAGCGGGGCAGAGTTAACGCCCCCTGAACTCGTCCTCTCCATCCACCGATTGCGTGCTGCCGGCCGGGCCCTCAGCCTCTCAGCGCCTCGTCCAGAACCCTGACCACATGCACCGCCTCGCGCCCGGCGCCGTCATGGATCTGGTGGCGGCAGCTCGTGCCGTCGGCGACGACGAAGTCGCCGGCCCCGGCCCTGCGCACCGCCGGCAGCAGCGCGAGCTCCCCCATCGCCAGCGAGACCTCGATGGTCGCGGCGCCATAGCCGAAGGCGCCCGACATGCCGCAGCAGCTCGATTCGATCGGCCTGACCTCGAGCCCCGGCACAGCCCGCAGCGTCGTCTCGACCGCGCCCATCGCGTCGAACGCCTTCTGGTGGCAATGCCCGTGCAGATGCGCGATGCGCCCGCCCTGGTCGCGCAATGGCAGGCTGGTCCTGCCGACCGCCATGTCGGCCGCGAGCAGCTCCTCGACCAGCAGAGCCGCCTTGGCCAGCGGCTCGACCTCGGCCTTCGGCAGCAGCGCAGCGAATTCGTCGCGGAAGCTCATCAGGCAGGAGGGCTCGAGCCCGACGACACGCGCCCCCCTGGCGACGAAGGGCGCAAGCGCATCGAGCGTGCGCCGGGCCTCGGTCCGCGCCTCGTCGACCAGCCCCGCCGAGAGGAAGGTGCGGCCGCAGCAGAGCGGGCGGCCTCCGCCCGCGGCAGCGGCCCGATGCAGCCTGTAGCCGCCGGCAAGCAGCACGCGCTCGGCCGCCTCCAGATTCTCGCGCTCGAAATAGCGGTTGAAGGTGTCGCCGAAGAGCACGACGTCGCGGCCGTCGCCCAATACGTCGGAGGGGCGCGACGGCGCCGTCTCGCGCCAGGGCTCGCGCCAGACCGGCAGTGAGCGCCGCGCCGAGAAGCCGAGCCAGCGTTCGCTGAGCGTCGCCAGCAGCGGGACGCGGTCGCGCAGGTTCATAAGCGGGGCGAGCCTGGCGGCGAGCGGCGCATAGCGCGGCAGGAAGGCGATCAGGCGCTCCTTCAGCGGCAGGCCGTGCCGTGCATGGTAATGATGCAGGAACTCGATCTTCATCCGCGCCATGTCGACGCCGGTCGGGCAGTCGCGCCTGCAGCCCTTGCAGGAGACGCAGAGATCGAGCGTCTCCTTCATCTCCGGCGCGGTGAAGGCGTCTTCGCCGAGCTGACCGGAGATGGCGAGGCGCAGCGTATTGGCCCGGCCGCGGGTGAGGTGCTGCTCGTCCCGCGTCGCCCTGTAGGACGGGCACATCGTGCCGCCCGCCATCTTCCGGCAGGTGCCGTTGTTGTTGCACATCTCGACCGCGCCGCCGAAGCCGCCCCAGTCGGACCAGTCGAGCGCCGGCGCCGCCGGCACCGGCGTGCCGTAGCCGGGCGCAAAGCGCATCAGGCTGCGGTCGTCCATATGGTAGGGCCGGACGATCTTGCCGGGGTTGAGCTGGTTCCCGGGATCGAACCCGTCCTTGACCGCCTCGAAGGCGCGGGTCAGCGGCGCGCCGAACATCGGCTCGACGAAATCGGAGCGCGAGATACCGTCGCCATGCTCGCCCGAGAACGAGCCCTTGAAGCGGCGCACCAGCTCGCTGGCCTCCTCGGCGATGCTCCGCATCGCCTTCACCCCGGCTTCCGTCTTCATGTTGAGGATCGGGCGGACATGCAGGCAGCCGACCGAGGCGTGCGCATACCAGGTGCCGCGCGTGCCGTGGCGCTCGAACAGCGCCGTGACGGCGTCGGTATACTCGGCGAGATGCTCGAGCGGGACGGCGCAGTCCTCGATGAAGGAGACCGGCTTCCCGTCGCCCTTCATCGACATCATGATGTTGAGGCAGGCCTCGCGCACCTCCCAGACCGGCTTCTGCCGGGCGGGCTCCACCACCTCGACCACCGCATCGGCAAAACCGTGATCGGCCATGCACTGGTCGAGCCGCCTGAGATCGCCCTTCAGAGCCGAAAGGTCGTCGCCGGCGAACTCGACCAGCAGCAGGCAGTTCGGCTTGCCTCTGGTGATGTCGGCGAGCGTGCGCACGAAGAGCGGAATATCGGCGCCGAGCACCAGCACATTGTTGTCGACGAGCTCGACTGCGGCCGGCCCGAGCGCGACGAGATGCTGCGTCGTCTCCATGGCCGACCGGAAGCTCGGGAAATGGCAGACGCCCATGACGCGGTGTTGCGGCAGGGACGAGAGCTTGAGCGTCGCCTGCGTGGTCAGCGCCAGCGTGCCCTCCGAGCCGACCAGAAGATGCGACAGGTTCGGCGCCGGGGCGATCAATTCGTCGAGGTTGTAGCCGCCGACCCGTCGCTGCACCTTCGGGAAGATCGCCTCGATTTCGCCGCGATGCCGCTCGGCCAGCGCCAGCATGTTCTCCATCAGCGCCCGCGCCCGCGGCGAGGCATTGTCGCCGAGCGGCCCCTCGCCGAGCGCGAAGGCCTCGCCGTCATGGAACATCGCTTCCAGGCCGACGACGTTGTCGACCATCTTGCCGTAGCGCAGCGAGCGCGCGCCGGAGGAGTTGTTGCCGACCATGCCGCCGATGGTGCAGCGGCTCGCCGTCGAGGGCTCGACCGGGAAAAACAGCCCGTCCTTCCTGAGATGCGTGTTGAGCGCTTCCAGCACGATGCCCGGCGCGACCGAGACCGTGCGCGCCGCCGGGTCGTAGTCGCGGATCGCGTTGAAATGCCTGCTCATGTCGAGGATCAGCGCATCGCCGATCGGCTGGCCGTTCTGCGAGGTTCCGCCGCCGCGCGCGATCACCGGCGCGCCGTGCTCGGCCGCGATCGTCAGCGCCGCGGCGATGTCGGCGTCACTCCTCGGGAAGGCGACGCCCTGCGGCATGATCTGGTAGATCGAGGCGTCGGTGGCGTAGCGCCCGCGGGTGAAGGCGTCGAAACGCACCTCCCCTTCCAGCGCCTGCGACAGTTTGCGTTCGAAGCCGAGATTGCGCGAACCCTGCCTGGTGAGCGTCGTCTGGTTCATGGGTTCACGAGATAATCCAAACATGCGCCGTCGTTGCGGCCGCAGCCAAGCGGAGCGGCTTGCCCGGAGTCAGAGTGCGGCGGTCGACCAACGGCATTATTCTGCGGCCCGCGCCGCCATACGCCCGCGACCGCGCAGGGCGGCGAGCGCATCGCCCGCCGGCCCCCAGCAGAGCAGCAGGAGAGCAAGGACGACAAGCGTCGTCACCAGCCCGTTCGCCCAGAAGATGCCGAGCGAGCCGCCGGAGCCGAGCAGCGCCTGGCGGAAGGCGTCCTCGGCCCGATCGCCGAGCACCAGCGCCAGGATCAGCGGCGCGAGCGGATAGTCGAGCTTCTTGAAGACATAGCCGACGACGCCGAAGATCAGCATCAGCCAGATGTCGAAGATCGAGTTCGAGATCGTGTAGGCGCCGATCGCGCAGACGATCAGGATCACCGGCGCGACGAAGGAGAACGGGATCCGCATGATCGCGGCGAAGAGCGGGACGGTCGCGAGCACGATGACGAGGCCGGCGAGGTTGCCGAGATACATCGAGGCGATCAGCCCCCAGACGAAGTCCTTCTGCTCGACGAACAGCATCGGCCCGGGCTGCAGGCCCCAGACAAGGAGGCCGCCGAGCAGCACCGCCGCGGTCGCGGAGCCGGGAATGCCGAGCGCCAGCATCGGCAGCAGCGCGCTGGTGCCGGCGGCGTGGGCCGCGGTCTCCGGCGCCAGCACGCCCTCGATCTCGCCCTTGCCGAAGTTCCTGCCGCGCCGGGAGAAGCGCTTGGCGAGGCCATAGCCCATGAAGGAGGCGGCGATGGCACCGCCCGGCGTCACGCCCATCCACATGCCGACGATCGCCGAGCGCAGCAACGTCGCCCAGTAGCGCGGCAGACCGGCCCAGGTCCGCAGCACCACCATCAGGTCGATCCTGGCCTGCTTGCCCTTGAACACCAGCCCTTCCTCGACCGTCAGCAGGATCTCGCTGACGCCGAACAGGCCGATCACCACGATCAGGAAGTCGAAGCCGCGCATCAATTCGGTCGAGCCGAAGGTCATGCGCAGGTCGCCCGAGATCGAATCGAGGCCCACCGCCGCGAGCAGGAAGCCGATGCAGAGCGAGGCGATGATCTTGGCGCGGTTCTCCCGGCCCATGCCGATGAACGAGCAGAAGGTCAAAAGGAAGACCGCGAAGAACTCGGCCGGGCCGAAGCGCAGCGCGAACTGCGCGACCAGCGGCGCGACGAAGGTGATCAGCACCACGCCCGAGAGCGCGCCGATGAAGGAGGCGGTGAAGGCCGCGGTCAGCGCTTCCGCCGCCTTGCCCTGCACCGCCATCGGGTAGCCGTCGAAGGTGGTCGCGACCGACCAGGCTTCGCCGGGGATGTTGAACAGGATCGAGGTGATCGCGCCGCCGAACAGCGCGCCCCAGTAGATCGACGACAGCAGGATGATCGCCGAGGTCGGATCCATGCCGAAGGTCAGCGGCAGGAGGATCGCGACGCCGTTCGGTCCCCCTAGGCCCGGCAGCACCCCGACGATGATGCCGAGGATGACCCCGACCGCCATGAAGCCGACATTGTGCCAGGAGAGCGCGACCTGAAAGCCGGCGACGAGCGAGGCGAAATCGTCCATCGGTTGCCCTTCAGTAGCCGAGCGCCGCTTCCAGCGGGCCCTTCGGCAGCGGCACGCGGAATTGCAGCTCGAAGATCCAGAAGCAGACGACCGGCACGAGCAGCGCGGTCAGCAGGATCGACCACCAGCGCGAGGTGCCGACCACCGCCATGAAGGCGAGGATGAAGGCCGCCGCGGCGGCGTAGAGGCCGAGCGGCTGGATCAGCGCCACGAACAGGACGAGCGGCCCCAGCACCCTGACCACCTGGCGCAACTGCGCGTAACTGACGAAGACCCCGTCCGGCCGGCGGAAGGACTGCCAGAGGATGAAGAGCGCGGCTGCGAGGAAGATCCAGCCGACGCGGGCCGGGAAGAAGCCGTTCTGCGGTCCGCCGTCCCAGCCGGCGCCGCGCCCGTGCGAGTCGTAGAGGACGAGCCCAGCGAGCCCGATCAGCAGCAGCGCCGTGGCGATTTCGACGGGACGGCGTGCGATGCCAGGTTCAGGTGCTTCGGTTTCGGAAGGTAATGACATCAATCACTCCCGCTCGCCGTCCGGGACAGGTCCGGAACCATGAACACCCGGCCATTCCAGATCGTCATGCTCGCCCTTGTGGCGAGCATCCACGTCTTGAACGCCGCTTTCGACCAGTGACGCCAAGACGTGGATGGTCGGGACAAGCCCGACCATGACGACGAAGGCGCCGTTGCGGCTCCAGCATCACTTCGCCATGAAGCCGGCCTCGGTCATCAGCTTCTCGTGCTTCGCCTCGTCGGCCTTCAGGAAGGCGACGAAGGCCTCGCCGTCGCGATAGTCCGGCGCCAGCGCGTTGCGGGCGAGATACTCCTTCCATTCCGGCGTCTGCGAGACCTTCTTGAACAGGTCGACATAGAAGGCCTGCTGCTCCTTGCTGACCTTCCCGGGCATGAACATGCCGCGCAGCATCTGGTAGCTGACGTTCAGCCCCTGCGAGGCACAGGTCGGGATGTCGGCCCAGGACTGCCCGTCCGCGACCTTCTCGCTGTAGACCATCGTCTGCTCGGAGAAGACGCAGAGCGGTCGCGTGGCGCCGCCGCGCCAGTTGGCGAGGTCCTCGGCCGGGTTGTTGGTGGTCGCCTCGACATGCCCGCCCGACAGCTGCGTCGAAGCCTGGCCGCCGGAGGTATAGGGAATATAGGCGAACTTCACGCCGCCCTGCTTCTCCATGGCGAAGACGAGCAGATTGTCCTCGCGCTTGGACGAGGTGCCGCCGATCTTCATCGGCGGATTGGCGCTCTTCGCCGCCGTCATCAGGTCGCCGGCAGTCTTGTAGGGCGACTTGGCGTTGACCCAGAGCAGGAAGGAATCCTGCGCCAGCATCGCGACCGGGGTGTAGTCGGTCCAGTTCAGCGCCAGCTTGGTCGCCATCGGCGTCATGAAGATGCCGCTCGAGGTGGTGATCAGCTTGTGCGCGTCGCCGGCCGACTTCTGGATGTCGAGCATGCCTTCGGCGCCGCCGGCGGCCGGCTTGTTGACGACGATGATCGGCTGCCTGGTGAACTGGTGCTTCTGGATGATGCCCTGGATCGTGCGCGCCATCTGGTCGGAGGCCCCGCCCGCCGAGAACGGCACCACGATCTCGATCGGCTTGTTCGGCTCCCAGGCGGCCGCCTGCCCGATGCCGGCGGCCAGAATCGCGGTCGCGGCCAGCCAATGCTGCTTCATGATCGCTCCCTCCTGACGATGCGCTCTGACGGCGCTGGTGAGGGACCTTAGCCCAAAAAGTTTTGCATTCAATCCGAAATTTCAGGAGCGCGAATTGTCGACGGCGAATGCCGTCATTCTCGGGCGAAGCGCAGCGCAGGCCCGCGGATCTCGGAACAAGACGACACTGGCTGCCGAGATGCTCGGGACAAGCCCGAGCATGACGCCGCACAATGACGACAGCCTCACCCTGCCGAAGCCTGCGCCGCCTTCCGCTTGTTGCGCAGATGCAGGAACAGGATGTCGGAGAGCTCCGAGCCCGCGCGCCGACGCAGCGCATCGAGGATCGCCTCGTGCTCGCGCATCGCCTCGCCCCAGCGGTCGCGATCCTTGGCGAGATTGGCCGAGTAGCGCACGCGCCGGATCCGCCCGGCCAGGCTGGCATAGGTCGCCGCCAGCGTCGCGTTTCCGGCTGCCGCGACGATCGCCAGATGGATCGCCTGGTTGCAGTGGAAATAGCCATGCATGTCACGGCGCAGGTAGAAGCGGTACATGTCGTGATGCATCCGCTCGATTTCAGCGAATTCGGCCTCGGAAATCCGCTCGCAGGCCAGGCGCCCCGCCAGCGCCTCGAGCCCGCCCATCACGTCGAAGAGCTCGCGGACATCTTCCGGGCTGAGCTCGCGCACCCGCGCGCCGCGATTGGGCAGGAGCTCGATCAGCCCCTCCGCCGCCAGCACCTTGAGCGCCTCGCGTAACGGCGTGCGGGAAATGTTGAAGCGCTCGCACAGCGCCCGCTCCGGGACGCGCGCTCCGTCGGCGAGATTGCCTTCGACGATGAAGTCGCGGAGCGCGACCAGCAGCCCCTCATGCAGCGAGGCGGCCGGCTTCGCCGCCACGGCCGGCGCCGGGCTCGACTCGTCGACCATATCGAGAATTGGCTCGCTCATGCCCCATCGCTAGGTTCGCCCGCGCCCGCTGTCGAGCGCAATCATCGACGATCAGCATACCAGAGCGAGATTGATCTTCCAAAAAATGAATGCAAAATGACAGAGACTGATGCTGGCGCCCGCTTCGGTCGGCTTCCAAGGCAAGCTGACCGAAACACGGTCTCTGCACAGGGAATTGAGAGACGGATTCACCGATCGGATCCGGCTCGAGGCGCTGAGACCCTCAGGGGAGGACAAGACCATCATGCAAGGGCGTCACTTCCTGCACATTCCCGGCCCGAGCCCGATTCCGGACCGGATCCTGCGCGCCATCGCCATGCCGATCATCGACCATCGCAGCGCCGAGTTCGCCGCCCTCGGCAGGACCGTGCTGGACGGCAGCAAGGCCGTGTTCAAGACGACGCAGCCGGTGCTGATCTACCCTTCCTCCGGCACCGGCGCCTGGGAAGCGGCGATCGTCAACACGCTCTCCCCCGGCGACGCCGTGCTGATGGCCGAGACCGGCCATTTCGCCACGCTCTGGAAGAACATCGCCACGCGCTTCGGCATCGAGGTCGTCTTCATCCCCGGCGACTGGCGCCGCGGTGCCGATCCGGCAGCGATCGAGGCCAGGCTCGCCGAGGACAAGGCCCGCAGGATCAAGGCGGTGATGGTCGTCCACAACGAGACCTCGACCGGCGCGACCAGCCGCGTCGCCGAGATCCGCAAGGCGATCGACGCCGCCGGCCATCCGGCCCTGTTCATGGTCGACACCATCTCCTCGCTCGCCTCGGTCGACTACCGCCATGACGAATGGCAGGTCGACGTCACGGTCTCCGGCTCGCAGAAGGGGCTGATGCTGCCGCCCGGCCTCGGCTTCAACGCCGTCTCGGAGAAGGCCCTGGCGGCCTCGAAGGCCAATACGCTGCCGCGCTCCTATTGGGACTGGCAGGAGATGATCAAGATCAATGCCGGCGGCTTCTTCCCCTACACGCCGGCGACCAACCTCCTCTACGGGCTGAAGGAGGCGCTCGCCATGCTGCAGGAGGAAGGGCTGGACCAGGTCTTTACCCGCCACCAGCGCCTCGCGCGCGCCTGCCGCGCCGCGGTCCGGGCCTGGGGGCTGGACGTGCTCTGCGAGAATCCGGCCGAGCAATCGCCGGTGCTCACCGCCGTGCTGATGCCGCCGAGCCATGACGCCGACCGCCTCCGCAGGATCGCCTTGGAGAAGTTCAACATCTCGCTCGGCTCCGGCCTCGGCAAGGTCGCCGGCAAGGTCTTCCGCATCGGCCATCTCGGCGAATGCAACGAACTCAGCCTGCTCGGTGCCCTCTCCGGCGTCGAGATGGGCCTCGCCGCGGCCGGCGTGCCCCATCACAGCGGCGGCGTCGCGGCGGCGATGGCCGATCTCGAAGGCGCTGAAGCTGGCAACGAGGCGAAGGCCGTGGCCTGAGCCTCAGGTAGCAGCAACCTATCTCGACTCCGTCATGCTCGCCCTTGTGGCGAGCATCCACGTCTTGAACACCGCATTCGACGAAGGACGAGAAGACGTGGATGGTCGGGACAAGCCCGACCGTGACGGCAATGGCAGACCTACTCGGCCTCGGCCACTTCGACGGCCCTCGTCCCCTGCCCGCGCGCCGCCTTGAGCAGATTGCTGCGCAGCCTGACCACCGCCTTCTGCACCACCGGAAAATCCGCACCGAGCCCGGCGGCCGCCACCAGGTTCATCGGCAGCGCCTTCTCGCGCAGCCTGCGGCCCTCCGGCGTGAGGCTGACGCGCACCTGGCGCTCATCGGCCGGATCGCGCTGACGGCGGATATAGCCGAGCGATTCCAGCTTCTTCAGGATCGGGGTCAACGTGTTCGACTCCAGGAACAGCTTCTCGCCCAGGCTGCCGACGCTCTGATTGTCCTCCTCCGAGAGCGCGATGATCGCGATGTACTGGGTATAGGTCAGCCCGAGTTCGTCGAGGATCGGCTTGTAGGCACGGCCATAAGCGAGGTTGGCCGAATAGATCGCGAAGCAGAGGAAATCCGCCAGCCTGGGGACCTCCGAATCTTGGGTTTCAGCAGCCATGCCATGCCTCGTCGTGAGAGCGCTATCGTCACACCGATATATATCGCATCCGATTAAATCGGAACAGTTGACATCCGCTTGGGTGCGGTCATACAACACGCATCCGATTAAATCGGATGCGACTTAACTTGCAGAGGGAAGCTCGTCATGTCTTGGCTCAACAAGATTCTCGACAGCGGCCGCACCCACGCCACCGGCGGCCGCGAAACTATCGATCCCAGCCGCCGCCTCTTTGTCGGCGCCATGACGACAGCGATCGCCGCAGCCGGGCTCGGCCTCGGCCGGCCGGCATCGGCTGCATCGCCCGCGCTGTCCTCCTTCGGCCCGCTCAAGCGGATTGACGCCGGCGTGCTCAGTGTCTCCTATGCCGAGCTGGGCCCTGCCGACGGCCCGGTCGTCATCCTGCTCCATGGCTGGCCCTACGACATCCACACCTATGTCGATGTCGCCCCGCTTCTGGCGGCCAAGGGTCATCGGGTCATCGTGCCCTTCCTGCGCGGCAATGGCGGAACCCGCTTCCTCTCGCCGGACACACCGCGCAACGGCCAGCAGGCTGCGCTGGCCGTCGACGTCATCGCGCTGATGGACTCGTTGCGGATCGACAGGGCGTTGCTCGGCGGCTGCGACTGGGGCGCGCGCACCGCCTGCATCGTCGCGGCGCTCTGGCCGGAGCGGGTCAATGGCCTGGTCTCGGTCAGCGGCTATCTCATCGGCAGCCAGGAGCTCAACAAGGCTCCGCTGCCGCCGAAGGCCGAGCTGCAATGGTGGTATCAATACTATTTCGCCACCGAGCGCGGCGCAGCCGGCTATGCTAGGAACACCCGGGATTTCGCCCGCCTGATCTGGCAGACCGCCTCGCCGAAATGGGGTTTCGACGACGAGACCTTCGCGCGTTCCGCAGCATCCTTCGACAACCCCGACCACGTGGCGATCTCGATCCACAACTACCGATGGCGCCTCGGCCTGGCGCAGGGCGAAGCTCGGTTCGACGCATTCGAGAAGCAACTCGCCGCGTTCCCGAACATCCGCGTGCCGACCATCACGCTGGAGGGCGACGCCAATGGCGCGCCGCACCCCGCTCCTGCGAGCTATGCCGGAAAATTCTCCGGCTGGTACCGGCACAGGACGATCGACGGCGGCGTCGGCCACAATCTTCCGCAGGAGGCCCCGGCCGCCTTCGCCGACGCCGTCATCGCCGTCGGCCATACCTGAAGGCGGCATCCGCGAGAGCGCGGCTCGGGAAGGTTACCGGAGCCGTGTCCGGATGCCGACAAATGCGAGGGATTCCCGAAGGCCCGTCTTTACGCCCCTCCTCTACGATCCGCGCGATGACGGGGAGGAAGAGATGGCCTTGAAGATGATGCTGGCCGGGGCGGCCGCGCTGATGCTGCGGCAGATCCCGGTGGCGACGGTGGCCGAGCAGGCGCCGCTGGTGGCGCATGCCCCGGACGACCTGCCGATGGAGCCCTCGCCCATCGAGCCGTCCTGGATTATCGCCGGAGAGCCCGTCGCACGGGTCGGCCTGCATTCGCGCGCCGGCGACGACGCCGCCTCCACCGCGATCTGGGATTGCACCGCCGGGGAGTTCCGCTGGTTCTTCGATTGGGACGAGACCGTCGTCATCCTCGAAGGCGAGGTCCACGTCACCGCGCAGGACGGCTCGCAGCGAGTGCTGCGCCAGGGCGACATCGCCTATTTCGCCGGCAAGACCTGGGCGACTTGGCGGATCGACTCCTATGTCCGCAAGATCGCCTTCTGCCGCAAACGCTTCCCGGCACCGGTCGCGCTTGCCTACCAGTTGCGCAACATGCTGCGCGGCGACCGCGGATCGCAGGGCGGCCTCGCCGCCTGAAGCAGACGCCTTCCAGGGCAACCGGCCAGGGCCTTTCGCCGCACGGGCCGACGGCGGCGGCATCGGCTCGCCGGGCGGATCGAGACCTCGCGCCTGTTCACAGCGTTTCGAGCAGTCATCGCGCCGGCCGGCGGCCGGCGCGGGCGACACGCAAGAGACCGGCCGCCGAAGGCTTGCCCGGCTCCAAGTTGGCCGCCACCTCCATCTGCGTCATTAACCATCGGTTAACCACGTCGACTTAGCCTTGAACCTGGAGAACGGGCTGAATTGAGAGAACGACCTACGACTGACCATCACCGGCAGCAATAAACGGAGGAAGGCATGCGCTCGGCCTGGATCGTGCTGTTCATCGGCATGCTGGCGGGCGAGGCGAGCGCCGCGACCGCGACGAGCACCTTCCAGGTCCTGATCAATATCCAGGCGGCCTGCACCATCACAAGCGCCACCGATCTCAATTTCGGGAATGTCGGCGTCCTCAGCGCCAGCATCGATTCCACCAGCACCGTCACGGTGCAGTGCACCGCCACGACGCCCTATACGATCGGGCTCAATGCCGGCCTCAACGGCGGCGGCGTCACGACGCGGCAGATGAGCGGCGCCGGCGGTCTGGTGAACTATGCCCTGTCCCGGGACCCCGCGCGGACTTTGAACTGGGGCGAAACCATCGGGGTCGACACCGTCGCCGGAACCGGCTCGGGCGCGGCTCAGGCCTATACCGTCTATGGCCGGGTGCCGGCACAGGCCACCCCCAGCCCCGCCCTCTACACCGACACGATCACCATAACAGTCACCTACTGACCACGGCTGGCCGAGCCGGCTTCGTACGGAGATCTTCGAGAAAATCCGCGCGGACGGGCCACGAAGCCGTGGCCGACGACGAACCGCGCCCGTCACCGGAGGAAGATGCCATGAGAGCCCGCCTCGCCCTGGCCGTCGCCTGCGGCCTCACCACGACGACGGCATCGGCCGCTTCGCTGCAGGTCGCACCGGTGCTGCTCGATGTCCCTGCCGCGGGCTCCGCCACGACGATCACGCTCCGCAACACGGACACCCAGCCGATCACGGCGCAGATCAGGGTCTATCGCTGGGTCCAGGCCGGCGGCGAGGAACGGCTCGAGCCGACCGGCGACGTCGTCGCCAGCCCGCCCTTCGTCGAGCTGCGCGCCCGCCAGGACTACACGGTGCGCGTGGTCCGGACCGTGCGCCGAACCGTTGCCGGCGAGGAGGCGTACCGCCTCGTCATCGACGAGTTGCCTCGGCCGCAGCAGCGCAGCGGCACGGTCTCGCTCGTGCTGCGCCATGTCGTCCCGGTCTTCTTCGCAAGTCGCGGCACCTCGCCCGCGAACCTGACCTGGGGCGTCAGCACGCAGGGTCGGCGCCTGGTGCTCAATGCCCGCAATCATGGCGACGCCCGCCTGCGGCTCTCCGCCGTCAGCATCCGCGATGCGTCGGGCCGGGTCGTGGGGGCCAGCAAGGGCCTGGTCGGCTACGCGCTCGGACAGGGCACGATGAGCTGGCCGCTTCCAGCCACGGGGCCGCTGCCGCGCCCTGGCAGCAGGGTTTCGATCAGCGGCTCAGGCGAAACCGGTCCCTTCAATGCGGCCGCACGTGTCCAAGCGACGCCTTAGCTGCTGGCAGCTGGTCTTGCTGATCAACGCCGACTCCCTGCTGGCGCTCTGCAACGCTGCGGCAACCGAAGGCCGCGCCCGCGATCTTCAGCTCGACGTTTCCCTGGGCGGCCAGGCGATCGGCCTCATCGGAGCGTTCCGTCAGAGCGAGACGGGCGCGCTGTCGGCGCGCCGCAAGGAACTGGAAGAGCTCGGCATCAGGGTTCCCGAGCACTTCCGGCCCGAGGACGAGGTTCCGCTCGGCGCCATCCCCGGGCTGAGCCATCGCTACGACGAAGCCCGGCAGCGCATCGATCTGCAGGCTCCCGACGCCCTTCGGATGCGCAAGATCTACGATGCGACGCCGCAGCCGGACACGACGCCCGCGACGGGCCTGGCGACGACCGGCGCCGTGCTCAACTACACGCTCCTCGCCAATTCCAGCGGGGCGCAATTCCATGAGGTCTGGCGCTATCCCAGCCTCTCCGCCAATCTGGACGGGCGCGTCTTCAGCCCGTTCGGCGTGCTGTCGCAGAGCGGAATCGTCGCCAACCGCTCGCTCGCTGCGGACAAGGCCGACATCCTGCGGCTCGACACCACCTGGAGCTATTCCGACCCTGCGGCGCTGCTGACCTACCGGGCCGGCGATACCATTTCCGGGGGCTTGGCCTGGACCCGCCCGGTTCGCCTGGGGGGCCTGCAGATCCAGCGCAATTTCGGGCTGCGGCCCGATCTCGTCACCCTGCCCCTGCCGAGCATCGACGGCAGCGCCGCCGTGCCCTCGACGGTCGACGTCTTCGTCAACGGCATCCGCACGGTGTCGCAGCCTGTCGATGCCGGGCCGTTCCGCATCAACAACCTGCCCATCCTGTCGGGTAACGGCAATGCCAGCGTCGTCCTGCGCGATGCCTCCGGCCAGCAGAGCGAGACCACGCTGCCCTTCGCCGTCTCGGGCAAGCTGCTGCGGCCCGGCCTCAGCGATTTCTCCGCCGAGATCGGCATGCCGCGCCTGCAATACGGGTTGCGCTCCAGCCTCTATGCCGAACAGCCCGCGGGCTCGGGGAGCGTGCGCTACGGGCTGAGCGATCGCCTCACCCTGATGGCGCATGGCGAGGCGGCGCGCGCATTCGGCAATGCCGGCGCCGGCGCCGTCATCGGGCTCGGGCCGCTCGGGCTCGTCAGCGCCGCCGGCGCGGGGAGCTGGCGCGGCGGCGCGGCCGGCGGCCTGGCCTATTTCGCTTTCGAGACCCGCCTGGGCGACGTCTCTGTCTTCGCCTCGAGCCAGCGCAGCTTCGGCGACTATCACGACCTCGCCTCCGCGACGGCCTCGCCTGCCGCACTCGGCACGCTCGCCTTGACTTTGGCCGACACCGGCGCCGCGACCGATGCGCGCGGCTGGTCCTGGCTGCAGCTGCCGCCGCGCGCCGTCGATCGCGTCTCCGTCGGCCTGCCGGCGCCGCTGCTCGGCGGCGGGCTCAATCTCGGCTTCGCCCAGCTCAGGGAGGTCGGCGGCCGCACCAGCCGCATCGTCAATGCCAGCTATTCGCGGCCGCTGCCGCGCGGCGGCTCGTTCTACGTCACCGTCTTCGCGGATCTGGTGTCGGGCGGTTCGGCCGGCGTCTTCGCCGGATTGTCCTTCCCGTTCGGCGGCAACATCACCTCCTCCGCCGGCTTCACCCGCTCCGGCGGCGCCTGGGCGCTGGCCGCCGACATCGCAAAGCCGATCCAGCAGGAGCCGGGCAGCATCGGCTGGCGCCTGCGTGACGTCGAAGGCGCCGGCGGCCAGCGTCGTCGCACGGCTTCCCTCGCCTATCGCGGCGATTACGGACAGGTCGAGGGCGCAGTCGAGCAGAGCGCCGGGCGCGTCGCCGGCTCGGCGCAGCTCGACGGCGCCCTGGTCGCAGCCGGCGGCAGCCTCCTCCTCGCCAACCGCATCGACGACGCCTTCGCCATCGCCAAGGTCGGCGTCCCCGGCGTCGACGTCCTCCACGAGAACCGCGTCGTGGCCCGCACCGGCGCCGGCGGCACGGCCCTGATCCCCAATCTGCGCTCCTATCAGTCCAACCGGATCGCGATCGACGCGCGCGGCCTGCCGGTCACCGCCGTGGCGGAGACGACCCAGGAGGTCGCGGCGCCGCCCGACAGGGCCGGCATCATCGTCGACTTCGCGGTGCGCTCAGCCGTCGACGCCGCGATCGTCGTGCTCCACGGGCGCGACGGCAAACCGCTGCCGGCCGGCTCGCGCGGCGCGCTCCAGCCCGGGCTGCGTGGGGTCGCGAGCCCGGCTCCCGATCTCGTCGTGGGCTATGACGGGCGCGCCTTCGTCGAAGGGCTCGGCGCCGACAACGAGATCCGCGTCCGCCTCGCCGACGGCGAATGCAGCGCCCGCTTTCCCTTCGCTCCCAGGGAAGGGGTGCAGGTCACGATCGGACCGGTGCCATGCCGATGAGATCGCCGCTTCACCACATCGTGGCCTGCGCCCTGCTCATCCTGGCCGGCCTGCTCGCAGCGACAGCCCCTGCCGCGGCGCAATCCTGCTCGCTGAGCGTCACCCCCATGGTCTTCGGGCCGGTCGACGTCACCGCCAATGCCCAGGTCGACACCACGGCGACGGCGACCGTCAGCTGCACCGGCCTGCCGCTGCAACTCGTCGGAATCTGCATCGATCTCGGCCCTGGCTCCGGCGGCGCGACCGATGCGACGAACCGCTTCATGGTCAACGGCGCGCAGCAATTGCGCTACGGGCTCTATGGCAGCGGCATGACGCCCTGGGGCTCGGGCGCCTGGGCCGGCGGCGGTGCCAATCCCGTCGGCTTCAACATCGTGCTCTCGGCCGGCGGAAGCGGCAGCCATTCGGAAATCATCACCGGCCGCGTCCATGGCGGCCAGCCCACCGCCGCGCCGTTGACCTATACGAGCACCTTCACCGGCGTCGACGCCCGCATCCGCTTCGGGCTTGTGTCGTTCCTGCTCGGCTGCAACCTCCTGACCAATGCGCAGACGACGACCTTCAGCGTCAGCGCCACCGTGCCGCCGACCTGCCGGGTGACGACCAGCAATCTCGACTTCGGCTCCGTCGCCATCCTCGCCAGCGCGCGCGACGCCGCGGCCGCCCTGACCCCGACCTGCACCAGCGGGACCGCCTACCAGATCGGCCTCGACGGCGGCCTCGCCGGCGCGACGGACCCGACCCAGCGGCGCATGTCGAAAGGTGCCGAATTCGTCACCTACGGGCTCTACCGCGACGCCGCCCGGGCGCTGCCCTTCGGCAGCACGCTCGGAGTCGATACGCTCGCCGGGACCGGCACGGGACTGGCCCAGACCGTCACCATCCACGGCCGCGTCCCGGCGCAGCCGACGCCCTCCCCCGGGGCCTATGCGGACACCATCGTCGCGACGGTCGTGTACTAGATGGGAACTGCCGGGCTCGGCCGGCAAGGATGGGAGAACCGGGGGCGGCCTGTCGTCGCCGGCACGATTCTGCAGGCCGGCCTGCACAAGACTCCGCCGGCCTTCGAAGCAGCCCGGCTCAGAACTCTGTGAGGAGAGGAAAATCCGCCGTTCAGGCAGTTGCGTCCGTGGTGGGTGATGTAGGGCTCGAACCTACGACCCGCTGATTAAGAGTCAGCTGCTCTACCAACTGAGCTAATCACCCATACGCCACGAAGACGTTGCCGGCGAGGCGTGGACCGCGTCCCGACGCGCGGCGATGTAGCAAACACCCCCGCCCCTGTCCACCCGTTTGCGACAGAAATATGCAAACTTGTTGGAGACGCTCCCCGCCCGCTCCGTGCAGGGACAGGGAGAGGCCCGCCACGAGGCGCGCGGCGGGCTCTCTCTCGCGCGCGGTTTCAGGCCGCGCTGCGGCGGTCGAGCAGGTGATAGAGCGCGATCGCGGCGAAGGTCGCCGTGCCGATGCCGCCGAGCTCATAGCCGAAGATCGGCAGCTTGAGGTCGCCGGCGCCGAGAATCAGCGCGGTCGCCACCGTCAGAAGATTCTTCGGCGCGGCGAAGTCGACCTGGTTCTCGACCCAGATCCGGCCGGCCGTCGCGGCGATCAGGCCGAATACGACGACGGCGAGGCCTCCCAGCACCGCGACGGGGATGGTGCCGATCACCGCGCCGAACTTGGGCGAGAAGCCGAGCAGGATGGCGATCACGCCGGCAGCGACGAAGACCAGGGTCGAATAGACCCGCGTCACCGCCATCACGCCCATGTTCTCGGCGTAGGTCGTGACGCCGGTGCCGCCGCCGGAGCCGGCGATCATCGTGCCGAGGCCGTCGGCGAAGAAGCCGCGCCCGATCAGGGCGTCGAGATTGCGCCCGGTCATCACCGAGATGCCCTTGATGTGCCCGAGATTCTCGGCAACCAGGATGATCGCGACCGGTGCGATCAGCGCGATCGCCCTGGCGTCGAACACCGGCGCGACGAAATTGGGCAGGCCGAACCAGGCTGCCGCCGCGACCTTGCCGAAATCGACCGGCGGCGCGCCGAAGCTCGTCGCCGTCGCGGCATAGAGGATATAGGCCGCGAGCCCGCCGATCAGCACCGGCAGGCGCTGCACCAGGCCGCTGCCATAGACCGCGATCAGCGCCACCGCGACCACCGTGAACAGCGCGATCCACTTGGTGTAGGCGCTGGCCGAGATCATGTTCATCGCGACAGCGGTCAGGTTGAGGCCGATCGCGGCGACGACGGCCCCGGTGACGACCGGCGGCAGCAGCCTCTCGATCCAGCGCGTGCCGACGCCCTGCACGACGAGGCCGATCGCGGCATAGACCGCGCCGCAGGCGATGATGCCGCCGAGCGCGACCGGTAGGTTCGCGTTCGGGCCGCTGCCGGCATAGCCCGTTGCGGCGATGACTACGCCGATGAAGGCGAAGGAGGAGCCGAGATAGCTTGGCAGCCGCCCGCCCGTGATGACGAAGAAGAGCAGCGTCGCGATGCCGGAGAAGAAGATCGCGACATTGGGATCGAAGCCCATCAGGATCGGCGCCAGCACCGTCGCGCCGAACATGGCGACGACGTGCTGCAGGCCGGCGATGATCGTCTGCCCGGTCGGCAGGCGCTCGTCCGGCATGACTTCGCCGGAGGTCTTCAGCGTCCAGTTCGGAAAATAGCCAGCCATCGTCCCGCTCCCAGCCAACGCGCCTGCGCGCACCGGAGGGGAATAGTGGCAAGAATCGGGCTCGCGCCAAGCGAGAGGCAGGCGCCGTCCACCGCAAACAGCGCGCTTCCTCGATCCGGCGGGTCAGGCCGCCGGCCGCCTCCGGCGCTCGCCGCCCCCGATCGGCCTGTCCTCGGCGAGCACGGCGTCGGCGGCGAGCTCGGGCAGGGCGCGCGCCCTCGCCATCGCCGCCTCCAGCGGCCCGGGCGAGAGATCGGGCATGGCGTCGAAGCCGGACATGACGAAATAGGTCTGCTGGAAATCGTCGATCTTGTAGAGCGTCCGCATCACCCGCACGGGATCGAAGGCGATGCGGTTCGGCTCGTCGCTCTCCAACGCATGAACCGTCTCGCCCGGCGAGGAGGAGATGCCGGCGCCGAAGATGCGCAGCCCCGCCCCGGTTTCGATCAGGCCGAACTCGACGCTGTACCAGTAGAGCCGCGCCAGCCGGGCGAGATCGGCCGGATCGGCATAGCGCAGCCCGGCCTCGCCATAGGCGGCGACGAAATCGGCATAGGATCGGTTCATCAGCAGCGGCACATGGCCGAAGACGTCGTGGAAGATGTCCGGCTCCTCGATATAGTCGAACTCCTCCGGGCGCCGGATCCAGAAGCCGGCCGGAAAGCGCCGCTGCGCCAGATGGGTGAAGAACACCCGATCCGGCACCAGCCCGGGCACGGCCACCACCGTCCAGCCGGTCGCGGCCTCCAATGTGCGGTTCATCTGGCGGAAATCGGGGATCCCGTCGGCCGTGATGCCGAGCGCGGCGAGCCCGGCGAAATATTCGTCGCAGATCCTGCCGCTCAGCAGCTCGAACTGGCGGCGATAGAGCCGCGACCAGGTCTGGTGGTCGGCGGCGGAATAGGCGTCGAAACGCTGATCGACGACATGGTCGGCCGGAATCTCATGCGGCTTCAGTCCCGACCGGATGAAGGGATCGCTGGTCATGGCGCACCTCCCAATGCTGCGCCACACTCTGCGCCCGGCCGGCGGTCATATCCTGCCTTTCTCCTTGCCAGCGCTCCGAGAGCAGCCATGATCGGACCATCTCTCCCCGGATGAGGTCCGATCATGCCCCATTCCGTAAAGCAGCCGTCCCGCCTCGACGAGACCGACCGGCGCATCCTGCGGGCGCTCCAGCGCAATGGCCGGCAGACCAATGCCGCGCTCGCCGAGGCGATCGGCATGGCGCCCTCCCCCTGCCTGCGCCGCCTGCGGGCGCTGGAAGAGGCAGGCGTCATCACCGGCTATCGCGCCCTGATCGACCGCCGCAGCCTCGGCCATGGCGTCGAGGCCTATGCTCTCGTCAAGCTCTCGCAATCCGATCCGGACTGGCGCACCAAGCTGATCGAGAAGCTGCAATCCTTCGACGAGGTGATCTCCTGCCAGGCGATGACCGGCGAATGCGACCTGCTGGTCCACATCGTCGCCGGCGACATCGAGGCCTATGGCGAGTTCGCCATGCAGCGCCTGCTGACGCTGCCCGGCATCGCCGACATGCGCTCCTCCTTCGTGCTGGCGACGATCAAGCCCGATCGCGGCTGGCCCGTCTGAGGCCGCGCCTCAGGGCATCCCGGCGAAGGCGCGATAGCGTTCCTCGGCATGGGCGTCGAGCGCGCGCGCCCGCGCCAGATCGGCCGCCGCTTCCGCGGCGTCGCCGCGGCGCTGATGGGCGAGCGCGCGGCCGTACCAGGCTTGTCCGAGGCGCGCGTCGAGCGACAGGGCCCGGTCGAAATCGGCGATCGCCGCATCGGTCTGGCCGAGCGCGGTGCGCAGCGCCGCCCGCGCCACCCAGCCATCCGGATCGGCCCGGTTGGCCGCGACCACGGCGTCGAGATCGGCCAGCGCCCGCTCGTATTCGCGCGCGCGCTGCAGCAGCAGGGCCCGGTTGAGCAGGGCCGCGGCGTTGGCGGGCGCGACCGCGACCACATCGTCATAGGCCTTCAACGCAGCGCCCAATTGCCCGCGCGCCGTGAGCGCCCGAGCCCGCTGGAACAGGGCCTCGACCGAGCGCGGCTCGCTGCGCAGGGCCGCTTCGGCGTCGGCCTGCGCCGCGGCGAAGGCGCCGTCGCGATGGTTCAGCCGGGCGCGCTGCACCAGGGCCGCCGGATTGTCCGGCTCGAGCGTGAGCGCGGTGGCGAGATCAGCCCTGGCCTGCGCTTCACGCGCCGGCTGGCCGATGCCGAACTGCGCCCGGCGGATCAGCCGCGGCACGTCGAAGGCGTCGAGCGCCAGGGCGGCATCGAGCAGCGCGGCCGGATTCGCCGGGACCGGAGCGGCCGGAGCCGGCGGTGGACGCAGCGCGTCATAGGCGGCGCGCAAGGCGGAGCGCTCCTGCTGGTAGAAGTGCCGCGCCTCCCGCAGCAGATCGGCGAGGCGCGCCGGCCAGACCTCGATCGAACGGCCGAGCGCCGGCAGCAGCGCCTCGCGACGCTCGCGCGCCCCTTCGTGCTCGGGATCGACGGCGAGCAGCGCGCCATAGGCGGCGGCGGCCGCGCTCCGGTCACCGCGGACCTCATGCGCCAGGCCGAGCCCGAACAGCGTCGCCCGGTCATGCGGCCTCAGCACGAGCGCGGCCTGATAGGCTTCCAGCGCCGGCAGCGGCCGGCCGAGCGCGAGCAGCGCATCGCCGCGCATGCCGTGCCAGGGCGCCGCGTCGCGGCCGGGACCTGCCCGGTCGAGGTCGCGCAGGGCGAGATCGTTACGGCCGAGCGCGAGCAGGAGCTGCGCCCGGTTGCGCAGGGCGTTGCCGTCGCCGGGAGCGAGCGCCACGGCGCGGTCGAAATCGCCCAGAGCCTCCGTGCGCCGGCCGAGCCCGGCCAGCAGTCCCGCGCGGTTGTTCAGGCCGAAGACCGCGTCCGGCCGGACCGCCAGCAGCCGGCCATAGGCGGCGACCGCCTCCTCCGCCCGGCCGGTGCGTTGCAGGAGAAAGGCGCGCCTGGACAGCGACGCCTCGTGCCGGGAATCGAGCCGCAGCGCCCGCCCATAGCTGCCGAGGGCGGGCCCGTCATGACCGAGCGCCTCGAAGGCCCGCGCACGTTCGAACCAGACCTGCGCGACCTGCGGCTCGAGCCGTATGGCGCTGTCGAAGGCGGCGATGGCCTCGCGCGGCCGGGCCAGCGCGGCCAATGAAAGGCCGCGGCGATAATGATAGGAGGTGACGCCGGGCTCGATCGCGAGCGCCGCGTCGAGATCGGCCAGGGCCGCCTCGTGCTCGCCCTCGTCCTGCAGGAAGCGCGCCCGTGTCCCGCGCGCCCAGCCATTGGACGGGTCGAGCGCGATGGCGCCGTCGAGATCCGCACGGGCGCCGGCGATATCGCCGGCTCGCTCGCGCAGCAGGGCCCGGTCGGCCAGCAGGGTCGCGCGCCCCCCGATGACCATCGCCCGCTCGATCAGCGCCGCGGCCTCGGCATGGCGGCCGAGCTCGGACAGCGTGTGCGCCCGCCCGCGCAGCGCGGCCAGGTGATTCGGGACCGCCCTGAGCGCGGCGTCGAAATCGCGCAGGGCCTCCTTCAGGGCATGCTCGGCCTCGGACTGCCAGCCGCGGCTGGCGAGCAGATCGGCCCGGACGGCGCGGTTGAGCTCGCTGTTCAGGCTCTCGTCGCAGGCCGCGCGCCGCTCGCTGCCGCCGGCCTCGATCGCGCCCATGCAGATGCGGACGCGCTCCTGCGCGCGCTCGGCCCGCTCCGGCGGCGAGGCGGGCGCATAGGCCGCGACAGGCTGGGCGCCGAGCACGGCGAGCGCTCCGAGCGACATCAGGCGCAGGCGCAGCAGCTTCATGACGGCATCTCTCATGGCTCCCCAGCCGGGATCATGAGATCGGCAAAGGCCCGCAAAGGTCCAGTGGCCGCTGCGCCGGCGAAGCAAAAAAGCCGCCGCTGTGCCGCCTCCACAACAGTGGCGGCCGGCGCGCCTCAATACTCCAGTCCGAGCTCCCGGTAGCGTTCGTCGATCTCGCCATCGAGCGCGCGCGCCCTCGCGAACGCATCCTGCGCCGGCTCCGCCTCGCCCTTGCGCAGAAGGGCGATGGCGCGCCCGAAATGGGCGAAGGCGCTCTTCGGATCGCGCGCGATCGAGCGGTCGAAATAGGCGAGCGCCTCGTCGAGATCGCCCTCGTGCATCCTCATCGCGCCCAGGCTGTGGAGGGTCGTCGCCCGCTGGGGGTCGAGCTTGAGGGCTTCGGCGCAATCGCTGCGGGCCAGATCGAACTGCCGCCGCAGGATGTGGAAATAGCAGCGGTTGTTCCAGATCACCACGCTGGTGACCCCGCGCTCGATCGCCTGCGTCAGAAGGGCGATGGCGGCCTCGTAATCCCCGCTCCGATAGAGCGCGTTGCCGAGATCGATCGTCGCGCCGACATGGTCGGGCTCCAGCCGCAAGGCCTGTTCGAGATCTGCCCTCGCCTCGGCGAAGCGCTTCTGCTGCAGGCGCACGAGCCCGCGATAGCGCCAGGAATCCGACTGCTCGGGCCGCAGCCTGATCGCCGCCTCGAAATCCGCTTCGGCTTCCGCCAGCCGGCCGGCCTTGCGGTGCAGCAATCCACGATTGAAGCGGGCGGGCTTCGATCCGGGAGCGAGCGAGATCACGCTCGTGTAGTCGGCTACCGCCTCGGCGTCCTGCGAGAGCGCCGCCCGCGCCCGCGCCCGCCAGAAGAAGGCGTCCGCATGCTTCGGCGCCTGCTCCAGAACGCGCTCCGCATCGGCGGCGGCCTGCGGATAGCGCTTCTCGTCATAGTGGATGCGGGCCCGTTCGAGCCGGGCGTCGTCATTCCGCGGATGGCTCCGCAGCAGGTGCTCGACGTCGGCGAGCGCGCGGGCCCGGCCCTCCGCCGAGGCTGCGAGGAGGCGCGCCCGCTCGAGCCGAGCCGCATCGTCGTAAGGATCGAGCTCCAGCCTGTCGTCCAGCCTGCGCAGACGTTCGCGGCCCGTCTGAGCGGCGCTGGCCGAAGCCTGGTCCCGCGCGGCCCGCACCGCTCGCCTGACGGCGGAGGCGGCCTCGACCAGCCGGATGCGCCAGATCTCCCGTTCCCGCCCGAGCTTGACCAGCATCTCGTCGCGCTGGCGCGTGGAATCCGGGTCGCCCGGCTCGGCCTCGAGAGCCCTGCCGAAATGGCCGAGCGCCTCCGCCCAGCGTCCGCGCAGCTTCTCGGTCAGGCCGCGATTGTAATGGCCGAACATCGCCGCCGGCGCCCGCCTGATCACCTCGTCGAAATCGGCCGCAGCCTCGTCGTGGCGCTTCAGGCCCAATGCGATGCGGCCGCGCAGATTGACCGCCTCCGTCGTGTCATGCCCGAGCGCCACGGCGCGGTCGAGCGCACGGCGGGCCTTGCGGTAGTCCCTCCTCTCGAAATGGATCAGCCCCTTGACGTAGTGAGGCTGCCCGTTGCGCGGATCGAGCGAGATCGCGCGGTCCGCATCGCGCATCGCCTCGGCCCGGTCGCCCTTCTGCGACAGATGCCAGGCGCGGTTTCCGTAGCCGGAGGCCTGCCGCGGATGGGCCGCCAGCAGCGTTCCGTAGGCCGCGATCGCCGCATCGTCCCGACGAAGCATGGACAGTACATAGGCTCGGCGAAACAGCAGCTCGCCGTTTTTCGGTGCTCGCTCGAGACCGAGATCGTAGGAGCGCAGGGCTGCCGCGTGATCGCTCCGCCTTTCCTGCAGCCGGCCGCGCTGGAGCCAGTTGCCGGCATCCTGCGGCTCGATCCCGACCAGCCGGTTGAACGCCAGCAAGGCGGCGTCGAGATCGCCCTTCTCGCTCAGCGCCTGCGCATACCAGTACAGCGCCGCGGTATCCTTCGGATCGATTCCGGTCGCCGCCTCGAGATCGGCGAGCGCGGCGGCATGGTCCCGTCCCTCCAGCGCCAGCCGGCCGCGCTGGACCAGCGCATCGGCATAGCGGGGCTGGATCTGGAGAGCCGCATTGAAATCGGCGAGGGCCGATTCGCGCCGGCCGGCCCGGCGACGAACCAGGCCGCGATCGAGGTAGAGGAGCGGGCGCGTCTCGTCGTCGGCCAGCATCGCCGTGAAGGCGCGCTCGGCCTCGTCATAGCGCCCGAGATCCGACAGCATCACGGCTCGCCCGCGCAAAGCCGCATCGCTTCCCGGCACGATCTTCAGGGCGGCCTCGAAATCGCGCAGGCTGCCGTTCCGGTCGCCGCCGCGTCGCTTCTGCCAGCCGCGCGCGACCAGCAGGAGGGCACGGCGCGCCGGATGCGTCTCAAGCCCGAGCGCCCTGTTGCACGCGTCGATGCGCATGCCGGTATCCGCGCTGTCGGAGCTGCATTCGCCCCAGAACTCGGTCGCGCTGTCGGGCGATTGCCGGACATCGGCCAAGGCCGGCATGGCCGTGCCATATAGGCAAACGACCAGGACCGACGACCACGACAGCCGACGCCAGCGCCTCATGCAGCCCCCCGGATCCAGCACCGGGCAAGACTAGCGATCGTGTCGCGAGCAAGGAATAGCTTTCTCGCGCGATGCGATCAGGAGATGGGCGGGCGGCGCCATGGCGTCCGCCGCCATCTCAGGTCGAGACGGCGGCCGCGCTCCCTGCCCCGCCCCCGCTCACTCCGCCGCCTGGGCGTGCATGCGGCTGCCGCGGGCGACCAGCTTGTTGAGCGCGGCGAGATAGGCCTTGCAGGACGCGACCAGCGTGTCGGGATCGGCGCCGCGGCCGGTCACCGCCGCGCCGCCATGCGACAGGCGGACCGTGACCTCCGCCTGGGCGTCGGTGCCCTCGGTGACGGCGTGGACGTCGTAGAGCTCCAGCACCGCCTCATGCGGCACCAGCGCCTTGACCGCGTTGAACACCGCATCGATCGGGCCGTTGCCCTCGGCCTCCTCGGCCGCGACCCGGCCGTCGATGTCGAGCTTGAGCATGGCGCGCTGCGGGCCGCGCGTCCCGGCGATCACCGTCAGCGAGACCAGCTTCACCCGGTCATGCGCGGTCGCGAGATTCTCGTCGACCAGCGCCTCGATGTCCTCGTCGTAGACATGCTTCTTGCGGTCGGCGAGCGCCTTGAAGCGGGTGAAGGCGTCCTCCAGCTGGTTGTCGCCGAGCTCGTAGCCCATCTCCTTCAGCTTGGAGCGGAAGGCGGCGCGGCCGGAATGCTTGCCCATCACCAGCGAGGTCTTGGTGACGCCGACCGAGGCCGGAGTCATGATCTCGTAGGTCTGCTGGTGCTTCAGCATGCCGTCCTGGTGGATGCCGCTCTCATGGGCGAAGGCGTTCCGGCCGACGATCGCCTTGTTGTACTGCACCGGGAAGGAGCAGGCGGTCGAGACCGCCTTCGAGGCGCGCATCAGATAGGTCGCGTCGATGCCGGTGTCGTAGGGCATCACGTCGCCGCGCACCCGCAGCGCCATCACGACCTCCTCCAGCGCCGCGTTGCCGGCGCGCTCGCCGATGCCGTTGATCGTGCACTCGACCTGGCGCGCCCCGCCCTCGATCGCCGCCAGCGAATTCGCGACGGCGAGGCCGAGATCGTTATGGCAATGCGCCGAGAAGATCGCCCTGTCGGCGTTCGGTACCCGCTCGCGCACCGCCCTGAACATGGCGCGGTATTCGTCCGGCGTCGCATAGCCGACCGTGTCCGGCAGGTTGATCGTGGTCGCGCCGGCCCTGATCGCGGCCTCGACCGCACGGCAGAGATAGTCGATCGGCGTGCGGGTCGCATCCATGCCCGACCATTCGACGTCCTCGACCAGATCGCGCGCCTGCGTCACCGTCCGAGTGATGATCTCCAGCACCTCCTCCTCGCTCTTGCGCATCTGGTGCTGCAGATGGATCGGCGAGGTCGAGACGAAGGTGTGGATGCGCGGCCGGGCGGCATGGCGCACCGCCTCGCCCGCGCGGGCGATGTCGGCGGGGATCGCGCGGGCGAGGCCAGCGACGACGGCGCGCCTGATCCGGCCGGCGATGGCGGAGACCGCCTCGAAATCACCGTCCGAGGCGATCGGGAAGCCGGCCTCGATGATGTCGACGCCCATCGCGTCCAGCATGTCGGCGACTTCGAGCTTCTCCTCGAAGGTCATGGTCGCGCCCGGGCATTGCTCGCCGTCGCGCAGCGTGGTGTCGAAGATCAGGACCCGGTCCTTGGCGGACGCGGCGGTGCTGGCATTGCTCATGGTCTTGGTCCCTGGTCGGGGCGCCCGCTTTTCGGTTCCGGCGGGCGCGTGAGGCTGAGGTCTGTTTCCACCATCCCCTGAGCGCCCAGGCATGCATGCCCGGCCGGCCCTCAGGGGCAGGTAAGGAGAAGCAGCTGACCAGGAAGCGAGGGAGCGCGCGACGAAGCGCACATGCCGGCCCTCCGCGCGGCGGCGCGGCTCTGGCTCTCGGCATGGGTGGCGGATGCGGCCACGATAGTCCTCTCATCGACTGGCACTGTCTACCGGATCGCAGCCTAGGAAGGCAAGCCTCCCAGGTCTTGAACGTTCGTGCGCAAGCCGGCGCCGTTGGCGCTCGACGGGGAATCGGTCATGGTCCGGGCACCGTTCTCGTCGGGATTCCGTCCATGCGCGCCGCCTTCCTTGCCGCCGCCCTCGGTCTTTCTCTCGCGGCCTGCCAGACGGCGGCCCCGCCGCCGGCGCCCTCGCCCGAGCAGGCGCCGACCGGCGTCACCCCCAACACCTTCCGCATGCCGACCGGCACGGGCTGCGGCGGCGAGGTCGACCGCTTCCAGGCGGTGATGGACAACGATCTCGCCACCGGCCACACCACCAAGGGCGTCCATACCCGCGTCAGTGCCGAGATCGACACGGCCCGCAGGAGCTGCGCCGCCGGCAACGAGGCCGGCGCGATATCCCAGATCCGCGCGACGCGGACGAAGTTCGGCTATCCGTGACGGCAGCACGTCATGCTCGGGGCTTGCGCCGAGCATGACGCTCTCAGCCTACCCCGCCAGCCCGCGCTTCTCCAGGAGCGCGTCCGGCGTCGGCAGGCGGCCGCGGAACAGCGTATAGGCCTCGGCCGGATCGCGCGTGTCGCCGGCCGAATAGATGTAGCGCTTGAGCCGGCCGGCGACTTCGGCGGCGAAGACGTCGCCTGCCTCGATGAAGGCGTTGAAGGCGTCGGCGTCCATCACCTCCGACCAGAGATAGCTGTAATAGCCGGCCGAATAGCCGTCGCCCGAGAAGACATGCGAGAAATGCGGCGTGCGGTGGCGCATGGTGATCTCGGCGGGCATGCCGATCCGGGCCAGCTCCTTCGCCTCGAAGGCGAGTGGATCGATCTCGGCTGGCGCCTCCAGCGAATGGAAGGCGAGATCGACCAGCGCCGAGGAGGTGTATTCCACCGTGGCGAAGCCCTGGTTGAAGGTCTGCGCCTTCCTGATCTTCTCGATCAGCGCGTCCGGGATCGGCTCGCCCGTCTCTGCGTGGCGGCAATAGGTCCGCATCACCTCCCTGGTCAGGAACCAGTGCTCGTAGAGCTGCGAGGGCAATTCGACGAAATCGCGCGAGACCGAGGTGCCGGCGAGCGAGCCGTAGGTCACGTCTGAGAGCAGCCCGTGCAAGGCATGGCCGAATTCGTGGAAGAGCGTGCGGGCATCGTCGATCGAGAGCAGCGCCGGCTTGCCTTCCGCCGGCTTGGCGAAATTGCAGACGTTGACGATGATCGGCCGGACCTCGCCGTCGAGCCTGCGCTGGCCGCGATAGGCGCTCATCCAGGCGCCGGAGCGCTTCGAGGCCCGGGCGAAATAGTCGCCGAGGAACAGGCCGATATGGCGGCCGGTCTCCGCCTCCCTGACCTCCCAGATATGGACGTCGGGGTGGTAGCCGGAGAGCTCCGGACGGCTCTCGAAGGCGAGGCCGAACAGGCGGCCGGCGACGTCGAAGGCGGCGTGGATGATCCTGTCGAGCTGGAGATAGGGCTTCAGCACCGCCTCGTCGAGCGCGTAGGTCTTCTGCCTGACCTTCTCGGCATAGAAGCGCCAGTCCGACGGGCGGATCGGCCCGTTCTCGCCCTCGGCCCGGGCGAGCGCGGACAGCTCGGCCGCTTCCTGGCCGGCGCGGGCGCGGGCCGGCTTCCAGACCAGCTCGAGCAGGTCGCGCACGTTCTGCGGCGTCTTCGCCATGGAATCGTCGAGCTTGAAATGGGCGAAGGTCGCAAATCCCAGGAGCTTCGCCTTCTCCGCCCGCAGGCTCACCATCTCGGCGACGATGGCGCGATTGTCCGTCTCTCCGCCGTTCTCGCCGCGCTTGCTCCAGGCGGCGAAGGCCTGCTCGCGCAGCTCGCGCCGGGTCGAGAAGGTCAGGAAAGGCTCGATGACCGAGCGCGCCAGCGTCACCGCGTGCTTGCCGGCCTGGCCGCGATCGGCGGCGGCGCGCGCCATCGCCGCGACGACGAAGGGCGGCAGGCCCTCGAGCTCGGCCTCGTCCTCGATGATCAGGGCGTAGCTCGCCTCGTCCTTGAGCAGATTCTGGCCGAAGCTGGTGCCGAGCGCGGCCAGGCGCTCGTTGATCGCGGCGAGCCTGGCCTTGGCCTCGCCCGACAGCTTGGCGCCCGAGCGGACGAAGCCGCGATGGGTCCGCTCCAGCAGCCGCATCTGCTCGGCATCGAGGCCGAGGCGTCCGCGCTGCTCGAACACCGCGTCGACGCGCCTGAACAGCGCCTCGTCCATCATCACCGCCGACCAGTGCCGCGACATCACCGGCGACATCTCGCGCTCGATCGCCTGCAGCGTCTCGTTGGTGTCGGCCCCGGTGAGGTTGTAGAACACGCCGCCGAGCCGGCTCAGCCCCCGCGCCGCCCGTTCCAGCGCCTCGATCGTGTTGGCGAAGTCGGGCGCCGCCCGCTCGGCCTTGATCGCCTCGATTTCGGCCCGGTGCGTCTCCAGCGCCGCGGGAAAGGCCTCGCGGATATGCTCGGGCTCGATCGCGGCGAAGGGCGGCAGGCCGAACGGCGTCTCCCAGGCGCGCCCGAACGGGTTGCCGGCGGGCAGGGCAAGGATTTCGGAGGCGGTCATGGGCTGGCCTTTCAGCATTGCTGCATCAGTCGAACAGATTGGTCGTGCCTGGCGGAGCGAAGCGAAGACCCGGGACCCATGCCTGAACCTCTTTGGAGAGGCTCAGGAATGAATCCCGGATCGGCGCGGCTTCGCCGCTTGTGCGGGACGACCGCGATCCAGGAGAGGATCACTCCTCCTCGAAGATATGGGCGAGGTAGGTGATCATGAAGGGCGGCATGTCATGGGCCGCGCAATCGGCGAGATCGCGGACGATGACGATGTCGGACAGTTCCGGCTCCTCCTGCCGCGCGATCCGCTCCATCATCAGCGCCCGCGCGCCTTCCGCCTCGCGATCGATGGCGACGGGGCGCATGAAGGCGACGCGGCCCGGCACGATCACGGCCGTCCAGCGCTCCTCGACGGCGATCTCGTCGAGCGCCAGCCCGGTCTCCTCGCAGAGCTCGCGAGTGACGCTGCCGGCGAGGTCGAGCGTGCCGTCGGCGCGGACATCCTCTTCGTCGGGCGTGCCGGCGGCGAAATAGACCTTGCCGGCATTGGCGGTGTGAGGGCCCATCCGGCCGAGCAGGAAGGCCCCGTCCGCCGCGCGCAGGGCCGCCATGGCGAAGCCGTTGCGGATCGCCGGCGGCGGCAGCCCGAAATCGCGCCAGGCCAGGAAGGCGGCATAGTCCGCCCCGAAATAGCCGGCGCGGAACACGCCGTCCACGATCGCCGCGCGATGCTGCAGCATGATCCGGCCGTTGAACATGGCGGGCTTGCCGACCGTGAGCTTCGCCCAATGCGCGGCGATCGCGTCGGCCTGTTCCCGCGCGAAGGCCCAGTCGAACGGCTCGACCCGCGCCTCGACGCGTTCGAGCGCGACGATCGCCCCGTCGACGATGCCATGACCCGTCACAGCAGCACGCCCTCGCTCATCACCACGGCCGCGCCGCCGATCGTCGCCGCGGCCAGGGCGCCGCCCGCAACCGTCAGGGTGAGCTCGATCTGCGAGGGCCGACCCATCTCGTAGCCCTGCTCGATGACGAAGCGATGCGTGCCGTCGCCGGGACGGTCGAACGCCATGATCACGCCGGCGAAGGCGGCCGCCGCGCCGCCCGTCGCCGGGTCCTCGACCATCCCCGCCTCCGGCCAGAACATCCGGACATGGTAGTGATGCCCGGCCTCCTCCGGCTCGCGGCAATAGACCACGGCGTTGCCATGCGGCGCGCCAGCCATGATCCGGCCGAAATCCGCGCCGGCCGGCCCCGACCGCGCCACGGCCGCCCGGCTCGCGACCGGCACGAAGACGAAGGGGACGCCGGCGGAAAAGAGGCTGGCCCGGTGCCCGTCGAAGCCGAGATCGGCAGCGGCCAGCCCGAGCGCCTGCGCCAGATCGCCCTCGGTGATCGCCAGCTCCAGGCGCTGCGGCAGCCGGGGCAGCGTGAAGGTCGCCCGGCCGATGCGGTGGTCGACGGGCGCGACCGCGCAATCGACCGGCCCGACCGTCTCCTCCAGCACGAGCCGGTCCGCTCCGCGCCCCTCCGCCGCGTCGCGCAGCGCCAGCAGCACGGCGGTGCCGACCGTCGGGTGCCCGGCGAAGGGCAGTTCCTGTCCCGGCGTGAAGATGCGGATCGCGGCGCGATTCCCGGACGCGGCCGGCGGCGCGACGAAGACCGTCTCCGACAGGTTGAACTCGCGGGCGATCGCCTGCATCGCCGCGCCGTCGAGCCCTTCGCTGTCGAGCACGACGGCGAGCGGGTTGCCGGCATGCGGCCTGGTCGTGAACACGTCGAGCGTGGCGAAGCGGCGCGTCATGCGGTCTCCTTCGGGATCGTCAGGTCGATCGTCACCGGGCAGTGATCGGAGGCCTTGGGCCGGTCCCAGCCGACACGGGGATAGCGGTCCCCGCTCAGGGCGAGCTTGGCCATGGAACGGTCGGCCTCGCGCGGATCGAGCGGCACCCGATAGGGCAGGCCGCGCCGGATCATCTGCATCGCCGGCTCGGGATTGGCCACGGCCAGCGCCGGCGACAGCAGGATATGATCGAGCGGCATATGGCTGTCGACCAGGCTCTGGCGCTCTTCCGACCAGTAGCGCCGGAAATGGGTCCAGCGCTCGTGCGGCGGCAGGCTCGCCATCGGATCGACGGCGAATTTCTCCAGCAGCGGCTCGATGCCGCTGTCGCCCTCGTCGACTGGCGCCGCGAGCGGCCCGAGGCCGATCCTGAAGCCGTTGAGATCGCCGAGGATCGCCCAGTTCGCCGCGCGCCAGCCTCGACCGAACCAGTCCTTGACGATCTTTCGCACCGCGAGCGCCTCGGCGCGGCGGATCGGCAGCGTCGCCTGCCGGCCGTCGTCGCGGCCATTGTCCATCGACTTGAAATGGCAGCCGAACAGGGTGAGCCGGCGGTCGCCGAGATCGAGCTCGACCGCGAGGCAGTCGCGGGCGAAGACCTTGTCGCCGGGCTCGATGCCGAAGGCGGCGATCTCCGGCGAGAAGGCGCCGGCCTCGGCGAAGCTCATCGCGCTGTGGGAGCGCGCCCTGAGCTGTCGCGGCTGGGCGAGGTCGCGCTTCGCCGCGAAGGCGATCTCGATGTTGCGGCGGTCATTGCCGTCGAGCAGGGTGAAATGGCCGTAGCGATGGTCGGCGATGCGGTGGACGTAATTGGCGAAGAAGGCCTGCAGGCTCGCCAGCGAATCGACCTCCTGCAGCATCCAGATGTCGGCATCGGCCTCGGCGATGGCGAGCGCCGTCATCTGGCGCTTGTCGTCCTCGAGCGCGACCGCGAGCGAACGCTCGACCGCGTCGCGCTCCTCGGTGCGCGGGAAATGGAACAGCGACATCGCCGCCGCCGTCTCGCCACGCCCGCCCGCCTCGAAGCGGTGGCGCGTCAGCAAATTCTCGACGTTGAAGGTGCCGAGGCGCAGCTTCATGCCTGTCAGACCGCCTCGGGCGCGAAGCTCTGCGAGGGCGTCACGAACTCGTCCTGCGCCGCCACCGTCAGGATCTCGCGCGAGCCGGCCTCCTTGGTTCGCCTCAGCAGCCCGTAGATCGACGACGCCGCCTTGCCGAGCGCGCTCGCCGCCGAGCCGTCGCGCAGGTAATGCACGAAGAACAGCGCAGCGATCGCATCGCCCGCGCCGTTGATGTTGAGGTCGATCTTCGGCGTGCGCACCCGGAAGGCGCCCTGCCCGTCCGCCGCCATCAGGTCGATCGCGTCGGACGGCGTCTCGTTGGTGTGCAGCGAGGTGACGAGCACGACCTTGGGGCCGGCCTCGCGCAGCGCTTCGACGGCGCGATGCGCATCCGGCAATGTCCGGATCTCGATATCGGTGAGCAGCTCGAGCTCGAACTGGTTCGGCGTGACGATGTCGGCGGCCGGCACCGCCTGCTCGCGCATGAATTCGGGGATCCCGGGCCGGACGAAGACGCCGCGGCCGACATCGCCGATCACCGGATCGCAGCAATACATCGCCTTGGGATTCGCCTCGCGGACCTTGGCCACCGCCGAGAGGATGGCGTGGCCGATATCGGCCGAGCCCATATAGCCGGAGAGCACGCCGTCGCACCGGGCGAGCACGCCGCGCTCGCCGATGCCCTCCATCACCTCGTCGATCGTGGCGCCGTCGAAGACCCGGCCCTTCCAGGCGCCGTAGCCGGTGTGGTTCGAGAACTGCACGGTGTGGATCGGCCAGACCTCGACGCCGAGGCGCTGCATCGGGAACACGGCCGAGGCATTGCCGACATGGCCATAGGCGACATGGGACTGGATCGAGAGGATGTTCATCGGCGGGCAGGCTCGCGGCGGGAGGGCAAGGTCTAGCCCCTCCGCCGGCCTCGCCGCAAATCGAAAGCGGTGATGGCTGCGATGAGCGGATCCGCTCAGTGGGCCGCGGCGGTGATCCGCGCCAGGCTCGCGGTGTCGGTGAACTGCGCGATGCTGCGCACCTTGCCGTTCTCGAAGGCGAGCAGGTCGAGCGTCTGGAAGGTTTCGGTGCGGCCGGTCGGCACGAAAGTCACATCGGCGCGCCAGTGATAGGCGGCCCGATCCCCCTCGACGACGACGTCGAGCGTCTCGAAATTGGCGAAGGTGAAAGCGCCGATGAGATCGGCCATCTGGCCGCGCACCGCCACGCACCCTTCCTGCGGCCGGCAGATCGCCTCGCGGTCCGCCGCTCCCATCAGCTGGAAACGGCAATCGGGATGGAAATAGCTCATCAGCGCGTCGAGGTCGCCTTTGACGCGCGCCTCGTAGGCTTTTTCGATCACGCTCTTGATGGAGGAGTGCTCGGTCATCTGGCCTCTCCTAGCGTCAATTACACATCCTCGCGCCGTCGCGACGGCGAGTCCAGCGTTCGGTTCGACCGCTCGCAAAAAGAAATGGCGCCGCGACGAAGCGGCGCCATCGTTCTCGGAAGAAACGGGACGAAGCCGATCAGGACCCCGCCGCCGCCTTCTTGGCGAACGTTTCGATGAAGGTCTTGCTCAGGTCGACATTCGAGTTGGTCAGCTCGGGATCGAGCAGCTTGAGCGCGTCGTACATGCTCTTCATCGCCTCCGGCGAGGAGATGCCGGTGCGCGAATAGCTCTCCAGCGAATTCTTCACCGAACGCAGATAGAGCGGCTTGTCGCCGAGATGATACTCGGCCGGGACGAGGTCGGCGACCTCCTCGGGCTTCGCCGTCTCCAGCCATTTCAGCGCCTTGACGAAGGCGTTGACGAGCTTCTGCGTCGTCACCGGGTTCTTCTCGGCGAAGTCGTTCTTGAGGTAGAGCACCGCCGCCGGGTTGGCGCCGCCGAACAGGGCCTTGGTCCCGGCCTCGGTGCGCGTGTCGATCAGCGCGCTGACGTCGCCGTCCGCTTCGAGCTTCGAGATCACCGGGTCGAGATGCGAGATCAGGTCGACCTGGCCCTGCTTCATCGCCGCGACCGCGCTGGCCCCGCCGCCGACGCCGATGATCGGCGCATCGCTCGCCTTGAGGCCGGCCTTGACCATGGCGTACTGCGCCGTCAGCGCCGTCGAGGAGCCCGGGGCGGTGACGCCGATCTTGAGGCCCTTGAAGTCGGCGGCCGACTTGACCTTGCCGGCGAGGTCCTTGCGCACGGCGATGACGATGCCGGGGAAGCGGCCGAGCTCGACCACGGCGCGGATGTCCTGGCCCTTGGCCTGCATGCGGATGGTGTGCTCATAGGCGCCGGTGACGACGTCGACCGAGCCGCCGACCAGCGCCTGCAGCGATTTGGCGCCGCCGCCGAAATCGTTGATCTCGACGTCGAGCCCCTGCTCCTTGAAGAAGCCCTTCTTCTCCGCGACCGTCAGCGGCAGGTAATAGAGCAGCGGCTTGCCGCCGACGCCGAGCGTCAGCTTGGGCTTCTCGGCGGTCTGGGCGAAGGCCGGCGAGATCCCGAGCGCGGTGGCCAAGGCGAGCGCGGCGAGCGCCGTGCGGCGGGTGAAAGCCATTGATTTTCCTCCGGTCGATCGATGACGCGCTTCGGGAAGGGCGCGATTTCATGGCGAGGATAGGCGCATCGCCGCGGGCTGGGCAAGCGTAGCGGCGAGGCTGACCGCAGAGGAAGCGACGCGAAAGATTCAACGCTTGTTAAACCCGGCCTTCCACACTGGCTGCCGCGTGCCCCCTCGATGACGCCTCGAAACCGGCTTTCGACCAGGACGGACGAAACAGGAGACGGCCATGGTGAGCGCTGTGGCGACCCGCATCGCGACTTCCGCGGCCGCGCTCGGGCAGTCGCCGTCGCCGCATGTCCCGGCCGAGGACAGCGCCGGCCATTCGCGTGCCACTCCGGGATCGGCGGCGTCCGCCCGGAGCAATGCCGTCATCCTCGACCTCTCCGACCAGGCCCGGGCCGTTCTGGCGCAGGCGCGCGACGAGGCGCAGCCGCCGGGCGCCGGTGCCGACGACCTCGCCGGGCTGATCAGGTTCGAAGAGCGCTTCAAGCTGATGAACGAATACACGGCGCTGCATCAGGAACTCGCCTTCATCAGCGACAGGACCGCGGCTTATGCGCTCGACAAGACCTTCCAAGGCGCCGTCGCGCAAGGCGAGAGCGGCGGCGAGGCAGGCCGGCCGCCGGCGGAGATCGACCGCCATCTGCGCCGGCGCGACGAGCTGATGCCGCGCTTCGCCGAGCTGACGCGGATGCTCGGGGCCCGGCCGGGCCAGGACGGCTAGTCAGGTCGTCGTGGTCGAGCTCTGCCCCGGCCGCCAGACCAGCAACCGGTTCTCGACCAGCGTGACGAGCGCGTCGATCACGATCACGAAGATCGCCAGGATCAGCATGCCCGAGAACACGCCGGTGACGTCGAAGACGCTCTCGGCCTCGTGGATCTTGTAGCCGAGCCCGGCCGACGAACCGAGATATTCGCCGACCACGGCGCCTACCAGCGCGAAGCCGACCGAGGTGTGCAGCGACGAGAACATCCAGGTCAGCGCCGAGGGCCAGTAGACATGGCGGAAAAGCTGGCGCTCGTTCATGCCGAGCATGCGGGCATTGGCCAGCACCGTCGGCGAGACCTCGCGCACGCCCTGGTAGACGTTGAAGAAGACGATGAAGAATACCAGCGTGAAGCCGAGCGCCACCTTCGACCAGATGCCGAGCCCGAACCAGAGCGCGAAGATCGGCGCCAACACCACGCGCGGCAGGGCGTTCGCCGCCTTGATATAGGGATCGAACACCGCCGCCAGCAGCGCGTTCCGGGCGAAGGCGAAGCCGAAGAAGATGCCGGCGGCCGAGCCGATCGCGAAGGCCAGCACCGTTTCGGTCAGGGTGATGCCGAGATGCCAGTAGATGTCGGCCCCGGTGAGCTGCTTCCAGGTACGGGCGAGCACCTCGCCCGGCGTCGAGAAGAAGAACTGGATCGTCTTCACCTCGCCGAAGATCGGGTAGCTGCTGATCACGTGCCAGATCGCCAGGAAGACGATCAGGACGAGGACCTGCAGGGACAGGAGCTTGATGCGGTTCACGAATTCCCCTCCCCGACCAGCTCGCGGCCCTCGCCCATCGCATAGGCCTTCTGCACCTCGACCCGCAGCGAGGCCCAGATGTCGCGGTGGATCTCGTGGAAGGCCTTCTCCAGCCTGATCTCGGCGATGTCGCGCGGGCGCGGCAGCGGCACGCGATAATCGGCGACGATACCGGCGGCCGGGCCTGCCGACATCACCACCACCCGGTCGGAAAGCGCGATCGCCTCCTCGAGATCGTGGGTGACGAAGATCAGCGCCTTGCGGTCCCTCGACCAGAGGTCGAGCAGCAGATTGCCCATGATCTGCCGGGTCTGCGCGTCGAGCGGCCCGAACGGCTCGTCCATCAGCAGGATCTCGGGATCGCGGATCAGCATCTGGGCGAGGGCGACGCGCTTGCGCTGCCCGCCGGAGAGCATGTGCGGATAGCGCTCGACGAAGGCGCGCAGGCCGACCCGCCCGAGCCAGTCGCGCGCCCGCTTGTCCGCTTCGGCGTCGGAGACCCCCATCGGCTCGAGCGCGACCTTGACGTTGTCGAGCGCCGTCTTCCACGGCATCAGCGCGTCCTGCTGGAAGAGATAGCCGGCGCGGCGGTTCAGGCCCGAGAGCGGCTGGCCGAAGATCGCGACCTTGCCGGCGGACGGCGTCAGCAGGCCGGCCGCGGCGTTGAGCAGGGTCGACTTGCCGCAGCCGGTCGGCCCGACCACCGAGACGAATTCGCCCGGCGCGACCGCGAGGTCGATGCCCTTCACCGCCTGGTAGCGGCCTGCGCCCTTGAGATGGAAGGTGATGTCGATGCCGGCGAGCCTGACCGCCGGCGTTTCCGCTGCCGCGCCCGCATCGGCGGGCCGGCTGACCTTGGGCTCCATGGATATCCCGTCCCCTGCCGTCGCGGCCGTTCCGGCGCACGCGGCTCGTCTCCGTTCGCCGCGAACACTAGGCGATCACCCGGCGAAGGCAACCCGTGAGCGATACGGGGCGCGCCTCGGAGCTGGCGAAAACGCGGCGCTTCTGCTGTATCGCTCCCGGTGGAGTTTTTACGAGAACGGCCGGAGAACCGCTAGCCGATGCTGCAGCTCGAGCAATGGATGCATGGTCTCGTCGAGTTCATGCGCCTCAATCAGCAATGGGCGCTGCCGATCGTCTTCCTGATCGCCTTCAGCGAATGCGTCGCCGTCCTCTCCTGGCTGGTGCCTGCCACCGTGTTCTTCACCGCCTTCGGCGCCATCGCCGGTGCTTCCGGTCTCAACCTCGTGCCGCTTTCGCTCGCCGCGGCGCTCGGCGCGGCCTCCGGCTTCTGGGTCTCCTACTGGGTCGGCCTGCTGCTCGGCCCTCGCGTCGGTCACCACTGGCCGCTCCGCGATAACCCGGAGCTGCTCCGGCGCGGCCATGACTTCTTCGAGAAATGGGGCGTGCTCGGGATCGCGATCGGCCATTTCTTCGGGCCGATCCGGGCCGTGATCGCGCTGGTGGCCGGGATCGTGAAGATGCCGTTCTGGCCGTTTCAGCTGGCGAACTTCGCCGCCTCCTTCGCCTGGGGCTTCGGCCTGATCTACGGCGCCGGCCGCTTCTCCGAATTCATGGTGCAGATCTCCGGGAAGTAGCGGCCGCAAACGCGGCGAAAACCCGGCGAAAGCCACAACCCCGGCTGAACGAGCCTCTCAGATCGCGTTCAGCCGCACCGGCCGAAAGTCCTGCCATCGCGCCTGGACCGGATCATCCGGTCCGCCACCGGCGCGGCGGCGCGGACGGCCCGGCATCCGCGCAGCTCAGCTCCCCCGGGCAGGACTTAAACAGGAGTCCAAGCCATGACCATCTCCCGTTTCGCCACCGGCCTCGCCGCGCTCGCCCTCGCCGCCGGCCCGGCGCTCGCGCAGACCGCGACGCAGCCCACGACTCCGGCCAAGCCGGCCGCGCCCGTGACCACTCCCGCCGCGCCCGCGGCTCCGGCCGCGAAGCCGGCGGCGCCCGCCACCCAGGCCCAGAGCAAGAAGGTCAACATCAACACCGCCAGCGCCGCCGAGCTCGAACAGCTCAAGGGCATCGGCGAGGCCCGCTCGAAGAAGATCATCGAGGAGCGCGCCAAGGCCAAGTTCAAGAACTTCGACGATCTTGTGAAGCGCAGCGTCCTGCCCTCCAATGTCGAAGCCGAGATCAAGGATCACGTCACCTTCTGATCCGATCCGACCAGATCAGACGAGCCGGCGGCGGCAGCGGCCGGCTCGTTTGCATTCATGCAGGGCCTTCCATGAGCGCTCGCAGGCGCTCATTCGGCCGCCCGCAGGCGGACCACCCGGGCGCTGCCCGCGCTGTCGGGCTCCCGCGCGATCCGTTCGCCCGGCGCTCCCATGCCCAGGCCGCGCAGAGCCTCGTCGACGCTGGCCCCGCCCGCCAGCCCGCGCCGCCGCCCGGCACCCAGCGAGATGATCCCGGTCGGGTCGCCCGGGAAAGGTGCCGCCGCCCTGTCGCGCAGTTCGCTGTCGCGGAGGCCGAGATCGCGCAGCTCGCGCTCGCTCATCTCGCGCAGGATGCGATGCTCCCGGTGAGACTGCAGCCAGCGGCCGATCGCGCCGAGACACCGGCCGAGGGCGACCGCGAACACGGGCTTGGCCGATCCGATGATGATGCTGATCACGACCTGCCTCCGTCATTTGCGATGACGGAGAGGACGCTCATGCGCTGACAGGAGCTGTCAGAATCCTTCGTGGCCTGTGACAGCTTCTGTCAGCGGCGATGCCGGCGGGGTCCGGGCGCGGCCGAACGGCACGCCTACAGCGCGGCGGCCCGGCGCTACGGCCGCCTCAGAGCATGCCGAAGACGATGAGGATCAGCAGGGCGAAAGACGCCCCGAGCGCCAGCTGCGCGCTGGTGAACCGGAGCCATTGGGACGCATGCATCGAACGAATCGGTGTCATCCTCGCCTCCATCCGTTGAGCTTCGGCCTGCTTCGTCGCGAACGTTTTCCTTGATGACGGGTGACAGGCGACGCTGGCTCAGTAGACCAGCTCGGCGAAGACCCAGCCGATCATCGCCAGCGCGAGCCCCGCCACGAGGACGAGCAGCACCGGCCGGTCGAGGAAGCCTTGCCTGGCCTCGACCGCGGTCTCCACCGCCGGATCCGAGTCGGAATGGACATCGGCCTGCATCGGCGGAACCGGCTCGCCACCCTTGGCCGGCATGCGCGCCTCGCGCTCTCTCACATCGTCTTGCATGACGGTCTCCGCCTCCCTTGGCCGCCTAGCCGCCGACTGCGCGCATCAGCACGCTCGCCAGCAGCGTCACGGCGAGAAAGCCTGCCAGCAGCAGGACGGGGAACGAATCGTCCGCTGACGCCGGCTTGGCGACATCGGCCAGTCCGTGACGGGCATGGCGCTGGTGCAACCGCTCGATCGCCCTGCGCCGGGTTTCGCCTTCGCCGGTCATCGCACGCTCCTGCAGATATCGACTGGAGCATCAACGCCTGCCGCCGGAAGCGGTTCCCGCAGCCCCGCCCGGGAACGCGAAACGGGCGCCGCTGCTGGCGCCTGTTCCCTTGTTTTTCATATATTTGAGAGCTTTTGCGGAATCGGCTCGGCAGGGCGGTCGACCTGCGTGCGAACTCCGGAACCCGCTCAGTTCTTGCTCTTGTCGACCAGCGCCTTGGCCTTGATCCAGGGCATCATGTCGCGCAGCTTGGCGCCGACCTCCTCGATCGGATGGGCGGCGTAGCGGGCGCGGGTCGCCTTGAACGAGGTCTGGTTGACCTTGTTCTCCAGCATCCAGTCGCGGGTGAACTTGCCCGACTGGATGTCGGTCAGCACGCGCTTCATCTCGGCCTTGGTCTCGGGCGTGATGATGCGCGGGCCGGTGACGTACTCGCCATACTCGGCCGTGTTCGAGATCGAGTAGTTCATGTTGGCGATGCCGCCCTCGTAGATCAGGTCGACGATCAGCTTCACCTCGTGGAGGCACTCGAAATAGGCCATCTCGGGAGCGTAGCCGGCCTCGGTCAGCGTCTCGTAGCCGGCCTTGATCAGCTCGACGAGGCCGCCGCAGAGCACGACCTGCTCGCCGAACAGGTCGGTCTCGCACTCTTCCTTGAAGGTGGTCTCGATGATGCCGGCGCGGCCGCCGCCATTGGCCGAGGCATAGGAGAGGCCGAGATCATGCGCGTTGCCGGTCGCGTCCTGGTGGATCGCGATCAGGGTCGGCACGCCGCCGCCGCGCTGATATTCGGAGCGGACGGTATGGCCCGGGCCCTTGGGGGCGACCATCAGCACGTCGAGATCCTTGCGCGGCTCGATCAGGTTGAAGTGGACGTTGAGGCCGTGCGCGAACAGCAGCGCCGCGCCTTCCTTCATGTTGGCGGCGAGCTCGTCGCGATAGATGTCGGCCTGGAGCTCGTCCGGGGTCAGCATCATCACGACGTCGGCCCATTTGGCGCCTTCCGCCGGCGTGAAGACCTGGAAGCCGGCGCCTTCCGCCTTCTTGCGGGTGGCCGAGCCGGCCTTGAGCGCGATCGCCACGTCCTTGACGCCGGAATCGCGCAGGTTCTGGGCATGGGCATGGCCCTGCGAGCCGTAGCCGACGATCAGGACCTTCTTGCCCTTGATCAGGTTGATGTCCGCATCGCGGTCGTAATAAACGCGCATGGCTGGCGTCCTTCCTTGGGTTGATCTCTTGCTTCAGGCTTTCGGTGCGGTGTCAGGCCGCCCGTGAAGGGTGAGGAACTGGTCGGCGGCCCGGGCCGCGTCGCGCATGATCTCGGCCCGCCCGAGCTCCAGCGCGTCGCCGAGCAGCAAGCGGATCTGCACATCGCGGCCGATCAGGCCGAAGAAGGTGCGGAATGCCGTCTCGGCATCGTCGAAGTCGAGCAGCCCGGCCTCGCGCCCGGCCTCCAGCAGCGGCTTCAGCCGCGCACCGATGGCGAAGCGGCCATTGGCGAGCACGATGCCGCCGAGATTGCTCTCATGCGTCGCGGCATGGCTGATGGCGAGGCGGTTGAGCGCGATCGAGGTCGGGCTCGAGATCACCTCGAGCCAGTTGACGGCGAAACGGATCAGGCTGTCGCGCAGCGCCGAGGCGTCGAGCCGCGTGCGATCGTAATGGTCGGCGCGAACCTTCGAGGCCTGCCACTGCACGGTCGCGGTCAGCAGACCGTCGCGATCGCCGAACCATTTGTACAGCGTCTCCTTGGAGCAGCTGGCCCGCCGCGCCACCGCGGTCATGGTGAGCTGGTCGCCCTGCTCCACCATCAGCGCCAGCACGGCGTCGAGCACGGCCTGCTGCCGCTCGCTCAGCGCCTCGCCTTGGCTATGGGTCGCGGTGTCGCTCATCGATCCGGAGTACCGTACGTTACGGTTCTGGCATCTACCCTACGGCTTCCCGGGACGCAAGGGCGCCGGCGCGAAAGTTCATCGCCAACCTGACGCGCGGGCACCTATATCTTCGCGAGACACGCCTGATCCGGAGCCCGTCATGACACAGCCTGCCCCATCCGCGGCCGCCGAGATTCTCGCCTTCTGGCGCGCGGCCGGACCGGAGACATGGTTCGCCAAGGACGAGGCCTTCGACGCCGAGATCGCCCGGCGCTTCCGGCCACTGGTGGATGCCGCCGCGCGCGGCGAGCTCTCGGACTGGGAGGAGACTCCGGAAGGCGTCTATGCGCTCCTGCTCCTGCTCGATCAGTTCCCGCGCAAACTCCATCGCGGCTCGGCCCACGCCTTCGCGGCCGACGCGCTCGCGCGTGAGGTCGCCGGCCGCGCGATCGCGCGCGGTTTCGACCGGGCCTTCGACAATCCGGAGCGCCGCTTCCTCTACCTGCCGTTCATGCACTCGGAGGATCTCGCCGACCAGGAGCGCTGCGTCACCCTCAGCGAGGCCTCGGGCGACGACGACTCGACCAGATGGGCGATCATCCACCGCGACATCATCCGCGATTTCGGCCGCTTTCCGCATCGCAACGCGGTCCTCGGCCGCGAGAGCACGGCCGAGGAGCAGCGCTTCCTTGATGATGGCGGCTTCAGCGGCTGATCAGTCGCCGCTTGCCTCGCGATGCGCCTGCGCCAGCTCGGCGAGGCTCTTGAAGTGGAAGTCGACATTCGGCCGGGTCTCCGGCAACTGCGTCGCCCCGCTCCCGGCCATGCCGAAGCGCCGGTCGATCCAGGCGCGCGCCAGCCCGGCCCGTTCCGCCGGGACATGGTCGTGGAACAGGCTCTGCGCCGTGTGCAGCACAGCGCCGGCTTGCACTCCGAGATCGGCCTCCAGATGCGCCAGCAGATAGGCGAAATTGCGCGGGTCGGGCTTGTAGGAGCCGATATCCTCGGCGGTGTAGATCGCGTCGAAGCTGACGCCGAGCTTGCGGTTGCTCGCCGCGAAGCTGGCACGGTCGACATTGGAAAGGATCACCAGCCTGTAGTGCCGCTTGAGATAGGCGAGCGCCTCGGCGGAATCCGGAAAGGCCGGCCAATCCGGTACCGAAGCGCCGAAGCGCTCGTTCAGGTCGGCATGGATGTGAACGCCGAGGTCCCTGGCGAGGCGGGCATGCACGGCGGCGAGGAGCGTCGAATAACGCAGCGACGGCGCCGCCTCCTCGAGCTCGGTTTCGAGCCGGCCGAAGCGCGCCAGCGCCTCCTCGCGGTCGAGGGCGAGCCGGCCGGCGCTCAGAAGTGGCTGCAGCGCGTTCCAGATCCCGGTCTCCCAGTCGATCAGCGTGCCGTAGCAGTCGAAGGTCAGAACCTTGAAATCGGTGAGCTTCATCGCGAGCGGTCCTTATGGGTGGCATCGTCGCGTCGACCATAGCGACCACCCGCGCCGCCGTGATGAGGCGAAGCTCCGAACGAGTTGACCGAAGCTGCGCCTACCGACCCTGGACAGCGCGGCGCGCGGCGCGGAATTCGGACGGCGTCAGGCCGAAACGCCGCTTGAACTGCCGGTTGAAGGACGAGGCGTTCTGATAGCCGAGGCCGTAGGCGATCTCCGCGACCGGCAGCGCCGTCGCGGCGAGCTGTTCGGCAGCTTCGTCGAAGAGCCTGCTCAGTTGCAATTGCTTCGGCGACTGCCCGGTGGTCGCCCGGAACAGCGCATGAAACCGGCTCTGGCCGAGGCCGGCCGCTCGTGCCATCTCGGCGACGCTCGCCGCCCCGCTCCCGTGCGCGACGGCGAGGACGCGGCTTTCCGAACGCGGCACGGGGCGGGGTATCGCGCGCGGCGCCACCAGTTGCAGCCCCGCCAGCGCCAGGCCGGCGGCATCGCCGGCCCGGCACGCCCCCGTCTCGACCTCGGCGCCGAGCTGGCGGAACATCCGCCACAGCCAGGGCTCGACCCGGGTCAGCGACGGCCGGCGCTCGCGCAGCAGGGCCGGCTCCGCCTCGCCGGCGATCGCCCCGGCCTCGACATCGAGGATGAGCATGCTGCAATCGGGCGTCGGCTCGAAATCGTGCTCGTGCTCGCGCGGGATGATGGCGACGCAATGGCTCGACACGACGCTGCGATGTCCTTCGACATCGAGCCGCATCGCGCCCTGCATCGGCAGCAGGATCTGGCTGTAATCGTGGCGATGGCGGTCCCCGCCACGATAGCTGCGGATTTCGAGACGGATCGACATCGCCCGTTCACGCGCAAGGGATCGTGCCGGGCATTTGCCGCCACTCGCCGCCTGCGATCAAGTGCCGTGGCCGCGGCTCAGCCGCCCGCCATCTGCTGCGCCGCGATGCGCTGCAGGAAGATCGCCGCGACGGTCAGGACGAAACCGGCCCACCACAAAGGCGAGCGCAGGCTCCTGCCGGAGCCGAGCGGCTCGGCTTCGGCCCTGCCGGACAGCCGCTGCAGGACCGGGAGGGCAAAACAGCCGAAGCCGACGGCGCCGAGCGCGAGGGCGACGAGGTTGAGCGTTTCGGGCGCCATCTCCCGATCACATTGCCTCCGGGCCGCGGCTCATCGCCGCGATGCCGGTGCGCGAGACCTCGGTCAGGCCCACCACCGTCATCAGCTTGATGAAACGCTCGATCTCCTCGGTCGCGCCGGTGAGCTCGAAGACGAAGGAAGTCAGCGTCGCATCGAGCGTGCGCGCGCCGAAAGCGGCGGCGAGCCGCATCGCCTCGACACGGTGGTCGCCCTTGCCGACGACCTTGAGCAGGCAGAGCTCGCGCTCGATCGCCTCGCCCTGCAGGGTCAGGTCGACGACGCGGTGGACCGGCACCAGCCGGTCGAGATGTGCCTTGATCTGGTCGATCACGCTCGCCGTACCGGAGGTGACGACGGTGATGCGCGAAAGGTGCTTCTCGTGCTCGGTCTCCGAGACGGTGAGGCTCTCGATGTTGTAGCCGCGGCCGGAGAACAGCCCGGCGATGCGGGCGAGGACGCCCGGCTCGTTGTCGACGATCACCGCCAGCGTATGGCGGGCGATCGGCTGGGCGGTCGGGGCGCTCGGATAATGCGTCGTGTTCATGGCTGGGCTCGGCTTCGGCTGATATGCGGACGGAAATCGGTGAGGACCGGCTCGTCGAGCTCGTCGACGGGGACGATCCAGGGCTCGGCCAGCGCGGCGTCGCGCCAGGCCCTGAAGCCGGCGGTGCCCTGCACCGCCTCGACATAGGCCGCGCTGACCGGGTCGAGCGCGACCGAATAGGTGGTGAAGCGGCTCGTCACCGGCGCGAACATCGCATCGGCCGCGCCGAACGCCCCGAACAGGAAATCGCCGCCGTCGCCGAAGCGCTGGCGGGCATCGCGCCAGATCTCGGTGATGCGCGCGATGTCGGCCGCCACGGCCTCGCCGCGGTCGCGCGCGGGATGCACCCAGGCGAGGTTCATCGGGCAGGCGCCGCGCAGCGCGCCGAAGCCGGAATGCATTTCGGCCGAGATCGAGCGCGCCAGCGCCCGCGCCGCTCTGTCGCGCGGCCAGATCGGCAGCTCAGGATGCGCCTCGGCCAGGTACTCGATGATGGCGAGGGAGTCCCAGACCGCGACCGCTCCATCGACGAGCGAGGGGACCTTGCGGGCGGGCGTGTACTCGGCGACGGCATGCTTCCAGTCCGGATCGTCCATGGTCGGCCCGAACGGAATCAGGACTTCCTCGAACGGGATTCCGAACTGCTTCAGGACGAGCCAGGGCCGCATCGACCAGGAGGAATGGGTCTTGTTGGCGATGATCAGCTTCATGACGCGCTCCGTCCGTCCAGGGGAGCACGGACGCTAGCGGAGCGCAGGACGACGATCCCGCGCCTTTTCGTGATCTCATCCATGAGGGACGGCTGCCGGCGGATCACGCCGCCTGCTCCATCGCCAGCGTGAAGTCGAGCGCCGCCTCGACATGCAGCGCCGTGGTGTCGAAGACCGGCAGCTCGAAATCGGCCTGGGAGAGCAGGAGACCGATCTCGGTGCAGCCGAGGATGACGCCGTCGGCGCCGGCCTCCCGCGCCGCCCTCGCGACGATCGCGCGATAGCGCGCCTTCGAGGCCGGCAGGACCTGCCCGCGGCAGAGCTCATCGTAGATGATGCGGTGGACATCGGCGCGCTCGGCTTCGTCCGGCACCAGCGTCTCGACGCCGAAAGCCGCGAGCCGGTCGCGATAGAAGCGCTGCTCCATGGTGAAGCGTGTCGCCAGCAGCAGCGGCCGGCGCGCCGCGGTCTTGCGGACCGCCTTGGCGGTGACGTCGGCGAGATGCAGGAAGGGCAGGTTCGTCGCCTGGATGATGTGGTCGGCGAGCTTGTGCATGGTGTTGGTGGCGAGGACGATGCAGGCCGCCCCGCCCTGCTCGAGCCGGCGGGCGCTCGCCGCCATCGCCGCCCCGGCGCGGTCCCAGTCGCCCTTCGCCTGCATCTCCGCGATCGGCGAGAAGTCCACCGAGTGCAGCAGGATGTCGGCCGAATGCAGCCCGCCCTGGCGCGTCCGCACGCCCTCGTTCAGCAGCCGGTAGTAGACCGCCGTCGATTCCCAGCTCATCCCGCCGATCAGGCCGATGGTCGCCATGTGGTCTTCCCCTGCCGTTTCGAGAGCCGTCATTGCGAGCGAAGCGAAGCGATCCAGGAGGTCTCGCTCCGCGGCTCCTGGATTGCTTCGTCGCTCACGCTCCTCGCAATGACGTCGTGTTCAAACGAGCTGCTTGCCCCTGGCGTCGATGATCTCGCCGGTATCGCCTTCGAAGTCCGGCAGGATCATCTCGTTGTGCGCCTTGCCCGACGGGATCATCGGGAAGCAGTTCTCTTCCTTGGCGACGACGCAGTCGAAGATCACCGGGCCGGGCGTCTCGATCATCTCCATGATAGCGCGGTCGAGATCGGCCGGATCGGAGCAGCGGATGCCGTGGCCGCCATAGGCCTCCGCCAGCTTGACGAAGTCGGGCAGCGAGGCCGAGTAGCTCTCCGAATAGCGCCCGCCATGCAGCAGCTCCTGCCACTGGCGCACCATGCCCATGTATTCGTTGTTGAGGATGAAGACCTTGACCGGCAGCCGGTACTGCGCCGCCGTCGACATCTCCTGCATGTTCATCAGGATCGAGGCCTCGCCGGCGATGTCGATGACGAGCGCGCCGGGGTTCTTCATCTGCACGCCGATCGCCGCCGGCAGCCCGTAACCCATCGTCCCGAGCCCGCCGGAGGTCATCCAGCGGTTCGGCTCCTGGAAATGGAAATACTGCGCCGCCCACATCTGGTGCTGGCCGACCTCGGTCGTGATGTAGGTGTTGCGGTCCCTGGTCAGCTCGTAGAGCCGCTGGATCGCATATTGCGGCTTGATGACGCTCTCCGACTTCTTGTAGCTCAGGCTGTTCCGCGCCCGCCACGCGTCGATCTGCGTCCACCAGGCGGTGAGCGCCGTCTTGTCGACCTGCGGCGAGGTCTCGCGCCAGATCCGGACCATGTCCTCGAGCACATGGGCGCAATCGCCGACGATCCCGATATCGGCCTTGACGTTCTTGTTGATCGAGGACGGGTCGATGTCGATGTGGATCTTCTTCGACCGCGGCGAGAAGGCGTCGAGCCGGCCGGTGATCCGGTCGTCGAAGCGCGCGCCGATCGCGACCATCACGTCGCAATCATGCATGGCGAGGTTGGCCTCGTAGGTGCCGTGCATGCCGAGCATGCCGAGCCACTGCCTGTCCGCGGCCGGAAACGCGCCCAGCCCCATCAGGGTCGAGGTCACCGGATAGCCGGTCAGCCGCGCCAGCTCGCGCAGCAGCGCCGAGGCGTGCGGTCCGGAATTGATGACGCCGCCGCCGGTATAGAACACCGGCTTCTTCGCCCCGGCGATCAGCGCGACCGCGGCCTTGATCTTGTCGAGGTCGCCCTTGACCACCGGCCGGTAGGTCTTGTGCTGGTTGTCGCGCGGGCGGCTATAGGCGCCGGTGGCGAACTGGATGTCCTTGGGGACGTCGATCACGACCGGCCCCGGCCGGCCATTGGCCGCGACATAGAAGGCCTCGTGCAGGATGCGCGGCAGATCGGCGATGTTCTTCACCAGGTAGTTGTGCTTGGTGCACGACCGGGTGATGCCGACCGTGTCGCATTCCTGGAAGGCGTCCGAGCCGATCAGATGCGTCGGGACCTGGCCGGTGATGACGACGAGCGGGATCGAATCGAGCAGCGCGTCGGTCAGGCCGGTGACGGCGTTGGTCGCGCCGGGGCCCGAGGTGACGAGCACGCAGCCGACCTTGCCCGGCGCCGAGCGGGCATAGCCCTCGGCGGCATGGACCGCGCCCTGCTCGTGCCGCACGAGCACGTGCTTGACCTTGTCCTGCTGGAAGAGCGCGTCGTAGATCGGCAGCACGGCGCCGCCGGGATAGCCGAAGAGATGCTCCACGCCCTGGTCCTGGAGGGCGCGGACGACCATCTCGGCGCCGGTCATCATCTCGCTCATAACGGTCTCCTGCGGAGGTCTTCGTCGGTTTCGGTCGGAAAAAGGCAATAAAAAAGGCCCTCGGAGGGGCCTGGGCGTGCGCTGGCGTCGGGGACGCCCGGTTGTCGAACCGGCCCCTACCAGCGCACCTCTACGATAATAAGCTTGCGCATGTCGCAGCCCTGTCGAGACGAAAGTTGCCGGACGCTAAACGAGCCGCGCCGCATGGTCAAGCGCGATTGAAGCCGGCAATCGCGGGGCGCTTGTTTCCACTCCACCGTCAGTCCGGGACAGGCCGACAGGCCTGAGCCCGGAATCCAGAACCGATGCCATGTGAGTTTTGGACAATGGCCCGACAGCGCCTTTTCGCTGAAACGGCATCGGCTCCGGGTTCCGGGCTCTTCGCTGACGCGAAGCCCCGGAATGACGGCGCAGCCACGGCAAGGTCGGAGAGACCAAGTGCCCACCCCTCCTAGAGACTGAACAAGAGCGGTCGAACCTTCTACCTGCCCGCGCAGGCCGCGAGCGCCATATCCAGCGCCGCCTCCGGCGCGACAGCCGTCCAGCCTTCCATCTGGTGGCGGAACCAGGTCATCTGCCGCTTGGCATAGGCGCGGGTGTCGGCCTTGCCGCGCGCCACTGCCTCGTCCAGCGAAAGCGCGCCGTCGAGATGGGCGATCAGCCCCGGCACGCCATGGGCGCGCATCACCGGCAGCAGCGGATCGAGCCGCCGCTCGCGCAGGGCCGCGACCTCGGCGAGCGCGCCTTGCGCCATCATGATATCGAAGCGCGCGTCGATCCGGGCGCGCACCAGCTCGCGCTCCGGCGCGAGGAAGAGCTTGAGCAGGTTCTGCCCGGCCAGCGGCCCGGGCCGCCTCGCGCCTTGGAAGCTCGCCAGCGAGCGCCCGGTCGCCTCGAGCACCTCCAGCGCCCGCATCACCCGCAACCGATCGCTCGGCCGCAGGCGCGCCGCCATCTGCGGATCCCGGCCGGCGAGCTCGGCATGCAGGTCGCCGGTCTCGCGCCCCGCCGCCCGGGCCCGGAAATCGGCGCGGACCTCTTCGGGCACCGGCGGGATCTCGGACAGCCCCTCAGTCAGCGCCTTGAAATAGAGCCCGGTGCCGCCGACCAGCACCGGCAGCGCGCCCTGCCCCGCCAAGTGCCGCAGCAATGTCGACACCTCGGCCGCATAGGCCGCGGCCGAATGGTTCACCGCGCCATCGACATGGCCGTAGAGATAATGCGGCACCTCGCCCATCTCCTCCGGCGTCGGCCGCGCGGTGATGATCCGGAGGTCGCGATAGACCTGCATCGAATCGGCATTGACCACGACGCCGCCGAAGCGGCGCGCCAGTTCGACCGCCAGCGCCGACTTGCCGCTCGCGGTCGGACCTGCGATGAGCACCGCGCTGTATCTCACCTGCTGCCCGGCTCCTTCATGACGCTCGTCGCCACCTTCGTCTCCGCCCATGGTCAGGCCCTGCTCGACGATGGCATGCTCGCCCGCCTGCGCGCCGCCGCGCCCGCCCCGGCCCGGCTCGAGCGCCTCGACGGTGCCGTCGCGGCCGACCTCTTCGCGGAAGCGGACGATGCGCGCAAGCTCGAAGCGGTGCTGCGCGATGCGCTGAATGGCGCGCCCGTCGACATCATCGTCCAGCCGGCCGCGAGCCGCCGCAAGCGCCTGTTCCTCGCCGACATGGATTCGACCATGATCGGCCAGGAGTGCATCGACGAGCTCGCCGCCTATGTCGGCCTGAAGGACAAGGTCGCCGGCATCACCGAGCGCGCCATGCGCGGCGAGCTCGAATTCGAGCCGGCCTTGCGCGAGCGCGTCGCCCTGCTGAAGGGGATCGCGCTCGCCGTGGTCGACGAGATCCTCGCCGAGCGCATCACCCTGACCCCCGGCGGCGACGCGCTGGTCCGCACCATGCGCGCCCATGGCGGCTACACGGCGCTGGTCTCGGGCGGCTTCACCGTCTTCACCGGGCCGGTCAGCCGGACGATCGGCTTCGACGAGCACCGCTCCAACACCTTGCTCAGCGATGGCGGCCTGCTCTCCGGCCTGGTCGCCGAGCCGATCCTCGGCAAGCAGGCCAAGCTCGACGCGCTGATCGAATTGCGCGAGCGCTTCGCCCTGCCGCACGAGGCGACGCTCGCCATCGGCGACGGCGCCAACGACCTCGCAATGCTCGCCGAGGCCGGGCTCGGCGTCGCCTTTCGCGCCAAGCCGGCGGTCGCGGCCGCCGCCGATGCCCGCCTCGACCATGCCGACCTCACCGCCCTGCTCTACGCCCAGGGCTATCGCGGCGAGGAGATCGTCAGGGGCTGACCGCTCTCAGTCGACGATGAACAGCCGCGCCCCGTTCGGGGAGCGCGAGCGGTGCGGCTCGGCGTTGTCGGCGACCTGGTAGCTCATACCGGCTCGCAGCAGCATCACCCGGCCGTCGGCCAATGTGGTTTCGAGCTCGCCCTCGAGGCAGAGCAGGATATGCCCCTTCTCGCACCAATGGTCCGAGACATAGCCCGGCGAGTATTCGACCATCCGGACGCGGATCGGATTGTCCGCCGGCCCGAAGCGCCGGGTGCGCCAGGTCGCCTGCCCCTGCTCGCCGGGGAAATATTCAGGCTCGACCGTCGACCAGTCGGTCGTGCCGAAGGGGATGTCGCTCATGCGCATGGACGGTCTCTCTGACGCTGCTCCCGCAACCTTGTCGGAGCGGCGGCCGCGCTTCCAATGCAAAACTCTGATCCCGGCGATCACCGGCTACGAAAAAGGCGGCCCGTGGGCCGCCTTCCGAGAGATCGTCCGGTCGACCGAAGCGGTCAGTTCATCGTCACCGCGACGAAGCGGACCTCACCCTGGCCGTTTGAGATCAGCAGCAGCGCCGACTTCTTGCCCTCCTTCTTGAGGGCGTCGAGGCGCTTGGTGACGTCGTCCGGCGAGTTCACCGGCTCCTGGCCGACCTCGACCACCAGCTCGCCGACCAGGATGCGCTTGTCGGCGGCGTTGGAGTTGCCGTCGACCTTGGTGATGACGACGCCCTTGAGCCCGTCCTTGATCGAGTAGCGCTTGCGCAGCTCCTCGTTCTGGGCGGAGAATTCCAGACCGAGCGCCGAGGCGGTCGCCGGCTTGGCCGTTTCGGCCGAAGGCTTGTTGGCCGAGGCCTGCTGGACCTTCTCGCCATCCTCGAGCCGCCCGAGCTTGACGGTCTTGGTGACCTCCTTGCCCTTGCGGACGACCTGGACCGGCACGTCCTTGCCGACCGGCGTCGCCGCGACGATGCGCGGCAGGTCGCGCGAATCCTTCACCTCCTTACCGTCGAACTTGACGATCACGTCGCCGATCTCGAGGCCCGCCGGCTTGGCCGGCCCCTTCTCGTCGATGCCGGCGACGAGCGCGCCGCGCGCGGTGCCGAGCCCGAGCGCCTCGGCAGCGGCGTCATCGACGTTCTGGATGCGCACGCCGAGCCAGCCGCGGCGGGTCTCGCCGAACTCGCGCAGCTGGTCGACCACGTTGATCGCCAGCGACGACGGCACCGCGAAGCCGATGCCGACCGAGCCGCCAGTCGGCGACAGGATCGCCGTGTTGATGCCGATGACCTCGCCGGCCATGTTGAAGAGCGGGCCGCCGGAATTGCCCTTGTTGATCGCCGCGTCGGTCTGAATGTAGGTGTCGTAGGGCCCCTGGTTGATGTCGCGGTTGCGGGCCGAGACGATGCCCGACGAGACCGAGCCGCCGAGGCCGAACGGATTGCCGATCGCCATCACGGGGTCGCCGATCCGCATCTTGTCGGAATCGCCGAACTTGACCGCGGGCAGCGGCTTGTCGTGCTTCACCCGCAGCAAGGCGAGATCGACCTTGGTGTCCTTGCCGACGACCTCGGCCTTGAGGCGCAGCCCGTCGCTGAACACGACGGTGATCTCGTTGGCGTCGCCGATGACGTGGTTGTTGGTCACCACGAGCCCCGAGGCGTCGATCACGAAGCCCGAGCCGGCCGATTGCGAGCGCCGCTGCTGCGGCGCCTGGCGCTCGCCCTGCTGGCCTTGGCCGCGGCGGTTGAAGAACTCCTCGAACAGGTCGCCGAAGGGCGTGTCGGGGCCGAGCTGGGGCAGCTGCGGCAGGGTGCGGCCGCGGGTGTCGCTGGTCGTCACCGCCGCGATGTTGACCACCGCCGGCATCACCCGCTCGGCGAGGTCCGCCAGCGAAATCTGCCCCTGCACCTGAGGCGTGCCGGCCGTCGCCTGGCCGAAGGCCGGCGCGGCCAGCGGGGCGCCGAAGCCGAACACGGCGACGGCCGCGACCCGCACCAGCCGGGAGGCCTGGGAATGAATGTGAGCCATCGATGTCCTCATGATCATGATGATGTCGCGCATGGACGGCATTGCAGCCCAGCCGGAATCCGAGCGCAACCTAATGAACGCCAAAATGCGGCGGAAGGGCGACGCAAGATCGCGTCATAATGCCGTGATCGCCCGAGAACCGGCGCCTCAGCCCCGAACCAGCCAGACCATGCCGACGCCGACGATCGCCGAGACGATGCCGATCAGGCGCATCCTCTCGGCCGGTGTCTCGGAGGCGCTGCGCAGCGCCTCCTTGGCGAGCTCCGGGATCGACGCGAACAGCAGGCCCTCGATGGCGAAGACCAGGCCGAGCGCCGCGAGGAAATCTGTCATGCGCAGCGCCCGGTCACTGGATCAAGGCCGCGGCGCCGCCGGCGTCGCCGGAGCGGCATCGTTTCCGGCCCCGGGACGACGGCCGGTCGGATCGTTGAAGAAGCGGAAGAACGGCGAATCGGGCGTCAGAAGCATGCGTGTGTCGCCGGCTTTCAGGCTCGCTTCATAGGCCTGCATCGACCGGTAGAAGGCGAAGAACTCCGGATCCTTGCCGAAGCCTTCGGCGAAGATGCGGTTGCGCTCGCCTTCGCCCTGGCCGCGGATCTCGTCGGATTGCCGTTGCGCCTCCGCGACGATGATGGTCGATTCGCGCTCCGCCTTCGCCCGGATCTCCTGCGACTGCTGGCTGCCGAGCGCGCGCGCTTCCGCCGCCTCGCGCTGGCGCTCGGTCTGCATGCGCTGGAACACCGCCTGCGAGTTGGCCGCCGGCAGGTCGACGCGGCGCAGCCTGACGTCGACCACCGTCATGCCGAAGCGGGCGGCCTCGCGGTTCACGTCGTCCCGGATGCGGTTCATCAGCCGCGAGCGATCGGTGCGGACCATCGCGGTGAAGCTCGCCTCGGCCAGGACCGAGCGGACATTGCCGTTGACGATCGAGGCCAGTTGCGAGTTGGCGCGCGGGATGTTGTTGACCGCCTGGAAGAAGCGCAGCGGATCGGAGATGCGATAGCGCGTGAAGGCGTCGACCACGAGCCGCTTCTGGTCGGAGGCGATGATCTCCTGGGCCGGCAGGTCGAGATCGAGGATGCGGTTGTCGAGATAGGTGACCTGCTCGAAGGGCGCCGGCAGCTTGAAGTAGAGGCCGGGCTGGGTCACGACGCTGCGAACCGCGCCGAAGCGGAGCACGATCGCCGACTGGGTCTGCTGGACGACGAAGGTCGCAGCGTAGAACACGATCGCGGCGACGGCGATGACGGCCAGGACGCCGATGCGAAGGAAGCCGTTCATCGCGTCGCCCCCTGCTGAGCCTGGCCCTGGACGGCAGGCCTGCGTGGCTGCTGGCCGAGTTCGCCGAGCGGCAGATAGGGCACGACGCCGCTGCCGGAACCGTTCCGGTCGAGGATGACCTTGTCCATGCCGCCGAAGACGCGCTCCATGGTTTCGAGAAAGAGGCGCTCGCGGGTGATGTCGGGCGCGTTCTTGTACTGCTCGTAGACCGAGTTGAAGCGGCTGATCTGGCCGCGCGCCTCGGCGACGGTCTGGTCTTTGAAGGCCTCGGCCGACTGGACGAGCTGGGCGGCCCGGCCGCGTGCCTCGGGCACGACCTGGTTGGCGTAGGTCTCGGCCTGGTTGCGCAGCCGCTCCTGGTCGGCGCGCGCCGCCTGGACGTCGCGGAAGGCGTCGATGACCTGCTGCGGCGGATCGACCTTCTGCAGCTGCACGAGCCGGATCTGGACGCCGGCCTGGTAGGTGTTGAGCGTATCCTGCATCAGCTGGCGCACTTCGGTCTCGATCGCGGCGCGGTCGGTGGTCAGCACCGGCTGGATGTTGCGCCGGCCGATGACCTCGCGCATCGCGCTCTCTGCCACGGCCTTCACCGTGCCGGGCGGATCCTGGATGTTGAAGACATAGGCTTCCGGCGTGGCCGGATCGATCTGCCACTGCACGATCACGTCGATGTCGACGATGTTCTCGTCGCCGGTCAGCATCAGGCTTTCCTCGCCGACATCGGTCTGGCGCGAGGTGCGGGCCGATTCGACGGTGCGGAAGCCGACCTCGGTGGTGATCACGTTGGTGACCTGCGGCTTGACCACGCTGCCGATCGGATAAGGCAGGTTGTAGTTCAGGCCCTGCCCGGTCTTGCCGACATATTTGCCGAAGATCAGGTTGAGGCCGACCTCGTTCGGCCGCACCGTGTAGAAGCCGGTGGCGAGCCAGAGCAGCACCAGGCCGAGCCCGACGAGCAGGAGTCCGCGCCCGCCAAGATTGCCGCCCGGCATGAAATCCTTGAGCCGGTCCTGGCCGCGCCGGATGATCTCCTCGAGATCGGGCGGCGTGTTGCCGCCGGACGGGCCGCCGCCCCAGGGGCCGCCGCCATTGCCGCCGCCGCGCTGGCCCCAGGGGCCTCCGCCGCCGCTGCCGCCACTCCCGCCGCTCTGGTTACTCCAAGGCATGCCTCAGCCGTTCCTCATTTTTGCTTCGACCGTGCATAGCTGAACGGCAGAACGCTGTCAGCGCCGTCAGGCGCAATGGGCGTTGAATTGGGCATCGGCCACGGATTCGTCAACGACGCAAGCCCCTTTCGTCGTAGACCCTTCGTCGCAGCAACCTTGTCCGGCAGGTCAGGAGATCCGCTCCAGGCTGACGAAGGAGCAGGGATGGTCGTCCTCGGCGCCGGCGGGATGCTCGCTCCGCCCGGCTTCCCGGAAGGCGGCACGATCGAAGGCCGGGAAGAGCGCATCGCCCTCCGGGCGGGCGTGGACGAGGGTCAGCTCCAGCCGGTCGGCGAGCGGCAGGGCCTGGGCGTAGACCTCGCCGCCGCCGGCGACGATCACCGCATGCGCCCCCATGGTCCTGCCGAGCTCCTGCGCCCTGGCGAGCGCCTGGTCGAGCGTCGGCGCGACATGGACGCCGGCCGGCCGGAAACCGGGATCGCGCGAGAGCACCACGGTCTGCCGCCCCGGCAGCGGCTTGCCGATCGACAGGAAGGTCTTGCGCCCCATGACGATCGGGCAGCCCATGGTCAGCTCGCGGAAGCGCCGCAGATCGGTTCGCAGCCGCCAGATCAGCTGGTTGTCGCGGCCGATGACGCCGTTCTCGGCGACCGCCGCGACCACGACGACGGGGAGCTTCGCCATCGGTTCAACTCCCGGCGGCGAGCTTGCGCAGCGCCTCGCCGTCGACCCGCTTCACCGTCCACTCGCTCTGCGCCACCGCGCCGATCGAGCGGTAGAACACGCGCGAGGGCTCGTTCCAGTTCAGCACCCACCAGGCGAAGCGCGACAGGCCCTCGTCGACGCAGCGTTTCGCCAGATGCACCATCAGCCCCTTGCCGATGCCGCGGCCGCGATGCTCGGGGCGGACATAGAGGTCTTCCAGCCAGATGCCGTGCCGGCCGGTGAAGGTGGAATAGGTATAAAACCAGATCGCCACGCCGGCCGGGGCGCCGTCCCATTCGGCGATGTCGCAGAACACCTTGGGCTCGGGGCCGAACAGCGCCGCGGCGATGTCGGCCTCGCCGGCCTCGACCTCGTGCAGCAGCTTCTCGTATTCGGCGAGCTCGCGAACGAAGGCGAGCACGAGCCCGGCCTCGTCGGACCGCGCGGTGCGGATCGTCAATGTCATGCGCATCCCCGAAGCTGGCGGCGCGGCCGGCGGAATCGGCGCGCGCGACGCAGCACGCTTACATCATGACCCGGGCTCGTCCATATCGGCCGGCGCATCCCGGCCGGGCCCCGGGCGCTGCGGCCGAGCCCGGCCGCGGGTCGGCTCAGACCGCGACCTCCGCCTTGATCGCCGCCTGGGGCGAATAGCCTTCGACCTCGAAATCGGCGATCCGGTAGTCGTCGATGCTGGCGGCGCGCCGGACCAGCCGCATGGTCGGGAACGGCCTCGGCTCGCGCCGGAGCTGCTCGTGCGCCTGCTCGAGGTGGTTGCGGTAGAGGTGGATGTCGCCGCCCACCCAGATCAGCTCGCCGGGGCGCAGATCCGCCTGCTGGGCCAGCATGAGCTGCAGCGCGGTCGCGCCGACGAAATTGAAGGGAGCGCCGAGCAGCAGGTCGACCGATCTCTGGAACAGCAGGCAGTTCAGGCGTCCGTCGGAGGTCACATGATATTGATAGACCATGTGGCAGGGCGGCAGCGCCATCGCCCCGAGCTCCGGCACGTTCCAGCCGTGGAAGAGCATCCGGCGGCTCGCAGGATTCGTGCGCAGCGTGTCGATGAGCGTGGCGATCTGATCGTGCTCGCGTCCATCGGCGCCGAGCCAGCGCCGCCATTGCTTGCCATAGACCGGGCCGAGCTCGCCCCAGCGGGCGGCGAAGGCATCGTCCGCGACGATGCGCTGCTCGAAATCCTCCTGGGTGATCGCCTCCCCCGTCTCGCGGCGATAGCGGTCGAGCGGCCAGTCGCTCCAGATGCGCACATTCTCGCGCAGGAGCGGCTGGATATTGGTGCCGCCGGTGAGGAACCAGAGCATCTCCTTGACCGCGGTCTTCCAGTAGACGCGCTTGGTCGTCAGGATCGGGGCGGAGCCCTCCGAAAGATCGAAGCGGACCATCGCACCGAAGATCGAGCGCGTGCCGACGCCGGTGCGGTCGAGCCGCTCGTCGCCTCGCTCCAGCACCTGCGACAGAAGGTCGAGATATTGCTGCTCCGGATGCCTTCGCGTCACACACGGTCTCCAAAAGTCGGTCGCCAGAATCGCAGCGCGTCCGCCTGCGAGCCCCGGCGCGGCGAGGTGATACCGGTTCGAGCCGGACATGCGAATCCGGCAGCCGGCAAGCATAGCGCGACGCCGCCCCGGCCGCCCCTCGTTCGCCGCAACTCTCAACCGCTTTTCGCGCGGCACTCACGAGGATGGCAGAGATTGTGACCGCGCGGGGTGTTGCAATGCCGAAAGTCCGCCCCAATCTGAATGCCTGCTGAACAGAAGGGGCGCTTCGGGCCTGCGCTTGGACATCGGTCGAAGGTGGCTTCCGGTTTCCGGAACGATCCGATGCTTCATCAAAAGCCCGTGCTGATGAGGACCATATCATGAGCAGACTATCGATGCTGGCCGCGCTGCTTCTGGCAGTCGGCCTGGCGGGGCACGCTTCGGCCTCGGCTCGGGCCGAGAGCAAGCCGCCCGCTCCGGTCGCCGCCCTGCCGAAGATCACGGAAGCGCAGGCGCGCTCGATCGCCTTCCGTCATGGGCTCGTCCATGTCGAGGAGATCGCCCTCTCGGATTCGCGCTGGGAGATCGCCGGGCGCGCCCAGGGCGGCGTCGAGGTCACCCTCGACCTCAATGCCTATGACGGCTCCGTGATCGGCGGCGCCGCCGCGCCCTGATACCGCTCGCACGGAAACGGCGCAGGTCGCGGGGCTTCGGCGCGGTTCCGCGCCGCCTCCGCAGAAATTAGCCGGGAAGTCCTCCTGCTCTCTTTCCCCCCGCGCTCTCAGTCCCTATATTCCGCTTGCCGTTCGCAAGAGCGGCTATGGCGATAAACGGACTTCGGAATAAGCCTTTCGGACCCGGGGGCGGTACCCGGCGCCTCCACCCCAGCCCTGCGGCGCGAGCGGCAGGGCTGCGGCGGGGGCGAAATAGGATCGACGAGGGTGTAAAGGTTGTTCTTTCGCTCGGCATGGTTCCGCCGTTATCGGGCCGTTGCATAGTTGCCAACGACAACAATGCTCGGGTTGCCGTCGCCGCGTAAGCGGTGCTGGTTCCCAAACCAAAGCCCTTGCGCTTAGCCGCGTAAGGCGGGGCTCGGAGGCGCCTGGCAACAGAAGCCTCCACTTTTTTGCCTGGGCCTGTGCGGTCGCGAAAGCATTTTCGAGCGGAGCGGACACCGGCTCGCGTGAAGAAAATGAGAGAAAACAAGGAGATGGAGCATTTTCGCGGTTCGAAGCACGCGGAAATGCTCTAGAGGAGCGGAAACGGATTCCCGACCCGATGACCAAGGATATTCTCCGCTACGACCTGATGGTGCAGGACGCGCTCAAGGGCGTGGTCCGCAAGATCCTGGCCGAGGCGGGCCGTGACGGGCTCCCGGGCGACCATCATTTCTACATCACCTTCCGGACCGGCGCCCCGGGCGTGCGGCTCTCGCAGCGCCTGCGCGAGAAACATCCGGACGAGATGACGATCGTGCTCCAGCACCAGTTCTGGGATCTCAACGTCGGCGAGCACGCGTTCGAGGTCGGGCTCTCCTTCTCCGGCGTGCCGGAGCGGCTGCTGATCCCCTATGACGCGATCACCACCTTCTTCGACCCTTCGGTCCAGTTCGGCCTGAAGTTCGAGACGCAGGACGCGCCGGCCGAGGCCCCTGCGGGCGAGGCCACGCTCCCGCCGAAGGCGCCGCGCGGCGCCGCCTCCGAGCCCAGCGTCGCTCCGGCCGCCCCGCTCGCCCTGCCGCCCAAGCCGGCGCAGAAGGCGCTGCCGGCGAGCGAACCGAAGGAAGCCGCCGAGGCCGCCAAGGCCGCGGCCGAAGCCGAGGAGGAAGGCGGCGCCCAGGTCGTCAGCCTCGACGCCTTCCGCAAGAAGACCTGAGACCCGTCCAGAGGCCGCCGCCATGACCGGTTACCGCAGCGAGACCGATTCCTTCGGTCCGATCGATGTCGCCGCCGACCGGTATTGGGCGGCGCAGACGCAGCGCTCGCTGCAGAATTTCAGGATCGGCGGCCCGGCCGAGCGCATGCCGCTGCCGCTGATGCATGCGCTGGTCCTGGTCAAGAAGGCCGCCGCCACCGTCAACGCCCGGCTCGGCCTGCTCGACGGCGAGATCGAGAAGGCCATCCTCCAGGCCGCCGACGAGGCGCTCGCCGGCAGGTTCGACGAGCATTTTCCGCTCGTCGTCTGGCAGACCGGTTCGGGCACCCAGTCGAACATGAACGTCAACGAGGTGCTGGCCAACCGCGCCAACGAGATTCTCGGCGCCGGTCTCGGCAAGAAGAGCCCGGTCCATCCGAACGACCATGTCAACAAGGGGCAGTCCTCCAACGACAGCTTCCCGACCGCGATGCACATCGCCGCCGCGCTCGCCGTCTCGCAGGACTTGCTGCCGGCGCTCGGCCGGCTGGCGGACGCGCTCGCCGCCAAGGCCGACGCCTTCGCCGGCCTCGTCAAGATCGGCCGCACCCATCTCCAGGACGCGACCCCCGTCACGCTGGGGCAGGAATTCTCCGGCTATGTCGCCCAGCTCCGGCTCGGCATCGCCCGGATCGAGCAGACATTGCCCGGCCTCCTGGCGCTCGCCCAGGGCGGCACCGCGGTCGGCACCGGCCTCAACACCCATCCCGATTTCGCCGAGGCCTTCTCGGCCGAGATCGCCAGGCTGACCGGCCTGCCCTTCCGCACCGCCGACAACCTGTTCGAGGCGCTCGCCAGCCATGGCGCGCTCTCCTACAGCCATGGCGCACTGACCGCGCTCGCCATGGATCTGTTCAAGATCGCCAACGACATCCGCCTGATGGGCTCGGGCCCGCGCTCGGGCCTCGGCGAGATCAGCCTGCCGGAGAACGAGCCCGGCTCCTCGATCATGCCCGGCAAGGTCAACCCGACCCAGGCCGAGGCGCTGACCATGGTCGCGACCCGCGTCCACGGCAACCAGGCGACGATCGGCTTCGCCGCCAGCCAGGGCCATTTCGAGCTCAACGTCTTCAAGCCGGTGATCGCCCAGGCCTTTCTGCAATCGGCCAGGCTCCTGGCGGACGCCGCCGACAGTTTCCGCGCCAACTGCGTCGAGGGCATCGAGCCCAATCGCGAGCGGCTCGCCGAACTGCTCCAGCGCTCGCTGATGCTGGTGACGGCCCTCGCCCCCGCGATCGGCTACGACAAGGCCGCCGGCATCGCCAAGGCCGCCCATCACAATGGCACGACCCTGCGCGAGGAAGCGCTCAGGGCCGGCGTCGACGCCGAGCTCTTCGACAAGACCGTCGTCGCCGAAACCATGCTGAGCCCCGGCTGATGGCAAGGGGCATGCAAATGACCCTTGGCAGTCCGCATGTGAACGGCTCACGCCATCGGCCGCAGGTGTGCCATTCACATGGGAGCAACGGCCTGACGCGTCAGCGTCACTGGCCGTTGGCATGATGATGGGGGACATCGTCAATCTCCGCCGCGCCCGCAAGGCCCGCGACCGGGCGAGCGCCGAGGCGCGGGCTGCGCAGAACCGGATCGCCTTCGGCCGGACCAAGGCCGAGCGCAAGCTCGGCGACGCCGAGAAGGCGCTGGCGGAGCGCCGGCTCGAGGGCCATCGCCTGGCCGACGACGAGGACAAGGCGTGAGCGGGACGATATGAGCGGCCTGCGCAAGCGCTCCCTCGCCATCGCCGGCCACCGCACCAGCGTCTCGCTCGAAGAGCCCTTCTGGGAGGCGCTGAAGGAGATCGCGGCCGCCGAGAAGCGCCCGGTCGCCAGCCTGGTGATGGAGGTCGATTCCGGCCGCGGCGAGCTCAACCTCTCCTCGGCGCTGCGCCTGCGCGTGCTGGCGCATTATCGCGGGCGCCCAGAGCCCGCACAGGTCACGCCAGCGGGCTGACCAGCAGGCGCCGCGCCGTCTCGACCACGGCGCGCGTCAGATCGGTCAGCCGCTCGGCCGCGACCCGGTTGACCTGCCAGAACAGCGGCGTGTCGAGCGGCGTTCCGGGCACGAGCTCGCATAGCCGCCCGGCGGCGAGATCCTCCCCGACCAGCAATTCGGGGTTGGCGCACCAGCCCATGCCGAGCAGGCTCGCCTCGACGAAGCCTTGCGTGGAAGGAAGCCAGTGGACCGGATGCTCGGTGCTCTCGCCGAGCGCGACCTGCATCCACTGGCTCTGAAGCCGGTCCTTCTGGTTGAAGATCAGCGAGGGCGCCTCGGCCAGCGCCGCCAGGGTCACGCCACCGGCGAAATGGCGCGCCATGAACTCCGGGCTTGCCGTCGCGCGGTAGCGCAGCGAGCCGAGCGGGATGACCCGGCAGCCCTGGACCGGCTTCGCCAGGGCTGTGACGGCGGCGAGCCCCCGCCCCCGCCTCAGCCATTCGGCCGTGTGCTCCTGATCGTCGACGGCGATGTCGAGCAGATGCGGGCTTCGGTTTGCGAAGGCGGCCACGGCATGCAGGAACCAGGTGCCGAGGCTGTCGGCGTTGGTGGCGACCCGCAGCGTGACGCGCTGCGGCGGCAGGCCGGGTTCCGCGAGCGCAGGCAGGCGCGCCATCAGCTCGCCCTCGAGCAGGCCGACCTGCTCGACATGGCGGCAGAGCCATTCGCCCCGCTCGGTCGCGGTGCAGGGCTGGCCCCTGACGATCAGCACGGCCCCGAGCCGCTCCTCGAGCGCCTTGACGCGCTGCGAGACCGCCGAAGGCGTGACGTTCAGCGCCTGCGCCGCCTTGTCGAAGCTGCCGGTCCGGACCACGAGCGAGACCGCCTGCAGGGCGGGATAGTCGAGCATCGCATTAGCTCTACTTAATCGAAATTATGATGTTTAACTACACTAAATAAGCCTCGACAGCTAGGCGGGACAGGCGAAACAGGACCGCCGCTCATGCCTCTCTCCGTCTATGTCACCGGCTTCACCATGGGTCTCGGCCTGATCGTCGCCATCGGTGCCCAGAACAGCTTCGTGCTGCGGCAGGGGCTGCGCAACGAGCACGTCTTCGCGATCTGCCTCACCTGCGCGCTGTCGGACGCGGTGCTGATCCTCGCCGGCGTGGTCGGGCTACGCCAGGCGACAGCGATGCTGCCCGTGCTCGAGCCGGTCCTGCGCTATGGCGGCGCCGCCTTCCTGGCCTGGTACGGCGCGCGCAGCCTGTTCTCGGCCCTGCGCTCCACCGAGGCGCTCGCGGTCGGCGCCGCCGGCGGCGCGAGCCTCTCGGCCAGCCTGGTCACCTGCGCGGCACTGACCTGGCTCAATCCGCATGTCTATCTCGACACGGTGCTGCTGATCGGCAGCGTCGCCAGCCAGTTCCCGGAGCGGGAGCTGGTCTTCGCCGCCGGCGCCATGACCGCCTCGTTCCTGTTCTTCTTCGGGCTCGGCTATGGCGCGCGCTGGCTGCGCCCCCTTTTCGCCGATCCGAGATCCTGGCGGATCCTCGACGGCGCCGTCGCCGCCACCATGTGGGCGATCGCCTTCAAGCTGCTCCAGGGCGGCTGAACCGCCCACCCTGTGAACCCTCGACGCCTTTACGAGCGCCGCAGTCGCGCGCCACACGAGCGGCCGCCAGGAATCACTCCGTCCCTTCAAAGACTTGGCAGCGCCGCTTGAATCAGTTTGCCAGCGCCTTGAATCAATTCGGCAAGGGCGAGCGCGACAGCGGCCGCGGCACCGGCTGGATGTCGAGCGGTGGCGGCAATGGCGGCGCTTCGCTGCGCGGCCTGCCATATCCCGGTGGGTCGCCCGGCAGATAGGAGGGCGGCGCTCCCTGCAGGATCATCGGCGGAGGCTGTCCTTCGATCGCCGCCTTGATCGCGGCCTGCCTGGCCCGCTCCTCGGCCTCGGCCCTGCGCCGCTCCTCCTCGGCCTTGCGCGCCTCCTCCTGACGCTTCGCGGCCTCGGCCCTGCGCGTCTCTTCGGCCTGTCTCGCTTCCTCCGCCCGCCGCGCGATCTCGGCTTTGCGTGCCTCCTCGGCGAGCCGCGCCTCCTCGGCCCGGCGCGCCTCCTCCGCCCGCTTCTCCTCGGCGATGCGCCGCTCTTCCTCGGCCTTCAGGAACTCCTGCAGCTTGCGCTCGTTCTCGCGCATCTCGCGCTCGGCCCGCAGGCGCCTCGCATGCATCGCCCGCTCGCGCTGGTCCGCCTCGAACGCCTCGACCCGCTCGATCTCGCGCGCCAGCGCCCGCGCCGCCACCACATTGGAGAGCGCACCGACATCGGTCTCGCGCCGCGGCGCGTCGAGCGGCCCGCGCCAGGCGACGCCGACCTGCGGCAACTGCTCCGGCCAGCCTTTCGGCGCCGGGCCGAGCGGGCGCAGGTTCAGGCGCAGATCGACCGTCATCGCCCGCCAGTCGACCAGCCCGGTCGCATCGGCCCTGAGCCCCGCGCGCTCGATGCTGACCGGCGAGACGCGCAACACGCCGGCCGCCTGGGTGAAGGGGATGGTGACGTCGCCGAGCGGCCAGCTCGCCTTCTCCAGCGCCTCGCCGATCCGGTCCTGCAGCCGCTCGGTCTCGCTCTCGGAGGCGTCGTCACCCGTCGCGGCGATGACCCGGGAGATGGCGGCGGGGTCGAAGCGGGTCATGCCGGCTCCCGAGACGCTGATCGAGCCGGCGCCGCCCAGCGCCGCGATCAGGCGCGCCGGGCTCTCGCCCGAGCCGCCGGCCTCGAAGCTGCCCGACAGCCTGCCGGTCAGCGCGCCTCTGGTCAGCATGGCGAGGTCGAGCCCGGCGAGGCCGAGCCTGCCGGTGATCTGCGCGAGCCCGCCTTCGCGGCGGGCGGAAAGCCGGCCGCTGACCTCGCCGCCGGCATGGCTGCCGCGGAGGTGATCGAGCACGAGCCCGTCGGGCCCCGCCGCGAGGTCGAAGCGGGCCCGGGACAGCGCGATCCGGTCGGTCAGCTCGAGCCGGTCGACGCCGAGGGCGAGCCTGATCTCGCCGAGGCCGGCCGGCCCCTGAAAGCGGCTCGGCGACCATTGGCTGCCGGCGACCGGCTGGGCCTGGCCGAGCACGGCGGACAGCACCGGCTGCAAGGCGAAGGAGGGCAGCTCGAGCCGCCCGCCGATGCCGCCCCCGGCCGAGAAGGTCACCGTGCCGCGCGCCGTCTTGCCGCCGGCGTTGACGACGAGATCGTCGAGCCGCGCCTCCTCCCCGAAGGCGACCCGCCCATGCGCGTCGAGCACCCCGTCCGGGACGAGCCGCACCAGCCCCTCCGGCAGGACCTGCCCCGGCCCGTCGGCCTGGACGCTCAGCCGCGCCGCGTCGCCGGCGCCGTCCAGCACCAGCATCAAGCCTTCCCCGCTGAGCGCTCCGGTCGGCCCGGCCGGCCCGAGCCGAAGCGCCAGCTCGCCGGGGCCGCCGCGGGCCGGGCGCGGCAATCCGAAGGCGGCGAAGGCGCGGCGCCGGTCGTCCAGCGAAAGCTTCACATCGCCGCGCCACCGGCCGGCCGCGTCCAGCTTGCCATCGAGCGACAGGCGCCCGGCCTGGGCGGAGCCCTCTGCGGTGGCGCTGGTCTCGCCATTGCGCCCTCGCACCAGCCTGAATCCGGCATCGAGCCCGGCGAGCCCGTCCTCGACCCGGGGCAGCACGCGCCTGGCGGCATCGGGCAGCAGCGGCCCGGCCAGCGCCGTCAGCGCCGCGAAGCGCGGGGCGCGCACCCGCCCGCTGATCTCGCCGCCGCCCGGCAGCAGCGCCCCCTCGCCCTCGACCCTGACGCCGCCGAAGCCGTCGATCGCGAGCCGGTTGAGCCGCCATTCCGACCCTTGTCGCGACAGCGCGAGCCGTGCCGAGCCCGGCGGCGCCGCCAGATAGCGCAGGCCGTTCAGGGTGAGATCGAGCGCGAGGTCGCGCCGGCCGGCGAGCGCGGCCAGGCTGTCGCCCGCCGGCAAGGTCGCGAGATCGAGCCCGTTCAGCGTCAGCCTGGCGTCGAGGCGGCCCGCCGTGATCGCCCCCGAGCCTTCGAGGCGCGGCCCCGAGCCCGCCCGCGCGCTCAGGCGCGTGATCGCGAGCCGGTCATGGCTCCAGTCCAGCGTCGCCGTGCCGTCCAGGCTGCGCAGGGCGGCGAAGCTGTCGGCCAGCCCGGACTCGACGCCCAGCCGCGCCAGCGCCAGCGCCGCCCGGCGCGCATCGGGCGCCCTCGCCTCCACCGTGCCGCGAAAGCCCCGTCCGTCGAGCGCGCCGCGCGCGTCGAGCACCGCATTGGCGATCCTGACCGTGGCGCCGGCCGCCTCGAGCCGGTCCTGCTCGAGCCTGCCGCGCAGGGAGAACCCGCTGAAATCCTCGCCGCGCCAGACGATCTGGTCGAGATCGAGCGAAAGCTCGAGCGGGCCGGGCAGCGCCTGCAGGGCGCGCTGATAGCCCGGCCGCTCGGCGAGCGCATCGGTCAGGGCGTCGGCATCGAGCCGGCGCGCCCTGAGCTGCACGCCGCCGCCGCTGCCCGCCGGGCTGAACCAGCCCTCGCCATCCAGCCGTGCCACGCCGCCGGCGATCTCGATCACGAGGCCGGTGAAATCGAGGCGGCGGCTGCCGCCCTGCACCCGGCCGGCCAGGCTGACGGCTCCGCCGGGCGCGACCGTGAAGCTGCCGTCGAGCCCGGGCTGGAGCCGCCCGTCGGCGCCCCCCAGGACCACCGCGCCGTCGAAGCTGACCTGCACCTGCTCGCCCGTGACCGAGGCCTTGGCCCTCAGCCGGCCGTCGGGCTCGACGGCGCCGGTCGCGAAGCGGACCGACGCGCCCGCGACCTCGCCCTCGACCCGCCACGGCCCGAGCAGGCTCGCGGCCGAGACGTCGACGGACACCGGCGCGAGCGTCTGCGCCGCCTTGCCGGGCTCGCGCCAGGTCACGGCCGCCCGGCGGATGGCGAGGCGATCGATCGCAGCCTCGCCCGGCGGGCCGGCGCCCCGGCGCGCCGGCAGGGCGACCGCCCCGGACTCGTCGGCGACAAGGGCGAGCGTCAGCCCGTCCGCCTCCGCCTCCGTCAGCCTGAACTCGCCGCGCGCCAGCGGCGCCAGCGCCAGCTCGGCCGTCAGGGTCTCGATGGTCGCCGCGCTGGTCTCGCCCTCGCCCGAGCCGAGGCGCACCTGGCCCAGCGTCAGGCGCGGCGACGGCAGGAGCCGCAGCCCGATCGCGCCGGCGATGCGGGTTTCCAGGCCGAGCGCCGCGCCGATGCGCTGCTCGAACTGGGGCCTATACTCGCGCCAGTCGACGAAGCCCGGCCCCAGAAGCGCGGCCAGCAACGCCGCGACCAGCAGCCCGGCCAGGAAGGTCAGGGCCTCACGCACGCTCTTGCATCAATCCTCGAATGTCGACGGCGCGATCATGCACGCAAGTCGCGGCGGGATCACGACATTCTTGCGGACGAAGCCCGCAAGATCACGATGATTTCGGATCGATCCGCTCCAGAATCATTTACGCCATCGATTCCGGGACGTTCGGAGCCGGAGTGACGCGCAACCGGCTCCTATTGTTTCCGCATCCCCTCGAAGCGCCACCGTACGTCACAGGGCGATGATCTTGCCGGGGTTGAGGATGTTCCGCGGGTCGAGCGAGCGCTTGATCAGGCCCATCGTCGCGACCGCCGCCGGACTGTGCTCGATCGTGAGATATTTCATCTTCTTCTGGCCGACGCCGTGCTCGCCCGTGCAGGTTCCGCCCATGGCGAGCGCCCGCTTGACCAGCCGGTCGATGAAGGCCTCGCAGCGCGCGACCTCGTCCGGATCGGCGAGATCGACCAGCGGCTGCGTATGGAAATTGCCGTCGCCGACATGCCCGACGATCGGCGCGACCAGACCGGAAGCCTCGATGTCGCGTTTGGTCTCGTCGACGCAATCCGCCAGCCGGGAGATCGGAACGCAGACATCGGTCGCGACCGATTCGGCGCCGGGCCGGAGCGCGCGCGCCGCCCAGTAGGCGTCATGCCGCGCCTGCCACAGCTTCGAGCGATCTTCCGGCTTGGTCGCCCAGTCGAACGGGCCGCCGCCGAACTCGGCCGCGATCTCGCCGAAGCGCTCGGCCTGCTCCTTCACGCCCTCCTCCGAGCCGTGGAACTCGACGAACAGCATCGTCGTCTCCGGCAGGCCGAGCCTGGAATGCAGGTTGACGCCGCGCATCATCACATCGTCGACCAGCTCGATCCGCGCCACCGGCAGGCCGGACTGGATCGTCATGATCGTCGCATCGCACGCGGCCTTGACCGACGGGAACGGGCAGACGCCGGCCGAGATCGCCTCGGGGATGCCGTGCAGCTTCAGCGTCACCTCGGTGATGATGCCGAGTGTGCCCTCGGAGCCTACGAGGAGGCGGGTGAGATCGTAGCCGGCCGAGGATTTGCGCGCCCGGCTCGCCGTCTTGACGATCGCCCCGTCGGCCATCACCGCGGTGAGCGAGATGACATTGTCCTTCATCGTGCCGTAGCGCACCGCATTGGTGCCGGAAGCGCGCGTCGCCGCCATGCCGCCGAGCGAGGCGTCGGCGCCTGGGTCGATCGGGAAGAACAGCCCCTGGTCGCGCAGATGCTCGTTCAGCTCCTTGCGCGTGACGCCGGCCTCGACCGTGCAGTCGAGATCCTCCGCATGCACGGCGACGACCTGCTTCATCTGGCTCATGTCGATGCAGACGCCGCCATAGGGGGCGTTGACATGGCCCTCCAGCGATGTGCCCGTGCCGAAGGCGATCACCGGAACCCCGTGCGCGGCGCAGAGTTTCACGATCGAAGCCACCTCCTCGGTACTCTGCGGATACACGACCGCGTCCGGCGGCTGGTTGGGGATCCAGGTCAGGGTGTGACCGTGCTGCTGCCGGACCGCGAGGCTGGTGACCAGCCGATTGCCGAACAGCGCCGCCAGTCCCTCGGTGACGGCGGCGATCGCCTGCGGCGATGGCGGCAGCTCTGCAGCGCAAGCAACGGGGGCCTGAAGCACGGAGGCGGGTGAAGGCATTGTCATGGCTGGAGAACTTCGCCTAGTCTGGAATGGTTCGGCCTTGGAGGAGCGGCTTGCGCTTGTTTTCACGCGCCGCGCCCGCGTCGGCAAGAGCCGGCGGCGCAGAGCCGCCTACGCATCGACGACAGACGGAACGAAAGGAGGAGCCGATGCCGGACGAAATTCGCACGCCCGCCTTGTTCTTCGCTCCCTTCGTCTCGTCCCCGATGCGGATCGAGCCGCAATGGATCGACTATAACGGCCATCTCAACATGGCCTATTACCATGTCCTGTTCGATCGCGCGGTGGACGAGGTCTTCTCGCTGGTCGGGCTCAACCAGGACTATGTCGAGTCCCGCAAGGCGTCGTTCTTCGCGGCGGAATGCCATGTGCTGTACAAGCGCGAATTGAACGCGCGTGACCTGGTGCGCGTCACCGCGCAACTGATCGCCTTCGACGACAAGCGCCTGCATTATTATCTCGAGATGCGCCATGCCAGCGAAGGCTGGCTCGCCGCGAGCTCGGAGAACCTCTCCCTGCATGTCGACATGACGACCCGCAGGGTCACGCCCTTCCCGGCCGACATCCTCGCCAACCTCGCGATCATGAAGGCGGCGCATGCGCAGATGCCCCGCCCGGCCACGGTCGGAAGAATGATCGGCATGCCGCAGAAGAGCACGATCAATCTCGGTTCGCAGGCCGAGGAGCGAGAGACGGAACGGGAGACCGAGACGCGGCACTGAGCGCTGGCAGTCCACGTCCTTTCGCAGCTCAGTCGTCCGAATCCGGGATCTTCAGCAGATGGCCGCAGGCCTTGCAGTGCACGGCGTCGGGCTCGTGGCGCTGCAGGGCGCATTGCGGACAGGAGAAGGTCACCTTGTGCGGGCGGAACACCGCCTGCGCCAGCCGCACGAACAGCGAGATGCCGACGATCATCACCGCGATCGAGGTCAGCTTGCCGGCGATGCCCGGCAGGGTGATGTCGCCGAAGCCGGTCGTCGTAACCGTGGTGACGGTGAAGTAGAGCGCCTCGACATAGCCCTCCAGCCCCGGCCGGCTCATGAAGAAGAAGGTGTAGACGAAGCCGGTGACGACGAAGAGGAAGGTCGTGAGGTTGATCAGCGCGCGCGCCACGTCCTCCCAGTCGCGATAGCGCGTCTGCCGCAATTGCGACCAGAGCAAGCCGCGCTGCGACAGCGACCAGAGCCGCAGGATGCGCAGGAAGCCGGAATTCTCCAGCCATTGCGGCGCCAGCAGCGTCGCCAGGATGAAGAGGTCGAGCAGCATGGTCGGCTGGCGCAGCAGCCGCAGCATGTTGGAGGAGGCGAGGAAACGCGCCGCGATCTCCGCGGCGACGACGAGGGCGACGGCATAGTCGAGCCAGAGGAATTCCGGCCGGTCGCGCAGCATCGGCGTCGCCACGAAGAAGCCGATGATCAGCAGGTCGACGATCAGAGTGGCGAGCTGGAACCGCAGTGCCGCCGGGGAGCGGCCGTGATAGAGCTGACGCAGCCGGTCGCGCAGCCCGGGATGTCCATTGTTGCTGCTGTCGTCCGGATCGGCGGCCGCGCTCATGCGTTCGACCTTGCAGTGCCGTGGCCGCAGCGTCCAGCCCCGGGCTCACTCCGGCCTGACCGCCACCGCCCGCACGGAATAGCCGCCATACAGCCGCGTTGTGCCGCCGAGCGCTCCGGCCCCGGCGCAGAGATCGCTCACCACCGCCTCGAGATCCTCGCGCGGCGTGACATGGAACAGCGCCAGCCAGTGGTTCAGCACCACCCTGAATGGGCCGGGCAGATGCGCCTGGTCGCCGAAATCGACGACGTGCAGCGAGCCGCCGGGCGCGACCACACGCAGCGCCTCGGCAAGCGCCTCGCGCCAGGGCGGGATCATCGAGAGCGCATAGGAGATCACCACCCGCTCGAAGCCGGTTCGGCCGAACAGCGCCAGCGGATCGAAACTGGTCGCATCGGCCTGCGCCAGAGTGATGCGCTCGGAGAGCCCGGCCCTCGCCACCTGCCGGCGAGCGGTGCGCAGCATCTCCTCCGAGATGTCGAGCCCATAGCAGCGCGCCTGCGGATAGCGCCTGGCGATCTCGATCAGGTTGCGCCCGGTGCCGCAGCCGATCTCCAGCACCGCGCCGCCGGGCGGCGGCTGCAGACCGGCGATCAGCCCGTCGCGGCCGAGCAGGTAGAATTTGCGGGTGACGTCGTAGATGTGCCGCTGGAAACGGTACATCCGGTCCATCAGACCGGCGGCCTCGGACGGGCCGTGGAGCGCGCTCACGCGGCCGCTCCGCGGACATAGAGGTGGAAGGCGCCGTAGATCGAGGACCGGTCGCGGGCGCCGAGCTCGCGGCTGCGCGCCTCGTCGTAGTGCCATTGCGACAGGATCGCCTCCGGCACCCGTCCGGGCAGCAGCCGTTCGTCGGCGGCTGTGCGGAAGATCACCCGCGCGCCCGGAGCGGCGCTGCGCGTGACCTGAGTCCACAGCGCCGTCAGCTCGGCGTCGTTCATCCAGTCCTGCGCATCGAGCAGCACGAAACCGTCGCAGCTTTCCGCCGGCTGCTGTTCGAGGAAGGCGGTGATCGCGGCCTGATGGTAGGAGACGCGCCCGGCGCGCGCCCGCACCGTCTCGAAATGACCGCGCTCGAGATAGGGCGGCACCGCCGCATCCGGCTCCGGCCCGTAGCCGCGGCCGAAGGCCTGCCAGGCGAAATAGTTCGTCTTCAGATCGAAGCCGCAGGCCAGACGCTCCAGCCGGTGGCGCAGCACGGCGCGGATGCCGGCATCGCCATCTGCGGCGAGCGCCTCGTACTGCGCCGGCGGGATGCCGAGCCCGTAGAGCGAGGCCGGCTGGCGCACCAGCCAGCGCACCAGCCTCTTGTCGAAGACCGGCGCCAGATGCGCCTCGAACAGCGCCCGCTGCTCCTCCATCGTCCTCGCCTGCAGCATGACGCGCGGGTCGCAGCCGAGCCGGCGCGCCAGGAAATGCCCCGTGCCGATGAAGCGGCCGAGCAGGCCGTGGCGATAGAAATTCCGGGCGAAGAGCTCGATCCGGCGCCGGCCGGCGAGGTTGCGCCCGTCCCAATAGGCCCGGCTGACCGCGTCGAGCCGCGGCGCGATCAGGCGGTCATAAATCTCGACATTGGCCTGCGACTGCGCCTGTCCGAAGAAGCGGCGGAAGGTCGCGTGGTCGTCGATCTCGCGAAGGGCCGCGAGCTTGAGATGGCCGAGCGCGATATGGGCGCCGTTGAGATCGATCGCGCTGATCTTCGCCGGGTCGGCGGTGAGATAGGACAGGATGTTGCAGGAGCCGGAGGCGATGGCGACGAGATGGTCGCCCGGCCGCAGCGCCAGCGCCTCCATGTCGACGACCGGGTCTTCCCAGATCTGCGGATAGACCAGCCCGGAGAAGGCGAGCGTGAACATCCGCTCGAGCAGTCCGGCGCGCGTCAGGGGCTTGCTGCGATGGACGGCGGTGGTGAGGCCGAGAGTCGTGGTGCGCTTCGCCGCGCGGATCGTCTGCGTCACGAAGCCCTCGCTGGCGCCCGTTGCGATGGCGAGCCGACTAGAGGAGTCGCGTGACGGTTGGGTGACGTGCCGGGGTGGCGCGGAAGCGGCGGCGGCCGAACGCAAACGTGAAACGGGCTGCGTTTGCGCAAGGCTGACATCGGGGCGACAAATCCCCATATCTCGCCCGACGATCCCGACAAGACAGCGCGGAAAGGAGCCTCGCATGGGCCTGATGGACATGTTCGCCAAAGCTGGCGCCGGCAGCGGAAAGCCGGGGCGCGAATTCCCCTTCCAGCTCAGCGACGCCGAATGGCGCGAGAGGCTGACGCCGGAGCAGTACCAGGTGCTGCGCGGCCACGGCACCGAGCGGGCCGGCTCCTGCGCCCTCAATTTCGAGAAGCGCGCCGGCACCTTCTCCTGCGCCGGCTGCGGCCAGCCCCTGTTCAAATCGCACAAGAAGTTCGAGAGCGGCACCGGCTGGCCGAGCTTCGACCAGCCGCTGGAAGGTGCGGTCGGGACCAGCGAGGACTTCAGCTTCGGCATGCACCGGGTCGAGGTCCATTGTGCCAATTGCGGCGGCCATCTCGGCCATGTCTTCCCGGACGGCCCGCCGCCGACGGGCCTGCGCTACTGCATCAACGGCGTGGCGATGGACTTCGCGCCGGAGGCGGGTTGAGGCCCCCGTCATTCCGGGCTCAGGCCTTCGGCCTGCCCCGGAATGACGGCGAGCCTCAAATCTCCGGCACCGCCCGCCGCGCCAGCGTCGCCGCGTCGACCGCGAGCGGCAGGTCGCCGAAATGCCCCGACCAGTGCCCGCCGAGCCGGGTCGCGACGAATGCGTCGGCGACCGCGTGCGGGGCGTGACGGATCAGCAGCGCGCCCTGCAGCAGCAGCGCCAGCCGTTCGGTCAGCAGACGCGCCTGGCCCTCATGGCGGATGAGCTCGTGCAGGTCGGTCTCCAGGACCTGCAGCGCCGCGTCGTAGCGCCGGTCCTGGCCTGAGACGGCGTGCAGCTCGGCGCGCAGCGCCTGCAGCGAGCCCGGCTCGCGCTCGAGCGAGCGCAGCACGTCGAGGCAGATGACGTTGCCGGAGCCCTCCCAGACCGAGTTGAGCGGCGCCTCGCGATAATGCCGCGCCATCGGGTTCTCCTCGATGAAGCCGTTGCCGCCATGGCATTCCAGCGCCTCGACCACGACCGCCGGCGCGCGTTTCGCCACCCAGTACTTCGCCAGCGGCGCGCCGATCCGCGCCAGCAGCTTCTCACCTTCCGAATGCTCCTGCCGGTCGACCGCGGCGAACAGCCGGAAGGCGAGCCAGGCGGCCGCCTCGGCCTCGATCGCGAGGTCGGCGAGCACGTTCTGCATGATCGGCTGGTCGATCAGCAGGCGCTGGAAGGCGGTGCGATGCGCGGCATGGTGGCCGGCGAGCATCACCGCCTGCCGCATCAGCCCGGCCGAGGCGGCGGCGATGTCGAGCCGCGTATTGTGGTTCATCGACAGCCCGGTGCGCAGGCCCCGGCCGGGATCGCCGAGCATATGGCCGATCGCGCCCCGGAACTCGACCTCGGAGGAGGCGTTCGAGCGGTTGCCGCTTTTGTCCTTGAGACGCTGGATCGCGATGCCGTTGCGTTCGCCGTCGGGTCGCCAGCCCGGCACGACGAAGCAGGAGATGCCCTCCTCGTTGCGCGCCAGCGTCAGGAAGACGTCGGAATGCGGCACCGAGAAGAACCATTTGCTCCCGTGCAGCGAATAGGTGCCGTCGCGATTGTCATAGGCGATGGTCTGGGTCTGGCGCAGATCCGAGCCGCCTTGCGTCTCGGTCATCGCCATGCCGACGGTCGCGCCCGTCTTGGCCTGAGCCGGCCTCTGCGTCTTGTCGTAGGTCTTCGAGGTGATCAGCGCGCCCCACTCGGCCCAGCGCGCCCGGTCCTGCTTCAGCACGGGAATCGCCGAATAGGTCATCGAGATCGGGCAGCAGATGCCGCTCTCGCAGCCATACCAGAGATATTGCAGCGCGGCCCGCGCCACCTGCGCCCCCGGCCCCGGCCGGTTCCAGGCGAGCGCATGCGTCTCCTGGCCGATGGCCCGGGCCATCAGCGCGTGCCAGGCCGGATGGAACTCGATCTGGTCGATGCGGTTTCCGAAGCGGTCATGGCTGCGCAATTCCGGCCCGTGCCGGTTGGCGAGCCGCGCCATCTCGATCGTCTCGGCCGCGCCGACCGTCCGCCCGGCCTCGTGCAGCCGCTCATCGGCCCAGCCGGCATCGAAGGCCGCGATCGCCGCCTTCAGCACCGGATCGGCGGCATAGGCGTCGTAATCGGCCAGCGGCGGCACCTGGTTGGTGACCTGGTGGGCGTGCCCCGGCGATGATCCTGCTGACGGCATCGGGCGCTCCTGCGGCTTATCCTGTTCGCGGCTGCATCCTGATCCAGCAATCCCCCGCGCGACACCCTATATTGACCGCAGAACGAATCACGATCGAGCAGCGTTCCCTTGTCCGACCAGTCCACCTCCGCCCCCCTGCCCCGTCCCGGCGGCCTCGCATCGCGTGCGGCCGCGCAGCCGGCAGCCGGCTACCTGCAAGGGCTCAATCCGGAGCAGCGCCAGGCGGTCGAGGCGACTGACGGGCCCGTGCTCGTGCTGGCCGGCGCCGGCACCGGCAAGACCCGCGTGCTCACCACCCGCATCGCCCATCTGATCGCGACGGGCCGCGCTTATCCCTCGCAGATCCTCGCCGTGACCTTCACCAACAAGGCGGCGCGCGAGATGAAGGAGCGCGTCGCCCATCTCGTCGGGCCGGTCGCCGAGGGCATGCCCTGGCTCGGCACTTTCCACTCGATCTCGGCCAAGCTGCTGCGCCGCCATGCCGAATTGGTCGACCTGCGCTCCGACTTCACCATCCTCGACACCGACGACCAGATCCGCCTGATGAAGCAGGTGATCCAGGCCGAAGGGATCGACGAGAAGCGCTGGCCCGGCCGGATGCTGGCCGGCTTCATCGACTCATGGAAGAACCGCGGCCTCGCGCCCAAGGACGTCCCGCCCGGCGAGGCCGCCGTCTTCGCCTCCGGCAAGGGCGGCAAGCTCTACGCCGCCTATCAGGACCGGCTGAAGACCCTGAACGCCGTCGATTTCGGCGATCTGCTGCTGCATTGCCTGACGCTGTTCCGCGAGCATCCGGAACTGCTGGCGAGCTATCACGAGCGCTTCCGCTACATCCTCGTCGACGAGTACCAGGACACCAACGTCGCCCAATATCTCTGGCTGCGCCTGCTGGCCCAGGGCCGGCGCAACATCGCCTGCGTCGGCGACGACGACCAGTCGATCTATGGCTGGCGCGGTGCCGAGGTCGACAACATCCTGCGCTTCGAGCACGACTTCCCGGGCGCGACCGTGATCCGGCTGGAGCGCAACTACCGCTCGACCGGCCATATCCTCGCCACCGCCGCCAAGCTGATCGCCCGCAACGAGGGCCGCCTCGGCAAGACGCTGCGCACCGAGGACGAGGCCGGCGAGAAGGTCACCATCACCGGCGCCTGGGACAGCCAGGAGGAGGCGCGCCTGATCTCGGACGAGATCGAGGCGATGCAGTCCAAGGGTGAGAATCTCGGCGAGATCGCGATCCTGGTCCGCATCTCCGCGCAGATGCGCGAGATCGAGGAACGCTTCGTCCATGTCGGCGTGCCCTATCGCGTCATCGGCGGCCCGCGCTTCTATGAGCGCGCCGAGATCCGCGACGCGCTGGCCTATCTGCGCTGCGTCGTTTCGCCGACCGACGACCTCGCCTTCGAGCGCATCGTCAACGTGCCCAAGCGCGGCCTCGGCGACGCCACCATCCAGCTCTTGCACAACCATGCCCGCGCCACCGGCTTCTCGCTGATGCAGTCGGCCCGGGCCGTGGTCGAGACCGAGGAGTTGAAGCCCAAAGCCCGCACGTCCCTGCGCGAGCTGGTCGAGGCTTTTGCCCGCTGGCAGGGCAAGGCCGAGGCGATGCAGCAGGGCGAGCTCGCCGAGCTGGTGCTGGAAGAATCCGGCTACACCGAGATGTGGCAGAAGGATCGCTCGGCCGATGCCGCCGGGCGCCTGGAAAACCTGAAGGAGCTGGTGCGTTCGCTCGACGAGTTCCCCGATTTGCCGGCCTTCCTCGAGCACGTCTCGCTGGTGATGGACGCCGACAGCGGCGATGGCGGCGCCCGCGTCTCGATCATGACGCTGCACGCCGCCAAGGGGCTGGAATTCGACACCGTCTTCCTGCCCGGCTGGGAGGAAGGGCTGTTCCCGAGCCAGCGCGCCCTCGACGAGAACGGCCGCGCGGGGCTGGAGGAGGAGCGCCGCCTCGCCCATGTCGGCCTGACCCGGGCGCGCAAGCGCCTGAAGCTCTATTTCGCCTCGAACCGCCGCATCCACGGCCTCTGGCAGTCGAGCCTGCCATCGCGCTTCATCGACGAATTGCCGGAAGACCATGTCGAGGTCGTCCAGGCCCCGACCGCCTACAGCCAGGGCGGCTATGGCGCCTCGCGCTTCGAGCGCATGGAGAGCTTCGGCTCCTCCTACCAGACGCCGGGCTGGCAGCGGGCGCAGGAGAACAAGGCGAAGTTCGGTTCGGGCGGCGGCTCGAGCAGCGGCAGCTCCGGTTTCTCGGAGAGCGGCCGCGGCTTCGGCTCAGGCGGTGGTTTCGGCAACCGCCAGCGCGGCCCCCTCCTGATCGAGGGCGAGCTGACGGCGAAATCGACCGGCACTTCCGCCTTCGATCCCGGCGCCCGCGTCTTCCACATCAAGTTCGGCCCCGGCTCGGTCGCCAGCGTCGACGGCAACAAGCTCACGGTGGATTTCGACAAGGCCGGAAGGAAAATGGTGCTGGACAGCTTCGTGCAGAAGGCGGGGTGAGCCCAGCTTCAACCCTCCTTCTCCGGGATGTTTGCAGTCATTTTCCCGGAGAGGGAAACGATTTTATGTGACTAGTTATGTGCCGTTCGATTCGTCCGAGGCACACATGCTCAACAACAGCGCCGACATCATTCGCCGCCTCGAACGCGAAGGCTGGGAATGCGCGCGCATCGCCGGCTCGCACCATGTCTTCAAAAAGCCGGGCGTCCGTGACAATATCTCGGTGCCGCATCCGAAGAAGAAACTCGGACCCGGTCTCGTGCTGAAGATCTACAAGCAGGCAGGCTGGCCCCGCGATTGAGATGACCCATTACGTCGCCATCATCGAGGATGCCGGCTCCGACCATGCCGTCGGCGTCTGGTTCCCGGACCTGCCCGGCTGCTTCTCGGCCGGCGACACGCTGGACGAGGCGATGGCGAACGCGCCCGAAGCCCTCGCGCTCTGGGTCGAGTCGATGGTCGAGGATGGAAAAGCGATCCCGCGCGCCCGCACGCCGAGCGAATTGAAGGCCGATCCCGAGGTCGCGGCCGATATCGCGGCGCATGCGATAGCGCTCATTCCGGCCCCGCGTCTCACCTTCCAGCCGGCTGCTGAATAACGGCGCGGGGATCCGTCATTCCGGGGCACGCCGAAGGCGTGAGCCCGGAACCCATGAACACGACCCGACAGCAGAACGCTCCGTCATTGCGAGCGAAGCGAAGCAATCCAAGCCGGCGGCGCGAGCCTTGCTAGATTGCTTCGTCGCTCTCGCTCCTCGCAATGACGACCTGACAGCGTGGTCATGGGTTCCGGGCTCGGGCCTGCGGCCCGCCCCGGAATGACGGGGAGCGCAGCGCCCTACCCCTCCTCCCGCTCCCGAAACGCCCGCCGCGCCGCCGAGACCTGCGCGTAATACGTCTCCGCCCAGGTCCAGACGCCGCAGAAGGCGGCGCTGAGCTCGCGGCCGAGCTCTGTCAGCGTGTAGTCGACATGCGGCGGGATCACCGGATGGATGGTGCGCACGACCAGCCCGTCGCGCTCCATCTCGCGCAGCGTCTTGGTCAGCATCTTCTGGCTGATGCCGCCGACGATGCGCCCGACCTCGCTGAAGCGCAGCGTGCCGTGCTCCTCGAGCGCCTCCAGCACCAGCATCGTCCATTTGTCGGCGACCTGCGCGATCACCTGCCGCACCAGCGATTCGACCGCCGGCGCAACCGGCGGGATCTCCTCGCTGCGCTTGTGCATCGCCGCCATCGCCTCGCGGATCGCATACATGCCGACACTCTCCTTTTGGTGCGTATCGAACTTTCGGGAGCCTTCTTTCCGTTGAAGAGTATCGACGCCAGCTGATGTTCCGCAACCAGGAAAGGGATTTGCGATGAACATGACGGGCAACACCATCCTCATCACCGGCGGCGGTTCCGGCATCGGCCGGGCGCTGGCCGAGGCCTTCCACAGGGCCGGCAACCAGGTCGTCATCGCCGGCCGGCGCGAGGCGCTGCTCCACGAGGTGACCTCGGCCAATCCGGGCATGGAAGCGCTCGTGCTCGACATTCAGGACGGCAACGACGTCGCGGCCTTCGCCAGCCAGGCGGTCGAGGCCTTTCCGGCGCTCAACGTCGTCATCCACAATGCCGGCATCATGCGTCCCGAGTCCGTCGCGGCCGGCGGTTTTCTCGCCACCGCCGAGGAGACGATCGCGACCAACCTGCTCGGCCCGATCCGGCTGACCGCCGCGCTGCTGCCGCATCTGCTGGCGCAGAAGCACGCGGCGGTCCTCACCATCTCCTCCGGCCTCGCCTTCGTGCCGCTGGCGACGACGCCGACCTACAGCGCGACCAAGGCCGCGATCCATTCCTGGTCGATGGCGCTGCGCGAGCAGCTGAAAGCGACCTCGGTCGAGGTCATCGAGATCGCCCCGCCTTACGTCCAGACCGAGCTGCTCGGCCCGCAGCAGGCGGTCGATCCCGCGGCGATGCCCCTGGCCGAGTTCACCGCCGAGGTGATGGCGCTGCTCGAAAGCCGGCCTGACACGGGCGAGATCATCGTCGAGCGCTGCAAGCCGCTGCGCTTTGCCGCCGAGAACGGCCAGGTCGACGCGATCTTCGCCCAGCTCGCCGCCCAGCACGGCTGAGTCCTCTCGCCCTTGCGAGCATAGCGCAGCAATCCAGAAGGCCTCGCTCGGTCCTCCTGGATTGCTTCGCCGCCTCGCTCCTCGCAATGGCGGAACGACCCGCGGCGCCTATTCCGCCTCATGGCAACAGACGCACAGCTTGTTGCCGTCCGGATCGCGAAAATAGGCGCCGTAATAATTCGGATGATAATGCGGCCGCAGGCCGGGCGGGCCCTCGCAGCGGCCGCCATGCGCCAGCGCCGCCGCATGGCAGCGATCGACGCTGGCGCGGTCGCCCGCGAGCAGCGCGACCATCTGGCCGTTGCCGACGCCGGCAGCCTTGCCGTCGAACGGGGCGGACAGGATGAAGAGCGGCCGCCCCCCGGCCCGTTGCTGCCATGCGGCCCAGGGCTTCTCGCGGTCGCAGAAGCGCAGCCTGTGGCCGAGCTCGGCGAACAGCGCCTCATAGAAGGCGAAAGCCGGCTCGAAAGCGTTGGTACCGACAGTCACATGCGACAGCATTGGCTTACTCCCGGACAGGAGGCCAGATTAGGTGAGACCGCGCCCTTGCCAAGCGCGGCACATGACATCCGTCCATGCCCCTGCTAAGCCCCCGCCATGCGCGAAGGCCTCCTCCCATCGACGGTCGCGACCGTCCTCGAACTCTCGACCAGCGGCGACAAGGCGCGCGCCTTGACCGAACTGCTCGGAGAGGTCTTCGACCCGACCGAGACCGCCGTCTCGGCCTTCGAGGTCGAGAGCGGCGTCACCAGCCTGTCGCTCAACGCGCCCTGGAAGGTCGAGATCTATTTCGCGACGCATCCGGACGAGGAGGCGGTGCGCGACATGCTCCGGCCCATCGTCGGCGACGGCATCGACACCACCCCCTTCACCACGGTGAAGCAGCAGGATTGGGTCGCCGCCAGCCTGGAGGGCCTGCAGCCGGTGCGCGCCGGCAGAGTCCTCGTCCATGGTTCGCATGACCGGGCGGCGGTGAAGGTCAACGACGTCGCCATCGAGATCGAGGCGGCTCTGGCCTTCGGCACCGGCCATCACGGCACCACCGCCGGCTGCCTGCTGGCGCTCGACGCCGAACTGAAGAAGCGCCGGCCGAAGCACGCCATCGATGTCGGCACCGGTACCGGCATCCTGGCCCTGGCGCTCGCCAAGCAGGTCAAGCGCAAAGTCGTCGCCGGCGACATCGACGCGATCGCGATCGAGGTCTCGGCCCGCAACGCCAGGATCAACGCCGCGCCCCAGGCGCTCGACCTCTATGTCGCGCCGGGCCTGCGCCACGCCAAGGCGAACCGGCCCCGGCATTTCGACCTGATCTTCGCCAACATCCTGGCCGGACCGCTGCGCAAGCTCGCCCCCGCCATCGCCCGCGCCCTCTCCGACGACGGCACGGTGATCCTGTCGGGGCTGCTGGAGATGGACGTCGCCGGCGTCGTCTCGGCCTATCGCCATCAGGGGCTGGCGCTGGCGCGGCGTTCCTCGCGCGAGGGCTGGGCGACCCTGGTCATGAAAAGAGGCGGCGCAGCCGCCAGGCCGCGCCGCCTCTCCTAGGCCTTCTGCTTCACATGGACCGAGGCGGCCGAAGCCGCCGCCGGATCAGAAGCCGAGATGGCCGTACTTCTCTTCGGCCTGCGCCTGCATGGTGCGGGCATCGTGCCAGACGGCGGCGGCGAACTTGGCGGCGTCGACAACTGCCTCATAGGCATACTTGATGAGGGCGATCATGGTTCGGTTCCTTTGCGGCTGCGCGCGGCGCGTATCGCGGCCTGCGGCGCTCGAAATCAGTGGTTGAACGGCAGCGCGTCGTCGTTTTTCAGCGTCGTCGCCGGGAAGCCGCCGAGCACCAGCTCGGATTCGCGCACCAGATAGCTGTGGGCGCGCAGCTCGCGCAGCGCCGAACGGCGGCGGCTCTCGATCATCGCGGCGTAGAAGCGCTGCCAGAAGCCCTGGCCGGCGGTCTTGTCCGTCGCCTCCGCGCGGGTCGCGGCCGGCAGCACGTCTGTGGAATTCAGCACATAGGTCATAGGGTCTCTCCTCAGATCACGAAGGACAGTCCCGGTCGCTTCCTCGTTCTCTTATGCGACTAAAGTGGGCCGTCTTCGCACTTGCGAGAAGACGTGTTCGCATATGCACAACATGCAAAAAACGCATAACGGAAGAACAGATCCGTTAACGACTGCGCACCTCGCATAGCCGGCAGGCACACTGCTCCGATGCGAGGCAGTATGGGCCCGCTCCGGAAGCAGGTGCGAAACGGCAGTTTTGCACTGGCCTTTCGGCGGCCGCGAGGCGAGCATGCCGGCTCCCAGCCCTCCGAGCCCGACATGACCGAGACCTCCCGCAAGACCGCCTGCCGTTTCCAGTCCTTCGCCGAGCCGAGCGATCCCTCGCAGGTCGCGCCGCGCGTCGCGGCCTTGCGCGCCGCGCTCGCAAAGCAGGGCCTCGACGGCTTCGTCGTCCCGCGCGCCGACGAGCATCAGGGCGAATACGTTCCCGCCCATATGGCGCGCCTCGCCTGGCTCACCGGCTTCACCGGCTCGGCCGGCAACGCCGTCGTGCTCGCCGACAAGGCGGCCCTGATCGTCGACGGCCGCTACACCATCCAGTCGGCGGCCCAGACCGACACGGACGTGGTGACGCCGACGAAGATGGAGGAGACCCCGCTCGACAAATGGATCGAGGCCAATCTGCCGGCCGGAGGCAAGCTGGGCTACGATCCCTGGCTCCACACCGTCGACGGCGTCGCCCGGCTGGAGAAGGCGGCGGCCGCCGCCGGCGGTATGCTGGTGCCGGTATCGCCGAACCCGATCGACGCGCTCTGGAGCGACCGCCCTGCCCCGCCGACCGCCGCAGTCAAGGCGCATCCGGCCGTCTATGCCGGCGAGAGCAGCGCCGACAAGCTCGCCAGGATCCAGAAGGAACTCGCCGCGGCCAGGGTCGATGCGCTCGTGCTCTCCGATCCGCATGCGCTGGCCTGGACCTTCAACATCCGCGGCGGCGACGTCGAGCACACGCCGCTGCCGCTCGGCTATGCCATCGTGCCGCGCGAGGGGCGGCCGACCGTCTTCCTCGCGCCGGAGAAGATCACCAACGAGGCCGGCGACGCCATCGGCGCGCTCGGCGAGATCGCCCCGCCGCAGGCGCTGGCGCAGCAACTCGAGGCGCTCGGCGCCGCCAGGGCCAAGGTCCGGCTCGATTCCGCGACGGCCGCATCGGCCCTCGCCACCTTGATCCGCGATGCCGGCGGCACGCCTGAGGCCGGCGCCGACCCGACCGCGCTGATGAAGGCGAGGAAGAACGAGGCCGAGCTCGCCGGCAGCCGGCAGGCCCACCTGCGCGACGGCGCCGCGATCGTGCGCTTCCTGTCCTGGCTGGCGCGCGAGGCGCCGAAGGGGGAACTGACCGAGATCGACGCCGTCGCCGCGCTGGAGGCCGAGCGGCTGAAGACCGGCGACCTGCGCGACGTCTCCTTCGCCACCATCGCCGGCGCCGGCCCGAACGCGGCGCTGCCGCATTATCGCGTCTCCGAGGCGAGCAACCGCAGGATCGAGCCCGGCATCTTCCTGGTCGATTCCGGCGGCCAATACGAAGACGGCACCACCGACATCACCCGCACCATGGCCGTCGGGGAGCCGAGCGCGGAGATGTGCGATCGCTACACCCGCGTGCTCAAGGGCCATGTCGCCATCTCGCGCGCCATCTTCCCGAAGGGGACGTCGGGCGCCCAGCTCGACGCCTTCGCCCGCGCCCCGCTCTGGCAGGCCGGTCTCGACTTCGACCACGGCACCGGCCACGGTGTCGGCAGCTATCTCTCGGTGCATGAGGGGCCGCAGCGGCTCTCCAAGCTCGGCACCACACCGCTCGAGCCGGGCATGATCCTCTCGAACGAGCCCGGCTACTACAAGGAGGGCGCCTACGGCATCCGCATCGAGAACCTGATCGTGGTCGAGGAGCGCGCGATTCCCGGCGCCGAGCGCACCATGTACGGTTTCGAGACCATCACCTGGTGCCCCTATGAGCGCGCCCTGATCGACCTCTCGCTGCTCGACGAGGGCGAGATCGCCTGGATCAACGCCTATCACGCGCAGGTCTGGAGCAATCTCGCGCCGCTGGTCGAAGGCGAGGCGAAGGCCTGGCTCGAGCAGGCGTGTCTGCCGTTGTGAAAGGATGAGGCGCGGGCTCCTCTCTCCAGGAAGGAGAGGGTTCCCCGCGCTTTCCTCGCGGCGAAGTGCTCTCGGGGCTCACCGCCACAGATCCGTCGACAGATACTTCAAGCCGGAATCGCAGACGATGACGGCAACAGTCTTCCCGGCCTCCCACCCGCGCAGCAGCTGAATCGCCGCCGCGACATTCGCCCCGGCCGAGAACCCGCCGAAGATACCTTCATGCCGCGCCAGCAGCCGCGTCGTCTCGCGCGCCTCTTCGCCGGTGACCTGCAGATAGCCGTCGACCGGCACATCCCGGAGGAAAGCGAGCTCGGCCAGCGCATAGCCGCCGCCCTGGATCGGATGATCGGGCCTTGTCACCGCCTCGCCCGCCGCAGCGGCTGCGCCGGCCGGCTCGACCACATAGCAGCGCACGGCCGGGCTGCGCTCCTTCAGCGCCCTGGTCACCCCGGCATAGCTGCCGCCCGAGCCGATGAAATCGACGAAGGCGTCGATCGCCCCGCCGCTCTGCTCCCAGAGCTCCGGCCCGGTGGTGCGGTAATGCGCCAGCCAGTTGCCGTCGCGGTTGAACTGATCGGCGCGGAAGGCGCCGCGCTCCTGCGTGATCCGCTTCGCCTCTCTGTCGACCAGTTCGAGATCGCCGCCCGAAACCTGCCCCGGCACAGAGCCGGGCAGTTGGTCGACCAGCACGACCTCCGCTCCGAGCGCCCGCATCATCCGGGCGCGTTCTTCCGAATTGCCCTTCGACATCACCGCGATGAAGGGATAACCCCTGATCCCGCAGACGATGGCGAGCCCGGTGCCCATATTGCCGGAAGTAAGCTCGACCACGGTCTGGCCGGGCTTCAGCGCGCCCGATGCTTCCGCCTCCTCGATGATGCCCAGCGCGGCCCGATCCTTCTTCGAGAAGCCGGGATTGAGATAGTCGAGCTTGGCGAGAATGGTTCCTCTGGCGCCGAGATGCCGCGTCAAGCGATCGAGCCGGACCAGCGGCGTATCGCCGATCGCCTCGACCACGGAATTCATCACGGCGCGCATGCGTTTCCCTCCGGCCGGCCTCAGGCCACCATGCGCAAGGCAACCACGCTCGCGACGCCGACGGCAACCACGCCGAGCAACGGCAGTCGCGTCGCGGCGAGCGCGGTGATCGCCGCCGCGATCGTCTCCGGCCAGCCTGTCGCCAGCGCGCTCGGGGCGATCACCGCGATCAGCACGGCCGGCGGGATCGCGTCGAAGGCAGCCTGGGCCCGCGGCGACAGGGTCAGCCGGTCGGCGAGGGCGAGGCCGGCGATGCGCGTGAGATAGGTCACCACCGCCATGCCGAGGATGGCTGCGAGGTTGAGCGGATCGAAGCTCATCGCTCCGCCTCCGTCGCGGCTGTCCGGTGCGGCTCCGCTCCCGCGGCGATCCACGCGGCCGCGAGCCCGCTGAGCGCGCCGGCGAGCACATGCCAGGGCGGCCCGGCCAGTTTGTAGGTCAGCGCCGAGGCGATTCCGGCCGCCGCCACCGTCCAGGCTGTCACCCGGCCCTTCCAGAAGGCGGCGGTCAGGGCGATGAAGATCGCGGTGAAGGCGAAATCGGCGCCGAAGCGGCGTGGATCGCCGAGTGCCGCGCCGACCAGCGCGCCGACCATCGACATGGCCAGCCAGCCGGCGACGAAGGGCACGATCATCCCGAACCAATAGGCCGGGGTCAGCGCCCGCAGCCGCGCCCGTTTCTCGGCCAGCGCCCAATTCTCGTCGGCCATGTAGTAGAGTCCGGCGAGCTTCTGGCCGGTGCTGAAGCCGCCGAGCTTGGGCGCGAGCGAGGCGCTCATCAGCACATGGCGCGAATTGATCAGCAGCGTCGAGAAGATCAGCGCCAGGACCGGCGTCGGGCTCGCCCACATCTCGACCGCGGCGAATTGCGCGCCGCCGGCGAAGACGAGCGCGCTCATCGCGAAGACCTCGAGCGGCGACAGGCCCTTGCCGGCCGCGAGCGCGCCGAAGAGCAGGCCGAAGGGCATGGCCGCGATCATCGCCGGCCAGATATCGCTGAAGCCCAAGCGGGCGTCGTCGCACACGGACATCGTGATCCTGTCGTGGTTCAGCCGTGATGGGCGGCGCGGAAGACGCCCGGCGTCACGCCGAGCCTCGCCTTGAAGGCGCGGGTCAGATGCGCCTGGTCGCAGAAGCCGGTGGCGGCCGCGACCGCTCCGGGGGATTCGCCGCGCCGCAGCCGCTCCCGGGCCCGCCGGACGCGGACATCGACGAGATAGGCGTGCGGCGTCAGCCCGGTCTCGCGCCGGAAGGCGCGGATCAGGTGATGCCGCGGCAGGCCCGAACGCTGGGTGAGGTCCGCCAGCGACAGGTCCTCGTCATAGCGCTGCTCGAGCAGTTCCTTCGCCTGGGCGATCGGCCCGCGCTCGCGCCCGATCTCGCGGACGGTGAGGTCGGCATGGCGCGACAGGCACCAGCCATAGGCGCGCAGCAGGCCCTCCTCGCCGGCGAGCCCGTCGCCGCCCTCCTCCAGGGCGCGGTGCGCGGCGGAGAACAGGGCGGAGCCTTCCGGATCCTGCACCGTCGGCTCGGGGAAGAAGGGTGTGCCGACCGTATCGTCGCCGGTGAGCGAGATCGCGACCTCGCGCATCAGCTCGATCGTCGGATAGGTCATCCGGTAGCGATAGCCGCCCTCGCTCGGCGCGCCGTCATGGACGTCGAGCGGGTGGTTGAAGACGAGATCGCCGGTGCGGGCGAAGAGCGTGCGGCCGCGGGCATGCCAGACCTCGCAACCCGACAGGATCGTGCCGACCGCATAGGTCTCGTGCGCATGGGGCAGATAGGTGTGGGTCGAGAATCGCGCCGAAAGACATTCCAGATCGGAGAAGCGCGCCGCCGTGAACAGGCGGGCATGTTCCCCCGCCCGCAGCGGCGTCTCCAGCAATGCGTCGCCCTGGCTGATCAGATCCATGCCGCAAGATAGAGCGGAAGCCGGCCGGCCTGTCTTGAAGAAAAGTGATGGCGGCGATCACGCGACCGTCGCCATCCGCTCGGGTCAGAGCGCGGCGGTGACGGCGCCCGCCGCCGGCGGCTCGCGGCCGGCGGCGAGCACCAGCCCGGCGCCGAGCAGCGTTGCGACGGCGAGATAGCCGACGGCTCCGAGCGCTCCGAGATGATCGACCAGGAGCCCGCCGAGGACGGCTCCGCCCGCGATCGCGACCTGGAACGCGGCGACCAGCAGGCCGCCGGCGGCCTCGGCCTGGTCGGCCGCGACGCGCACCGTCCAGGTCTGGATGCCGACCGGCAGGAAGCCGAAGAAGAAGCCCCAGGCCGCGACCGCGGCCGCGGAGACCGCGAGCGAGCTCCCGGCGAAGGCCATGGCGAGCGCCGCGACGCCGATGGCGAGCGCCCCGATCACCACCGCCGCCTTGACGCTGCGTGCCACCACGGCCCCGCCGGCGAGATTGCCGAAGAAGCCGCCGACGCCATAGGCGAGCAGGACGAGCGAGATCAGCTCGACCTTGAGCAGCGGCACCTGCTCGAGGAAGGGGCGGACATAGGTGAAGCCGGCGAAATGGCCGGAGATGATCACCAGCACCGCGAGCAGCACCAGCCGCACCGCCGGCCGGCCGAGCAGCTCGCCGAGCGTGCGCAGGCTCGGCGCGGCGAGCGGCGGCAGGCGCGGCAGCGTCAACACCTGCGCCAGCAGCGTGAGCCCGCCGATGGCTGCCGAGAGCACGAACACCGCGCGCCAGCCGATCAGGTCGCCGAGATAGGCGCCGACCGGCGCGGCGCTGACCGTCGCCACCGAGACGCCGGTGAAGATGATCGCCATGGCCCGCGGCATCGCCTCCATCGGCACGAGCCGCATCGCCGTCGCCGCGGCCATCGACCAGAAGCCGCCGAGGCCGATGCCGAGCAGCAGCCGGGCGCCGAGCAGCATGACGAGGCCGTTGGCCGCCGCCGCCAGCAGGCTCGACAGGATGAGCAGGACGGTCAGGGACCACATCACCACCCGCCGGTCGAGTCTGCGCGTGACGATCGCAGTGGCGATGCCGGCGACGGCGCCGATGACAGCGGTGGCGGTGACGGCCTGGCCGGCAGCGCCGTCGCTGATGCGCAAGTCCGCCGCGATCGGCGTCAGCAGGCTGGCGGGCAGGAACTCGGCGGTGACGAGGCCGAACACGCCCATGGCGAGCGAGACGATTCCGGCCCAGGCGGCATCCGTCCGCGCTTCGGGCGGGGTGCTGACGAATTCGGGATCGGCGGTGGCTGACAGGGAATCGGACATGACTGGCTCCAAACAGGCCGGAGAAGTTCGGACCACCGAGTTAGGCGTGACCGGCTGGAGCTTCCATGCTAGAAAACCCGCGATGCTTGACCAATCGTCCAGAAGAACCGGGCCGGACCCGCTGACGGAGATGCTTCGCGGCCTCCGGCTCGAAGGCGTCGACTATGCTCGCTACCAGATGACGGCCCCCTGGGGGCTGCTGTTCCCAGCGCAAGGAGCGGCGCGCTTCCACTTCATGGCCGAGCGCGGCTGCTGGCTGCGCACCCCGGAGGGCGACTGGGTCCGGCTCGAACAGGGCGATGCCGTGCTGATGCCGCGCGGCGCCGAGCACGCGCTGGCGAGCGAGCCCGGCGCCTGCACCGCGCCGCTCGGCCCCTGCGCCTTCGAGCGCTGCTGCGGCGAGATTGCCGAGGCGCGCGGCGGCGGCGATGGCGCGGCCACGCTGTTCTTCAGCGCCAGCCTGAATTTCAACGTCGACGCCCAGCACCCGCTGCTGCGGATGATGCCGGAGCTGATGTGGGTGCACGAGATGGCGCTCCACGAGCCGGGGATTCCGCCACTGCTCGGCAGCATGGCGTGCGAACTCGCCCTCGATCGCGTCGGCGCCGGCGGTATCCTGACCCGGCTCGCCGACGTCGTCGCCGCCGCCCTGATCCGCTCCTGGGTCGAACGCGGCTGCGGCAGCGCCACCGGCTGGGTCGCCGCCGCCCGCGACCCCGATATCGGCCGCGTCCTCGCCGCGATCCATCTCGACCCGAGCGAGGACTGGACCGTCGATGCGCTCGCTCGCGTGATGCACGCCTCGCGCTCCGCCTTCGCCGAGCGCTTCGCCGCGATCGTCGGCGAGACGCCGGCGCGCTATGTCGCGCAGGTCAGGATGCATCAGGCCAGGCAATGGCTGGAACGCGACCGGATGCGGATCGCCGTCGTCGCCCGCCGCCTCGGCTATGATTCGGAAGCCTCCTTCAGCCGGGCCTTCAAGCGCGTGATCGGCAAGCCGCCGAGCCATTTCCGCGCGGCCGAGCAGCCGGCTCCCTCGGCCCGGCCCGTCGACGCCTCCCCTGCCGGCGGGTTTCCCGTCATTGCGAGGAGCGAAGCGACGAAGCAATCCAGGGAAGCGTAGAGCTCTGCCGCTTCTGGATCGCTTCGCTTACGCTCGCGATGACCAACATCCCGCGAACGAATACGGACGACGATGAGCATCCGCCAGCACCTGATCGAGCGCTTCTTCCGCTATCTCGCCATCCCCAGCCAGAGCGACGTCAGGGCGGCGACGCTGCCGAGCACGCCAGGGCAGCAGCGCCTCGCGCAAGTGCTGGCCGAGGAGCTGCGCACGCTCGGCCTCGCCGATGTCGCCATCGACGAGCGCGCCACCGTCACGGCGCTGAAGCGAGGCACGGTGCCGGACGCGCCGCGGATCGGCTTCATCGCCCATCTCGACACGTTCGACGCCGGCCTCTCGCCCGAGATCCGCCCGCAGCTGCTGCGCTTCGAAGGCGAGGACCTCTGCCTCAACCGCGACGAGGACATCTGGCTGCGCGTCGCCGAGCATCCGCAGCTACGCGACTGGCTGGGCGCCGAGATCATCGCCGGCGACGGCACCAGCGTGCTCGGCGCCGACAACAAGGCGGCGATCGCGGTGATCATGACCCTGCTCGCCACGCTCGGCCCGCAGGACCGCCATGGCGACATCGCCGTCGCCTTCGTGCCGGACGAGGAGATCGGCCTGCGCGGCGCCAAGGCGCTCGACCTCGCGCGCTTCCCCTGCGACTTCGCCTATACGATCGACTGCTGCGAGCTGGGCGAGGTGGTGATCGAGAACTTCAACGCCGCCAGCGCCGAGATCACCCTGACCGGCGTCAGCACCCACCCGATGTCGGCCAAGGGGGTCCTGGTCAATCCGGTGCTGATGGCCCACGACTTCATCGACCGCTTCGATCGGGCGCAGACGCCGGAGCGCACCGAAGGGCGCGAGGGCTATGTCTGGTTCAACGCCATCACCGCCAATGCCAGCGAGGCGAAGCTCGGCGCCCTGATCCGCGATTTCGACAAGGCCAGCTTCGAGGCGCGCAAGCGCCGCATCGAGGAGGTCGCGGCCGAGATCGCCGCGCTCTATCCGACCGGCCGGGTCGAATGCACGGTCAGCGACACCTACGGCAACATCCATGACAGCCTCGGCGACGACCAGCGCCCGGTCGATCTGCTCTTTTCCGCGCTGGAGGCCTTGCAGATCCGGAAGAAGCAGATCCCGATGCGCGGCGGCACCGACGGCGCCGCGCTCTCGGCCCGCGGCCTGCCGACCCCGAACTTCTTCACCGGCGCCTACAACTTCCACTCGCGCTACGAATTCCTGCCGGTGCCCGCCTTCGAGAAGTCGTATGAGGTGGCACGGATGATCTGCACGCTGGCGGGGGAGCAAAGGTAAGAGCAGCCCCAACAACCGCGGGATCCCCTCTCCCGGATGGGAGAGGGGTAGGGGCGAGGGACCGCCGCTGATTGCTGGAACGCGACGCCGCGGCCGCGCCTTCTACGGATAGGGCGGGCCCTCATCCCTGCCCTTCTCCCATACGGGAGAAGGGTTCCCCGCACTCTTCATCAAGCGCAATTCCCAGGCAAACCTACCCGCCAACCAACTCGAACCAGCCGGCCTCGTCGATCACCGTGACGCCGTGCTTGGCGGCGTCCTTGAGCTTCGAACCCGCCCCCGGCCCCGCCACCAGCAGGTTCGTCTTCGACGAGACGGAGCCGGCCACCTTGGCGCCGAGCCGCTCGGCCATCGCCTTGGCCTCGTCGCGGGTCATGCGTTCCAGCGCGCCGGTGAAGACCACGATCTGCCCGGCGACCGGGCTGGACGAGGCCACCGCCTCCAGCGGCTGCGGCGAGACCTCGGCGAGCAGCCGGGCGAGCATCTGCTGATTATGCGCCTCGGCGAAGAATTGCAGCAGCGCCTCGACCACGGTCGGGCCGACGCCGTCGATCGCGTCGAGCGCCGCGCGCTCCTCGCTCGCGGGGTCCTGCGCGGCGAGGCAGGCCGCCTGCAGCGCTTCGAACGTGCCGTAATTCCGGGCGAGCAGCCGCGCATTGGTCTCGCCGATATGGCGGATGCCGAGCCCGAAGATGAAGCGGTTGAGCGGCGGCCTGCGCCGGTCCTCGATCGCCTCGAACAGCTTCCTGGTGCTGGTCGCGCCGAAGCCCTCCTTGTCCTTGAGCTTCCTGAGGTTGGCCGCGTCGCGCCGCGCCAGCGTGAAGATGTCGGCCGGCTCCTTCACCGGCAGGTCCGGATCGGCGTGGAAGAACTCGATCTGCTTGTCGCCGAGCCCGTCGATGTCGAGCGCGTCGCGCGAGACGAAATGCTTCAGGCGCTCGACGGCCTGCGCCGCGCAGATCAGCCCGCCGGTGCAGCGGCGCACCGCATCCTCCTTGCCCGAGCGCGGATTGTGCTCGCGCACCGCGTCCGAGCCGCAGACCGGGCAGGTCGTCGGGAAGACGTAGGGCTGGGCATCGGCCGGGCGCTTGGTCAGGTCGACCGCCTCGACGCGCGGGATCACGTCGCCGGCGCGCTTCACCGTGACGGTATCGCCGATGCGGATGTCGCTGCCGTCGCGGATCGGCTGCCCCTTCGAGTCGAAGCCGCGGATATAGTCCTCGTTGTGCAGCGTCGCATTGGTGACGACGACACCGCCGACCGTCACGGGCCGCAGCCGCGCCACCGGCGACAGCGCGCCGGTGCGGCCGACCTGGATGTCGATCGCCTCCAGCACCGTGGTCGCGAGCTCGGCCGGGAATTTATGGGCGATCGCCCAGCGCGGCGCGCGCGCGACGAAGCCGAGCCGCTGCTGCAGGGCGAGGTCGTCGACCTTGTAGACAACGCCGTCGATGTCGTAGCCGAGCGTGGCGCGCTGCGCCTCGATCGCGCGGTAATGCGCCAGCAGTTCCTCGACGCTCGCGCAGCGGACCATCAGCGGGTTGGTGCGGAAGCCCCAGCGCGCGAAGGCCTCGACCACGCCGAACTGCGTCGGCGCCGGCAGCTCCGGCATCTCGCCCCAGGCATAGGCGAAGAAGCGCAGCGGCCGGCTCGCGGTGATCGAGACGTCGAGCTGGCGCAGCGAGCCGGCGGCCGCATTGCGCGGATTGGCGAATTCGCGTTCCTGCTTCTCGCGCTGGCGCTGGTTGATCGCGGCGAAATCGGCGTGGCCGAGATAGACCTCGCCGCGCACCTCGGCGATCTCTGGCAGGTCCGTCCCCTTCAGCCGGTGCGGGATTTCCGAGACGGTGCGGGCATTGGCGGTGACGTCCTCGCCCTCCTCGCCGTCGCCCCGGGTCGCGGCGCTGACCAGCTCGCCCTTCTCGTAGCGCAGCGACAGCGACAAGCCGTCGATCTTCGGCTCGGCTGTGAAGGCGAGCGGCTGGTCGTCCTTGCGGCCGAGGAAGGTCCGGACGCGGGTGACGAAATCGGCGATGTCCTCGTCGCTGAAGGCATTGCCGAGCGAGAGCATCGGCACCCGATGCCGGATCTTGGCGAACTTGCCGGACGGCTTGGCGCCGACCTTGTCGGAGAGCGCCTCGGCGCCCCTGAGCTCGGGGAACGCCCCTTCGAGCGCCTCGAGCCGCCGCCGCTTTTCGTCATAGACGGAATCGTCCAGGACCGGTGCGTCGTCCTGGAAATAGGCGCGGTCCGCCTCGGCGATCGCCACGGCCAGCAGCTTGTGCTCCGCGCGGGCCGCCTCGGGAGTGAGATCTTCGACGGGGGTGGGAACAGTCTCGGGCATGGCGCCGTTCTAGTTCAGGGGCGGTCTTCTGCGAAGCTCTCTGTCACGCGCCTGCCGGTTTGTGGCAGGAGCCGGTCGGGTGTAGGCTGTACCCTGCTGACAACGGATGCTCGACGCCTCGCAGGTCTTGACCGGAGGATCGCGTCAGGACCGCCGCGGCGAACCGGGCCGGAACCGGGAAGAACGCCATGGCCGACATGCATATCCATCATCCCCGGATGGCGGCGAACGACGCCGCGCCCGCCGATGCCTTGCCCGTGCGCGAGATCGGCGTCGCCGATATCAGGGATGCGCTCAGACAGGGCCTCTCCGACTTCATGGCCCAGCCGAGCCATCTGCTCTTCATCGCGCTGATCTATCCGGTCGCCGGGATCGTGCTCGCCCGGCTCACGGTGAGCTACAACATCTTCCCGCTGCTGTTCCCGCTGGCTTCGGGCTTCGCCCTGCTCGGCCCCTTCGCCGCGATCGGGCTCTACGAGATCAGCCGCCGGCGCGAGCTCGGCATGGACACCTCCTGGAAGCACGCCCTCGACGTGCTGCATTCGCCCGGCATCGGCCCGATCGCGACGCTGGGCGCGTTGCTGACGGGCATCTTCCTCGCCTGGCTGTTCAGCGCCTGGGCGATCTATCGCTGGCTGCTCGGCGACGTGCCGCTCGACTCCTTCGAGAGCTTCATGACGCCGCTCCTGACCACGGCGAACGGCTGGACGATGATCGTGCTCGGCAATTCGCTCGGCCTGCTCTTCGCCATCCTGGTGTTCTCGATCTCGGTCGTCTCCTTCCCGCTGATGCTCGACCGCCATGTCGACATGGCGACGGCGGTCAAGACCTCGCTGGCGGCGGTCGAGAAGAATCCGAAGGTGATGATGTATTGGGGCCTGACGATCACGGCGCTGCTGGTGCTCGGCTCGCTGCCCGTGCTGGTCGGCCTGATCGTCGTCATGCCCATCCTCGGCCACGCCAGCTGGCACCTCTACCGCAAGGTCGTGCCGCGATAGCTTCCAGCCGTCATGCTCGGGTTTGACCCGAGAATCTCAGGCCGGATGAGGCGCCGGCTGGCGCCTCAATCGTCACGAGATTCTCGGGTGGCGCCACGCGCCGCCCGAGAATGACGCTTCACCCCCTCAATGCTGATCGACCGCCACCTCGCGCGTCAGCCCGCGCCGGACCAGCCCGACCGCGAGCAGCACCGGCAGCGAGGCGATCAGCCCCATCGCCGAAAGCCTGCCCCACAGGGTCTCGTCCTCGTTGATCAGCGTCGCGATGAAGGCAGGCAGCGTGAATTTCGAAGGCGTCTGGATGAACAGCAGCGCGAACAGGAACTCGTTCCAGCTCATGATCGCGACGAAGACCGCGGTGGCGACCAGCCCGGGCATCAGCAGCGGCACGACGATGCCCAGAAGGCGCCTCACGAAGCCGGCGCCGTCCAGCATCGCCGCTTCCTCGAAGGAATAGGGCACGTCGCGCACGAAGCCGAGCAGCATCCAGATCGCGAAGGGCAGCGCCAGGATCTGGTTGGCGAGGATCAGGCCGAGATGGGTGTCGAGCAGGCCGAGCGCCCGCAGCACCTGGTAGAGCGGGATGGCGAGCGCGATCGGCGGCGCCAGCTTGATCACCAGCACGAAGCCGAGGAAGACGATGTCGAAGCGCCTCGGCAGCGTGAAGCGCGCCAGCGCATAGGCCGCCGGCAAGCCCGCCAGCAGCGACAGCGCCACCGTTCCCAGCGCCACCACGACGCTGTTGAGCCCGAGCCGCCACATGCCGCCTTCCAGCAGCACCCGGTAATGCGTCAGCGTCGGGTCCTGCGGCCAGAGCGCGATCGAGGTCGAGACATATTCGGCCGGCGGTTTGAACGAGGTCGCGACCATCCAGGCGAGCGGGATCAGCGACAGCGCACAGAGGCCGAAGGCGGCGGCGATCCGGATCATCGGCCGGCCCCCTTGAGCAGCGAGGCGGCATAGACCGCCGCGAGCAGGCCCGCGACCGCGATCATCACCACGGCCGCGGCCGAGGCCAGCCCGATGTCGAAGAAGCGGAAGCCCTGCCGGTAGACGAACATCGAGACCGTCTCGGTCGCCTGGCCGGGCCCGCCGCCGGTCATGGCGTAGACCTTGTCGAACAGTTTGAAGCTGTCGACCGAGCGGAGCAGCGCCGCGACGAAGAGATAGGGCGCGAGCAGCGGCAGCGTCATGTCGCGGAAGCGCCGCCAGCGCCCGGCGCCGTCGACGCGGGCCGCCTCGTAGACGTCCTGCGGGATCAGCCGAAGCCCGGCGAAGATGATCAGGAAGGCGAACGGCGCGGTCTGCCAGAGATCGACCAGCACGATCGACCAGAGCGCGAGATCGGGATCGAACAGCCAGGGCACGCCGGGCAGGCCGACCGCGCGCAGCAGGTTGTTGAGATAGCCGAGGTCGAAATGGAACCAGGCCCGCCAGATCGCGGTGACGACCATGGTCGAAAGCACGAAAGGCGCGAGCAACAGCGTCATCACCAGCGTGCGGCCGGGAAAGGCGCGGTCGAGCAGCAGGGCGAGGCCGAGGCCCGCCGCGACCTCGAGCACGGTCGAAACCACCGTGAACAGCACCGTGTTCGTCACCGCCTGGCGGAAGAAGCGGCTGTCCCGGAGCTCGCGGAAATTCTCCAGCCCGACGAATTTGGCGTTCTCGAAGCCGTAATCGGTGGCGAACAGCGAGAGCGCCAGCGTCCGCCCGAGCGGATAGAGCGTCAGCCCGGCGAAGATCAGAAGCGCCGGCGTCAGCAGGAGCCAGGGCAGCAGGCGGCGGGAGGCGGTCATGCGGTCAAGGGCATTGAACTGAGAATACCTCTCCAGGGTCATCCCGGCCGGAGCGATGCGGAGAGTCGGGATCCATGCCGGAACATGTACGAAGAAGGTTCAGGCATGGGTCCCGGGCCGCGCTGCGCGCGCCCGGGACGGCCGCGAGAATAGGCTCGGCAAGATCGCTCAGCGCGCCAGCGCGCGGGCGATCTGGGCGTTGGCCTCGGTCAGCGCCTGCTTGGGCTGCAGCTGGCCGATCAGCGCGAGCTGCAGGTAGTCGCCGAGGACGGTCTCGACCCGGGCCCACTGGCTGATGCGCGGACGGGCCTGGGCGACGTTCAGCGCCTCGAGCTGCGCCGGATACCAGCGGTACTTGGCGACGAGATCCTTGTCGTTGAACAGCGCCGCGAGCGTCGGCGGGTTGCCGGTCTCGAGCGCGATCAGCTTCTGGTTCTCGGGGCTGGTGACGAAGCGGATGAAGTCGGCGGCGCGCGCCTTGTTCGGCGAATCCGCCGGAATGCCGAGCAGCCAGGCGCCCAGCATCGGCGCCGGCCCCTTGACCTCGCCCGGCGACGCGACGACCTCGACCTGGTTCGCGACCTTCGAGGCGCTGCCGTCGAGCGTGCCGGCCCAGGACGACCACATCTCGACAGCGATCGCGGCGCGGCCCTGCTGGATCGCGTCCCGCAGCTCGGTCGCGTTGTAGGTCTCGACGCCCTTCGGCGCGAGCGCCTTGAACGACAGGAACTGGGTCAGCGCCTTCTCGGCCGCCGGGGTATCGAGCACGGCCTTGCCGTCGGCGCTGACCACGTCGCCGCCATGCGCCCACAGCACCGGCAGGAAGGAGGTGACGATCGGGTTGCCCTTGAGGCCGCGGAAGACCAGGCCGGAGACGCCCTGCTCCTTCTCCTGGATCGTCTGCGCCGCCTTGACCACCTCGCTCCAGGTCTTGGGCCGCTCGAAGCCGTATTTCGCGAGCAGGTCCTTGCGATAGGCGAACATCGCGATGTTCCCGACGAAGGGCGCCGCATAGAGCTTGCCGTTATGGCGCGAGACCTCCAGCGCCGACTTGACGAACTCGCCCGGCAGGCCGCCGACCGTGTTGAGATCGGTGAGCCAGCCGCGCGCCATGAACTCCGGCGCCCAGATATCGTCGAGCATGGCGACGTCGGTCGCCGCCGCCTTCTCGCGCGCCCCGACCGCGAGGCGCTCGTAGAGCGGGCCGCCGCCGAGCTCGAGCCGCTCGATCTTCAGGTTGGGATTTCTGGCCTGGTAGAGCTCGACCATCTTGGCCAGCGCCGGCGCGAAGCCGGCATCGCGCCCGGCGATCACCAGCCGGTCCTGCGCGGCGGCGGGCAGGCTCAGCCCCGCCATCATCAACACGGCGCCGAGCGCCTTACCAATCGTCCTCATGGCGTTCCCCCGTCCGGGTCTCTGCCCGGCCGGGCATTGTGGGTGCGGATGGCGCGCGAGTGCAACAGGGATGCGACGAAACCGGAACAATCCCGGCCAGGCTCGCGTTGCGTCGGTGCTGCCGCAAGGTCGCGCACGCCCTTGAACGTGCAATTGCGGCCACAACGCAATCGGAGGGGCCCCCGCCATGAACAACATCATCTACATCGTCGGCCTGATCGTCGTGGTCCTCGCGATCCTCTCCTTCCTCGGCCTGCGCTGAGCCGAAGCGGGCTCAGGCCCGCATACGCGACAGCGCCAGCACATCATGCTCGCCTTCGCGGCGAGCATCCACGTCTTCAGCACGCATTCGGTTACGACCGCGATGGTCGGGACCAGCCCGACCACGACGAATGGCGCGGACGCAGCCCGCCTCAGCGATCGTCGCGGCGCGGCTTCTTGCCGGCGAACGGCTTCTTGCCGCCATAGGGCTTCTTCCCGCCGAAGCTCTTGCCGGCAGGCCGGCTCTCACCCTGGCGTTCGCCGCCATGGGGGGCAGGATAAGGTTTCTTGCCGCCCTTGAACGGTCCGGCGCCCGGCTTGCCCTGCTCGCCTCTGCCTGACGGGCGCTCGGGCCGCAGGATCGCGGTTTCCTCGTAGGCGGGCTCGCGATCGCGGCGCGTCGGATCATAGGGCTTGGCGCCGAACGGCTTGCCCCTGCCTTCCTGGGGCTTGCGCGCCGGACGCTCGTCGCGCGGCGGGCGAGCCCCGCGCGGAACATGGCTAGGCTTCTCGGCGAAGGGCTTGGCCGGCCGGCGCTCAGCCTCGCCGGTCACGGGCTCGATCGTGATCCGGTCGCGGTCGGGCACGCGCGTCAGCTCGGCGAAACGCTCGGCGACGTCGGCGTCGATCTCGACCTTGGTCTCCCGGTCGAAGATTCGGATCGCGCCGACCTCGTCGCGGGTGATCTGGCCGCGCCGGCACAGCATCGGCAACAGCTTGCGCGGATCGGCGCCGTCCTTGCGGCCGGTGCTCAGCCGGAACCAGACCGTCTCCCCGCGCGGCCCCGAGCGCTCGCCGCGCTCCCGCTCGCCAGGCGTGCGCTTCTGCGCATAATCCTCGGCGCTGCGGGCCGGGCGGCGTTCCTCATGGGCGAATCCGGGATCGCCGACCTCCTCCGTCGCCGGCAGGCGCGCCCGGTAGACGCGCACCAGCGCCGCCGCGAGCTCCTCGGCCGAACGCCCGGCAAGCAGCGCGCCGATCATGCCGGCATCGTCCTCGCCCGCTTCGCCCGAGAGCAGCGGGTCTTGCAGCAGCCGCTCCTGGTCGAGCGCGCGAATCTGGTCCCGCGTCGGCGCGCCAGCCCATTCGGCCTCGACGCCGGCGCCGGCGAGCAGCATCTGCGCCTTGCGCCGGCGCGAGGGCGGCACCAGGAGCGCGCTGATGCCCTTCTTGCCGGCCCGACCGGTGCGCCCGCTGCGATGCTGCATCACCTCGGGATCGTTCGGCAGCTCGGCATGGATGACGAGGGTCAGGCCCGGCAGGTCGATACCGCGCGCCGCGACGTCGGTCGCGACGCAGATGCGCGCCCGGCCGTCGCGCAGCGCCTGCAGCGCCGAGTTGCGCTCGCTCTGGCTGAGCTCGCCCGAGAGCGAGACGGCCGCGAAGCCGCGCTCCAGCAGCGCCGCCTCGAGATGCCGCACGGCGTTGCGGGTGTTGCAGAACACCAGCGCGCAGGGCGCGTCGTAGAAGCGCAGCAGGTTGACGACGGCGAGCTCGCTCTCCCGCGGATAGACGCGGATGGCGCGGTACTCGATGTCGGCGTGGCCGCCTTCGCTGCCCGCGACCTCGATACGCAGCGCATCGCGCTGATAGCTCCTGGCGAGCGCGATGATCGCCTTCGGCAGCGTCGCCGAGAACAGCAGGCTGCGGCGCTCGGCCGGTGCCGCCTGCAGGATGAATTCGAGATCGTCGCGGAAGCCGAGATCGAGCATCTCGTCGGCCTCGTCGAGCACCACCGCCTTCAGCGCCGAGAGGTCGAGCTGACCGCGGTCGAGATGGTCGCGCAGACGCCCCGGCGTGCCGACGACGATATGCGCGCCCTCGGCCAGCAGCATCGCCTCCCGCCGCGGGTCCATCCCGCCGACGCAGGCGATGATGCGGGCCTTGGCCTCGCCATAGAGCCAGGCGAGCTCGCGCTGGACCTGGAGCGCCAGCTCGCGCGTCGGCGCGACGATCAGCGCCAGCGGCCGCTCCGCGCGCGGCAGGGTCTCGGCTGCGCCCATCAGGTCGGCGCCGATGGCGAGCCCATAGGCCACCGTCTTGCCGGAGCCGGTCTGCGACGAGACCAGCAGGTCGCGGCCGGCGGCCGCCGCTTCCAGCACGGCGGCCTGGACGGGGGTGGGCTCACTGTAATTGCGGTCGGCGAGCGCGCGCGCGAGCGGCGCGCTCGTGGAGATGAAGGACATGCGATGTCGGGCCTTTGGGGCTGGCGGGTCGGCAGCAAGCAGAACGAGGGGCGGCGCCGGAAGCGGCACCGCGATATTGCGCTGCACATAGAGGAAATCGCCGGAAAAGGGAATGGCGAGGCCGGCATTCTGAGATACCAAGCCATGCGCAGCCTCGGGGTGAGGCGGGGTTCGAACCTTGGACGACGGGAAAACCAGCATGGCAAGCACGGCCTGGCGGCGTTTCGGCTCCTATGAGGTGCTCACGCTCGATGACGGGGTCTTCGAGGCGCCGCTCGACGTCCTGATCCATGCCGATGGCGAGGCCGCCCGCGCCGCGGCCCTGGCGCGCTGGGGCAAGCCGAAGGTCAGCATCGTCGTCAACTGCTTCGCCCTGAGAGGCCCCGACGGGATCACGCTCGTCGATGCCGGCACCGGCCCCTCCTGGGGTGAGGCGATGGGCCATGCGCCTGCGGCCATGGCGAGGGCGGGGATCGCCCCCACGCAGGTCGAGCGTGTCCTGATCACGCATCTGCACGGCGATCATGCGCTCGGCCTCTTCGACGGCGATGCCGCCCGTTTCCCCAATGCCGAGCTCATCGTGCCCGAGGCCGATTTCGGCTTCTTCGGGAACGAGGCCAACCGCGCCCGGACGCCGCAGAACAGGCAGGGCGGCTTCGCCGTCACGGCGGCCGTGAAGGCGCGTTATGCCGGCCGCATCCGGCCCGTGGCCCCCGGCCTCGTGCGGCCCGGCATCACGCTGCTCCCGCTCCCCGGCCACACCGTCGGCCATAGCGGCTACCTGATCGACGGCGAGGAGAGCCTCCTGCTCTGGGGCGATGCGCTGCATCTGTCCGACCTGCAGGCCTCCGATCCCGACATCGGCTTCGTCTATGATTTCGACGCCGCCTCCGCCCGCGCCTCCCGCCGCACCATCCTGGCGCGTGCGGCCGGCGAGGGCTGGATCGTGTCGGGCGGCCACATCGAGGGCTTCAGGCGTGTCGCCGAGAACGGCGCGGGCTACGAGCTGATCGCCGCCTGATCGGCTCTCGGTCGGGAGGGCATGGAACCACACCGTCTTTTCGGGGCAGGCCGGCAGGCCCGAACCCGGAAGGACGGCCGCTATCCCCGCAGCCCGGCCGCATCGAGCAGCTTGCCGGCCGCCGCCCTCGCCTCCTCGGTGATCGAGGCGCCGGCAAGCATGCGCGCGATCTCCTCGCGCCGGCTGCCCTCCTCCAGCGGCGAGACGCGGGTGACGGTGCGCTCGTCCGCGCCCTCTCCGCCCTGGGCCGATTTCGCGATCAGGAAATGCTGCCCGGCCTTGGCAGCGACCTGCGGCGCATGCGTCACCGAGATCACCTGCACCCGCGCCGCCAGCCGCGCCAGTCGCTCGCCGATCGCATCCGCCACCGCGCCGCCAACGCCGGTGTCGATCTCGTCGAAGACCAGCGTCGGAGCCGAGCCGCGCTCGGCCAGCACCACCTTCAGCGCCAGCATGAAGCGCGAGAGCTCGCCGCCGGACGCGACCTTCATCATCGGCCCCGGCCGGGTGCCGGGATTGGTCTCGACCCAGAACTCCACCCGGTCGAACCCCTCCGGCCCGCGTGCCTCGGGATCGCTGTCGATCTGCGTGATGAAGCGTGCCCGCTCGAGCTTGAGCGGCGGCAGCTCAGCCTTGACGGCGGCGTCGAGCGCCGCCGCGGCCCACAGACGCCCGGCCGAAAGCGTGTTTGCCAGCGCGACATAGGCCGCCTCGGCCTCGGCGAGCTCCGCCTCCAGCCGCTTCAGCGAGCCCTCGCTCTCGTCGAGCGCGGCGAGGTCGGCCGCCATGGTCTGCGCCAGCGCCGGCAGCGCGTCGACCGGCACGTCGAACTTGCGCGCCGCCGCCCGCAGGGCGAACAGGCGCTCCTCGACCCGTTCCAGCACGCGTGGGTCGAACTCCGCCGCGCGCACCGCGGCCTGCAGGGTCTCGCCCGCTTCCTCCAGCGCCACCACCGCCGTGGTCAGGGCCGCGATCGAGGGATCGATCAGCTCCGGCGCCTGCGCGGCCCGGCGCTCCAGCCGGCGCAGCACCCCCGACAGCGCCGCGACCGGCGACGCCGTGCCGCCGACCGCCTCGAACGCCTCGATGATGTCGCGCGCCACCTTCTCGGCGGCCATCATGCCCTGGCGCTGCGCCGCGAGCGCCTCCTCCTCGCCCAGCTCCGGCGCGAGCTTGCCGAGCTCGGCCACCGCATGGCGCAGGAAATCAGCCTCCTTGCGCGCGGTCTCGACCCGGATGCGCTGGCTCTGCAGGGCCTGGCGCGCCTTCTTCAGTATCTCGCTGGCGCGCGCCACCTCGGCCGCCTGCTCGGTCAGTTCGCCGAAGCCGTCGAGGATGGTGCGGTGCTGGGCCGGATCGGTCAGCGCCCGGTCGTCGTGCTGGCCATGGATCTCGACCAGAGCCGCGCCGATCATGCGCAGGATCTGCACGCTGACCGGCTGGTCGTTGACGAAGGCGCGGGTCCGGCCGTCGGCATATTGCACGCGCCGCAGGATCAGGTCGCCGTCGGTATCGATCTCCTGCGCCTGGGCGAGCGCCCGCGCCGGATGCGTCATCGGCAGGTCGAAGACGGCGCTGACCTGGCCCTGACTCTCGCCATGGCGCACCAGCCCGCCATCGCCGCGGGCCCCCAGCGCCAGCGCGAAACCGTCGAGCAGGATCGACTTGCCGGCGCCGGTCTCGCCGGTCAGCACGCTGAGCCCGCCCTCGAAGCCCAGGTCGAGCCGGTCGATCAGAACGATGTCGCGGATCGAGAGCTGGGCGAGCATGACGGCTCTCAGCTTGCGGCGGCGCCGCTCATGCGGTCAGCGCACCAGGCCGGTGATGGTGCGGGTGAAGCCGTTGAAGAGCCGGCTGATATAGGAGCCGCGATCCTCGCGCGGCTGCAGCCCGCCGCTCTCCAGGAGCGCATAGGCGTCCTTGTACCAGGGGCTGTCCGGGAAGTTGTGGCCGAGCACCGCGGCGGCGGTCTGCGCCTCGTTGGTGATGCCGAGGGCCATATAGGCCTCGGTCAGGCGCATCAGCGCCTCCTCGACATGGCGCGTGGTCTGGTACTTGGTGATGACCTCGCGGAAGCGGCCGACGGCGCCGGTATAGTTGCGCTTCTGGAGATAGAAGCGGCCGACATTCATCTCCTTGCCGGCGAGCTGGTCGCGGGCGACCAGCATCTTCTCGCGCACGTCGATGACGTATTCCGACTTCGGGTAGCGGTCGAGCAGCTCCTGCATCGCGCGCAGCGCCAGGCCGGTGCGCTCCTGGTCGCGCGTCGCGTCGGGGATCTGGTTGTAATAGGACATCGCCAGGATGTACTGCGCGTAGGCCGCGTCCGGGCTCGCCGGGTTCTGCGCCAGGAAGCGCTTCGAGGCGGTGATCGCGTCGTCGTACTTCGCCGCCTCGTAATTGGCGTAGGCGGTCAGGATCAGGCCCTTCTTCGAATAGGGCGAGAACGGCGCCTGCTTGTCGATCTCCTCGAACTTCTTGTTCGCGCCTTCGGTGTCGCCGCCCTGCAGGCGGGCGAGCCCCTCATTGTAGAGCTTGTCGGCCGGGACCTCCGGCAGCACCTCGGGCTTGTAGACCTCGGGCCGGTCGAACGGGTTGAGCGAGCTCATCGTGTCGCAGCCGCCGAGCGCGGCCGCGAGAGCGAAAGCCAGCGCAAGGCGCTTGGCGCCGCTCGCCGATTCGCCGGAATTGAATGTCTTCAGCCGCATGACGCTCACTACATCCGTCCTTGAAGCGCCCCCTCGGGAGAAGCGCACGAAATGGCTTAGCGCGCTTTCGGTCCAGCCGGAACGGCCGAACGACCAAAATCGCGCCAACTCACCGCTGGAGCATGGTCCCGTCGCAAAAGCGGTTCCCGCCCTTGCGGACCATGCTCTAGCTCAGAAGCAACCTTTTCGCCAAGCGTGACGGGCGCTTCGTGCAGTGCGATCGCCGTTTCCAACAGGAAACGGGCGAATGCAAGGCGCGGCGTCGCGTGATGCCCTGCCGGGAGGCCCTCAGTGCAGGTCGGGCGCCAGCGCGGCGGGCACCGGCCCGGCCGCCATCTGCACCGCGCGATGGGCGTAGACCGGCTGCGCCTCGACGATCGCATAATTGGCGCGGTCGGCGAACAGCGCCTCCAGAACCCGGATGTTCATGCGGTGGCCGCCGCAATAGGAGCGGAAATCGCCGAGGATCGGATAGCCGGCGAGCGCCAGGTCGCCGACCGCGTCGAGCACCTTGTGGCGCACGAACTCGTCGGCGTAGCGCAGGCCTTCCGGATTGATCACCTTGTCGTCGCCGATCGCGACGGTGTTGTCGAGCGAGGCGCCGAGCGCGAAGCCGGCCTTCCAGAGCTGCTCGACATCGCGCATGAAGCCGAAGGTGCGGGCGCGGGAGATCTCGCGGGAATAGGCCTCGGGATCGAGATCGAAGATCTTGCGCTGGCGGCCGATCGCGGGCGTGTCGAAATCGATCTCGACATCGAGGCGGAAGCCGTTCTCCGAGGGCGACAGCTCGGCGAAGGCGCGGCCATGCTCGATCCGCACCGGCCGCAGCACCTTGAGATAACGCCGGGTCGCGCCGAGCGCGACGAGGCCGGTCGCCTCGATCGCCGCGACGAATTCGGCGGCGCTGCCGTCCATGATCGGCATTTCCGGACCGTCGATCTCGACGAGCACATTATCGAGGCAGAGGCCGGAGCAGGCCGACATCAGATGCTCGATCGTCGCGACGGAGCCGGAGGCCTGGTCGCCGATCACGGTGCAGAGCTCGGTGGCGCTGACCTTGTTGTGGCGGGCGTGGATCAGCTGCTCATGGCCGCCCTCCAGCCCCTTGCGCAGGAAGACGACGCCGGAATTGGCAGTGGAGGGCCGCAGGGTCAGGCAGGCGGGAGCCCCGGAGTGAACGCCGATGCCTTCGAGGGTCACGGGCGAGCGTAGGGTCGTCTGCCGTTCAGCCATCATACTCAGTATCCGATCTCGAGCGCGACGATCTCCGGGCCGGCACCTTGCGGCGCAACCTGTTCGACGATCGACGCGGTTCCCTGATGTGCGGCGAACTCAGGATTAATCCCGAATCCCCTACCCGGTGATGCGCTGCAAGATACGCGCAGGCGCACTGCCTTCAAAATCACGCTTTCTTTCGCTCTGTAACAGAGGTTACGAAGCCAGAAAACCTTAACCATCCGATTGATGTATATGGTTTTTCAGGCGTTAAAAAAGGCCCGGCGGAGGGCTCCGCCGGGCCGTTCGTGAAAGACCGGTCGCGCCGGGTCTGGCCGGTCAGTTCGACTGGCGGCGCAGGAAGGCCGGGATCTCGAGCTGGTCCTCTTCGGTATTGCGCTGCGGCGCGGCGCGGCCGAGCTGGTCGAGCTGCCCCTGAGCCGGCCGGGTCGCCGGAACCGGCGGGCGGCGCATGAACTCGGCATGGGCCGCGCTCGGGCCGGGCGCGGCCACCGGCGGCGCCTGCCGCTGTGCCGGCGCCGGCGGAGCCACGGGCACCTCATGCTCGTCCTCCTTGCGGCCGAACCCGACCGAGGCGAGGCGCTGCATCAGCGACATGCGCTTCTGCTCGACCGAGGCCGGCGCCGGTGCGGGCGCCGCGCCGCGGCTCTGAGCGATCTGGTGCTGGGCCGGCAGCGGCAGATCCTCGACGCGCGGCATGCGGGTCGGGCGGATCACCGCACGCTCCGGAGCCGGCGGGATGAAGCTGTCCTCGATATGCGGCACCGACGCCTCGGGCATCGGCGCCTCGACGACCGGCGGAGCCACCATCGCCTGGCGCGGCTGGGCCGGCTCGATGCGGACGTCGGCGGCGAAGCTCGGGGCCGGAGCCGGGGCCGGTGCGCGCACCGGCTCGGGCATCGCGGTCTCGGCGACGGGCGCCGGCATCGCTGCCGGGGCCGGAGCCGCGGCGGAGGTGCGGATGTTCGGCACGGCCGAGCGCAGCCGCGCCTCCGCCTTCAGCCGCTCGGCGACTTCGGCGATGCGCGCTTCGGTCGGGTCGATCTCGCCCTGGGCGCTGATCGGCTTGTCGATGCCGGTCGCCACCACCGAGACGCGCATCGTGCCTTCCAGCGCCTCGTCGAAGGTGGCGCCGACGATGATGTTGGCCTCGGAGTCGACCTCCTCGCGGATGCGGGTGGCGGCTTCGTCGACCTCGTAGAGCTTCATGTCGCGCCCGCCGGTGATCGAGATCAGCAGGCCGCGCGCGCCCTTCATCGAGACGTCGTCGAGCAGCGGGTTGTTGATCGCCGCCTGCGCTGCCGAGAGCGCGCGCTTCTCGCCCTGCGCCTCGCCGGTGCCCATCATCGCCTTGCCCATGCCGCGCATCACGGCGCGCACGTCGGCGAAGTCGAGATTGATCAGGCCGGGGCGGACCATCAGGTCGGTGATGCAGGCCACGCCGGAGTAGAGCACCTGGTCGGCCATGCCGAAGGCGTCGGCGAAGCCGGTGTTCTCGTTGGCGACGCGGAACAGGTTCTGGTTCGGGATGACGATCAGCGTGTCGACCGCCTCGTTCAGCTCGCCGATGCCGGCCTCGGCCATGCGCATGCGGCGCATGCCCTCGAACTGGAACGGCTTGGTGACGACGCCGACCGTGAGGATGCCCATGTCGCGGGCGACGCGGGCGATCGCGGGAGCCGCGCCCGTGCCGGTGCCGCCGCCCATGCCGGCGGTGATGAAGACCATGTGCGCGCCGGCGAGATGGTCGCGGATCTCGTCGATCACCTCTTCCGCCGCGGCGCGGCCGACTTCCGGCTGCGAGCCGGCGCCGAGGCCCTCGGTGACCTGCAGGCCCATCTGGATGATGCGCGGGGCACGGGAGAGCGCGAGCGCCTGGGCGTCGGTGTTGGCGCAGACGAAGTCGACGCCGTCGAGGCCGGCCTCGATCATGTTGTTGACCGCATTGCCGCCGGCGCCACCGACGCCGAAGACGGTAATCCGGGGCTTCAGTTCCCGGATGTCCGGGGCTTGCAGGTTCATCGCCATGATTGCCTCTTTCACTGTCTTGTCCGGCTCCTGGCGGGCCGTCCCGTCTTCCACGCCAGGGGCCGCGGCCCCGTTCTGCTCAACTCACCCCGGCCCGCCCCGCCTCTCGACGCCGCGGGCCGCAACTCTAGAAGCTCTCGCGCAGCCAGCGGCCGACGCGGGAGAAATAGCCGTCGCTCGCATGGGCGAAGAAGGACGCCCCCGCCCGCGGCTCGAAATGTTCGACATGGGCGACCTGCGGATAGACCAGCAGGCCGACCGCCGCCGCGAAGGACGGCCCCTTGCCCGCCTCGGGCAGACCCTTGATTCCGAGCGGGCGGCCCGTGCGGACCTGGCCGCCGAGCACGCGCCGCGCCACCTCCGGCATGCCGGTGAGCTGGCAGGCGCCGCCGGTCAGGACGACGCGCCGCCCGGCCTCGGCCGAGAAGCCGGCCGCCTTCAGCCGGTCGCGCACCAGTTCGAGGATCTCCTCGACGCGCGGCCTGATGATCCTGACCAGGTGCGACTTCGACAGATGGTTCGGCATGTCGCGCTCGTCGTCGTCGACCTGCGGCACCGCGATCATGTCGCGCTCGTCGGAAGGGCTGGCGATCGCCGAGCCGTGCAGCGTCTTCAGCCGCTCGGCCGCGGAGACCCGGGTCGAGAGCCCGCGCGCCACGTCCATGGTGATGTGGTTGCCGCCGACGGCGACCGCGTCGGCATGGGTCAGGTGGCCGCCGGAGAAGACGCCGAGCGAGGTCGTGCCGCCGCCCATGTCGACCACGACGACGCCCATCTCGGCCTCGTCGTCGACCAGCACGGAGAGCCCCGCGGCATAGGGCGTCGCGACCACCGCCTCGACCTCGAGATGGCAGCGCTCGACCGCGAGCATGACGTTGCGCGCCGCCGCCGCTTCCGCCGCGACGACGTGCATGTCGACCGAGAGTGCCCCGCCGATCAGCCCGCGCGGGTCGAGCACGCCGGGCGAGCCGTCGAGCGCATAGCCGGTCGGCAGCGCATGCAGCACCGCCTTGCCCGGCCGGATGGCATGGGTCGCAGCGGCGGCGAGCACCCGCTTCACGTCGGAATCGCCGACCGAGCCGCCGCGCAGCTCGACGCTGGCCTGGTAATGCTGCGAGTTCAGCCGGCCGCCGGTCAGGTTGACGATCACCGACTGGACCTCGACCTTGGCCATGCGCTCGGCGGCGTCGACCGCGGCGCGGATGGCACGCTCGGCGCTTTCGAGATCGATGATCGCCCCGCCCTTCAGGCCGAGCGAGCGCTGATGGCCGATGCCGATGATGCGCGCGACATGGGTGCGTCCGCGCAGGCGCTCGTTCGCCTCGGCCGGGTTGAGCTCGGCGATCAGGCAGACGACCTTGCTCGTGCCGATGTCCAGAATCGACAAGGTCGCGCTCTTGCGCGACGAAAGCGGCCGCATCCGCGGGGTCAGGCCTTGCGAGGTCAGGCTCATGCCTCGCCGCCTTTCTTCTTGGCCTTGCTCTTGAGCTGCTCGGCCCGCGCGGTCGCGGCCTCTTCGGTCAGGCGCATGGTGACGCGGTCCGGCTGGCGCATGTCGATGGCGATCAGGTCCTTCTCGCTGATTCGGAAGTCCTGCTCGAGGCTGGCCAGGCGCTTCAGTGCCGCGCCGGCGCCCTGCTCCGGCAGCCTGACATCGGCGCCGCTGTCGAGCTTGAGGTTCCAGCGCCGGCCGGCGACGAGGCTGCCGGCGCGGATACGCGCGGCGAAGGGGCCGGCTTCGGCGAGCAGGGCGAGATAGTCCTTCGCCCTGAGATTGGCGTCGGCACCGACGACCAGGGGCAGATAGGCGAAGCGGCCATCGTCCATCTTGTCGATCACGGTGCCGTCCTGCGCGATCAGGAAGAGATCGCCCTTGACCTGCCAGAGCGCGTAGGGCTCGCGCTCGACGAGGTTGATCGCGATCTCGCCGGGATAGAGCTTGCGGACCGAGGCCTCGCGGATCATCGGCGTCGCCTCGAGCCGCCTGCGCGCTTCGTCCGCGTCGAAGAAGGCGAGCGAGACCTTCGGATCGATGCCGGCCGCGACCAGCACCTCGATCTCCGAGAGCCCGCTCAGCCCGGAAATGGTGATGCGGTCGATGCCGAGCCCGACGAGCCGGGCGACTGCGTGCCTGGGCTCGCCATAGGTCTCGCGGAAGGTCTCGTAATGGCCGCCGAGGACGGCGCCGGTCGCACCCGCGAGCGTCAGGAAGCCGATCGCCAGCAGCGAGCCGAAGCCGCGCGGCAGCCGCTCGGCCAGCGGCACCGCGACGGCGCTGCGGCGCGAGCCGCGGAACCAGCGGCGCGAGCGCTCGCCGACGAGGAGCTGCGGCCCCGTCACGCGCATCGGCAGGTTGGCGCCGGCGAATGCCGGCTCCACCTTCACCGATTCAAGGAGGCGTCCTCCACGATCCATCTGACGAGCTCACCGAAATTCATGCCCGCATGGGCGGCTAGTTCGGGCACCAGGCTAGTCTCGGTCATGCCCGGCTGCGTGTTGACTTCCAGCCAGACGAGCGTGTCGCTCGCGTCGTCGTAGCGGAAGTCTGAACGGCTGACGCCGCGGCATCCGATTGCTTGATGCGCCGTTAACGCACACTCTTCGATTTGGCGGTAAAGATTCGGTAAAATTTGCGCCGGGCAGATGTGGACCGAACCGCCTTTGGCATATTTGGCGTCGTAGTCGTAGAATTCGCCCGTCGCCGCCCGAATCTCCGTTACCCCCAAGGACTTGCCGTCCATCACCGCGCAGGTCAGCTCGCGCCCGGCGACGAAGCTTTCGGCCAGCATGGTCTCGCCGCAAGGCCAGTCTTGCCGGGCGATCTCCTGGGGCGGGTGCTCGCGGCCTTTCTTAACGATCACCACCCCGACCGAGGAGCCTTCGTCGACCGGCTTCAGCACATAGGGCGGCGGCAGGACATGGCGCCGGGCCGCCTCGAAGCGCGAGACCGTCACGCCCTGCGCCACCGGCACGCCGGCCGCCGCGACCACCGTCTTGGCCTTGTCCTTGCGGATGGCGAGCGCGGAAGCCAGCACGCCGGAATGAGTATAGGGGATGGCGAGAATCTCGAGCACGCCCTGGATCGTGCCGTCTTCGCCGTAACGGCCGTGCAGGGCGTTGAAGGCGACGTCGGGCCTCAGCCTCGCCAGCACCTCGGCGATGTCGCGGCCGACCTCGACGCGCGTGACGCGATAGCCGACGCCCTCCAGCGCCCGAGCACAGGCCGCGCCGCTGCTGAGGCTGACCTCACGCTCGACGGACCACCCGCCCATCAGCACTGCGACATGCTTGCCCATCAAGGTTCCTGACACCGAACTCCCGGGTCCGAACCTGATCCGACATGGTTAACGACGCGTTAACGATGCGCCGTCCCGGTTAATGTGGGGGTGTCTGTTGCGCGCCGGACTCACTCCCCCTCGCGCGCGGCGACCTTGGCCAGCAGGGCCTTGAGCTGCTCGCGCTCCGCCCGGTCCAGCGCCGACAGCAGCGCCTCCTCCGTCGCCACATGCGAGGCCACGAGACGCTCGATCAGCGCGAACCCCGCTGGCGTCAGCACGATGCGCAGGCTGCGCCTGTCCTGCGGATCGGCCTGCCGGAGGATCAGCCCGCGCTTCTCCAGCCGGTCCAGCCGATTCGTCATCGCCGAGGTCGACAGCATCATGTCCTGGGCGAGCTCCGACGGCGTCAGGGAGCCGCCCCGCTCGCCCTGGCGGCGCAGCGTCATCAGAACGTCGAAACCGGCGAAGTCGAGATCCTCGCCGAGCAGATTGCGCCCGACGCCGAGGCGCACCCGCTCGGCCGCCCGCCAGATCGCGCCGCAAACCGCCATCGGGCTCGGGTCGATATCGGGCCGCGCCCGCCGCCATTGGGCGAGGATCGACTCGAGCCCGCCGCCCTGCTCCGTCCGATCAGCTTGACTCATGAAAATCCCAAGCCTAGTTGTCCTTCATCAGATAATTCGATATCAAATTATCTTGCCTCGAATAAACTTACGCGCATGCCATCCACGATGCAAAGGGAGGCCGCGATGGCCGACGGCAAGACCCGCATCCTGCTCGCGACGATCCTGGCGCCCTGCCTGTGGGGCTCGACCTATATCGTCTTCACCCAGACGCTTCCGGTCGAGCATCCGCTGCTGGTCGGGGCGCTGCGTGCGCTGCCGGCCGGCCTCCTCCTGATGCTGCTCGGTCCCGGCCTGCCGCCGCGCGACAGGCTCCTGCCGCTCGCCGTCATCGGCTTCGCCAATATCGGCCTGTTCTTCGGCATGCTCTTTCTCAGCGCCTCGCGCCTGCCGGGCGGGCTCGCAGCGACGCTCGGCTCCATGCAGCCGCTGCTCGTCGCCTTCCTCGCCTGGCCGCTCCTGCTGCGCCGCCCGCGCCTCGGCCAGGTGCTCGCCGCGCTCGCGGGCACCGTCGGCGTCGGCCTGCTGGTGATCGGCGACACGGTGCGGCTCGATGCGGTCGGCGTCGTCGCCGCGCTCGTCGGCGCCGCCTCGATGGCGACCGGCACCGTGCTGATCGAGCGCTGGGGCAGGGTCGGGACGCCGCTGGCGCTCGCCGCCTGGCAGCTCACGCTCGGCGGGCTTCTGCTCCTGCCGGTCGCGCTCGCAGTCGAAGGCCTGCCGCCGATGCCCACCCTGCGCAACCTCGCCGGCCTGAGCTATCTGGTCGTGATCGGCACCGCCCTCGCCTATTGGCTCTGGGTGCGTGGCATCGCCGCCATCGGCACGGGCGTCGCCTTCCTCAGCCTGCTCAGCCCGCTGGTCGCGACCTTCCTCGGCGCCGCCCTGCTCGGCGAATGGTTCACCCCCCGGCAATGGTTCGGCATCGCCATCGTCTTCGGCTCGACCGTCGCCGGCATCATGCTGTCGCGGCGCAGGCCGGCTGCGCCGGTCGCTCCGGCTCAGGCCGCGACGCCGAGCCGCTTGATTTCCCAGTGCAGCTCGTAGCCTGAATTCTCCCTGACGCGGCGGCGGACCTCTTCGCCCAGCCCCTCGATATCGGCGGCCGTCGCGCCGCCGGTGTTGATCAGGAAGTTGCAGTGCATCTCGGAGACCTGCGCCCCGCCGACGCGCAGACCCCGGCAACCGGCCGCGTCGATCAGCTGCCAGGCCTTTCCGCCCTCCGGATTCTTGAAGGTCGAGCCGCCGGTGCGTTCCTTGATCGGCTGCGCCGCCTCGCGCGCCGCCGTCACCCGCTCCATCTCGGCGAGGATCGCCGCCTGGTCGCCCGGGCGCCCCTGGAACAGGGCCGAGGTGAAGACGATGTCGCCCGGCGCCGCCGAGTTGCGGTAGGCGAAGCCCATATCGGCATGCGAGAGCGTCACGATCTCGCCCTTGCGGGTGACGCCGCGCGCCTCGATCAGCACATCGGTGGTCTCGCCGCCATGCGCGCCGGCGTTCATGCGCAGCGCTCCGCCGATGCAGCCGGGAATGCCGCGATAGAAGGCGAGCCCGTCGAGCGAGGCGTCAGCCGCGGCGCGCGCCACCTTCACGTCCGGAACGGCCGTGCCGGCACGCAGCCGGTCGCCATCCTCGCGGGCGATCTCGCCGAAGGCCTTGCCGGCGAGGCGGATGACCAGGCCGGGAATGCCGCCGTCGCGCACGATCAGGTTCGAGCCGAGCCCGACCACGGTGACCGGGACCTCCGCCGGCAGCCTGCCGAGCAGATAGGCGAGATCGTCTTCGTCGGCCGGGGTGAACAGCACCTGCGCCGGGCCGCCGACGCGGAACCAGGTCAGCCCCGCCATCTCCTGATTGGCGAGCAGCCGCCCGCGCGTTTCGGGCGCGGCGGCGCGGATGTCGGGGGTCAGATCAGGGAACGGCATGGCAAAGCTCGCGCTGACCCTTCTCCCCTTGCGGGAGAAGGTGGCCCGGCAAAGCCGGGTCGGATGAGGGGTCGCGCCGTCCGTTTTTCCGAAAGTCGAGAATGCCGCACGCCGTTGGCCGTAACCGTCGCGCGACCCCTCATCCGGCGCTATCGCGCCACCTTCTCCCGCAAGGGGAGAAGGGAAGCAAGAGGCAAGACGTCAGCGCTTCGCGCTGCCACCTTCTCCCCCGAGGGGAGAAGGAAGAGAGGCGAGCTCGCCCGGCAGGGCATAGGCCCATTGCGTGATGTTCCCCGCGCCCAGGCAGACGACGTAATCACCCGGACCGGCGAGCGCCGCGACCATGCCGGCGAGCTTGTCGGAGGCTTCGAGCGGCAGGGCGTGGCGATGCCCGCGCGCCTTGATCGCCGCCACCAGCGAGTCGCGGTCGGCGCCCGCGATCGGCTGCTCGCCGGCCGCGTAGACGTCGGCGACGATCACCGTATCGGCATCGTTGAAGCAGGCGGCGAAGTCGGCGAACAGGCTCGACAGCCGGCTGTAGCGATGCGGCTGCATCACCGCGATCACCTTGCCCCTGGTCGAGGCGCGCGCCGCCTTGAGCACGGCCGCGATCTCGACCGGGTGGTGGCCGTAATCGTCGAAGATCAGCGCGCCGTTCCATTCGCCGGTCTTGGTGAACCGGCGCTTCACGCCGCCGAAACCGGCGAGCGCCTCGCGGATCGTCTGCACCGGCACGCCGAGATCATAGGCGACGGCGACCGCCGCCGTGGCGTTGAGCGCGTTGTGATGGCCCGGCATCGGCATGACGAGGTCACGCACCACTTCCTCGCGGCCGCGCTTGCGGTCGCGGATCAGCAGCGTGAACTGCGACCGGCCGCCGGTCAGGTCGATGTCGAGCAGGCGGAAATCGGCCTGAGGGTTCTCGCCATAGGTGATGACGCGCCGGTCCTCGATCTGCCCGACCAGCTCCTGCACGCTCGGATGGTCGATGCACATCACCGCGAAGCCGTAGAAAGGCAGGTTGTCCACGAAGGAGCGGAAGGCCGCCTTGATCGCATCGAACGAGCCGAAATGGTCGAGATGCTCCGGGTCGATATTGGTGATGATCGCGACGTCCGCCGGCAGCTTCAGGAAGGTGCCGTCGGATTCGTCGGCCTCGACCACCATCCAGTCGCTCTCGCCCATGCGGGCATTGGTGCCGTAGGCGTTGATGATGCCGCCATTGATCACGGTCGGGTCGAGCCCGCCCTTCTCGAGCAGGGTCGCGACCAGCGAGGTCGTCGTCGTCTTGCCATGCGTGCCGGCGATGGCGACGCAGGATTTCAGCCGCATCAGCTCGGCCAGCATCTCGGCGCGGCGCACCACCGGCAGGCGCTTCTCGCGCGCCGCCATCAATTCCGGATTGTCGCGCTTGATCGCGGTCGAGACCACCACCACCTCGGCCTCGCCGATATTGCCGGCGGCATGGCCGACGAAGGTCCTGATGCCCTTGTCGGCGAGGCGGCGGACATTGGCGTTGTCGGAGGCGTCCGAGCCCTGCACCTCGTAGCCGAGATTGTGCAGCACCTCGGCGATGCCGGACATGCCGATGCCGCCGATGCCGACGAAATGGATGGAGCCGAGCTTCGGCGGCAGCTTCATGATGTGTCGCGTCCCGAGACAGTCAGTGTTGGGCGGTCTGCAGCACGAGCCGCGCCAGGCGGTCGGCCGCATCCGGTATGCCCGCGCTCTTGGCGGCCTCGGCCATCGCCGTCAAGCGCGACGGCTCGGCAAGGAGTGCGGACAGCTCGCCGGCGAGGCGCCGCGGCGAGAAATCGCTCTGCAGAATCATCATCGCCCCGCCCGCTCTGGCGAGCACGGCGGCGTTGGCGGCCTGGTCCTGGTCGAGCGAACCCGGCAGCGGCACCAGCAGCGACGGACGGCCGATCACCGAGAGCTCGGCGACGGTCGAGGCGCCGGAGCGCGCGACCACCAGATGCGATGCCGCCATCCGCGCCGGCAGGTCCTTGAAGAACGGTGCGATCTCGCACCGGATGCCGAGCGAGGTGTAGATCTTGCGCACCCGGTCGTCGTCCTCGGAGCGCGCCTGCTGGACGATCGAGAGCCGCGCCCGCTCCTCCGGCGAGAGCAACTGGATGGCGGGGGGCACGATGTCGGCCATCACGCGCGCGCCCTGGCTGCCGCCGAAGACGAGGAGGTTGAGCCGCCCCTCCGGCGCGGGATAGGGCGAGGCCGCCGCGATCACGGCCGGGCGCACGGGGTTGCCGACCTGCGTGCACTTGGCCGCCTGGGCGGGGGTGAGGCCGCCGACCTCGGCGAAGCCGGTGGCGATCGCTCTGACCCGGCCGGCGAGGAAGCGATTGGCCCGGCCGATCACCGCGTTCTGCTCGTGCACCATGGCCGGCACGCCCATCAGCGTTGCGGCGAAGACCGGCGGCACCGTCGGGTAGCCGCCGAAGCCGACGACGATGGCGGGCTTCAGCCGCTTGATCGCCTGGCGCGCCGCCAGCACGCCGCGCAGCAGGACGAGCGCGGCCTTCGCCATCGCCACCGGCGACTTGCCCGAGGGCGTCGCCGCCGGCACGGCATGGATCGATTCGGCCGGGAAATTGCCGGCATAGTCGGCGGCGCGCGTATCGGTGATCAGCGCCACCCTGACGCCGTGGCCGTGCAGGGCATGGCTCAGCGCCTCGGCCGGGAAGAGATGCCCGCCCGTGCCGCCGGCGGCGAGCATGACGAGCGGCGCCTGTCCCCCGGCGCTCATGGGCGGCGCCCCGTCTCGCTGAGGCTTTCCGCTCGCGGCCGCTTGCGGGTCAGCGCCAGCAGGAAGCCGGTGCCGAGCGCCAGCGAGATCAGCGAGGAGCCGCCATAGGAGATGAACGGCAAGGTCATGCCCTTGGCCGGCATCATGTGCAGGTTCACCATCATGTTGATCGCCGCCTGGATGCCGAAGAGCAAGGCGAGGCCGGTGACGCCGAGGCGCACGAACGGATCCTCGGCGCGCTGCGCCACGAACAGCGCCCGCAGCACGATGATCGCGAAGAGCAGCACCAGCACCATGCAGACGACGATGCCGAACTCCTCCGCCGTCACCGCGAAGATGAAGTCGGTATGGGCGTCGGGCAGGATGCGCTTCACCGTGCCCTCGCCCGGGCCTTTGCCGAACCAGCCGCCCTGGGCGAAGCTCTCCAGCGCCGTGTCGACCTGGAAGGTGTCGCCCGAGCCCTTGTCCATGAAGCGCTCGATGCGGGCGCGCACATGCGGCACGAGCTCATAGGCGATGAACAGGCCGACGGCGCCGATGCCGCCCAGCCCCATCACCCAGAACCAGTGCAATCCGGCGACGAAGAACAGCCCGGCCCAGACCAGGGTGATCAGGATGGTCTGGCCGAAATCGGGCTGCAGCACCAGCGGCACGATGGTGATCGGCAGGAGCAGGAAGGCGATGATCGTGCCCGGCAGGTCGGGCCGGCGGTGCCCCTCGGCGAAGGCCCAGGCGGCGAGCACGACGAAGGCCGGCTTGAGGAATTCCGAGGGCTGCACCGAGCCGAGCGGGCCGAGCGTCAGCCAGCGCTTGGCGCCCTTGACCTCGACGCCGAAATAGAGCGTGCCGACCACGCCGGCGAGCGACATCAGGAAGATGATCAGCGCGATCCGGCGCACCTGGCGCGGCGCCAGCAGCGAGGTCGAGAGGAAGATCGCCAGCGCCACCAGCAGATAGACCACCTGGCGGTTGACGAAATGGAAGGTCGAGAGGCCCAGCCGCTCGGCGACGGGCGGCCCGCCCGCCATCAGCAGCACCACGCCGGAGACCATGAGCGCTACCAGCGTCGTCAGGATGACGCGGTCGATCGACCACCACCAGCGGCCGCTCAGGCTGGGTTCCGCGCGCGAGACCATCGTTCCAAGGCTCCGTACCGAGCAGGCAGATGGGGGCGCCCGCTCCGACGAATCACTCTGTCAATGAATGGTTAACCGATTGATTCCGAGGCGAGCTTTGCCCCCAAGGGGCTAGTGTGCTCGGAGACTTGTAGCAATGCGGCCTTGCAAGCTCAGCGGAGCTCTATCCGGTCGCCTCGCTGCACGAAAAAAGATGCCGCTCCATGATCGCGAATATGTCGCGACGCCTGCTTCCTGCAACGCGGATCGATGTTCAATCTCCTCGCAACCCAGCGCCGCCACCCCTCATGAGACAGGGCTAATTCCTGAGCTTCGGGAAGGCTCATTTCGCAGCGGCTTCGGATCTCCTTGATCAGTTCGATCCAGCCCACATCCGCCTGTAGGCAGCGGTCGAGCAGCGCGTGGCTCTCGGGATGGCGACCATGATCATCGGGCATCGTCATAAGGCCTGCCATCCTTGTGCAGGAAACGCCCGTCCCTGCTCGGGCTCATCATGTCGATGTCGGAGCAGGTGATCAGGTCGTCGGCAGAGCGGCTGCCGACTTCGAGGTAGACCGCGACCTGGTCCGAGCGGTTGATCATGTGATGGCCGTTACCGCTGTTCTTGGCGAAGGCGGCGCAATCGCCGGCGCGCAGCACGGTCTCGCCCTCGTCCTCGATCAGCACCACCTCGCCCTCGAGCAGGTAGACGAACTCGTCCTCGTGCGAATGCCAGTGCCGCTGGCTCGACCAGCCGCCCGGCGGCAGCCGCATCAGGTTGACGCCGAAATCGCCGAGGCCGCCGGCCTCGCCGAGGCGCTTGCGGATGCGCTCGGCGCAAGGAGCATCGAAGGGCTTCGGATAGCCCGAGCCCTGGCGTTCGGGAACAGCGGCAACGTCGACCTTGGGCATAAGGATGCTCCGGTACTTGGCACCGCCGCAGAGCAGGTCGCTAGACCAGCGCCGCGACGCGCTCCACCTTGATCTCGTCCTCATGGGCGCGGGCTTCGACCAGGTCATAGGCCGCCTGCATCCGCAGCATCGTCTCGGCCCGGATGCCGAACGCCTTTTCGAACCGGATCGCCATCTCGGCCGACAAGGCGGCCTTGCCATTGAGGAGATTGCTCATCGCCTGCCGCGTCACGCCCAGTTTCTCGGCCGCGACCGTCACGCTCAAACCATAAGGTTCGACGATTTCAGTCCGCAACCACGCTCCGGGATGAACGGCGAAGCTCGGATGAAGCTTGATGGCCATCAGTGATAATCCTCCAGATCGATGTCCTCGATCGCGAGAGCCTGATTGACGCGAAACGTCGTGCGCCAATTCTTCGTCACGATGAGCGACCATTCGCCCGCCCGGTCGCCCGTCATCTGATGAGCCCCGTAGTTCGGCGGGTTCTTGAGCTCCTCGGCAGCATCGATCGCAGCCAGATAGGCGAGCATGTTTCGCAGCCGATCGACGAGATTGCCGGGTAGGCCTTTGCCTTTCCCGGTTTCCGCGAACTGTCGAAGCGCTTTGTGCCTGATGCCCGCGATCTCCATGGGCGGAGATTAACGCGATGCATGTCATGCGTCAATTGACGCTTGACACCCGGCCTCGCTCCTGCGAGGGCCTTGAGTCTATTTGCTGGCCGCCTCGAAGCCCGGCAGCGCCTGGACCAGCGCCCGGAAGGCGTCGCCGCGCACCTCGAAATTCGGGAACTGGTCGTAGGACGCGCAGGCCGGCGAGAGCAGCACAGCGATCTCGCCGGTTCCTTCCTGCGCCAGTGCCGCCTTCGTCGCTGCGGCGACCGCGACGTCGAGCGTGCCGCTGCGCTCGTAGGCGACGCGGCCGTCAGCCTCGAAGGTCGCGGCGAAGAGGTCGCTCGCCGCGCCGATCAGATAGGCCCGGGCGATGTTGGGGAAATAGCGGCGCAGCGACTCGATGCCGCCCTCCTTGGCCTTGCCGCCGAGAATCCAGAAGATCTCGCGGAAGGAGGTCAGCGCCTTCTCGGTCGAATCCGCGTTCGTCGCCTTGGAATCGTTGATGAAGACGACGCGGCCGATGCGGCCGAGTTCCTCCATCCGGTGCTTCAGCCCGGGATAGCTCCGGAAGCCCGCGGCGATCTCCGCGTCGGAGAGGCCGAGCGCGGCGCAGGCGGCGAAGGCAGCCGCGGCATTCTGCGCGTTGTGGCTGCCGCGCAGGGAGCCGATGCCGGCGAGACTGGCGACGACCTTCGGCTTGCCGTCCCTGACCGCGACGATCCGCGTGTCGAGCTGGCCCGCATTGGCGGTGACGCCCGCGAAGACGCCTTCGTCGAGCGGCTGCTCGCCGCTGATCCTGACCAGCGGCTTGCCCGAGGCGGCACGCCGGCGCGCCATCTGCTTCGACGGCTCGTCGTCGACCCCGATCACTGCGAGATCCGAGGCGGCGACCAGCCGCTCCTTGATCGCGCCATAGGCCTCGAAGCTGCCGTGCCGATCGAGATGGTCCGGCGTCAGGTTCATCTGGATGCCGACCGTGGGCTTGATGGAGGGAGCCAGATCGATCTGGAATGTCGAGCACTCGACGACATGGATGCGGTTCTGAGCCGGCGGCTCCAGCGCCAGCACGGCGGTGCCGATATTGCCGCCCATCTGCACGTCGCGCCCGGCGGCCTGCAGCACATGCGCGATCAGCGCCGTCGTGGTCGACTTGCCGTTGGTGCCGGTGATGCAGACCACCGGCGCGGCAGGCGCAATCTTCGCCCGTTCGAGGAAGAAGAGTTCGATGTCGCCGATCACCGGGACATTCGCGGCCTTGGCCTTCTCGACCGTCCAGTGCGGTGCGGGATGGGTCAGCGGCACGCCCGGCGAGAGCACGAAGGCGGCAAAGCCGGGCCAGTCGGCGCCGGCGAGGTCGACGACGTCGAGCCCTTCGGCCGCCGCCTTGTCGCGGCTCGCGGATTGATCGTCCCAGCAGGCGACTTTGGCACCGCCGGCGATCAGCGCACGCGCCGTCGCCAGCCCCGAGCCGCCGAGGCCGAACAGGGCGAGGGTCTTGCCGGCGAAGACGGTGATCGGGGTCATGATGTTCTCGCTTTCATGAGCCAGCGCACGCCCTCTTTGTCATTCCGGGGCGCGCCGCAGGCGCGAACCCGGAACCCACGATCAGGTGAGATATCAGAGGCCCAGTCGAAGGCACCTTGCCCGGTCGTGGGTTCCGGGTTCTTCGCTACGCGAAGCCCCGGAATGACAAAGGTGGGTCCGACCAAGAACGATCCGACAGATGTCAATATATCCTCAGCGCAGCTTCAGCGTGGCGAGGCCGACCAGCGCCAGCACCACCGAGATGATCCAGAAGCGGATCACCACCTGCGGCTCGGTCCAGCCCAGCTTCTCGAAATGATGATGGATCGGCGCCATCAGGAAGACGCGCTTGCCGGTGCGCTTGAACACCGCGACCTGGATGATCACCGAGAGCGCCTCGACCACGAACAGGCCGCCGACGATGGCGAGCACGACCTCGTGCTTGATCGCGACCGCGATGGTGCCGAGCATGCCGCCCAGGCCGAGCGAGCCGGTGTCGCCCATGAAGATCTGCGCCGGCGGCGCGTTGAACCAGAGGAAGCCGAGCCCCGCCCCCATCATCGCGCCGCAGAGCACGGCGAGCTCGCCGACGCCCGGGACATGGTGGATCTGCAGGTAGTTGGCGAAGATGGCGTTGCCGGCGAGATAGGCGATGAAGCCGAAGGTGCCGGCCGCGATCATCACCGGCACGATGGCGAGCCCGTCGAGCCCGTCGGTCAGGTTCACCGAATTGCCGGCACCGACCACGACGAAGGCGGTGACCAGCGGGAACAGGAGGCCGAGCGGGATCATCAGCTCCTTCAGGAACGGCATGGCGAAGCCGCTGGCGATCGCGGGCGGGCTGATCCGCATGATCGCGGTGCAGGCCACCAGCGCGATCGCGACCTCGAGGGCCAGGCGCGCCTTGCTGGAGAAGCCCTTGTGCGATTGCTTCGTCACCTTGAGATAGTCGTCATAGAAGCCGATCGCGCCATAGCTCGCGGTGACGCCGAGAACGATCCAGACGTAGGGATTGCGCAGATTGCCCCAGAGCAGCGTCGCGACGAACAGCCCGGTCAGGATCATCAGCCCGCCCATGGTCGGCGTTCCGCGCTTGGCGAGATGCGATTCCGGCCCGTCGCTGCGGATCGGCTGGCCCTTGCCCTGCTTGATCCTGAGCCAGGAGATCGCCGCCGGCCCGAAGAAGAAGACGAAGAGCAGCGCGGTCGCGGTCGCTCCGCCGGCTCGGAAGGTGATGTAGCGGAAGACGTTGAGGACCGGGAAGGTCCCCGCGAACTCGGCAAGCCAGACCAGCATCGAAATTCCGTTCCTTGTCAGTCGTCGGCCGGGACGACCGGGAAGCGAGCCGTCATCGCCTTGACGATCGGCCCCATGCGCGTGCCGAGCGAGCCCTTCACCGTCACGACGTCGCCGGCGCGGACCGCGTCGAGCACATAGGGCTCGAGGCTGCTCGCCTGTGCGGCATAAGCGCCGCGGCGGTGCGAAGGCAAGGCGTCGTACAGGGTTCTCATCAGCGGGCCGCAGGCGAAGACGAGGTCGATGCCGTTGCCGGTGACCGCGTCGGCCAGCCCCTTGTGCAGCTCCGGCGCGGTTTCGCCGAGCTCGAGCATGTCGCCGAGCACGGCGATGCGCCGCCCCCTGCCGGAGACCGGCATGCGGCCGAGATTCTCGATCGCGGCCCGCATCGAGGCGGGATTGCCGTTGTAGCTCTCGTCGATCAGGGTGAACGGGCCGGAAGGGGCATGCAGCACCTGCCTGGCGCCGCGGCCCGACGGCGGCGTCAGGTCGGCGAGCGCCAGCGCGGCCAGCGCGAGATCGGCGCCGAGCACCTCGACCGCCGCGAGCACGGCGAGCGAGTTGAGGACGATGTGCCTGCCCGGGCTGCCGAGCTTGTAGGTCACCGGCCGTCCCATCACGCTGGCATCGGCGGTCGAGACGTCCGCCTTCAGTGAGCAGCCGAGCAGCCGCACATCCGCCTGCTCGCTCTCGCCGAAGGAGACGACACGCCCGGCCCCGGCGGCGAGCGCCAGCTCCCGCAGCAGGCCGGCCTGCGCGATGTCGGCGTTGATGATAGCGGTGCCGCCCGCTTCGAGCCCACCGAAGATCGCCGCCTTCTCGCGGGCGATTCCCTCGAGCGACTCGAAGGCGGCCAGGTGCACCGGCTGGATCGTGGTGATGATCGCGACCTCGGGCCGGACCATCTTCGCCAGCGGCAGGATCTCGCCGGGCGCGTTCATGCCGATCTCGTAGACGCCGTAGCGCACGTCGCGTGGCGTCCGCGTCAGCGTCAGCGGCACGCCCCAATGGTTGTTGTAGGAGGCGACCGGCGCATGCGTCTTGCCCTGGCGCGACAGCACGAGCCGCAGCGCCTCCTTGGTCCCGGTCTTGCCGACCGAGCCGGTCACCGCGACGATCCTGGCGGAGAGCTCGGCCCGCCGGGCCATGCCGGCCCGCTCCATGGCGCGCAGCACGTCCGGGACGATGGCGAGCGGCGCATCGGCCGGGAAGGCGCCGGCATGCGCCTCGTCGACCACGGCGAGCGCCGCGCCCCTGTCGAGCGCCGCCGCGACGAAGTCGTGGCCGTCGCGCGCATCGCCCCTGATGGCGAAGAAGGCGTCGCCCGGCTCGAGCGTGCGCGTGTCGATCGAGGCGCCGGTCACGGCCGCCGGAACGGGGCCTCGCGAACGGGCGCCCATCGCCTCGATCAGGCGCGCGCCACCCCAGAGCGGTTCGGTCATCCCCGTCTTCCCCCAGCCAATGCCGCGATCGCCTCGCGGACCACCTCATGGTCCGAGAACGGCAGCGTCCGATCGCCGATGATCTGGCCGCTTTCATGGCCTTTTCCGGCCACGACCAGCACGTCGCCGGGCTGCAGCATGGCGACCCCGGCCATGATCGCCTCGCCGCGATCGCCGATCTCCCTGAGGCGGCCCGGCGCCGCCGCCAGCACCTCGGCGCGGATCGCGGCGGGGTCCTCGCTGCGCGGATTGTCGTCGGTGACGATCGCGATGTCGGCGCCGTCGGCGGCGATCCTGCCCATCAGCGGCCGCTTGCCGCGGTCGCGGTCGCCGCCGCAGCCGAACACGCAGATCAGCCGGCCGCCGGCATAGAGCCGCAACGCCTTGAGCACCGCGGCGAGCGCATCGGGCTTGTGGGCATAGTCGACCACGACGAGCCCGCCCTTGTGCTCGCCGACGCGGTCGAGCCGGCCCGGCACGCCCTTGAGCCCGGCGATCGCCTGGACGCTCGCAGCGGGGTCCTCGCCGGTCGCGATCGCGAGCCCGGCGGCCACCAGCGCATTGCCCGCCATGTAGTCCCCGACCATCGGCAGCAGGACCTCGGCTTCAGCGCCGTCGATCTCGACGGTCAGGCGCTGCGAGAAGCCCTCGCGCGCCAGGTCCAGCAGCCTCAGGCGATCGCCTTGCCTGCCGATGCCGATCACCGGATGACCGCCCGCCTTGGCCGCGGCCTCGGCCTGGTCGGCATAGGGCTCGTCGCGGTTGATCACCACGGGCGCGCCGGCCGGCAGCAGCTCCCACAGCCGCAGCTTGGCCGACAGATAGTCCTCGACGCTCGGATGGTAGTCGAGATGGTCGCGGCCGAGATTGAGGAAGGCGCCGGCGGCGAGCCTGACCCCGTCGAGCCGGCGCTGGTCGAGCCCGTGCGACGATGCTTCCATCGCGAGATGCGTGACGCCGTCCCCGGCCAGCCTGTCGAGCGAAGCATGCAGCGAAAGCGGGTCCGGCGTGGTCAGCGAGCCGTAATCGGCTCCGGCTTCCGTGACGATGCCGATCGTGCCGACGCTCGCCGCCTTGTGGCCGAGCGCCTTGAAGATCTGGCGCGTGAACTCGGCGACCGAGGATTTCCCGCTGGTGCCGGTGACGGCGACGACCGTCCCCGGCTGGCGCGGGTGCACGGTCGCGGCGGCCAGCGCCAGCGCGCGGCGCGGATCGGCCACCTCGGCATGCGCGACGGCGTCGGGCAGCTCGGCGGGACGCGGCCCGCCGGAGACGATCGCGATCGCGCCGCGCTGCACCGCATCGGCGATGAAGCGGGCACCGTCGGCCCTGGCCCCCGCGAGCGCGACGAAGGCGTCGCCGGCCGAGACCTTGCGGCTGTCGAAGGCGACGCCACCGACGCGGCGTTCTCTTGCCTCCGGAAACGCACCCGGAAAGAGCTGGCCGAGGCTGAATCCGGAGTGAGTCATCTGTCCTTCACGATTCTCTGGCGCGCCATGATCGATACTACGCCGCCATTCCGGCCGCAGCGAAGCGGAGCGCCGGAATCCATCCTAGGCAGCGCTCTACGATGGATTCCGGCGCTGCACACCTTCGGTGCTGCCCCGGAATGACGGCGCAAGCTGGATAAAGCATCCACCCTGCCCTATCGAGACCCCCAGGCGCCGAGCTTGGCCATCAGCGGGAACGGCGCCTGCGGCGGTTCGAAGCGCGGCGCCAGGCCGAGGATCGGCGCCGCCCGCTCGATCACCTTGCCGGTGGTCACACCGGCATTCCAGGCCGCGGTCGAGTAGCCGCCGCTCTCGGCATAGCCCTTCGGCTCGTCATAGATGGCGAGGAAGACATAGCGCGGCTTGTCCGACGGCGCGATCGCCGTGAAGGTGGTGAAGTTCTTGTTCTTGGCGTAGCGGCCGTTGATGACCTTCTCGGCCGTGCCAGTCTTGCCGCCGACGAAATAGCCGGGGATGTCGGCCTTGCGGGCCGAGCCCTTCTCGCCGTTGAGGCGCATGATGAAGCGCATCGCCTCGGAGGTCTCCGGCTTGATGACGCGCGGCGCGCCCTTCTTCGCCTCCTCCTCCGAGCGTTTCAGGAAGGTCGGCTTGATCAGGTAGCCGCCGTTGACCAGCGCGCCGACGGCGGCCAGCGCCTGGATCGGCGCGACGGCGAGGCCGTGGCCGAAGGCGATCGTCGCGGTGTTGATCTCGCCCCAGCGCTGCGGGACGATCGGCGCCGCGCTCTCCGGCAGCTCGGTCGTCATCCGGTCGAGCTGCATCATCTTCTTCAGGAAGGCCTTGTGGCCCTCGACGCCCACCGAGAGCGCCATCTTGATCGAGCCCATGTTCGACGAGTGCAGGAACACCTCGGGCACGGTCAGCGTGCGGCCGGTGCCGTGGTATTCCTTGATGACCTGCCGACCGAACCGCATCATGCCGCCGGCGGTCGAGTAGCTCGAATTGATGTTGGCCTTGCCGGAATCCAGCGCCATCGCGACGGTCAGCGCCTTGAAGGTCGAGCCCATCTCGTAGACGCCGACATTCATCCGGTTGATCCGGTCCTTCTCCAGCGCGTCGACCGGGTTGCCGGGGTCGAAATCGGGCAGCGAGACCAGGGCGATCATCTCGCCGGTGTTGACGTCCATGATGGCGCCGGCCGCCGCGATCGCCCGGTATTTCGCCATGCCCTTCACCAGCTCGTCGCGCAGCAGGTGCTGGACGCGCATGTCGATCGAGAGCTGGACCGGCTTCAGGTCGGAGGCCTGCACCGCGAAGCCCGCGCCGTTCAGGTCCTGGAGCCCCTGCGAGTCGATGTACTTCTCGATCCCGGCGATGCCGACATTGTCGACATTGGCGAAGCCGAGCACATGGGCGGCGACATTGCCGTTCGGGTAGACGCGCTTGTTCTCCGGCACGAAGCCGACCCCGGGGATGCCGAGGCGGTGGACCTCGGCCTGCTGGCGCGGCGTGATCTCGCGCTTGACCCAGACGAAGCCCTTCTTGGTGCCGAGCTTGTCGCGCAGCTCCTTGGCGTCGAGATCGGGCAGGACGGCGGTCAGGAGCTCGGTCGCCTCGTCCTTGTCGAGGATGTTGCGCGGCTCGGCGAAGACCGAGACGGTGCGGATGTCGGTGGCGAGCTGGATGCCGTTGCGGTCGAGGATGTCGGGACGCGCCGCCGAGATCGCGTTCGACGTCGCCCGCCGCAGGCCGACCTGGTCGCTCGGAAAGGCCCCGAGCATGACCAGCCGGCCGACGATCGCGAGGAACAGCCCGCTGAAGCCGAGGATCACCAGCCCGACGCGCGGCTCGCTCTTCTCTCCGCTCATCCGGAAGATGTCGCGCAGCCATTCGGTGCGCAGGCGCCATCTCGGCTTTACGGCGGCAGCGGGGGCGGCGATCTCGGGAGCCGTGACCGGCGGATTGGCCTCCTGGCTCATGGGCGGCCTCCCGGCGTGGTCGCGGTGTTGCTCTTGCGGTCCCTCGGCGTCTCGGTCGGCAGGCCGAGACCGAGATCCTCGAGCTTGCGGCCGATCGAGTCGACCTTCGGCCCGCGATTGGGGATGTCCGACAGGCGCACGATCTGGGTCGTCGCCAGCGGTTGCAGGTCGAGATGCTTGTCGGCGAGCGCCTGCAGCCGGTCGGGCCGGTTGAGGAACTGCCATTCGGCCTTCAGCACGGCGATGGCGTCGCGCTCGCGCTGGGCCTTGGCCTTGAGCTTCTGCAGTTGCTCGGCCTGCAGCGTCGACTCGTATTTGATCGAATAGGCGTAGAGCGCCGAGGAGACCAGCGCGCCGATGGCGATGATGTGCAAGAGCTTGATCACGCTCAGCTCCTCCGGCGGGTTTGCGGCGCGGGCACGACGGCGAGCCCGACGAGATCGGGATCGGGGGCCCGGGCCGGCGCTTCGGTGCGCTCGGCGGCCCGCAGCTTGGCCGAGCGGGCGCGCGGATTGGCCCGGATCTCCGCCTCCGACGGCGAGACCGGCCCCTTGGTGACGAGCCTGAACGTCGCCTGCGGCGCCGCCATCGCCGGCGCGTGGCGCGAGCCTGACGGGACCTTCCCCGACCGCTCGGCGAAGAAATGCTTGACGATGCGGTCCTCGAGCGAATGGAAGGTGACGACGGCGAGCCGCCCGCCCGGCTTCAGCACGGATTCGGCGCCGTGCAGGGCCCGGACCAGCTCGCAGAGCTCGTCGTTCACCGCGATCCGCAGCGCCTGGAAGGTCCGAGTCGCCGGATGGGCGCCGCCGGGCTCGGCCCGGACGATGCCGGCGACCAGGTCGGCCAGCTGCTTGGTCGTCGTGATCGGCGCCTTGCGCCGCACCTCGACGATGGCGCGCGCCACGGCGCGCGAGCGCCGCTCCTCGCCGTAATGATAGATGATGTTGGCGAGCACGCCCTCATCGGCCTCGTTGACGAGTTCGGCCGCGCTCTGCCCGCCCGCTTCCATGCGCATGTCGAGCGGCCCGTCCTGGCGGAACGAGAAGCCGCGCCCGGCCTGGTCGAGCTGCATCGACGAGACGCCGATATCGAGCACCACGCCGTCGAGCGGAGCCATCCTGAAGCGTTCGGCCTCCTCGGCCAGAGCGCCGAAACGGGCCTGCGCCAGCGTCAGCCGCCCGCCCATCGCCGCGACGAGGCCGGCGCCGCCGGTGATGGCCGTCGGATCGCGATCGAGCGCCAGCAGCTGCGCGGTCGGCTCGCGCTCCAGCAGGGCGCGCGAATAGCCCCCCGCTCCGAAGGTGCCGTCGAGATAGCGGCCGCCGGGCTCGAGGGCGAGCGCATCGAGCGCCTCGTTCATCAGCACCGGGATATGCGGTTCGCCCGTCATGCCGCCGGTCTCCCGCCGAGCGCGCGGCGAACGTCGCGCAGCTTCGCCCGCGCCGCCTCGAGATGCGCCTTGAAGCGCTCCGGCTCCCAGATCTGGAACTTGTGGCCCTGCCCGACGAAGGCGACGGTGTCGCCGATCCCGGCATGGGCCTTCAGCGCATCGCTCAGCATGATCCGCCCTTCCGGGTCGACCTTCAACACCTCGGAGGTGCCGTTCAGTGCCGTCGAGAGCGACTCCCACTCCTCCGAGAATGGCGAGAAGCGCGACAGGATCTCGTCGATGGTCGCTCGCAGCGCGTGGCCGCCGCAGTCGAGGCTGGCCTGGTCGAGCGCCGGATAGACGTAGAGCCCCTCGTAGCCGTCCTTCGCCAGGACGGCCCGGAACGGGGCCGGGATCGAGACCCGCCCCTTGGCATCCAGCCTGTTGGTGAAATGGGAGACGAAGCGGTCCGTCAACGCCGCCTCCGGGTCGGGCTTCCAGTCGGATGATGACGGCGCGAAGCGCGCCGGCCGGCACCGGCCATCGATACTCCCGTCGATCCCGACATGGCGGCGCCGTCAGCCAAAACCCGCGCGGCACACGGGCTCTGACTTGCTGCTCGCCTGTCGGTCTCGACGGGATGATTTGGGATACCATGGGATAATATGGGCGTCAACGGATCCAACGCTGCAGACGCGGTGCTGCCCGAGCCTGCGAGCATCACAGCCCGTTAAGGTTAACCATCCGTAAAGACGAGGATTTTGGCTGAAGCCATGTGGCGGGACGGCAGCTCTGACGGCTGGCCGCCCCGGCCGAGCCAGGAAGAAAAATTCGCGGCGTCGCCCGCCCTGCCCGGCCAGGTTCACTCCCCTGCCGACGCCTTGCGCAACAGGGCCTCGCGCAGGAGCCGGACATCGTCCAGCAGGCGCCCCGGCGGGACCCCGCTATCGCCCACCGCGCAAGGCACCGGATTGGGCGTCCGGCCCGCCTTGTCGCGCAGGTTCCGGCCCGCCGCCGTCAGTTCGACCAGCACCTGCCGCTCATCCTCGCGGCCGCGCTTGCGCAGGATGAGCCCGCTCGCCTCGAGGCGCTTGAGCAGCGGCGTCAAGGTGCCGGAATCGAGCATCAGCCGCTCGCCGATCGCCTTCACGCTCTGCCCGTCCAGCTCCCACAGCACCAGCATGACGAGATATTGCGGATAGGTCAGCCCGAGCTCGGCCAGGAACGGCCGATAGGCCCGGTTGAAGGCATGGGCGGCCGAATAGACCGCGAAGCAGATCTGCTCGTCGAGTCCGCGCACCGTTGTCGCCTTTGCTTTCTCTGTCATGGTCTTGCCGTCAGTTGCCCGCATCATCGCTCCTTGGGCAGCAGGAGCGATCCGGTCGGGCTGGAACAACCCGCCCCTGAAACAGTCTCCCCCGCGACGAACCAAAGATACTCCTTCATCGCACCCCGCGTCGCCCCGTTCACGAGTTTTTGAATTGCCAGCAATTCAATTGTGCACAATTTACCTCGCATCGACCAAGGCGGATGGACCGCCAGCCAAGGAGAGCAGCGATGAAGATCCTCTACACCGCCCATGGTTCCGCCACCGGCGGCCGCGAAGGCGAGGCCGCCACCGACACCGGCAACGTCAAGCTCGTCCTCAACACGCCGAAGGAGCTCGGCGGCGGCGGCGGTGACGGCACCAACCCCGAGCAGCTTTTCGCCATGGGCTATTCCGCCTGCTTCCTCGGCGCGCTGAAGTTCGCCGCCGGCAAGGAGAAGGTGAAGATCCCCGACGATGCCCGCGTCAGCGCCGATGTCGGCATCGGCCCGCGCGACGACGGCAAGGGCTTCGGCATCGCCGTCACGCTGACGATCTCGGCACCCGGCATCGACAAGGCCCAGCTCGAGGACCTCGTCCAGAAGGCCCACATCGTCTGCCCCTATTCGGACGCCACCCGGGGCAATATCGACGTCGAGCTCAAGGTTGCCTGAGCGGTCCAGCCTATCACCGGCTCCAGAAAACTCCGGTCGCCGGTTCAGGCATGGATCCCGGATCGGCGCCGCTATCGTGGCTTGTCCGGGATGACGGCGTGAAGAATTGAGGGACCGGAATGACGAAAGGCCGGGAGCGATCCCGGCCCTTTTCAATGCAATCAACGAAGGGGGCCAGCCGGCCTGTAAGCCGGGTTCTGGATGGCCGGGAGATCGCTCCCCCGGCGTGACGGCCATTCCTCTGGGACGCGCATCGCTGCGCGCCTCGAGCAACCAACCCGGACGACCGGGCCTGGAAACCGGCCCCTCGCCCTCGCGGGCGAGCATCGTCCCTATTCGGTTTTGCTCCCGGTGGGGCTTGCCATGCCGTCCCCGTTGCCGGGTCCGCGGTGCGCTCTTACCGCACCTTTTCACCCTTACCTCGCCAGGAAAGCCGAAGCTCTCCGGCGCGAGGCGGTTCGATCTCTGTGGCGCTTTCCCTGGGGTCGCCCCCGCCGGACGTTATCCGGCACCGTGTTTCCGTGGAGCCCGGACTTTCCTCCCCTGCCGAAGCAGGAGCGGCCGTCCGGCCGACTGGCCGGCCCGATGTGCGCTCTCGGGCCGCGAGCGTCAAGCGCATAGGCGATCGCGCAGAGCATCGCGTAGCGTCCGGCGGGCGAACCGCCGGATGCCGCGTCAGTTGCTCGCCGTCACCGTGCCGCTGCTGGCAGTGATGCTGCGGACCTTGGCGCAATAGGTGCGGTTGGCGCCGCTCATGCGGCTCGCCAGATGGCCGCTCTGGTATTTCATCACGGTGCGGCAGGTGTCGCCGCCGGCGAGCTTGTAGGCCTGGCCGAGATATTTCATGCCGTAGCGGGCGTTGGTCTCGGCGTCGAGCAGGCCGGCCGCGCCGCCGCCGTAGCCGACGCCGCGCGCCGTCTGGTGGCGGATCTGCATTAGCCCGAAATTGCCGGCATGGGCCGCGCGAGGATTGTAGCGGCTCTCGATGCGGACCACGGCGTCGGCCAGCGCGAAGGGCACACCGTTGGCGGCGGCGTGGCGGGCGACCAGCGCGCGCAGGCCCTCGGATCCGGCCGGCGCCGCGAGCGGCGAGCGCCCGTCCCGTCCCGCCCTGGCGGCCTTGGCGCGGCCCTTGCGCTCGTCCTTCGCCTCGACGGTCTCGGACCCCGCCTTCTGCGGCTCCTGGCCCTGCTCGGCAGCGGCTGCCTGGCGCCGGATTTCGGCTTCCCGCACGATGAAGGCGCGGGCGTCGGTCTCGGCATTCACCTGGGCAGAAGCAGGCTGAAGAAAGGCCAGGCAAATTGCGAAGGCGGCGCAGCCGCTACCGGAGATTTTGTTCATGCAGGAAGAGCCTCATCTATTGCGGCGTCGGGAAACGGCGCGGCGAAATGATAGATGAATGTGACGACAATCTGTCCGATACGAACGAATTCGATTCGAACCTGCTATTAGCATGATTACTTTAGCCTCATTTCGATAGAAGCAATCATCATGTATTGAGCGCCGGAACGATTCATCGTCGCGGGCGTTGACGCAGTCGCGGCGTCGGGCCAAATCATCGCCCCATTGCGACCGCAATTGCCGTTCGCAATGCAAAAAGCCGGTTCCAGCCGGGCTTCCGCTGCGCCGCACGACCCGAGAAGGGGAAACGAGATGAAGAGATTGATCGCAATCGCGGCCGTCGGGCTCGCTCTCAGCGCCTGCACCCCGCATGAGGAGCGCGTCGGCGGCGGCGCCCTGGTCGGTGCGGCGACCGGCGCGGTGATCGGCGGCCTCGCCACGGGGCGGGCCGGCGGCGCGGTCGCCGGCGGCGTCATCGGCGCGGCCGGTGGTGCCCTGATCGGCTCCGCCACCTCGCCCTACCGCCGCGGCTACTATTACGACGGCTATTACGGCGGCTGCCCCTACGGCTACTACCGCGACTATTACGGCCGGCTCTATTGCCGCTGAGCGAGGACCGTTCTAGGCAGAAGCCATGGCCCGCCGGGCCATGGCGGAGCGAGCGATGACGTCGTCTTTCTGGGGGATTTTGGGCGGCGGCGGTCTCGGCTTTGCCCTCGGCGGACCGCTCGGCGCCCTCGTCGGCGCGCTTGCCGGCCATGTCCTGATCGACCGCGAGGGGGCCTTGTTCGGCCCCGCCCCCCGGCAGCTCATCTTCACCACCGGCCTGGTCGCCCTCGCCGCCAAGATGGCGCGCGCCGACGGCGTGGTGACGCGAGACGAGGTCGCCGCCTTCGAGCGCATCGTCACCGTTCCGGCCGAGCAGAAGGCCCAGGTCGAGCGCCTGTTCGACTTGGCCAAGCAGACCAGCGCCGGCTTCGAGGCCTATGCGCAGCAGATCGCCGAGAGCTTCCGCGATGAGCCCGCCCTCCTGGAGGACGTGCTCGACGGCCTCTTCCTGATCGCCGCGGCCGACGGCGCGGTCCACGAGCGCGAACACGCCTATCTGCGCGACGTCGCCGCGATCTTCAGGATCGACGAGGCGGGTTTCGCCCGCATCGAGGCGCGTCATCTGCGTCGCCGCGACGACCCCTATCTCGTGCTCGGCGCCGATCGCGACATGAGCGATGCCGAGCTGAAGCAGCTCCACCGCCGGCTCGTCGTCGAGAACCATCCCGACCGCGAGATCGCGCGCGGCCTGCCCGAGGAGGCGGTCTGCATCGCCACCCGCCGCCTCGCCGCCATCAACGCCGCCTGGGATGCGATCGCGAAGGAGCGTGGCCTCCAGGGCAAGCAGGTGGAGCCGGCGTGAGCCTCGCCCTCACCCCCGACAGCCGCTTCGCCGCCAAGGTCTTCCCGTCGCCCAACCATGGCGAGCGCAAGCATCGCGACGGCTCGGCCGGCCGCCGCCCGGACAGCCTGATCCTGCACTACACCGGCATGCCGGATGCCGGCGAGGCGCTGCAATGGCTGTGCAACCCGGCCTCGCAGGTCTCTTCCCACTATTTCGTCTTCGAGAACGGCCATGTCCTCCAGCTCGTGCCGGAGGCGCGCCGCGCCTGGCATGCCGGCGCCTCGCACTGGGCCGGCGAGACCGATTTGAACTCCGCCTCGATCGGCATAGAGATCGCCAATCCCGGCCATCCCGGCGGCCTGCCGGATTTCCCGGAGACGCAGCTCGCCGCGACGCTGAACCTGTGCCGCGACATCTGCGAGCGCTGGCGGATCCCACCCGAGCGGGTCCTCGCCCATTCCGATATCGCGCCCGGCCGCAAGATCGATCCGGGCGAGACATTTCCCTGGCGCCGCTTCGCCGAGGCGGGCGTCGGGCTCTGGACCGAGCCGGCGCCGATCCGGGGCGGCCGCTTCTTCGCCCGCGGCGACGCCGGCCCGCCGGTCGAGGCGCTGCAGGCCATGTTCGCCATGTTCGGCTACGGCGTCTCGGTCGACGGCGTCTTCGACGACCGCTTCGAAGCGGTCGTCGCCGCCTTCCAGCGCCATTGGCGGCCGGCGAAGATCGACGGCGTCGCCGACGGCTCGACCATCACCACCCTGCGCGATCTATTGGCGCTGACGCAGCAGGCGCGCACCGGCTGATGACGCGCCGCCGGGCGCGGCCGCGATCACTGCCCGTCGAACCAGGCCTTCCATTGCGGCACGGCCTTGGCGAAGGTGCCGCGATGGCTCGTGTCGCCCGTCGAGACCGCTTCGACGCGATCGTTCCCGATGGTCTTCTGATAGGCCATCGGCAACTGACCGAGTTCGGTCCGGATCGCCTCATCGGTCTCGCCATAGAAGGTCCTGACCGGCGTCTTTACCACCCAGCGATAGGCCTGCGCGGCCGCCACGAGCCGGCCATAGGCCGAGTTCGCGAAGAACTGCGGGTCGAAATACTCGGGGCGGATGATCTTGCGGAGCTCGGTCGGCACGGCGCCGGCGTCGAAGGGCAGCCGCTCATAGGCCTTGCGCGACAGCTCGAAATAATCGTCCGTCAGCACCGAGCGGGCGAGGCCCGGCACGCCATAGTAGTTCTCGAACGAAAAGCTCGAGAGGATGAACAGGGTCGGCACCCAGCTCGCATCGATCTTCCGAGGGAAGTTGAGGAAGCCGTTCAGGGCGACGAAGACGTCGGCGGGCGCGCTGGCCGTGACGGCCGCCTGCACCGGAACGCCGGCGCTCTCCAGTTTTTCGAGCATGGCGAGCGTCACGAAGCCGCCCTGCGACCAGCCGCTCAGGAAGAGCTTCGGCGTCGTGATCCTGAGATCCGCCAGCACGGCCCGGGCCGCCATCAGCATGTCGTAGGTCGCCTGCTGGTGGCTGCCCTTGACCATGTACCCTTCCGGCTCCGCGGATCCGCCCAGGCCGAAATAGTCGGCGCCGACGACGACGTAGCCCTGGCCGGCGAACTGGGCGAGCATGAGCTGCGTCTCGGGCGACTGCTCGGGGAAGGAAGGGACCTCCTGCTTTCCGTAGACCGTCCCGTGCTGGTAGGACACCATCGGAAAGCTCGCCCCACCGGTATCGGGAACGGCCACCAGCCCCGTCGCGACAGTCGGCCTGTTGCCGCGCTCGGGAATGACCGAGGGGTAGCTCACCCGGTAGAGCCTGACGGCGTTCCGCGCCGGGCTGTAGGTCACCGTGATGCCGGCGAATTTCGGGGTGTCGACCGTCAGGATGCGGTTGAGCTGGTCGACGTCCCAGCGCGCCAGGAATTCGTAGTGCACGCCCGACGCGACACGGATCGGGGCTGCCGGCGCCTGGGCCATGGCGGCCCTCGGCAAGGCTGCGAGGGCGATGGCAACCAGCGCGAGGATGCGGATCAGCACGTCGACGTCTCCCGGGGCGAGCGCCCGGCCGTCGTGACTGGGCATCCACCCCTTCTGCAGCAGCGGCGTAAAGATTGCGTGTTGGCCTGCGGCCCCGGACACCCCGTCCGAACTGCGGTTCACCGCCACATTGCCGTAAGTTAATTCGCTTATCATCCTGAATTCTGGCATGTTTCGCGGCATGGGATCGCGTGTCCGCGGCCGGCCGCGAAGGGAGCAGACCTTGCGAAAATGGCTGATCATCGCCGGGCTCGGGGCCGCGGCCGTCGCAAGCGGCTACTGGGCGCTGCGGCCGACCGGCGGCGCCGCCAGCGACGCGGCCTATCGCACCGCTGCGATCGATCGTGGCCGGATCACCGCCTCGGTGCGCGCCACCGGCACCCTGACGCCGGTCACCACCGTGCTGGTCGGCTCGCAGCTCTCCGGCCAGATCGTCGAGATCCTCGCCGACTACAATTCGCAGGTGAAGGCCGGCCAGATCGTGGCGCGCCTCAACAGCGACCAGATCAGGACCCGGCGCGACGCCGCCGCCGCCGATCTCCAGCAGGCCAGGGCCGACCTCCTCGTCAAGCGCGCCCAGCTCGACCGGGCCGGGGCGGCGCGCAGCAAGGCCAATTCGACGCTCAAGGACCTCGAGGCCCAGCGCGACCGCACGCGCGCCCAGCTCGCCGACGCCCGCCGCACCTTCGAGCGCCAGAACGAACTGTTCTCGCGCGGGGCCGGCGCGCAGCAGGCGCTCGACAGCGCCCGCACCCAGGTCGACATCCAGACGGCGGCGCTCGCCTCGAACGAGGCCCAGATCGCCTCGCTCCAGGCGGAGATGGGCGGGCTCGACGCCGATATCCTCCTCGCCCAGGGCCAGCTCCAGTCCGGCGAGGCCGCGATCGCCCAGCGCGACGCCAGGCTCAAGGACATCCTGATCGATCTCGAGCGCACCGACATCCGCTCCCCGGTCGACGGCGTCGTGGTCCAGCGCCAGGTCGATCTCGGCCAGACGGTCGCCGCCTCGCTGTCGGCCCCGACCCTGTTCCAGATCGCCCAGGACCTGCGCACCATCGACATCTACGCCAATATCGACGAGGCCGATGTCGGCCGCCTCAAGGTCGGCCAGGAGGTCTCGTTCAGCGTCAACGCCTATCCGAACCGCACCTTCCAGGGGAAGGTGCAGATGGTGCGCCTCGGCGCCCAGACCATCCAGAACGTCGTCACCTATACCGGCGTCGTGCGCGTCGAGAACGGTGACCTCGCTCTGCTGCCGGGCATGACCGCCAATCTCCAGATCGTCACCGACGACCGGCGCGACGTGCTGCGCGTGCCCAATGCGGCGCTGCGCTTCCGCCCGCTCGGCGGGCCGGCCGCCCTGCCCGCCCCGGCTCCGGCCGCGGGCGCGGGCGGAGGCATGGCCGGCGGCGGCCGCGCCGCGGGCGCGCTGCGCGAGCGCATCGAGGCGGAGGTCCGGCCGACGCCGGAGCAGAAGCAGGCGATCGCGGCGATCATGGCCGAGCAGCGTGCAGGCAGCCGCCAGGTCGCGGCCGGGCTGTCGGAGGAGGAGCGCCGCGTCGCCCTTCGCGCCGCCCGCGCCGAGTTGCGCGGCAGGATCGCCGCCGTGCTCGACCCCGAGCGCCGCGCCAAATTCGAGGCGCTGATGCAGGAGAGCCGGCCCGCGGTTCAGTCCGAGGCGGTGCCCGGCCGCGTCTATGTCCTCGACGGCGAGGGCCAGCCCCGGTCGGTCGCGGTCAGGCTCGGCCCGAGCGATGGCGCCTTCACCCAGGTTCTGCCGGGAGCCGAGATCGCCGAGGGGACCCAGGTCGTGGTCGGCGGCGGCCCGCGCAGTGCCGAGCCCGCGCCGGCCGGCCGCGGGCCGGCTCCGCGCGGGCCAAGGCTGTTCTGAGGGTGCGGGTGATGAAGCGCTCATCCGCAGACAAGAACAAGCGCGGCATCTCCTCTCCCGGATGGGAGAGGGGTAGGGGTGAGGGCCCGCCGCGGATCATTGTGGCGCAGCGGCAGCCGCAGCACTCCCGCCGTGACAGGGCAGGCGCGCCATGCCCCTGATCGAGGTGCGCGATCTCTCGCGGGTCTATGACCTCGATTCCGGCCGCGTCACCGCGCTCGGCGGGGTTTCGCTCGAGATCGAGGCCGGCGAGCTCGTCGCGGTGATGGGTCCGTCCGGCTCGGGCAAGTCGACCTTCATGAACCTGATCGGCTGCCTCGACCGGCCGACCGGCGGCCACTACCGCCTCGACGGCGTCGCGGTCGAGACGCTCTCCGGCGACGGCCTCGCCGCCTTGCGCAACCGCAAGCTCGGCTTCGTCTTCCAGCAGTTCAACCTGCTGCCGCGCGTCGATGCCTGCGCCAATGTCGAATTGCCCATGGTCTATGCCGGGCTCGACGGCCGGACGCGGCGCGAGCGCGCGCTCGCCGCCCTCGCCCGGGTCGGCCTGGCCGAGCGCGCCCATCACCGGCCGATGCAGCTCTCCGGCGGCCAGCAGCAGCGCGTCGCCATCGCCCGCGCGCTGGTCAACCAGCCGCGCCTGCTCCTCGCCGACGAGCCGACCGGCGCGCTCGACAGCCGCACCGCGCTGGAGATCCTCGCTTTGTTCCAGGACCTCAACCGCGAGGGCGTCACCGTCGTTCTGGTGACGCATGACGCCGAGGTCGCCCGCCATGCCCGCCGCGTCGTGCGCTTCCGCGACGGCCATGTCATCGCCGACGCCCGTCAGGCGCCGGCCGATGCGCGCGCCGCGCTCGCGGCGCACGACGCCGCCGCGCCCCTGACGGAGGCCGCCGAATGAGCCTCCTCGAAGCCATCCGCTCGGCCCTCTCCGCCATCGGCGCCAATGCGTTGCGCTCGGCGCTGACCATGCTCGGCATCATCATCGGCGTCGCCGCCGTCATCGCCATGGTCGCGATCGGCTCCGGCGCCCGCGAGCGCGTCGACAGCCAGATCAAGTCGCTCGGCGCCAATCTCGCCATCATCCAGGCCGGCAACGTCACGCAGGGCGGCGTCCGGCTCGGGGCCGGCGCCTCCTCGACCCTGACCGACGAGGATGCAAGGGCTGTCGCGGCCGAGGTCGAGGACGTCGCCGCCGCCGCCTCGGTGATCACCACCCGGGCCCAGGCAGTCTATGCCGGCACCAACTGGTCGACGACGATCACCGCGACCGATCTCGATTTCTTCACCGCCCGCGAATGGGGGCTGGCCGAGGGCCGCCTGTTCGAACCGGAGGAGCTGCGCCGCGGCGAGATCGTCGCCATCATCGGCCAGACCGTGGCGCGCAACCTCTTCGGCGAGAGCGACCCGCTCGACCAGATGTTCCGCATCCGCAACGTGCCGTTCAAGGTCATCGGCGTCATGGCGGGCAAGGGCCAGTCGGCGCTCGGCCAGGATCAGGACGACGTCATCTTCGTGCCGCTCGACACCGGCCGCCGCCGCATCGTCGGCCGCAACTACGCCCGCGACCGCTCGGTGCAGACCATCATGGTCAAGTTCGCCAGCGAGGCGGCGATCAATCCCGGCATCGAGCAGACCCGCGCCCTGCTGCGCCAGCGCCACCGCCTGCCGGAGGAGCAGGAGGACGACTTCACCATCCGCAACCTGACCGAGATCGCCAACACCGCCACCGCGGCGGCCAGCACCCTCTCCTGGCTGCTGGCCGCCGTCGCCGGCGTCTCGCTCCTGGTCGGCGGCATCGGCATCATGAACATCATGCTGGTCTCGGTGACCGAGCGCACCCGCGAGATCGGCCTGCGCCTCGCGGTCGGCGCCCGCCAGCGCGACGTGCTCTCGCAGTTCCTGATCGAGGCGACGACGCTCGCCACCATCGGCGGCGCCGTCGGCGTCGCCCTCGGCATCGGCGCCGCGACCGCGATCGCGCGCTTCGCCGGCTGGCCCTTCGTGATCGCGCCGCAGACGATCCTGGTCGCCGTCGGCGTCTCCGGCCTGATCGGCGTCTTCTTCGGCTTCTATCCGGCGCGCCAGGCCGCCCGCCTCGATCCGATCGAGGCGCTCAGGCGCGAATGAGTCCGGCCCCGCCAAGCCTTCGTTAACGTCTGCGAAATTACCATGGGGGAGCGCTGCTCCCGCCGCACGAACCTCCTTGCCCATGCCGCTCTCCGACGCCGAAGCCAGACGCCTCTACGACCAGGCCGCGCTGATGGCATGCATCGGCGCCTGGGAATGCCGGCTGGCGGATGCGCGCCTGAGCTGGACCGACGGCATCTACGACCTGTTCGGCCTGCCGCGAGGCGCGGCGATCCACCGGCCCTCGATCGTCGACCTCTACCATGACGAGTCCCGCGCCGAGATGGAGCATCTGCGCAAGCGGCTGATCGCCAGCGGCCAGGGCTTCGTCATGGACGCCCGCATCCGCACCGCCGCCGGCAGTGAGCGCTGGATGCGCCTCTCCGCCGCCGTCACCCACGAGCGCGGCCGGCCGGTCCGCATCCACGGCGCCAAGCAGGACATCACCGGCGAGAAGGACATGTGGATGGGGCTGCGCCGGCTCGCCTACAGCGACCCGCTGACCGGCCTCGCCAACCGCCGCGCCTTCGAGATGCAGCTCTCCGAGCTGCGCCGCCACGCCGGCGACGGCTGCGCGCTCGGCGTCCTCGCCATCGTCGATCTCGACAACCTCAAGCCGATCAACGACCGCCTCGGCCATGCCGCCGGCGACGAATGCCTGCGCCAGATCGCCATGCGGCTGGAAACCGCGCTGAGCGACGCCGCGATCATCGCCCGCATCGGTGGCGACGAGTTCGGCCTCCTGCTCTGCTCCGCCGCTGGCCGGCCCTATCTGCTCCACCGGCTGGGCGAGGCACGCGAGGCGCTGGCGCGCCCGGTGGCCTGGCGCGGGACCTCGATCGAGATCAGCGCCTCGATCGGCGCCACTGTCCTGCGCCCGGGACTGCTGCACGATCCCGAGCGCCGCTTCGCCGAGGCGGATTCGGCGCTCTATGTCGCCAAGGCCGCGGGCCGCAACTGCCTGCGCCTGTTCGGCGATCCGGTGGAGGCCGAGGCGGCGACGGAGGACGCCGGACCCAGGGCGGAGCACGCCCGGTAGGCCGGCTCACACGCCGGCCCGGGCCGAGGCGTTCGTACCTCGCCCATCCGGCCGACGATCGAGCCGGCCCCGACGTGGCGCCAAAAAAACGCCCCGCCCTGTCGGAACGCTCGCCCTTCCATCGTCCTCGGCAGGACGGCCATGATCCGGCCGAGGACGCAACGAGGAGCACGGCGATGAAAGTCACCCAGAATCTCTGGTTCGAGAAGGACATGGAGGCTGCGATCGGCCTCTACACCTCGCTGATCCCGGATTCGGCGCTGGAATGGACCAGCGCCCTGCCGGCGGAATCGCCGAGCGGCCCGGCCGGCAGCGTCAGGATCGCCTCCTTCACCATCGGCGGCCAGCGCTACCAGGCCTTCGAGGCCGCGCGTTCCGACGCCTTCAACCACACCTTCTCGATCGTGGTCGAATGCGAGACGCAGGCCGAGATCGACCGGCTCTGGGACGCGCTTGGCGAGGGAGGGAGGTTCGAGCAGTGCGGCTGGCTCAAGGATCGTTGGGGCCTGTCCTGGCAGATCACCCCCAAGCGCCTCGGCGAATTGATCCGCGATCCCGACCGTACCAAGGCCAGGCGCGTCGCCGAGGCGATGCTGACGATGGTCAAGCTCGACCTCGGCGGGCTGGAAGCCGCGGCGAAGGGCTAAAGCCATTCCAGCGAAAGTGCGAAGCGGTTTCGCGTCCGGAATTGCGTCAAAGAAATCTCAGGCGGCTGCGGCCGCCTGTCCCATGCGCGCCTTCAGGCGCGCGCCGACCGCGACGATCGCCTCGATCGCCGGCATCAGCTCGAGACCGAGCTCGGTCAGCCTGTATTCGGTCGAGGGCGGCGAACTCGGCATGACGCGCCGCTCGACGACCCCCTTGCTCTCCAGATCGCGCAATCGCTCGCTCAGCATCTTCGCCGAGATCAGCGGCATGTCGTGGCGCAGCTCGCCGAAGCGGCGCGGCCCGGCGCTCAGATACCAGATCACGTTCGGCGTCCAGGCCTTGCCGAGCAGCTGCATGCAGGTGCCGACCGCGCAGGTCGGCGGCGGATTCTTCGCCCGATTCTTTCGTATTTTCAGAGCCATGAGGCGAATTGTCCGGTTACCGGATGGATACCGGAAAATTCAACTACCATAAGTTACTCGGTATACAAAAGTTATCTCGTCTCCTAGCTCTGGCGACCCGCCAACCAAGAGACGGATCACCATGAAACTGTTCTACGCCCCGGGCGCATGCTCGCTTTCGCCTCATATCGCCCTGCGCGAGGCCGGCCTGCCCTTCACGCTGGAAAAGGTCGACACCAGGACCAAGACAACGGAAAGCGGCGCCGACTTTTACGCCATCAATCCCCGCGGCTACGTGCCGGCCCTGCAACTCGACGACGGGGCGGTGCTGACCGAAGGAGCGGCGATCGTCCAGTATGTCGCCGACCTCAATCCCGAGGCCGGCCTCGCGCCCGAACCGGCGACGCTCGCTCGCGCCCGCTTGCAGGAAGAGCTCAACTTCGTCTCGTCCGAGTTGCACAAGGGCTTCGCCCCGCTGTTCAACGCCGCCGACAGCGACGGAAACAAGGAGGCGGCCAGGGAGAAGCTGGCGCGCCGCTTCGATGATGTCGAGGCGAAGCTCGCCGACGGCCGCCCCCATCTGCTGGGCGAGCGCTTCAGCGTCGCTGACGGCTATCTCTTCACAGTGGCGAACTGGGGTGGCCATGTCGGCTTCCCGCTCGACCGCTGGCCGAAGGTGCAGGCCTTCATGGAACGGATCGCCACCCGCGCCACGGTCCGGGACGCGATGCGCGCCGAGGGGCTGATCCCGTGAGCGCCGATCCGCGCTTTGCCGAGATCGTCGCGGCGCTCGGCGACTATTTCGACGGGCTTCATCACAGCGACGCCGACAGGCTCGGTGCGCTCTTCCACCCGCAGGCGATCTACGCCTGCGGGACGGAGGGCAGGCTGACCCACCTCACCATGGATCGGTACCTGCCGGTGGTGGCGAAGCGGCCTTCGCCCGCGAGCCGCGGCGAGCCCCGCCGCGACCGCATCCTCTCGATCGAGTTCGCCGGGCCGGTGACCGCCCTCGCCCGCGTCGAATGCGCCATCGGCGAGAAGCGCTTCACCGACCTGCTGAGCTTCATCAGGCTCGACGGGCGCTGGCGCGTGATCGCCAAGGTGTTTCATTTCGAGCTCGGCGAAGCGGCGGCTTAGCGGCAGCGCCCCGCCGGCCTCAGCCCTTCACCGACTTCACCACCTCGGCGACGTTCTTGCCGAAGGCTTCCGCCGTCCTGAGGTCGCCGGGGATCATCTCGTCGACGCTGGCATCGGAGGGCGAGGTCACCAGCAGGCCGCTATAGCCGCCGAGATGGTTGAGGTCGTCGCGGCCATGCGCCTTGGCGTTGGACGGGTGCATGCCGCTGCCGGTCCACAGCATCTTGTGCTGCATCGCCAGGGTGATCAGGTAGGAGATCGTCGAGAACTTGTCGCCGTTCAGCGTCGCCGAATTGGTGAAGCCGGCGGCGACCTTGCCCTTCCAGTCCATCGTGTACCAGGGCTTGCTCGAGGCGTCGGCGAATTTTTTGAACTGCCAGGACGGCCCTCCCATATAGGTCGGCGAGCCGAAGATCACGCCGTCGGCGGCCTTGATCGCCTCCCAGCCGCCCTCCGGCAGGTTGCCTTCGGCATCGATCTCGAGGACGTCGACGCTCGCCCCGGTCGCGGCGGCGCCCTTCCGGACATGCTCGGCGGCGCGCTTGGTGTGGCCGTAGCCGGAATGGAAGACGATCACGATCCTGGTCATGAGGCGCTCTCTGGCTGGATGAAGGAGTCGCAGAGACTTGCTGCGCCGCAGCGGAGCCTGCAAGCCCCCCGTCGATTGCGCTGCCGCAGAGCGGCCCTGGCGCGCCGGCAAGGTTCTGCCGGCACCGGCGCGGAGCGCGCCGGGCGAGAGGTCCGCGCCTACTCCGCAGCCTCGAGCGCGTAGGCGCCCGGCTCGTAGTTCAGGATCGGCGCCAGCCAGCGCTCGACCTCGCGCACGTCCATGCCCTTGCGCCGCGCATAGTCCTCGGCCTGGTCGCGCTCGACCTTGGCGACGCCGAAATAATAGGCGTCAGGATGCGAGAGATAGAGGCCGGAGACCGAGGAGCCCGGCCACATCGCATAGCTCTCGGTCAGCTTGACGCCGACGCGGCGCTCGGCCTGGAGCAGGTCGAACAAGGTCGCCTTCTCGGTATGGTCGGGCTGGGCCGGATAGCCCGGCGCCGGGCGGATGCCCTGATAAGCCTCGCGGATCAGCGCCTCGTTGTCGAGCGCCTCGTCCGGGGCATAGGCCCAGAACTCGGTGCGCACGCGCTGATGCATGCGCTCGGCAAAGGCCTCGGCGATGCGGTCGGCCAGCGCCTTGACCATGATCGAGCGGTAATCGTCGTTGTCGCGGGCGAAGCGCTCGGAGATGCGCTCCTCCTCCGCCCCCGAGGTCACCACGAAGGCGCCGACATAGTCGGGCGCGACGCCTTCCGGCGCGACGAAGTCGGAGATGCACAGATTCGGCTTGCCGTCGCGCTTGGAGAGCTGCTGGCGCAGGCCGTGGAAGGTGGCGAGCGTCTCCTGCCGGCTCTCGCCGGTATAGAGGCGGATATCGTCGCCGACCGCATTGGCCGGCCAGAAGCCGATCACCGCCTTCGGGTTGAACCAGCGCTCCTCGACGACGCGTTTCAGCATCGCCTGCGCATCCTCCCAGAGCTGGCGTGCCGCCTCGCCCTGCTTCTCGTCCTCCAGGATCGCAGGGTACCGGCCCTTCAGCTCCCAGGTCTGGAAGAACGGCGTCCAGTCGATCAGCGGCACGAGCTCGGAGAGGTCGTAGCTGCGGAAGATGCGGGTGCCCAGGAAGCTCGGCTTCGGCGGCTGGTAGCTCGCGAAATCCGGCTTGAAGGCATTGGCGCGGGCTTTCGCCAGCGGCAGGCGCTGCTTGTCCGCCTCCGAGCGGCGATGGGCGGCGGCGACCTTCTCGTACTCGGCCTGGATGCCCTCGACATAGGCCGGCTTCAGATCCTGCGAGAGCAGGCTGGAGACCACGCCGACGGCGCGCGAGGCGTCGGTGACGTAGACCGCCTGGCCCTGGTTGTAGGCCGGGTGGATCTTCACCGCGGTGTGCACCCGGCTGGTCGTCGCCCCGCCGATCAGCAACGGGATGTCGAAGCCCTCGCGCTCCATCTCGGAGGCGACGGTGACCATCTCGTCGAGCGAGGGCGTGATCAGGCCGGAGAGGCCGATGATGTCGACCTTCTCCTTGCGTGCCGTATCGAGGATCTTCTGCGTCGGCACCATCACGCCGAGGTCGATCACCTCGTAATTATTGCACTGGAGCACGACGCCGACGATGTTCTTGCCGATGTCGTGGACGTCGCCCTTCACCGTCGCCATCAGCACCTTGCCGGCGGCCGAGCGCTCGGCGCCGCCATTGAGGCGCTTCTCCTCCTCCATGAACGGCATCAGGTAGGCGACCGCCTGCTTCATCACGCGGGCCGACTTCACCACCTGCGGCAGGAACATCTTGCCGGCGCCGAACAGGTCGCCGACCACGTTCATCCCGGCCATCAGCGGGCCCTCGATCACGTCGAGCGGCCGCGCCGCCTGCGCCCGCGCCTCCTCGGTGTCGGCCTCGATGAACTCGGTGATGCCGTTGACCAGCGCATGCTCCAGCCGCTTCTGCACCGGGGCGTCGCGCCAGGCGAGATCCTTGCCGGACGTGGCGGCCGAGCCGTCGCCCTTGAAGCGCGGCGCCGCCTCCAGCAGCCGCTCGGTCGCATCCTTGCGGCGGTTGAGGACGACGTCCTCGCAGAGCTCGCGCAGCTCCGGATCGAGGTCGTCATAGGAGCCGAGCTGGCCGGCATTGACGATGCCCATGTCCATGCCGGCCCGGATCGCATGGAAAAGGAAGACCGAATGCATCGCCTCGCGGACCTTCTCGTTGCCGCGGAAGGAGAAGGACAGGTTCGAGACGCCGCCGGAGATATGCGCGTGCGGCAGCGTCTCGCGGATGGTACGCGTCGCGTTGATGAAATCGTTGCCGTAATTGTCGTGCTCCTCGATCCCGGTCGCCACCGCGAAGATGTTGGGATCGAAGATGATGTCCTCGGGCGGGAAGCCGGCGACCTCGGTCAGCAGCCTGTAGGCGCGGGTGCAGATCTCGATCTTGCGCTCATAGGTGTCGGCCTGGCCCTTCTCGTCGAAGGCCATGACCACCACCGCGGCGCCATATTGCCGGCAGATGCGGGCATGTTCGAGGAAGGCTTCCTCGCCCTCCTTCATCGAGATCGAGTTGACGATCGGCTTGCCCTGGATCGTCTTGAGGCCGGCCTCGATCACATGGAATTTCGAGGAATCGACCATGATCGGCACGCGCGAGATGTCCGGCTCCGAGGCGATCAGGTTGCAGAACTCGGTCATCGCCTTCTCGGAATCGAGCAGGCCCTCGTCCATGTTGATGTCGATGACCTGCGCGCCATTGGCGACCTGGTCGCGCGCGACGTCGAGCGCCGCGGCATAGTCGCCGGCGGTGATCAGCTTCCTGAACCTGGCCGAGCCGGTGACGTTGGTGCGCTCGCCGACATTGACGAAGGGAATGGTCTCGTCGAGCGTGAACGGCTCGAGCCCGGCGAGCCTGAGATAGGGCTTCGGCTCCGGCACGATGCGCGGCGCCTTGCCGGCGATGGCTTCCGCGATCGCGCGGATATGCTCCGGCGTGGTGCCGCAGCAGCCGCCGACGACGTTGACGAAACCGGCATCGGCGAACTCGGCCAGCATCCTGGCGGTCGCCTCCGGCCGCTCGTCATAGAGGCCGAACTCGTTGGGCAGGCCGGCGTTCGGGTAGGCGCAGACCAGGGTTCCGGCGACGCGCGACATGTCCTTGATATGGGCGCGCATCTCGCGCGCGCCGAGGGCGCAGTTGAGGCCGACCGTCAGCGGATCGGCATGGCGCACGGCGTTCCAGAAGGCCTCCACGGTCTGGCCGGAGAGCGTGCGGCCGGAGAGATCGGTGATCGTGCCGGAGATCATCACCGGCAGTCTCACGCCCTTCTCGCGGAAGACCTCCTGGATCGCGACGATCGCGGCCTTGGCGTTGAGCGTGTCGAAGATCGTCTCGATCAGCAGCAGCTCCGAGCCGCCGTCGATCAGCCCGCGCACCTGCTCCGCATAGGACTCGCGGACCTGGTCGAAGGTGACGGCGCGGAAACCGGGATTGTTGACGTCGGGCGAGATCGACAGCGTGCGGTTGGTCGGGCCGATCGCGCCGGCGACGAAGCGGCGCCGGCCATCCTCGCTCCGCGCGATCTCGGCGGCCTCGCGCGCGATCCGGGCGCAGGCGACGTTGAGCTCGTAGACCAGCGCCTCCATGCCGTAATCGGCCTGGGCGATCGCGGTAGCCGAGAAAGTGTTGGTCTCGACGATGTCGGCGCCGGCCCGGTAATAGGCGAGATGGATGTCGCGCAGCGCCTCCGGCAGCGTCAGCGCGATCAGGTCGTTATTGCCCTTGAGATCGCGGTTCCAGCCCTTGAACCGCTCGCCGCGGAAATCGGCCTCGCTCAGCTTCAGGTTCTGGATCTGCGTCCCCATCGCGCCGTCGAGCACGAGGATGCGTTCGGAGGCGGCCTGGCGCAGGACGCGCTCGATTTCGGCGCCGTCGACGGGGACTGGTGTGAACTCTGACATCGTCACGCTTTCGTCTCGGTTCTTTGCAGCGCTGGTGGCGCCCTTCCCGTCATTGCGAGGAGCGGAGCGACGACGCGATCCAGAGGAACGTGGGCTCTGCCACTCCTGGATTGCTTCGCTCGGCTCGCATTGACGAAGTCACGCCGCCGCCACCTGCGGCGCCGGCGCCGTCTCCGGCTTCAGGCCGACGAGGTGGCAGATCGCGTAGACCAGGTCGGCCTTGTTCATCGTGTAGAAATGCAGGTCGGAGACGCCGCGATCGACGAGGTCGAGCACCTGCTCGGCGCAGACGGCGGCTGCCACCAGCCGGCGCGTCGCCGGGTCGTCCTCCAGCCCCTCGAAGCGGTCGGCCAGCCATTGCGGCACGCTCGCCCCGGTCTTGCGGGCGAAGCCGGCGGTCTGCTTGAAGTTCTGCACCGGCACGATTCCCGGCAGGATCGGGATCTCGATGCCGTGCGAGCGGACCTTGTCCAGATAGCGGAAATAGACGTCGTTATCGAAGAAGAACTGGGTGATCGCCCGCGTCGCGCCGGCATCGACCTTCTTCTTCAGCGCCTCGATGTCGGCGTCGAGCGAGGCCGCTTCCGGATGCTTCTCCGGATAGGCCGAGACGGTGACCTCGAAATCGCCGATCCTGCGGATGCCGGCGACGAGGTCGCAGGTCTGCTGATAGCCGTCGGGATGCGGTTCGTAGATCGTCCCGAGCCCGCCCGCCGGGTCGCCGCGCAGCGCCACGATATGGCGCACCCCCGCCGCCCAGTAGGAGCGGATGACGTCGTCGACCTCGGCGCAGGAGGCGGAGACGCAGGTCAGGTGCGCCGCGGGCCGGAGATGGGTCTCATCGACCATGCGCTTGACGGTGTTGTGGGTGCGTTCGCGTGTCGAGCCGCCGGCGCCATAGGTCACCGAGACGAAGGCCGGCTTCAGCGGTTCGAGACGGCGCACGCTTTCCCACAGGCTGGCCTCCATCTCCGCGCTCTTCGGCGGGAAGAACTCGAAGGAGACGCGCGGACGGCGCGAGCCGTGGCGGCTGGGACGGAACGCGCTCATCAGGCAACCTCACGATCGAACTGGCGAAGCGGGAAATCGCCCTGGAGGCGCCGGTCGCGCCCGCGCCAGAGCATGACACCGAGCTGACCGGAAGCCCCGTCGGGCGCGGTGATCTCCTCGGCGAGGTCGCATTCCAGGCCCGCCTCGCCGAACCAGGCGACGATCTCGTCCTTCTCGAAACCGAGCCGGCGATGGGCGTGCTCGGTGCGCAGGAACTCCATTTCGTGCGGCGCGAAATCGACCAGGATCAGGCGCCCGCCCGGGGAGAGCAGCGCCGCGGCCTCGCGCAGCGCCCGGGCCGGATCGTCGAGGAAGTGCAGCACCTGGTGCACGATCACCAGATCGAAGGAGCCGCGCGCAAAGGGCAGCGCGTAGATGTCGCCCTGCCGGAGCTCGACCCGCGACAGCCCGGCCTTTTCGAGATTGGCGCGCGCCACCGCCAGCATCGCGTGGCTCGCGTCGACGCCGACCGCGCGCGCCGCCTTCGGCGCCAGCCGCTCCAGCATGCGCCCGGTGCCGGTACCGAGATCGAGCAACGCCTGCAGCGGCTGGTCGCCCACCGCGGCCTCGACCGCCGCCTCGACGGCCGCATCCGGCACATGCAGCGAGCGCAGCTGGTCCCATTCGCGCGCGACATTGGCGAAATAGGATTGCGCCGCCGCGGCCCGGGACGCGCGCACGGCCGCGAGGCGCTCGCGATCGGCCGCAAGCACCGGGTCGGCAGGGTCGAGATCGCGCGCGAGCGCCAGGGCCAGCGCGCCGCCCGGGGTCGCATCGTCGAGCCGGAAGAAGGCGAAGGCCCCTTCCCGCGAGCGCCGCAGCAGCCCGGCCTCGGCCATCAGCTTGAGATGGCGCGAGATGCGCGGCTGCGACTGGCCGAGAATGTCGGTGAGATCGGAGACCGAGAGCTCGCCCTCGGCCAGCAGCGCCAGGATCCGCAGCCGCGTCTCCTCGCCCGCCGCGCGCAGCGAGGCCAGCAGGGTCGGCAGCGAATGATGGAAGCGGCGGGTCACCTGGGAGCGCCTCGACATCTGTGAAAGATATAAAGATATCTTTATGTCAGCTTGACCAGAATGGCAAGCCCGCTTGTCCGATATTCCGGTCAGCGTCGACGGATCAAACAAACGCGAGCACGCCCCTCCACGCTGAAGAATGGCTCGGCGTCCCCTCCTACGCAGGCTTGCTCGACGCACTCGCCCGCATCGCCTCGCGCAGCACGCCGAAGATCCTGGGATCGGCGGCTTGCGCCACGTTGAAGCGCATGAAATGCCGCGCTGTCCGCGACAGGCTGAACGCGTTGCCCGGCGCCAGCACGATCCCTTCCCCGAGCGCATGCCGGGCGATCTCGGCCGCGTCGATATCCCCCGGGAGGCGGCACCACAGGAACAGCCCGCCGCGCGGCGTCAGCCAGGGCTCGATGCCAAGCGCGGCAAGCCGGCCGCCCGTCTCCGCCATGGCCCGTCCCAGGCGCTGGCGCAGCCCCTCGACATGCCGGCGATAGCTGCCGTCCTTCAGCAGGTCGAGCACCAGCTCGGCCGCGAGCCGCCCGCCGCCGAAGGAGAGCGCGACCTTGAGGTCGACCAGCCCCTCCACCCAGTCCTGCCGCGCCGCGATGAAGCCACAGCGCACCGAGGCCGACAACGTCTTCGAGAAGCTGCCGATCTGAATCACCCGCTCCAGCCCGTCGAGCCCGGCGAGCCGGGGCGCGAACTCCGGCTCGAGATCGCCGAAGATGTCGTCCTCGACGATGGTCAGCCCGGCCTGCTCGGCGAGCTTGAGCAGGCGGTGAGCGGTCGCGGCCGAGAGCGTCGCGCCGGTCGGGTTGTGCAGGCCGCAATTGGTGACGTAGAGCCGCGGCCGGTGCTCGGCCAGCGCCTGGGCGAACAGGCCGAGATCGGGCCCGGACGGCGTGTAGGGCACGCCGACGATGCGGGCGCGATGGGCGCGCAGCAGCGCCTGGAAGTTGAAATAGCAGGGATCGTCGACCAGCACCGTGTCGCCGGGCTCGAGCAGGAAGCGGCAGACCAGGTCGATCGCCTGCGTGCCCGACTCGGTCAGGACGATCTGGTCGGGCGCGGCCTCGACGCAGCGCTCGGCGAGACGATGGGCGAGGAGCTGGCGCAGCGCCGGCAGGCCGAGCGGCGTCCCGTACTCCGCCAGCGTCGCCGCCTCCGCCCGGCCGAGGCGACGCAGCGCCTTGCGGATCGCGGCCTCCGGCATCCAGTCCGGCGGCAGCCAGCCGCAGCCGGGCCGCAGGCTCTGCGCGTCGGCATCGAGCGACTGCCGGGAGATCCAGAGCGGGTCGACCGCGCGGTCGAGCTTCGGCGCGACATCGGCGAGCGAGAGCGGCGGCAGGCGCCGGACATAGAAGCCGGAGCCGCGCCGCGCCTGGATCGCCCCCTCGGCCGCCAGCCGCTCATAGGCCTCGACCACCGTCGACTTCGACACGCCCATGCTCCCGGCGAGGCCGCGGATCGAGGGCAGCTTGGCGCCCGGCGCCAACGTCCTCCCGGCGATCCGCTGCCGGATCGTCGCCATGACGCGCCCGACGAGCGTGTCGGCGCCCGCCGCGACTTCGCCGGAATCGTTAATCTGTACCGCTTCCAACATCAGGACACTTTGCCCGAACTGTATCGGACTGTCTCTGGAAATCGACCAAGCCTCACCGCATGCAAACACTCAGGAGGCACCATGGACAGAACCGCGAACGGCTTGCTCAACGGCTTCATCGGCGTCCTGATCTTCAGCGGCTCGCTGCCGGCGACCCGCGTCGCCGTCGCAGATTTCGATCCCGTCTTCCTCACCGTCGCGCGCGCCGCCATCGCCGGCCTGCTCGGGCTCGCCCTCCTGCTCGCGCTCAGGCAGAAGCGGCCGGAGCCCGCCGACCTCTTGCCGCTCGCCGTGGTCGCGCTCTGCGTGGTCGTCGGCTTCCCGCTCTTGACGGCGCTCGCGCTCAAGCACGTCACCTCGGCCCACTCGATCGTCTTCGTCGGACTGCTGCCGCTCGCGACCGCGATCTTCGGCGTGCTGCGCGGGGGCGAGCGGCCACGCCCGGCCTTCTGGCTCTTCGCCGGGCTCGGCAGCCTCTGCGTCGTCGGCTTCGCCTGGACGCAGGGCTTCGCCGCCTCCCCGCTCGGCGACCTCCTGATGCTCGCCGCCATCACCGCCTGCGGGCTGGGCTATGCCGAGGGCGCGCGCCTCTCGCGCCGTCTCGGCGGCTGGCAGGTGATCTCCTGGGCGCTGGTGTTGTCGCTGCCGATCATGGCCGCGCTCACGCTGCTGACCTTGCCGGCCTCGTTCGGGCAGGTCGGCGGCGGCGCCTGGCTCGGCCTCGCCTATGTCTCGCTGTTCAGCATGCTGATCGGCTTCGTCTTCTGGTATCGCGGACTGGTCCAGGGCGGCATCGCCGCCGTCGGGCAGCTGCAATTGCTGCAGCCCTTCTTCGGGCTGGCGCTGGCGGCGCTGCTGCTCGGCGAGACGGTCGGCTGGCAGATGGTCGCGACCTCGGTCGCCGTCGTCCTCTGCGTCGCCGGGGCGCGGCGCTACGCGCGATAGATCGGGATCATCCGGGACCTTGCTGGTGTTGCGGCGAGCCGCGCGACGGAGAGCCCGGGCTGCGGAGAGAGCGCATGAGCCGCTCGGGAGCGTGCGCAACCGCGGCACCGCCGGCCGCCGAGCATTCGGTCCATGTCACGATCGGGACCTGCGACGCGCATCGTCGCGAGCGCGCACTCGACACGCCGGTCGGAGCCGGTCGTCGATCCGGCGGCGAGCCCGGCCGGCACCGGGCACAGCCCTCACAACCGCAGGCCCGCAGCCTTCGTCACGCCTACCATGCCTCAAGCCGCGTTCAGAGCAGCTTCAGGTCCCCTGCCGCGGTCTTGCCGCGTTCGGTCTTCAATTCGAAGGAGAGCTTCTGCCCTTCGGTCAGGGACATCATCCCCGCTTCCTTGACGGCCGTGATGTGGACGAACACATCCTTGCCGCCGTCGGAAGGCTGAATGAAGCCGTAGCCCTTCTCAGTGTTGAACCATTTCACGGTTCCGGTCGCCATCGCCGCATCCCTTGGAGCATCCGTGGTCGCAACGGAGCCCCCTCGGCAACATGTCGAAAAGGCCCCGCGCAGCAAGGATTGACCGAAAACGCAAGCTTGTCGAGATGGAAGCTGCGGCAGTTGCCGTTGCGTCCGCGCTTCGCCTCCAGATGGAAACGCAACAGCGGCCGCCCGGAAAAGCGATCCTTCAACTAAACGCAAGACGAATTCGGCGATCCGGCTGCTTCGGGCCGGCCGATCCGGCTCTAACGCTTCACCAGCTCGAACTGCGTCCTGGCCGCGGCCAGGGACGAGCCGCCGAGATAGACCTCGATAATGCCTGGATCGAGTTGGTAGCGCCCGGTATCGTCATGGCCGCCGAGCGCCCTGCCCTCCAGCCTGAACCTGACCGTCTTCGTCTCGCCGGCCTTGAGGAAGACCTTTTCGAAGCCCTTGAGCAGGCGCAGCGGCCGCGAGCGCTCGGCCACCGGCTGGCGGATATAAAGCTGTACCACCTCCTGGCCATCGCGCTCGCCCTGGTTCGTCACGTCGACCGCGACCTCGGTCGCCCCGTCGAACGGCACCCTGGCGTTCGTCACCCTGGGATCGGCATAGGCGAAGCGGCTGTAGGACAGGCCGAAGCCGAACGGATAGAGCGCCTCGTTGGCCTCGTCCATGTAGATCGATTCATAGCGCTGGCGGATCTTCTGCGGCCGGCCGGTCGGCAGCTGGTCGTAATAGACCGGGATCTGGCCGACCGAGCGCGGGAAGCTCATCGGCGTGCGCCCGGACGGGTTGACCTTGCCGGCGAGCACCTCGGCGATCGCGGCCCGCCCTTCGGTGCCGCCATGGAAGGTCTGCACGATCGCCGCGACATGCCTGTCGGCCCAGCCGAGCACCAGCGGCCGCGCCGTCGCCAGCACCAGCACCACCGGCTTGCCGGTCGCGACCAGCGCCTCGAGCAATTCCTGCTGCACGCCGGGCAGGCGAAGATCGGTGCGCGAGGCGCCCTCGCCCATGAACTCGCAATCCTCGCCGAGCATGGTCACGACGAGGTCGGCGGCGGCCGCCGCCTTCAGCGCGGCCTCCTTGTCCTTGAACTCGGTCCCGCAATTCCTGCTGAAGGCGGGCTGGTAGGTCACCTCGACCCCGGCCGGGAGCTGCTCGCGCAGCGCGTCCGGCAGCGGCTGCACGACGCGGCGGCCGAGGCCGGCCGGATCGGTCCAGACCCGCTCGTCCTCCGGCACCGCCATGGCGCCGATCACCGCGACCGATTTGACCGAGGCCGCGATCGGCAGCACCTGGCGCTCGTTCTTGAGCAGGATCACGCCCTCGCGCGCCGCCTGGCGCGCGACCTTGCGAGCCTCTTCGGTCTGCATCAGCGAGGGCGCGGCGGCGACGTCGACATCCGGCCGCTCGAACAGGCCGAGATGGAATTTGACCCTGAGCACCCGCCGGACCGCCTCGTCGAGCGCCTTCGCCGGTACCCGGCCCGCCTTCACCTCGCCCGCGAGGTGCTTGTGGTAGACGTCGCCCATCATGTCCATGTCGATGCCGGCGAGCAGCGCCTTGCGGGCGGCTTCCGCGTCGTCCCTGGCGATGCCGTGCAGGCGCAGCTCGGTGATCGAGCCGAAATCCGAGGTGACGAAGCCGCGGAAGCCCCATTGCCCGCGCAGGAGATCGGTCAGCATGCCGCGATGGGCCGTGGCCGGCATGCCGTTCAGGGCGTTGAACGCCGCCATCGCCGTCATCGCGCCGACATCGAAGGAGGCCTTGAACGGCGGCAGGAAGAGATCGTGCAGCTGGCTGGTCGGGATCCAGGTCGAGTTGTAGTCGCGCCCGCCCTCGGCGGCGCCGTAGCCGACGAAATGCTTCACCGTCGCCGCGACGCCGCCGCGCTGGTAGCCGCGGGTGCGCGCCGCCGCGATCACGCTGGCGAGATGGGCATCCTCGCCCGCGCCCTCCAGCACCCGGCCCCAGCGCGGGTCGCGCGAGATGTCGACCATGGGCGCGAAGGTCCAGTTGACGCCGGCGGCGCGCGCCTCGCGCCCGGTCCAATAGGCCGCCTGCTCGATCAGCGCCGGGTTCCAGCTCGACGCCTGGCCGAGCGGCAGCGGAAAATAGGTCGAGAAGCCATGGACGGCGTCGAGACCGATGATCAGCGGGATCCTGAGGCGCGACTGCCGCACCGCCTCCTGCACCTGGCGGATCTCCTGCGGCACGACGAAGTTCATCACCGCGCCCATGCGGCCGGTCCTGACCTGCTCGATGTCGAAGCCCTCGCCGCGGCCGGAGAGGTGGAGCTGGCCGACCTTCTCCTCCAGCGTCATCTGCTTCAGCAGCGCCGATATCTTGCGCTCGATCTCGGCCGCCTCGCGCCCGGTCTTCCAGCCGACCTGCTGCTGCGCCAGGGCGACGCCGGCAAGACCGCAGAAAAGGAGTGCAGCGACGAGCCGCCGAATCATGTCGAAGCCTTGTGCTTGCTCGGAAGGTCGGGCGCCCGGTACAGGATCGGCGCGGACGGCTCAACCATTGCATTGCCGGCAGGCGATGAACGTGAGCTGAAGCAGGCGGGGCGGCGGATGGTGCACAGGACGACCGACATGGCCACGGCGGCCCGGCACCGCCTCTACGAGGACGCCCTGGCGATGCTGCTCGGCGCCATGCTGGTCAGCCTCGGAGTCGCGCTCTACGGCAAGGCGACGCTGGTGACGGGCGGCGTCGCCGGCCTCGCCCTGCTGCTCGAGGCCGCCGGAGGCCCAGCCTTCTCGGTCGGCTTCTTTCTCGCCAACCTGCCCTTCTACTGGCTGGCCTTGCAGCGCATGGGGCGCGCCTACACGCTGCGGACCTTCATCGCCGTCGCCCTCGTCTCCGGCCTGAGCTGGGCGACGCCTCGTCTCATCCGGATCGAGGCGGTCGATCCGGTCTACGCCGCGATCGCCGGCGGCTCGCTGATGGGCATCGGCATGCTCGTGCTCTTCCGCCACCGCACCGGGCTCGGCGGCGTCAATGTGCTCGCCGCCTGGCTGCAGGAGCGGCACGGCCTGCGCGCCGGCTGGCTCCAGCTCGGCATCGACATCGTCATCCTGGCGGCCGCCGCTCTGGTGCTGCCGCTCGACCGGGTCGCCCTGTCGCTGCTGGGTGCCGTCGCGCTCAACCTCAACCTGGCGATCAACCACCGGCCGGGGCGCTATCTCGGCGTGACGTGAGCGGCCGGTTGCCTCACGCTCCGTTCCATGCGACCTCGCACGGCGGAGCAACGCAGGACGACACGACCATGGCCCAGCCTTTGACCATCGAAGATCTCCGTCTTCTGGCGAAGCGCCGCGTCCCCCGAATGTTCTACGACTATGCCGATTCCGGCGCCTGGACCGAGACCACCTATCGCGAGAACGAGAGCGATTTCGCCAGGATCAAGCTGCGCCAGCGCGTCGCCGTCGACATGACCAACCGGACGCTGGCGACGACCATGGCCGGCCAGAGCGTCTCGATGCCGGTCGCGCTCGCCCCCACCGGGCTCACCGGCATGCAGCACGCCGACGGCGAGATCCTCGCCGCCAAGGCCGCGGCCAAGGCGGGCGTGCCCTTCACCCTCTCGACCATGAGCATCTGCTCGATCGAGGACGTCGCCGCCAACAGCGACGCGCCGTTCTGGTTCCAGCTCTATGTGATGCGCGACCGCGAGTTCATCGGCCGCCTGATCGACCGCGCCAGGGCGGCCGGCTGCTCGGCGCTGATGCTGACGCTTGACCTGCAGATCCTCGGCCAGCGCCACAAGGACATCCGCAACGGCCTCTCCGCCCCGCCCAAGCCGACGCTCGCCAACCTGATCAACCTCGCCTTCAAGCCGCGCTGGTGCATGGGCATGCTCGGCACGAAGCGGCGCACCTTCGGCAACATCGTCGGCCACGCCAAGGGCGTCGGCGACCTCTCCTCGCTCTCCTCCTGGACCGCCGAGCAGTTCGACCCGACGCTGAGCTGGGACGACGTCAAATGGATCAAGGACCGCTGGGGCGGCAAGCTGATCCTCAAGGGCATCCTCGACGCCGAGGACGCCGAGCTCGCGGCGGGGAGCGGCGCCGATGCCCTGATCGTCTCCAACCATGGCGGGCGCCAGCTCGACGGCGCCGTCTCGGCGATCGCGGCCCTGCCCGGCATCGTCGAGCAGGTCGGCGGGCGCATGGAGGTCTGGATGGACGGCGGCGTCCGCTCCGGCCAGGACGTGCTCAAGGCGGTGGCGCTCGGCGCCCGCGGTGTCCTGATCGGCCGCGCCTTCCTCTACGGGCTCGGCGCCATGGGCGAGGACGGCGTCAAGCTCGCCCTCGACATCATCCGCAAGGAGATGGACATCACCATGGCCCTCTGCGGCAAGCGCGACATCCAGGACGTCGACGGAAACATCCTGGTGAAGGGGAAGGCGTGAGGCGCTGCGCCGCGGACGCCCCTCAAGCGCTCAGGAGCGCCACGCCATAGGCCCCCAGCGAGCTGTCGGATGTCACGAGAGTGAGCTGGCGCCGCATCGCCTGCGCCACGATCATCCGGTCGAATGGATCGCGATGCAGCGACGGCAGACGTCCCGCGTCGATGGCGTCATCGCGTTCGATCGGGAGCCATGACATCCCCAGCGCCTCGACCCGCTCCAGCGAAGTCCAGCTTACCGATCCCGCGCTTGATTTCGAGTTCCCAGATCGTGGCGACGCTGACGAAGAGCTGATCGGCCTCGGCGATGGACTTTCTGGCCGCATCGGTCAGCCGGCCATGGTGAAGCCCCGTCCACCACAGCAAGGCGTTGCTGTCGAGCAGCAGCTTCACCTTGACCCGCTGCGCCGAGACGGATCGTGAAGCTCGTGCTTCGCGCTGCCTTCGAAAAGATCAGCCAGCTCGTCGTCCGGTTTCCACCAGTCCGGGTCGATCTCGACGAACAGACCGGCCAACTGCCCCGGCTCGCGCTTCGGCTTCGGCTCGGCAGCAGCCTCGACCTGGACCAGCCTGACCGCCGGCACGCCGTTGCGCGCGATCACGACCTCCTCGCCCCGCAGCGCCTGCTCGATCAGGCGCGACAGATTGGTCTTGGCCTCGTGGACATTGACGACGGTCACTTTCGTCTCGGCAGTGGATTGCGGGATTAGCTAACCTAGCCAACACGAAATCCGGCGCGAAGCGACGAGAGCTCTCAGCGCGTGAACTTCTTGTACTGGATCCGCTTCGGAATCGTTGAATCGATCCCTAAGCGCCGCTTCTTATCCTCTTCATAATCCTCGAAATTGCCCTCGAACCATTCGACATGGCTGTCGCCCTCGAAGGCGAGGATGTGGGTGGCGATGCGGTCGAGGAACCAGCGGTCGTGGCTGATGATCACGGCGCAGCCGGCATAGTCCTCCAGCGCCTCTTCCAGCGCCCGCAGCGTATCGACGTCGAGGTCGTTGGTCGGCTCGTCGAGCAGCAGGACATTGGCGCCGCTCTTCAGCATCTTGGCGAGGTGGACGCGGTTGCGCTCGCCGCCCGAGAGCATGCCGACCTTCTTCTGCTGGTCGCCGCCCTTGAAGTTGAAGGCCGAGCAGTAAGCCCTTGAATTCAGTTCCCTCTTGCCGAGGTAGATGATGTCGTTGCCGCCCGAGATCTCCTCCCAGACGGTCTTCTTGTCGTCGAGCGAGTCGCGGCTCTGGTCGACATAGCCGAGCTGCACGCTCTCGCCGATGGTGATCGTGCCGGCATCGGGCTTGTCCTGGCCGGTGATCATCCGGAACAGCGTGGTCTTGCCGGCGCCGTTCGGGCCGATCACGCCGACGATGCCGCCCGGCGGCAGCTTGAAGCTGAGATCGTCGATCAGGAGCTTGTCCTGGAAGCCCTTGGACAACCCGTCGAAATCGACGACGTTGTTGCCGAGCCGCTCGGCGATCGGGATGATGATCTGCGCGGTGTCCGGCCCCTTCTGGGACGCCTTCTGCACCAGTTCGTCATAGCGCTGGATGCGGGCCTTGTTCTTGGCCTGGCGCGCCTTCGGCGAGGCGTTGACCCATTCCTGCTCGCGGGCGAGCGTCTTCTGGCGGGCCACGTCCTCGCGGCCCTCCTGCTCCAGGCGCTTCTGCTTCTGCACCAGCCAGGACGAGTAGTTCCCCTCATAGGGGATGCCCTGGCCGCGATCGAGCTCGAGGATCCAGCCGGTGACGTTGTCGAGGAAGTAGCGGTCGTGGGTGACGATCAGGATCGCGCCGGGATAGGTGCGCAGATGCCCTTCCAGCCAGGCGGTGGTCTCGGCGTCGAGATGGTTGGTCGGCTCGTCGAGCAGCAGGAGCTCGGGCTGCTCCAGCAGCAGCTTGCACATGGCGACGCGGCGGCGCTCGCCGCCGGAGAGCTTGCCGACCTCCCAGTCGTCCGGCGGGCAGCGCAGCGCGTCCATCGCCTGGTCGACCTTGGAGTCTAGATCCCACAGGCCCTTGGCCTCGATCTCGTCCTGGAGATTGGTCATCTCGTCCGCGGTCTCGTCCGAATAGTTCATGGCGAGCTCGTTGTAGCGGTCGAGGATCGCCTTCTGCGGGGCGACGCCGAGCATGACGTTCTCGCGGACCGTCAGGCTCTCGTCGAGTTTGGGCTCCTGCGGCAGGTAGCCGACGCGCGCGCCCTCGGCGACCCAGGCCTCGCCGGTCCACTCCTTGTCGTAGCCGGCCATGATCTTGAGCAGGGTCGACTTGCCGGCACCGTTGACGCCGAGCACGCCGATCTTGGCGTCCGGGTAGAAGGAGAGGTGGATGTTGTTCAGAACCTGCTTGCCGCCGGGATAGGTCTTCGACAGGCCGCGCATATGGTAGATGAACTGACGAGACATGGGGCGTGCGGACTCCGCTTCGGACTGGGGCGCTGAGGCTTTCGGGAAATGTGCCGCGTATGTAGCGAGCCGGGTGGCGAGCCGCAACCTTGCGAGGCAGCATCGCTCACAACTCCGCCAGTCCTGCAGATCGAGCCTTCCTCGGGCGCGGCTTTTGCCTCAGCCTGCGACAACCGAAAGAGGCCGGAGCGGAAACGATGGGTATTCTATCCCGAGCCGTTGCGGGCTTGGCGCTGCTGCTGACGCCCGCGTTCATGTCGCCCGCCCTCGCCCAGGCGAACGAGCCCGGCTGTCGGCCGGAAATGGCGAGTTATCGCCTGCCGATCCAGCGCGTGAACCTCGCCAAGGACGAGGTCCGGCTGACCTTCATCGGCCACGCCACCTTCCTGATCGAGACGCCGGGCGGCGTGAAGGCGGCGACCGACTACAACGACTATGTCCGCCCGCCGGCGACGCCCGACATCGCGACGATGAACAAGGCGCATTCGACGCACAACTCGCGCGCGCCCGATCCGGCGATCAAGCAGGTGCTGCCCGGCTGGGATCCGTCCGGCCGGGGCGCCGCCCGCCATGACGTGACGCTCGGCGACATGCGCGTGCGCAATGTCCCGACCAATATCCGCTCCTATGGCGGCGACACCGACTATGACGGCAACTCGATGTTCGTCTTCGAGATCGGCGAGCTCTGCATCGCCCATCTCGGCCATCTCCATCACCCGCTCGAGCCCGGCCATCTGCGCGCGCTCGGCCGCGTCGACATCGTGCTCTTCCCGGTCGACGGCAGCTACACGCTCGACCAGGACGGCATGCTCGAAGTGCTGAAGGCGCTGCAGGCTAGGGTGATGATCCCGATGCACTTCTTCGGCGGCGGCACGCTCAACCGCTTCCTGGCGCGCTCGCAGGACCTCTGGCCGGTCGAGCGCCGCGAGCGGGCGGAGATCGTGCTGTCGAAGGCCACGCTCCCGGCAAAGCCGACGATCATCGTCCTGCCAGGGCACTGAGACCCGTCTCCCCTCCCGAGATCGCGCCCCGAGGGGCAGCCGCAGGCTGTGGGTCGAAGGCGACCGCTTACGTATTCACCCCGCCGTCGATCGCGATCCCCGCGCCGGTGATGAAGCGCCCCTCCTCGCTCGCGAGATAGGCGACGAGGCCGGCGATATCCCGCGCCTCGCCGAAGCGCGGGATCGCCATGCGCCGGCGCTGCGCCTCGGCATGGTCGCCGTCGGCCGGGTTCATGTCGGTGTCGGTCGAGCCGGGATGGACAATGTTCACGGTGATTCCGCGCGGGCCGAGATCGCGGGCGAGGCCCTTGGTGAAGCCGATCAGCGCCGCCTTGCTCATCGCATAGAGCGCGATGCCCGGCTCCGTCACGCGCTCGGCGAGGCACGAGCCGGTGGTGATGATCCGCCCGCCATCCCGCAGATGCCTTGCCGCCGCCTGAGAGGCGACGATCACGGCCCGGACATTCACCGCGATGACCTTGTCGATCTCGTCGAGACCCCAGCTGCCGACCTCGCCATAGTGCCAGATGCCGGCATTGTTCACGAGGATGTCGAGCCCGCCGAGCTCGGCCGCCGCCTTGTCGACGGCCGCCGTCAGCGCCGCCGGGTCGGCGCTGTCCGCCTGCAGCACCACGGCCCTGCGGCCGAGCGCCCCGACCTGCGCAGCCACCGCCTCGGCCCTGTCGCGGGCGCGCTCATAGGTCAGCGCCACATCCGCCCCGTCCTGCGCCAGCCTGAGGGTCGTCGCCGCGCCGATGCCGCGGCTTCCACCGGTGACCAGGGCCGTCTTGCCCGCCAGTCTCGTCATGCATCACCTATATTTGTAATGATTGATACATATATAGGTGGCGCGCTTGCCCCGGAGCGTCAAGGGATTTATTTATCGCTCGATACAGAAAGGTGAGAACCATGGCCGAGCGTGGCCGCCCGCGCGCTTTCGACAGGGAACAGGCCCTGCGGCAGGCGATGCTGCTGTTCTGGGAGAAGGGATTCCAGGGCGCCGCGATGAGCGAGCTCACTGCGGCGATGGGCATCAATGCGCCGAGCCTCTACGCCTGCTTCGGCAGCAAGGAGGCGCTCTACCGCGAGGCGATGGCGCTCTACGAGGCAGGGGACGGCGCCGAGCTGGCCGCCGCCATCGCCGCTGCGCCGAGCGTCCGGGAGGCGATCGGGACCTATCTGATGCGCTCGGCCGCGCTCTTCACCCGCCCCGGCAAGCCGGCCGGCTGCATGGTCGTGCTCTCCGTCGTCCACGCCGCCGGCACCAGCGAGGAGGCGAGCCGTGCCCTGCGCGACGTCCGCGCCGAGATGCAGGGGATTCTGGAGACGCGGCTGCGCGCCGCGATCGGCCGGGGCGAATTGCCGGCGAGTTGCGATCCCGCCGCCATCGCCTCCTTCTACGTCACGGTGCAGCAGGGCATGTCGATCCGCGCCCGCGACGGCGCCACCCGCGCCGAACTCGAGGCGGTGGCGCAAGGAGCGATGGCGGCCTGGGACGGATTGACGGGGATGCCGACAGAAAGCGCATATCCCGCGAAGGGAACCGCACCGACTTTCCGGGGCAGGCCGAAGGCCTGAGCCCGGAAGGACGCCCGGTTCGACGGACATCCGCTTAATCCCTTGCTCAGCCTGATCCGAGGCTTTGCTGGGCTGGGCAGGCTCGCTCTGGCACAGTCGGGCCGAGCCATGGAGCCTGGCATGATCCGCCCTCTCGCCGCCGCCCTCCTCGCCGCCATCCTGCTGCCGGCGAGCGCCGAAGCCGCCAAGCTCCGCTCCGGCGGCGGCCGCTCGCATGGCGCGACCGCAACCCAGCCCCAGCGTGACGGCTCTCATGCCGTGATGACGCCGACGCTGCGCAGCCGCCAGACGCAGAGCGCCGCCGCCACACCCCAGCCTCTCCATATCGCCTCTCCCGCAGCCATTGCTGCGGCCGAAGCGAGCGGCCTGCGCCGCGGAGAGCCGGCGGAGCCGCGCATCTGGTGCCGCTCGCAGGTGGTGGTCGGCGGTTTCTGCGTGATGAACTGAGCCGGGCTCAGGCGGCTGCCGGCACGCCGCCCACCTGCATCGCCCGCCAGCGTCCGGGCGATTGGCCATAGGCACGGCGGAAATGCCGGGTCATGTGGCTCTGGTCGGCGAAGCCGCTGGCTGCCGCGGCCTCGGCCAGGGTCTCGCCCCGCCGGATCAGCAGTCGCGCCCGCTCCAGCCGGCGCATCACCAGGTAATGATGCGGACTCGTGCCGTAGCGGCGGCGGAACTGCCGCGCCAGCGCATAGCGGTCGAGCCCGGTGACCGCCTCCAGCATGGTGGAATCGACCGCCTCGTCCCGGCTCTCGCTCAGGAAATCGCGCGCGCGTTCGCAGGCCCGCATCGCCGGCGTCTCCGCGCCATCGAGCGCGCAGGACGGATCGAGCCGCAGCAGCGCCTCCGCCAGCGCGCCGACCGCGGCATCGCGCTCCAGCGGCTCCAGCGCGTGCTCGACATCGCCCAGCAGGGCGACCAGAGCCCGCATCAGGCTGCCGTCGCGGCAGACGGCGTTGCCGATGAAGGGCATCGCGGCGGCCCGCCCGGCGAGTGCCGCCATGATCAGCCCGGGCTCGACATAGGCCATGCGATAGCGGAAGCCGCTCTCGATCCCGGCCCGGCCGTTATGCAATTCGTCCGGATGCAGCACGATCAGGTCGCCCGGCGTCGAATCGCGCTGTGCGCCGCGATAGTCGAAGCTCTGCACCCCGCTGATCGTGTAGCCGATCGCATAGGTGTCGTGCCGGTGCGTGTCATAGGCATGGCCGCTGAAGAAGGCCTCGATCCGCTCCGGCCCCTGCCCGTCCGGCGCGCCGCGGATCCAGTCGCCGGGCGAGACGGTCGCGCACGAACGTTCAAGACCGGCCGCCGGATCGGGTCCTATCGCTGTCGGCATGCGCTTCGACACCAAGATCGCCATCGTCGTCCATGAGGAGCTCGCCGCCTGGCAGAAGCTCAACGTCACCGCCTTCCTCGCCGGCGGGCTGGTCGCCGCCGCGCCGGAGCTCGGCGGGCGAGCCTACCGCGACGCCTCCGGCAAGGTCTACGGCCCGCTGGTGCGCCAGCCGATCCTGATCTTCGCCGCCACCTCCGCCGACCTCGCCCGCGTGCTGCGGCGGGCCGGCGAAGCGGGCCTCACGCCCTCGCTCTACACCCGCGACCTGTTCGCGACCGGCCATGACGAGGCCAACCGCGCCGCGGTCGAGGCCGTGCCCACGGAGGCGCTCGACCTCGTCGGCATCGCGCTGCATGGCGAGCGCAAGGGCGTCGACAAGGCGATCAAGGGGCTGAAGCTGCATCCTTGAAGGCGGCGTACGTCATTGCGAGCGCAGCGAAGCAATCCAGTGGGACTTGCCACTGCGCCCTGCCGCTCCCTGGATTGCTTCGTCGCTACGCTCCTCGCAATGACGGGCAGGTGCGGTCCGATCGTCACCCCGTCCGCGCCACCCGCCCTTCCAGCGGATAGGCCGGGTCGCTGTAGCCCGGCGTCGAGGGGTGGCCCGCCGGCACCAGAGAATCGACCAGAGCCTCGTCCTCGGCGGTGAAATCTGCGTCGAGGGCCGACAGATAGCCCTGCCACTGCTCCATGGTGCGCGGGCCCGCCACGGCCGCGGTCAGCAGCGTGTTGTTCAGCACCCAGCGGACCGCGAACTGCACCGGCGTCAGCCCGCGCGCCGCGGCATGGTCGCGGATGGTGCGGGCGATCACCAGCGATTCCTCGCGCCACTCGGTCTGCATGATCCGCTTGTCGGCGCGGCCGGCGCGGGTGCCTTCCGGCGGCGCCTGGCCGGGCTCGTATTTCGCCGTCAGCACGCCGCGCGCCAGCGGCGAATAGCTGGCGACGCCGAGCCCGTAATAGCCGCAGGCCGGCAGGTGTTCGACCTCGGGCATGCGGTTCATCGCATTGTAATAGGGCTGGCTCACCACCGGCCGGTCGATGCCGAGCGCGTCGCAGAGCCGGCAGATCTCGGCGACGCGCCAGCCGCGATAGTTCGAGACGCCGAAATAGCGGATCTTGCCGGCCCGCACGAGGTCGCTGATCGCGCGTACCGTCTCGGCGAGCGGCGTCTCGTGGTCCTCCTTGTGCAGGTAGTAGATGTCGATGAAATCGGTGCCGAGCCGTCTCAGGCTGGCGTCGCAGGCCTCGAGCAGCCATTTGCGCGAGAGGCCGCGCTGGTTCGGCCCGTCGCCCATCGCGTTCGCCGCCTTGGTCGCCAGCACCCAGCCATGGCGGTTGCCGGCGATGGCGCGCCCGGTGATCTCCTCCGAGCGGCCTTCCGCATAGACGTCGGCGGTGTCGATGAAGTTGATGCCGGCCTCGGCGGCGCTGTCGATGATCGCGCGCGCCTGCGCCTCCTCGGTCTGTGCGCCGAACATCATCGTGCCCAGGCAGAGCGGCGAAACCTTGAGGCCGGAGCGGCCGAGCGCGCGATAATCCATGGCGATGTCTCCAGAACAGCCGGGCGAGCCTGCCGCAGAGCCGGCTCCCGCACCAGCGCCGCAGGCGCAATGCTGCCCGGCGCAAGAAAATCCTTAACATTTCGTGGCAGGCTGCCGCGATGGCCGCCATCACGCCCGATCCGGCGCAATTCGCCGCGCTCGCCAAGAGCCAGAGCCTCGCGACCCTGCTCGCGGCGCTGGGCGGCAATGGCGGCCTCGCCGCCGGCAAGACCGTCGAGGCCAGGCTCGTCTCGCTCGACGGCGACGGCAACGCCACCGCTTTGGTCAACGGCGTCAAGGTCGCGCTCGTCCTCGCCGGCCCCGAGGCCAGGCAGGCCGCGCTGCAGCCGGGCGCGGGGCTTCAGCTCAGGCTCGCCCCGCCCGCCGAGCCTGGCGCGCCGCTGCAGGCGACCCTGGTCGGCATTCGTCCGGCGCCGGCCGAGGGCATCGCCATGGCAACGCCGGACTGGCAGCCGGCCGCCGCTCCGCCGCCGGGGAGCCCTTCGTCCCCGGGGCCGGCGACGGCCACCGCCACCGCGACTCAGGCGGCCGGGAGCGGTCCCGCGCTGACCGGCCGTTCCGCATCGTCGCCGGCCGTCGCGCCCCAGGCCGCCCTTGCCGCCTCGCCCCGCGCCATCGCCGGCCCGCTGCTCGGCGCGGCGCTGGGGCGGCAGGACAGCCTCGCCCCGCTCTTCGCCAATCTCGGCAGCCTGGCGCAGGGGACGGTCGCGCTCACCCTGCCGAAGCCGCTGATGGCACTGGTCGACCAGATTCTCGCCCAGCGCCTGCCGGCCGGGACCAGACCCGTCACCGCCGAAGCGCTGAGGGCGGCCATCGCCCGCTCCGGCGTCTTCCTCGAGGCCCGGCAGGCGGCCGGCGAGGCCCCGACACCCCGGAGCGACCTGAAGGCCGCCCTGCTGAGCCTGCGCGATCTGCTGAAGCCCGCCGTCGAGGCCGCGCCGGCGACGCGGTCGCCGCTACCGGGCGAGGCCACGCGCGAGGGCCCGCCGCTGCGGCCTCCGGCTACGCCTGCCGCCGCCGGGCAGGATGGGGCTGCACCGGCCCCGGCCAGGGCGCGCCCGGCCCCGCCGCGCGACGGGCTGCTGACACCGCAACCCGCGGCCGAGCCGAGCCTGAGCTCGGCGGCGCGGCCGGCCGCGATCGCGCAGGCGCTGTTCGGCCAGGCCGAGGCGGCGCTCGATCGCATCGCGCTCGCCCAATACGCCTCGCTGCCGCCGGATGCCACCCGCCATGATCAGCAGCCCCCGGTGCGCTGGCTCACCGAGATTCCGCTCGCCCTCGCCACCGGCACCGCCGTGCTGCCGCTCGAGATCGAGCGCGATCCGCCGCAATCCGGCTCCGCCGCGCCCGAGGCGCCGCTCTGGCGCGTGCGCTTCGCGCTCGATGTCGAGCCGCTCGGCGCACTCCAGGGCGTGGTGACGCTGCAGGGCCGCGCCGTCGGCGTCTCCCTCTGGGCCGAGCGCGAGGGCACCAGCCGCCTGCTGCGCCAGGCAACGCCCGAACTGGAGACCTCGCTGCTCCGGTCGCGCTTCGACAGCGCCGAGTTCGAGGTCTTCACCGGCCATCCGCAGCCCGCCAGGGCGAGCGCCGGCCAGTTCCTGGACCGCCGCTCGTGAGCCAGCCCCTGCCACTCGCGGTCGCGCTCGAATATGACGGCCAGGGCGCGCCGCGCGTCACCGCCAAGGGCCATGGCGTGGTCGCCGAGAAGATCGTCGAGACCGCGCGCGAGCACGACGTCGCGGTCGAGCAGAACGCCGCGCTGGCGCAGGCGCTCTCGGCCGTCGAGCTCGATGACACCATTCCCGAGGAGCTCTATCTCGCGACCGCGCAGGTGATCGCCTTCGTGCTCGGCCTGCGCCGCCGGGCCGGCGGCCCACAGCCATGACCGCATCCGTTTCGGTCCGCCGCCTCCCGGCCGGGACCTATGGCGCAGTTTATGCCGAAACCTTCGCCGATCTCTGCCGCCGCGCCGATGCGCCCAATCTGCACATGGCGCCTGCGGCCGTCGCCGCCGCGCCGAGCTTCGGCGTCGCAAGCGAGGACATCGTCGTCCTCGCGGCCCACGACCCGCAGGACGAACGCCTGCTCGGCCTCTGGGCGCTGCGCCGCGCGCGCGGCCTGCGCAGCGGGCTCGTGCCGGTCCTCGAAGCGCCGCTGGTGCCGCTCTACGAGGTCTCCTCGGCCCCGGTTCTCGACCGCGAGCGCGCCGGGGACGCCGCCGTGGCGCTGCTGCGAGCCATCGTCGACGCGCCCGATCTGCCGAAGATCCTGAAGCTGCCGCTGCTTCCCGTGCAGGGTCCGGTCTACGCCGCCATCGCGGCCGCGCTGGCCGTGACCGGCAGCACGATTGCGCTCTATGAGCGGTGGCGGCGGCCGCTGCTCGTCCCGAGACCGGGAGAGGATGCCGAGCGCTATCTGCGCCGCGCCCTCGGCCAGGGCCACAAGAAGCGCATGCAGCAGCATCGCCAGCTCGAGAGGGCCGGTGCGCTGCTCTATCAGCGCCATCGTGGCGAGGACGCCCTCGCCGCACTGGATGAGTTCCTCGCGCTCGAGGCCGCCGGCTGGAAGGGGCGCGGCGGCACCGCGCTCGCGAACCTGCCGCGCGACGCCGGCTATATCCGCGCGATCGTCCGCAACTTCGCCGCAGCGGACGCGGTCCGCGTCGACCTGCTCCGGCTGGACGGAGCGCCGATCGCCGGCGGCCTGCTGCTCGACCTCGCCGGGCAGGCGCATTTCCTCAAGATCGCCTATGACGAGGGCAAGGCCAGGCTCTCGCCCGGCCGAGCGCTGGCGATCGAGATGCTGCGCAGCGATTTCGCCGCCGGCCGCCCGTTCCGTCTCGACAGCGGCGCCGGCGACCGGGTCGACCCGTCCGCCTATCCCTGGGCCGAGCGCCAGGACATGGCGAACGCCATCGTCGCGCTCGCCGGCGCGTCCGCGTTCCTGCCCAGGCTCGCGGCCTCGGCGCGTAGGCGGCTAAGGCGCTGGCGCGACCGCGCCTGAGGCGAGGCCGAGCCGGGCCAGCACCCAGCGCCCGACCTCCGGCTTGAAGTGGACATTGTCGATCCAGAAGCGCGACGAGCCCATCTCCGGGTCGAAATCGGTGAAAGGGTGGCCGGTCGAAAGATCGTGCAGAACGAAGCCGTGGCGGCGCGCCAACGCGGCGGCATCCGCCCGCCAGCGCTCGAACTCGGCCCGCCGGCCGCCCTGCGCGAGCAAGACGAGCTGCGCCCCGCTCACAGGCGAGAGATAGAGTGCGATGTCGAGCCCGCGCAGACGGCCGAGCGCGGCGTCGAGCGCCGCGAGCCGTCCGGGCTCATAGGCCATCGCGGCGATGTCCTGCGCCGCCGCGACCTTGCGGGTCAGCGCGGCGTCGAAATCCGGCGTCGACTTGAAGCCGTCGCTGCGCCAGAGACCGGGCTCGCTGCGCCGCTGCCCGCCGCCCAGCAGGTTCTCCGGCGCCTCGGAGTTGAACATCAGCTTCAGGCGCATCTCGGCCCGCCCCAGCGCGCTCGCAATCTCCGGCCGCAGCGGCGGAGGCGGCACCAGCCGCGTGAACATGAAGTAGTCGAGCCCGATGACGACACGCCGGATGCTCCCGACGTCGCGCGCGAGCGCCGCCAGCACGGGCAGTTCCTCGCCCATCAGCGACGAAAGGCCGGCATTGTAGGCCGGCTGCGGCAGCCCCGGCTCGAGGTCGCGCGGATCGAGCCCGCGATAGACCACCGAGGAGCCGATCAGCAGCGTGCCCGGCCGCAGACCGGCGATCTGCAGCGGCTTGACGCGGCGCATCTGCGTGTCGAGCAGGCGGCTCGCCCCGGCCCCGTCCTGTGTCCAGGGCGGCGCGGCGCGGAAGATCCAGAACGGGTCGCGCCAGACCGTCGCGGCGGCCGTCGACAGCAGCACGCCCGCGACGGCCGCGGCGAAGGTCGCCGCGAAGCCACGGCCGCGGATGGGCTGGTCCAGGACGGGCGTGGTCGACGCGGCGGGCATGCCGCGGCGCTAGCAGATCGTGGCGCGGCCCGCGAGCCCCCGCGTTGACCGGGGCCGCGCGCTGCTCGATAGACGATGGACGAAACGGCGCGAGCGGCGCGAGGAGGATCATGCGCGTTCTGGTGACGGGGGCTGCCGGCTTCATCGGCAACGAGACAGCCCGGGTTCTGCTCGAACGCGGCGACGAGGTCGTCGGCATCGACAACCTCAACGACTATTACGATCCCGCCCTGAAGCAGGCGCGGCTCGCGCGGCTCGCCGGCCACAACCGCTTCAGCTTCGAGAAGCTCGACCTCGCCGACCGCGACGGCATGGCGAGGCTCTTCGCCGAGGGGCGCTTCGAGCGCGTCGTCCATCTCGGCGCCCAGGCCGGCGTGCGCTTCTCGATCGACAATCCGCAGGCCTATCTCGATTCCAACCTCACCGGCTTCGGCCATGTGCTGGAGGGCTGCCGGCGCAATGGCATCGAGCACCTCGTCTATGCCTCGTCGAGCTCGGTCTACGGCGCCAACACCCGAACCCCCTTCCGCGTCGAGGACAATGTCGACCACCCGGTCAGCCTCTACGCCGCGACCAAGAAGGCGAACGAGGGCATGGCCCACGCCTACAGCCATCTCTACGGGCTGCCGACCACGGGCCTGCGCTTCTTCACCGTCTATGGCCCCTGGGGCCGGCCCGACATGGCCCCGATGATCTTCACCCGGAAGATCATCGCCGGCGAGCCGATCGAGGTCTTCAACGAAGGCCGCCACGAGCGCGACTTCACCTATGTCGACGATATCGTCGAGGGCGTCGTGCGCGTGCTCGACCACATCGCCGCGCCCGACCCCGCCTGGTCGAGCGACGAGCCCGGCCCCGCGACCTCATCGGCGCCCTGGCGGCTCTACAATATCGGCAATTCCGCCCCCGTGCCGCTGATGCAGTTCATCGCGACAATCGAGCAGGCGGTCGGCCGGAAGGCGGTGATGGAGATGAAGCCGCGCCAGCCCGGCGACGTGCTGCGCACCGCCGCCGACGTCTCGGCGCTCGAGGCGGCCGTCGGCTTCCGCCCGCATACCCCGCTCGCCGATGGCATCGGCCGCATGGTGCGCTGGTATCGCGACTTCTACCAGGTTTGAGGACCAGCCATGGCGTCACCAGCGAAGATCGGCATCGTCACCGTCTCCGACCGCGCCTCGGCCGGAATCTATGCCGACGAAGGCGGTCCGGCGATCGTCGACTACATGACGAAAGCGCTGGTGAGCCCCTGGGAGGCGGTCTCGCGTATCATCCCCGACGAGCGCGAGGGCATCGCGCGGACCCTGATCGAGCTCGCCGACGCGGAAGGCTGCTGCCTGATCGTCACCACCGGCGGCACCGGCCCCGCCCCGCGCGACGTCACGCCCGAGGCCACCGAGGACGTGATCGACAAGCCGATGCCCGGCTTCGGCGAATTGATGCGCCAGGTCAGCCTCGCCAAGGTGCCGACCGCGATCCTCTCGCGCCAGCTCGCCGGCATCCGCGGCAGGACGCTGATCGTCAACCTGCCCGGCCGCCCGCGCGCCATCGCCGAATGCCTCGACGCGGTGATGCCGGCCATCCCCTATTGCATCGACCTGATCGAGGGTCCGTATCTGGAGACCGACCCGGCGGTGGTCGCGGCGTTCCGGCCGGGGCAGAAGCCGAAAGGGTGAACAATACCTCGACCGATACCACGACCCTCCCCAATGAGCGTTTATCGGATGGTAGCTTCGGTGCGGTAGGACTCGGCGGATCAGTGTCCGCCGGAACAGCTTCATGGCTTCGAAGATCATTCCCCTCGTAATGGCCGGCGGCTCCGGCACGCGGCTCTGGCCGCTCTCGCGCGACACCATGCCGAAGCAGTTCATCCCGCTGCTGGACGAGGGCCTCTCGACCTTCCAGGCGACGCTGCAGCGCCTGGTCGGTCCGGCCTTCGGCGCGCCGATCGTCATCACCAACAACGATTTCCGCTTCATCGCCGCCGAGCAGATGCTGACGCTGGGCATCAAGGGCGAGATCGTGCTCGAACCCGAGCGGCGCGATTCGGCCGCGGCGATCGCGGTCGGCACGGTGATGGCGGCCAGGCGCGATCCCGAGGCGGTCTGCGTCGCGCTCGCGTCCGATCATGTCGTCGGCGACGCCGAAGCCTTCCGCCGGGACTGCCAGCGCGCCGCGACGCTGGCCGCGACCGGGTTGATCATGACGCTCGGCATCAAGCCCACCCATCCCTCGACCGCCTATGGCTATCTCGCTCCCGGCGAGGCCCTGTCCGAGCCGGGCGCCAGCCGCCTCGCGCGCTTCGTCGAGAAGCCGAAGCTCGATCTCGCGACGCAATACCTCGCCGAAGGCTATCTCTGGAACAGCGGCAACTTCCTGTTCTCCGCCCGGACGATGCGCGAGGAGCTCGCCCGCTACGCGCCGGCCGTCCTCTCGGCCGCCGAGGCGGCGGTGGACAAGGCCAGCCGCGATCTCGACTTCCTGCGGCTCGATCCGGAGAGTTTCGCCAAGGCGACCAAGATCTCGATCGACTACGCCGTGATGGAGCGCACCGCCCATGCCGGCATGCTCGCCGCCTCCTTCGACTGGTCGGATGTCGGCTCCTGGGATTCGATCCACGCCATCAAGCCGCAGGACGAGAACGGCAACGTGCTGGAGGGCCCGGCGGTCGCGCTCGACACCCGCCGCTCGCTGATCCGCAGCGAGGAGGTGCTGACCACGGTGATCGGCCTCGACGACGTCGTCGTGGTCTCGACCCGCGACGCCGTGCTCGTCGCCTCGATGGCCGCGTCCGGCCAGGTCAAGACGCTCGTCGAGCAGATGAAGGCGGAGGGCCGCCCCGAGGCCAGCGAGCACCTGCGCATCTACCGGCCCTGGGGCTGGTATCAGCGCATCGACATCGGCGCCCGCTTCCAGGTCAAGCACATCCACGTCAAGGAAGGCGGCCAGCTCAGCCTGCAGAAGCATTTCCACCGCGCCGAGCACTGGGTCGTCGTCCGCGGCACCGCCGAGGTCACGCTCGACGGCAAGGTCAGCTTCGTCCACGAGAACGAGTCGGTCTACCTGCCGATCGGCTGCACGCACCGGCTGAGGAACCCCGGCAAGATCGGGCTCGAGCTGATCGAGGTCCAGGTCGGCAGCTATACCGGCGAGGACGACATCGTCCGCATCGAGGACGTCTACGCCCGCAAGTGAGGGCGTTTGCCGCTTCGTCATTGCTTCACTGTGCTCGCAATGACGGATAGGGCTCAGCCCTTCTCCAGCTCCTGCCCGATCGCGCGGATCAGCTCGGGCGAGAGCGGATCGCTGCGCGAGCCGAAGCTGCCGACCAGGCTGCCGTCGCGCCCGATCAGGTATTTGTGGAAGTTCCAGCTCGGCAGCTCGCTCGGGCGCTGGCTGGCGGCCCAGCGATAGAACGGATGGGCCTGCGGCCCGCGCACCGCGCTCTTCTGCGTGATCGGATAGCTCGCGCCATGGCTCTGCCGCACCGCCGCCGCGATCGCCGCGCCGTCGAGCGGCTCCTGCCCGCCGAAATCATTGCTCGGCACCGCGATCAGGACGAGGCCGCGCTCGCGATAGCGCAGCCAGAGCTGTTCCAGCCCGGCGAACTGCCCGGCGAGGCCGCATTGCGTCGCCGTGTTGACGATCAGGACCGGCTTGCCGCGATAGGCCGAGAGCGGGATGCGCCCGCCCTCCGCCCGGTCGAAGCTGAAGGAATAAGCGTTGCCGTCGCCCTGCGCGGCGAGCGCCGGAGCGGCGGGGGCGAGGACGAGGGAGGCGAGGAACTGGCGACGATGGAAGCGCATGGGCGGGCTCCGCGGCTGCGTCAGGCTAGCCCTTTACGGCGCTCCCCGCAAAGTAAGATATCCGCGAGCGGAAACGGAAACGCCCCGGTGGCGGCCGGGGCGTCGATCGTCGTCGCGAGGCAGCCCGGCTCAGCAGGCCAGCACCTTCTTCACCCGCACTTCGAGGTCGCGCAGCTCGTAGGGCTTGACGACGTAATGGTCGGCGCCGTTGCTGGTCGCCTCGTCCATCTTGTCGACCGAGCGCTCCGAGGTCGCCATGATGATCTTGATCTGGTTGAGCTCCGGCACCGAGCGGATGGCGCGCAGCAGGTCGATGCCGCTCATCCCGTCCATGTTCCAGTCGAGCAGGAGCAGATCGTAGCGCTTGGTCTGCATCTTCATCAGGGCCTCGCGGGCGTTCTCCGCCTCGTCGATGTCCTGGAACTCGATCTGCTTGAGGAAATAGGTCGCAAGCCCGCGCATGCTCTTCTGGTCGTCGACCACGAGGATGCGGTAGTCGCTTCTCGCCTTTGACATGGCACTCTCCTTCGGCATCGGACCGAAAAGTGGAATCCATCCCTCGGAAGGATCCGATGCGATAACAATGCGATAGACCATCGTGACCGCGTCCGTTCGGGCGCGCGACGATCTATGCGGTGCGCTGCTGCGGACGTTCGCCCAGCAACCCCGCGATGGCTCCTCCGATCTGGTCGAGCGGTATGACCCTTTCGGCGGCGCCCAATTCGAACGCGGCTTTCGGCATCCCGTTTACCACACAGGTCTCGCCACTTTGGATTAACGTCGCGGCCCCGGCTTTGCGCATGGCTAACAAACCGTCTGCGCCGTCCCGGCCCATGCCGGTGAGCAGCACGCCGATCGCCTGCGCGCCGGCCGAGCGGGCGACCGAATGGAACATCACGTCCACCGACGGGCAGTGACCGCTGACCAGCGGCGCTTCCCTGAGCAGGCAGACGAGCTCGCCGCGCCGCTCCTCGATCTCGAGATGTTTCGAGCCGCCCGGGGCCACCACCGCCATGCCGGGGCGCAGCCGGTCGCCGTCGCTGGCTTCGCGCACATCGAGCCCGGTCGCGGCCGCGAGCCTGGCGGCGAACTTGGCGGTGTAGCCCGCCGGCATGTGCTGGACCACCGCGATCGGCAGGCGCAGATGCGCGGCGTCGCGCATCACCGTCTGCACCGCCGGCACGCCGCCGGTCGAGGCGCCGATCGCGATCAGCGAGACCTTGCCATGGGCCGCCGGGACTGGCGCGGCGATCGGGCGCGCAGGTGCGGCCGCCGCCGTCCGCTGCTGGACGGCGAGCTCCCGCGCCGCCGCCAGCATCCGCCGGCTCGCCGAGGCGCGCTGCAGCGCCGCGGCGACATGCTTCATGAAGCCTTCGAGCGTATGCGTCGCCCCGTCCGGCTTCTCGATGAAGTCGATGGCGCCGAGCTCCAGCGCCTGGATGGTGTTGTCGGCGCCCGGCCCGCCGAAGGCCGAGACGATCAGCACCGGAAGCGGGTCCTGCTTCAGCACCCGCGCCAGCAGCTTGAGACCGTGCCGGCCGGGGAGCTCCAGGTCGAGCGTCAGGATGTCCGGGCGCAACTCCTGGATCGCGTCCCAGCCCTCCTCGGCGCTGCCGGCGACGCCGATCACCTGGAAGCCCGGCGTCGAGTTGACGATCTGCGTCATCAGCTTCTGCATCAGCACGGAATCGTCGACGACGAGGACCTTCACCGGGCCGGCGGACGGTGTCATTGAGCTCATCACCAGATCTCCACTTCACCGGCGACCGGCTGGGTCTTGAGACGGTTGAGGTAAGCGATCTCCTGCTCGCGCTCGGGATCGCGCGCCGCCTGCTGGACGTGCTGGACCCAGGCGCGCCCGGTCGAGGGCTGGTAGTGGATGCGGCGCGAGCGCGTGCCGCCGACATCCCTGGAGACCACCGGAATCCCCTCGCGCGCGAGGAAGTCGTTGACGAAGTTGATGTTGCCCTCGCCGATCGCGAGCATCGTCGCCCCCGAGAGCACCCGCGCGCCGCCGAAGACCTTGGCCTCGAGGTTGCTGCGCCTGGCGCCGCGCTTCATCAGCCCGTTGATCAGCACCTCCATGGCGGTGTCGCCATAGCGCTCGCCGGCGCTGGCATCGGCGCCGCCATTGTTCTTCGGCAGCAGGAAATGGTTGAGCCCGCCGACGCCGACCTGCGGATCGCGCAGGCAGACCGAGACGCAGGAGCCGAGCACGGTGGCGACGATCTCGTCCTTGGCCGAGGTGATCTCGTGCTCGCCCGGCGCGACGGTGATGATGGTCGCGTTGAAGCGCGGATCGAAATAGCGCCGTGAGGATCGGGCAAGGCTCATGGAACGAGACTCATGGCGTACGTTCGTAAATGGTCCGGCCGATCAGCCTGAGCTGGGGATGCGGCTGCGGCAGGGATTCGGAGTGGCCGAGATAGAGGAAGCCGCCTGGCTGCAGCAGGGCGACATAGCGGTCGAGGATCGCGGCCTTGGTCGGCGTGTCGAAATAGATGAAGACGTTGCGGCAGAAGATCACGTCGAACGGCCCCTTCATCGGCCAGCTCTCGATCAGGTTCAGCCGCCTGAAGGCGATCAGCCGCTTCAGGTCTTCGGCGATGCGGACCTCGCCGCGGGCGTTCTGCCCCTCCAGCTTGAGCAGCGGGCGCAGATCCGGCGGCAGCCGCTCGAACTGCTCGGCCGGATATTGCCCGGCCGCCGCACGGTCGAGGATGTCGGTGTCGATGTCGGTCGCCAGGATCCTGAAGTCGAGATCGCCGCGGTGGCCGATCACGTCGCGCGCGATCGCGGCGATGCTGTAGGGCTCCTCGCCCGACGAGCAGGCCGCCGACCAGATCCGGATGCGCCCGCGCCGCCCGGCGCGCTCCTGCACCAGATGCGGCAGCACGTCCTTGCGCAGATGGTCGAAATGGTGCCGCTCGCGGAAGAAGGCGGTGTGGTTGGTGGTGACGGCGTTGATCAGCTCGGGGATCTCGTCGGCCGCCGCCGGGGTGCGCAGATAGGCGCAGTATTCCGCGATCGAGCCCAGGCCCAGCACCTTGACGCGCCGCGCCAGCCGCCCGCGCGCCATCGCCTCCTTGTGCTCGCGGATGACGATGCCGGCATGCTCGTAGACCAGCTTGGCCACGAAGCCCATGTCTTCCCGGCTCAGCGAGGTGTCCGACTGGACGGGTTGCGGCGCAAGCATGCTCGGGCCCTGACGTGACGAAACTAGAACTCCGCCCATTCGTCCATCCGGCCGCCGCCGGCGACGCGGCGGCGCGGAGTGACGGGGCGGGCTTCGGTTGAACGGGTGTCCTGGCGGTTCGGCAGGCGCCGCGGCTCGCTCGCCGGCGCGGCCGTCTGGCGCAGGCCGGCCGGCTCCGCCGGCAGCGGCCGCGCAGGAACCGGCGGCCGTTCGAGCCGGAAGACGTTTGCGAGATCGCGCAGCGCCTGAATCTGCCCGGCGAGGCCCGCGGCCGCGCCGGCGCTCTGCTCGGCCAGCGCCGCGTTCTGCTGCGTCGTCTCGTCCAGCGCCGCGACCGAGCGGCCCACCGCGGCGACGTCGCCGGCCTGGGCGGCGTTCGCCTGCGAGATCTCGGCCACCGTCGCCGAGACCTGCTCCACCGCCGTGACGATCCGGCCGAGCGTCTCGCCGGTGCGGCGCACCAGCCGCACACCCTCGGCGACCTGCGCGCTGGAATGGGTGATCACGCCCTTGATGTCCTTGGCGGCCGTCGCCGAGCGCTGCGCCAGGGTGCGCACCTCGCTCGCCACCACCGCGAAACCCTTGCCGGCCTCGCCGGCACGCGCGGCCTCGACCGCCGCGTTCAGCGCCAGGAGATTGGTCTGGAAGGCGATGCCGTCGATCACGGAGACGATCTCGGCGATGCGCGCCGAGGACTGCTCCATCCGTCCGATCGCCTCGATCGTCTCGGCCACGGCCTCTTGTCCTCTGCCGGCCACCGCCATCGCCTCGCCGGCGAGCTCGGTCGCTGCGCGGGAGCGCGCCGCGCTGGTGCCGATCGAGGCCGCGAGTTGGGCCGTCGTCGCCGCCGTCGCCTCCAGGCTGTCGGCGGACTGCTCGGTGCGCCCGGCCAGGTCGCTTGCGCCGGCCTTGATCTCGACGGCGGCCGCGGCGATATGCGCCGCCGCATCCTGGATGCCGGAGACGGTCTGCGTCAGCCGCGCCAGGGTCTGGTTGAGCCCGCTCTTCAGCTCGCCGAGCCGCCCGTCATAGGCACCGTCGACGCGCCCGCTCAGGTCGCCCTCGCTGAGGCCCGACAGCACGGCGGCGAGCTCGCCCGTGGCGGCCTCGACGATCGCGTTGATCTCGTTCACGCCCTCGGCGATGCGCTGGAGGCCCTCCGGCTTGCCCGCGAGCGGCACGCGCTGCGAGAAATCGCCCCCGGCGGCGGCGGCGACCACGGCCGCGACCTCCTCGGCCGCACGCAGCTCCTCGGTCAGTTCGCGCCATTCGATCGTCGCGCCGAGCCGCTGCCCGTCCGCCTGAGTCATGATCGTCAGCGTCAGCGCGACCATGCGCCGGCCGAGCGGGACGCGCATCGTGCGTGCCTCGGGAACACCGTGCGGACCGGCGAACAGCTCGAGCACCTTGCCGAGCATGTCCTTGGCGGAGACGCCGGGGAAGGCGGCGCGGAAATCCTCCTGCGCCTCGCTGAAGAATGCGAGCAGCGACTTGTTGACGTAGACGACGCGGCCCTGCCCGTCGCAGACCATGATCGCGGTCCGGCAGCCGTCGAGCGCGGCGCGGATGCGCCCGGCTTCGATCGCGCTCTCCTGGACCTGGCGCAGCGCCCGCGCCAGTTCGCCGATCTCGTCGCGGCGGGCGAGGTCCGGCACCGCGTCGGCCGCCCCGCCGTTGAGCTTCTCCATGCCCTCGCGCAGCGCAGTGACCGGCCGCGCCAGCGAGCGGGCGACGAACCAGCCCAGGCCGGCGGCGAGGGCGATGCCGGCCGCGCCGAAAGGCAGGGCCGCGCCGGCGAGCCCGGACAGCGCGGCGTCGGCCTGCTGGCTGGACAGGCCGAGGGCGCCGAGCCGGGCGGCCGCGCTCTGCTGCGCGGCGAACGCGACGAGCCCGCCCGAAACGGCGGCGCCGCCGGCGAACAGCGCCGGCAGCTTGACCGAGAGTTTCGAGAAGGCGCCCAGCTGGCTCATCAGGTGTTCTGGTTTCTCTCAGGCGATCCGGGGCATCCTTCGGGACTCCGGCTGGGCGCGGCCGGACATGGCCGCCGGAGTCTCAGGCGACGCGCAGCTGCTTGTCCTGGTTGTCGCCGCCGTCGCGGATCACCGCGGCGAGGTCGAGCAGGGCGACGATCTCGGTGTCGAGCAGGACGAGCCCCTCGATCAGCCCGTGCTCGTCGCGCTCCAGGTCCGGCGCCGGTCTGACCGCGCTGACCGGCACGTCGACGATGTCCGAGACCGAGTCGACCAGCAGGCCGGCGGTCTTGTCCTCGACATCGACGACCACGATCACATGTGTCGCCGTCGCCTCCGTGGTGCCGAGCCCGATCGCGGTGCGCAGGTCGTAGACCGCGAGGATGACGCCGCGCAGGTTGAGCACGCCGCGCACATGCGGGGCCGCATGCGGCAGCGGCGTCGTCGCCTGCCAGCCCTTGATCTCGCGGACCATGCCGACGTCGATGCCGAAGGTGCGGTCGCCGACCCGGAAGGTGACGATGCGGCGCGCGGCGGACTCAGGCTGCGCCGAGGTGAAGTGCTTCTCGCCGAGTTGCAGGGACATGGTTCATCCAGCCAGTTTGAGTTCGGGAGCGGGGTGACGGGCGCCCGAAGCCGCCACGCGCAGCATCGAGTCGACGTCGAGGATGAGCGCGACCAGGCCGTCGCCGAGGATGGTCGCGGCCGAGGCGCCGGCGACCGCGCCGTAGTTCGATTCGAGGCTCTTCACGACGACCTGCTGCTGGCCGACGATCTCGTCGACGGCGATGCCGACATTGCCGCCCCGCTCCGTCTCCGCGATGATGATGATGTTCTCGTCGCGTGCGCCGGCCGAGCCCATCACCGCGCCCAGCCGGTGGAGCGGCGTGATCTCGCCGCGCCAGCGCAGCACTTCCTGGCCGAAGGTCAGGTGCTCGATCGGCGTGTTGGCGAGGTGCTGCGTCTCGATCACGCTCGCGATCGGGATGACGTAGCGGTCGTCGCCGCAGCGGATCACCATGCCCTCGAGCACGGCGAGCGTGAGCGGCAGAGCGAGCGTGAACTTGCAGCCGCGGCCCGGCTCGGAATCGACGCTGATGCGGCCGCCGAGCGATTCGACGTTTCGGCGCACCACGTCCATGCCGACGCCGCGCCCCGAGATGTCGCTGACCGCGTCCGCGGTCGAGAGGCCGGCGGCGAAGATCAGCTGGTCGATCTCCTCCGGCGCGAGTCTCTCGTCGGCGCCCACAAGCCCGCGCGAGCGGGCCTTGCTCAGCAGGCGCTCGCGGTTGATGCCGCGGCCGTCGTCGGTGACGCTGATGACGATACGCCCGGCGCGATGCTCCGCGACCAGCTTGATCGTGCCCTCGGGATGCTTGCCGGCGGCGACCCGCTCGTCCGGCGTCTCCAGCCCGTGATCCATCGAGTTGCGGATCATGTGGGTCAGCGGGTCGGCGAGCTCCTCGATGATCGTCTTGTCGACCTCGGTGTTCTCGCCTTCGAGGACGAGCTTGGCCTCCTTGCCGAGCGCCTGCGCCAGCTCGCGCACCAGGCGCGGCATGCGCTGGAACACCGCTTTCACCGGCTGCGCCCGCACCGCCATGACATGGTCCTGCAATTCGCGCGTCTGGCGCGACAGGGTCAGGATGCCTTCGGCGGTCTTGGCGTAGACGTCGTAGGGCAGCGAGCGCACGCACTCGACCAGCATGGACTGGGTGATGACGATCTCGCCGACGAGGTTCATCAGCCGGTCGATGCGGTCGAGGTCGACACGCACGCTCACGGCCTGGCGCTGGCGCGCAGCGGCGTCGTTGGCCGCCGGGCGCACCGGCGGGCGCGGCTGCGCCGGAGCCGGAGCTGCGGCCGGCGCGGCCGCTGCCGGGGCTGCGGGCTGGATGTCCGGCTGCGGCGCGGCCTCGGGAGCCGGCCCGAGCCGCGCGAGGATCGCCGAGAGGTCGGCCGCGACGGTCTGCGGCACTTCCGGCGCGGCCGCTGGCGCGGGCACCGGCGCGGCTTCCGGCACGGCCTCGCCGAGCACCTCGACCTCGAACTCCTCGTTGGCGAGGGTGAAGTCGAACTTGGAGACGATCTCCTCGGCCGAAAGCTCGGTGCGCAGCATCACCGTGAAGCGCATATGGCAATCGGTGACGTCGAGCGTCTCGAGCGGCGGGACCTGGCTGAGATCGCAGCTGACCGAGACGACCTCGTCGGCCGGCAGGATGCCGATCGCTACGCGCGGCTCGATCACCCGGCGGAACAGGTCGGCCTCCGGCGTGATCTTCACGCGCACGTCGCGCCCGGGCCGGCGGACCGGCGCCGCGGCGGCCGGCTCGTCGTCGTCCCAGCCGTCATTGGCCGCGGTCGCAGCCGGAGCCGCGGGCGCCGGCGCCCCCATCTTGGCGTCGACCATGGCGAGGAGGTTGCCGAGCGCGGCGATGCCGGGCGGGGCGTCGGCCGCAGGAGCGGCCACGGGCGCCGCCGGCGCGGGCGGAACGACCGCAGGCGGAGCGGCCGGAGCGGCGGGCTTGGCCTGCCCGACCTGCTCGAGCGCCGCCAGCAGGTCCGGGCGCACCGGCGCGGTCTCGTCGTTGCGAGCGGCGGCGACCAGATCGGCGACGGCGTCCGAGCAGCGCAGGAACAGGGTGAAGGGCGCGTCTTCCAGCGCGACGCGGCCGGAGCGCAGATGGTCGAGCGCCGCCTCGAAGACATGGGCGAAGCCGACGAGCTCGGTGCAGCCGAAAGCCCCCGCGCCGCCCTTGATCGAGTGGATGGCGCGGAAGGCGGCGTTGACGTCTTCCGGGTCGCTCGAGCCTTCGTCGAGGGCCTGGAGCTTCTGTTCCAGGGCGCCGAGGAGCTCCTCGCACTCCTGGAAGAAGGTCTGCTTGAGTTCCGCCAGCGGATCCATGGACAGCCTCAGTTCTGGTAGCGCGCGACGAGGCCGAGCAGGGTATTGGGCTCGAACGGCTTGACCATCCAGGCGCTGGCGCCGGCGCGGCGGCCCTCCGCCTTGATCTCGGCGCCGTTCTCGGTGGTCAGCACGATGATCGGCGTGTTCTGCCCGGCCGGGCGGGCGCGGCAGGCGCGCGTGAACTCGATGCCGTCCATGATCGGCATGTTGAGGTCGGTGATGACGAGATCGGGCTTGAACTGGTCGAACCGCGCCAGCCCCTCCTCGCCGTTCTCCGCCTCCGCGACCTCATGGCCGGCATTGCGCAGCGTCATGCTGAGCAGGCTGAGCAGCGTCTTGGTGTCGTCAATCGCGAGGATCTTCATCGCGGGATCACTCCAGAACGAGAGCGCTTTGCGCCGGGTCGAACCCGATCGCCTGAAAGGACTGGCGGCATTCGTCGGACACCGCCTTGAGCGTGACGCTGAGGCCGCGCGCCTTGGCGCTGCTGGCGGCCGCATGCAGGAGCTGGATCCACAGGCTCGGGAACGGCCCGGCCTCGGCGCACTCCACCGCGATGCTTTCCTTCTGCTCCAGCGCGACCAGCAGCTGGTTGCGGAAGGCCGCGGCCTCTGAACGGCCGAGGAAAGGCGGAAGGGAGACGGTGATGACCACGGCGGCGCGCCCTGTGACTGGTGACTGGGAAGCATCCCGGCGATTGGTAAAAATTTCGCTAAACCCGCCGGCGCCGCCGCAAGGATTGTGACGGTTCCGCGGCGGCCGCTCCCCGTCAGAACAGGTTGTTGCTGATCGCGCGCGGGACCAGCGAGATGCTGCCGTTCACTTCCTTGTACTTGCGCGGGATGTTGATGATGCCCGAAAGGTGGAGCCAGAGATTGTTCGGCGAGATCGGCTTCACGATGATCTCGTGGGCTCCGAGCTTGGCCGCCTGCACCACGGCGCGGCGATCGGGCTTCTCCATCATCACCAGCACCGGCGCCTTGGCGAAGGGCGAGGTCTTGAAAGAGCGGATCGAGGCCAGGCATTTCACGCTGTCGCCGTCGGGCAGGTCCCAGTCGAGGATGACGATGTTGGGCTGCTTCTGGATGAAGGTCGTCGCCGCCGTCGCGAGATCGGCCGCCTCGAAGACCCGCTGCAGCTGCGCCTGGTACAGCATGGTGCGGATGATGCGCCGATAGTGCGGGCTGGGATCGATCAGCAGCACCGACAGGTTGGGGAAGGATGGCGCGATATGCATGTCTGCGACTCGGGACCCGTACTCGACACAACTCCGGGAGCGACCGTCCCGCCTCTCAGACGCTGAGCCCGAACCTGACCCCGCCCCAGTGCCGGCCCCGGACGAAGATCGGCGCCGACAGGTCCTCCATCACCAGGAAATTGCCGCCGCCCATGTCGCGCCGGTAGGTCTGCAGCAGGAACGGCTTCTGGTTGCGCGCCGCGGCGAGTCCGGTCCGGTCGTCGAAGATCCGCCGGTTGCGGCAATTGGCGTTGTTCCACACCGGATCGGCCCCCTGCGGCTGCGAGTATTTGCGGTTGTGCGTCGGCAGGTAGCCGTTGCGGTCGACCGCCGCGCAGAACACGATGCGCTTGTTGGCCGACAGCAGCCTCTCCTGCACCGGCGGCAGCAGCCGGTCGGTCAGCGCGGTGAAGCGCGTCATGAACTGCTGCGGGTCGCTGCCGGCGATCGGCCGGTAGGCCTCGTCGAACAGGTCGGCGGGGCTGACCTCGCCCTTCGCCAGCGCTTCTTCGAACAGCGCCGCCATCGTCGCTGCAGTCTCGGTCGCGATCTCGATCATCTCCGATTGCGGCGTGCGCACGCCGGAGCCGGCGATCGCCCCGAGGATCGCCTCGCTGGTCGAGACCAGCGAGCTGGCACGCCGCGCCGCGACCTCGAGATTGCGGCCGGACTGGTCGACCCCCGCGACGAGATCCCGCAGCTCGCCGCCGACCTGGGCGAAGGCCGCGGCGTTCTCGCGCGCCGGCGCGGAGATCGAGTCGATCTCGCCGATCAGGCCCACCACCGAGCGGCCGAAATGGTCGAGCTCGCCGATCTGCTGCGAGATGCCCAGGCTCTCCTCGCTGGCACGCCGCGCCGCCTGCGCGTTCGCCTCGCTCTGCTTGGCCAACTGGTCGACGGACGCGACCAGCGCGTCGAGCTGCCTGGCGCTGGCCGAGGTCGCGTCGCGCGTCTGCTCGGCGAGCTGCTTCACCGCCGCGGCGATCACGGCGAAGCCGCGCCCGGCGGCGCCGCTGCGCGCCGCCTCGACGCCGGCATTGATCGAGAGCAGCTGGATCTCGCGCGTGATCGTCTGGATCGCCTCGCTCGCCTCGCGCACCTTGTGCGCCCGCGCCACCGCCTCGGTCAGGGCCTGCGAGATCGACTGCGCGCCCTCGGACAACTCGGCGATGTCGTGCTGCGCGGCGTTCAGCCCCTGCCGCACCGCGCCGGTGACGCGCTCGAGCCCGCTCTTGACCACGGACGCCGCCTGCTGGGCGGCGTCGGCGGCCTGCTGGATGCCCTGATTGGAGCGCGACACCTGCTCGACCGAGGCGACGACGCGGTGCAGCCCGTCGGTCTGCCGCTCGAGCTCGGTGTTGACGTCGCCGATCCGGCCGGAGATGTCGGTGATTTCGGCGCTGAGCTTGCCGAAGCGCTCGGCGATGTCGAGCACGGCCCGCGCGGCCGCCTCCGCCCCGGGCGCATCCTCATAGGCGGGATCAGGCAGCTTGAGGGCCAGGGCGTGCATCGCTGCGGCGCTTCCATCTTGGAGTTCTGCCCGTCGACCCTAAAAGAACAGGGTAAAGCCACGGTTAAGCGGGATTTCTGCGCGCGCAGGCGCGCCGGCGGCGGTTCCCTCCCCCCGGCGCCGCGGCTAGGCTGGCCGCGCAACGACAGATTGGGCAGGGGCCGCTTGAACAGCCGACAGCTCGAAACCTTCGCCGCGGTGATGAAGGCCGGCACGATCTCGCGCGCCGCCGAGCTGCTCGGCGTCACCCAGCCGGGCGTCAGCCGGACCATCGCCGAGCTCGAGCGCTCGCTCGGTTTCCGGCTCTTCGACCGCATCCGCAACCGCATCGTCGCGACGCCCGAGGGCAAGCTGTTCTACACCGAGGTCGAGGCCTCCTTCCTCGGCATGGACACGCTGCGCGCCGCGGCTGCCCGCATCCGCGATCATGGCACCGGGCAGTTGCGGGTCGGCTCGCTCTCGGCGCTCGGCTCCTCGCTGGTGCCGAGGGCGGTGCGCCGCTTCCGCGACAGGCGGCCGGAGATCGCGGTCACGCTGATGGTCCTGCCCTCGCGCGACGTGCGCGACGGCGTCGCATCCGGCGTCTTCGATATCGGCCTCGCCGCCGACGAGATCGACGTCTCCGGCGTCCTGCACCAGCCCTTCGTCCAGCCGCGCCTGCTCTGCGCCCTGCCGCTCGGACATCCGCTCGCGGAGAAGCAGCTGATCGGCCCGGCCGATCTGCACGAGACGCCCTTCATCGCCTATGTGCCGGAGGACCGCGCCCGCCAGCGTCTCGACCGGATCTTCGCCGATGCCGGCGCCAGGCCGCGCATCGTCGTCGAGACCATCTATGCCGCCACCGTCTGCGCCCTCGTCGCCGAAGGGGTCGGCATCGGCCTGGTCAGCCCCTACGCCGTCGCCGGCGCCGACGCCTCGCGGCTGGTGCTGCGGCCCTTCGAGCCGAAGGTGCAGAGCCGCAGCCTGCTGATCCTGCCGCTCGACCGGCCGAAATCGCAGCTGGTGCGCGACTTCATCGACTGCCTGATGGAGGTGCGCTGATCATAACGGCCGGGCATCGAACCATGAGTCCCGGCTGATTGTCGCCGGCGGCGCGCCGCGGGAACCTCCTCCCGACAGGAGCCCGCCATGCACGACGCAACCCGCACCGTTCACCATCCTGCCGTCGACGAGGAGGGCTATGCCAGCCTGACGGTGCCGACCCACCGCGCCTCGACCATCGTCTACCCCGACGCGGCGAGCTTCTTCGCCCGCAGGCATCGCGGCTTCGACGGCTACACCTACGGCCTTCATGGCACGCCGACGACGCGCACGCTCGAAGCCCAGCTCACCGCCCTGCATGGCGGGGTGCGCACCGTGCTCGTTCCGTCCGGCCAGGCGGCCGTCGCCATCGTCATGCTGTCCGTGCTGCTGCCGGGCGACAAGGTGCTGATCCCCGACCATGTCTACCCGCCGGTGCGCAGCTTCTGCGAGGAGCATCTCGCGCCGCGCGGCATCGCCTACGGCGTCTACGATCCGCTGATCGGCGCCGATATCGCCGGGCTGATCGACGACGCCGTCAAGCTGGTCTGGGTCGAGTCGCCGGGTTCCGGCACGATGGAGGTGCAGGACGTCCCGGCCATCGTCAGGGCGGCGAAGGCCAGGGGCGTGCTCGTCGGCTGCGACAACACCTGGGCGACCCCGCTGATCTTCAAGCCGCTCGCCCATGGCGCCGATTTCGCCTGCGAGGCGCTGACCAAATATGTCGGCGGCCATTCCGACCTGCTGCTCGGCTCGATCACCGTCGCCGATCTCGGCCTGCGCCAGATGCTGAAGGAGACGCTGCGCGGCCTCGGCGTCGGCGTCTCGCCCGACGAATGCCAGCTCGCCCTGCGCGGCATCGAGACCATGGCGCTGCGGCTCGCCCATATCGGCCGCGTCTCCGAGGACTTCGCCCGCCGCATCGCGCGCTCGCCGGCGGTGGAGCGGGTGCTGCACCCCGCCCTGCCCTCCTGTCCCGGCCACGAATTCTGGCGACGCGACATGGGCCGCTCCTCCGGCGTGTTCAGCATCGTGCTGAAGCCGGCGCCGCACGCGCTGCTCGAAGCGGCGCTCTCCGCGCTCGCGGTCTTCGCCATCGGCGCCTCCTGGGGCGGCACGCGCAGCCTGATCGCGCCGATGGCGATCGCCGACGACCGCACGGTCACGCCATGGACCGACGACGGCATGGTCCTGCGCATCAGCATCGGCCTGGAGGCCGAGGACGATCTCTGGAACGACCTCGACGCCCTGCTCGCCGCGCTGGAACGGCCGGCAGCCGCCAGGGTCGCCTGAGCCCGGAGCCTGGAGACGACGATCGCGGCGGGGCAACGCCTCCGCCGCGCCGGGAGAGCCTGCCCAACCACAACGACAGGGGAGATGCCTATGAAACCGACCTTGCTTCGCCTGGCCGCGACGCTCGCACTCACCGCCGGCCTCGCCGCGCCAGCCTTCGCCGCCGACACGCTCAAGACCATCCGCGAGCGCGGCAAGATCGTCTGCGGCACCAGCCCGGGTGTCGCCGGCTTCTCGACCCAGGACGCGAACGGCCGCTGGGAGGGCTTCGACATCGACATCTGCCGGGCGCTCGCCGCCGTCATCTTCGACGACACCGAGAAGGCCGCCTTCGTCTCTCTGACGTCGAAGGACCGGCTGATCGCGCTGCAGGCGGGCGAGATCGACGTGCTGCCGCGCACCACCACCTGGACGCTGTCGCGCAATGCCGGCCAGGGCGTCACCTTCACCACCGTCAACTACTATGACGGCCAGGGTTTCATGGTCTCGAAGAAGCTCGGCGTCTCCTCCGCCGCCCAGCTCGGCGGCGCCTCGGTCTGCGTCGCCCAGGGCACGACGAGCGAGCTCAACCTCGCGGATTATTTCCGCAAGCTCGGCGTGAAGTACGAGGCCGCCGCCTTCGGTACTTCGGAGGAGGCCCTGAAGGCCTATGAGTCGGGGCGCTGCGACGCCTACACCACCGACATCTCGGCGCTTTCGGCCGCGCGCATGAAGCTGCAGCAGATCGACAGTCACGTGATCCTGCCGGAGGTGGTCTCGAAGGAGCCGCTCGGCCCCTGGGTCCGCACCGGCGACGAGACCTGGTTCAACCTGGTGCGCTGGACGGTGCTCGCGCTGATCAACGCCGAGGAACTCGGCATCACCAAAGCCAATGTCAGGGAGATGCTGAAATCCTCCAATCCGGAGGTGAAGCGCTTCCTCGGCCTCGACGGCAAGATGGGCGAGGCGATGGGCGTCAGCAACGATTGGGTCGTGCGCATCATCGCCGCCGTCGGCAATTACGGCGAGAGCTTCGAGCGCCATCTCGGCAAGGATTCGCGCCTGAAGCTCGCGCGCGGGCCGAACGAGCTCTGGAGCAAGGGCGGCATCCAGTATTCCCCGCCGTTCCGGTGAACGACGCCCGTCGCGCGGTCACCTCCCCTTCCCCCGTGGAGAAGAGTTGGAGGGGGCGTAAGATTGCGTGCAGGTCCCTCCCGCGACAGGGAGGGACTTTGGGCGCCCCGCTGAGTCGCGATGGGATCATTCAGGGCGGCTGGACGGAACTGCCAAGCTTCCCGGCGGTTCTAGACTCCGTTGCATCACCAAGGAGTATTGCCGTGCCCGCCATCAAGTCCCTCCTCGCCGGCGCTGCGGCGCTGATGCTGGTCACCGCCCCCGCGCTCGCCCAGCCGCGCACGCTCGGCCCGCAGACCGGCACGGTCCGGATCGAGCAGATCTCCGTCGCCTTCCTCGCCTCGGGCGAACTCGGCGGCGGCACCCTCACCTGGCGCGGCCGCACCTACCCGATCTCGGTCGGCGGGCTCGGCATCGGCGGAATCGGCGCCTCGCGCGTCCTCGCCAGCGGGCGCGTCTACGGCTTGACGGATCGCGCCGACTTCGCCGGCGCCTATGTCCAGCTCAAGGAAGGCTGGGCGCTCGGCCGGGCCGGACAGGGCCGCCTCTGGCTGAAGAACGACAAGGGCGTGACCATCAGCCTCGACACCCGCCGCCAGGGGCTGCAGGCGACGATCGGTGCCGACGGCGTCGTGATCGCGTTCAAATAGAGGCGAACCGGGCGGCCGCTTCGGCAGCCGCCCTATTTCACGGTGTCGGGCTGCACCGCAGGAGGCTCGGCGAGCGCGCTGGCGCCGCCCGGCGCGGGCGCGCGCTCCCGCCGCGGCCATTGCAGGGCCAGGACCGCGGCGACCAGCACCAGTCCGACCAGGTCGGTGATCCAGCCCGGCTTGATGAGGGTGAGCGCCGCGGCCAGCAGCATCGCCCGCTCCAGCCAGGTCGCGCGGGCGAGCAGGAAGCCGTGCAGCCCGGCCGCGAGCAGCAGCGCGCCGATCGAGGCGGAGAGCGCCGAGCCGAGGATGCGCGGCCAGTCCCCGATCATCAGCAGGGCCGGCTCGTAGACGAACATGAAGGGCACGATGAAGCCGGCCGCGCCGATCTTCACCGCCGCCCAGCCGGTATCCCACAGATCCGACCTCGCCAGCCCCGCCGCGGCATAGACCGCGAGCGCGACCGGTGGCGTGATCGCCGACAGGATGGCGAAGTAGAAGGCGAACATGTGCGCCGCGGGCGCGACCACGCCGAGCTTGATCAGCGCCGGCACCAGCAGCGCCGTCATGATGATGTAGGCCGGTGTCGTCGGCATGCCCATGCCGAGCAGGATGCCCGCCACCATGGTCAGGATCAGCGCGAGCAGCAGGCTTTGCGCCGCCAGCGCGACCACGGCCTGCGTGAAGACGATTCCGACGCCGGTCAGCGAGATCGCCCCGATGACGATTCCGGCGCAGGCGCAGGCGAGCGCCACCGCCAGCGTACCCTTGGCGCCGTCGATCAGCGCGCCGACCAGATTGCCGAGGGTGACGTTGCCGCGCGTGCTGCGCCGGAGCGCCGCCACCGGGAAGCAGGCCAGCGTCCCGGCCAGCGCCGCCATCGGCGCGCTGTAGCCGGCATAGATGATCGCCAGGATGACGAGCACCGGAATGAACAGGTGTCCCTGCTCGCGGAAGACGGTGCCGAGCCGCGGCAGTTCGCTGCGCGGCAGCCCGGCGAGGCCGAGCCGCCGTGCCTCGAAATGGACCGCGCCGAAGCAGGCGATGTAGAACAGCAGCGCCGGGATCAGCGCCCAGATCGTCACCTGCGCATAGGAGACTCCGAGGAACTCGGCCAGGACGAAGGCGGCGGCGCCCATGATCGGCGGCATGATCTGCCCGCCGGTCGAGGCCACGGCCTCGACTCCGCCGGCGAAGGGCGCGCGGAAACCTGTGCGCTTCATCAGCGGGATCGTCATCGTCCCGGTGACCATGACATTGGCGACGGCGCTGCCCGAGATCGTGCCGAACAGGCTCGACGAGATCACCGCGACCTTGCCGGGGCCGCCCGCGCTGCCGCCGGCGAGGCTCATGGCGAAGTCCATGAACAGTCGCCCGGTGCCGGTGCGCTCGACGAAGGCGCCGAACAGCACGAAGATCATGACGTAGGCGGCCGAGACCGAGAGCGGGATGCCGAAGATGCCCTCGGTCGTCATGAACAGCTGGTCGAGCAGCCGCATCGGCTCGACCCTGGCGACGAACAGCGCATAGACGAGGAAGACCAGCGCGGTGACCGGCAGCGCCCAGCCGATCACCCGGCGCGTCGCCTCCAGCACGACGACGATCAGCAGCACCGCGAGCACCATGTCTGCCAGCGTCAGGTCGTCCACATAGTAGATGCGGTTGACCAGGTAGTCGTAGTTCAGGAACAGGTAGAGGATCGGCACGCTGCCGACCGCCGCCCAGCCATAGTCGAGCCAGGATGGCCCGCCCTCCTGCCTCAGCCTGGCGCGGAAGAGCAGGAAGGTCAGCACCAGCGCGAAGAGCAGATGGGTGCCGCGGAAGATCACCGCCTCCGGCAGGCCAGCGACGATGACCCAGACATGGTACAGCGACATCGCCACGGCGAGCGCGGCGATGATCAGCTGGCTCGCGGGGAGCTCACGTAGACGCTGCATGGGATGTCACCGGGACCGCTCTGGAGAACGGGGATGCGCCTCCGGCAGGATCGCGCCGGAGGCGGGGCGGGCTCGATCCGAGCGGGCTACTGCGTCGCGACGGTGACGCCCTTCTCCTTGTAGAACTTGGCTGCGCCCGGGTGGAACGGCACGCCGATATCCTCGGCCATCTCCTTCACGGTCAGGGACGCGAGCGCCTTGCTGGTCGCCGCCAGCGCCGGCACGTTCTCGGCCACCGCCTTGGTCATCGCATAGGCCTGCTCCGCCGGCAGCTTGCAGGAAGCGACCAGATGGGTGGCGTAGCCGATCACCTTCACGTCCTTGTCCTGCTTCGGATAGGTGCCCTTCGGCACCGTCACCAGCGTGTAGCCCGGGTTGAGCTTCTTCATCCCCTCGAGATCGGCGCTGAGGTCGAGCAGCTTGATGTCGCGCGACGAGGCGAGGTCCATGATCGAGCCGGCCGGGATCGCCGTGCCGAGCGAGAAGGCCGAGGCCTGCCCGTCCTGCATCTGCTGCACCGAGTCGGTATAGGAGACGAAGGAGACCTTGACGTCGCTGTAGCTCATCCCGTGCACCTTCAGCAGCTGGCCGGTGATGAGCTCGCCAGTATTGCCGCGCGGCTGCGTGGTGATCGCCTTGCCCTTCAGGTCCTTGACCGTGTTGATCCCGGAATTGGCCGGCACGACCATCTGGAAATATTGCGGATACAGCGTCGCGATATTGCAGATATTGGCGTGCTTCTTGGTGAAGGGCGCATTGCCGGCCAGGCCGTCGACGGTCGAGATCGAGTTGCCGAAGCCGATCTCCGCCTTGTTCTCCTCGATCGCCCTGACATTGGCGATGCCGGCGCCGGGCAGCGCCTGGATGCTGGTGCCGGGCAGTGCCTTCTCCCAGAGATCTTTGAGCTGCCCGCCGAGCGGCACCCAGACGCCGCCCTGCGGGCCGGTCATCAAACGCAGTTCGGCAGCGGCGGCGGGCGCGGTGAGCGCCGTCGCGGCTGCGAGACACAAGGCTGCACGGCTCAGTCTCGTCATCGGTTTCCTCCCTTTTGAAACGATTGAACCTCGCCGCCTCTTATGGACGGTCGGGCGAATGCCGGCGGAACCGGCGCGACAATCATCGCGTCAAAGCTAGCGATTGGGGCCGGGCTGGCAAGCCTCGATGTGCGGCGATAGCGACGGACGGCCGGGCATCTCGGGCCGCGCCCCTGCCGGGAGCTGGACGTGGCTTTCCCGTCCGGCGAACATCGGCCAAGAGAGGAGAAGCCGATGGCAAGGCGGCACTTCCTCGCCGGCGCCGGCGGGGCACTTCTGCTCGGCGCCCTGGGGACCTATGGGTGGCGCCGCTCCGTCGGGTCCATGTCGGATTACGCCGGCCGCAGCGGTGCTGCGCGCGCCCCGCTTCCGGCCGAGCCGGCGGCGGGCGACCTCGTCCGCTATGCGACGCTCGCCGCCAACAGCCACAACACGCAGCCATGGCGGTTCCGCATCGGGAGCAGCGCCATCGACATTCTGCCGGATTTTTCCCGCGCGACGCCCGTCGTCGACCCGGACGACCACCATCTCTTCGTCAGCCTCGGCTGCGCCGCCGAGAACCTTGCCGTCGCGGCTGGCGCGACCGGGCGCCCGGGCGAGCTGCAGCCCGGCGCCCGAAGCGGTATCCGCTTCGTCCATTCGCACGGGGCAGCCCGCTCCGACCCGCTCTTCGCCGCCCTGCCACGGCGCCAGTCGACGCGCACCGACTATGATGGCCGCCCCGTCCCCGCGGCCGACATCGAGACGATGCGGCGAGCCGCCGATGTCCCCGGCGTCCGCCTCGTGCTGCTGAGCGAGCGGGCGCGGATCGACCGGCTGCGCGATCTCGTCGTCGCCGGCAACGACGCGCAGATGCGCGATCCGGCCTTCCTGGCCGAGCTGAAGCATTGGCTGCGCTTCAACCCGCATGCCGCGATGGAAACGGGGGACGGCCTGTTTGCCGCCTGCACCGGCAATCCCGTCATGCCCGGGATTCTCGGGCGTCTCGCTTTCGACACCGTCTTCTCCGCCAAGGCCGAGAGCGACAAATGCGCCCGGCAGATCGACAGCTCGGCCGGCATCGCCGTCTTCCTCGCCGAGCAGGAGAGCCAGGCGCACTGGATTGCGGTGGGGCGCGCCTGCCAGCGGTTCGCCCTGGCGGCGACGGCGCTCGGCCTGAAGCACGCTTTCATCAACCAGGCGGTCGAGGTGGCGCCGCTCAGGCCCGAGCTCGCGGCCCTGGTGGGCGAAGCGGGGACGCGGCCCGATCTCGTGATGCGTTTCGGCTACGGGCCGGAACTGCCGTTCTCGCCCCGACGCCGCGTTGCGGATGTGCTGGCCTAGGTTCTGAAGAGGCCGTTCTGCCGAGGGGTGCCGGTTCCGTGCTCCCGCCTCCTGCGCGCGGCCCGCAATCGGAAGAGCGAAGGCTGGTGGGCCGGGCCGGACTCGAACCGGCACCGGCGCTGTTATGAGCAGCGAGCTCTAACCATTGAGCTACCGGCCCGCGGCAGGCCTAGCATCCGCCGGGCGCAGCGGCAACGCCCTCACGCCCCGCCGATCAGGATGCCCGCCGCCAGCACCAGCGCGCCGCCGAGCACGACCTGGAAGGTCGCACGGGCGAAGGGCGTCTCCATGTAGCGGTTCTGGATCCAGACGATCGCCCAGAGCTCGACGAAGACCACCGCCAGCGCGATCGCCGTCGCGGTCCAGAAGGACGGGATCAGATAGGGCAAAGCGTGGCCGAGGCCGCCGAGCGCCGTCATCACGCCCGAGGCGAGCCCGCGCTTCAGCGGCGAGCCGCGCCCGGAGAGCTTGCCGTCGTCATGCGCGGCCTCGGTGAAGCCCATCGAGATGCCGGCGCCGACCGAGGCCGAGAGGCCGACCAGGAAGGTCGTCCATGGATTCTGCGTCGCGAAGGCGGTGGCGAAGATCGGCGCCAGCGTCGAGACCGAGCCGTCCATCAGCCCGGCGAGGCCCGGCTGCACCCAGGTCAGCAGGAATTGCCGGTGCGCGGCGGCGTCCTCCGTCGACCTGGCCTCGCCCTGGAGATGGTCCTCGGCGAGCTCTCCCGCCCTGCTCTCATGTCCCGCTTCCGCCCGCGCCAGGTCGCCGAGCAGGCTGCGCGTCTGCGCATCCGTGCTGCGGCCGGCGGCGGCGATGTAGAAATCGCGCGCCTGCCGCTCCATCGCCGCCGCCTCGTCGCGCATGCGCTCGAGGCCGAGCGTCTCGACCAGCCAGACCGGGCGGCGCTGATAAAAATCGGCGACATGCTCGCGCCGGATCGGCACCACGACCTCGCCGAAGCGGCGCCGGTAGTCCTCGAGCAGGCGCCGGCGGTGCTCGTCCTCCTCCGCCGCCATGCCGTCGAACACCGCGGCCGAGGCCGGATAGTCCTTGCGCAGCCGCTCGGCATAGACGGCGTAGATGCGCCCGTCCTCCTCCTCGGAGGCGATCGCCAGCGCCAGGATCTCGCGCTCGCTCAGGCTGTCGAAGCGGCGCCGGCCGCCGAAGCCCGCGGGAAGGAACGAGGACAGCATCGTGATCTCCTGGGGGGCTCTGGGACCCGGGCGCTCACGCCGGGCAGGCTCGGCGGCCGCCGCCTGCCCCGGATGACGATCCGGTCATGCGGACAAAGATTGGAATTATTCTAAATTAGCAGACCCGGCCGCCTCTGCGCAAGCCGTCCCAGACGCGACGCCCCCCGCCTTGCGGCGGAGGGCGTCCACATCGTCGGCGGAGGCAGGGGCGCCGGCGTCAGGCCGCCCTCGCCTGCTCCGTCCCGTGCTCGGCCCCCTCGCCTTCGCGGAAGCTGAAGCGGGCGATGTGCTCCTTCAGCGCGCGGGTCTGCTCGTCGGTCAGGGCGAGCGCGGCGTTCGTCTCCTCGACCAGCGCCGCGTTCTGGTGCGCCATGGTGCCGATGCCGTCGATCTCCTTGTTGATCGTGGAGACGTCGCTGGCCTGCCCGCGCGCCGTCTGCGAGATGCCGTTCATCAGCGTCGAGAGGTCGTTGACCGAGGTCAGGATGCTCTCGAACACGGCCGAGGTCTCCTCGACCAGGCCGACGCCGACCTTGACATCGCCATGCGCCGCCTCGACCAGCTTCTTGACGTCGTTCGAGGCGTCGGCCGAGCGCTTGGCGAGGCTGCGCACCTCGCTGGCGACGACGGCGAAGCCCTTGCCGGCGTCGCCGGCCCGGGCCGCCTCGACTGCGGCGTTGAGCGCCAGCAGATTGGTCTGGAAGGCGATCTCGTCGATCATCGAGATCACTTCCGAGATCTTGCTGGACGAGGTGCGGATGCGCTGCATCGCCTCCAGGGCGGAGGCGACGACGCGCTCGCCCTGCTGCGCCCGCTCCTCGGCGCTCTGCGCCATGCCGACCGCCTCGGCCGCGTCCTTGGCGGTCTTCTGGACGTTGCTGGCGAAGGCGCCGAGCTGGTTGGTCGCCATCGAAACGGCGTTGCTCTCCTCGCTGGTGCGCTCCGCGAGGTCGGTGACGCCGTCGAGGATCTCGCTCGTCGCGCTGCGCACGGCCGAGACGGTCTCCGAGAGCCGCGCCAGCGTGCTCTCGAACTCGCCGGCGAGGCTGTTCGTGCCGTTCTTCAGCTCGGCGAAGGCGCCCTGATAGAGGCCTTCGACGCGGGCGGCGAGATGGCCGTCGGACAGCTGGCCGAGCACCTCGCAGGTCTCCGACAGGCCGGTCTGCACCGTCTCCAGCAGATCGTTGACCGAGCCGGCGAGCGCGTTGAGCTCGGCGTCGGCGAAGTTGGCCGCGACGCGCCGGCTGAAATCGCCCTGCGCCGCGGCGGCGACGACTTCGCCGAAGGCCTCGCTCAGCTCCTGCATCATCTGCCGGCGCTGCGCGCGGGCGCGCTCCTCGTCCTCGACCTTGGCCTGCTCGGCGGCGCGCAGCGCCACCGCATTGTCGCGGAACAGCAGGACGCTCTTCGAGATGTCGGCGATCTCGTCGTTGCCCCTGGTCTCGACATGGGTGTCGAGCTGGCCGTCGGCGATCGCCCTGGTCGCGGCCCAGAGCCGGTTGAGGCGGCCGACGATCTGGCGGCGGACATAGAGCAGCGACAACGCCAGCGCGACGACGAGCGAGCCGAGGCCGATGACGCCGAGCCAGAGCTTGCTGGTCTCGATCAGCTCGCGTGTCGAGCCGGCGGCGGCCTGGGCGTCGCCGCGTGCGCCCTGCACGAGCCCGTCGACCTCGCGGCGCAGTTCCGCCGCCGCCTGGTCGACCTCCCTGAGGCCGCGATTGATCCCCTCGCGCGTGGTGATGTCGCGATTACGGATGTCGACGAGGCCTTCCGTGCCCTCGCCGACCGCGATCAGCGCCTCGACCGTGCTCGCCCGCGCCTTGTTGGGCGTGATCTTCTCGGCGTCGGCCAGCAGGGTCCGCAGCCGATAGGCGATGCCGTTGAAGCGCTCGCGCGCCAGGGCCAGCTTCTCCTTGTCGTTGATCTGCGCCACCTCGCGCAGCACGCCGACCATCTCGTTGACATTGGCCTGCAGCGTGCGCGCCAGGTCGAAGATGGCGAAGTCGCGGTCCATCAGCGTCTTGACCGCGCCGGTCAGCGCGTCGCCGGAGAGCACGCCGAGATCGTCGAGCCCGAAGGTCACCGCGAACTTGGCCTGCTCGGCCTCGCCGCTGGCGGCCTTGACGAAGGCGTCGTAGGCCTTGCCGAGCCGCTCCAGCGCGGCCGTCGCCTCGGCGGCGTTCCGCAGGCGCTCGCCGGTCAGGTCGTTGATGTCGTTGATCTGGCGCGACAGGCTGTCGAGCGCGCTCTGCGCCTTCTTGTTGTCGACATTGCCCTGCTGGCCGATCTTGCGGACGAGGTCGAACTGGCGGGCCTCGACCTTGTCGAACTCGCCGGTGAGCGCCGCGCGCTCACGCACGCTCTGGACCTCCATGAAGCGCGGCGCCAGCGCCGTCGAGGCCGTCGCCGCCTGGGAGAGCTCGAGCGCCAGCTCGACCACCGGCATCTTGCGCTCAACCATGTCCTCGACCGTGCTGCCGACCCGGCCATAGGAGAACCAGGCGACCAGCGAGGCCGCGATGGTGAGCACCGTCAGGACGCCGAGCGCCGCATAGATGCGCGCGGCGATCCCGATACGCGACGCCTTCTGGCGCGCAGGCTTCCCAGTCTTCGACATTGACGCGGTACTCCTGAAGGCATGTCCGGCGGCGCGGCGCCGGCCGGTAGCGGATCGCGGACGAGGGCGGCGGCCGACGCGGGTCAGCCGTTGAAGGGGCGTGAGCGGAGGAGTGCGGGGCGAAGGCCCGCCGGCCGGGCGCAATCGGGCGCCGGCCGCGGCGCGCGCCGGAGCACCTCCGCCGGCATGCGACGGCGATCGATCATGCAGGAACCTCCCAGCCCCCTGGCCGACCGGCCCCGATGGACCGATCGACGGCAGAATTGCGGCGGTCCGCTTAAAGAACGTTTAAGTTGCCGGATTCTTCTGAATCACTCAGCCTCGGGGCGCATTCACGGTCCGTTAGGATCTGCGCTCCGGCTCAGCCTTGCGGCAAGGGCGGCACCGGCCGTGGCCGGCCTTCGTCGTCGATCGCCACGAAGGTGAAGGTCGCATCGGTGACCTTTTCGTGCAGGGTGGTGCGGAAGCGCTTGGCCCAGGCCTCGACCTGGATCTTCATCGAGGTCCGCCCGACCGAGCGGACCGAGGTGTAGACGCTGAGCACGTCGCCGACCTTGACCGGGCGGATGAAGGTCATCGCCTCGACCGCGACCGTGACCACGCGCCCCTGCGCCCGGTCGACGCCGGCGATGCCGCCGGCCTGGTCCATGCGCGACATCACCCAGCCGCCGAAGATGTCGCCATTGGCGTTGGTGTCCGCCGGCATGGCGATGGTGCGCACGGTCAGCGTGCCGCACGGTTCCTCGACAGGGTCGACGCCGGGCTCAGTCATCCTTGTCCTTCCCTTCCTCGATGTGGAACGAGTGGAGCACGCGATGCAGGATCGGCGCCAGCACGAAGCCGGTGGCGATCACCACGAACAGGCCGGAGAAGATCGCGTAGAATCCGGCGAAGAGCTTGCCGCTCTGCGTCTTCAGCTCGCTGACCGGCCCCATGCCCGACAGGATCATCGCCGCGTTGACGAAGGCGTCGGTGGCGTTCATGCCTTCGCTGGCGGCGTAGCCGGCCATGCCGATCGCGAGCCCGACCAGGGTGAGCCCCAGCCAGAGCAGCACCGCCCGGCCCATGCGCACGACAAAGCGCCGGAAGGGGGCGAGCCGCTCATGGCGGCGCTCGAAGCGGAGCTCGCGCATCGGCGCTCAGGCGACGCCGAGTTCGCGTCTCACCAGGGCGGCGCCGGCGGCCAGCGCCGCGAGCTTGCCATAGGCGACGTCGAACGGCATCGGCGCCAGCCCGCAATTGGTGCAGGGATAGAGCTTCTCCGGCGCGACATGAGCGAGCACCGCGCGGATCGTCGCGGCCACCTCCTCGGGAGTCTCGACGACGTTGCTGGCGACGTCGATGCAGCCGGCCAGCACGTCCTTGCCGTCGAGCAGGCGGATCAGCTCGAGCGGCACCCTGGAGTTGCGGCATTCGAGCGAGACCTGGTCGATCGTGCTCTTCGCGATCACCGGGAAGGTCTCCTCGTAATGGCGCCATTGCGCCCCGAGCGTCGCCTTCCAGTCGATATTGGCCTTGATGCCGTAGCCATAGCAGATGTGCACGGCGGTGGTGACCGAGAGCCCCTGCGCCGCCCGCTCCAGGCAGGCGATGCCCCAGTCGGCGACGGCGCCCATGTAGACGTTGAAGGCCGGCTCGTCGAACTGGACGACGTCGACGCCGATCGCCTGCAGCTCCTTCGCCTCCTCGTTCAGCACCGCGGCGAAGGCCATGGCGAGGTCCTCGCGGCGGCCGTAATGCTCGTCGGCGATGGTGTCGACGATCGTCATCGGCCCCGGCAGGGTGAACTTCAGCTTGCGTGTCGTGTGCGCCCGCGCCGCCTGCGCCTCCATCCTGTGCACCGGCCCCTTGCGCCGGATCGGCCCGGTCACGGTCGGCACCTCCGCCTCGTAGCGATTGTTGCGGATGCCCATGATCGTCTTCTTGGCGAAGTCGATGCCGTCGAGATTGGCGAGGAAGCCGTGCACGAAATGCACCCGCGCCTGCTCGCCGTCGCCGACGATGTCGAGCCCCGCATCCTCCTGCAGCTTGACCGACAGAATGGTGGCGTCGCGCCTGCCCGCCTCGAGCGCCTCGCCCTCCAGCTTCCAGGGCGCCCAGAGCCGCTCCGGCTCGGCGAGCCAGATCGGCTTGGGCAGGCTGCCGGCGAGCGTGGTCAGAAGCATGGCGTTTCCCCCGTGGTTGAGCCGAGATTGACGAGAGCGCATGCTGCGTCAAGTCAGGCCGCCGAAGGAGGAGCGCGATGAGCACGCCACCGCCGATGATCTGCATCTCGCTGCGCTATGCCGATGCGCCGCGCATGTACGACTGGCTGATCGAAGCCTTCGGCTTCGAGAAGCATGCCGCCTATTATTCCGAGGATGGCGGGACGCTGCTCCATGGCGAGCTGCGCATGGGCGAGAGCTTCGTCATGCTCGGTTCGTCAGAGAACAACGAATTCGGCAAGCTCGTCTCGCGCCCGGCCGAGCTCGGCGGCACCACCGCCTCGCCCTATGTCGCGACGACGGAGATCGACGCGCTCTGCGAGCGGGCTCGCGCGGCCGGAGCGGAAATCTGCATGGAGCCGACCGACCAGCCCTATGGCAGCCGCGACTTCATCTGCAAGGATCCGGAAGGCCATGTCTGGTGCTTCGGCACCTACCGGCCGGGCGCCGAGCCGGGCTGACTCCAGCCGTCATCGCGACCGGCGTCGGCGAGACGGCGCTCCGGAAAGCCGAGCGGGCCTTCCTGGTCCCGCTTCGCCACGCTCGCGGGGCCCGCGACAGCCTCACGCCGCCGCCAGCTTCGGCCGCGCCTTCAGCATCAGCCAGCAGACGATCGAGAGGTTCATCAGGTTCCAGGCGAGGCCGTTGAGGAAGGCGAGCCGGTAGGATGCGGTGGCGTCGAAGATCAGCCCGGAGACCCAGCCGCCGAAGGCCATGCCGAAGACCGTCGCCGACATCACGACGCCGATGCGCACGCCGGCCTCGCGCGGCGGCATGTAATCGCGGATCACCACCGCATACATCGGCACGATCCCGCCCTGGAACAGGCCGAAGATGCCGGTGACGACGAAGAGCGAGCTCAAGCCGTCGAACCAGAGATAGAGGAACAGCGCCATGCCCTGCATCAGCGAGGACAGCGCCAGCGTCGCCGTGCCGCCGATCCTGTCGGCGACGAAGCCGGAGCCGATCCGGCTGACGATGCCGAGCGCCATCATCACCGAGAGCATCTCGGCGCCGCGCGCCACACCGTAGCCGAGGTCGCTGCAATAGGCGACGATATGGACCTGCGGCATCGACATGGCGACGCAGCAGCAGAAGCCGGCGACGACCAGGAGCAGCTGCAGCTGGTTCGGCGAGAGGCCGAGGCTGCCGCGCGCCCCGGCGCTCACCGCCTCGGCCGCGGCGATCGCCGCGGCGCTCGGCCGGCGCCGGAACAGGGGCGCCAGCGGCAGCATCACGACCAGCGAGGCGATGCCGAGCCACAGATGCGTCGTGCGCAGGCCATGGGTCTCGACGCCCCAGTTGATCAGTTGCGGCCAGAACATGCCGGCGAGATAGCTGCCCGAGGCCCCGAAGACGACGGCGAGGCCGCGATAGCGCCGGAACCAGTGCGACAGGTCGGCGATCAGCGGCGAGAAGCCGGTCGCGGCGCCGAGCCCGATCAGGAAGCCGTGCGCCAGCGCGAACTGCCAGAGCGAGCCGGCGATCGAGGCCAGCGCGTAGCCGCCGCCGAGCAGCAGCGCCCCGAGCACGATCGGCGTGACGATGCCTGTCCGGTCGGCCAGCCGGCCCATGGCGATGTTGCCGATGCCGAAGCCGATCATCGCGCAGGTATAGGGCAGCGAGGCGTCGGCGCGCAGGACGCCGAACTCCTGCTGCACCGCCGTCACCACCACGACCGGTGACCAGGAACCGACGCAGGCGACCGTGCCGATCAGCAGGGCAAGCGCCAGCCTCATCCAGGCATAGGCCGAATCCGGCGCGTAGCGCGCATCCTGAGCGTTCATGTGTCCTCACCGACCGGCGGAGAATAATCGTCTCCGTGCCTGAGCTTTAGGCAGCGCCCGACACGGCCACAAGGGCGCGCGTCGCGGGGCGATGCGGCGCCGATGGGGGGTCCCGGCCGGCGTCCCCGCCCGGGGCTGCTTGCCATCGGAGCGGCGTCCTCGGCATGCTGAACCAGCCTGTTCCGGAGGGGCGATGGCCAGGATCTGCATCTACGGCGCCGGCGCGATCGGCTGCTATCTCGGCGGCCGGCTCGCCGCCGGCGGCGCAGAGGTCGCCTTCGTCGGCCGCCCCGGCCTCGGCGCGGAGCTTCGAGGTCACGGGCTGACGCTCTCGCATTACGACGGCCGGCACTGGCGCCTCGCTCCGGAAGCCATCGCCTTCTCGACCGGCCCCGAGGCGGCCGCGGCCGCCGATCTCGTCCTGGTCACCGTCAAATCCGGCGCCACCACGCAGGCGGCTGCCGAGCTTGCGGAAGTGGTTCGCCCGGCCGCCCTGGTGATCAGCTTCCAGAACGGCCTGCGCAACACCGAAACCCTGCGCGCCGCCTTGCCGGGCCGGACCGTGCTTCCCGGCATGGTGCCGTTCAACGTCGTCGGGCGCGGCCCCGGCGCCTTCCATCAGGCGTCGGAGGGCGAGTCCGAGGTCGAGGACGCGTCGGCACTGGCGCCTTTCCTCGCCGATTTCGGCCGCGCCGGCTTCGCCCTGCGCCGCCACCGGGACATGCTGCCGGTGCAATGGGCGAAGCTGCTCTTCAACCTCAACAATGCCGTCAACGCCCTCTCTGGCCTGCCCCTGCAACGGGAGCTGGCGCAGCGCGACTATCGCCGCTGCCTCGCCCTCGCCCAAAGCGAGGCGCTCGACCTCATGGCGCAGGCCGGCATCCGGCCGGCCCGACTGACGCCGCTGCCGGCGCGCTGGATTCCGCTGCTGTTGCGCCTGCCCGACGCGCTCTTCGCCCGTCTCGCCCGCGGCATGCTGGCGATCGACCCCACGGCGCGCTCTTCCATGGCCGACGACCTCGCCGCCGGCCGCCCCACCGAAATAGACTGGATCAACGGCGAGGTGGTGCGGCTCGCCGGGCGTCTCGGGCGGCAGGCGCCGGTGAATGCCCGCCTGACGGCTCTCGTCCATGCGGCCGAAAGGCAGAAGGCCCCGCCGCGCTGGAGTGGCGAGGCCTTGCTGGCGGAGCTGCACGAGGGCGCATCGCGCCCTTGAAAGGTCAGGCGGCGCGGTGCTCGTGCCGGCCCTCGTTGACCTCCTCGACGATCTTGGCGACGAAGGCCGGCAGATCGCCGGGATTGCGCGAGGTGACGACGCCCTTGTCGGCGACGACTTCGCTGTCCTCCCATTGCGCTCCGGCGTTCACCAGATCCTGCCTGATCGTCTTGTAGGAGGTCAGCCTGCGCCCCTTGGCGATGCCGCTGTCGATCAGCAGCCAGGGCGCATGGCAGACCGCGGCGACCACTTTGCCCTGGGCGAAGAACTCCTTGATCAGGGCGATCGCCCTGTCGTTGCCGCGCAGCGTGTCGGGGTTCATCTGCCCGCCGGGCAGCACGATCGCGTCGTAGGCGTCGGCGCGGACCTCGTCCAGGCTCTTGTCGACCCTGACCGGCCGGCCCCAGTCCTTCTTGTCCCAGCCCTTGATCTCGCCGGTTTCGGGCGAGGCGACATGCACGGTGGCGCCGGCTTCCTTCAGCCTCGCATGCGGCACCTCGAGCTCCGATTGCTCGAAGCCGTGCGTGGCGAGGATGAGGATCGACTTGCCGTTCAACGAGGCCATGGCTCTCTCCCTGGTTGCTGGCTCAGCTCAGGGAACGGCCGGGACCGCGATCCGTTTCCGCGTCGGAACGCCGCGGCCGGCTCAGCCCTTGCGCCCGGTCAGGTCGGCATATTGCTCCCCCGGAAGCGGCCGGCCGAGCATATAGCCCTGCATGTAGTTGCAGCCCTCGTCGATGAGGAAATCGAGCTGCTCGCGCGTCTCGACGCCTTCCGCCACCACCTCGATGTCGAGCGCGTGGCCGAGCGCGATCACCGCCCGCGTGATCGCCGCCGCCTCGGAGGCGACGCCGAGATTGGCGACGAAGCTGCGGTCGATCTTCAGCGTCGAGAGCGGGAACATGTGCAGATAGGAGAGCGAGGAGTAACCCGTGCCGAAATCGTCCAGCGCGATGCGCACCCCGAGCGCCTTGATCCGGTGCAGCACCAGCATGGTGCGGTCGAAATCGGTGATCATCACCCCTTCGGTGATCTCGAGCTCGAGCCGCTCGGGCTCGAGCCCGGTCTCGATCAGCACCTCGTCGATCAGCCCGGGCAAGTCGCCATGGCGGAACTGCAGCGGCGAGACGTTGACGGCGATGCGCAGCGGCTTCTCCCAGCGCGCCGCCTCGGTGCAGGCCTGGAGCAGCAGTTCCCGTGCCAGCGGCAGGATCAGGCCGCTCTCCTCGGCCGCGGGAATGAAGTCCGTCGGGGAGATCACGCCCCGCTCCGGATGGACCCAGCGCGCCAGTGCCTCGAAGCCGGTCAGCTGCCCGGCCGCCGAGAATACCGGCTGATAATGCAGATGCAGCTGCTTTCGCGTGATCGCCGTCTCCAGGTCCTCGGCGAGATGATGCCGGGCCGCCGCCACGCCCGGCGCGGCCTGCGCCAGGGCGGAGAGGTCGATCATGAGGTTCATCGCGCCGCAGAGTCCGCCCCGCGAATCATAGAGCGGGGAGGCCAGCGGCATGATCCGCACGCGGCTGCCGTCGGGGCGTTCGAGCAGCGCCTCGGCACCGCGGATCTCCCGTCGCTCGCGCAGCGCGATCGCCAGCGCGCAGTCCTCGGCGGCAAGGGGCGAGCCGTCGAGCTGGAACAGGCGGTGGCTGATGCACCAGCGGTCCTCGCCGAGCCGCGGCTCGCGTCCGGCGAGCCGCGCCGCCTCCGGGTTGAAATAGGTCACGCGGCCGCTCGCATCGGTCGTGTACAGCGCCAATGGCAGCCGCGCGACCATCTCGCGAAACCGCCTGTCGTCGACGCAGCCTGACCCGGCATCCTCGGCTTCATCCGGCATCTTGCTGCCAGCGGCATTCAGGGGCATGCAATTGATCTCGACACCGGCGAACTCAGTAGCGACATCAAAGCCGCAAAAGCCGAATAAAGTTTTAAATGGCAGGGACCAGTCTCGACCGCAGGACGAAATCGCCGCTTCGATCGCAAAGGAAGAAATTCAGAGTATGGTATAATTTGACTCAAAATCCGCCGATACCCCAAGGAAAACCAAATCGCTGCCTAATTATAAACTTTTATAGCTTTGCCGGCGCAGCGGGAACTGGAAGCATCGCCGCGACGAACTAGAGATGACGCTGGAATTCTATTTGAACAAGCGTTCGCCTTGCTCGTCGATCAACTGCCTCGCCTTGACGATGGCGAAGTCCGCCGCCTCCTCCGCCCCCGGAAACCGGTCCGCCCGGATGAAGCGGTGGCTCCTCAGCTCGCCGTCGATCTCCTTCTCGATCACGCCGGCGAGCTGTTGCTGCCCGCCTTCGGGAAACGGCGTCGCATGGATGGTGAAGCCCTTGTACTCGGTGCTTTTGAGCGGCGCGGCCGGGCCGGCGGACTTGGGCTCCTTGCGGCCGAACAGGGATTTGAGGAAGGACATGGCGCACTCCGTCTGACTGGTGGTGTATAGCGCAGATGCGGCGGGCTGCGCCAAGGGCCCCGGCACCTCTGGTGGAGCGCCCGCGCCCTCCCCGCCCCTGCCGCATGGGATGAGCTGCCTGGTCGCCACTGGCCGGTCCTGGGAGCCTCCGCCGCCGGAGCATTATGCCGGCCGTTGAGGGCCCGGCGCCGAGGTGCCGGCGGCTCGCCGCGCGGGCGAAGGCCCCCCTCCCCACACCGTCGCAGACAGGGCACTTGCACGGTGCCTAGAAAATAGTACCATACTAGATGGTATGATTTTGGAGGTGCCCTTGAACGCCTGGCTCGCCCTTGCCGCCGTGCTCGCGGCCGCGACCACGCTGATCCATGCCCTCCTCGGCGGCCGCGAGATCGCCGCGCCCCTGCTGGCGGCCGAACGGCTGCATGCCGTGCCGAAGTTCACGCTGTATTATTGCTGGCACCTGGTGACCATCGTGCTCGCGGCGCTGGCGCTCGCCTTCGGCCTCGTCGCGACCGATCAGGGCAGCCGCGACCTCGCGCTCTTCGCCACGGGCGGCGCGGCCCTGTTCGGCCTGTGGAGCCTCGCCATGATCGGGCTGTTCGGCCTGCGCATCGCGCATTTCCCGCAATGGGCGCTGTTCGCGGCGATCGCGCTCAGCGGTGCGATCGGCCTGTGGCCGTGACCACCCCTGCCCCGTTGCGCTTCCGCCGGAACGACTGGCTCGAGCTCGGCCTCGCCGCGCTCGCCGAGCAGGGGCCGGCCGGGCTGACCATCGAGGCGCTCTGCCGCCGCGCCGGCAAGACCAAGGGCTCCTTCTACGCGCATTTTCCGGCGATCGAGGCTTATCTTTCGGCGCTCGCCGGGCATTGGCGCGAGACCTTTACGCTCCGTCTGATGCAGGAGGCCGACAGAGGCGAGGCGCCGCGCGACAGGCTGCTCGCGCTCGACCGGATGGCGCTCGCCCTCGACGGCCGCATCGAGCAGGGCATGCGCCGCCTCGCCCAGCTCGACGCAGGCGTCGCCGCGACCTGTGCCGCGGTCGACCGCGAGCGCATCGCCTATCTCGAGAAGCTCCACGGCGAGAGCCGGTGCTTCGCCCCGGCGGAGGCGCGTGCACTGGCCCGCATCGAATACGCCGCCTTCATCGGCTTCCAGCAGCTCGACCTCGGCCTGTCGCCGCAGGAGCTGCACGATTGCTACGGCACCTTCATGCGGCTGGTGTATCCGCCGTCATTCCGGAGCGGGCCGCGGGTCTGAGCCCGGAATCCATGAACACGGAGCGTCCGAAAGAGGCGCGGCGCCGACGCGCCTTCTCGTGAACCTTGGTGGTCATGGATTCCGGGCTCGCTGCTACGCAGCGCCCCGGAATGACGGCGCGACCCTGGGCTATGCCAGATGCAGCACGACCTCGCGCCGGTGCGGATGGTCGCGGTGCTCGAACAGGTAGAGGCCCTGCCAGGTCCCGAGCGCGAGCCGGCCGCCGCTCACCGGGATCGACAGCGAGGCCGGCAGCAGCGCCGCCTTGATATGGGCCGGCATGTCGTCCGGCCCCTCGGCGCGATGGGTCAGGTAGGCCATGGCCGGATCGTCCGCCGGCGGCGCCAGCCGGGCGAAAAAGGCGGCGAGGTCGCGCCGGACATCCGGATCGGCGTTCTCCTGGATCAGGAGCGAGCAGGAGGTGTGGCGCACGAACAGCGTCAGCAGGCCGGCCTCGACCGCAGCCTCGCGCACGAAGCGCACGGCGGCATCGGTGAATTCGTAGAGCCCGGCCCCGCGCGTCTCGACCGTCAGGCGGGTCTGCCTCACCGCTCGGTCAGCGCCAGCCTGGCGCCGAGCGCGACGAAGGCCGCCGCGAAGCTGCGCCGCAGCCAGGCCATCACCGCCGGCCGGCTCACCACCTTGTCGCGCATCGCCGCGGCGAACAGGCCATAGAGCGCGAAAACGACGAAGGTCATCGCCATGAACACGCCCGAGAGCTCGAGCATGCGCGCCAGCGGGCTCGCCTCGTTGGCCGCGATGAACTGCGGCAGGAAGGCGACGAAGAAGATCGAGAGCTTCGGGTTCAGCACGTTGATCGCGACGCCGTCGACCAGCACGCGCCAGGTCGAACGCTTGTCGCTTCCGGTCTCGACGCTGAGCGCGCCCTGCTCCTTCAGCGTCTGCCAGGCCATCCAGAGCAGATAGGCGACGCCAGCATATTTGACGATTTCGAAGGCGAGCGCGCTCGCGTGAAGCAGCGCCGCCAGACCCATCATCGCGGCGATCAGATGCGGCACGATGCCGAGCGTGCAGGCGAAGGCGGCGAGCACGCTCGCCTGGCCTCCCCGCGTCAGCCCGGCGGCGATGGTGTAGATCGCGCCCGTGCCGGGCGAAGCGACGATGATCAGCGAGGTCAGCAGGAATTCTGGCGACATGGGTTGCTCCGCGCCCTGCGACGATGTCGGAGCCGCATCGATACCGCGCTCGCAGGCGCCTTGCTAGCCCAGCCCCTCGAAGATGCCGCCGATGACGCTGACGACCGCCGCGCCGGTCGCGGCCACCGCGGTCCCCGCGCCCTCGATCACGGCGCCGACGACGGCGCCGACCACCTCGCCGACGCCCTCGACCATGACATTGCCGGCGATGTCGAGTGCGCCGCCGATCGCATCCCCGGAGGTCGAGCCTTCCGCGTCCTTCTTCGGCTGGAGCGGGAGATTCGCCTGCAGCGCCGCCCTGGCGGCCTCGATCTCGGCGGCAGTCGGGATACCGGTCATCTGTGCTCCTCCGGGGAAGCCCCGATCATCGGGCTTACCTTGGATAAGGTGATCGATTCTCAGAGTTTAGAGCAGGCCCGCTGCGAAAAACCATTGCCGCTTTTTGGCAGCATGCTCCTGCGGAACTGTGGCGGCCTGAACCGATTTTGCTTGCCCCGGGCACAGCTCGACCATAAGGGCAGCAGGCGTCCCCTCGGACGGCCGTAAGCGTCTCACGTCAGGCAACGCATCCACCCGGCTTTTACGCCGTCCGGATGCCAGACGCTAAGGACGGCGCCGCCTGCCTGAGGAACCTTTCCGATGATCCCTGTCCGCAAGCTGCCGGCGCGCTATGGCGCGCTCGTCACGCCCTTGATCCTCTCCGGCCTGATGACCCTGATCGTCTCGGGGATCTCGACGCTGCGCGTGCTCGGCCCGACGCCCGCTTTCCTGCAGAGCTGGCCGAGCGCCTGGGGCCTCTCCTGGCTGGTAGCCTTCCCGGTGCTGCTGCTGGCCCTGCCGGTGGCGCGCCGGCTGACGGCGATGATCGTCGCGCCGACAGGCTGAGCGCCAACGAAAAAGGGCGGCTCGCGCCGCCCTTCTGCACTCTCCGGACCGGTCCGGTCGACTAGTTGTCCAAAAAGCTCCTGAGCTTCCGGCTCCGGCTCGGATGCTTGAGCTTGCGCAGCGCCTTCGCCTCGATCTGGCGGATGCGCTCGCGCGTCACCGAGAACTGCTGGCCGACCTCTTCGAGCGTGTGGTCGGTGTTCATGCCGATGCCGAAGCGCATGCGCAGCACGCGCTCCTCGCGCGGCGTGAGCGAGGCCAGCACGCGCGTCGTCGTCTCGCGCAGATTGCTCTGGATCGCCGCGTCGATCGGCAGGATTGCGTTCTTGTCCTCGATGAAGTCGCCGAGATGGCTGTCCTCCTCGTCGCCGATCGGGGTCTCCAGCGAGATCGGCTCCTTGGCGATCTTCAGGACCTTGCGCACCTTCTCCAGCGGCATCGCCAACTTCTCGGCCAGTTCCTCCGGGGTCGGCTCGCGGCCGATCTCGTGCAGCATCTGGCGCGAGGTCCGGACGATCTTGTTGATCGTCTCGATCATGTGCACCGGGATGCGGATGGTGCGGGCCTGGTCGGCGATCGAGCGGGTGATCGCCTGCCGGATCCACCAGGTCGCGTAGGTCGAGAACTTGTAGCCCCGGCGGTACTCGAACTTGTCGACCGCCTTCATCAGGCCGATATTGCCTTCCTGGATCAGGTCGAGGAACTGCAGGCCGCGGTTCGTGTACTTCTTGGCGATCGAGATGACGAGGCGCAGATTCGCCTCGATCATCTCCTTCTTCGCCTGTCTGGCCTCGCGCTCGCCCTTCTGGACCATCAGCACGATCTTGCGGAACTCCTGGATCTCCAGGCCGGTCTCCGAGGCCATCGTATGGATGTCCTCGCGCAGGTCCTTGATCCGCTCCTTCTCCTGCGCGACGAACTCCTTCCAGCCGCGCGAGCCGAGCTTGGAGACGCGCAGCAGCCATTTCGGATCGAGCTCGCCGCCGATATGCTGCTTCAGGAAGTCGTCGCGGGCGACGCCATAGCTCTCGGCCAGGCGCAGCAGCCGGGTCTCGTGCGAGATCAGGCGCTTGTTGATGTCGTAGAGCTGCTCGACCAGTGCCTCGATGCGGTTGTTGTTGAGCGAGAGCGACTTCACCGCGACGATGATGTCGTCCTTCAGCTTCTTGTACTTGCGGTCCTGCGAGGGCGTGAGCTTGGCGTTCTCCAGCCGGTTGGCGATGTCCTGGTCCTGCAGGCGGCGCAGCTTGGTGTAGTTGCTCGCGATCGAATCGAAGGTCTCGAGCACGCGCGGCTTCAGCTCGGCCTCCATGGCCGAGAGCGACACGTTGTTCTCCATGTCGTCGTCGTCCATGCCTTCGGGCGGCGCGCCGTCGGCGGCGGCCTCGGCCGGCTCCTCGCCCTCGCCTTCCTCGCCCTCGCCCGGCAGCTGCGCCGGGTTCTTGCCGTCCGGGCCGGCATAGGTTGCCTCGAGGTCGATGATGTCGCGCAGGAGGACCTTGCCCTCCATCAGCTCGTCGCGCCAGATGATGATCGCCTGGAAGGTCAGCGGGCTCTCGCAGAGCCCCGCGATCATCGCCTCGCGCCCGGCCTCGATGCGCTTGGCGATCGCGATCTCGCCCTCGCGCGAGAGCAGCTCGACCGAGCCCATCTCGCGCAGATACATCCGCACCGGATCGTCGGTGCGCTCGGTCGGCTCGAGATTGCGCTTGGTCTCGACCGGCAGGGCCGAGCGCGAGGCCTCGACGAGATCGCCGCCTTCGGCCTCGTCCTCGCCATCGTCCTTGCCGCGTGCCGCGCGCTCCTCGCCGGCCGCCTCCGGATCCTCGTTGTCGACGACGTTGATGCCCTGCTCGCTGAGCTGGCCGAGCACGTCCTCGATCTGCTCGGAGGTGAACTCCTCCGAGGGCAGGACCTCGTTCAATTCGTCATAGGTGACATAGCCGCGCTTCTTGGCGAGCTTGATCATCCGCTTGACGGCCTGATCGGTCAGGTCGAGGAGCGGGCTGTCCGTGCTCGGGGGCGCTTCCGGGGACCCCGGTTCGGACTTGTCCCGCTCGCTCACTTTGGTCGCCATCAATCAGCGCTCCGCCATCTTGCGCGCCGGCGCTGCCGCTCCGACGCAGAAAAGGGCGCCGCGGCTGCTGTCGCTGCCGCGCACCCACCCAACTCGATCCTCGCAGATAGCGCCGACCATCGTTGATGAATCGTGCACCATCCTAAAAGCGATCTCCGAAACTGCCGACGAAAAGCAACGCGCCCTGCCTGATCAGTCGTTGGAATTCGCCTCGGTCCCCTCGATCGTCTCGAGCCGGGCCTTGACGTCCTTCATCCAGGCGAAATTGGCTTCCGTTGGTTCGTCAGCCAATGCGCGTTCGGCTGCCTTCAGCTCGCTATGTAGCGTGCGTGCGCGATGATGCAAGACGAGAGCCTGCCGAATCGAATCAAAAACCGATTCCGGATCAGCCGTTTGCGCGAGCTTCAGCCGCTCGGCCGGCTGGGTGACGGCGAGCAGCGCCGCCTGCGCCTCGGCGACGCGCGTCTGCTCCAGCCTGCGCCCGAACGACTCCTGGTCGAAGCTGCCCTCGATCGCCGCGTCGAGCAGCGCCTGGCGGAAGCGCTCCGCCGCCGGCCCGTCGAGCGCGAGATCGGCGATCTCGTCGACGCAGCGCATGACGAGGTCGGGATGGCTCGCCAGCGCCAGCAGGATGAAGGCCTCGCGCGGGTTCTCGCCATGCCGGCGCTGCAGCAGCGGCGAGCTGACGAGTTGCGGGCTCGGCCGCACCAGCGAAAGCGGTGGCCGCTCGTTGCCGCGCCAGGCGCCGCGCCCGCCGCGCGAACCGCCGCCGAAGCCGCTCTGTCGCCGCCCCTCGAAGCGCTCCTGCTGCGGCGGCGCGAAGAGCTGGCCGAGGCGCTCGTCGATCTCGCGGCGGTAGTGCCGGCGCGTCGCCTCGTCGCGGATCTGGCCGAGCGGCTCCCTCAGCCGGCGCTCGAAGGCGGCGCGCCGCTCGGGCGTGTCGAGCTGGCTCGCCTCGAACTCGCGGGCCCAGAGCATGTCGACCAGCGGCCTCGCCGCCCCGATCACCTCGGCGATCGCCGGCTTGCCGCCCGAGCGGGCGAGATCGTCCGGGTCCTGCCCTTCCGGCAGCAGCGCGAAGGCGAGCGAGCGGCCGGGCTCGAGCAGCGGCAGCGCGAGGTCGATCGCCCGCCCAGCCGCCTTGCGGCCCGCCTTGTCGCCGTCGAGGCAGATCACCGGCTCGCCGGCCATGCGCCAGAGCAGGGAAAGCTGATCCTCAGTCAGCGCCGTGCCGAGCGGCGCCACCACCTGCGGGAAGCCGGCGAGCGTCATCGCGATCACGTCGACATAGCCCTCGACCACGATCACCTGGCCGCTATCGTGCGCGGCCTTGCGGGCATTGTGGTGGTTGAACAGCAGCGCGCCCTTGTGGAAGAGCGGCGTCTCCGGCGAGTTCAGGTATTTGGCCGGCACGTCGGCGCTCATCGCCCGGCCGCCGAAGGCGACCACCCGCCCGCGCGCATCGTGGATCGGGAACATGATCCGGTCGCGGAAGCGGTCATAGGGAACGGCGATCTCCTCGCCATGGACGAGGAGCCCGGCCTCCATCATCAGCTCGGCGCTCACCCCCTTGCCGGCGAGATGGTCGCGCAGCGCGAACCGGTCGGGCGGGGCGTAGCCGAGGCGGAAGAGCTGGCGCGCCTTCCCTTCCAGCCCGCGCCCCGACAGATAGCGCCGCGCCAGCCCGCCGCGCTCGGATTGCAGCTCGGCCTCGAAGAAGCGCGCCGCGAGTTCGACGACCTCGTGCAGCCCCTTGCGCTTCTCCTCCTGCGCCTGCGCCTCGAACGAGACTTTCGGCAGGGCGACGCCGGCCTCCGAGGCGAGCTTCTCGACCGCCTCGGGGAAGGAGAGCCCTTCGGTCTCCATCACGAACTTGAAGATGTCGCCGTTCTTGCCCGAAGAGAAATCGAAGAAGGAGCCCTTCTGGTCGTTGACGAAGAAGGACGGCGTCTTCTCGGCGTTGAAGGGCGAGAGCCCCTTCCATTCCCGCCCGGCCTTGGCGAGGCGCACGCGCTTGCCCACGACCGCCGAGACCGGCAGCCGCGCCTTGATCTCCTCAAGGACGGAGGGCGGGAACTTCATGGCTTCCTATCTGGCCGCTGCGCGCCCGCTTGCCAACCGCGGAAACCGCGGTCGCCGGGCTTATGGTCCATATCCACAGCAAGCCCCATATGATAAAGAAAATCGCGAAAAAGGAAGAAAGCCGTGGCGCTCAACATCAAGGACCCGGAGACGGAGAAGGCGGTGCGCCAGCTCGCGCGCCGGCGCGGGCTCAGCCTGACCGAGGCCGTGCGCCTGGCTGTCAGGAGCGAGCTCGACAAGGACGAACTGTCCGAGGAGGAGAAGGCGCGGCGGGTGGCGGAGGGACGGCGCAGGCTGGAAGCCCTGTACAAGAAGTATGGCATCGAGCCGACAGACCACAGCATGACCAAGCAGGAGATGGACGACGCGATCGGGTATGACGAGAACGGGATGCGGTAAAACTCGTCATCGACACCTCAGCGGTCGTTGCCTGCCTGGCCGGCGAGCCGGAGCGAATGGCTTTCATCGACAGTCTCCAGCTCGCCACGCAACGCGACTTTTCGGCAATGAACCTCCTGGAAGCGCGCCTGGTGCTAACCTTTACGAAAGGTTTGCCCGCAGAACTGATCGACGACTTTCTGCTGGACTACGCAGTTCATGTCGTCCCCTTCGACGAGGAGCTCTCCAATCTCGCCTTCGACGCCTATCGCCGCTACGGCAAGGGCCGCCATCCCGCCAAGCTGAACATGGGCGACTGCGCCGCCTACGCGCTCGCCAGGTCGCGCGGCTGGCCCCTGCTCTACAAGGGCGAGGACTTCACCCAGACCGATATCGAGCGGGCCTGATGCCGCCCGCGGTCGAGACACGGCTGCTGCGCCAGTTCATCGCCGTCGCCGAGGAACTGAACTTCCACCGCGCCGCCGAGCGCCTGCACATGGCCCAGCCGCCGCTCAGCCAGGCGATCCGCAAGCTCGAGGATGCGCTCGGCCTGCCTCTGTTCGAGCGCAGCAACCGCAGCGTCGCGCTCACGCCCGCCGGCGCGGCCTTCGTCGGCAGCGCCCGGCGCGTTCTCGCCCTCATCGACGAGGGTATCCGGGAAGCGCAGGCCGTCGCCGCCGGCCGGGCGGGCCGCCTCTCGATCACCTTCGTCGGCACCGCCCATGACCTGCTGCCGGCGGCGCTGCGCCGCTTCCGCACGGAGTACCCCGGCGTCGAGCTCGTCCTGCGCGAGGCGACCACCGCCGAGCAGATCGCGGCGATCGCCGCCGGCGAGGCCGATATCGGCCTGATGCGCCGGCCCGGCATCATGAGCGCGCAGCTCGCCAGCGAAACCCTGCTGCGCGAGCCGATCCTGGCCGCGCTGCCGGTCGATCATCGGCTCGCTGAGCGTGATCGCGTTCCGCTCGCCGCTCTCGCCGGCGACGCATTCATCGGCACGCCGCGTCGGCTCGGCATCGGCTTCCACGACCAGATCATCGGCCTCTGCCGCCTCGCCGGTTTCTCGCCGCGCATCGTCCAGGAGGCCCGTCAGATGCAGACCGTCGCCAGCCTGGTCGCGGCCGGGCTCGGCGCCGCGCTGATCCCGGCCTCGCTGGCGCTGATGCCGCGCGCCGGCGTCGCCTTCCGGCCGATCGCCGTCGAGGCGCCGCCGGAAATGACGCATGTCGAGCTGATCGCCGCCTGGGACGCCACGCGCCGATCGCTGCCGCGCGACAATGTCCTCGCCATGCTGCGGCAGGCTGCGCGCGATATGCAGATGATATCAAACTGAAACCAACAATATATTTTACCGCCGCCGTCTTGGCTGGCAGCCTCTCCTCGACAGCAACAGCGAGAGAGTCTTCGCCATGCCACGCCGCTTGCGACGATGGGGCCTGATCGCCGCGGCCCTGACCGCGGCCGCCCTTTTCACCATCCCGACCCGCGCAACCGAACGAGCGACCATGATCGAGCAACTGCGAATCTACGAGATCTTCGACGGCAACAAGGCCGCCTTCCACGCCCGTTTCCGCGACCACGCCGCCCGCATCATGAAGCGCTACGGCTTCGAGATCGCGGCGATGTGGGAGGCGAAGGCCAAGGACCGCACCGAGTTCGTCTACGTGCTGCGCTGGCCCGACGAGGCGACGATGCGCGAGAGCTGGGCCCGCTTCATGCAGGACGCCGAATGGGCGGCGATCAAGGAGCGCACGGCCGCCGAGCATGGCCGCCTCGTCGGCGCGATCGAGGAGCGGGTGCTGCGGCGCACGAGCTATTCGCCGTGAGAACCTCACCCCGTCATTCCGGCCGCAGCGAAGCAGAGCGCCGGAATCCATCGTAGAGCGCCGAACTCTGCGATGGACACCGGAACTGCGCCGCCATGCGGCCTGTCCGGAATGACGAGAAATCGGACCGCGGCGCGCCTGCCGCCGCTCCGGCTGATCAGCCGCCGAGCAACTGCTTCACCATCGGCGAGACCTTGGCGAAGTCCATCTGGCCGGCATAGGCGCCGCGCAGGGCCCCGATGACCTTGCCCATGTCCTTGATCGTGTCGGCGCCGGTCTCGGCGATGACCTCCTCGATCGCCGCCTTGATCTCCTCGTCGCTCATCTGCTTGGGAAGATAGGAGGAGATCACCGCGACCTCGGCGCGCTCGCCCTCGGCCAGCTCGGGCCGGCCGTTCGCGTCGTAGATCGCGATCGATTCCTGGCGCTGCTTGATCATCTTCTGCAGCAAGGCGAGGATCTCGTCGGCCGAGGCCTCGCCCTTGCCGGCGCCGCGCGCCTCGATGTCCTTGTCCTTCAGCGCCGACTGGATCAGGCGGATGGCGGCGACCTTGCCCTTCTCTCCGGCCTTCATCGCGGTCTTGAGGTCGGCGGTGAACTGCTCGCGCAGGCTGGACATGATGTTACGAACCTTCTTCGTTCATTGACGGGGCGCGGGCGGCCGATTAAGGCTCGCGCTCCAGACCGGCGGCGCCATGACGCGCGCAGCCTTCACGCTTGCCGCAAGCTTCGAGCGGCCTGGACGAGACATAGACATGACCGCTCACGAAGGAAACCCCGCCGCGCAAGGCTGGCAAGGGGGCACACAAGAGGGCTGGGCCGAGCCGCGCCCCACCGCCGTGCTGGTGCTCGCCGACGGCACGGTGCTCGAAGGCTTCGGCCTCGGCGCCGTCGCCGAGGCGCCCGGCGAGGTCTGCTTCAACACGGCGATGACCGGCTATCAGGAGATCCTCACCGATCCTTCCTACGCCGGACAGATCATCACCTTCACCTTCCCGCATATCGGCAATGTCGGCGTCAACGAGGACGACACCGAAACGGTCAACGCCGCCGCCTCCTCCGGCGTGCGCGGCGTCGTGCTGCACGCAGCGGTGACCCAGCCCTCGAACTGGCGCGCGGCGAAGCATCTCGACGGCTGGCTCAAGGCGCGGGGCATCGTCGGCATCTGCGGCGTCGACACCCGCGCTCTGACCACGCTGATCCGCGAGAAGGGCATGCCCAACGCGGTCATCGCTCACGACCCGGCCGGCAAGTTCGACATCGAGCGCCTCAAGAAGGAGGCTGCTGCCCTGCCGGACATGGCCGGGCTCGACCTCGTGCCGCTCGTCGCCGCGACCCAGCGCTACGACTGGGACGAGACGCCCTGGCAATGGCCGCGCGGCTACGGCAAGCGCGAGAGCGCGGCGCACCGCGTCGTCGCCATCGATTACGGCGTCAAGCGCAACATCCTGCGCCTGCTCGCCAAGGCCGGCTGCGAGGTCGAGGTCGTGCCCTCGACCGCGAGCGCCAAGGACATCCTCGCCCTCGATCCCGACGGCGTCTTCCTCTCGAACGGCCCGGGCGACCCGGCCGCGACCGGCGAATACGCCGTGCCGGTCATCAAGGAATTGCTCGACCGCAAGATCCCGACCTTCGGCATCTGCCTCGGCCATCAGATGCTCGCCCTCGCCATCGGCGGCCAGACCATGAAGATGAAGCAGGGCCATCACGGCGCCAATCATCCGGTCCAGGACAAGACCACCGGCAAGGTCGAGATCGTCTCGATGAACCACGGCTTCGCCGTCGATCCGTCGACGCTGCCGGCGAACGCGACCGAGACCCATGTCTCGCTCTTCGACGGCAGCAATTGCGGCATCGCGCTCACCGACCGCCCGGCCTTCAGCGTCCAGCACCATCCGGAAGCCTCGCCCGGCCCGCAGGACAGCCACTACCTCTTCACCCGCTTCGTCGAGCTGATGGAGACGGAGAAGGCGAAGAAGGTGGCTTGAGGCGGCTCGTTTTCTGCAGCTTACATCAAGAATGCGCGGTCATCCCGGGCGACCGAAGGGAGGCCCGGGATCCATTCCGGAACGGTTCAGGAATGGATTCCGGCTCTTCGCTACGCTTCGGCCGGGACGACACGGAACTGGTTCACAAAACTTCCCTGGATTGACAGGCCCGTTCGCGCGCGCTCTAAGCGGGCCATGACTGGTCCCTGCCTGCTCGCCCGCGACTATTACGCCCCGTCCTCATAGAGGCGGTGGCATCTTCATGTCTCAACCGCCGCGCTGGCGGTTGAAATCAGGCAGTCACCCGGCATCGCGGCCCCTCCCGAAGGAAAACGCGATGCTTGTCCTGAACACCGCCCATCCCTCCGTCGGCCTGATGGGCTTCGGCGCCTTCGGCCGCCTGATCGCCCGCCATCTCGAGCCGCATTGCCGCCTCCTGGCCTTCGACCCGGCACTGCCGGCCGATATGGCCGCCGGCGGCATCATCGCCGCCGATCCGGCCGAGATCGCCGCCTGCGACATCGTCATCCTCGCCGTGCCGGTCGCGGCCCTCTCCGGGGCGATCGCGACCTTGCGGCCGCATCTGCGTCGCGGGGCGATCGTCGTCGATGTCGGCTCGGTCAAGATCGGCCCGGCCCGGACCATGCTGGCGGAGCTGCCCGGGGACGTCGAGATCATCGGCACCCACCCGCTCTTCGGCCCGCAGAGCGGGCGCGACGGCATCAAAGGTCTCAAGATCGCGATCTGCCCGATCCGCGGCGCCAGCGCCTGGCGCATCGCCGCCTTCCTGCGCCGGGTGCTTGGCCTCGAGGTCATCATGACGACGCCGGAGGCGCACGACCGCGAGGCCGCGCTGGTCCAGGGACTGACCCATCTCATCGCCAAGATCCTGGTCCGGATGGAGCCCCTGCCGCGCCGCATGACCACGGCGAGTTTCGATCTCCTGATGCAGGCGACCGAGATGGTCCGCCATGACAGCCCCGCCGTCTTCCTCGCCATCGAGCAGGCCAACCCGCATGCCCGCCCGGTGCGCGACCGCTTCTTCGCCCTGGCCGAGGAGATGCGGGCGCGTCTCGACCGGGACAGCCGCCCGGCAATCGAGGCAAAGCCTGAGCGATACGAGGCGGCGGCGCCCTGATGCCTCAGCGCCGCAGCACCGCCAGCGCTGCCAGCACGACCCAGAGATAGCTCGCCAGGAACAGCGCCCGGTTGGCGAAGCCGACATAGCCGCTGACCCCGGCCGGCAGCGCCTGCAGCGGGCCGATCTGCGCCGCCATGTCGACGCCGGCGCCCTTCAGCGCCGAGAAGAACAGGAAGAGAGCGCCCAGCATCGCGACGAAGCTGAGCCAGGGCAGATGCGCCGACCAGAGCGGCGGCGCGACGTTCCCACCCTGACGTGCCAGGGCGAGCGTCAGCACGACGGCCGCCGCGCACAGCGCCGGAATGCCGATCATCGCCGCCGGCCCGTGCAGCTTGTGATTGATGTCGAACAGCCCGCCCATGGCCTGGCCGATGCCGGCGAGGCAGAGCAGCCCGAGCCCGACCAGGCCGAGCGTGCTCGCCGACAGCGGCCAGAGCGCGCCCGCCAGGGCGAATGAGCCGGCCGCCCAGGCGAAGAACATGATCGCCAGAAGCCAGCCCTGGCGGCCATTGGCGTATTCGCTCACCATGCGCCAGGACGGCTCGAATTCCGGGCTGACGACATGCAGGAGGATCAGCGCCACGCAGGAGATCGCCGTCGCGCCGAGCGCGAGACAGGCGCAGCGGATCGACCAGTCGCCGAAATCGACTTGGCTCATGACGTTTGCCAAAGCAGGCTCCCCCGGTAGCGCCGCATCCCCGTCGCGGCGAAGCCAACCCCTCTTGATTCCGATATAGAAAACTACATCGAATTATGTCAACACTCGGCAGACGCAGCTATTCCTCCCAAATGCGCGCCCAATCGGCCGAGGAGACGCGCGCGCGCATCCTCGACGCGGCGCTGGCACTCTTCGGCGACAAGGGGGTCGACAGGGTCACGGTGGCTGCGATCGGCGACCGGGCCCAGGTCGCCGCCTCGACGGTCTATGCCGTGTTCAAGTCGAAGGCCGGCATCCTGCGCGCGTTGATGGAGCGGGCGCTGTTCGGCAGCCGCTTCCGCTCGGCCCAGGACATCCTCGCCGGCGTGACCGATCCGGTCGCGCTGATCGGGCTCACCGCAGAGGTCGCCCGCGCGATCTACGAGAGCGAGGATCGCGACCTCGGCCTGCTCCGCAACATCTCCGGCTTCTCGCCGCTCCTGCGCGAGGTCGAGCAGGAGTTCGAGGCACTGCGCTATGAAATGCAGGAGGCGCGCGTGCGAGCCTTGTTCGCGGCCGGCAAGGCGAAGGCCGGCCTGTCCCTGGACGAGGCCCGGCGGATCCTCTGGATGTACACCAGCCGCGACGTCTACCGCATGCTGGTCTGCGAGGGCGGCTGGCCGGTCGAGCGCTATCGCGGCTGGCTGTCGCAGACGCTGGTGGACGCGCTCGTCGCGCGCTGACCCCCGGCGCAATCTCAGGCGGCCTTCGCCTCCTGCCGCAGGAAGCCCGCCAGCTTGCCCGCCGGCAGGCCGGCTTCGCACGCGATCCTCGTCGCCAGCGCCGCCGCCGCCGGCCGGGGCTGGCCGACCGGCCGATCGAGCCAGTAGGAGACGGGATTGAGCGCGGTGCGCCGATCGGCCGCCACGACCCGTCCGGCATCGACCTGCGCCTGCGCCAGGGGCGGACGCGCCAGCGCGACGCCGAGCCCGCACGCGGCGGCGTCGAGCACGAGATTGTAATCCTCGAAGCGCCGGTCCTGCTGACGCGGCCGGAAGTCGAGCCCCTGTGCATTGAACCAGGCGCGCCAGCCGGCGGCATCCGAATCATGGATCAGCGGCTGGTCGAGGAAGCGCTCCGGCCTGCCCTCGCCGATCGCCCTGGCCAGTTCCGGCGAGGCGACGGGGTAGCACCACTCCTCGAACAGCTGCACCGAGACCCGGCCCGGCGTGCCGCCCCGGCCGCAGCGGATGGCGAGGTCGATTCCCTCTTCGTCCAGGTCGACCTTGCGGTGGTCGACCTGCAGCACGATGCGCAAGGCGGGATCGCCGCTCTCCAGGCGCTGCCAGCGCGGCATCAGCCAGAGCGAGCAGACCGACGGCGTCGCGCTGAAGCGCACCACCGCCGCCCCGCGCGGCTCGCTCCAGCGGTCGGAGCTGTCGGCGAAGACCGAGAAGGCCTCCTGCGTGCGCTGGAACAGGCGCTGCCCTTCCGGCGTCAGCGAGACTCCGCGCGCCTGGCGCTCGAAGACGCGCAGGCCGAGCCAGTGCTCCAGCTTGGCGACCTGCCGCGAGACCGCGCCATGGGTGAGGTTCAGTGCCTCGGCCGCGGCCGAGAAGCTGCCCGAGCGCGCGGCGGCTTCGAAGGCCCGCAGCGTGTCGAGCGGCGGGAGCGGGGAGCTGTGATCCATGCTCACAGCTCGTCATCGAATTACTCGTTTGTCAATCAGCTTGCCGAGGCGTCTATCGGGAGCGAACCGTCATCCGCCCGAAAGAGGCTCGTCATGACCACCGCTGTTCCCGCAGCCCCCGCGAGGCCCGGCTCCACGCTCGACGCCATCCTGCTCTTCACCATCCCCTTCACCGTGATCGCCTGGGCCTCGTCCTTCCCGGCGATCCGGGCCGGGCTCGCCGGCTTCGGCGCGCTCGAAATGGCGGCGCTGCGCTTCGCCATCGCCGGCGCCGTCTCGGCGCTCTTCCTGCTCGCCACGCGCCCGAAGCTGCCCGAGCGCGCCGACATCTGGCGCTTTCTCACCGGCGGCATCGTCTTCATCGCGCTCTATGCGATCCTCCTCAATCTCGGCCAGCGCGTCGTCCCGGCGGGCGCGGCGAGCTTCATCATCAACACCAACCCGATCATGACGGCGGCGCTCGCCATGCTGGTGCTGAACGAGCGCTTCAGCCTGATCGCCTGGCTCGGCACCGCGCTCGCCTTCGCCGGCATCGGCGTGATCGCGCTCGGCAACGGGCTCGACCTCGACATCGGCGTCAGCGTGCTGCTGATCCTCGGCGCCGCCCTGTGCAACTCGGTCTCGACCGTGGTGCAGAAGCCGCTCTTTTCCCGACACAAGCCGCTCACCGTCGCGGCCTGGAACATGGCGATCGGCGGCCTCGCCCTCGCGCCCTTCCTGCCCGGCGCGCTGGAGCAGGTGCCGGCCGCTCCGGCACAGGCGCTCTGGTCGGTGGTCTGGCTCGCTCTGGTCTCCAGCGTCGTCGCCTATGGCACCTGGGCGATCACCCTGTCGCGCCTGCCGGCCGCCCGCGCCGCCAACTTCCAGTACTGCGTGCCGCCGGCGGCGATGCTGATCAGCTTCATCTGGCTCGGCGAGGTCCCGACCGCGCTCGGCCTGATCGGCGGCGCCATGGCGCTGGCCGGGGTGGTGATCGTCAACCTGAAGCGGTGACCCCATCGTCGTTCTCGGGCGGCGCCCGGCGCCGACCCGAGAATCTCATGACGAGAAGGCACCGGCCGGAGCTTCTTACGGCCTGAGATGCTCGGGCCAGGCCCGAGCATGACGTGCCTTCACTCGACGCTTTGCGCCTCCACTTGGCGCTTCTCGATCCCCAGGATCAGCTTCCGCAGCACCCCCGCCAGCATCTCCCGCTCCCTCGCATCCAGCGGCTGCAGGAAGGCGAGCTCGCTCGCCATGTCGGTGCGGAAGGCCTGCTCGGCCAGCGCCGCGCCCTTTTCCGTCAGCGCGACCTGCACGCTGCGCCCGTCCTGGGCCGACTTCTCGCGCCGGACCAGCCCCGCCTTCTCCAGCCGGTCGAGCCGGTGCGTCAGCCCGCCCGAGGAGATCATCAGCAGCGAGTACATCTCGGTCGGCGTCAGCCGGTAGGGCGGGCCGGAGCGCCGCAGCGTCGCGATCACGTCGAACTCGCCGCGGTCGAGCCCGAAGCCGGCGAAGGTCGCCTCGATGCTCGACCTGACCATGTTGCCGAGCCGGAAGGCGCGGCCGAGGATCGCCATCGGCTCGGTGTCGAGATCCGGCAATTCCCGCGCCCATTGCGCCCGCAGGCGGTCGACATGGTCCTGCGCCGCACCTTCCCCTGTCGTGGATTCGCTCGTCATCTCCGTGCCTTGGCTGTCACGATCTCGGCAGCGAGACATACACGTCGTCCGGCGGCCAGCCAAGATATCTCGGCGCAAAGATAATTATCTTGACAGGAAGATACCTTGCTGCTAGATATCTTCCTGTGAAGATAACTCACTTTCGCATCAGGGAGGCAGCGATGTTCAACATTCTTCGGGCCGAGGATCAGCAGCGCGCCGCCAATCGCACGCTGCGGTTCGAGGGGCAGGCGCTCGGCGGGCCGGTCTCGTTCTTTCTGGTCGACGCCGAGCCGGGCCAGGGCTCGATGCTGCACGTCCATCCCTATTCCGAGACCTGGATCGTCCGGAGCGGCGAGGCCGAATTCACCGTCGGGGGCGAGACGACCCGCGGCCATGCCGGCGACATCGTCGTGGCCGCGCCCGACGTCCCGCACCGTTTCGAGAATGTCGGCGAGGGCCGGCTCGAACTGGTCTGCATCCATCCGAACGAGCGGATCGTGCAGCGGAACCTCTGAGGACCGCGCAGCAACAAGGAGAACCACCATGCCCAAAATGCTCTTCGTCAACCTGCCGGTCGCCGACATCGCGGCCGCGACCCGCGTTTACGAGGCGATCGGCTGCAGGCGGAACCCGGATTTCAGCGACCACCAGGCTTCGAGCATGGTCTGGTCCGACACCATCACCTTCCACCTGCTCACCCGCGATTATTTCGCGACCTTCACCAGCAAGCCCGTGGCCGACGCCCATGCCGGCGCGCAGGTGCTGCTGGCGCTCACCCTGGAGAGCCGCGCCGAGGTCGACGCCATGGTCGAGGCCGCCTCCGCCGCCGGCGGCAAGGCCGATCCGCGCCCGGCGACCGATCTGGGCTGGCTTTACAACCGCGCCTTCGAGGACGCCGACGGCCATGGCTTCGAAGCCGTCTTCGCCGACATGTCGGCGATGCCGGTGGGGTGAGAATCGCGCCGGGGGCAACGCTCCAACCACGTTCCGGATGGGAAAAGGCGGCGCGGAGCGCGGATGAGGGCTGCCCGCCCGGCCGGCCGCCGCATGGTTAACCCTCGATTAACGGTTTAATGGTCGTCTCATGACTGTCAGATCATCCTCGGCGCGCGGGTGTGACTGACCGGCTGGCCTTTCACCGCCCCACCGAGCAGATTCTGACGCGAGCTCCCTCATGGACGTATTCACGATGGTCATCGTCGCCTGCGTGGCGGGCGAGCCCAATTGCTCTTCGACGCATCTCAGCGAGATGAGCTTCACCAGCGCCGAAGCCTGCGAGGCGCGGGTCGACAGCGTCGTCGGATCGATGACGAAGGAGTTTGGCAAGCGCCCGGAGCTGAAGGGGCGGCAGGTCAGCTACGACGTCTCCTGCATGAACCGCGTTCAGCTTGCCCGGAAGTTCGGGATCAGGCAGTCGGACACTTAGGCAGCGGTTGCGGCCGGTCTGACGGCAAAGAGGGAGACCCCTCTTTGCCGCGACGATCGCCGAGGGTGACGCGCTACTCGATCACCTGGATGATCTTGCGCGAGCCCGGCTCGACCAGAACCGTCTTGTCGTTGACGACGGCGTAACTGTACTGCGTGACGCCGACATCGGCAGGCAAGGTGCGCAGCGTCACCGAAGACGGCAGCGCCGCCCCCACGGTCACCGACTCGGTCACCTTCACGGAGCTGGGCTTCTCCTTCATCACATAGGCGCGGACCTTGCTCTGCTGCTCGGTCGTGATGGTGGTGGTCGTCGTGGTCGAGGTCTGGGCGAATGCGACGAGCGGCGCCATGGCGAGGGCGGCTGCGAGAACGATCTTCTTCATGTCGGCCTCCAGATTATCCCAGCCGGTGGCCTCAACTTAGAACCCTTGTAAATAGTTCCCCCGCTGGCCCGCCGTCATCGACCGGCTCGCATTGGCCGGCCGAATTCGGACGGGGCGCATGGCAGCGGCGGCCGGCAACGACGCTGCTTCGGCATTTCGCCTCCGCTCTGGATTACGACACCGCCTCAGCCCCGCGCCCTCCCTCGGATGGCGTTCACCTCCAAACCGTCGCGGCGCTTGGCATGTGGGGCCTTTGGGCGCAGGTGCAGGAACCGGCGAAGGCCGCTTCGGCCGCCCTCGATGCTTGAACAAGCTTCTAGTTCTGACCGGCGGCCACGACGCAGAACTGGTTTCCTTCGGGATCGCGCAATACGGTGTATTGCTCGGCCTCGCGCAGGAGGGTTGCGCCGAGAGCGGTCAGGCGCATCACTTCCGCCGAGCGGTCCGCGGCCTGGATGTCGAAATGGATGCGATTGCGCTCGGGACGAGGCCCGGTCCGCAAGTGGAAGCACAGGGTCAAAGCAGGCCCGTCGAGCATCACCGACGGGTCGGTCTCGGGGGTGAGGCCGAGCGCGGCCAGCCGCGCGATTTCGGCATCGTCATAGGGTCGCAACTGGAAATCATCGAGCGCCGCGGCCCAGAAGCGCGCGACCCGCGACGGAACATCGCAATCGATCACGATCTCTTTCAGCGTCGCCATCAGGAATCACCCGCGAACAGCCGCCGCTGCAGCTCGTCCCACAGCTCGGGCGATTGCGCCGCCAGGATGCCGAAGCCCGGCTCGGCGGGCCTGTAGGGGCTGCCATCGAAGCGCGCCGCCCGGCCGCCCGCCTCCTCGAGGAAGAGCGTGCCCGGCGCGTGATCCCAGGGCAGGCCGCGCCAGAACATCACGAAATTCTGCTCGCCCCGCACGATCGCGGGATATTCCTCGCCGGCGCAAAACAGGCCAGGCAGGATCGCGGCGAGATCCCGGCCATTGGCCGTGACCCGCGCCGTCATCTCCGCGGGCAGGAAGCGGGTGAGCACACCGCCGCGCAGCGCAGCCCATTGCGGCGGCCGCCCGGCCCAGACGCGCTCGCCATCGATCCAGGCGCCGGAGCCGCGCTCGGCGACATGGAGCGTGCCGGTCGCCGGGCTGAGCATCCAGGAGGCGACGGGCTCGCCCGCGCGCAGCAGCGCCACCATCATCGAGAAGCACGGGCTGCCCTTCACGAAATTGGCGGTGCCGTCGACCGGGTCGACCACGAAGACGGTGCCCTCGCCCAACCCCTGCAGCAGCTCCGGCTGCGCCGAGACCGCCTCCTCGCCGATCACCCGCGAGCCGGGCAGCAGCGCGGGCAGGCGGAGATTGAGCAGCCGCTCGGCTTCCTCGTCGGCGATCGTGACCTCCTCGCCGGGCGATTTCACCCGGACCTCGGACTCGGCCAGCCGCTGGAAGCGCGGCATCACGGCTTCGGCCGCGACCTCGCGCAGCAGGTCCGAGACCTGCTCGATCGGCACCTGTCCGGCCATCGTCAGAAGCCCCGCCGCTCCAGCTCGGCTTCGGCTTCGGTGATGTAGTCCCGGATCACCGGCACGGCGCTCTTGTGCGGGCCGAGCAGCAGCTGGAAGACCATGTCGCCGCCGATGTCGAAGGAGATCGAGCAGGCGGAGAGATAGAACTCCCACATCCGTGCGAAGCGCTCGCCGAGCATCGTCACCACCTCCGGCCGGTGCGCCATGAAGCGCTCTCGCCAGGCCTCCAGCGTCCAGTGATAGTGCCGGCGCCAGAACTCGCAGTCGGAATGCCACAGCCCGGTCTGCTCGACCGCGGCGAAGACCTCCGACAGCGCCGGCGCATAGCCGCCCGGGAAGATGTACTTGTCGAAGAACGGGCCGGTGAAGCCGGGCGGCCCGACGCGGCCGATGCAGTGGACGAGCGCGATCCCGTCGGGGGTCATGAGGTCGCGGATCTTTTCGAAATAGTCGAGATAATGCGCGACGCCGACATGCTCCATCATGCCGACGGAGACGACGCGGTCGAAGGTTCCGGTCAGCTCGCGATAGTCCTTGTTGACGAAGGTCACGGCATCGCCGACGCCGGCGGCCTCGGCGCGCTTCTGGGCGGCCGCCATCTGGTCGGGCGAGACGTTGAGCCCGGTCACCTTCGCCCCGCAGGCCCTGGCGAGATAGATCGCGAGCTCGCCCCAGCCCGAGCCGATGTCGAGCACGCGCATGCCCGGCTCGATCTTCAGCTTGGCGGCGATGTGCCGGAGCTTGGCCTTCTGCGCGGCTTCGAGCCCGACCTCGGGGCTGTGCCAATAGGCACAGGAATAGGTCATCGTCTCGTCGAGCCAGAGCCGGTAGAATTCGGTGGGGATGTCGTAATGGTGCTTCACCTTCTTGCCGGCGACGCCGAGGGGATTGTGCATCCGCCAGCGCCGGAGCTTGAAGCGGACCTTGCGGATCGCCGCCTGCAGCGGGTGCTTGCGCAATTCGCCGCGCTGGATCCAGAACAGCGTCAAGAGGTCGTGGATGGTCGAGCCGTCCTCGAACTCGATGCGCTGGTCCATGTAGCCTTCGGCCAGGGCGAGCTCGGGGTTGAGGAAGAGCTCGCGCTCGATCCTGTTGTCCTTGAAGCGCACCGTCACCTCGCCGGCGACGACCGGCTTGCCGGCGAAGACGAACTCGGTCCGGCCCGGGCCGAAGACATGGCGCTGGCCGTCCGGCGCAATGACGGTGAGCCGGCCCTTGCGGATCGAGCGCTTCAGCAGTTTCGGCAACAGCAGCATGGTCGGGCAGGCTCCGGTCGGTCGCGCGCAGGCTATCGGCTCGCCTGACGTGCCGTAAACCGCGCCTGCAATCAACCTGACTCCACAGCTGCCGCAGCCATGCCAGATCACGCGGCATCGGACGGCATCGTCCAAATGCAGATAACGTGATCGATTCTAAGAGTTTAGAGCATGCTCGATGCGAAAAACCGGTGCCACTTCTTCGCAGCATGCTCTAGGGCTAGGCGGACGGCGCCCCGGCGCCGGTTTCGAAACGGGAAACCCGATGTCCTGGCGTGATTTCTGGAACGGCGAGCATGCGATCTACGTCTCGGATCGCCACAAGGCTCTGCATTACCGCCGCATCGCGCAGGACATCGCCGCCGCCGTGCCGTCCCGGGACGCGGCGGTGCTCGATGTCGGCTGCGGCGAGGCGCTCTCGGCCGATCTCGTCGCCACCGCCAGCGGCCGGCTGATCCTCTGCGAGGCGGCGCCGACCGTCCGCGACAAGCTGAAGGTCCGTTTCGGCGCGCTCGCCAATCTCTCGGTCGTCTCGCCGGAAGAGGTCGAGGCCCTGCCGGACGATTCGCTCGACCTCGTCGTTGCCAATTCGCTGATCCAGTATCTGAGCGAGGACGAGCTGAAGCGGGCGCTGGCGACCTGGCTCGCCAAGCTGAAGCCCGGCGGCGAGCTCATCCTCGCCGACGTGATCCCGCCCGACCTCTCGCCCCTGACCGACGCGACCGAATTGCTCGCCTTCGCCTGGCGCGGCGGCTTCTTCGTCGCGGCCCTCGGCGGGCTGGTGCGCACGGTCTTCTCGGACTACCGCAAGCTGCGCGCGCAATACGGGCTCTCGACCTACAGCCCCGTCGGCATCTCGGCGCTGGTCGAGGCGGCCGGCTTCGAGGCCGTCACGCGCCGCCCGAATTTCGGCCACAACCCGCACCGCATGGCCTTCTCGGCCAGGAAGCCGCTGCCGCCCGCGGTCGCGACGCCGTGATCACGCGCCTTCGCGATCGGCGAAGGAGAAGAATTTGTGCCCGGCGAAGGTGAAGATCATCACGATCAGCGTGGTGACGAGCTGCATCGGCAGATAGGGCAGGCCGGCGACCTTGACGAAGAGGTGCATCAGCACGCCGGTCAGCAGGAAGCCGCCGAAGGCGATCAGGCCGAAGCGCCAGCTCGCCTCGCCATGGCTCCGCGTCGCCTCGAAGGTCAGCCAGCGGTTCAGCGAATAGGAGACCACGGCGCCGAGCGCGAAGCCGGCGAGCGAGGCCGGAACGGGATCGACCCCGCCGAGCTCGACCAGGCCGATCAGCAGCGCGTAATGCGCGACCGCCGTCACCCCGCCGGAGAAGGCGTAGGCGACGACCTGGCGCGCAGGACGGGGGAGACGGTTCAGCATCGCGGATGCCTATACCGCGGATGCTGAACGGAAGCCTACATGCCGCGCCCTTGCCTGCCTCGGCTCGTTCCGGACGGCGTGCGCGGCGGCGGCGCGCCGGGATCCATCAATGCGCCAGCATTTCCTCGGCGATCTGCTTCCCGGTCAGATCGGCCGGATAATAGGTCGGCCAGTTGGTGACCTCCTTCAGCAGGGCGGCGCGGTCGTCGCCCCAGTAGAGATGGTAGTGGTCCGCGATGTCCGGTGCGATCATGTGATCGCTGAACTGGATGAAGCGCGGCGCCGCCTCGTCGCCGTCCTCTTTTCTGAAAATGAAGCGGACACCGCGATTGCCCTTGGCGTAGGTGAGAATCTCGTAGCCGTCCGGCACGTAATTGGCCTTGGTGGGCTGCTTTCCACGAAAGAACGTCACGCTTTTTCCGGCGATGACGATGCGGTCGACATCGGTCTTGTAGCCGGCCTTGTAATAGGCTCGGTATTCGCTCGCGCTCTTGTCGCCACGCTTCGCCTTCTCGGCCATCACCGGGTTCAGCGTGCCGTCGAGCAGGTAGGGATAGACGGACTGCCATTCGCCCTCCCAATCCTCCAGCGTGCGCGGCTTGACCTGCTCGTCCCTGAAATAGCCGTTGTAGACCTCGCTTTTCGCGCCATGGGCGTGGCCGTGCGCGTGATCGTGCTCCTTGGACGATCTGGCGTGCGCCGCTCCCGCGGAGACGGCCTGTCCGGCCAAGGCCAGGGCCGAGACCAGGGCGAGCGCGCGGGCGGGCCTGGTGACTATGTTGTGCATGCGTCGGGTCCTTGTCGATGGGTGGTCGGGTTATGAGGCGGCCGCTTCGGCCCGGCGCCAGGTCGGGAACGGATCGGGCAGGTCGCGATAGCGCTCGGGTCTGAAGGCGATGGTCGGCGTCTCGCCGACGAGGCAGGCATCGAGCGCGGCGCGGATGGCGGGTTCGTCCAAACCGGCGCCGATGAAGACCAGTTCCTGCCGGCGGTCGCCCCAGACCGCGTGCCAGTGCCGGTTCAGGAGCGCGCGCCAGTCCGGATGATCGGGCCAGCGCGGGCGCGGCACGGCCGCCCACCAGAACCCCATCGCCTCGGTCCGGCAGATCGCGCCGGCGAGCGACATCTCGCCGACCCATTCCGGCCGCGTCGCCAGCCAGAAATGCCCCTTGGCGCGGATCACCCCGGACCAGCTCCGTCCGAGGAAATCGTTGAACCTGCCCGGGTGGAACGGTCGGCGCGCCCGATAGACGAAGGAGGAAATGCCGTATTCCTCGGTCTCCGGCACATGGTCTTTGAAGCCGTAGAGCTCCTTGTGCCAGAGCGGATGCTCCTGCGCCTTCTCATGATCGAACAGACCGGTGTCGAGGATCTGATCGAGCGGCGCCCCTCCGAAATCGGCCTCGATCAGCCGCGCATCCGGATTGAGCGCCCGGATCACCAGTTTCGCCTGCTCCACCGCCGCGGAACCGGCGTCGGAGACCTTGTTGAGCACCACGACGTCCGCGAACTCGATCTGCTCGACCAGCAGATCGACCAGCGTGCGCTCGTCGCCCTCGCCGGCCGTCTCGCCGCGCTCGCGCAGGAAGTCGCGCGAGCCGTAATCCTTCAGCAGATTCACGGCGTCGACCACCGTCACCATGGTGTCGAGCCGGGCGAAATCCGAGAGCGAGAAGCCGTCCTCGTCGCGAAATGCGAAGGTGGCTGCGATCGGCAGCGGCTCGGCGATGCCGGTGCCCTCGATCAAGAGGTAGTCGAAGCGCCCGTCGCGGGCGATCCGGCCGACCTCGGCGAGGAGATCGTCGCGCAAGGTGCAGCAGATGCAGCCATTGCTCATCTCGACCAGCTTCTCGTCGGTGCGCGAGAGGTCGCCGCCGCCGGCGCGCACCAGATCGGCGTCGATGTTCACCTCGCTCATATCGTTGACGATGACCGCGACCTTGCGGCCGTCGCGGTTGTTGAGGACATGGTTCAGCAGCGTCGTCTTGCCGGCGCCGAGAAAGCCGGAGAGCACGGTGACGGGAAGGCGGCCATCCATCGCGGGTCTCAATTTGTTACGTTGTAACATTTCATAGCGAGAGCGGATTGCGGACGCAAGGCTGCCGTGCAGGCGCGTCGCTGGCCTTCCACAGCACGCGCCCTAAGCTCGCCCCCTTCCGTGGCGATGGAGCAGCCCGCGCATGACCGAGATCGACCTGCTGGTGCGTGCCGAATTCCTCTATCCGGTCAGCCCCGGAATGCCGGTGATCCCCGATGGCGAGGTCGCGATCGCCGGCGGGCGCATCCTCCACGCCGGCCCGCGCCAGCCTGAGGGGCACTGGGCGCCGGCGCGCACGCTAGAGGGCGCCGGCCGGGCCGTGCTGCCGGGCTTCGTCAACTGCCACTCGCACGCGGCCTCGCTGGTCTTCCGCAGCCAGACCGACGACCACGCCGCCAAGGCGGCGCTGCTCGAAGTCGCTTTCCGGATGGAAAAGGACATCACGGAGGACGAATGGGCGCTGCTGGCGGAAGCCGGCTGCGCCGACATGCTCCAGGCCGGCATCACCACGATCAACGACATCTGGTACGCGCCGCACCGGCTCGCGGAGACGGTCGAGGCCTGCGGCCTGCGCGCCCAGATCGCCCACAAGGTCTTCGACGTCCGCCTGCACGAACTCTGGCGCGGCGACTACACCCACCATCCCGGTATCGGCGAGGAGCGCCTGCGCGACGGCGTCGCCTTCGCCGAGCGCTGGCACGGCGCCGCCGATGGCCGCATCACCGCGCGCATCGGCACGCATGCGACCGACACCTGCGCGGCGGAGTTGCTGCGCGCCGCCCGCGCCGAAGCCGACCGGCTCGGCATCGGCATGCACATCCACGCCGCCCAGAGCGTCGCCGAGGTCGATCAGATCAGGGCGGCCCATGGCTGCGGCCCGGTCGAGTTCCTGCGGGATGCCGGCATGCTCGGCCCCGATGTCGTGCTGGCGCATCTCGTCTTCGCCGGGACGGGCGACCTCGATGCGGTCCGCGAGAGCGGCGCGGCCTACGCCCATTGCCCGACGATCTATCCGCGCCGCGGCCGCTATCCGCCGCTGGAGGAGATCATGGCGCGCGGCATCCCGACCGGCTTCGCCACCGACTGGATGCTGAACGACCCGTTCGAGGGCATGCGCAACGCCCTCAACGCCATGCGCCTGCGCCTGGGGAGCCCGACCGCCCTCTCCTGCGCGCAGGCGCTGGAGCTACACACGATCGGCGCCGCCCGGGTCATGGGTCTCGAGGACGAGATCGGCTCGCTGGAGGCAGGCAAGAAGGCCGACCTGATCATGGTCGACATCGACCGCCCGCATCTCCAGCCCTATTACGGCGATTACGCCGCGCTGGTCTATTACGCCCGGGCGAGCGATGTGGTGACGAGCATCGTCGACGGCGCCATCCTGGTCGAGGATGGCCGCCCGACCCGCCTGGATCGCGAGCGGACGATGGCGCGGATCAGGGAGAAGGTGCCGGGCTGGCGCGGAAAGCTGGCGGCGCTCGGCAGCCGGGCGGTGTTCGGGCCGGGCTGCCCTTGCTGCGCCTGATCAGCCGGTCGCGGCCGCCGGCTCCGCGATCAGCCGCCGAACGGCGTCGGCGGCGATGTCGAGCAGATCTTCCGCGGCCGGCGTTCGCGCCTCCGCTGCCAGCAGGCGCACCTCGATCGGCGGCAGCTCCGGCAAGCCGTGGGCGGCGGCGACATCGCCGACATTCCCGGGCAGGCGGTGGCGGGTCCGCACCGAAACGCCGTGCCCCGCGCCGACGGCGGCCCAGAGCCCGGGTAGGCTCGGCGTGGTCAGCGCCATCCGCCAGCGCAGGCGCTGACGGTCGAGCGTCTGGAGCGCCGTCTGGCGGAACAGGCAGGGATGGTCGAACAGCACCAGCGGCAGCTCGGCCGGGGCGAGCGGAACGGCGTCCGGCGCGGCCAGCCAGACCAGCGGCAAGGTCGCGACATGCGCGCCGACCGTCGACGCCCCCGCCTTGAAGAAGGCGAGCGCGACATCGAGCCTGCCGGCCTGGACCTCGTCCTCCAGCGCATAATTGCGCCCGGCGCGCACCTCGATATGGGAATTGGGCCGGCGCTGCGAGAACAGCCTCAGCACCTCCGGCATCACGTCCTCGAAGAAGTCCTGCGGCAGGCCGAGCCGCACCGTCGCCGCCCCCGCGCTGTTGCCGACGGCGGCGGCGGCCTCGTCGTTCAGTGCGATGATCTGCCTGGCATAGCGCAGCAACGCTTCGCCGGCCTCGGTCGGAACCAGCCCGCGCCCATCGCGGCGGAACAGCGGGCGCCGCGCCTGCTCCTCCAGTTTCTTCAGCTGCATGCTGATCGCCGATTGCGATCGCCCCAGCTGCACGGCGGCGCGGGCGAAGCTGCCGAGTTCGACGCCGACCACCATCGCCCGGAGCGCGTCCATGTCGAAACTTGCGGCCATCGACCAGAAATCCTGAAACGAGACTTGCGATCATTTCGTTATTCGTAACGATCTCGCATTGCTAGCGTCCTGTCCAGCGGCCCGCGCGGCCGGCCTCGAACTTGATGCGGAGGACAGAGATGAAACCCGACCTGATCGCGCAACTGAAGACGCTCACCACCCCGCATCTCGCCGATGGCTGCCTGCGCGCCGGCGCGCCGATCCGCTTCGCTCCCACTGGGCTGCGGCCGCTCGCGCCGGATATGGAACTGCGCGGCCGCGCCCGCCCCGTCCGTCATGTCGGCAGCATCGACGTCTTCTTCGAGCTGCTGGAGCACGCCGCGCCGGGCGAGGTGATCGTGATCGACAATGGCGGGCGCCTCGACGAGGCCTGCATCGGCGACATCGTCGCGCTCGAAGCCAAGGCGGCCGGCATCGCCGGCTTCGTGATCTGGGGCCTGCACCGCGACAATCGCGAGCTGGCGGAGCTCGGCCTGCCCGTCTTCAGCCTCGGCGCTCTGCCGACGGGGCCGCAGCGCCTGCATCCGCGCCCACATGATCTCTTCCGCCAGGCGCTGGTCGGCCAGCACGGCATCGCCGAGACGGACTATGTTGCCGCCGACGGCAACGGCGTCCTGTTCCTCCCCGAAAGTCGGATCGAGGACATCGTCACGGCGGCGATCGGCTATCGCGAGACCGAGGCGCGCCAGCTCGCCGCGATGCGCGCGGGCCGCAGCTACCGCAGCCAGACGCGCTTCCACCAATACCTCGCGGAGCGGGTGCGGAATCCCGGCTACGGCTTCCGCCAGCATCTGAAGGACATCGAGGCCGCCGGCGAGGTGTGATCCGCCTCGCGCATCCGACCCGCCTCCACCCGCTCAACCCGAGACCGTGCAATGACCAGGCAAATCCGCATCCATGAAACCGGCGGCCCCGATGTGCTGCGTTATGAGGACACCGTCCTCGGCGCCCCCGGCCCTGGCCAGGTCCGTTTGCGTCAGACGGCGATCGGCCTCAACTTCATCGACGTCTACCAGCGTACCGGCCTCTATCCGCTGCCGCTGCCGAGCGGCATCGGCCTCGAGGCCGCGGGCGTCGTCGAAGCCGTCGGCGACGGTGTCGGCCATCTGCGGCCCGGCGACCGCGTCGCCTATGCCGGCGGCCCGCCCGGCGCCTATGCCGAGGCCCGCATCATGCCGGCCGCGCCGCTGGTCAAACTGCCCCAGGCCATCGGCGACGAGCAGGCCGCCGCGATCATGCTGCAGGGCCTGACGGCCTACTACCTGATCCATCGGACCTACCGCGTCTCGTCGGGGGAGACCGTGCTCTTCCATGCCGCGGCCGGCGGCGTCGGGCTGATCGCCTGCCAATGGCTCCGGGCGCTCGGCGCGACGGTGATCGGTACCGTCGGCAGCGAGGAGAAGGCGGCGCTGGCGCGCGCGCATGGCTGTGCCCATACGATCCTCTACCGCGAGGAGAACATCGCCGAGCGGGTGCGCGCGATCACCGACGGCGCCGGCGTTCCGGTGGTCTACGACTCCGTCGGCAAGGATACCTGGGACGCATCGCTCGACTGCCTTCGTCCGCTCGGCCTGATGGTCAGCTACGGCAACGCCTCGGGCGCGGTGCCGCCCTTCCCTCTGAGCCAGCTCGCCGGCAAGGGCTCGCTGTTCGTGACGCGGCCGATGCTCGCGACCTACATGGCCACGCGCGAGGACCTCGAAGCCGCCGCGACGGCGCTGTTCGCCGTCGTCGCCGAGGGCACGGTCAGGGTCGGGGCCCGGCAATCCTACCGGCTCGCCGATGCGGCGCAGGCGCATCGCGACCTCGAGGCCCGCAGGACCTCCGGCTCGACCATCCTCATCCCGTAGCGTCGCCCCTTGGCCCGGCCGCGCGATCAGACGTCGAGCTTGACCCGCGGCACCGACGGGTCGCGCCGTGCCGTCTCGATCACGCTGTCGAGCAGGCCGGGGAAGCGCCGCTCGAACTCCTCGCGCCGGATGCTGAGGAAGCGCACCGTTCCCTCGGCGCGCGAGCGCGTGATCCCGGCCTCGCGCAGCTTGGCGAAGTGATAGGAGAGCAGCGAGGGGGAGGCGAGCTCGGTGAAGGCGCCGCAGCGCGCCTTGTCGACCTCCTCGCAATCGGCGAGCGAGACCAGGATCCCGAGCCGGATCGGGTCGCCCAGCGCCGCGAACACGTCGGCCGGCACGACGTCCTCGATATCGGGATGGAAGGGCTGCGGCTTCTTCATCACGTCAGGCTTAATTGCCTCGGCCGCTCCTGACAAGTTTCAATGATCATTGAATTTAGGATTGACTCATGGTCAGCCGGCACCCATGATTCAACGATCATTGAAATAGCAGGCACCTCCCCACGGAGCCCTTCGCCATGGACATCCGTCTCCTCCTGCTGGCCGGTGGCGCCTTCGCCATCGGCACCGGCAGCCTCGTCGTCACCGGCATCCTGCCGAACCTGGCCGCCGCCTTCGGCGTCAGTGTCGACAGCGCCGGCCTGCTGGTCTCGATCTTCGCCATCGCCTACGCCATCGGCTCGCCGGTGCTCTCGACCCTGCTCGGCAATCTCGACCGCAAGCTCGTGCTGGTCGGCTCGCTCGCCGTCTTCACCCTCGCCAATCTCGTCGCCGCCTTCACCAGCGACTTCGCCTGGCTGATGCTGGCGCGCATCGTCATGGCGCTCGGCTCGGGCGTGTTCATGCCGGCGGCGAACGCCGTCGCGGTCGCGCTGGTCCCAGCAGAGCGCCGGGCCCGGGCGATCGCGCTGGTCACCGGCGGCATGACCGTCTCGCTGATCCTCGGCGTCCCGCTCGGCACCGCCGTCGCCACGCTCGGCTGGCATTTCGCCTTCCTCACCGTCGCGCTCTTCGGCGCGCTCGCGCTCGCCGGCCTGCTGTTCAAAATGCCTGCCGGCCTGCCGCGCGGCGCCAACACGCTCGCCGAGCGGCTCCAGGTCGCGCGCCGCGGCGACGTGCTGCTGGCGCTCGGCACCACCGCGCTCTGGACCACCGGCGCCTTCACCCTCTACACCTATGTCGCGCCCTTCCTGGCGGCCCATGCCGGCATCACCGGCCACTGGCTCAGCGCGACGCTGGTCCTGACCGGCATCGGCTCGGCCCTCGGCAACCAGCTCGGCGGCCAGGCGAGCGACCGCTTCGGCCCCGTGCCGACGCTGACCTTCGTGCTCACCCTGCTCGCGACCTCCCTCGCCGCCGCTTCGCTCGTCGCGGTGACGCTGGCGCCGGCGGTGGCGATCTTCGTCCTGCCGGCCGTCCTGACGATCTGGAGCGGCGCCGGCTGGGCCGGCCATCCCTCGCAGATGTCGCGGCTGGCGGCGATGGCACCGGAGGCGGCCGTGGTCGCGCTCTCGCTCAACGCCTCTGCACTCTATGTCGGCATCGCCGCCGGCGCCGGCCTCGGCCAGCAGGTGCTGCGCCACGGCGCCTCCTGGCAGCTCGGCTTCGTCGGCGCCGCCTGCGAGTTCGGCGCGCTCGCCCTGCTGCTGATCGCGATCCGGCGGCGCAGGGCAGCGAGGCGCGAGGCCGACCGCGTCAGCACCATCGCGATCGCGCCGCCCGTGCGCTGATCGGGGACCAGATGGTTGAATGCGATTATCCGAACGCTATGCTGTACGCTGAATAGGAATCTATTGGCATGGCGCCTCGCGCAAAATCAGCACTCCGACTAACTCGGCTCAAAGTAAGAAACTGGCGAAATTTTCGCGAGGTCGAAGTACGGCTTGGGAAGCGCGCGATCTTTGTGGGACCGAATGCATCGGGCAAGTCAAATCTGCTCGATGCGATTCGATTCCTCCGTGATTTGGTTAAGCCGGTTGGCGGCGGGCTAGCCGCTGCCGTTGAGGAACGCGGCGGAATACCAAAACTCCGGTCGCTTTACGCACGGGGAACACGCACAGACGTGGTAATCGATGTCGATGTTGGAGATGATGAGGACCCCTTACAGTGGTCTTATCGGCTCAGCTTCACTCGGATAGGTAAGGACAATTTTGCTAGCGTCACCGAGGAAGTCGTAAGGCGGAACGGTGAGGAAATTGCTTCTCAACGCCGTAGCAGCGCTGATGACCAACAAAAGCTGGCGCAGACTTTAATTCAGCAAGCCGGTCAGAATGCTCATTTCCGCGGGCTGGTCGAATTCTTTGAATCCATACGCTACCTACACATCGTTCCTCAAATTATGCGCGATTCACGACGCGCTCTAGAAAAAGGCGAAGACCCGTATGGCGGGGACCTTTTGGAACGAATAAATGCTACCCCTCCGAAAACACGTAACGCTCGGCTAAGGCGAATTTCGGAAGCCTTAAGGATTGCGGTCCCGCAGTTTGTCAATCTTGAACTAGAGGTAGACAAACGCGGAAGCCCCCATTTGAAAGTGTTATTTAAGCACTGGAGACCGAATCCAACAACACAAAACGAAAGTCAGCTTTCTGATGGGACGCTCCGTTTGATCGGATTTCTGTGGTCGACGAGCGAACGAGAAGGGCCCCTTCTCCTAGAAGAGCCTGAATTGTCATTGCATGAGGACGTGGCGCGGCAGCTGCCCGCCATGATCGCTCGTATGCAGCGTCATTCGGGACGACAAGTTCTCATGACCACTCATTCGGAAGCGATTGCAGGCGAGCCCGGAATTGGCACTCACGAAGTGTTCCGCTTAGAGCCAGGGGAAAATGGCACAACCGCTGAGATGGCAGCGGACAACAAAGACGTTATGAATATGGTAGAAGCCGGATTCACTGTTGGCGAGGCCGTAATGCCGATGGCTCGCCCAAAGAACATCAATCAGCTTTCACTTTTCGACGTCGTCAGTGGTTAAGATAAACTTCGCATCTGAAGGGATAGTCGACGCGGCTATCGCGCGGCGACTAATTGTTCATGCGGGAGCTGAGCCTGGCCTTGAAAGGCCCGCACACGGAAAGCACAAGTTAGACCCGTTGTTACAAAAATATCGAAGCGCTTCCGAACATGGCGCTCCCTGGCTGATTCTACGTGATCTGGATCGCGATTCGGCTTGCGCACCAGAGTTGCTACAGCGCCTTAGCGTGCGACCTACCGATAATTTCTGCATGAGAATCGCGGTTCGAGAGGTGGAGAGCTGGATACTGGCAGATCGGCAAGGGCTGGCAGATTTTCTCAGAATCCCAGTTGCAAGAGTGAATGCTAGCCCAGAAGCACTTCCAAATCCGAAGCGCTACGTTATCGATCTAGCTCGCTCGTCTCGATCGCGAGACATTCGGGAGGCGATTGTGCCGCACGAAGGCAGCGGTCAGGAACAGGGGCCCGAATATGCGGCTCAGATGGCTGGGTTCGCCGAGAACCAATGGGATGTAGCACGCGCAATCAACGATGGAGCCGCATCATCGTTGGTAAAAGTGGATACTCGATTGAGAGAGCTCATCGCCCGCCATGCCTGATTGCGCGGCGCCGAATTAACTTCTCCCTCGTCGAGGCGCAGGAACCTACAACACAGAGGCTTGCCTCGACCCGCTCGCAAATGGCGCGCGGGTCTGTCGTCGAAGTGACCAAGTCCAAATATCGGACTATTTGATCAGGCCCTGACCTCGAAGACCAGGTTGAACGGCGTCTCGGTGGCGCGGCGGAACCGGGTGAAGCCGGCATCGAGCGCGACCTTGCGCAGCCGCATCTCGCCGGCCTGCGCCCCGAGGCCGAGCCCGACTTCCTGAGACAGCGAGGCCGGCGTGCAGATCATCGTCGAGGCGCCGTAATAGATCCTGCCGACCGGATTGAGGTTCTGCTTCAGGTCGTCATGGGCGAAGGGCTCGACGATCATCCATGTGCCGTCCTCGGCCAGCGTCTCCCTGACATGGCGGCCGGCCCCGACCGGATCGCCCATGTCATGCAGGCAATCGAACATCGCGACGAGATCGTAGCCCGCCGCCGGGAAGTCCTTGGCGCTCGCCTGCTCGAAGACGATGCGGTCGCCGACGCCGGCCTTCTCCGCCGCGTCCCGCGCCTTCTCGATCGAGGGACCGTGATAGTCGAAGGCATGGAAGCGCGATCTCGGATAGGCCTGCGCCATCAGGATGGTCGAGGCGCCATGGCCGCAGCCGACATCGGCGACGCTCGCCCCCGCCTCGAGCTTGGCCGCGACACCATCCAGCGCCGGAATCCAGCTGCTCACCAGATTGGTGTTGTAGCCCGGCCGGAAGAAGCGCTCGGTGCCGCGGAACAGACAGGTGCTGTGCTCGTGCCAACCGAGACCGGCTCCGGTCCTGAAGGCCTGCTCGACCTTGGGCTCGTCCACCCACATCGACTGAACGACCTCGAAGGCACCGGCGAAGAAGGCCGGGCTGCCCTCCTCGGCGAAGGTCATGGCCTGCTCCGGCGACAGGCTGAAGCTGTCGCTCGCCTCGTCGTATTCGACGTAGTCCGCCGCGGCCTGGGCCGAGAGCCATTCGCGGACATAGCGCTCCTTCAGGCCGGTCCTGCCGGCGAGCTCCGCTGCCGTGACGGGCTCGCCGTCGGCCATCGCCCGATAGAGGCCGAGCTGATCGCCGAGGACGATGAGGGCGCCGGTGACGCAGGCCCCGACGTCTCCGACGAGACGTCCCACGAGGGCATCGAGCTTTTGCGGATCGGACTGACGCATGGCCAAGCTCCTCTGGTTGGGGAAGGCGTGGCCGGATTCTGCGCGAACCGGCTCGACGCCATCGCGGGGGCCGATGCTATACCCCGCCCTGCCTCGCTCAACTGCGCAAAGGGAGAGTTTCGCCTGCCTGTGCGCGCATGACAGGAGGACGGCGCTTTCCGCTTCCCCCCGCCGCTCGCGCCGTCTATAGCGAGCGCCTAGCATTCATCTTGGGCGCTCGCCGGCCTCCGCTCCTCAGCGATCGGACGGGCTGTGCGCGCCCGCACGGAACCGGTCGAGGCCATGCCCAAGCGCACAGACATCAAGACGATCCTGATCATCGGCGCGGGCCCCATCATCATCGGCCAGGCCTGCGAGTTCGACTATTCCGGCACCCAAGCCTGCAAGACGCTGAAGGCCGAAGGCTATCGCATCGTCCTGGTCAACTCGAACCCGGCGACGATCATGACCGATCCGGAGCTCGCCGACGCGACCTATGTCGAGCCGATCACGCCCGAGATCGTCGCCAAGATCATCGAGAAGGAGCGCAACGTCCTGCCCGGCGGCTTCGCCCTGCTGCCGACCATGGGCGGCCAGACCGCGCTCAACTGCGCGCTCTCGCTGCAGAAGATGGGCGTTCTGGAGGCGTTCGACGTCGAGATGATCGGCGCCACCGCCGACGCCATCGACAAGGCCGAGGATCGCGAGCGCTTCCGCGAAGCGATGACCAGGATCGGCCTCTCCACCCCGCGCTCGCACCACGTCAAGACGCTCGGCGCCGCGCTCGAGGCGCTCGAGGATATCGGCCTGCCGGCGATCATCCGCCCCTCCTTCACCATGGGCGGCACCGGCGGCGGCATCGCCTACAACAAGGGCGAGTTCATCGAGATCTGCGAGCGCGGCATCGACGCCTCGCCGACCAGCGAGATCCTGATCGAGGAGAGCGTCCTCGGCTGGAAGGAATACGAGATGGAGGTCGTCCGGGACAAGGCCGACAATTGCATCATCGTCTGCTCGATCGAGAACCTCGACCCGATGGGTGTCCATACTGGTGATTCGATCACCGTTGCCCCGGCGCTGACCCTGACCGACAAGGAATACCAGATCATGCGCGACGCCTCGCTGGCGGTGCTGCGCGAGATCGGCGTCGAGACCGGCGGCAGCAATGTCCAGTTCGCAGTCGACCCGGCCACCGGCCGGATGATCGTCATCGAGATGAACCCGCGCGTCTCGCGCTCCTCGGCGCTCGCCTCCAAGGCGACCGGCTTCCCGATCGCCAAGGTCGCGGCCCGGCTCGCCATCGGCTACACGCTCGACGAGATCGAGAACGACATCACCGGCGGCGCCACCCCGGCCTCGTTCGAGCCGACGATCGACTACGTCGTCACCAAGATCCCGCGCTTCGCCTTCGAGAAGTTCCCGGGCTCCGAGCCGACGCTGACCACCGCGATGAAGTCGGTCGGCGAGGCGATGGCGATCGGCCGCACCTTCCAGGAATCGCTGCAGAAGGCGCTGCGCTCACTCGAAACTGGCCTCGACGGCCTCGACGAGATCGAGATCGAGGGCGTCGGCCAGGGCGACGACAAGAACGCGATCAAGGCGGCGCTCTCGACACCGACGCCGGACCGTATCCTCCAGATCGCGCAGGCGATGCGCGCCGGCTTCACGGACGTGCAGATCCATGAGAGCTGCAAGGTCGATCCCTGGTTCCTCGAGCAGATGCGCGGCATCGTCGAGACCGAGGAGAAGATCCGCGCCCACGGCCTGCCGCAGACGCCCGTCGCCTTCCGCCAGCTCAAGGCGATGGGCTTTTCGGACAAGCGCCTCGCCGCCGTCGCCGGCAAGAGCGAGGCCGAGGTCCGCACCCTGCGCCGCGCGCTCGCGGTCCGCCCTGTGTTCAAGCGCATCGACACCTGCGCCGCCGAGTTCGCCTCGCCGACCGCCTATATGTACTCGACCTACGCCATGCCCTTCGCCGGCACGCCGGCCGACGAGGCCAAGCCCTCCGACCGCAGGAAGGTCGTCATCCTCGGCGGCGGCCCCAACCGCATCGGCCAGGGCATCGAGTTCGATTATTGCTGCTGCCATGCCTGCTACGCCCTGCGCGACGCCGGCTACGAGACCATCATGGTCAACTGCAATCCCGAGACCGTCTCGACCGATTACGACACCTCGGACCGGCTCTATTTCGAGCCGCTGACCGCCGAGGACGTGCTCGAGATCCTCGAAACGGAGAAGCAGAACGGCACGCTGCACGGCGTGATCGTCCAGTTCGGCGGACAGACCCCGCTGAAGCTGGCCCATGCGCTGGAGCAGGCCGGCATCCCGATCCTCGGCACCACGCCCGACGCGATCGACCTCGCCGAGGACCGCGACCGCTTCAAGCGCCTGCTCGACAAGCTGCAGCTCAAGCAGCCGAAGAACGGCATCGCCTATTCGGTCGAGCAGTCGCGCCTGATCGCGGCCGAGCTCGGCCTGCCCTTCGTGGTGCGCCCGTCCTATGTGCTCGGCGGCCGCGCCATGGAGATCATCCGCGACGAAACCCAGTTCGAGAACTACCTGCTCGGCACCCTGCCCTCGCTGATCCCCTCCGAGGTCAAGGCCAAGTACCCGAACGACAAGACCGGGCAGATCAACACCGTGCTCGGCAAGAACCCGCTGCTGTTCGACCGCTACCTGTCGGACGCGATCGAGGTCGACGTCGACTGCCTCTGCGACGGCAAGGAAGCCTTCATCGCCGGCATCATGGAGCATATCGAGGAGGCGGGCATCCATTCCGGCGATTCGGCCTGCTCGCTGCCGCCGCGCTCGCTCTCGCCCGAGCTGATCTCCGAGCTGGAGCGCCAGAGCAAGGCGATGGCGCTCGCCCTCGATGTGGGGGGGCTGATGAACGTGCAGTACGCCATCAAGGACGGCGAGATCTACGTGCTCGAGGTCAACCCGCGGGCCTCGCGCACCGTGCCCTTCGTCGCCAAGGTGATCGGCCGGCCGATCGCCAAGATCGCGGCCCGGCTGATGGCCGGCGAGAAGCTCGCCGGCTTCGGCCTGAAGCAGGAGAAGCTCCAGCATGTCGGCGTGAAGGAGGCGGTGTTCCCCTTCGCCCGCTTCCCCGGCGTCGACGTCCTGCTCGGGCCGGAGATGCGCTCGACGGGCGAGGTCATCGGCCTCGACCGCTCCTTCGACGTCGCCTTCGCCAAGAGCCAGCTCGGAGCCGGTTCGAAGGTGCCGGTCAAGGGCACGGTCTTCGTCTCCGTCCGCGACGAGGACAAGGCGCGCATCCTGCCTTCGGTCGCCATCCTGGCCGGGCTCGGCTTCCAGATCGTCGCGACCGGCGGCACGCTCAGGCTGCTGCAGGAGCACGGTATCCGCGCCAGCAAGATCAACAAGGTGCTGGAAGGCCGCCCGCACGTCGTCGATGCGATCAAGAACGGCGAGATCCAGCTCGTCTTCAACACCACCGACGGTCCGCAGGCGCTGGCGGACTCGCGCTCGCTGCGCCGGGCGGCCCTCTTGCACAAGGTCCCCTATTATACCACCTTGGCCGGAGCGATCGCCGCGGCGGAGGGCATCAAGGCCTATTGCAGCGGCGATCTCGAAGTGAGGTCGCTGCAATCCTATTTCGCCCGCGCCGCCTGACCGGCTGCGCGGCGAAGTAGTTTTCTGACGATCGAGCGAAGCGGGCGGGTCGGCGAAGCCGGCGCGCGCGCTTTGCTTTTCATAACTGGGACGGAACGATGGACAAGGTTCCCATGACCGCCGGCGGCTTCGCCGCTCTCGAGGCGGAGCTGAAGCAGCGCCAGCAGGTCGAGCGCCCGCGCATCATCCAGGCGATCGCCGAGGCGCGCGCGCTGGGCGATCTCTCGGAGAACGCCGAATACCATGCCGCCAAGGAGGCCCAGTCGCTCAACGAGGGCCGCATCATGGAGCTCGAATCGCTGATCGGCCGCGCCGACATCATCGATGTCAGCAAGCTCGGCGGCGACACGATCAAGTTCGGCGCGACCGTCACCCTGATCGACGACGACACCGAGGAACAGAAGCTCTACCAGATCGTCGGCGAGCCGGAATCGGACGTGAAGTCCGGCAAGGTCTCGATCGGCTCGCCGATCGCCCGCGCCCTGATCGGCAAGAAGGTCGGCGATTCCGTCCAGGTCAACACGCCCGGCGGCGGCAAGTCCTACGAGGTCGTCGACGTCGCCTTCCGCTGAGCGGCGTGGCGACTTGCCGGCAGGACGACTTGGCCAGCCCGGCCGCAGCTCCTAGATTGGGAGTCCGCCTGCTGCCGGAGACTGCCCCATGACCACCCGCCGCGTTTTTCTCACCGGCTCCGCCGCGCTCGCCGCCGGCGGGCTCGCCTCGCTTCCGGCGCTGGCTCAGGGCATCGCCATCGGCGCGATCCGCGTCGATGCCCGCCGCCTCGGCCCGCAGGGCTGGGGCGAGAACGCGCCACGGATCGCGCGCGCCTTGGAGCAGGAACTCGCCCGCCAACTCGGCCCCTTGCGCCGGCGCGGCGGCCCGACGCTGCACGTCACCGTGCTGGGCCTCTGGCTCGCCAGCGCGGCCGGCGGCGGCAGCCCCGGCGAGGGCACCACCAACGACAACATGGACACCGTCGCCGAGGTGATCGACCGCGGCCGCGTCCTGTTCAGCCGCGAGATCCGCTCGACCCTGCCTTCCTCCTCGGGCGGCGCCTGGTACCGGCCGGATGTCGACCAGCGCCGCGTCGCCGCCCTGCTGGAAAACAACGCCCAGTGGATAGGGCGCTATCTTGCCCCCTGAATTGATGCTCGCACGCCGGACCGTCCTGGTCGGCCTCGCGGCGGCCGCACTGGCAGGCTGCCAGACGACGCCGCGGCCAGCCCCCGCCATCCACGCCATTCGCGTCGACACCGCGCCGCTCGCGGCCAAGGGCCAGGCCGCCATCGCCGCCGCGGTCAAGCCGATGCTGGAGCGCGAGCTCGCCGGCCTCCGCACCGCCGATGGGCGCGGCGCGACCCTCGAGGTCACCGTCACCGGCCTCTACCTGACGAGCTATGCCGGCGGGCAGGCGGTGACGCTCGGCAACGACACGCTCGAAAGCGTGGCCCGGCTGATCGACCCGAACGGCAGCGAGATCGCCCGCTACCCGATCCTCGCCATCATGGCGCCGAGCTATGGCGGCGCCTGGTATCGCCCGGACGTCAATCGCCGCCGGATCGAGGCGCTGGTCGCCGGCAACGCCCAGTGGATCAGGCGCGCGCTCGGGAGCTGAGGTGTCGTTCTCGGCGGAGCGACGTGCAGGCGCGAGAATCTGACCGGAAAACGCTGGCTGGAACTTCATCCACTCCGGGAGTTCGGGTTCGGGCCCGAGCCTGACGCCTTCCCTACAACGGCACGATCGGCTCGTCCTTGACCCGGTCGAGCGCCAGGGCGGTGCGGACATTGCGCACGTTCGGCAGCGCCGTCAGGTCGGCGACGAAGTCCTGGAAGGCCTTCAGATCGGTCGCGACGCATTTCAGGATGAAATCGATATCGCCCGACAGCGTCCAGCACTCGCGCACCAGCGACCAGTCACGGATCCGCGCCTCGAAGACGGCGAGATCGGCCTCGGCCTGGCTGGCGAGATGGACGAAGGCGAAGCAGACGACCTCGATGCCGAGCTTGCGCTCGTCGAGCTGTGCCCGGTAGCCGGTGATCACCCCGGCCTCCTCCAGCGCGCGCACCCGCCTGAGACAGGGCGGCGGCGAGATGCCGACCCGGCTCGCGAGCTCGACATTGGTCATGCGCCCATCGCTCTGCAGCTCCGCGAGGATGCGGAGGTCGATCTCGTCGAGTTTGGCGCGCACAAATCCTCCTGAAAACGGGATGCGCTGGTGTAGACGCGCCATCGACGCGATACAAGGCATCGACCACGCCAATCCCGAGCCAGCCGCCGTGCCGACAGAACAAGCGCCTTCCCTCTGGGTACTGACCGACGGCAAGGCCGGGGACGAGGTCCAGTGCCTCGGCGTCGCAGAGCGCCTGGGCGTCGTCCCGGAGATCCGCCGGATCGCTCCGCGTCGGCCCTGGAGCTGGCTGATGCCGCGCGGGCCGATCGATCCGCACGAGGGGCCCGAACGGCCGGGCAGCCCGATCCGGCCGCCCTTCCCCGATATCGTCATCGCCTCGGGGCGGCGCGCCGTCGCCTATCTGCGCGCCGTCAAGAAGGCCTCGAACGGGGCGACCTTCACCGTCTTCCTCAAGGACCCGCGCACCGGCGCCGGCACCGCCGACCTGATCTGGGTCTCGGAGCACGACCGGCTGCGCGGCCCGAACGTGCTGGTGACGATCACCTCGCCGCACCGGCTCGCGCCGCATGCCCTCGCGGCGGCCCGGGCCGCGCCGCCCCCGGCCATCGCCGCACTGCCGGCGCCCCGCGCCGCCGTGCTGGTCGGCGGCGACAGCCGCCACCACCACTTCCGGCCCGACGACATCGCGCGCTTCGCCCGCGAGCTCGACGCCCTCGCCGGCTCCGGCGTCGCGCTGATGGGTTCTCGCTCGCGCCGCACCCCGCCGGCACTCGACGCGGCCGTGGGCGAGGTCTTCCGCCGCCATGGCGGCTGGTGGTGGGACGGTTCCGGCGCCAATCCCTACGTGCCGCTGCTCGCCAATGCCGACGCCATCGTCGTCACCGCCGATTCGACCAACATGATCGGCGAAGCGGCCGCGACCGGCGCACCGATCCTCGTCTTCGAGCCGCATGGCGGCCATGGCAAGCTGGCGAAATTCCTGGAGGCGCTCAAGCGCTACGGCGCTGTGCATCATTTCTCTGGCAAGCTTGAAGGCGGCCCTTACGAGCCGCTAGATTCGACTGGAACGATCGCGGCGGCCGTGCTGGACGGCTGGCGGCGTCACAAGGCTGCGACGGGGCTGGCATGAAGCCGTCCCGATCCCGATATCACCGGCTCCCGCCGGCTGTAGGAATACGATAAATGGCCCATATCCACGCCAAGGTCATGATCATCGGCTCCGGCCCGGCCGGCTACACCGCCGCGATCTATGCCGCCCGCGCCATGCTCGAGCCGGTGCTGATCTCCGGCCTGCAGGCCGGCGGCCAGCTGATGATCACCACCGATGTCGAGAACTATCCCGGCTTCGCCGACGTCATCCAGGGGCCCTGGCTGATGGAGCAGATGCGGGCCCAGGCCGAGCACATGGGCACGAAGATGGTCTTCGACCACATCGCCCGCGTCGACCTCTCGCAGCGCCCCTTCCGGCTCTGGGGCGATGGCGGCGACACCTATTCCTGCGACGCGCTGATCGTCGCGACCGGCGCCCAGGCCAGATGGCTCGGCCTGCCCTCCGAGCAGGCCTTCCAGGGCTTCGGCGTCTCGGCCTGCGCCACCTGCGACGGCTTCTTCTTCCGCAACAAGGAGGTGGTCGTGGTTGGCGGCGGCAACACCGCGGTCGAGGAGGCGCTCTACCTCGCCAATCTCGCCAGCAAGGTGACGCTGGTCCATCGCCGCGATTCGCTGCGCGCCGAGAAGGTGATGCAGGAGCGCCTGTTCAAGCACCCCAAGATCGAGGTGATCTGGGATTCGGAAGTGGCCGAGATCCTCGGCGGCACGCAGCCGCCCTCCGTGACCCATGTCCGCCTGCGCAACCTCAAGACCGGCGCGCTGCAGGACCTGCCGACCGACGGCGTCTTCATCGCCATCGGTCACAAGCCGGCGACCGAGCTCTTCGCCGGCCAGCTCGCCATGCGCGAATCGGGCTATCTCGACGTCACCGCGGGCACGACCCAGACCAATGTGCCCGGCGTCTTCGCCGCCGGCGACGTCACCGACGAGCATTACCGCCAGGCCGTGACGGCAGCGGGACTGGGCTGCATGGCGGCGCTCGACGCCGAGCGCTGGCTGATGGCACAGGAGCTCGGCGTGCGCGAGGCGGCGGAGTAGCCGAACTCGGACCCATCACTGGAATTGATCAGTTCCAGCACGATATTAAAGGCTAAAATCAACGGTCCCGGCAAAGGAGTCGTTGACCGGGCAAGTCTATCCCCCCATCATGCGTTGAACGCATAACACGGGGGGAAAGCGGTGGATTGGGACCGCATCCGCATCTTCTACACGGTTGCTGAATCGGGAAGCTTCACCAAGGCCGGCGACGGGCTTGGGCTCAGCCAGTCGGCCGTGAGCCGCCAGATCGGCGCGCTGGAGCGCGAATTGCGGGCGCCGCTGTTCCACCGGCACACCCGCGGCCTCATTCTCACCGAGCAGGGCGAACTGCTCTGGCGCGCGGCGCGCGAGATGACGCAGCGCCTGGAGCGGACGCGCGCCCAGCTCTCGGAAACGCGCGAGCACCCGTCGGGCGAGCTCAAGGTCACAGCGACGCGCGGCCTCGGCGGCCACTGGCTGACGCCGCGCCTCGCCGAGTTCCTCGATCTCTATCCCGACATCAAGGTCGAGCTGATCCTCACCGACGAGGAGCTCGACCTGTCGATGCGGGAGGCCGACATCGCGATTCGCCTGCGCCAGCCACAGCAGCCCGACCTGATCCAGCGCCGGCTCTTCACCGTGCACTTCCACGTCTATGGCGCCCCGGCCTACATCAAGCGCTTCGGCGAGCCGAAGAGCTATGAAGACCTCGACAACCACCGGCTGCTCTCCTTCGGCGCCTCCTCGCCGTCCTATCTGACGGCGGTGCACTGGCTCGGCACGCTCGGCCGTGACCAGCGCAACCCGCGCCCGATCCATCTCACCGTCAACAACATCACGGCGATGAAGCGCGCGGTCGATTCGGGCGCCGGGATCGCCATCCTGCCGGACTATCTGATCGAGGCCGGCTCGCCGCTGGTGCAGCTGATGCGCGAGACCGAGATGCCGCAGCTCGAGAGCTATCTGGTCTACCCGGAAGAGATGAAATCGGTCGCGCGCGTGCAAGTTTTCCGCGATTTCCTGATCCAGAAGGCGCAGCGCTGGACCTACTGAAGGAGAGGCAGGGGCTGCCGGAAAATCCGGCAGCGCCCTGTCCAACGCGGGGCGCGCATGCGCGCCACGCGCGGCCCCCTGGCAATTGTGACGAATTCTAGCAATGAGTCATGCCGCCAGCGCATAACCGACCCGCCCTATGCTGCATTGCAAAAAGGCAGGACCTGCCCGATATTTCACTCACGGTTGTTCGGAACGGGCTCCGCATCTCCTCCCGGCGTCGAGTTCGTTCCAGCCGTTCCCCTCTGAGATGTTTGGCGCATTCGCGCTGGATGTTTCAAACTTCTAGGCCGGCTCCTTCGGGACGCCGGCCTTTTTTCTTGCTGGAGAGCCCGGCGCCGTCCTTCGGGGACGCAGACCGCGCCCAACGATTCCCGAGGCGGTCGGGACGCCGGTTTTCGGATACCGATTCGAGCGCGAGGCGCTGGCCTACCGCCGCCGCGCCTGCAGCGGCAGGGCGTCGAACAGCGAGGGCTCGGCGCTAGTGCGCGCCTTCTCGATCGTCAGGATCTTCAGCTTGGTCTCGACGCCGCCATCGGCGGAGAAGCCGCCGGTCCTGCCGCCGGCGGCGAGCACGCGGTGGCACGGCACGATGATCGGGATCGGGTTCTGGCCGAGTGCCATGCCGACGGCCCGCGCCGCGCCCGCCTCGCCGATTCGCGCCGCGACCTCGCCATAGGTCAGCGTTTCACCGGGCGGGATCGACAGGGCGACGGCGTAGACGCGCCGGTTGAACTCCGGCGCGGCGGAGAGGTCGATCGGCAGATGGGAAAGGTCCCGCCGCTCGCCGGCGAGCAGCGCGACGATCTCGGCAATCGCCTGCTGGACGAAGGGGGGTGGCTCGGCCTCGAGCCCGTCCGGACAGCGCTTCGCCAGCCGCCGGCGTGCCGCAGCCTCGTCGCGCTCGGGCAATTGCGCGGCGACGATACGCTCGCCCTGCCAAGCCAGCGCGCAGGGGCCGATCGCGGTGTCGAAAAGGCAGAATTGCTGTTCCATGCGGAGAGACTAGCCTCCGGCTCGCGCGCTGGGCACCCGGTTTCTGCCGACGTCTCGTTCAGGATCGTCCCGACAAGCCGTGGAGCGGCGCCGAGCCGAGACGGCCCGCCCGGGAACCGCGAACGAGCTCAAGCCCAGAGACGCTCCTTCTCCAGCCCCTTGTAGAGATCCGCGACCTGCTCGGCATAGCCGTTGAACAGCAGCGTCGGCCGGCGTTCGCGCGAGCCCAGCACCTGCTCGCTCGCCTGGCTCCAGCGCGGATGCGAAACCTCCGGGTTCACATTGGCCCAGAAGCCGTATTCGGAGGCCTGCAGCCCCTCCCAGAAGGTTTTCGGCCGCTCGGCGACGAAGCTGATCTTGCTGATCGATTTCACCGACTTGAAGCCGTATTTCCACGGCACGATCAGCCGCAACGGCGCGCCGTGCTGGTTCGGGATCGGCTTGCCGTAAATGCCGGTCACCATCAGAGCGAGGTCATGGCTCGCCTCGGCGATGGTCAGCCCCTCGGTATAGGGCCAGGGATACCAGCGCTGCGACTGGCCGGGCGCGACGCGCGGGTTCATGAAGGTCTGCATCTGCACGTATTTCGCGCCCGAGAGCGGCCTCGCCAGCTCGACCAGGCTCTTCAGGGGAAAGCCCGTCCAGGGCACCGCCATCGACCAGGCCTCGACGCAGCGGAAGCGATAGAGCCGCTCCTCCAGCGTCACCTTGCGGATCAGCTCGTCGACGCCGATCTCGAACGGCTTCTCGACCAGCCCGTCGATCGCGATCGTCCAGGGCCGCGTCGGCAGGCGCTTCGCCGCGGCGACCACGTCCTTGGACGTGCCGAACTCGTAGAAATTGTTGTAGTTCGCCGCCAGTTCCTCGTCGGTCACCGGCCGGTCGAGCGTGTAGCCGGCATTGCGCCTGGCCGGGTAGAGGTCGAGCGTCGGATCGGGTCCCTGCGCCGCCGCGTCCCGCGGCAGGGCGGTGGCGGCCATCAGCCCGGCGCCGCCGGCAAGCCATTGTCGCCGGTCGAGGAAGACGGCTTCGGGAGTGGCCTGGCTTTCGGGAATCTCCCAGCCGGCGCGGCGCCTGATCAGCATGACGGACTTGCCCCGTTGCAACGGCACGAGTCTAACCGCGCCGGCGGGGGCCACCAAGTCACGAGGGGGAGAGCGACGCCGCCGCCCGGCCGCGGCGGCGCGTTCGTCCTCAGGCCGGCAGGTCGGCGAAGCGTTCGGCGTACTCCGCCTCGAGCCTTTCGATCCTGGACCAGAAGCCGCGCGGCGGATTGCCGGCGAGCCTGTCCTCCAGAAGCCCGAGATGGGCGTGCCAGCCACTGGAGACATTGGCCATTTCGGCCTTGCCGGCGAGCTTGCGATGCGTGACCACCAGCCTGACCTTCTCCCCCTCCGGCACGAGCTCGAAGGTCACCTCGGAGCTCGCCTCGCCCTCGCCCGGCCAGGTCATCGCCAGCGCCGTCATCGGCTCGTAGCGCGTCACGGTTCCCCGCGAGGGCCAGCCATTGTCGTTCATCTCGCGGTAGCGCTCGGGCGGCGCCTCGCCGGTGATCTCGGAATGCTTGAACAGAAGATCGGCCGCGCCGCCGACCCGCGGCTCGATCCGGCCCGAGGCGAGCCAGGTGCCGCGCTTGTCGGAGTCGACGAGATAGGACCAGACCCGTTCGACCGGCCCGGGCAGAAGGCGCTCGAAGCGGACAGCGCCGCTCTCCAGAACTACGCCATACTCGTTCATGACCACTCTCCTCACGCGTCGTCGGGCTTTGCGAGTTCCCGTTCCAGGCGGTCGAGCCCGGCGGTCCAGAAACCGCGCACCTGCCGGACCCAGGCCTCGAACGCATCGAGCCCCCCGGGATCGAGCCGGTAGATGCGACGCTGGCCGCTGACCTCGACGCTCACCAGCCCGGCCTCCTTCAGCACCTTGAGATGCTGCGAGATCGCCGGTGCGCTCATCTCGAACCGGGCGCTGATCTCGCCCGCCGCCATCGCCCCCATGCCGAGCATCTCGACGATGCGGCGGCGGGTCGGGTCGGCAAGGGCGGTGAAGCGATCCATGGACCGATATTTATTGACTTACTTAATTAAGTCAATACTGAAATATACTCCTCCTCCAGCGGCAGGCCCTCCCCCTTGCGCCCGACCGGCTTGCCCCTGCCGGCGCGACAGGACATGAAGGGCGCCCTGTCGCATCCCCTCACCACGTCATGCCCACTCGCAACGCTCCTCTCGCCGGCATCCTGATGATGCTGCTCGGCATCCTGCTGTTCTCGCTCAACGACGTGATGGGGAAATGGCTGGTCGCGACCTACACGGTCGGCCAGGTCCTGCTGCTGCGCTCCGCCGCGGCCCTGCTGTTCATCGCGCCCTTCGTGGTGAAGCAGGGCCTGCGCCGCACGCTGCAGCCGGAGCGGCCGGGCCTGCAGCTGCTGCGCGTCACGCTCGGCTCCTGCGAGGTGGCGCTGTTCTACTGGGCCGTCGCCCATCTGCCGCTCGCCGATACGATGACGCTCTGGCTCGCCGCGCCGGTCTGGGCCGTGGTGCTGGCCGCCCTGCTGCTCGGCGAGCGCGTCGATGCCGGGCGCTGGCTCGCCGTCGCCGCCGGCTTCGTCGGCGTCGCGATAGCGCTCGCCCCTTCGGGCCGGAGCCTCTCCCTGCCTGCGATCATCGCGCTGGTCGGCAGCTTCTCCTTCGCGGCGATGATGATCACCGGCCGGCAATTGCGCGGCACCCCCGACGTCACGCTCGTCTTCTGGCAGACGCTCGGCGCGCTGGCGATGGGCGTCCTGCTCCTGCCCTTCGGCTGGACGGCGCCGAGCCTCGCCGACACCGCCCTGCTCGGCCTGCTCGGCATCGTCGCCATGGTCGCACATCTGTGCGTGACGCGCTCGCTCAAGCTGGCGGAGGCCTCGGTCGTCGTGCCGTACCAGTATACGCTGATCGTCTGGGCGCTGGTCTTCGGCTGGTTCGTCTTCGGCGACTGGCCGACGCCGGCCATGCTGTTCGGCGCCGCCCTGATCATCGCCGCCGGATGTGCTTTGCTGGTTCTTGAGCGCCGGGCCGGCAAGGCGGCCTCGACCACTGCCGAGCAGGCCGTCGCGGCCGAACAGAACTGAACGGGAGGAACTCATGGCGACGATCACCTATTTGACCACGGTCCAGTTCGGCTTCGGCGAACTCAGGACCATCGCGCCCGGCCTGGCCGATCTCGCGATCACGCGGCCGCTGATCGTCGCCGATCGAGGCCTGGCGGCGACCGACCTGATCGAGCGGCTGCGCGCCGCCTCGCCGCTGCTCGGCAACGCCCCGCTCTTCGTCGACACCCCGACCAACCCGACCGAGGAGGCGGTCGAGGCGGCGCTCGCGCTCTATCGCGAGCAGGGCTGCGACGGGCTCGTCGCCATCGGCGGCGGCTCGCCGATCGACCTCGCCAAGGGCGTCGCCCTGCTCGCCGGCCATGACGGGCCGCTCGAGACCTATGCCGCCATCCTCGGAGGCATCCCGAAGGTCACGAGCAAGGTCGCGCCGGTGATCGCGGTCCCCACCACCGCCGGCACCGGCAGCGAGGTCGGCCGGGCCGCGCTGATCACGCTGAAGGATGGCCGCAAGCTCGGCTTCATCTCGCCTCACCTGATCCCCCGGCTCGCCATCTGCGATCCGGAGCTGACGCTCGGCCTGCCGGCCTGGCTCACCGCCGCCACCGGCATGGACGCGCTCACCCACTGCATCGAGACCTACCTCAGCCCGCGCGACAATCCGCCGGCCGAGGCGATCGCGCTCGACGGCTTGAAGCGCGCCGCCGGCCATATCGAGCGCGCGACCCGCGACGGCTCCGACCGCGCGGCCCGCAAGGAGATGCTGATGGCGGCCCTGCAGGGCGGCCTGACCTTCCAGAAGGGGCTCGGCGCCGTCCACGCCCTTTCGCACCCGCTCGGCGGCCTGAAACAGGTCTCGCTGCATCATGGCACGCTCAACGCCGTGCTGCTGCCGGCAGTGCTGGGCTTCAACGAAGCCGCCTCCGGCGCCAAATATGCCGAGATCCGCCGCGTCCTCGGGCTTTCGGAAGGGGCCGACCTCGCCGGCTGGATCGCCGGGCTGACGCAGCGCCTCGGCCTGCCGGCCAGCCTCTCGCAGATGGGCGTGCCGCGCGAGGTCCTCCCGGCCATCGCCGAGGCGGCCACCAGGGACCATTCCAGCGCGACCAACCCGCGCCAGGCGAGCGCCTCGGATTATCTGGCGATGCTGGAGGCCTCGTTCGGCTGAGCACCGGCGGGATCGAAATGCCACAGGCGCCGCTCGCGAGCCCGAGCGGCGCCCATCGACCTTGACCACGACCGGCCCCGCCGCCATCGTGCCCGCAACGGATTCACTTCCCTGCACGAGGCCCCCATGCGCCGCGTTTCGCTTCTTTCCGCTCTCGCCGCCGTGCTTTGCCTCACCGGCGCCTCGGCCCAGGCTGCCGGCGGCCGCTATGTCGCCCCGGCCGACCGGGCGGAAGAGCGCATCATCCCGATGTACGGCAACCTGCCGGCCTGCGAGGATCCCGCCGTGCTGGGCGAGATCACGAGCTGGTTCAATTCGCGCGAGGCGAAGTTCTGGGGGCCGCTGCAGGCCGTCAGCTTCGACCGGGTGCAGCCGATCGCCTGGCGCCCCTGGGGCGAGGATTTCATCCCGCGCCGGTTCTGCACCGCGCGGCTCCTGACCAATGACGGCGTGCTGCGCCGGGTCGATTATTCCGTCCGCGAGAATCTCGGCCTGTTCGGCTGGACCTGGAACGTCAACTGGTGCGTCTCCGGCCTCGACCGCCATCGCTCCTACGCGCCCGACTGCCAGATGGCGCGGCCCTGATCCGGGCCGACATGCGGCTGGCCCGAATCGCTCTCGGCCTGCTGGCGTTCTGCACCCTCGGCGCAGCGGCCCGGGCGCAGGGCCACCATGAGCGCGGCGGCACCCCGGGCGATTTCGACTTCTACGTGCTCGCCTTGTCCTGGTCGCCCGGCTTTTGCGAGCTCGACGGCGGGCGCGGGCGCAATCGCGAGCAATGCGCGCCCGGTGCCGATCTCGGTTTCGTCGTGCACGGGCTCTGGCCGCAATATGAGCGCGGCTATCCGAGCGATTGCGGCCCCTCCGGGCGGAGCCCGTCGCGGCTCGCCATGGCGCAGGCGGAGGGCCTGTTCCCGACGGAGAGCCTCGCCCGCTATCAATGGCGCAAGCACGGCACCTGCTCCGGCGCCAGCCCGGCCGACTATTTCGCCGATGTCCGCCGCGCCCGCGACAAGATCGTGATCCCGCCGGCGCTGCAGAAGGCCGACAGCGAGCGGAGCTGGACCGTGCTCGATCTGGAGCGCGCCTTCGTCGCCGCCAATCCGGGCCTGCGCAGCGACATGATGTCGGTCTCCTGCCGGCGCGGCGTGCTGGAGGAGGTCCGCATCTGCTTCGGCAAGGATCTGCGCGGTTTCCGGACCTGCGGCGAGGTCGACCGTTCCGGTTGCCGCGCCCGCGATGTCCGCGTCAACGCGATCCGCTGAGCGCCGATGAACTATCGCCACGGTTTCCACGCCGGCAACTTCGCCGATGTGCTCAAGCACGTCGTGCTGATGCGCATCCTCACGCATCTCAACGCCAAGGACAAACCCTGGCGGGTCATCGACACCCATGCCGGCGCCGGCCGCTACGATCTCGGCTCCGAAGAGGCGCTGAAGACGCATGAATGGCGTGACGGCGTCGCCAGGCTCGACCAGGCGCCGCTCGCGCCGCCGGTCGAGGCGTTGCTGAAGCCCTGGCGCGAGGCGCTCGCCGCCGCCCGCTCCCGCCACGGCGCCGACACCTATCCCGGCTCGCCCTGGCTCTGCCGCTACGCCATGCGAAGCGACGACCGCCTGATCGCGGCGGAGCTGCACGACAACACCTACCGCAAGCTCGCGCTGACGCTCGGCCGTGACGAACGCTGCAAGGCGCTCGAGATCGACGGCTGGACGGCCCTGCGGGCCAATGTGCCGCCCAAGGAACGCCGCGGCCTCGTGCTGATCGACCCGCCCTTCGAGGAGAAGGACGAATTCGCCACGCTGGCGGGCGAACTCGTGGCCGCGCATCGCAAATGGGCCACCGGCATCTACGCGCTCTGGTATCCGATCAAGGACGAGCGCGCCGTCGAGCGGTTGCTCGATGCGATTCTCGACGCCGGCATCGGCCGCCTGCTCCGGCTCGAGATCGACGTCGACCGGCCCGACGCCGCCGGCGGCCTGAGCGCGACCGGGATGCTGATCGTCAATCCGCCCTGGCTGCTCGCACAGGAGGCCGGGATTCTGCTGCCGGCCCTGTGCGAACGGCTCGCCCAGGGGCCGCGCCCGCGCTACCGCTGCGAAGCGATTCGCCCCGATGGCTGACCGCTCCCTCCCGCCAGACTGAAGGCTGCCCCATGCTGATCCTGCGCTCCTCCCCGGCCTCGCCTTTCGGCCGCAAGGTCAAGATCGCCATCGCCGAGCTCGGGCTGGAGGACCAGGTCGAGATCGTTCCGGCCGATACCAACGATCCGGCCGACCCGCTGCGCCGCCAGAACCCGCTCGGCAAGATCCCGACCCTGGTGCTGGAGGGCGGCGGCACATTGTTCGATTCGCGCGTCATCGCCGAATATCTCGACCACATCGCCGGTGGCGGCCGGCTCTTCCCGCATGGCGAGGCCCGCTTCGCCCAGCTGCGCCTGCAGGCGCTCGCCGACGGCATCTGCGACGCCGCGCTGCTGCAGGTCTACGAGACCCGCTTCCGGACCGCCGAGACCCGCAACGCCGCCTGGGTCGAGAACCAGGCCGGCAAGGTTGCGCGCGCCCTGCTCTCGCTCGAGGCCGCACCGCCTGCCTATGAGCGGCCCCGGATCGGCGAAATTGCCCTCGCCTGTGCCCTCGGCTATCTCGATCTGCGCTTCGCCGGGTCCTGGCGCGCCGCTCACCCGGGCTTGGTCGCCTGGCTCGACGGCTTCGCCGCGCGAGTCCCGGCCTTCGAGGCCACGCGCTTCAAGGGCTGACGCTCTTTTCGATCGGACCAGATTGCGCGAGCCGTCATTGGGAGGAGCGCAGCGACGAAGCAATCGAGCGGCGACAGAGTTCCACGTCTCCCCCGATCGCTTCGCTTGCCCGCGCGATGACGGCTTCCGGAGTAGCGCTCATGCGGCTTGCCCGGACAGGCGCTTCGATGCGTCAAACAACAAAAAACCCGGTGGCCGAAGCCACCGGGTTTCTTCTGTCAGCCGGTGAAGGCTGGATCAGAACTTGTAGCTGAGGCGGGCGCGGACGAGCGAGAAGTCCGCACCGACCTTGTCAGCACCGTTGAAGACCTTCTTGTCGCCGAGGTCGACGTAGAGGTACTCGACGCCGCCGATCAGGTTGTTGGTGAAGGCGTACTCGACGCCCGCGCCGAGGGTCCAGCCGGTGTGGGTGTTGTCGTCCGAAGCCAGGCCGTTGATGGTCACGCCGGGCGTCAGGGTCGTCTTGACGTTGCCGTAGGCAAGACCACCGGTGATGTACGGCAGGAACCGGTCGAAGGCGAAGCCGACGCGGCCACGGACGGTGCCGAACCACTCGACCTTGCCCTCGTTGACGATGCCCAGGCCAGCGAAGCTCGAGCCGGCCTTCAGGTCAGCGCCCTGGAAGTCGGCCTCGAGGCCGAGGACGATCTGGCCGATCTGGTAGTTGTAGCCGATCTGGCCGCCGCCGACGAAGCCGTCGAGGTCACCGAAGGCGTTGACGCCGACCGAGTCCATGTTGCCGAAGCCGTAGCCGGCGTTGGCACCGACGTAGAAGCCGGTCCAGGTGAAGACGGGGGCGTAGACGGGGGCGACGACCGGGCCCTTGCGGCTCGGCAGGTCGGCAGCGGAGGCAGCGCCGGCGGCGATGAGGCCGAGGGCCGCAACGCCCGAAAGCAGATACTTCTTCATGACAAACTCCTTAGTCATCGCATTTCCGGCGCTGGCCGGCGGGTGATTTCAGTAGCCTCGTTATAAGGCTGATGGCGGGCCGTGTCTGTTGCGGCGAGAACACATCTGCTGGTCAGACCGAGGCGAAATTGCGGCACGATCCGGAACAAGCAAGGCATATTGGTCAATTCCGGTTAGTCTTTGTTAAGACAGTGTGAATGGTTGACCGAATACTAACGCAACGTCAGCGACAACGCACGGCCACGTCATAACCGCCGCGGACGCCTTTGGGTTCCATGGCCGGCGCAAATCGGCCATGCGCCCTGTGCTTGCGGCCCGCCCGCGCGCGTGCTTTAGCCGACTGGGCCCAGCCTTTCGTCGAGACCCGCCTGCCGTGCCACCGCTTTCGATCTTCATCATCGCGCGCGACGAGGCCGACCGCATCGGCCGCACCATAGCCGCGGTTCGCGACCTCAGCGATGACATCGTCGTGATCGATTCCGGCTCGACCGACGGCACGCAGGCCATCGCCGCCGGTCTGGGCGCGCGCGTGATCGAGCGCGGCTGGCCGGGCTACGGCCCGCAGAAGCGCTTCGCCGAGGAGCAGTGTCGCCATCCCTGGCTGCTCAACCTCGACGCCGACGAGGTGACGCCGCCCGATCTCGCCGCCGAGATCGCCGCGCTCTTCGCCCATGGCGAGCCGGCCTGCGACGCCTATCGTATCCGCATCGCCGAGATCTTCCCCGGTGAGGGCGCGCCCCATCGCTTCGCCTATGCGCTGTCGCCCGTCCGCCTCTACCGCGCCGACAAGGGCCGCTATTCGCCCTCGCCCGTCCATGACCGCGTCGACCTCGCCGCGGATGCGCGCATCGGCAAGCTCAGGGGCACCGTCCACCATTATTCGGTGCGGTCGCTCGGCGAGCAGATGGTCAAGCTCAACGCCTATAGCGACGCCCAGGCCGACGATCTCGACGCGCGCGGCGAGACCCTCTCGGTCTTCCGGCTCGCGGCCGAGTTTCCTGCGAACTTCGTCAAGGCTTATATCGGGCGCCGCCACATGCTGCGCGGGGTCTACGGTTTCATGACGGCGATGAACTACGCCTTCTATCGCTATCTGCGCGTCGCCAAGCATTGGGAGCGCCGGCTCCAGCGCCGCAGCGCCCGTAGCAACGGCAATGGCGGCTGAGGTCGCCCTCGTCACCGGCGGCGCCCGGCGCATCGGCCGGGCGATCGTCGAGCGGCTGGCCGACGCCGGCTACGCGGTCGCGATCCACTGCAACAGCTCGCGCGCGGAAGCCGATTCGCTGGCGGAGCAGATCGTCGCTGCCGGCGGCCGGGCCCATGTCGTCGCCGCCGATCTCGTCGATCCGGGCGCGGTCGAGCGCATCGTGCCGGAGGCGGAGGCGGCGCTCGGGCCGGTCGGCCTGCTCGTCAACAGCGCCTCGAGCTTTCTGGTGGACGACCTGCTCGGGCTCGACGTGCCGACCTGGAACCGCCAGTTCTCGATCAACCTGCGCGCGCCGTCCGTGCTCGCGGGCGCCATGGCGCGCCGCCTGCCGCCCGGCCGGCAGGGCGCGATCGTCAACATCGTCGACCAGCGCGTCTGGAAGCTGACGCCGCAATACTATTCCTACACGCTGACCAAGGCCGCGCTGCTGACGGCGACGACGACGATGGCGCAGGCGCTGGCGCCGCGCATCCGCGTCAATGCGGTCGGGCCCGGCCCGACCTTCGCCAACCCGCATGACGGCGAGGCGCGGCTGGCCGAGGAGGCGGGCGGCACGCCGCTCGGCCGCAAGGTCGAGGCCGCCGACATCGCCGAGGCGGTGCTCTATCTCGCCCGCGCCCAGGCGGTCACCGGCCAGATGATCGCCGTCGACGCCGGGCAGCACATTGCCTGGCGCACGCCCGACATCGTCGACTGAGGCGACGCGGTTCAGACCGTCGCGTCGTCGCGATAGGGCGCCCGGCCGCTTTTGAGCGCGTCGGCCAGGAGATCGATCCTGTCCTGCCCCCAGAAGATCTCGCCGTCGAGCACATAGCTCGGCGCGCCGAAGACGCCGGCCTCGACCGCCTGCGCGATCGCCGCCCGATAGGCCTCGCCGATCGCCTCGCTTTCGGCCGCCTCGATCAGGCCCGCGGTGGCGAGGCCGGCCCGCTCGGCGGCGGCGAGCACCGATTCCGGCCGCGACATGTCCTGTTCGCGGGCCCAGACATCGGCCAGCACCTCGCCGACGAAGCCGGCCGGGTCCTCGCCACGCGCGACGAGGGCGAGGACGACCCGGTCTGCCAGCGACACGTCATAGGGGAAGAACTTCGGGAACAGCGTCAGCGGCAGGCCGCGCCTGGCGCGCCAGCGCTGCAATTCGAGCACGCGATAACGCTGGCGCACCGGGTGGCGCTTCGGCAGCGGCAGGCCGCCGGTCTCGTCGAACACGGAACGCAGCGGCGTCGGCCGGTAGCGGACCGCCAGTCCGTATTGCTTCGCCAATGCAGTGAAGGCGTCATGGCCGAGATAGGTCCATGGCGAGAGCAGGGTGAAGTAATAGTCGATCTGGTGCGGCATCGGAGACCTCGGGCGGGCAGGGAGCGGAAGGTGCCCGCTCGGGGCCCCTTCCGGCAAGCGCGTCCGTCGTCAATTGTCGTGATCGTTACGATCAACCCGCGCGAACACGCCGCCGCGCCCGGGCGGCGCCGGAGAGAGACGGCCGGGTCAGGCCGCGGCCTTGTTCTTGATGGCGCCGATGATCGCGGTGAGGATCGCGCCGCCGGCGCCGCCGCTGATCAGGTTGGTGAGGATGCCGCCGACGCTGAGATTGCCGCCCTGCGCCGCCGCCGAGATCGCCGGCAGCAGGATCGGGATGAGCTGACCGAGCACGCCGCCGCCGACCAGGCCGGCGATGGTGTTGCCGAGCGTGCCGATATCGAAGGTCGGCGAGGCCTTGCCTGCCGCATTGCCGCCGATCGCGCCGGCGACCAGGTTCATCAGGATCTGTTCCATGTTCAATCCCTCAGCCAGGGTGGATGGCGGAGGGAGGATGCGCCTGCACGGGTGGCGGGGCAACACGCGAAGCGACTCGTTTCCCGGAAATGCACCGGGAAGTTGCGGCTCAACCCAGCGCGATCGCCGAGATCAGCCGTCCGTAATCCGCCTCCTGCCGGTGCGTCGTGCGGCGATAGCTGTAGAAGCGCTGCTCGTCGCCATAGGTGCACAGGGCGAGATCGTAGAAGCGGCCGATGCCGGCCTCCTGGGCGCGGTGGGCGATGAAGGCCGGCAGGTCGAACATCGCATGCGCCGGCCGCTCCGAGGCATGGAAGAAGCGCGCGAAGGTCGCGTTCTCGCCCTTGAAGCGCTCGACGAATTCCGGGCCGACCTCATAGGCGGCGGCGCTGATCGTCGGCCCGAGCACGGCGATGATGCGCTCGCGCCGGGCGCCGAGCTTTTCCATCTCGGTCACGGTCGCGCCGATCACTCCCGCAAGGGTGCCCTTCCAGCCGGCATGGGCCGCGCCGATCACGCCGGCTTCGGCATCGGCGAACAGGATCGGGCCACAATCGGCGGTCGAGATGCCGAGCGCGACGCCGTGCGCGATCGAGACCATTGCGTCGGCCCTCGGCCGCTCCGCCGGCCATGAGCCGGTGACGATCGCGACATCCGCCGAATGCACCTGATGGACGCTGACCAGCCGGTCGGCCTCGACACCCATCTGCTTCGCCATGCGGGCGCGATTCTCGGTGACGAGCCGCTGGTCGTCGTTCGAGCCGAGCCCGCCGTTCAGCGAAGCATAGATTCCGGTCGACACGCCCCCTTCGCGGGTGAAGAAGGCATGGCGGATGCCGGGCTCAAGGGCGAGGTCCGGAGAGGTGATGAACATGGCGGCACATCCGTTTCGGCTCAGCTCTGCTCTGGCAGGCGATGAAGGTCAAATCCGGGCAGGAGCGGCAATGTCGGATCGCCGACCGCGAGCACCTTGAACAGCTCGCCCATCGCCGTCGGCCCGGTGGCGATCAGACGCTGGACGCCACGCGCGAGCGACGCGGCCTGCTCCGGCGTCGCGCGCCGGGACAGCGCCTCGAGCCGTTGCCGAAGGCCGAGCGCCAGCAGGAAATCGCGCTGTGTCACCGGGCCATGCGCCGCGCCGCCGGCGGCCAGCCCCGCCTGCGCCATGCGGGCGAAGTCGACATGGACGGTGAGGTCGGCGTCGCCCGGCTCGGCCAGCACGTCGACGAAGGCATGGCGCTTCAGCGCCTGCAGCGTGTCGCCGAAGCCGGAGTGGGCCGGCCCGTAATCGATGAAGAGACCGGCGCCGCCTCCGGCCGCGACGTGCCGGGCAACGGCCGAGACCGCCTCCAGCGCTGCCAGCGGTTGTTCAAATACGGAGCCGGCTGGTGCCGCGTCTTCCTCCCTCCCTTGCGGGAGAAGATGGCCCGCAGGGCCGGATGAGGGGTCGCTCGGGTTGGAAACGCTGGCGGCCTTTGTCGGCGATGCACTGGCAGCGTCGAAAGACCCCTCACCCCAACCCTCTCCCGCACCGAAGTCGGCTGTTGCCGACTTCGGCACTTTAAGATGCTGATCTCGGGCAGGCCCGAGATCAGTAGGAGAGGGGGCATATTGCGCCAAGCCAAAGGTCAGCGCCCCGTTCTGATCCAATCCCACCAGCCGCTCGCGCCAGCCTTCCGGTGTGCGGACGAACTGGTCGAGCGGGAGCGCGTCGAGGAATTCGTTGGCGACGACGATCGCCGGCCCTTCGAGCGCTCCTTCGATGCGCTCATGCCAGTGCGGAGCCGCACCGCTCGCGGCGAGCGTCGCCCTTTGCCGCTCGCGCAGCACCGGGCTCGTTTCGACCAGATGCACCGAAAGCGCCTCGCGGAAGCCCGGCAAGGCCCGCGCCGCCCGCAGCATGTCCTGCATCAGCGTGCCGCGCCCCGGGCCGAGCTCGACGAGGCGGATCGACCTCGGCTCGCCCATCATCTGCCAGACGCTCGCGGCCCACAGGCCGATGAGCTCTCCGAAGATCTGGCTGATCTCGGGAGCGGTGGTGAAGTCGCCCTGCGCGCCGAACGGGTCCTGCTTCATGTAGTAGCCATGGCGCGGGTGGCCGAGGCAGAGCGCCATGTAGCGCGAGACGCTGATCGGGCCCTCCTGCCGGACCAGCTCTGCCAGCTCCTGCGCCAAGGTACTCCTGCTCACGCTCACGACTGCGCCCGCCTCCGCCGCGACCACAGGACCAGGGCGAGCCCGGCGAAGAACAGCGGCAGCGACAAAAGCATGCCCATGGTCAGCCCGCCGCCGGTGCCGCCGGCGGTGTCGAACAGGAAGCCGAGCTGCGGGTCCGGCTCGCGGAAGAACTCGCAGGCGATGCGCGCCACCGCATAGCCCATGCCGAACAGGCCGGAGACCAGCCCTGGCCGCTTCAGCCCGCCGAAGCGCGCGACGAGGCCGAGCAGGATGAACAGCACGATGCCTTCGCCGAAGGCTTCATAGAGCTGGCTCGGATGGCGCGGCACCGGCCCGGCATCGGGGAAGATCATCGCCCAGGGCACGTCCGGCGCCGGCCGGCCCCAGAGCTCGGCATTGACGAAATTGGCGATGCGGCCGAGGAAGAGGCCGATCGGCACCACGGTGGCGGCGAGATCGAAGACGCTCAGCGCCGGATAACCGCGCCGCCTGGCGAAGAGCCAGAGGCCGAGCGTCGCGCCGACGAGCCCGCCATGGAAGGACATGCCGCCCTGCCAGACCTGGACGATGTCCTGCGGCCGGGCGAGATAGCGCTCGAGATCGTAGAACAGCACGAAGCCGAGCCGGCCGCCGAGCACGACGCCGAGCGCGACGAAGAGCAGCATGTCGTCGAGCTGCTCCGGCGCCGGCCGCGCCCGCCCGCCCCACAGGCTCTCCGCCGCCACCAGCCTGCGGCAATACCACCAGCCGCCGAGCAGTCCGGCGACATAGGCGAGCCCGTACCATTTGATCGCGACCGGTCCGAGCTGCAGCGCGACCGGATCGATCACCGGGAAGGGAATGGCGAAGACGGGCATGGGCACGGATCCGAGGCTGGCTTTCTTTCAGCCCTCATATCGGGGAGCCGCGCCAGCGGCGTCTCGAAGGGCTCCAGCTGGCTCCGGACCAGGTGCAGCATCCTTCGAGACGCGATCCTGCGGATCGCTCCTCAGGACGAGGGCTCGAATAGGGCGGCGGCGACTTGGCAGCGCCGCGACGGAGAGGTCAAGCCAAATTCCGCCGCACTCCTGACATGACGAAGCGGCTGCGGCATCCTACATGCAGGCCATGAATCGCGAACGCCCAGACGACGTGCCGGAAGAGGAATTCGAGGACGAGGAGGAGCTCCTTCCTGCGCCCGAAGCCGCGCCCGAGCCCGGCGAGGCCGCCCCCGGCGCGCTCAAGGCCGGGATCGAGGTGATCGCCGACTTCGCCCGGCATCTGCCGAACAGGCCGGGCGTCTACCGGATGTTCGACCGTGCCGGCGAGGTGCTCTATGTCGGCAAGGCCAAGAGCCTGAAGAACCGCGTCTCGGCCTATGCCCGCGGCATGGCGCACACCAATGCGGTGGCGCGCATGATCGCCGAGACGGCGAACATGGAGTTCGTCACCACCGGCACCGAGACCGAGGCGCTGCTGCTCGAATCGAACCTGATCAAGCAGCTCAGGCCGCGCTACAATGTGCTGCTGCGCGACGACAAATCCTTCCCTTACATCTTCCTCTCGGGCGACCATCCCGCGCCGCAGATCGCCAAGCACCGCGGCTCGCGCCAGCGCAAGGGCGACTATTTCGGCCCCTTCGCCTCGGTTTGGGCGGTGGAGCGCACCATCGACGCGCTGCAGAAGGCCTTCCTGCTGCGGTCCTGCTCGGACAGCTATTACGAGAACCGCACCCGCCCCTGCCTGCTTTTCCAGATCAAGCGCTGCTCCGGCCCCTGCACCGGCGAGATCTCGCATACCGACTATCAGGCGCTGGCCGATCAGGCGCGCGACTTCCTCTCCGGCCGCTCCACGGCGGTGAAGCAATTGCTGTCCCAGCGCATGCAGGCGGCGGCCGAGGAGCTCGAATTCGAGAAGGCGGCGCGCTATCGCGACCGGCTGGCGGCGCTCTCGGCGGTGCAGGCCGGGCAGGACATCAATACGCAAGGGGTCGAGGAGGCCGACGTCTTCGCCATCGACGAGCAGGCCGGGCAGTTCTGCGTCGAGATCTTCTTCTTCCGCAACAAGCAGAACTGGGGCAACCGCGCTCTCTTTCCGCGCGCCGACAGGAGCCTGACCCCGGCCGAGGTGCTGGCTTCGGTCGTCACCCAGTTCTATGACGACAAGCCGCCGCCGAAGCTCGTCCTGCTCTCCCACGAACTGGCCGAGGCCGAGCTGATCGCCGAGGCGCTCTGCGCCCGCGCCGGCCGCAAGGTCGAGCTCGCCACGCCCAAGCGCGGCGAACGGCGCGACCTCGTCGCCCATGCCCGGAAGAACGCGCATGAGGCGCTCGCCCGCAAGCTCGCCGACAGTGCCGGCCAGCAGAGCCTGCTCAATGCCCTCGGCGCCGCCTTCGGCCTGGCTAAGGCGCCGCGCCGGGTCGAGGTCTACGACAACTCGCACATCATGGGCACCAACGCCGTCGGCGGCATGATCGTCGCCGGGCGGGACGGCTTCATGAAGAGCCATTACCGTACCTTCAACATCTCGGCCGACACCATCGCCGGCGACGATTTCGGCATGATGCGCGAGGTGCTGAAGCGGCGGTTCTCGCGGCTGGCGAAAGAGAGCGGGGTTGCGCTGGCGCTTGCCGATGAAGGCGCTTCGGCCGATGCCGTCGCCTCGATTCCGCCGACGCTCGCCCAGCCGGACGCCCCCCGCCCCTACCCCTCCCCCCAAGGGGGAGGGGTGGAGCCTCGTCCGGAGAACGAGGAGCCCGACGACACCGCCTTTCCCTCCCGCCCCGACCTCGTCATCGTCGACGGCGGCAAGGGCCAGTTCGAGGCGGCGCGCAGGATCATGGCCGAGTGCGGCGCGAGCGACATCGCGCTCGTCGCCATCGCCAAGGGCGAGGACCGCAACGCCATGCGCGAGACCTTCTTCATGGTCGGCAAGGAGCCTTTCAAGCTGCCGCCGCGCGATCCCGCCCTGTTCTTCATCCAGCGCCTGCGCGACGAGGCCCACCGCTTCGCCATCGGCACGCACCGCGCCAAGCGCAAGCGCGAGATCAAGACCAACCCGCTCGACGAGATTCCGGGCATCGGCCCCTCGCGCAAGCGCGCGCTGCTGCTGCATTTCGGCACGGTCAAGGCGATCCAGCGCGCCAAGCTCGACGACCTCATGAGGACGCCCGGCGTCAACGCCGCGACGGCAAAGGCGGTGCATGCCCATTTCCATGAGCATTAATGCTCAGATCCGGTCATATCGGGGCGTCGGCCCGGACAAGCCGCGCCAGCGCCGCCGCTCCGGAATTCATCGTAGGGCGCCGAGCCTTGCGATGGATTCCGGCGCTCCGCGGCGCCTCTCCTCGGGCCGGACGAAGGCCGGACCCGGGCGCTGCGGCCGGAATGACGGCGAAGTTTTGGCTGAGAGTTCTCCGGCGAGAATGGCGGGGTCACGCTCTTGCGTGTTGACGCTGTCATGAGGGCGCTGTTTTGGTGGTTGCCGTGACGAGTCTCAACGAAGCCATCCGCCGCCGGGGACCGTGGTCCCTGCCGAACCTCCTCACCTATGGCCGGATCCTCGCGATTCCGGCGCTGGTAGCGCTGCTGTTCTGGCCCTGGGACGCCTGGGCACGCTGGACGGCGCTGGGGATCTATGTCGCGGCCGCCGTCACCGACTATCTCGACGGCTGGCTCGCCCGCGCCTGGAGCCAGCAATCGGCGATCGGCCGCATGCTCGACCCGATCGCCGACAAGCTGCTCGTCTGCGCCCTCCTGCTGATGCTCGTCCATACCGAGACGATCAAGGGCTGGGCGATCTGGGCGGCGATCGTCATCCTCTGCCGCGAGATCCTGGTCTCGGGCCTGCGCGAGTTCCTGGCCGAGCTCAAGGTCAGCGTCCCCGTCAGCAGGGTCGCCAAATACAAGACCACGGCGCAATTGTTCGCGCTCGGCTTCCTTGTCGCCGGCCCCGCCGGCGACAAGGTCCTGCCGCACAATACCCAGATCGGGCTGGTGATGCTCTGGATCGCGGCGCTGCTGACGATCTATACCGGCTGGGACTATTTCAACGCGGGCATCCGCCATCTCGTCGACGAGGATACGCGCGGGCCATGAGGATTGCGGCCACCGAGCCTGCCAGCCTGCGGCTGGTCTATTTCGCCTGGGTCCGCGAGCGCATCGGCCTCGCGGACGAGACCGTCACGCCGCCCTCCGGCACGGCCACCGTCGCCGATCTCGTGCGCTGGCTGAAGACCCGCGGCGAGGGCTACGAGCTGGCGTTCGAGAACGAAGCGATCGTGCGCGCCGCCATCGACCAGACCCACGCCAAGCCCGCCACGGCGATCGCCGGCGCCCGCGAGATCGCCTTCTTCCCGCCGATGACCGGCGGCTGAGCCGGTGAGCGGAGGCGCATCCGTCATTCCGGGGCGCTGCATGGCAGCGAGCCCGGAACCCATGACCACGACGTCAGCCGATCAGGCGCAACCGCGGCGATGGTACCCTCTCGACCCGGCATCGTGGTCATCGGTTCCGGGCTCGCGCCTGCGGCACGCCCCGGAATGACGGAGGCCACGATGACCCCGCTCGTCCGCATCCAGCGCGAGGATTTCGATGTCGGCGCCGAGATCGCGGCGCTGACGCGCGGCGGCGCGGATATCGGGGCCGTCGTCAGCTTCACCGGCCTGTGCCGCGACGAGAGCGGCCGGCTGGCCGCCCTGGAGCTCGAGCACTATCCCGGCATGGCGGAAGCCGAGATCGGGCGTGTTGCGGCCGAGGCCGCCGCACGCTGGCCGCTGCTCGGCCTCGTCGCCATCCACCGCTTCGGGCTGATCAGGCCGGGCGAGCAGATCGTGCTGGTGATCGCGGCCTCCAGCCATCGGCGCGCCGCCTTCGAGGCCGCCGACTTCCTGATGGATTATCTCAAGACACGCGCCCCGTTCTGGAAGCGCGAGCACCTCGCCGACGGCAGGCTCGGCGGCTGGGTCGAGGCCAAGGCGGATGACGACGATGCGGCGAAACGCTGGGACCAGGGCTCCTGATCCGATGACCTCCCTCCTGCGCGGCAGCGCCCTGGCATTGTTGCCGGCGCTCGCCCTGCCGACGCTCGCCCTCGCCGCGGTTCCCGAGCCGAAGGGCTTCCGCGACTGGATGGCCGGCTGCGACAATGTGAAGAGCTGCGCGGCGCTCTCGATTCCGCCGGAGGCTGCCGACACCACCGCCTATCTGCGCCTCGAGCGCCCCGCCGGCCCGGATGGCGCGATAAGCCTGGTCCTGCGGCTGCGCGGCGACTGGAAGAAGCCTCCGGCGGCCGTCACGCTCAAGCTCGACGGCGCACCCTTCCCCGCCGCCGGCAGGTCGTTGCCGGCCACCGCCGACGGCGATCTCGCCTCCGTGACCTTCCAGCCCGCCGACATCGCGGCCTTCGTCGAGGCCGCGCGCAAGGCGACGAAGCTGGCGGTCGCCGCTCCCGGCCTGTCGGCCGAGGTCTCGCTCTCCGGCGCCGTCGCGGCGCTGCTCTGGATCGACGAGCAGCAGGGCCGGCTCAACACGCCTTCGGCCCTGATCCGCAAGGGCAGCGCCGGCACGGCTCCGGCCGCCCCTGCCCTGCCGGTGATCACGGCGAGGCCGGCGAGCGGCAGCCTGTCGGAGAAGGACGCCAGGGCCCTCGCCGCGGCGCTGCGCAAGCAGCTCAGGCAGCGCGATCCGGATCAGTGCGAGGACGACGACATGTCGACCTCCGGCGACCGGGCCTGGCCGCTGGACGCACGGCGCAGCCTCGTCGCTCTGACCTGCTCGCGCGGCGCCTACAACGCGACGAGCGGCTTCTGGACGGTCGAGAACGGCGCGGTGGCGACGGCCAAACCGGTCGACTTTCCCGAGAACGGCAGCGAGAAGAACATGCTGGTCAATGCCGAATTCGAGCCGAAGACCGGCCGGATCGACTATTTTTCCAAGGGCCGCGGCCTCGGCGATTGCGGCGCCGCCGGCGGCTATGCCTGGACCGGCGCGAGCTTCGTCCTGACCGGGCTCAGCATGATGGGCGAATGCCGCGGCATCGGCCCCGACGACTGGATCACCCTGTTCCGCAGCGAGGTGAGAGTGGCGAAGTAAAGGATACGGCACTAACCGTCATGCTCGCCCCAGGGGCGAGCATCCACGTCTTGAACACCGCACTTGCGGGAAGGAAGACGTGGATGGTCGGGACAAGCCCGACCATGACGATGCAGTGCTATGCTCAGGCCGCGGCCCGGGACTTCTGCCGGACCTCGTCCGAATAATCCTCCATGATCACCTTGCCCATATTGCCGGTGATGAAGCTGTAGGGGCCGATCTCCGAGACCAGCGTCACCTCGGCGGCCGAGCCGGTGATGAAGCACTCGCTGAAGCCCTCGAGTTCCTCCGGCCGGATGCGGCGCTCGACCACCTCGAAGCCGCGCTTCCTGCACAGCTCGATCACCGACTGGCGGGTGATGCCGTTCAGGAAGCGGTCGGCCAGCGGGGTGTGGACCACGCCGTCCTTGACGAAGAAGATGTTGGCGCCGGTGCATTCGGCGACATTGCCTTCCCAGTCGAGCATCATCGCGTCGGCATAGCCGGCGCGCTCCGCCTTGTGCTTGGACAGCGAGCAGATCATGTAGAGGCCCGCCGCCTTGGCATGGACCGGCGCGCAGGCCGGATCGGGCCGGCGATAGGGCGCGAGATCGAGCCGCACGCCCTTCAGCTTCTGCGCCATGTCGAACATGCTCGGCCACTCCCACACGGCGATCGCCGTATGGATGGTGTTGTTCATGCCGGAGACGGCCATCATCTCCGAGCCGCGCCAGGCCACCGGGCGGAGATAGGCATCCTTCAGCCCGTTCTCCTTCAGGCAGAGATATTTGGCGGCGTCGATCTCGGCGACCGAATAGGGGATGGTGAAATCCATGATCTCGGCCGATTTGTGGAAGCGCTGCGAGTGCTCCGTCGACTTGTAGATCACGCCGTCATAGGCCCGCTCGCCCTCGAAGACGCAGGAGCCGTAATGCAGGCCATGCGTGAGTACGTGCACCTTGGCCTCCTTCCACGGCACGAGCTTGCCGTCGAACCAGATGACGCCGTCGCGCTGGTCGAAAGGAATGACAGACATGGTACAGTCCTCCAGGGTGTTTTTCTTGCAGGCACTCCGCCACAGGCCGGAAAGGCGTGCAAGCGCGGTATCTATGCTGCGCCGGGACCGGCGCCCGCGACATAATCGGTCGCCCCGCGTCCTTGACCGGTAATCTTGCGTCTGAGATATGTCAACAAGGCTGACATAAAAAATGAGCGCCCCGTTGAGCACCCCCGTATTGCATCCAGCTTCTGCTTCCCCGCCGGAGACGCCGCGCGCCGAGGTGCCCTACGATCTGATCGAGCTCTTCTTCTTCGCCTATCGCGACTTCGTCGGCGACCCCGACCGCATCCTCGCCGATTTCGGCTTCGGCCGGGCGCATCACCGCGTGCTGCATTTCGTCCAGCGCCGCCCCGGGCTGACCATCGCCGAGCTGCTCGACATCCTGCAGATCACCAAGCAGAGCCTCAACCGCGTGCTCAAGGAGCTGGTCGAGACCGGCTTCGTCGAGCAGCGGCCCGGCGCGCGCGACAAGCGCCAGCGCCGGCTCCATGCCACCGCCGCCGGCAGCGAGCTCGCCACCCGCCTGGCCGAGCTGCAGGCGCGCCGCATCGCCCGCGCCCTGGCCGCCGCCGGCCCCGACGCGGCCCCGGCGATCCAGCGCTACCTCGCCGCCATGATCGACCCCGCCGCCCGCAAGACCTTGCTGGCATCGCAGGACGGGTCGACCTGAACCGCGTCCTGGTCCAGAATCGGGTTCCGGCCGGCGATCCGGCCCGACCGCAACCGCAAGGGGATCACCGAATGGCGCCGAGCGGCCCGCGCAGCCCGATTCCGGACGAGGCCCCCCATATCCTGGTGATCGACGACGATCGCCGCCTGCGCGACCTGCTGGCCCGCTTCCTCGGCGACCACGGCTACCGCGTCACCACGGCGGCCAGCGCGGCCGAGGCCGATTCCCGGCTCGGCCATCTCGTCTTCGACGCCATGGTGCTGGACGTGATGATGCCCGGCGAGAACGGCTTCGACTTCGCCCGCCGCCTGCGCCGCAACTCGCAGGTGCCGATCCTGATGCTGACCGCCCGGGCCGACAGCGTCGACCGCATCAACGGTCTCGAGATCGGCGTCGACGACTATCTCGCCAAGCCCTTCGAGCCGCGCGAGCTGCTCCTGCGCCTCGGCAACGTCCTGAAGCGCAGCGCGCCGCCCGAGGCGCCCGCCAGCCCGGCCCGGCCCGACTATGTCCGCTTCGGCCCCTTCGTCTACGGCCTCGCCCGCGGCGAGCTGCGCCAGGGCGAGGACTCGATCCGCCTGACCGAGCGCGAGCGCGAGATCCTCACCACCCTGGCCGAGCGCGCCGGCGAGCACGTTCCGCGCGAGCAGCTCGCCGCCCAGGGCTCGGCCGCCAACGACCGCACCATCGACGTGCAGATCAACCGCCTGCGCCGCAAGATCGAGCGTGACCCGGCCGACCCGCTCTATCTCCAGACCGTCCGCGGCATCGGCTACCGCCTCATCGTCGACAGGGCCTGACCGGCATGGCGGACGCTTCGCTCAGGCGTCGGCTGATCCCGCTCGCCGGCAGGCTGAGGACGGGGCTGCGCGCCGGCCTGAACCAGCTCGCCCGGGCGCTCACGGCGATGTCGGCACCGCTGCGGCGCCTGCCGAACCGGCCGGTGCGCGCCCTCGGACGCATCATGCCGAAGGGGCTCTATCCGCGCGCCCTCGTCATCGTCATCGCGCCGGTCGTGCTGCTGCAATCGGTCATCGCCTATGTCTTCATGGAACGGCACTGGCAGACGGTGACGCAGCGCCTCTCCTCCGCCGTCTCCTCGGAGATCGCGACGCTGATCGACGTCTATGAGAGCTATCCGCAGGACGACCAGGCGACGGTGCTGGGGCGGATCGCCGAGGAGCGGCTCGGCATGGATGTCGAGATCCTGCCCGACACCGACCTGCCGGCCCCGGGGCCACGGCCCTTCTTCTCGCTGCTCGACAGCGCGCTCTCGGCCGAGCTCGCCCAGCAGGTCAAGCGCCCCTTCTGGCTCGACACGGTCGGCCGCTCCAGCCTGATCGAGATCCGCATCAAGCTCGGCAAGGACGTGATGCGGGTGCTGACCCGGCGCAGCCAGGCCTATGCCTCGAACAGCCACATCTTCCTGCTCTGGATGATCGGCACCTCGCTGATCCTGCTCACCATCGCGGTGCTGTTCCTGCGCAACCAGATCCGGCCGATCCTGCGCCTCGCCGACGCGGCCGAGGCCTTCGGCAAGGGGCGTGACGCCGAGTTCCGGCCGCGCGGCGCGCGCGAGGTCCGCCGCGCCGGCAATGCCTTCATCGAGATGAAGCGGCGCATCGAACGTTCGATCGGCGAGCGCACCATGATGCTGAACGGCGTCAGCCATGATCTGCGCACCATCCTGACCCGCTTCAAGCTCTCGCTCGCGCTGCTCGACCGATCTCCCGATCTCGAGGCGCTCGAGAAGGATGTCGACGAGATGAGCCGCATGCTCGAGGATTATCTCGCCTTCGCCCGCGGCGATGCCGGCGAGGCGCCGGTCGAGACCGACATCCGCGCCCTGCTCGAGACGCTCAAGGCCGATGCCGAGCGCCAAGGCCACCAGACCGAGCTCGCCGTCATCGGCGACCCGCTGGTCGTGGTCCGTCCGGACGCGATCCGGCGCCTGCTCACCAATCTCGTTTCGAACGCCGCCCGCTTCGGCGACCGCATCGCCATCCGCGCCACCCATGATGCGCGCTATCTCATCGTCATGGTCGACGATGACGGGCCGGGCATCGCGCCGGAACTGCGCGAGGACGTGTTCCGGCCGTTCTTCCGGGTCGACGAGGCCCGCAATGTCGACGGCGGCGGCACCGGGCTCGGCCTCGCCATCGCCCGCGACATCGCGCGCTCGCATGGCGGCGACATCATCCTCGGCGACTCCCCGCTGGGGGGCCTGCGGGCGACCGTGAGGTTGCCGGTCTGAGCGGACGGATGGGCTGGCGCGGAACCACGCCGTCTTTCCGGGGCACGCCAAAGGCGTGAGTCCGGAACCCGTGAACACGACGCCCTCGACGCAGCGCGAAGACCGCCGCGCGGCGACGACAACGGCCGGTGGTCATGGGTTGCGGGCTCTTTGCTCCGCAAGGCCCGGGAATGACGGGTGCTGGCTCAGTGGCTCCAAAGGGCCTTGCGGGCCGAGCTGTTGACCCGCTCGACGTCGCTGCGCGACAGGGCGATGTCGGACAGCGCCGCATCGTCCATGCGGTAGAGCGCCCGCGCGCTGGCCCGCGCCGTCAGCCAGTCCTCAAGGCGGAGGAACAGCCCGGACAGGCCGTGCGGCCCATGCTGCGGCGCGGAGAACGAAAGATTTTCTGTGGCGATCCTGGCCGGCATCGCGGCCTCCTGTCTCGACTTTTCTACCTGTAATTTGGGGATTGCCGCGCTCGGAAGCAAATGAGAACTTCTTCGCCTCAGCCCAAGCGGAGCTTGGTCACTCGATGATTCGTCGCCACTTGCCACCGCTGACCTCGCTGCGCGCCTTCGAAGCCGCGGCCCGGCATCTCAACTATGAGCGGGCGGGCGACGAGCTCGCCGTCACCGCCAGCGCCGTCGGCCAGCAGGTCAAGGCTCTGGAGGGCTGGCTCCAGCGCCCTCTCTTCACCCGCCTGCCGAGCAAGGGCATCGCCCTGACGGCCCTCGGCCAGCGCTATGCCGCCGCGATCTCGCAGGTGCTCGACCAGCTCGACGACGCCACGGCGCGGGCGCTGCGGCCGGACGCGGCGAACGTGCTGACGGTCAGCACCATGCCGAGTTTCGCCCTGAGCTGGCTGATCCCGCGGCTCGGTTCGCTCAAGCAGCGTCATCCGGAGCTGGAGGTGCGCATCTCCGTCTCGCTGCACCTCACCGATTTCGCCCGCGAGGACGTCGACATCGCCATCCGCTACGGGCAGGGCGCCTATGCCGGGCTGCGTTCCGAGCTGCTGATGGCGGAGAGCTTCTTTCCGGTCTGCAACGCGGCGCTCCTCGACGATCCGGCGCGCCCGCTGCGCGAGCCGTCCGACCTCGGCCACCACACGTTGCTGCACGAGATCGCCGAGGGCATCCCGGAATATGTGAGCTGGCCGCAATGGCTCGCCTTCGCCGGCGTCCACGACGTCGACGCGACCCACGGGCCGCGCTTCTCGCACACCTTCCTCGCACTGCAGGCCGCCGCCTCCGGCCAGGGCATCGCGCTCGCGACCAGCGCCCTGATCGGCGATTATCTCGAGGCGGGACGCCTCGTGCGCCCGTTCCCGCAGCAGCTCCCGGGCGCCTATCAATACTACGTGGTCTGCCCCGAGACGGTCGCTGACCGGCCGGCGATCGCCGCCTTCCGGCGCTGGATCCACGACGAGGCCGCCAAGCACGCGGCGCTGCTCCGGTCGTCCGACAGCCAGCGTTGACCCCGCGCCGCGCTCAGCTCTCCGGCCTGATCACCGGCAGCTGCTGCAGCCGGGCAGCGGCGTGGTCGAGGAAGGCCCGCACCTTCGGCTGGAGGTGCTGCCCGCCCGGCACCACGAGCTGGACCGGCGAGGCCGGCGGCTCCCAGTCCCGCATCACCCGCACCAGCGTGCCGGCGTCGAGGTCCGGCACGGCCTGATAGGACAGGGCGCGCGCCAGGCCACGGCCGGCGCGCGCCGCGATCAAGGCCGACTCGATATCGTTGACGATCAGCCGCGGCGTCACTGCCACGGTCGATTGGCGCCCGCCGCCGGCGAAGCGCCAGAGCATGGTCTGCCCGGCGGCGATGCTGGCGATGGTATCGTGCCCGGCGAGGTCGGCGGGCCGCCGCGGCGTGCCGCGGCGTTCGAGATAGGCCGGCGCCGCCACCAGCACGCGCCGGACCTCCCCGACCTTGCGCGCCACCAGCCGCGAGCTCGGCAGGGCGCCGATCCGCACCGCCAGATGCAGGCCCTCCTCGATCAGGTCGAGATTGCGGTCGGCCTGCACCAGCTCGATCTGGATCTCCGGGTGCAGATCGAGGAATTCGACGACCACCGGGGTGACATGGCGCCGGCCGAACGCCGTCGGCGCCGTGATCCTGATCAGGCCGCGCATCGGAGTATCGGTCACGCCCGAGAGCGAGGCCTCGTATTCGGCGAGGATCGTGCGGGCACTGGCGGCGAGCGCGCGGCCGGCCTCGGTCGGCATCAGCTGCCGCGTGGTGCGGGCGATCAGCCGCGCGCCGGCGCGTTCCTCCAGTGCGGCGAGGGCCCGCGTCACCGCCGGCCGCGAGCGCCTGAGCTGTCGCGCCGCGCCGGCGAGGCTGCCACTGTCGATGATCGCCACGAAGATCGCGAGTTCGTCCAGCCGATCCATGTCGTTCCGCCAGTTGGAATTCTGATTTGCCAGACTACCAGCTACTGCCCCGCTTCTGAAACAATCAGAGTCCTCCCGTCACCACCGGGAGGCCCTGATGACCCAGGCGAAGATCACCCTGCACGGCACTGCACTGTCCGGCCATACCCACCGCGTCGAGCTGCTGCTGCGCGCCCTCGGCCTCGGCTTCGAGTTCGTTCCCGCCCCGGCCGAGATCCGTCGCAGCGAGGCCTTCCGCAAGCTCAATCCGCTCGGGCAGATCCCGGTGCTCCAGGACGGCGACGTCACCCTGGCCGACAGCAACGCCATCCTGGTCTACCTGGCGAAGCGCTACGCGCCGCAGAGCGACTGGATCCCGCAGGAGCCCGTGGCTGCGGCGCAGATGCAGCGCTGGCTCTCGATCGCGGCGGGCGAGGTCATGCATGGCCCGGCGGTCGCCCGCATGATCGCGCAGTTCGGCTTCGCCGACGACCCGGCCCGGGCCGAGCGCATCGCCGCGCGCCTGCTCGCCTTCATGGACGAGCATCTCGCCGGCCGCAGCTTCCTCGCGGCCGAGCATCCGACGCTCGCCGACCTCGCCTGCTATTCCTACGTCGCGCATGCGCCGGAAGGCGGCATCCCGCTGGAGCCCTATCCGGCGGTTCGGGCCTGGCTGAAGCGCGTCGAGGCCCTGCCCTTCTTCAAGCCGATCCCGCCCTCGCCGATCCCCGCGAGGGGCTGAGGTCCCATGGACGCCTCTCCCTTCCATGCGGGCGAGCTGGAGGCCCAGGCCCGGGCCGGCGAGAGCGCCCGCGGCAGCGGCATCCGCGACTTCATGCCGGACCAGCATCGCGACTTCTTCGCCCTGCTCCCCTATCTGTTCGCGGCCGGGCGCGACGCGGCGGGCAGGCCGATCGCCACCATGCTCACCGGCCCGGAAGGCTTCGTCTCCAGCCCGACCCCGAACGCCCTCGCCATCGCCGCGCTGCCGGATTCCGGCGACCCGGCCGACGCGGCGCTGAGCGGCGGCGCACCGATCGGCCTGCTCGGGCTCGACCTGCGCACCCGCCGGCGCAACCGCGCCAACGGCGTCATCGCCGCGCGCAGCGCCGACGGGCTGAGGGTCACGGTGAGCCAGAGCTTCGGCAATTGCGCCAAGTACATCCAGCTCAGGCAGCATGTGGCGGCGCCGGGCCCGGCGCAGGCGAGCGAGGCGCTCGGCGGACTGGACGAGGCGGCACGCGAGCTGATCGCGTGGTCGGACACGCTCTTCATCGCCAGCGGCTCGCCGGACGGGCTCGACATCTCGCACCGCGGCGGCAGGCCGGGATTCGTCCGGATCGAGGGCGAGCGGCTGACCGTGCCGGACTTCGCCGGCAACAGCTATTTCAACACCTTCGGCAATCTGCTGCGCGAGCCGGCGGCGGCCTTGCTCTTCATCGATTTCGCCACGGGCGACCTGCTGCAGCTGCAGGGCATGGCCGAGATCGTCTGGAACGGCCCGGAGCCGGCGGAGCTCGGCGGCGCCCGGCGCCTGCTGCATGTCGAGATCACGCGCGCCTGGCGGCGCAGGGCGGCCCTGCCCCTGCGCTGGGGCGAGGCGGAGCCGGCGCCGACCACATTGGCGACGGGGAGCTGGCGGCGAGACGGCGCTGTCTAACCGCGCCCTCAGTACAGGCGTCCGCCATCCGGCACGTCGAGCGAAGGACCGATCAGCACGACCTCGCTATCGGCATCCGGCACGCCCAATGTCAGCACCTCGGACATGAACTTGCCGATCTGGCGCGGCGGGAAGTTGACCACCGCCAGCACCTGCCGGCCCGGGAGCTCCTCGGGCCGGTAGTGCTTCGTGATCTGGGCCGAGGATTTCCTACGGCCGATCGTGCCGCCGAAATCGATCACCAGCTTGATCGCCGGCTTGCGCGCCTCCGGAAACGGAGCGGCCTCGACGATGGTGCCGACACGGATGTCGACCTTGAGGAAATCGTCGAAGCCGATCTGCGCGGCAATCTGTGTAGCCTCGGTCAAAATTCCTCCCAGCCGCTGTCGCCACCATTGGCGACCTTGCGCGCGGCACTGCCATGGTTCGGGGCGGGCGCGGCCGCCGCGGCACGCGCCGGGCGCGGCGCAGGCGCCGCAGCCCGCGCCATCTTGCCCGCCATCGCCTTCAAGGCAACCACGTCGCCGCCGAGCCGGAAGCGCCCGACCAGCCCCGCCAGCCTGTCGGCCTCCTGCGCCAGCGCCTGCGAGGCGGCGGTCGACTGCTCGGCCATGGCGGCGTTCTGCTGGGTCGCCTGGTCCATCTCGTTGACGGCGGTATTGACCTCCTGCAGCCCGGTCGCCTGCTCCTGCGCGGCCGAGGCGATCTCGGCGACGAGCGAGGTCACGCGGGTGATCTCGCCCGACATGCGCTCGAGCGCGCTGCCGGTCTGGCCGACCAGGGCGACGCCCTTCTCGACCTCGGCGCTGGAGGCGGTGATCAGCCCCTTGATCTCCTTGGCCGCCTCGGCCGAGCGCTGGGCGAGCGCCCGGACCTCCGAGGCGACGACGGCGAAGCCCTTGCCGGCATCGCCGGCGCGCGCCGCCTCGACCGAGGCGTTGAGCGCGAGCAGATTGGTCTGGAAGGCGATCTCGTCGATGACGCCGACGATCTGCGAAATCTCGTCGGCCGATTTCTCGATGCCGCCCATCGCCGCGACCGCGTCGCGGACGATCTCGCCGGACTGCTCGGCCTCGGCCTTGACCTGGGTGGTGGCATGGCTCGCCTGGCGCGCGCCTTCGGCGGTCTGGCGCACGGTCGCGGTCAGCTGGTCGAGCGCGGTCGCGGTCTCCTCCACCGAGGAGGCCTGCTGCTCGGTGCGGCTGGCGAGATCGTCGGCCGCCTGGCTGATCTCGCCGGCGCCGGCCTTCATGCTCTCGGTATTGGTCGCGATCTGCCGCATCGTCTCTTCCAGATGCGCCATGGCCGCGTTGAAATCGTCCTTGAGCTTGACGTATTCGGCGCTGAACGGCTCCTGGATCCGGTAGGTGAGGTCGCCCTCGGTCAGGCGCTCCATGCCGGCGCCGAGCGCCTCGACGACGATCGCCTGCTTCCTGGCCTCCTCGCCGCGCTGCGCCTCGTTGAGGTTGCGCTGCGTATCGACGGCCCGGCGCTGCTCGCCGGCCTCGGCCTCGGCCTGCGCCTTCTCGGCCTCGACCTGTTGCTTCGTCAGCGCCGCATCGCGGAAGACGACGAGCGCGCGCGCCATGCTGCCGACCTCGTCCCGGCGCTCCTGATGCGAAATCGTGGTGTCGAGACGCCCCGAGGCGAGCTCGCTCATCGTGCCCGCCAGCGCGCGCAGCATCGCGGAGGCGCGGCGGCTCAGGAAGATCACGAGCGCGAGCATGGCGAGGCCGATCGGCACGAGGACCTTGGCGACATCGGTCATCGTGCGGAAGAACGCCGCATCGACGTCATGGACGTGCATCCCCGAGCCGACCACCCACTGCCATTTCGGGATGCCGACGACATAGGCGATCTTGAGGGAGGGCTCCTTGTCGCCGGCCTTCAGCCAGCCATAGTCGATGAAGCCCTCGTTCTGCGCCTTGACCAGCGCGACCATGTCCTGGACGAAGAGCTTGCCATCCGCGTCCTTGAACGCGCCCATATCCGTCGACTGGATCTTCTTGTTGGCGTGCAGGACGCTGATGTTGTCGTAGTTGACGACGAAATAGTAGTTCCCGCTGTCGAAACGGGCATGGCCGATGGCCTCCAGCGCCAACTTCTTGGCCTCGTCCTCCTTGAGCTCGCCCGCCTCGGCCCGGGCCAGATAGCTCTTGACCGTCGTGCCGGCGGCCTCGACGAGATTCTTCATCTCGGCCCGCTTGAGCGCGATCATGTCGACGCGCGCCTGGCGGAGCGTCAGGCCGACGCTGAGGATGGCGATGGCCGCGGCCAGGATCGCGACCAGGCCGAAGGAGCGGCCGATCGACAGCTCCGCGAGTTTCTTGAACAGTGACATGGCCGCCCCTCCCGAACGTGATTCTTCACATTCGGGAGAAGCCGCTAATGGCTGATTAACAGTGCCGCCATTCCGCCACAATCCGGACCCCTGCGGCGGTCTGCCGCCGCGGTCAGATCGCCGGCGCGTAGTCGTCGCTCTCCTCTCCCGGCATGCGCTCCCGTCGCGGCGTCCGGCGGACGCCCGAGCAGAGCGCGCGGGCGAGCCCGCGCAGCGGCGCCGTCAGCCGGTGGACGTCCTCGACGCGCGCCATGATCCGCCCCGCCGTCCTCAGCTCGCGGTCGAGCCTCGCCATCGTGCGCGACAGGTCCGGCTCGTCATCCTCCAGCCAGGTGTCGAGCACGCGGGCCATCAGCAGCGCCGCCCCCTGGACGCGGACGGAGCCGAGATCGTCTTCCGTCGGAATGCCGGCCGAGGACAGCAGATAGCGCCAGGAGTTCAGCGAATTGCGCCCGAGCGCGGCGAGCGCCAGCGGCTGGCGTCGCAGATGCGGCAGCAGCGCCTTCAGCCCCGCCTTGTAGGGCGCCAGCGCGTCGAGCCGGCGCATCACCAGGTCGAAGACACGCTCCTTGTAGGATTCGTCGAGCAGATCGTCGGAGCTGCCGGCGAGCACCGCATCGTCGAGGATGCGCCCGAGGCCGCCGAGAATCGCGAGCTTCGAAGGGAAGAGGCCGCGCAGCTCGGCGAGGCTGATCCCGGCTTCGCGGGCAATCGCCGGCAGCTCGATCTCGTCCCAGCCCTGCGTCGCGGCGAGGCGGAACAGGGCGTCGACCACGGCGCGCCGCGGCTCGGGCCTGGCCGCAGGCTTCTCGGCCTCGGGGGAAACGGGTTTGCGCGCCATCAGCTTCTCTCCTGTCGCGAGCGGATGGAGAGAAGCTAAGGCGTGGCCGGGCCGCTTGAAAGGGCGCTTCAGCCGGAGAGTTCCTCGGCGCGGCGTTTGGCGGCCGCGACGGCTCGCCGCATCAGCGGCGCCAGGCCGTTCTCCGCCATCAGCACCTCCAGCGCGGCGGCGGTCGTGCCGCCCGGCGAGGTCACGTTCTGGCGCAGCGTCGCCGGCGGCAGCGGCGACTGGAACAGCATCTCGCCGGCGCCTTCCACCGTGGCGCGCGCCAGCCGCTCGGCGAGCTCGGCCGGCAGGCCGGCGGCGGTGCCGGCGGCGGCGAGGCATTCGACCACGTGGAAGACATAGGCCGGGCCCGAGCCCGAAACGGCCGTGACCGCATCGATCAGCCCCTCGTCGGACAGCCATTCGACCCTGCCGACGCCGGCGAGCAATGCGTCGGCCAGCTGCCGCTGCGCCTCGCCGACGCCCTCCCCCGCCGCCGCGGCGGTGACGCCGCGCCCGACCGAGGCGGGCAGGTTCGGCATGGCGCGGACGATCGCGCCGGCACTGGGCAGGCGGGCGGAGAGATCGCCGAGCGTCTTGCCGGCGAGAATCGAGATCAGCAGGGTCTTCGGCCCGATCAGCGCCTGGACGGAGGGCGCGGCCGTGTCGAGCATCTGCGGCTTGGTCGCCAGCACCACCACCTCGGCCGGGGTCGGGGCGGCCGGGTTGACCGACATGCCCTCGGCGGCGGCGAGCGCCAGCATCGCATCCGAGACATGCGGATCGATCAGCGTGATCCCCCCGCCCTTCACGCCGATGCGGAGCCAGCCTTCGAGCATGGCGCCGCCCATCTTGCCGGCACCGACGAGGGTGAGCGTTTGCGGAAGCGGGCTGGCCATGGCGTCTCTCCGGTCGGTGCGCGGTTGCGCACGGACCTGAACCGCCAAGCGCGGCCCGGGTCAAGCCCGGGCGCCACCGGCGCTCACGCTTCGCCGACCGTCTCCAGCAGCGCGCCTTCGAGCGCCTCGCGAGCGTTCTTGCCGGCCCAGACCACGAACTGGAAGGCCTGGTAATAGCGCTCGCAGGCGTCGATCGCCGCCTTGATCAGGCCCGCGGCCTGTTCCTCGGTCGGCTCCGCGCCGCCGGAGAGCAGCAGGGCGTGGCGGTACATCACCACGTTCTCGCGGCTCCACAGGTCGAAATGCCCGAGCCAGAGCTGCTCGTTGACCAGGCTGACGAGATTCATGACCTCGCTGCGCCGCCGATCCGGCACCCTCAGATCGAAGGCGCAGGCGATGTGGAGCGACTCGACTTCCGAGAGCCAGGTGATCGCGACATGGTAATCGGCCCAGCCGCCGGTGACCGAGACGGAGAGCTCGTCGTCGCTGTCGCGATCGAAGCTCCAATCGTTCAGCGAGGCGAGGCGTTCGACGAGATCGAGAGGGTTCGAGGGGCGTTCGGTTTCGGTATCCAGATCAAGGTCCATCATGCCCAGGGTCCAACAGCCGTCCACCGACACTGATGTCAGGCACGGCCTGTTCGAGAACGGGAACACGGCGACTGGAAAAGCGTAAGGCACACAACCCGACCAGGAGAGCGCCTGCGCACTCTCCGCTTCACCGGCCGGCCCCGGACGGGACCCACCGACGAATCACCTCTCTTCATCGACGATAGCTCAGGCGAGTCCGGAGCCCTAACAGAACCTGCGCGGTCCTGACGGAACCCTTCGGCACCCGATACGCAACGCAGGCTCGGCGGATTCGACGCCGGCCTCAATCCCCCTGGGGGACTGTCCACAGCGGGAACGCTCCGGCTCACGGCCCGGTCGTCTTGCCCTCGGGCTTCGCCTCGGACCCGGCCTCGAGCGCGGCCAGCCGGGCCGCGAGCCTGTCGTTCTCCTCGCGCGCCAGCAGCGCCATTTCGCGCACCGCCTCGAATTCCTCGCGCGTCACCACGTCGAGATCGCGCAGCAGCCGCTCGATCTGGGTCTTGATCACCGTCTCGACCTCGCGGCGCACGCCCTGCGCCGCGCCGGCCGCATCGGTCGCCAGCCGGGCGATGTCGTCGAGGATGCGGTTGGACGTGCTGACCATCGGAGCTCTCCGGCGGGCGCCCCATGCGCCTTGACCGTGATATGGCGAAGGAGCGGCCGCAGTGCAATCGCCGGGCGCGGCAAGCCCGTTTCGGCCTCGCCCTGACCTATCTGGACCTGACGGATCGTTGCGCCTAAAACGAACGCCGCAGGGAAGACCGGGAGCCGGATTCGACGAAGCCGCCTCCCGCTCGAAGACCGAGACCGCCGATCGCCTTGCACATGCAGGCCGATCCGGACGGGCTCGAGCAATCCGAGCCCAAACAAGCGGGCGGGAGGCGTCATGTCGGTTCGTTCTTACGGCCTCGTTCTGGGGCCGATCGCTGCGCTTGCGTTCGCAGGCTGCCAGGAAACCACCACCGCCGCGCGGCCGAAGGTCGACGCCCCCGGCGTGCCGGTCTCGGTCCAGAGCATCTCCGGCGCGCCCGACCAGGTGACGGCGCATTTCGCCGGCCTGCTCGGCGAAGCCGCCGCGGAGCGGAAGATGGAGATCGTGCCGGGCGACAAGCCTGCCCGCTTCCGCGTGCGCGGCTATCTCACCGCCCAGCCGACCGAGGACGGCCAGACCGCCCTGGCCTTCGTCTGGGACGTCTATGACGAGAGCAAGAAGCGCGCCCAGCGCGTCCAGGGCGAGAGCCTCGGCCGGCGCGGCGGCGGCTCCGATCCCTGGGCCGGCATCGACCAGACGATCGTCGCCAAGGCCGCCTCCGAATCGGCCGACGCGATCGCGAGCTTCCTCACGACGGCGCCGGCGCCCGAACCGAAGCCCGAGGCCAGGACCAGGACGCGCACCGCCCAGGCCGAGCCGGACAAGAAGCGCTGAGCGTCGCAGGGCACGCGCCCTCGTCGCGAGGGAGAGCCCGAGGTGGAGCGGGAATGACGGAGCGGCTCCGACGAGAGCCTCCTTCCGGCTTCCCGCGGAACGTGTGGCGCCTTCGGGTGCAGTGCAGCATTTGCATGGGGACGCCGCGCCTGCTCGGTCGACTCGGCGTCATCACGCTGTTATGAGCCGTTCGAAACTGAGCCGCCCCGCTTGGGCGGCTTGCCTTTATCTGTGTTTCGGGTGCAGCCGGCATGGCCTCCTCCTTCAAAGTCGTCGCCGGCAACTCCAACCGCCCGCTCGCCGAAGCCATCTGCAACCACCTCGACGTACCGCTCGCCCGGGCCCAGGTCCGCCGCTTCGCCGACATGGAGATCTTCGTCGAGATTCAGGAGAACGTCCGCGGCCAGGACGTCTTCGTCATCCAGTCGACCTCCTTCCCGACCAACGACCATTTGATGGAGCTGCTGATCATCGTCGACGCGCTGCGCCGCTCCTCGGCGCGCCGCATCACGGCGGTGATCCCCTATTTCGGCTATGCGCGGCAGGACCGGCGCGCCTCCGGCCGCACCCCGATCTCGGCCAAGCTCGTCGCCAACCTGATCACCCATGCCGGCGTCGACCGCGTGCTGACGCTCGACCTGCACGCCGGCCAGATCCAGGGCTTCTTCGACATCCCGACCGACAACCTGTTCGGCGCCCCGCTGATGGCGCGCGACATCAAGGACCGGCTCGAATGGAGGAACGCCATGGTCGTCTCGCCCGATGTCGGCGGCGTCGTCCGGGCCCGCGCGCTCGCCAAGCGCATCGATGCGCCGCTCGCCATCGTCGACAAGCGCCGCGACCGGCCCGGCGAGTCGGAGGTGATGAACATCATCGGCTCGGTCGAGGGCCGCTCCTGCATCCTGCTCGACGACATCGTCGATTCCGGCGGCACGCTGGTGAATGCCGCCGAGGCCCTGCTCGAACAGGGCGCCAAGGAAGTCTACGCCTACATCACCCATGGCGTGCTCTCCGGCGGCGCGGTGGCGCGCATCGCCTCCTCCAAGCTCAAGGAGCTGGTGATCACCGATTCAATCATGCCGACCGAGGCCGTGAAGGTGGCGCGCAACATCCGCGTCATCTCCATCGCCGGCCTGATGGGCGAGGCGATCGAGCGCACGGCGAGCGAGTCGAGCGTCTCCAGCCTGTTCGACTGACGGAGCGGCCCGATGACGGCCGGTCCGAACCGCGCCCTCGTCCTCTTCTCCGGCGGCCAGGATTCCACCGTCGCGCTGGCCTGGGCGCTCGCGCGCTTCGAGACCGTCGAGACCGTCGGCTTCGACTACGGCCAGCGCCATCGCATCGAGCTGGCCTGCCGCGAGACGATCCGGGCCAGATTGCCAGGGCTGTCGCCGGTCTATGCGCAACGCCTCGGCCCGGACCACCTGCTCGACCTGAGGACGCTCGGCGCGATCTCCGACACCGCGCTGACCAGCGAGAGCGAGATCGCCTTCGCCGAGACGGGCCTGCCGACCACCTTCGTCCCCGGCCGAAACCTGATCTTCCTGACCTTCGCGGCGGCGCTCGCCTATCGCCGCCATGCCAGGCACATCGTCCTCGGCGTCTGCGAGACCGACTATTCCGGCTATCCCGACTGCCGCGACGACACGATCAAGGCGATGCAGGTCGCACTCGGCCTCGGACTCGACCGCAGGCTCGTGCTGCACACGCCGCTGATGTGGCGCGACAAGGCCCAGACCTTCGCCCTGGCGCGCGCCCTCGGCGGCGACGCCCTGCTCGAGCTGGTGGTCGAGGAGAGCCATAGCTGCTATCTCGGCGATCGAACCAGACGGCATCCCTGGGGCTATGGCTGCGGCCATTGCCCGGCCTGCGACTTGCGGGCCAGGGGCTTTGCGGCCTATGAGGCCTCGCCGGACGACAGCGGACCGAACCATGACGATTGATCGGCAGCGCCAGATCGAGGGCTACGTCGCCCTCACTCTCTTTACTCTCACCATCCCGCTCGCCAACTGGCTGATCGGTCATGTCGGCACGGTCTGCGTGCCGGACGGGCCCTGCCTCGTGCCGGTCGCGCCCGGAATCAAGGCACCGAGCGGCGTGCTGATGGTCGGGCTCGCGCTGGTCCTGCGCGACATCGTCCAGCGCCGGCTCGGCGCCATGGCCGGCCTCGGCGCGATCGCGATCGGCGCGCTGATCTCCGCGCTGCTGGCGCCGCCGGCCATCGTGCTGGCCTCGACCGCGGCCTTCCTGCTCTCCGAGCTCGCCGACTTCGCTGTCTATACCCCGCTCCAGCGCCGCAACTTCGTCGCGGCCGTGGCGGCGTCCAGCATTCTGGGCCTCGTCGTCGACAGCATCGTCTTCCTCTGGCTCGCCTTCGGCAGCCTGGACTTCCTCTCGGGCCAGATCATCGGCAAGGCCTGGATGGTGCTGCTGGCGCTGCCGCTGATGCATCTGCTGCGGCGGCGCGACGAGCGGATCGGCCTGTCACCGGCCTGAGAATCGAAAGCCGACAATTCGACCCAAGCCCGCAACCGCGGCTTCACGTCCCACGGGCATAATGGCACGTCTTCGCCCACAGAGTGCCGCTATGCACCGTCAGGATTCCATCGAGCGTCTGCAGGCCCTGCAAAACGCAATCCTGGAATCGATCGCGCGCGGGGAGACTCTGGCGGCGGTCATGACCTCCCTGTGCGAGCGTGTCGAGGCACTCGCCCCAGGCGTGGTCTGCTCCGTCGTCGCCGTCGATGGCGACTTCAGGCTGCGGCCGCTGGCGGCGCCGAGCCTGCCGCGCGCCTATGGCGAGGCCATCGACGGGATCCCCATCGGCCCCCGCGTCGGCTCCTGCGGCACGGCGATCTATTGCAAGGAGCCGGTCGAGGTGACCGATATCGCGAGCGATCCCTATTGGGAGGGCTATCGCGAGCTCGCGCTGCCGCTCGGCCTGCGGGCCTGCTGGTCCAGCCCCATTGCGGCCGGAGACGGCCGCGTCGTCGGCAGCTTCGCCTTCTACTATCGCGAGATGCGCGGCGCGACGCCGCTCGAGCGCCGCATCGTCGAGACCTGCGTGCATCTGTGCGCCATCGCGATCGAGCATGAGGAGGTGACCGCGCGCAGCCATCGCCTCGCCTATTTCGACACGCTGACCGGCCTGCCGAACCGCGCCCGCTTCAACGAGGCGATCGCCCAGGCGACCAGCCGCCCCGCCTCCCGCTTCGGGCTGATGCTGATCGACATCGACCACCTCAAGGCGGTCAACGACACCATGGGTCACGCCGTCGGCGACCGGCTGATCGAGACCGTCGGCTCGCGCCTGGCCGCCGCGGTTCCGGACGGCGCGGCGTTCAGGATCGGCGGCGACGAGTTCGCCGTCCTGCTCCCCGGCTGCGACAGGGCGATGCGGCTGCGCGCCATGGCCGGCAGCATTCTCGCCGCGATGAACGCTCCTGTCGATTGCGAGGGAACGACCCTCGTCCCCAGCGTGACCATCGGGGCCGTCCTCGCCGGGCAAGACGGCGCCGACAGCGTGACCTTGCGTCAGAACGCCGATTTCGCGCTCTACCACGCCAAGGAGACCCGGCGCGGCGGCTATGTCCGCTTCAAGGGCGGCCTGCGCACCTCGATGACACGTCGCATCCAGACGATCCGGACGGTGGACGACGCGCTCGGCGCCGGGCGCCTCGTTCCCTATTATCAGCCGATCCTGCGGCTCGACAGCAGGGAGGTCGTCGGCGTGGAGGCCCTGGCGCGGCTGCGCCTCGACGACGGCCGCGTCGTGGCGGCCGGCGAGTTCCAGGACGCGCTGCTCGATCCCAAGCTCGGCTATCGCATTTCCAGCCAGATGCTGGCGGCTGTCGCCGCCGACATGGCGCAATGGCTGCGCGAGGGCACGCCGATCCCCTATGTCGGCCTCAACGTGTCCTCCGCCGACTTCCACAAGGGCGACCTCGCCCCGCGCATCGTCAGGGCCTTCGAGCGGGCGCAGGTGCCGCTCGAGCATCTCGTCGTCGAGATCACCGAACAGGTCATCATGGGCGGCCGGCGCGACGGCATCGCCCGCACCATGGCGGCGCTGCGCGAGCGCGGCATCCTGTTCGCACTCGACGATTTCGGCACCGGCTTCGCATCGCTCACCCATCTGCTCGATTTCCCGGTGGACACGATCAAGATCGACCGCTCCTTCATCGCCGGGCTCGAGGACTGCGCCAAGAACGGCGCCATCGTCGAGGCGCTGATCGGCATCGCCAGCCGGCTGGGCATGCGGATCGTCGCCGAGGGCATCGAGAACGAGAGCCAGGCGCGCCGCCTGATGGCAATGGGGTGCCGCCTCGGCCAGGGCTATCACTATTCCAGGCCGATGCCGGCGGAGACCGTCGCCGCCTTCGTCGGCAGCTTCGCCCGCTCGGTTCCGCTCGCAATGCCGCGCCCGGCCGCCACGGCAGCCTGACCGGCCGCGGACTTGAGATTGCCGGCGGTTTCGCCTATGAGCTTGGCCGCGCTCCACTGACACCCTTGGAGGCAGGGGCGCGGATCACACTGGCCGCCGGCAGGCGGCCATGTCTTTTAAGAGCTAAGGACCATACACATGACCGCCATGAAGCAGATCCAGGCTTCGGCGCGCGCCCAGGTCGGCAAGGGGGCCGCCCGGGAAGTTCGTCGCCAAGGCCTCACGCCCGCCGTCATCTACGGCGGCGGCGAAGCGCCCCAGGCCATCGCGCTCGATGCCAACAAGACCCGCCTGATGATCTATGCGGGCCACTTCCTGACCACGCTGTTCGAGATCGAGGTCGACGGCAAGAAGACGCGCGTCATTCCGCGCGACTACCAGCTCGACCCGGTCAAGGACTTCCCGATCCACGTCGACTTCCTGCGTGTCGCCGCCGGCCAGACCATCAAGGTCGAGGTTCCCGTTCACGTCGTCGGCCAGGATCAGTCGCCCGGCCTGAAGAATGGCGGCACGCTGCAGATCGTCGAGCATTCGGTCGAGATCGAAGTCGCTCCCGAGAGCATCCCCGAATTCATCGAGGTCTCGGTCGCCGGTCTCGAGGTCGGCGACACGCTGCACAGCACGGCCGTCAAGCTGCCCGCCGGCGTGACCATGACCGCCCGCGAGGACCTGACTCTCGTCACCATCGTGCCGCCGACGGTCGAGGCCGAGGAGCCTGCGGCCGGCGAGGCCGAAGGCGAAGCCGCCAAGGCCTGAGCCTGTCCTTCGCCGCTCGGCGAAGCCAAGGGACGGCCGGGCATGCCCGGCCGTTTTGCTTTGAGGATATGCTCCGGAGCCCGTTCCGATCAGCTTGCACCGCAAGCTGATCGGAACGGGCTCTAAGCAAAAAGCGAGAGACGGCTTCACCGATCGGATTGAGTCAATCTGATCGAATCAGGCTCTAAACTGCTGGAATCGATCACGTTGCCCGAATGCAGCGTGATTGCGCGGATATCGAACGATGCTGATCTTCGCCGGACTCGGCAATCCAGGCCCCCGCTATGCCCGCAATCGCCACAATATCGGCTTCATGGCGGTGGCGGCGATCGCGCGCGCCGTGCGCGCCGCGCCTTGGCGGGGCCGTTTCCAGGGCCAGGCCTGCGAGGCCGTGATCGGCGGCGAGAAGGCGCTGCTGCTGCTGCCGCAGACCTATATGAACGAGTCGGGCCGCTCGATCGGCGAGGCGGCACGCTTCTTCAAGGTCGCCCCGGCCGACGTGATCGTCTTCCATGACGAGCTCGACCTGCCGCCGGCCAAGCTGCGGGTGAAGCTCGGCGGCGGCAATGCCGGCCATAACGGCCTGCGCTCGACCACCGCCGCGATCGGCAACGATTACCGCCGGGTGCGGATGGGCATCGGCCATCCCGGCGACAAGGCTCTGGTCCACGCCTATGTGCTGAACGATTTCGGCAAGGCCGAGGAGCCCTGGGTCGAGGACCTGTGCACCGCCTGCGCCGACAATGCCGGGCTGCTCGCCGGCCATGACGATGCCGGCTTCCAGAACAAGGTGCACCTGTTCATGGAGGCGCGCGGCCACGGCGCCGTGAAGCGCCTCGGCGAGAAGGCGACCGATTGATCACGGGATTGTCGCACGGCGAGGGCCGGGCTATCTGCCGATCAACCTTCGAGAACGAAAGACCACCATGGGCTTCAAATGCGGAATCGTCGGCCTGCCGAATGTCGGCAAGTCGACCCTGTTCAACGCGCTGACGCAAACGGCGGCCGCCCAGGCGGCCAACTATCCCTTCTGCACGATCGAGCCGAATGTCGGCGACGTCGCGGTGCCGGACGAGCGGCTGGAGCAGCTCGCCGCGATCGCCGGCTCGAAGGAGATCATCCCGACGCGGCTGACCTTCGTCGACATCGCCGGCCTCGTCCGCGGCGCGTCGAAGGGCGAGGGCCTCGGCAACCAATTCCTCGCCAATATTCGCGAATGCGACGCGATCGCCCATGTCGTGCGCTGCTTCGAGGATAGCGACATCACCCATGTCGAGGGCAAGATCGCGCCGATCGCCGACATCGAGACGATCGAGACCGAGCTGATGCTCGCCGATCTCGAAAGCCTGGAAAAGCGCGTCCTGCCGCTGGAGAAGAAGGCCAAGTCGGGCGACAAGGAAGCCAAGGAGGCGGTCGACCTGATGAACCGCTGCCTCGTGCTGCTGCGCGAGGGCAAGCCCGCCCGCCTCGTCCAGCTCGCCGCCGAGGAGCGCCGCGCCTTCGAGATGCTCGGCCTGCTCTCGTCGAAGCCCGTCCTCTATGTCTGCAATGTCGAGGAGGCCAGCGCCGACAAGGGCAACGCCTTCTCCGACCAGGTCAAGGCGCGGGCCGCGCAGGAGGGCGCGGTCGCCGTCGTCGTCTCGGCCAAGATCGAGAGCGAGATCGCCGTGCTGCCGGCTGCCGACCAGAGGGACTATCTGGAAGCCGTCGGCCTCGCCGAGCCCGGCCTCAACCGCGTGATCCGCGCCGGCTATGCCCTGCTCAACCTCGTGACCTATTTCACGGTCGGGCCCAAGGAGGCCCGCGCCTGGACCATCGAGAAGGGCACCAAGGGGCCGCAGGCCGCCGGCGTGATCCATAGCGATTTCGAGAAGGGCTACATCCGCGCCGAGACCATCGCCTTCGACGACTACGTCGCGCACAAGGGCGAGAGCGGCGCGCGCGAGGCCGGCAAGTTCCGGCTCGAGGGCAAGGACTATGTCGTCGCCGATGGCGACGTGCTGCATTTCCGCTTCGCCAACTGAGCCCGCGGCACCGGAGCGGACACGCTCCGGTCCTGCGCCGGCGGCTTCCGGACTGTGCGCGTTTTCGGCTCGATCGCGCGGAAGCCGGCGAGCAGAATGCGGACCCGGGCAACGAGATGGGACCGATGCTCTACTTCGAGGACTTCGCCACCGGCTCCGTCTCGGACTACGGCTCGATCGCCGTGCCGCAGAGCGACATCGTCGCCTATGCGAGCCGCTTCGACGCGCAGGACTTCCACATCGATCCGGACAAGGCGAAGGCCAGCTTCGTCGGTTCGCTGATAGCCTCCGGCTGGCACAGCTGCGCCCTGCTGATGCGGCTGGTGGCGGAGGCCTTCCTCCTCGACTCCACCTCGATGGGCTCGCCGGGCGTCGAGGAGGTGAAATGGCTGCGCCCGGTACGGCCCGGCGATGTGCTCGGCCTGCGCTGGAGCGTGCTGGAGACCAAGGAATCGCGCTCCCGCCCGGAAATGGGGCTGGTGAAATTCCGCTTCGAACTGCTGAACCAGCGCGGCGAGCCGGTGGTCGAGCAGAACAACTGGGTGATGTTCGGCCGTCGCGGTTCCGGCTTCGAGGCGGCGCGCGGCGACTGGCTGAAGCACGAGGCCGCCTATGAGCCGCCGCTGGCGGCCTCCGCGGTCGAGCCCCCCGCCGGGCAGACGGCCCCTGCCCGCTTCTTCGAGGACCTCGTCATCGGGCAGACCCATGAGCTCGGCAGCCTCGTCTTCACGCCGGAGGAGATCGTCGCCTTCGCCCGCTCCTTCGACCCGCAGCCTTTCCACATGGACGAGGAGGCCGCGCGCAGGAGCTCCTTCGGCGGCCTCTGCGCCTCGGGCTGGCACACGGCCGCCGGCTGGATGGCGGCGATGGTCAGCCACCGGCGACGCCAGGAGGCGGCGCTCGCGCCCGGCGCCGCGCCGCGGCTCGGTCCCTCGCCCGGCTTCAAGAACCTGCGCTGGCTGAAGCCGGTCTATGCCGGCGACCGCATCACCTACTACTCGGCCGTCGCCGACAAGCGCCCGAGCTTCTCGCGGCCCGAATGGGGCCTGTTCTTCCACCACAACACCGGCGTCAACCAGAAGGGCGAGACGGTGCTGAGCTTCGATGGCTGCGTCTTCATCGAGCGCCGCAGCTGATCAGCCGGCGATGCGCCGGATCGCCGGCGGCGGGTCCGCCCTCTCGATGCGATCGCGGCCATTGCGCTTGGCGGCATAGAGCGCTGCGTCGGCGCTGGCATAGAGCCCGGTATCGTCCACCGGTCCCTCCGCGGCGCAGATCCCGATCGATACGGTCACGCCGGTGAGGTCGGCATGGAGCGTGCGCCACGGCACCAGGGCCAGGGCCCGGCGGATGGCGGCGGCCATCTCGTCGGCAACCCCGACCTGAACGCCGGCGAGCAGGATGCCGAACTCCTCGCCCCCGATCCGGGCTACCAGCGCCGAGGCAGGCGCCGCCTGGGCGGCGACGACATCGGCGATGGTCTTGAGGCAGCCGTCCCCGACGAGATGGCCGAAGCGATCGTTGATCGTCTTGAAGTGGTCGACGTCGATCATCATCAGCGTCAGCGGCTGCCGGCGCGCCGCCTCCTCCGCAAGGCCTGCGACGAAGCGGCGGCGATTGGCGAGTCCGGTCAGCCCGTCCGTCTCGGCGAGTTCCGCCAGGGCCGCATTGGCGCGCCGCAGCGCCTCCTGGGCTTCGAGCAGCTCGATCTGCTGACGCTTTGCGAGGGTGATGTCCGCATGCGTGAAGAAGCTGAGGCCGCCCGTGCTGTGCCGGGCGATCAGCCTGAGCCAGCGCTGACCCGGCAATTCGATCTCGAAGGGCACGCCGTCATAGCGCAGTCCGTTGCTGATCGCCGCGCGCCAGGCGCCGGCCGGCGGCGCCCCGCGCCAGCACCAGCTGATGATCTCGTCCAGAGTACGGCCGACGACCGGAGTGCCGCTCGGCAGATCGTAGAGCCGCCGGAAGGCGTTGTTGGCGGCGATCACCCGCTCCTTCGCATCGAGGATCGTCGCGCCGTCCGGAATGAAGCGCAACGCATCCATCACCGGCAGCGCCGGCTCGGCAGCGGCGTCCGCGTCGCTCTCGAACTCCTGCCGCTGCCACAGGCGCACGCGCCCGCCATCCGGGGACGGCAGCGAGAACGCCCGCAGCTTGCGGCCGTTGTGGATGAATTCGAAGGGCTGGGTCTGGTTCTCGTGCCGCGCCACGCCTTCCGCCACATGGCGTGCGATCTCGGGCATGTCCTCTGGCGGGAGACGGTGGCGATAGAAGCGCAGCAGATTGTCGGCATAGGGTTCGCCGACATAGATCTCGCCGTCGTCCTCGGGGAAGAACTGCAGGAAGGTCCGGTTCCAGCACAGGGTCCGCATCTGCGCATCGTATTCGCAAGCGCCGATACCGAGGGCGTCCAGCGAATCGAGCAGATAGCGCGAGAGCTTCATCCTTAGGTCATGCCGGAGAGCCGTTAACAACCGGTGAGATCGGTTTCCAAGATCAGCCGACCTTTCCGTAACCGGCGAACTTCGCCGAGACCCGCTCCATCTCGGCTGCGTCCAGAATGACGGGCTCAAGCCCGCTGGCGAGCAGGTCGAGATACTGCCCCGCGAGATTCTCGACCTCGGCCGCGATCGTGTGGGCGCCCGCGAGCGTCGCACCGAGCGCGATCACGCCGTGATTGGCGAGCAGCACCGCCTTGCGGCCCGCCAGCGCCGCGACCGCGTTCGCCGCCAGCTCGGGGGAACCGAAGGTGGCGTAGTCGGCGCAGCGCACATCGGCGCCGCCGCAGAGAGCGATCATGTAGTGGAAGGCCGGGATCCCGCGCCGCGCGCAGGAGAGCGCCGTGGCGCGCGGCGAATGCGTGTGGACGATCGCCTGCGCGTCCGGCCGCGCCTTGTAGATGGCGACATGGAACGGCCATTCGGACGACGGCTTGCGGCTGCCGCTCAGCACCGTCCCGTCGAGCGCGAGATGGATCAGGTCCTCGGCCTTCGTTTGCGCATAGGGCAGTCCCGACGGCGTGATCAGCAGCCCGTCGCCGAACCTCGCCGAGACATTGCCTGACTTCGACGGGCAGAAGCCGGCCTTGTCGATCGCCTGCGCGACGGCGACGATCTCTTCACGCAGTCTCAACTCGCTCATGCCGCCATACCGCTCGACCGTTCGGGGAAGAGTTTCGCCAGCCCCTCGGCGCTCGCCGGCGCGATGCCGCGCTCGGTGATCAGCGCGGTGACGAGCCGCGCCGGCGTGACGTCGAAGGCCGGGTTGCGCGCCTTGCTGCCGGGCGCCGCGACCTGGAAGAAGCCGGTGCGGCCGTCCTCGCCCTGGCCGAACAGATGCGTGACCTCGCGCTCGCCGCGCTCCTCGATCGGGATCTCGGCCAGCCCGTCCCGAAGCGTCCAGTCGATCGTCGGCGAGGGCAGCGCCACATAGAACGGCACGCCGTTGTCCTTCGCTGCCAGCGCCTTGAGATAGGTGCCGATCTTGTTGGCGACGTCGCCCGTCGCGGTGGTGCGGTCGGTGCCGACGATCACCATGTCGACCGCGCCGTGCTGCATCAGATGGCCGCCGGCATTGTCGACGATCACGGCATGCGGCACGCCATGGCTGCCGAGCTCGTAAGCCGTCAACGCCGCGCCCTGGTTGCGCGGCCGCGTCTCGTCGACGAGGACATGGACCGGGATGCCGGCATCATGCGCCAGGTAGATCGGCGCCAGCGCCGTGCCCCAGTCGACGGTGGCGAGCCAGCCGGCATTGCAATGGGTGAGGATGTTGACCGGCTGCCCCGCTGGCTTGCGCGCCGCGATCTCGCGGATCAGGCCGAGGCCGTGCTCGCCGATGGCGCGGCAGAGCGCGACATCCTCGTCGCAGATCGCGCCCGCCTCGGCATAGGCCGCCGCGACCCGCCGGGCCTGCGGCAGATCGGCCAGGCGCCTGCGCATCCGCGCCAGCGCCCAGTGCAGGTTGACCGCCGTCGGGCGGGTGGCACCCAGCAGCGCCAGCGCCTGCTCCAGGGCGGCGTCGGAGGCGTCGGCCCGCAGCGCCAGCGCCACGCCATACGCCGCCGTCGCGCCGATCAGCGGCGCGCCGCGTACCGTCATCCGGCGGATCGCATCCGCCGCCTCATCCGCGGTCGCCAGCCTCACCGTCTCGAAGTGGAAGGGCAGCCGCGTCTGGTCGATGACGACGACGCCCCAGCCATCCGCGTCGAGCCAGATCGTCCGGTAATGGCGCCCGCCGATCCTCATCGCCTCAATGCCCGGCGAAGGCGACGAGCGTGCGCACCGGCACGCCGAGCCGCCTGATCCTGTCGGCGCCGCCGAGATCGGGCAGGTCGACGATGAAGCAGGCGGCGACGACCTCGGCCCCGAGCTGCGAGAGCAGCTTCACCGCCGCCTCGGCCGTACCGCCGGTGGCGACGAGATCGTCGACCAGCAGGACGCGCTCGCCCGGCGAGACCGCATCCTTGTGCACCTCGATCTCGTCGGAGCCGTATTCGAGCGAATAGGGCATGGCGACGGTCGCGTGCGGCAGCTTGCCCTTCTTGCGCACCGGCACGAAGCCGGCCGAGAGCTGGTGCGCCACCGCGCCGCCGAGGATGAAGCCGCGCGCCTCGATGCCGGCGATCTTGGCGATCTTCAGCCCGGCGAAGGGCTGCACCAGCTCGTCGACCGCGCGGCGGAAGGCGCGCGCGTCGCCGAGCAGTGTGGTGATGTCGCGGAACTGGATTCCCGGCGCCGGATGATCGGGGATCGTCCGGATCGCATTCTTCAGATCGGCGAGCGCGCTGCGGTCCATCGCGAAACGTCCATAGGCTGTGGCGGCCCGTCTTAGCGCAAGCGCTCGGCGCACGGAACCACATCGTCATTCCGGGGCGGCGCGAAGCGCCGAGCCCGGAACCCATGAACACGACAGCCACCCATGAAGAGGCGGCGATCGCTATGACCTATATGGAAAATCGGTGTTCATGGGTTCCGGGCTCAGGCCTGTCGGCCTGCCCCGGAATGCCGGGGAGATCCGCTCAGCCCTGCATCTTCAGCACCCGCCCGGCCACCGCGTCGAGCTTCGCCACGAGCTCCGGATTGCGAAATTCCGGCGCGGTGACGATGGCGAAGTCGAGGGCGTTGTGCGAGCCCGCTGGGCAAGGCTCGCGCTCGCGCGGGAAGTCGGCGGCGAGCCGCGCCACCAGCCGGCGCGCCTTGTCGGCATTGGCGTGCAGCACGGCGACGACCGCGGCGACGTCGACCGGGCCATGCTCCTCGTGCCAGCAGTCATAGTCGGTCACCATGGCGACGGTGGCATAGGTGATCTCGGCCTCGCGCGCGAGCTTGGCCTCCGGCATCGCTGTCATGCCGATCAGGTCGTAGCCGAGGTTCTTATAGGTCAGCGATTCAGCCAGCGTCGAGAATTGCGGGCCCTCCATGGTGACGAGCGTGCCGCCGCGAACGAATGGCAGATCCTCCGCGACTGCCGCGGCCGCGATGCGCTCCTGCAAGGCGGGACCCACCGGATGCGCCACCGAGACATGCGCGACGCAGCCCCTGCCGAAGAAGGAGCCGGCGCGTCCGGCCGTGCGGTCGACGAACTGGTCGACCAGGACGAACAGGCCGGGATAGAGCTCGGACTTGTAGGAGCCGCAGGCCGAGAGCGAGACGAGGTCGGTCACCCCGGCGCGCTTCAGCACGTCGATATTGGCGCGGTAGTTGATCGCGTCGGGCGGGATCGCATGGCCGCGGCCGTGGCGCGGCAGGAAGACGATCTTCGTCTCTCCCATCCGCCCGATCCTGAGCACGTCGGAGGGCTCGCCCCAGGGGCTCTCGATCCGCTCCTCGCGCAAATCGGCGAGCCCCGGCAGGTCGTAAATGCCGGAGCCGCCGATGATGCCCAGAACCGCTTCAGCCATGTCGGGTCTCCGATGATTGCCGGATAAGGATCGCGATTCGTGACAGCCGTAACACGGCAGCGCACGCGATCGAACGCTGTCGTCCCGGGCCGTGGAACCATATCGTCATTCTCGGGCGCCGCGCGGCGAGCCCGGAACCCAGGCACACGACGATCGCCCCTGAAGGCGCAGTAGTCGCCGTGCTGTGTTCGGCAAAGGCAGTGTTCACGGGTTCCGGGCTCAGGCGCTCGGCCAGCCCCGGAAAGACGGGAGAGTTCCGCGCACGAACGAAAAAGGGCCCCGTTTCCGGGGCCCCTCTCGAACTCACGTGCCGCTCAGTGCGCCGAGGCGTGGTCGGGCAGGCGCGACCAGATCTTCTTCTTGGTGAAGTAGAGCAGGCCGGCGAAGAGAGCGAGGAAGATCATCACCTGCAGGCCCATGCGCTTGCGCGCCTCGAGATGCGGCTCGGCCATCCACACCAGGAAGGCGGAGACGTCCTTGGCATACTGCTCGACGGTCTCCGGCACCGGCGACTTGCCGTCCGGCCCCTTCGGATACTCGACCTGGCCGTCGTTCAGCGGCTTCGGCATCGCGATCAGGTGACCCGGCATGTAGGTGTTGTAGTTCTGCCCCGGCAGCAGCGGCGGGAAGCCCTGCGGCGGCTCGGCGTAGCCGGTCAGCAGCGCGGTGATGTAGTCCGGCCCCTGCTCCTGGTACTGGGTGAAGATGTCGAAGACGAACTTCGGGAAGCCGCGCTCATAGGTGCGCGCCTTGGCCAGCACCGACATGTCCGGCGGATAGGCGCCGCCATTGGCCGCGCGCGCCGCCTGCTCGTTCGGGAACGGCGACGGGAAGGCGTCGGCCGGGCGGCCGGGGCGCTCGAACATCTCGCCCGAATCGTTCGGCCCGTCCTTGATCTGGTAGGTCTGCGCCAGCGCCTCGACCTGCGAGGTCGTGAAGCCCGGCCCGCCCGGCTGCGCCAGGTTGCGGAACCGGATCAGGCTCATCGCATGACAGTTGGCGCAGACTTCCTTGACGACCTTGAAGCCGCGCTGGAGCTGGGCCTGGTCGAACTTGCCGAACGGCCCGGAGAAGGACCAGCTCTGCGCCGGCGGCTTGACCACGTCGCCGGCCGCGAAGGCCGGGCCGACGGCGAGCGCGAGGCCTGCGGCGAGGCCGGCGAGCGACAGGCGGAGGGACATCTTGGTCATGGTCTCGTTCAGCCCTTGGCCTGCGGTTCCGAAGCGGTGGCGTGGGCGAGGCGCGCGCCCGAGCCGCCGAGCACCGAGTCGGCGATGGAGGTCGGCAGCTGGGCCGGCCGTTCGAAGATGCCGATCAGCGCCAGCGCCACGAAGAAGCCGAAATACAGCACCGTCAGGATGCGCGAGATGGTGACATAGGGCTCGTCCGCGGGCATGGCGCCGAGATAGCCGAGCCCGATGCAGACCAGCACGAACATCCAGAAGAACTGGCGCGCGATCGGCCGGTAGGTCATCGACTTGACCTTGGAGGTGTCGATCCACGGCAGGAAGGCGAGGATCACGATCGCGCCGCCCATGGCGAGGACGCCGCCGAGCTTGTCGGGAATGGCGCGCAGGATCGCGTAGAAGGGCAGGAAATACCATTCCGGCACGATGTGGGCGGGCGTCGCCGCAGGATTGGCCGGGATGTAGTTGTCGGCATGGCCCATGAAGTTCGGCTGGTAGAACACGAACCAGGCGAAGACCAGCATGAACAGGACCATGCCGAACAGGTCCTTGATCGTCGCATAAGGCGTGAACGGCACGGTATCCTTGCGCACGTCCTTCACCTCGACGCCGGTCGGATTGTTCTGGCCGACATGGTGCAGCGCCCAGATGTGCAGCACGACGACGCCCGCGATCATGAACGGCAGCAGGAAGTGCAGCGAGAAGAAGCGGTTCAGCGTCGGGTTGTCGACCGAGTAGCCGCCCCACAGGAAGGTGACGATCGTCTCGCCGATCACCGGCAGCGCCGAGAACAGGTTGGTGATGACGGTCGCGCCCCAGAAGGACATCTGGCCCCAGGGCAAAACGTAGCCCATGAAGGCGGTTGCCATCATCAGCAGGAAGATGATCACGCCGAGGATCCACAGCACCTCGCGCGGCGCCTTGTACGAGCCGTAGTAGAGGCCGCGGAAGATGTGGACGTAGACGGCGACGAAGAACATCGAGGCGCCGTTGGAGTGCAGATAGCGCAGCAGCCAGCCGAAGTTCACGTCGCGCATGATGTGCTCGACGGAGTTGAACGCCATGTTGGCGTTCGGCGTGTAGTGCATCGCCAGGATCACGCCGGTGATGATTTGCGCCACCAGCATGAACACGAGGATGCCGCCGAAGGTCCACAGCAGGTTGAGATTGCGCGGCACCGGGTAGGAAACGCCCGCATCGTGCATCAGCCGCACGATCGGCAGGCGCGCATCGAGCCAGCGCTCGATCCCCGTCTTCGGTTGGTAGGTGCTGTGACCGCTCATGCTGCTCGCCTCAAGCTCTCTCAAATCCGCCCGATGCCGTCTTCGCCTGCTTCCAGAGAGGCTCAGCCGATCTTGATCTTGGTGTCCGCGGTGAACGCATAGGGCGGCACCGGCAGGTTCAGCGGCGCGGGACCCTTGCGGATGCGGCCGGAGGAATCGTAGTGCGAGCCGTGGCACGGGCAGAACCAGCCGTCGAACTCGCCCTTCGGCTCGCCCGGCGAGCTGCCGAGCGGCACGCAGCCGAGATGGGTGCAGCTGCCGTAGACGACGAGATACTGCTCGTGCCCGGCCTTGGTGCGCTGCTCGTCGCTCTGCGGATCGCGCAGCGTCGCGACGTTGACGGCCTTGGCCTCGTCGATCTCCTTCTTGGAGCGATGACGTACGAAGATCAGCTTGCCGCGCCAGAACAGCTTGATCGCCTGGCCTTCCGCGATCGGGGCGAGGTCGAGGTCGATCGGCGCGCCGGCGGCGACGGTCTGCGCGTCCGGCGCCAGCTGGCCGATCAGCGGGATCACGACGGCCGCGGCGCCGACGGCGCCGAAGGCGCCGGTGGTCAGCATCAGAAAGTCGCGGCGGGTGGGTTCGGTGCCAGTCGTATCGGTCGCGTGCGCCACGATCCAGTTCCCTGCTCGGCTGCCGGCCTGGCCGGCTGAAACACAATCACGCGCCCTGACGGGGACGCGGGCGTGGAACCGCCTTCCGGCGGCGCGTCGCCTGCCGCGCTCTTTGGCATGCAGTTTTGACGAAGTCTACTGTCGCGCGTGCCGCAGCCCACTGCATCGCAGCAAAGCCGCCGTGCAGCCGGCTCAGGCCGGAATTCTGTCGCTGTCGGCGAGCGCCAGGAACCCGCCGGACTGGCGCGCCCACAGCCTGGCATAGAGCCCGCCGCGCCGGACCAGCTCGTCATGGCTGCCCATGTCCACGATCCGGCCCCTGTCGAGCACGATCAGCCGGTCGAGCGCGGCGATGGTGGAGAGCCGGTGCGCGATGGCGATCACCGTCTTGCCCTCCATCAATGTGGAAAGCTGCGCCTGGATCTCGGCCTCCACCTCCGAATCGAGCGCCGAGGTCGCTTCGTCGAGGATCAGGATCGGCGCGTCCTTGAGCAGCACGCGGGCGATCGCGATGCGCTGGCGCTGGCCGCCGGACAGCTTCACGCCGCGTTCGCCGACGCGCGAATCGAAGCCCTGGCGGCCATCCTGGTCGGTGAGGCCGAGGACGAATTCGTGCGCCGCGGCGCGCCGGGCGGCCGCGGCGATCTCCTCCGGAGTCGCGCCGACGCGGCCATAGGCGATGTTGTCGCCGATCGAGCGATGCAGCAGCGAATTGTCCTGCGTCACCATGCCGATCTGGCTGCGCAGCGATTCCTGCGTCACGCGGGCGATGTCCTGCCCATCGATCAGGATCCGGCCGGCATCGAGCGGGTAGAGCCGCAGCAGAAGGTTGACCAGCGTCGACTTGCCGGCGCCGGACGGGCCGACCAGCCCGACCTTCTCGCCCGGCCGGATCTCGAGGTCGAGGTCCTCGAACAGGCCGAGCGGCTTGCCGTAGTTGAAGCGGACATGCTCGAAGCGCACGCCGCCCTGCGTCACCTTCAGCGGCTGCGCATCCGGCGCGTCGGGCAGGTCGTGCGGCTTGGCGATCGTCTCCATGCTCTCCTGCACCGAGCCGATGTTCTCGAAGATGCCGCGCACCAGATGGATCAGCCAGCTCGACATCTGCACGAGCCGCAGCACGAGGCCGATCGCGGCGGCGACCGCCCCGGGCGTCATCTCGCCCTGGGCCCACAGATGCAGGCAGAGCCAGGCCGTCGCCACCACCAGCAGGCTGTTCATCGTCTGCAGGATGACGCTGACGCCGGTGATGAGCCGCGACAGGCTGAGGAAGGACGCATTCCAGCGCGTCAGCGCGTCGCGCACCGCGGAGCGCTCCGCATCGGCGCGGGCGAAGAGCTTGACCGTCAGGATATTGGTGTAGGCGTCGACGATCCGGCCGGTCGTGCTGGAGCGTCCGAGCGAGTTCGCCTCCGAGCGCTTCTTGGCGCGTGGCACGAAATAGACCAGCAGCGCGACATAGGCCGCCAGCCACAGCACCACCGGCATGGCGAGCCAGGGGCTGACCCCGCCGAAGAAGCCGATCGCGACCGAGGCGAAGACCAGCGCGTACCAGAGGTCGTCGATCACCTCGATCGTCGCGCCGCGGATCGCCTGCCCGGCCTGGATCACCCGCGCCGAGAGCCGGCCGGCGAAATCGTTCTGGAAGTAGGAGAGCGCGTGGCCGAGCGTGTAGACATGGTTGCGCCAGCGGATCTGGTTGGTGATCTGCGGCACCACCACCTGGTCGACGATGGCGTGGTTGGCGAAATAGATCAGCGGCCGCACCACTGTGACCAGGATCGCGGCGCCGATCAGCAGCCAGCCCTGCTCGGCGAAGACCTGCTCCGGCGAGTTCCGGGACAGCAGGTCCACGAACCAGCCCACCATCAGGTACATCGCCGCCTCGATGCCGGAGAAGCCGAGGCCGGTCAGCATGATCAGGGCCATCCAGGCCTTCACGCCCTTGATGTGGTGCCACATGAAGCGGAACACGCCGGTCGGCGGCGTCTCGCGCTCGTCGAAGGGCGCGAATACGTCGATGCGGCTCTCGAGGAAGCGGAAGAGCGGGGCGAACATGGAGCTGTGATCGCCCTCCTCGGGCCGCGCGGCGACGACTGACGCCTCGCTATATGGGTCCGCCGCCGGGTGAAGGCCAGAGCATGGCCGCGCCCCGGCTTGACGGCCGTCGCGCGCTCGCCACATGACGCCAGCCATGCTGCGCCTCGCCCTCTACCAACCCGACATACCGCAGAACGCCGGCACCATGATTCGCCTGGCCGCCTGCCTCGGCGTCGCCGTCGACATCGTCGAGCCCGCCGCCTTCGACGTCTCCGACCGCCACTTCCGCCGGTCGGGCATGGACTACATCGAGCGCGCGGCGGTGACGCGCCACGATTCCTTCCGCGCCTTCGAGGCCTGGCGGCGGGAGGCCGGCCGGCGCCTCGTCCTCGCCGAGACGGACGGGGCCAGCACCCATACCGGCTTCGCCTTCCGGCCGGGCGACATCGTCATGGTCGGCCGTGAATCCGCCGGCGTGCCGCCGGAGGTCTATGCGGCGGCCGAGGCGAGCGTGCACGTTCCGATGCGCCGCGACTTGCGTTCACTCAATGTCGCCGTCGCCGCAGCGATGGTAGTGGGCGAGGCGCTGCGCCAGCTGCACGGCTATCCGGCGGCTGGCGAGTAGCTACTATGCCCTCCAGTCGAAGGGGGGACGCTATGAAGAAACGGGTCTCGTCGATCTTGATCGCATTGCTTGCGCTCGAGCCATGGATCACCCTGCCGGCGCAAGCCAAGGGCGGCCGCTTCCTGGGCAGCCTCATCGGCGGCGCGGGGCGTGCGGCCGCACGTAGCGTGGGCGGCACCGCCATCAAGAGCTATGGCCCCAACGTCCTGACGGTCGAGCAGTTGAAGACCTGCCTGACCAAGGCTGCCACACTCGACAAGGACAGCGAAAGCCTGTCGACCGAACAGGTCAGGCTGTCCGCGGCGAAAACGGAATTGGAGGCGGGCGAGAGAGAGCTGGAGCAGAAAAAGGCCAAGCTCAACCGCTCTAGGAAAAGCGAAGTCGACCGTTACAACAAGGACATCACCGCGTACAACACCCGGCTGCAGAACCTGAAAGCGGACCAAGCGGCCTACAACACCAAGGTCGATAACCACAACGCAGGCATTGCAGATTTCAACGGCAACTGCACGAAGTCCTACTACAAGGACGATATGGACCTCGCCAGAACATCCCTGAAACTCGATTAGAGCTCATGTCAACCGACGCCAAACCCGCCGACCCCTCTCCGGACCTCACCACCGTCGAGGCCCTCAAGCCACGCGCGAGCGCCTGGTTCGAGAGCCTGCGCGGTCGCATCTGCGCCGCCTTCGAGGAGATCGAGGCCGATGCGGCGGGCCCCTTCCCGCCCGAGGCCGGCGAGCCCGGCCGCTTCGTCCGCACGCCCTGGCAGCGCACCAACCATGACGGCGCTCCCGGCGGCGGTGGCGTGATGGCGCTGATGTCGGGGCGGGTCTTCGAGAAGGTCGGTGTGCACGTCTCGACCGTGTATGGCAGCTTCGCGCCGGAATTCGCCGCCCAGATCCCCGGCGCCGCCGAGGACCCGCGTTTCCACGCGACCGGCATCTCGCTGATCGCCCATCCCTGGAACCCGCACGCGCCGACCGTGCACATGAACACCCGCTTCGTCGTGACGACGAAGCCCTGGTTCGGCGGCGGAGCCGACCTGACCCCGGTGCTCGAGCGCAGGCGGAGCCAGGACGATCCCGACACGCTCGCCTTCCACGCCGCGATGCGCGGCGCCTGCGAGGCCCATGCCGGCGTCGCCGACTACGGCCGCTTCAAGACCTGGTGCGACGAGTATTTCTTCCTGAAGCACCGCAATGAGCCGCGCGGCATCGGCGGCATCTTCTACGACTATCTGTGGTCGGGCGACCCGGACGCCGATTTCGCCTTCACCAGGGCCGTGGGCGAGGCTTTCCTCGCCATCTATCCGCGCATCCTGCGCGCCAATCTCGCCACGCCCTGGACCGAGGCCGAGCGTCATGAACAGCAGGTCCGCCGCGGCCGCTATGTCGAGTTCAACCTGCTCTACGACCGCGGCACGATCTTCGGCCTGAAGACCGGCGGCAACGTCGCCTCGATCCTGTCCTCGATGCCGCCGACGGTGCGCTGGCCGTAGCCGCCCGCTTGCCTTGCGGTTCCGCCGGGAGTGTCACGAGGTTCGAGCGGGCTCGCGCCTGGCTTCCCGCCCCACAGCCTCGGCCAACAATGCAATCTGCGCCTCCCGGCCGGCCGGGCAGCCGGCGTCGATCCAGGCCGCGCGCGCGGCTTCGATCACCTCGCCCACTTTCGGGCCGGCCCCGACGCCGAGCGCCAGCACGTCCCGCCCGGTCGGCAGGAATGGCGGCGTGCGCGCCAGCTCGGCGATCAGCGCCTGGATGTCCGCCGCCGCATCGCCCCGTCCGAGCAGCACCAGCCCGCCCGCGACCGCGTCCGTTCCGATGCGCTGGGCCAGGCGACGCAGCGTCGCGAGCCCCGGCCGCGCCTCCCGCCCGGACAGCGCCTCCAGCGCCGCGGCGATGCCCGACAGCCGCTCGAATTCGGCATTGGAGAGCCGCAGCCGCTCGCGCAGCCGCAACGCGTCCTCGCGGACGCTGACGGCGAGCGCCGCCAGGCGGAAGGCGGGATACACCGTTTCGCCCCGCGCATCGGCGATAGCCGCGAAGCGCGACAGATGCGGGGCGCCGCCGAGCACCGGCATCAGCAGCCCGGCCCCGGCCATGGCCCGGAGCGTCGCCGCCGCCCGCGGCGCCACCAGGAGCTTGAGGAATTCGGCGCGGACCCGCTCGCGCGACAGCCCGTCCAGGCCGGCGCGGCCGGCGATGCAGGCATGCAGCGCCGCCCGGTCAGGCTCGCCGGCCCCGTAGCGGGCATGAAAGCGGAAGAAGCGCAGGATGCGCAGGTAATCCTCGGCGATGCGCTCTCCCGCCGCGCCGATGAAGCGCACGCGCCGCGCCTCGAGATCCGCGAGCCCGCCGGCATAGTCGTGCAGCACGCCCGCGCCGTCGAGCGCCAGCGCGTTGATGGTGAAGTCGCGACGGAGCGCGTCCTCCCGGAAATCGCGCCCGAAGGCGACGACGGCGCGGCGCCCGTCCGTCTCGACGTCGCAGCGCAGCGTCGTCACCTCGAAAGGCAGCCCGCCGATCACGATGGTGACGGTGCCATGCTCGATCCCGGTCGGGACCGCCTTGAAGCCGGCGTCCCTCGCCCGCCGCGCCGTCTCGTCCGGAAGGCAGGTCGTCGCGATATCGATGTCCGCCACCGGCTCGCCGATCAGCGCGTTGCGCACCGCTCCGCCGATGATGCGGGCTTCGTCGCCGTCGCGGTTCAGCACCGAGAGAAGCGCGATGATGTCGGCGCGCGCCAGCAGCGTGGCGAGGCGGCTGCGGTCGACCCCGGTCATCGCCTGGGCCGATCGTCGAACTCGCCGGGGACGAGCCGGCCGTTCTCGACATGCGGCGGCACGAACGCGCCGGTATGCCGCGGCGCGACCAGCCCGGCATAGATGAGCGAGGCGATGCCGAAGACGAGCCCGGTCACCGACAGCCAGAACAGGTGGCCGCTCCAGTGCTCGACATCGAACGGATTGCGCCGGCGGATCACCAAGTAGCCGGCGAACAGGCAAAAGGGCAGGACGAAGAGCAGGAACTCCTCGATCAGCGTGCGCAGCATCGGGCGTGTCCAATCCGTCCAGTCTTCAGCGCCCGGCCAATCGCTCGTAGAGATTGCGGATCATGCCGGCCGTCGCTCCCCAGATATAGCGATCGCCATGCGGCATCGCATAGTAGGTGCGGTAGCGCCCCTTCCATTCGCGGCCATGGCGCTGGTGGTTGGCGGGATCGAGCAGGAAGGCGAGCGGCGTCTCGAAGGCCTCCTCGACCTCGTGCGGGTTGATGGTGAGCGCCAGCGGCGGCTCGACCAGCCCGACCACCGGCGTGACGCGATAGCCGGTTCCGGTGACGTAGGCGTCGAGATAGCCCACCGCCCTCACCTTGCTGGCAGCGAGCCCGACCTCCTCCTCCGCCTCGCGCAGCGCCGCGACCAGCGGCGAGCCGTCGGTCGCGTCGATGCGCCCGCCGGGAAAGGCGATCTGCGCCGAATGGCTGCGCAATGCCGCGGCCCGCTGGGTCAGCAGCACCGTCGGCTCGTCCGGGTGCAGCACGATCGGAACCAGCACCGCCGCCTCGATCGCGCTCGCCTCGTCCGGAATTTCGACCGGTTCCGGCTGCAGGTCGTGGTCGCCGCGCGGCCGCGCGATCAGGTCGCCCAGCGCCGGCGGCTCGGCGCGCAGGCTGTCGAGCAGCAGCGCCTCGAGCTCGCTCCCGTTCCAGAACGCCGCCGGGGCGAACCGCTTCGCCGGATGCCGCATCACAGTCCCTCGATCTCGCTGGCCGGCGCGACCACGTGGAAGGCGCCGCCGGCCGCGATGCCGAACTGCGCCTGTCCATCGATGTCGCGCATCTCGCCGAGCGCCAGCAGATCGTAGCTCAGCGCCCGCGTGAGCCGGGCCCAGAGCCCGCGCCGCACATGCACATAGGGCTTCACCCCCTCGTTTGCAGCCCGGGCGAAGCGCAGCGGATTGTCCGGTCCGACGGCGACGAGATCGTCGGTACGGGTCCGGAAGGCGATGCCGCGCCCCGCGCCCCCGCCGTCCACGGCCATCTCGACCGCCTGCAGCGGCGCGTCCTCGACGGTGATCCGGACCTTCTCGACCGGGGTCACCAGGAAGTAGTCCTCGCCGTCGCGCACGAGCACCGAGGAGAACAGCTTCACCAGCGCGGGCCGGCCGATCGGCGTGCCGAGATAGAACCAGGTGCCGTCGCTCGCGATCCGCATGTCGAGATCGCCGCAGAACGGCGGGTTCCAGCGCTCGACGGGCGGCAATCCGCGCCCCTGGCCGCCGCCGAGCGCGCTCAGCAGCCGGTCCATGGCGCCGCCGCTCATCGCCCACCTCTCGTTATCGTCATCGGCATGCCGGTTGCGTCGCCCTCTCGCCTTGAACTCTACATAATCGTGAAGCCGACTGTTGTGCACCGCCGTCCTGCGCCCCTTGAGCCGGTCCGATCCGGGGGCCACAGTTTCGAATCGGACAGGAAGGCCGCGCGGCGGCGAGGCTGAAGGAGATCGCAATGGTGGCGCAAGCCCGTGCCCAGGATGCCAACGCCCCGATCAACCTCGACTCCGGCGTGGTCGAGGCGGCGGAGGCCGCGCTCGCCGCCATCGGCGCCGCCCGCACCGAAATCGGCCAGGTCATCTTCGGCCAGCAGAAGGTCGTCGATCTCTCGCTGATCACCCTGCTCGCCGGCGGCCACGGCCTGCTCGTCGGCGTGCCCGGTCTCGCCAAGACCAAGCTGGTCGAGGCGATGGGCACCGTGCTCGGCCTCTCGGCCCGCCGCGTCCAGTTCACGCCCGACCTGATGCCCTCCGACATCCTCGGCTCGGAGGTGCTCGACGAGAGTACCGAGGGCAAGCGCCATTTCCGCTTCATCAAGGGCCCGGTCTTCGCCCAGCTGCTGATGGCCGACGAGATCAACCGCGCCTCGCCTCGCACCCAGTCGGCCCTGCTGCAGGCGATGCAGGAGCACCACGTCACCGTCGCCGGCGAACGCCACGACCTGCCCGCGCCCTTCCATGTCCTCGCCACCCAGAACCCGATCGAGCAGGAAGGCACCTACCCGCTGCCGGAAGCCCAGCTCGACCGCTTCCTGCTCGAGATCGACGTCGGCTATCCCGACCGCGAGGCCGAGCGCCGCATCCTGCTCGAGACCACCGGCGCCAGCGAGCACAAGCCGGTGCAGGCGATGACGGCCGAGACGCTGATGTCGACGCAGCGCCTGGTGCGCCGCCTGCCGGTCGGCGAGGCGGTGGTCGAGGCGATCCTCGACCTCGTCCGCTCGGCCCGGCCCGGCGAGGGCGAGAAGGCGATCACCGACAAGCTCGCCTGGGGGCCCGGCCCGCGCGCCAGCCAGGCCCTGACCCTCGCCTGCCGCGCCCGCGCCCTCGTCGAGGGCCGGCTCGCCCCCTCGGTCGACGACGTCGCCGCGCTCGCGGCTCCCGTCCTGAAGCACCGCATCGCGCTGACCTTCGCCGCCCGCGCCGACGGCGAGACGGTCGAGGGCATCGTCGCCAGGCTGGTGGAGCGCTTGGGTTGAGGACAATCTGATGCTGCGCACGCGCGTCCTCGGCCCGACCGAGCGCCAGCCGGGCCAGCCGGTCCTCAAGGCCTCGCTCGACCTTGCCGCGCGCCTGCCCCGGCTGGTGCTGGAGGCACGGCGGGTCTCGGCGAGCGTGCACGGCATCCATGGCCGGCGGCGCTCAGGCCCCGGCGAGACCTTCTGGCAGTACCGGCCGCTGGTCACCGGCGAATCCGCCTCGCGCATCGACTGGCGCCGCTCGGCCCGGGACGGCCATCTCTTCGTGCGCGAGCGCGAATGGGAAGCCTCGCATGCGATCTGGCTCTGGATCGACCGTTCGCCCTCGATGGGCTTCGCCTCCTCCCTCGCCCAGGCCAGCAAGATCGACCGCGCGCTGGTCGCCGGCTTCGCCCTGGCCGAGGCGCTGGTCGAGGCCGGCGAGCGCGTCGGCCATCTCGGCCTGACCCGGCCGATGGCGTCGCGCCGCATCGTCGAGTTGCTGGCACAGGCGATCCTGGCCGACCGCCGCAGCGGCGACGCAGACCTGCCGCCCGGCGAGCCCCTGCCGCGCCTCGCCGACGCGATCCTGATCACGGACGGGCTGACGCCGGCGGCCGCCCTGGCCAGGCGCATCGCCACCCTGGCGAGCAGCGGCGCCAAGGGCCATATCCTGCTGATCGTCGACCCGATCGAGGAGACCTTCCCCTTCTCCGGTCAGGCCGAGCTCTTCGACCTCGAGGACGGGCTGTCGCTGCGGGTCGGCGACGCCGGCCGATGGGGCGAGGAATATCGCAACCGGCTGCAGGCGCATCGCGACGCCATCCGCGAGGCCTGCCGCCATGCCGGCTGGACGCTGACCCTGCACCGGACCGACCGCCCGGCGAGCGAGGGCGTGCTGCGCGTCGCCAGCCTGATCGCCGCCTCGCGCGGCGGCGGCTGAGGGAGAGCACGATGCTGTCATCGCTGCCGATCGCCTTCTCCGCGCCGCTGGCCCTGATCGCGCTGGCGGTCCTGCCCGTGCTCTGGCTGATCCTGCGGGTGACGCCGCCGCGGCCGAGGCGCATCGACTTTCCGCCGCTGAAGATCGTGCGCGACCTGATCCCGCAGCGCGAGACTCCGGCGCACACGCCCTGGTGGCTGCTGGCGCTGCGCATGGCGGTGGCGGCACTGGCGATCCTCGCCGTCGCCGGCCCGGTCTGGAATCCGGTCCGCGACGCGGCCGCGCTGCGCGGCCCGCTGCTGCTCCTGGTCGACAACGGCTTCGGCGCGGCGGCCGACTGGCCCGAGCGTCAGGCCATCGCCGAGAGCCGCATCGCCGCCGCCGGGCGCGAGGGCCGGCCGGTCGCCGTCGTCGGCCTCGCCGAGGCCCCGGCCGAGATCGCCCTGTCGGAGCCGCAGGCCGCGCTCGAACGTCTGCGCGCGCTCGGCCTGCAGCCGCACGCTCCCGATCGCGGCGCCCATCTGCAGCGGCTCGAGACCTTCTGGCGCGCCCAGCCCCAGGCCGAGACGGTCTGGGTCGCCGACGGACTCGGCATCGGCGGCGGCGACACCGATTTCCTCGCCCGGCTGAAGCAGGAGGCCGGCGCCAATCGTCTCTCGATCCATGCCGGCCCGGCCTGGCAGCGCGCGCTCGCCGCGCCGGAAAACCTCGCCGGCGCCCTCACGGTGAAGGTGCTGCGCGCCATGGCGAGCGCCCCGGCCAGCGGCCAGGTTCGTGCCCTCGATCTCAAGGGCCTGCCGCTCGGCGACGCACCCTTCGTCTTCGGCGGCGGCGACAGCGAGACCTCCGCACGGCTGACCCTGCCGATCGAGGTCCGCAACGCCGTCTCCCGGCTCGAGATCGTCGGCGAACGCAGCGCCGGCGCCGTCGCCCTGCTCGACGATCGGGCCAAGCGCCGGCGCGTCGGCATCGTCTCCGGCGCCACCGCCGACACGGCCCAGCCGCTGCTGTCGCCGACCTATTACGTCTCGCGCGCGCTCTCCCCCTTCGCCGAGATCCGCGAGCCGCGCGCCGGCTCGACCGACCCGGTCGGCGAGCTTCTGGCACAGAACCTCTCGGTGCTGATCCTTGCCGATATCGGCGCGCTCGACCGCGACACCGCCGCCAAGGTCTCGGCCTTCGTCGAGCGCGGCGGCGTGCTGCTGCGCTTCGCCGGAGCCCGGCTCGCCGCGTCCTCCGACGATCTGACGCCGGTGCGCCTGCGCCGCGGCGGCCGCACGCTCGGCGGCGGCCTCTCCTGGGAGACGCCGCGCAAGCTCGCCCCCTTCACCCGCGAGAGCCCCTTCTTCGGTTCGCAGATCGCCGAGGACGTCCGCGTCACCCGCCAGATCCTGGCCGAGCCGGAGCCCGACCTCGCCCGCAAGACCTGGGCGGCGCTGGAGGACGGCACGCCGGTGGTCACTGGCGAGCGCCGCGGCGACGGCGTGCTCGCCATGGTCCATGTCACCGCCGACACCACCTGGTCGAGCCTGCCGCTCTCCGGCCTCTTCGTCGAGATGCTGCGCAAGGTCGTCGCCATGTCCGGCACCAGCGCCGCCGAGGGCGAGGGCGGCGAGATCCGGGTCGACACCCTGTCGCCGACGCGCGTGCTCGACGGCCAGGGCGCTTTCCGCTCGCCGCCGGCGACGGCGCAGCCGGTGGCCCGCAACTTCACGGGCCGGGCCACGCTCGCCCATCCGCCGGGCATCTACGGCCCGACCGACGGCGCCATGGCGGTCAACACGCTGGCACCGGCCGACACGCTGGCGGCGCTCGATCTCGCCGGGGTCGGCGCGGCCCTGCTGCCGATCGACCAGCCCGTCGCCCGCGACATCCGCCCGCAGCTCCTGGTGCTGGCGCTGCTTCTCCTCGTCGCCGACACGCTGGCGACGCTGTGGCTCGGCGGCCGGATGAACCTCGCCCGCTTCCGCCGGGCGGCGCCGGCAGCGCTCGTCATCGCCCTCGCCGCCGCGACGCTCTCGTCGCCGGATGTCGCCAGGGCGCAGCAGCAGACGCCGCCTCCTGCCCCGCCGGCCGAGCAGCGTCCGCCGGTGTCACGCGACCTCGTCACCGCCGCGAGCGCGACGCGGCTCGCCTATGTGCTCACCGGCGACAGGGCGGTCGACGACATGTCGAAGGCCGGCATGGCCGGCCTCAACATCGTGCTCGGCGCGCGGACCGCTCTGGAGCCGGGCGAAGCCGCCGGAATCGATATCGCGCGCGACGAGCTCGCGCTCTATCCGATCCTCTACTGGCCGGTGGTCGCCGGCCGGCCGATCCCCCCGGCCGAGACGCTGCGCAAGCTCGAGGCCTATATGAAGGGCGGCGGGCTGGTGATCTTCGACACGCGCGACGCGATGAGCAGCCGGCCCGGCGGCGGCACCACGCCGGAGGGCGACCAGCTTCGCCGCATGCTGCAGACGCTCGACATTCCCGAGCTCGAGCCGATCCCGCGCGACCACGTCCTGACCAAGACCTTCTACATCCTCGACGGCTTCGTCGGCCGCTACGACAGCGGCACGACCTGGGTCGAGGTGCTGCCGCCGGCCAGCGAGGACGGCCGCCGCCCGGCCCGCGCCGGCGACAATGTCTCGCCGATCGTGATCACCTCGAACGATCTCGCCGCCGCCTGGGCGGTCGGGCGAAGAGGCGAGGCGCTGGTGCCGATGACCGGCTCCGACCCGCGCCAGCGCGAGATGGCGCTGCGCGCCGGCGTCAACCTCGTGATGTACGCGCTGACCGGCAACTACAAGGCCGACCAGGTCCATGTCCCCGCCCTTCTGGAGAGGTTGGGGCAGTGACCGCATTTCGCTTTGAAACGAGGAGCCACGACCTGTCCTCTTCCCCCTTGTGGGGGAGAGCTAGAGAGGGGGGTATGCCACCCTCGACATTGGGCGAGCTGAGCGCAGGGGCGTTTGCGGGTGCGATACCCCCTCCCACAAGGGGGGAGGGCTCCCGCGCTCCGAAGAATGCAAACCGATCCTTTCCGCAACATCGTTGCAGGGAGTTCGCGCGCGTCGTGACCGGATACAGGCCGTGGGCAAGGAGACCCTGAACCCATGTGGAGCCTGACCTTCGCACCGCTCGTCCCGCTGCCGCTGCTGATCGGCCTCGCCGTCCTGGCCGCGGTCGCCGCCGGCATCGCGCTGGTGCTGGCCGGGCGCGGCGCGATCCTGCGCGCGCTGGCGCTCGCCGTGCTCGCGATCGCCCTGGCCGACCCTTCGCTCGTCTTCGAGGATCGCGAGCCGGTCAAGGATGTCGTCGCCGTCGTCGTCGACAAATCCGCCTCGAACCGCCTCGCCGACCGCAGCCAGCAGACCCAAGCGGCCCAGGCCGAGGTCGAGCGGCAATTGCGCGGCGTCTCCGGGGTCGAGACGCGGACGATCGAGGTCACCGACCAGCAGGGCGCCGGCGACGGCACCCGCCTGTTCGAGGCGCTCGCCTCCGGCCTCGCCGACGTCCCGTCCGAGCGCGTCGCCGGCGCGATCCTGCTCACGGACGGGCTCGCGCACGACGCTCCCGCCAGTGCCGAGGCGCTCGGCCTGCGCGCGCCGCTGCACGTGCTCGCCACCGGCCGCGAGCGCGAGATCGACCGGCGCATCGTGCTGGTCGATTCGCCCCGCTTCGGCATCGTCGGCAAGGAGCAGAACGTCCGTCTGCGCGTCGTCGAGAAGGGTGGCCCCGGCCGCGCCGCGATCACGGTGCGCCGCGACGGCGAGATCATCGCGCGGCGCGAGGCGATCACCGGCGAGACGGTCCAGGTCCCGGTCCGCATCGATCGCGGCGGCCCGAACGTGATCGAGATCGAGGCGGCGCCGCTCGACGACGAGTTGACGCTCGCCAACAACCGCGCGGTCATCACCATCGAGGGCGTGCGCGACAAGCTCCGCGTGCTTTTGGTCTCCGGCGAGCCGCATCCGGGCGAGCGCACCTGGCGCAATCTGCTCAAGGCCGACGCCAATGTCGACCTCGTCCATTTCACCATCCTGCGCCCGCCGGAGAAGCAGGACGGCACGCCGATCAACGAGCTTTCGCTGATCGCCTTCCCGACGCGCGAGCTGTTCCAGGTCAAGATCAAGGATTTCGACCTGATCATCTTCGATCGTTACGCCAACCAGTCGATCCTGCCGCTGGTCTATTTCGACAACATCGTCCGCTATGTCCGCGACGGCGGCGCCCTGCTGATCGCGGCCGGGCCGGAATATTCCGGCGCCCAGTCGCTGGCGCGCACCCCGCTCGGCCAGATCCTGCCGGCGCAGCCCGATGGCAGCGTCTTCGACGAGGCCTATCGCGCCAGGGTGAGCGAGCCGGGCAAGCGCCACCCGGTCACCCGCGACCTGCCGGGCTCGGAGACCGAGCCGCCGCGCTGGGGCGAATGGCTGCGCCTGGTCGGCGCCCGCAGCCGCTCGGGTTCGGCGGTGATGACCGGGCCGGGCGAGCGCCCGCTGCTGCTGCTGGCGCGCGAGCAGAAGGGCCGCGTCGCGCTCTTCCTCTCCGACCATGCCTGGCTCTGGGCCCGCGGCTTCCGCGACGGCGGCCCGCATCTCGACCTGCTGCGCCGGCTCGGCCACTGGCTGATGAAGGAGCCGGACCTGGAGGAGGAGGCGCTGCGCGCCAGCGCCCGCGGCCGCAATATCGAGATCGAGCGCCAGACGCTCGGCGACAATCCCGCTCCCGCGATCGTCACCGCGCCCGACGGCTCGACCCGCACCCTGCCCTTCGAGGCCGGCCGCCCCGGCCTCTTCGTCGCCCGCGCGGCCGCGAGCGAGTTCGGCCTGCACAAGATCACCACCGAGAACCTCACCGCCTTCGCCAATGTCGGCCCGGAGAACCCGCGCGAGCTGATGGAGGTCGTCAGCGATCCCGGCAAGCTCCAGGCGCTCGCCGAGGCCACCGGCGGCTCCTCGCGCCGGATCGGCCAGGAGAACGGCTCGGGCGTCGGCATCCCGCGCATCGTGCCGGTGCGCTCGGGACGGCAATTCGCCGGCGCCGACTGGATCGGCCTGCGCATCAGCGATTCCGGCATCGTCCGCGGCGTCTCGATCTCGCCGCTCTTCGTCGGGCTGATCGGGCTCGCCATCCTGCTCGGAGCGCTGGTCGCCGGCTGGATCGGCGAGAGCGGACGCAAGTTCAGGCGCGAGGCGTGACAGAGCGCACGTCATAGTCGGCCTCGAGCCGACCATCTCAGGCGGGAAAAGGCGTCGATCGACGCCCTCTTTCCAGAGATTCTCGGGTCTGCGCTTAGCTCCGCCGAGAATGACGTATCGTCAGCGTAGCGCCGCCACCGGGCCTCGGCGTTGCGCCAGCACCCCCTCCTCGAGCTCCAGCGCCAGGAAGCGCGCCGGATCGGCCGGGCCGGGCAGGACGAGATGGCCCGGCTTCACCGGCCTGAAGCCGAAGCGGGCGTAATAGGGCGCATCGCCCACCAGCAGGATCAGCGCGTGGCCGTGCCGGCGCGCCGCCTCGATCGCCGTATTCATCAGCGCAGCGCCGATGCCGCGCCCCTCGAAGGCGGGATCGACGGTCAGCGGCCCGAGCATCAGGCCGGGCCCGCCGCCGGCGACGATCGGCGTCACCCGGACCGAACCGACCAGGAAGGTGCCGACATGGCTGGCGAAGGAAAGCGCCGGATCGTGCGGCGCGCCTTCGCGCAGGCGCGTGGCGGTGCGGGCATAGCGGCCCGGCCCGAAGGCGCGCTCGTGCAGCCGTTCGATCGCTGCGGCATCGCCCGGCAGTTCCTGGCGGATGGTGAGGGGGAGCGAAGTCATGGTCGGGGTCGCGGCATGGCCGAATTCGGCGCGCTTGGCAATGGCGCCGGCCTCACACCGGCCGCGCCCAGAGGTCCTGATGGCCGACGCGCACCGAGGCCGCGGCGCGCCTGGCCTCCAGCCAGTCCGCGACGGTCTCCGGCGCGATATGCCCGGTCTCGGCGACGGCGGCCGCGATCCCGCTCGCCAGTTCGCGGATCAGGTCGGCCTCGGCGGCGCCGAGCCGCCAGGGACTTTCGCCGACCGTGACCGCACAGCCGGCCCGGCGGAAGGCCTGCGCCAGCAACTCGGTCGCCTCAGGCCCGGCGGCCGGGCCGAAGCCCTTGTCGCCACGCTGGTGATGGTGGAAGGCGGCGAGCATGCGCGGGTCCTCGGCATGCGCCGGCTCCCAGGTCTCGCGCCCGTCATAGGTCAGCACGGCGTAGAGCGGCAGCCCCGTGCTGACGAGCGAGGCGACGAAGCGTTCGAGCCAGCGCGGCGAGGCGAGATCGAACAGCGCCGCGGCCGTGACCAGGTCGGGCTGCCAGCCCAGCACCCATTCGAGCTCCCTGGTCAGGTCGGCCTGGCGGAAATCGACCGTCAGCGTCCTGTCCGCCTTGCGCAGCACCAGCTCCTCGCCCTGCTCCTGCGCCTCGTCCGCCCATGCGGCGAGCTTGCGCCGCGCCACGGAGAGAAGGCGCCGGTCGGCGTCGACCAGGGTCCAGTGCTGGCGCGCCGGCAATGCGCCGTAGCTGCCGCGCAGATTCGAGCCGGTGCCGCTGCCGAGATCGATGATCGACAGCGACGGCCGGTCCGCGAAGGCCGAGCCGACCGCCGCCAGCACCTGCGGATTGCGTGCGGCATGGTCGGCCGGCTCGCGCAGAGCGAGCCAATCGGGGGAGAATCCGCTCATGGCATAACCTTCGCACACACCTCGGCGACGATCGTCGCAGTCTCGCGCCAGCGCGGCAATGCGCCGGCTGCATGCCAGGCGGCGTCGGCGCGCCGGGAGCGCTCCTGCCCGTCATCCAACAACCGTGCCAGCCCGGCGCGCAGCGCCGCGACATCGCCCGGCGGCACCTTCAGCGCGGCTGCGTCCGGGGCCGTCTTGGCCGCGGCGCCCCCTGTGGTGCACAGGATCGGCAGGCCGCGCGCCAGCGCCTCGGTCAGCACCATGCCGTAGCCCTCGAACAGCGAGGGCATCACGAACAGATCGGCGCTCGCATAGGCGGCGTCGAGCTCGGCCTGTCCGAGCACGCCGGCGAGCCTGATCCGGCCGGACAGGCCGGCCGCGGCGATCTGCGCCTTGAGCGCGACCGTGGTGTCCGGCGCGCGGTCGTCGGCGCCGACGATGGTCAGTCGCCACGGCCGGTCGGCCAGCGCCTCCAGCGCCGCGACGAGGACGTCATAGCCCTTGCGCGGGACGAGCGAGCCGACGGCGAGCAGCGCGACCGTCTCGCTGCCGGAGCCGGCGGCCCTCGCCGTCGGGTCGACACCCGGCTCGGCCACGGTGATCCGCTCCGCCGGCACCGAGAAGTCGGCGACCAGCAGCCGCTTCGTCGTCTCGCTGGAGGTGACGACAGCCTCCGCATGGCGCAAGGCCGCGGCCTCGCGCCTGACGAACTGCGCCGCCTCGTCCGGCGAGAGCCCGGTCTCCAGCCCGAGCGGGTGATGCACCAGAGCGACCACCCGCCCGGCCAGCCCGGCGGCGATGCTCTCCGGGAAGGCGCCATAGGCGAGCCCGTCGATCAGCAGCACGCTGTCGAAAGGCTGCGACAGGATCGCCCGGCCGGTCTCGGCGAGATCGGCCGCGCTCGGCTTCGGAAAGCCGCCCGGCAGCGGCAGGTGCCGCGCCGCGACGCCCATCTCGCGCCATTCCTTCAGCAGCCGCCGGTCATAGGCATAGCCGCCGGTCGGCAGCGACAGATCGCCGGGAATGGCGAAGACGATCTCGCTCACGCGAGGGCGCCCTCGTAGCTCGCCCTGGCCAGGTCGGTCTCGTGCAGGGTGACGCGGATCTTCGCAAGATCGGCGGCGTCGGCGCCGAGCTTGCCGGAGCGGGCCGCGGCCGCCATCGCGTCGAACACGTATTTGCAGAGGAATTCGGTGGTGGTCAGCACGCCCTCGAGCTGCGGCAAGCTGTCGAGATTCTTGTAGTTCAGCGGCTTCAGCGTCTCGTTGAGCACGTTCAGCGCCGCGCCGATGTCGACCACAACGTTCTGGCGCGTCAGGCTCTCGCGGAAGAAGGCGACGTCGACGACGAAGGTCGCGCCATGCAGCGCCTGCGCCGGGCCGAAGAACGGGTCGGGCAGCGAATGGCCGATCATGATGCGGTCGCGGACTTCGACGGAAAACATGGGCGATCTCCTTCAGCGCGCGCAGTCTTGGCGAAGGCCGGTGCGCGACGTCAATAGCGCAGGACAGCCGTCAGCCCCGCGCCGGCGAACAGCGCCGGCAGGCGCGCCGGAGCATCGCTGAACGCGATCTCGTCGGTGATCAGCGCGTCGAGCCGCTCATCCGCCAGCAGGGCCAGCGCCGCCTGCATCCGGCGCGCATAGCCGAACCGCGCTCGCCGCGAAGGCGAGACCTGCCCGACTTGCGAGGAGACGAGTTGCAGGCGCCGGGCATGGAAGGCTCCGCCGAGCGCGACGGCGACGTCGCCCGCGCCGTACCAGCTCAGCTCGACGATCCGGGCCTCGAGCCCGGCCGCCCCGATCGCTGTGGCGAGGCCGGCAGCGCTCGCGCTGGCATGGAAGACGAGGTCCGCATCCCGCGGACAATCCGCCGGCAGCGCGAAGCGGCAGCCCAGCGCTTCCGCGAGCCCGGCGCGGCTTCGATCGAGATCGACCAGGATCACCTCCGCCCCCGGCAGCTTGCCGGCGATGAAGGCCGTCAGCAGGCCGAGCACCCCGCCGCCAACCACGACGATCCGGTCAGCGGGGCCCGAGCCCGCATCCCAATGCGCGTTGAGCGCGGTTTCCATGTTCGCGGCGAGCACGGCCCGCCTTGCCGGGACGCTCTCGGGAACTGGCGTCACGCGCTCGGCCGGAACCACGAAGCGGTCCTGATGCGGATGCAGGCAGAACACGGTCCTGCCCAGCAGGTCCGCCGGCCCCGCCTCCACGGTGCCGACGGCGCAGTAGCCGTATTTCACGGGATAGGGGAACGCACCCTGCTGGAGAGGCGCGCGCATGCGCTCATATTCGCTCTCGGGCACGCGGCCTTCGAAGACCAGGCGCTCGGTGCCGCGGCTGACGCCGCTCCAGAGCGTGCGGACGCGGCATTCGCCCGGACCGGGCCCTGCCAGCTCCTCCGCGTTCAGGACGCATTCACGCGGGGCGGCATACCAGAGCGCCTTCGCCTGTACCCTTGCGTCATTCGCATTTGCCGGCTTTACCACGCATCGCCCTCCGCGCCGTTCCCCGCCAGCCCTGACGAGCCCATGACGGAAACCGCCATGAACCAGCGCCCCGCTCCGACCACGTTCGAAGCGGTGGCGCAAGAGGACTTCCGGCTGACGCCGGCGGGGCTGCAATCGGTCCAGGCCCTGCGGGCGCGGCGCTGGCTCGTCGCGACGCTGAATCTCCTGACGCTGGCGGCCCTGCTCTGCGGCCTCGCGCATGTGCTCTCGGCCGGCGGCTGGAGCCTGGCCGACATCGCGATCTTGATAGCCTTCCTGTTCGGCGCGCCGTGGACCGTGCTCGGCTTCTGGAACGCCGCGATCGGGCTCTGGCTGCTGCACGGCGTCACGGATGGACTCGACCGGGTCGCCCCCTTCGCCACCGCTGGCGACGCGTCGACCCCGCTCACGGTCCGCACCGCGGTGCTGATGACGCTGCGCAACGAGGTTCCGGCCCGGGCCTTCCGGCGGCTCGAAGTGGTCAAGCAGAGCCTCGACGCCACCGGCGAAGGCGCCTGGTTCGACTATTTCGTGCTCTCGGACACCGACGACCCGGCCGTCGCCGCGGCCGAGGACCAACTGGCCGCCGCCTTCGCCGCACGCATCGGCGAGCCCGGCCGCCTGACCTATCGCCGCCGCAGCGACAATGCCGGCTACAAGGCCGGCAATCTCCGCGATTTCTGCGAGCGCTGGGGCGACCGCTACGAGCTCATGCTGCCGCTCGACGCCGACAGTGTGATGTCGGGCGATGCCATCGTGAAGCTCGCCCGGATGATGCAGGCCCATCCGAAGCTCGGCATCCTGCAGAGCCTCGTCGTCGGCATGCCGAGCAAATCGGCCTTCGCCCGCATCTTCCAGTTTGGCATGCGCCACGGCATGCGGCCCTACACCATGGGCTCGGCCTGGTGGATCGGCGATTGCGGCCCGTTCTGGGGCCACAACGCCATGGTGCGGATCGCGCCCTTTCGCGATCATTGCCATCTGCCCGTCGTGCCGGGCGGGCCCCCGCTGGGCGGGCCGGTCATGAGCCACGACCAGGTCGAGGCCACCCTGATGCGCCGCGCCGGCTACGAGGTTCGCGTCCTGCCGGTGGAGGCCGGCAGCTGGGAGGAGAACCCGCCGACCATGCTCGAATTCGCCCGGCGCGACCTGCGCTGGTGCCTCGGCAACCTGCAATATCTCAAGATCCTCGATATCCCGGGGCTGAAGATCATGAGCCGCTTTCAGCTCGCTTGGGCGATCCTGATGTTCATCGGCCTGCCCGCCTGGACGCTGATGATCGCGCTGCTGCCGCTCAAGGCTCTCGAGGACCGTGCCATCGCCGATTATCCGGCCGGTCTCGCCGCCTTCCTCTACGTGCTGTTCTTCGCGATGTATCTCTCGCCCAAGCTCGCCGGCTTCGCCGACATCCTGCTGACGAAGGGCGGCACGCTGCGTTATGGCGGCAGCGCCCGCTTCATCGCCTCCTCGCTGGTCGAGATCGTCTTCGCCTTCCTGCAGGGCGCGGTCTCGAGCTTCCGGACGACGCTGTTCATGATCGGCCTCGCCTTCGGCAAGGCGAGGATCGGCTGGAATGGCCAGGCGCGCGACGCCCACGCTCTCTCCCTCGCCACCGCCTTCGCCGGCCTCTGGCCGCATCTCCTCTTCGGGCTCTATGTCGTCGGCACGCTCGCCTTGCTCTCTCCGACCGTGCTGATCTGGTCGCTGCCGCTGACCGCCGGCTATCTGCTCGCCATCCCCTTCGCGATGCTGACGGCGGCGCCGGCTCTCGGCGCCCTCCTCGTCCGTGCGGGTCTCTGCGGTATTCCCGAGGATTTCCACCCGCCGGCCGAGATCGTCGCGATCCAGGGAGGCGCGGCGCGATGAAGCCGGTCGCCTATCCCAGAGGCACGGCCAGGAGCCTTTCGCGCTCGCTGCGCGTCTATCATGGCGACCATGCCCGCAAGGCCGCGATGGACGGCCTCTATGCCCGCTTCCTGCGGCCGGGCGACCTCGCCTTCGACATCGGCGCCCATGTCGGCGACCGCATCTCCTCGTTCCGCCGGCTCGGCGCCCATGTCGTCGCGCTCGAGCCGCAGCCCGGGCCGGCGCGGGCGCTGCGCCTGATCCATGGCCGCGATCCGAAGGTGACCCTGGTCGAGGCCGCCTGCGGCGAAAGCCCGGGCAGCGCGACCCTCAGGATCAACAGCGCCAACCCGACCGTTTCCACCCTCTCCGCCGCGTTCGTCGAGGCGGCGAGAGGCGAGGAGGGCTGGCGCGAGCAGGTCTGGGATCGCGAGCTCAGCGTGCCCTGCACCACGCTCGACGCGCTGATCGGCGAATACGGCCTCCCCGCTTTCGTCAAGATCGACGTCGAGGGCTTCGAGGCGCATGTCCTCGCCGGCCTCACCCGTGCGCCGCCCGCCCTCTCCTTCGAATTCACCACGATCCAGCGCGATGTCGCGCAGGCCTGCCTCGCCCGGCTCGCAGCGCTCGGCCCCTACAGCTTCAACGTCGCGCTCGGCGAGAGCCAGGCGCTCGGCTTCCCGGACGCGGTTCCCGCCGCGGCCATGGCTCGCTATATCCGCGAGCTGCCGCATGATGCGAACTCGGGCGATGTCTACGCCCTTCTGCAAGGCTGACCGACGATGACGACGTCCCTGACCGCGCGGCTGCGCGCCCTCTTCCTCCCGCTCGCCCTTCTCGCCGCCGGCGCGGCCCACGCCGCCAGCGACATCGCCGTCGAGGTGAAGAACGAATCCGAGCCGGTGCTCTGCGCCGAGAAGGACAACGTCACCATCAAGGCGATCTCGCCCGAGGTCCGGCGCTTCCAGATCGAGGCCGCGCATCCGGCCTATATCTCCGGCCTGGTCAAGGACAATTGGGAGGCCGACTGGACGGCCTGCGACATGACCGGCGATCCGGTCTTCAAGGCGCCGGTGCCGCCGCGCCGCGTCACCTTCTACGAGAGCATCGAGTACTGGCTGGTCGGCTACACCTTCGAGACCTTCTGGCGCCCGGCCGACGCCACCTTCAAGGTCGGCGACCGCGTCGAGAAGGGCCTGCACCTCGTCCAGCTCTGGAAGCTCGGCAAGGACAAGTCCTACGAGGTCCTCGTGGTCTATCCGCAGGACGGCTACTGGCGCGCCCGGCCGATGCCGCCGCAGCATCTCGGCTTCTCCTCCTACGGCTCCTCCTTCCTGTTCGGGCCGATCGAGCAGGACGGCGCCCGGCCGGTGGTGAACATCAGGGAGATCGAATTCGACCCGAAGACCACCTCCTTCAAGCTCAGCTTCAAGGACGGCTCCTCCGGCACGCTCAGGCTCGGCAGCGTCGACGAGAACCGCATGGTCCTCGACGCCGTGCTCGACAGGCCGGTGACCGGAGGCAAGGGCTTCGTCGCGCTGCGCTCGATGTACGTCACCGAGTTCAACAACGACGTCGCCCGCATCGCCATCCGCGAGCCCGGCGCCAAGGGCTGGCGCGAGGAGCGGCTGATGCCCTTCGCCGGCGGCAAGGCGACCGACATCTGGATGGGCCGCACCACCCATTCCCAGCACAACACCTCCTCGCCCGACATGGTGTTCCGCAACTTCTCGAAGGACCCGACCCTGCCGGCCAGGCCGGAGGCGAAGAAATAGCCGATCCTTCCGGTGGTCGCGCCGCGAGCGGATGGCGCGCGAGGCGGAGCGGTCGTCGGGCGGGCTGCGGCCGCGGAACCGTGCCGCGCCTCTCCATGTTACCGATGACGCGCCGGCCCCGACGGGCTAGCTTGCGCCTGCAAGCCCTGACTGACGAGATTGCCCATGCCGCGTTTTGCCGCCAACCTCTCGATGATGTTCACCGAATGGAGCTTCCTCGACCGCTTCAGGGCGGCCGCCGAAGCCGGTTTCGAGGCGGTGGAGTTCCTCTTCCCATACGAGCACGCGCCCGAACAGGTCGGGCTCGCGCTCGCCGGCGGCAAGCTCGAGCAGGCGCTGTTCAATCTCCCGCCCGGCGACTGGGCCAGGGGCGAGCGGGGCATGGCGGCCCTGCCCGGCCGCGAGGAGGAATTCCGCAAGGGCATCGAGACCGCCCTGGCCTATGTCCACGAGACCGGGGTCAAGCGCCTGCACATGATGGCGGGCCACGCCGATCCCGACGATCCCGCCGCGCAGAAGGCCTATCGCACCGCGATCGCCTATGCCGCCGACAGGCTGGGCGAACACGGGCTCGACCTTCTGCTCGAACCGATCAACGGCAAGGACATGCCGGGCTATTTCCTCAACGACTTCGACCAGGCGGCCGCCTATGTCCGCGAATCCGGCCGCCCCAACGTGAAGCTGCAGTTCGACATGTATCATTGCGAGCTGATCCATGGCGATGTCGGCGCCCGGCTGGAGGCGCTCTACCCGCTCGTCGGCCATGTCCAGATCGCCAATGCCGAGGGCCGGCACGAGCCCGACGGCACGCGGCCCGATTACCCGGCGCTGTTCGCTCAGCTCGACTCGCTCGGCTATGCCGGCTTCGTCGGCTGCGAATATCGCCCGCGCGCCGGCACGCTCGAAGGCCTCGGCTGGTTCTCGCCCTGGAAGAAGCACGCGTGAGCGGCCCGGGCTTCCCCCATCCCGTGCTCGTCGCCGACATCGGCGGTACCAATTGCCGGCTCTCGCTGGTGCCGGCCCGCGGCGCGCCGCACGAGCCGCTGGCGCGGATCAGCACCGGGGCGCATCCGACGCCGGAGGCGGCGCTCGGCGCGGTGCTGTCGACGCTGACGGTCAGGCCGCGCTCGGCCATCCTCGCCGTCGCCGGCCCGCTCGACGGGCGCAGGGCGCAGCTGACCAATGCCAACTGGCATTTCGACGGCCCGGTGCTCGGCCGCGTGCTCGATCTCGAGCAGGGCCTGCTGGTCAATGATTTCGAGGCGCTCGCCGCCTCGCTGGCGGTGCTGAAGGATGGCGATCTCGCCAACCTCGTCCGTGGCCGCCCGGAGCCTGAAGGTCCGCGCCTGGTGCTCGGCCCCGGCACCGGCTTCGGCGCCGCCGCCCTGCTGCGGCGCGGCGACACCGGCATGCTGGTGCCGACCGAATCCGGCCATATCGGCATCGGCCCCGAGGATCCGGCCGAGGTGAAGCTCTGGCCCGTTCTGGCCGAGGGCATCCCGCGCGTCACCATCGAGGAATTGCTGAGCGGCAGCGGCCTCGTCCGCTTCCACCGGGCGGTGATGCGGCAGTCGCAGCTCGCCGAACCCGATGTCAGCGCCGCCGACGTGACCGCCCTCGCGCTCGACGGCAACCCGGCCGCGCTGATGGCGGTGATCTGCTTCTGGCGGCTGCTGGCGCGCGTCGCCGGCGACCTTGCCCTCGGCTTCAAGGCGACCGGCGGGGTCTACCTCGCCGGCGGCATCGCGCCGCGCATCCTGCCGCTCGCCGACAAGGCGACGATCCACGCCGTGTTTTGCGGCAAGCCGCCGGTCGAGGACCTCGCTGCCCGCTTCGCGCTCAGCGTGATCACCGCCGAGGATCCAGCCGAGCAGGGCCTCGCCGCCATCGCCGCCGCACCGCACCGCTTCGGCCTCGACGATCCCGCGCGCTTGTGGTTTGCGTGAGCGCCCGCGTTTGCTAGGGAACAAAGCATCGTTCCGCGGCGCCCCGCAGCGTCGAGCCCGGAACCCATGAACACGTCCTTCCTAAAGTGGGCGCGGCGAGCACCGTGTCCTCTGGAAAATCGTCGTGTTCAGGGGTTCCCGGGCCCTTCGCTCCGCGAAGTCACGGAGTGACGGCGCGATTCGCGCCGCCTGATCAGCTGACTTTCTCTCCCTTTCGAGATCGCGTCCTCCCTTGCCCCAGCTCTACGGCATCCAGGTCCTGCGCGCCATTGCTGCGCTGATGGTCGCGATCCATCACGTCCAGGCCGATGCCGGCTTCCTCGCCGCGCGCGCCGGAACGGCCTTCACGCCGTCGCACGCCTTGCCCTGGACCGCCGGCGTCGACCTGTTCTTCGTGATCTCCGGCTTCATCATGGTGCATTCCTCGGCCGGGCTGTTCGACCGGCCGGACGGGGCGCGGCTGTTCGTCGCCCGACGCGTCGCGCGGATCGTGCCGCTCTACTGGGCCGCCACCACGCTGTTCCTCGCCGTGCTCCTCGCCTCGCCCGCGCTGGTCAACTCCGGAGCGCCGAGCTTCGCGCAGATCGCCGCCTCCTATCTGTTCTGGCCGATGCCGAACGCGATCGGCGAATTGCAGCCGATCTACTCGCTCGGCTGGACGCTGAATTACGAGATGCTGTTCTACGCGCTGTTCGGCCTTGCCCTCTTCGCACCCGGACGGCTCGTGGTGCCGCTCGTCTGCGCTGCCCTCGCCGGCCTGGTCGCAGCACAGCTCCTGGCCGGGCCGCTGCCCCTGCCCTTCGGCTTCTGGGGCCAGCCGATCGTGCTCGAATTCGCCGCCGGCATGGCGGCCGGGCTGCTCCGCCGCAAGGGTCTCAGGCTCGACGGCCGCCTGCGCTGGCTGATGGCGGCGGCCGGGATCGCCCTGTTCGTGATCGCCTCCGGCGAGGGCTGGGCCCAGACCTCCTGGGGCGCCGTCGCCTTGCGCGGACCGGCGGCGCTGCTGCTGGTCACGGCGGCGGCCTGCGGCCGCAACGTCACCGCGCCTTCGGCGCTGGTGCGCGCGCTGGCGCTCCTCGGCGATGCGTCCTACGCGCTCTACCTCGTCCACCCCTTCGCGATGCGGGCGCTGCGCGAGGTCTTCGCGCACACCGCTCCGAGTGCGACCGGCCTCTTCATCGTCCTCGCGCTGCTGGCCGCCGTGCTGGCGGCGCTGGTGGTCTACCACGGGTTCGAGCGGCCGATGACGAAGATGCTGCGGCGGGCGCTGCGGGCGTAAGGCCGCCATGGTCGGGCTTGCCCCGACCATCTCGGAAACCAGCTGGCTCGTCCTGAGATTCTCGGATCTGCGCTTCGCTCCGTCCGAGAACGACGCTCACTTTTTCTTCAGCCGCATTCCCTTCAGCGACCGGCCGACGACGCCGCCGTCGCGCCGGCGCTCCGGCCGCCGGGCGACGATCGTCTCGACATGCTCGGCTTGCGGGAAATAGCCGCGCTCGAGCACTTCGAGCGTATATTCCTCATAGGTCAGGCCGAGCGCCTCGGCCCGCTCCTGCCGCCTGAGCGCGATCTCGCGGGGCTTCTTCCAGGCCTTGCGATGGGCGAAGCGCCAATCGAAGATCCGGCCGATCTCGCCCTTGCCGGCGTCCGGCCGGCGCTTCTTCTCCTCGAGCGGCGGGCCGCCATTGTCGCCGATGCGCGCCGGGCGCGGCTTGCGCGGAGCGGGCTGTCTCATCGAAGCCATCTCACATAAGATACAAATCGCATCTCATAGTGGACGAAGCCTGACCGCCCCGCAAGGCCCCGCATGGTGACAGGCGCGCCGCCGCGGTCTATCCCGCGCCTCATGGCTCCTCTGCTTCATCTCCGCGACGTCGCGCTCACCTTCGGCGGCCAGCCGCTGCTGGAAGCGGCCGAGCTCGCCGTCTCCGCCGGCGAGAAGGTCTGCCTGGTCGGCCGCAACGGTTCGGGCAAGTCGACGCTGCTCAAGATCGCCGCCGGCCTGGTCGAGCCCGACCGCGCCGAGCGTTTCGTCCAGCCCGGCTGCACCATCCGCTACCTGCCGCAGGAGCCGGACTTCACCGGCTTTGCCTCCGCCCTCGCCTATGTCGAGGCCGGTCTCGGCCCCGGCGACGATCCCTATCGCGCCCGCTATCTCGTCGAGGAGCTCGGCCTCACCGGCGAGGAGGACCCGGCCAGCATGTCCGGCGGCGAATCCCGCCGCGCCGCGCTCGCCCGCGTGCTGGCGCCCGAGCCCGATATCCTGCTGCTCGACGAACCGACCAATCATCTCGACCTGCCGGCGATCGAATGGCTGGAGCAGGAGCTGAAATCGCTGCGCTCGGCCATGGTGCTGATCAGCCACGACCGCCGCTTCCTGAGCAATCTCTCGCGCGCCACCGTCTGGCTCGACCGCGGCGTCACCCGCCGGATCGAGCGCGGCTTCGCCGATTTCGAGGCCTGGCGCGACGAGGTGCTGGCGCAGGAGGAGCTCGACCGCCACAAGCTCGACCGCAAGATCGCCCGCGAGGAGGATTGGCTGCGCTACGGCGTCAGCGCCCGGCGCACCCGCAACCAGCGCCGCCTCGGCGAGCTGCACGCCCTGCGTGACCAGCGCCGGACCGCCCGCAAGGCGGTCGGCAGCGTCCGGCTCGAGGCCAGCGAGGCGCAGGCCTCGGGCAAGCTGGTCATCGAGGCGGTCGCGATCACCAAGAGCTTTGGCGAGCGCGCGATCGTCAAGCCGCTGTCGCTGCGCATCGCCCGCGGCGACCGGATCGGCATCGTCGGGCCGAACGGCGCCGGCAAGACCACGCTGATCAACCTGCTCACCGGCGCGCTCGAACCCGATTCCGGCACGGTGAGGCTCGGCACGGCCCTGGAGATGGTGACGCTCGACCAGAGCCGCGAAAGCCTCGACCCGGCGACGCCACTCGGCGACGTGCTGACCGGCGGCGGCAGCGACCAGGTCATGGTCGGCGGCGAGCCGCGCCATGTCGTCAGCTACATGAAGGACTTCCTGTTCCAGCCGCTGCAGCGCGGCACCGCGGTCGGCGCCCTCTCCGGCGGCGAGCGCGGCCGGCTGATGCTGGCGCGGGCCCTGGCCAGGCCGTCGAACCTGCTGGTGCTGGACGAGCCGACCAACGACCTCGACATCGAGACGCTCGATCTCCTGCAGGAGCTCGTCGCCGACTATGCCGGCACGGTCCTGCTCGTCAGCCACGACCGCGACTTCCTCGACCGGACCGTCTCCTCGGTGCTGATCTCGGATGGCGACGGCGTCTGGACCGAATATGCCGGCGGCTATTCCGACATGCTGGCCCAGCGCGGCCGCGGCGTCGGCGCCAGGAGCCGCGCCGTGCCGGAGAAGCGGCCGGCGGAAGCGGCGCCGAAGCCCGCGGCCGCGCCGGCTCCGGCCGCCAGACGCAAGCTCTCCTTCAACGAGAAGCACGCGCTGGAAACGCTGCCGAAGAAGCTGGAGGCGCTGCAGGCCGAGGCCGGCAAGCTCAACGCCGCGCTCGCCGGCGACCTCTACACCCGCGATCCCAAGCTCTTCGCCAGGGCGACGGCCAGGCTCGACGAGGTGGCGCGCGAGATCGCGCAGGCGGAGGAGCGCTGGCTCGAGCTCGAGATGCTGCGCGAGGAGATCGGGGCGTAAAGCCGCAAGCGCTCTCTCCGTCATGCTCGGCCTTGTGCCGAGCATCCACGTCTTGAACACCGCCCCCGATGGACGGAGACGTGGATGGTCGGGACAAGCCCGACCATGACGACAATGCCAAACTGCGCGATCGGCCGCCCCGCCCATACAATTCCGCTATCCTGCCAATCGCGAAAGCGTATTTATCCGGCCCGCCAAATCATCCCACAGTCGGCGGGCACATCAGGCTTGAGGAAGCACCATGAGATTGAAGGGCAAGACGGCGCTGATCACCGGCGCGGCGCAGGGATTCGGCTTCGGCATCGCCGAGACCTTCGTGCGCGAGGGCGCGCGGGTCGCGGTGCTCGACATCAACGGCGACAAGGCTCGTGAAGCGGCCAAGGCGATCGGCCGCAAGGCCATCGCCGTCGCCTGCGACGTCGGCAAGGCCAAGAGCGTCGATTCGGCCGTGGCCAAGGTGATCAAGCGCTTCGGCCGGCTCGACATCGTCGTCAACAATGCCGGCATCAGCCACCGCAACCAGCCGATGCTCGACGTCACCGAGGCCGAGTTCGACCGCGTCTTCGACGTCAACGTGAAGTCGATCTTCCTGATGGCCAGGGCGACGGTGCCGCATTTCCGCGAGCATGGCGGCGGCGTCATCCTCAATATCGGCTCGACCGCCGGCGTGCGGCCGCGGCCCGGCCTGACCTGGTATAATGGCTCTAAGGGCGCCGCGAACCTGATCTCGAAGTCGATGGCGGTCGAGCTCGCGCCCGACCGGATCCGCGTCAACGCCATCGCCCCCGTCGCCGGCGAGACGCCGCTGCTGGCGACCTTCATGGGCGAGGACACGCCGGAGAAGCGCAAGGCCTTCACCGCGACGATCCCCTGGGGCCGTTTCTCGACGCCGCAGGACATCGCCAACGCCGCCCTGTTCCTGTGCTCGGACGAGTCCGAGATGGTGACCGGCTCGGTGCTGGCGGTCGACGGCGGCCGCTGCGTCTGAGAAGCGCGACCTGCCCCCTCTCCCCTTGCGGGAGAAGGCTGGGGTGAGGGGTCGCGCGACGCTGATCGTCAGCTCGTCGCCGCGCTTTCCCGAACCTTTCCAGACCTGCGCGACCCCTCATCCGGCCCTGCGGGCCACCTTCTCCCGCAAGGGGAGAAGGGAAGGTGGCGGCTAGACGATCCCGCCACCCGTCAGCGGCATCCGCTGCAGCTGCTTGACCGTGCCGTCGAGATCGAAGGCGCGGCGTTCCAGGCTGATGTGAGGCGCCGCCGGCCGCCCCTCGATGCGCAGGAGATGCCAGCTCGCGAGCTCGCCATGGCCGCCGCGCGGGCCGATCGAGGCCGACGGTACGCCGACGATCGGCACGTCGTGCCCCTGCCCCGGCCGCCAGGCCAGCGAGAAGCGATGATTGTGGCCGTGCAGCACGAGCTCTGCCCCCGCCCGGCGCAGCATCGCCTCGAAGGCGGCGGCGTCGAGCAGTTCGCGGGTGCGCCGCGCCCCGCCGACATAGGGCGGGTGATGGATCAGCACGACGCGGATCAGGCCTTCTGCCTTGGCCCGCACCAGAAGTCGCTCGGTCGCCGCGATCTGGGCCGTGCCGACGCGCCCGGTCGCCATCAGCGGCATGGTCGGAATGCCGGTGTTCATCCCGATCAGCGCGACGTGGCCGCGCCTGCGGTACCAGGGATAGCCGGCCTCGCCATCGTCGCTGGCGCACCAGGGCGCGAGCTCGCGCGCCAGCGCCGACAGGGACGAGCGGGCATAGCAGTCGTGATTGCCCGGCACGAAGCTGACGGCGTCGCGCGGGCCCAGGGTGTCGAGGAAGGAGAGCGCCGTCTTGAACTCGGTCGGCAGGCCGATATGGGAGACGTCGCCGGTGCAGGCGATGTGATCGGGCTTGTGCGCCAGCATGTCGGCGACGATCAGCCCGAGAATCTCCATGTCATGCGCGTGGCGTCGCTTGCGGCGCCAGTTGACATAACCGGTCGCGCGCTTGCCGATCAGCTCGCGCAGCGAGAATTTCGTCAGCGGCCCCAGATGCGGGTCGGAGAGATGCGCGAGCGTGAACACGCCCCAGCGCTTGCCTTCAACGCCCGCGCGCCGTCAAGCGCGACGGCGGCGGAGGGCGAAGATGACGCAGGCCGATCGGCTCAGTTCGCCGATCCCGTCAGCTCCGAGACGATGCGCGGATCGGTCAGGGTGACCGCCGGCTTCCAGACGAAGCGGGGCTTGGCATTCAGGCGGGCAGTGATGAAGGCGAGAAGCATGGTAATTTCCCCAGCGGCAACATGATCCTTGTGCTCCTTATTTAAGGCGCGCCTGTGTTATATCGAGAGGCCAAACAGAGCTCTGTTATGCGTCCATTGCATAGACAATTAACCGGCTGTTGGGATTCGTCCCGGCCGTGAGCGAAGAGGACCTCTCGGGCCCGCGCTCCGGCGCAACGGCAATCGAGCGGGTGCCGCGCGGGCTGCGCCGCCTGGCCGGGCGGGGCCTGCACCTCTATTTCCGCCTGAGCCGCGGCATGACGCTCGGCGTCCGCGCCGCCGTGCTCGGCGAAGACGGTGCGGTTCTGCTCGTGCGCCACACCTATACGCCCGGCTGGCACATGCCGGGCGGCGGCGTCGAGCCGAACGAGACCCTGGCCGACGCGCTGACGAAGGAACTGCGCGAAGAGGCGAACATCGCGCTGAGCGGCCCTGCGACGCTGCATGGCGTTTTCCTCAACCGCCACGTCTCGGTGCGCGATCATGTCGCGGTCTTCGTCGTGCGCGCCTTCACCCAGCTCGCGCCGAAGCAGCCTGACCGCGAGATCGCCGAGGCGCGCTTCTTCCCGCTCGCGGCCCTGCCGGAGAGGACGACGCCGGGCACCCGCCGCCGCCTCACGGAGATCATCGACGGGACGGCGCCAACGCAGGACTGGTGAGAGGCGAGGCGTCCGGCACTAGTTCACCCCGGGCAGCATCCGCCGCAGCACGCCGTCCTTGCGGATGAAATAGTGGAGGAGCGCCGCCGCGATGTGCCCGCAGGCCAGGAGCGCCAGCAGGATGGCGAGCGCGCCATGGACGAACAGCACGCGCTTGGCTGCCGCCTCGTCTGGCGCGGTCAGCGCCGGCAGGTCGAACAGGTTGAATAGGGTCAGCGCCGGGAAGAGCGAGACGCCGATCCAGCCGAGCAGCGGCACGGCCAGGAGCAGCCCGTAGAGCAGCCAGTGAACGAGGTGCGATCCGGCCTTCTGCCACCATTCCAGCGTCGGCTCGTCCGGCGGCGCACCGTGCACCAGCCGGTAGACCAACCGGCCCGCGCTCAGCCAGAGCAGCAGGAAGCCGGTCAGCTTGTGAGTGGAGTAGAGCGCGTCGGTCACGCCATCCCAGATGTCGAGGACGTTGCCGCGATAGGCCATGGCGAGCCCGAGAGGGACCATCACGGCCACGGCGGCGGCCGTGATCCAGTGCAGGCGCCGCGCCGTCGGGCTATAGACGGCACCGCGCTCTGCCGCAGTCGTTCCGGGGGCATGTCTCTGCGTCATGGCGCTTCGGCGCTCCCGATCACCATATAGGCCAGGGTCCGTTGCTGAGAGCATTCATCTGGTGTTCAATCTCGCGCTCTTATAGGCCAGAATGCAACCGGTCGCATGGCCGTTGCCCGGCCGCCTTGGCGTTCCGATCGCGCACGTAGAACTGGGAACCACGCAGGAACGGACACGTTGTAGAAGCGCTGTATTGCGTCGGATGCATCCGTCCGGGTGAGACACGCGTAACAAGTTCAATTCCTCCGCCGCTCCCCGGCGCAATCTGACGGACTGTCCCATGCCCAAGTCGCGTAAGCTCTTCGACCGGCCGGGTGAAACCGATCTCGTCACCGTCGACCGCGCGATCGCGGAATTCCGTGCGGCCCGTCCCGTGCTGCTGCGCCATGGCGAGGAACTCGGACTGGCGCTGTCTGCCGAGCTCGCCGACGCCGACTTCGCCGGGCGGCTCGACGGTCTTTCCGCCGGCAACGCCCACCTCGTCCTGAGCGCCGCGCGCCTGCGCCGGCTCGGCGCCAAGGGCCGCGCCGAGACCGGCCGGACCGAGACGGGCGTACTCGCCATGCCGGTGATCGATCTCGCCCGGGTCGAGGCCCTGGCGCTGAAGCTCGATGCTCGCGTCGATGCCCCGGTCGGGCCGGCCGGCCCGCTCGACGATGCCGCGCTCGAACTGGCCCGTCTCGCACTGGTGCTGCCGGCGGTGATCCTCGTCCCGGTTGCGGCCGGGCAGGTCGCCGGCGAGCCGCTGGTCACGGTCACGACGGAGGCGATCAACGGCTACCGCGCGGCCCAGGTCGCGCGCCTGTCCATCGTCGGCCGTGCGCCGGTGCCGCTCGAGGGCGCGCCGGACACCGAATTCGTCGTCTTCCGCGGCGGCGAGGGCCTGCGCGACCAGGTCGCGATCATCGTCGGCAAGCCGGATCTCGCGGCCGCCGTGCCGGTCCGGCTGCACTCGGCCTGCCTGACCGGCGACCTGTTCGGCTCGCTGAAATGCGATTGCGGCGACCAGCTGCGCGAGACCGTGCAGTGGATGGCCGAGAACGAGGGCGGCATCCTGCTCTATCTCGACCAGGAAGGCCGCGGCAACGGCATCTCCAACAAGATGCGCGCCTACAAGCTGCAGAGCCAGGGCTGGGACACCTACGATGCCGACGAGGTGCTGGGCTTCGATCTCGACCAGCGCCATTTCGACTTCGCCGCCGCCATGCTGAAGCAGCTCGGCGTCAGCCGTGTCACGGCCCTGACCAACAACCCGCTCAAGATCGGCGCGATCAGGACGGCGGGGCTCGAGGTCGCCGCGACCCAGCGCGTGCTCGGCCGCCCGAACGTCCACAATGTCCGCTATCTCGCCTCGAAGCGCGATCGCGCCGGGCATTTCATCGACATGGACGCGCTGATGGCGCGCGCCGCGCCGAAGGATTGATCGCGCCCCGGACCTGGGGCAGGAAGCCTCCATGTCCGACGCTCACCTGTCCGACGCTCCCATGCCAGATCGGGACCGGCGCGAGACCGCCCCGCCGCAGCCCTGGCCGACCGCGAGGGTGGCGCTGCTGGTCTGCGCCGCCTGGCTCGCTCTGTCCTGGCCCTGGCTCTCCGGCACCGTCACCGTGCCCTGGGACGCCAAGGCGCATTTCCATCCGCAGCTGCAGTTCCTCGCCAGTGCCCTGCACAAGGGACTGTCGCCGTTCTGGACGCCTTTCGTCTTCTCGGGCTCGCCGCAGGTCGCCGATCCGCAATCCCTGATCTTCTCGCCGCCCTTCTTCCTGATCGCCCTCGTCAACCCGGCGCCTGATTTCCGCTGGAGCGACGGCGCCCTGCTCGGCTCGCTGCTCGTCGGCGCGCTCTGCCTCGTCCTCACTTTCCGCGATCGCGGCTGGCACCCCGCCGGCGCCGTGGTCTGCGCCCTCTCCTTCGCCTTCGGCGCCGCGGCCGCCTGGCGCATCCAGCATGTCGGGCAGGTGCTGAGCCTGTCCTGTTTCGCGGTGACGCTGCTGCTGCTCTCGCGCGCGCTCGAGCGCGGGTCCTGGCGCTACGGCTTCGCGGCCGGCCTCGCCGCCGGCTTCATGGTGCTGGGGCGCGACCAGGTCGCGCTGCTCGGCGTCTACGTCCTGACGGGGCTGGTGCTCGCCGCCATCGCCATGGCCGACAAGCCGCTCGCGGCGCTGCGCGCGAGTTTCATGCCGCTGCTGCTGGGCGCGCTCGGCGCCGCCCTGATCGCGACGGTGCCCATCCTGCTCACCGCCGCGCTGGCAGAGGCATCGAACCGGCCGGCGATCGATCTCGCCGGCGCCGGCAAGGGTTCGCTGCATCCGGGCTCGCTGCTGACCGGGCTGATCGCCAATCTCTATGGCGCCTCCGGGCCGCTGGAGAATTTCTGGGGCCCGCCCAGCCCGGCCTGGGAAAAGCGCTTCGGCCCGCTCGACCTCTATCTCGCCCGCAATATGGGCGAGCTCTATCTCGGCCTCCTCCCGTTCCTGCTCGTCGTCGGCGTCGGCATCGTCCGCGGCGCCCTGCTGCGGCGCGAGATCGTCGCGCTCAGCGCCGCGGCGCTGGTCGTGCTGGTCTATGCGCTCGGCCGCTATACGCCGGGCTTCGCGCTGCTCTTCCATCTGCCGGGCATCGATTTCTACCGCCGCCCGGCCGACGCGCTCTTCATCCTCGGCGCGCTGCTCTCGATTCTCGGCGGCTACCTCACCCATCTCGTCCTGACCGACACGGCGCCCCGCCCACGCCGCTGGCAGATCGCGCTCGAGATCCTGCTGCTGCTGGCGGCGTTCTGCCTCGCGATCTGGCTGGCCTGGACGGTCGGGCGCCTCCATGTCGCCTTCGTGCCCCTGGTCACCGCCGGGCTCTGCCTGATGCTGGTCGCGGGCGCGCTGGTCGCGGCGCGCGGGCTCGCCCTGCAGGGCGCCGGCATGACGGCGGCCATCGTCCTCGCCGTGGCGATGATCGTCGACCTCGCGGTCAACAACGGCCCGAGCGAGTCCACCGCCCTGCCGGCCGGCCGTTACGAGGTGCTGCGCGCCGACAGCGGCAACGAGACCATCGCTTTGCTCAAGCGCGAGACCGCCCGCACCGCCGGTCCCGACCGGCGCGACCGCATCGAGCTCGCCGGCATCGATTTCCACTGGCCGAACGCCAGCCTCGTCCACGGGCTCGACAACACGCTCGGCTACAACCCGTTGCGGCTCGGGCTCTACAGTACCGCGACCGGCGCCGGCGACCATGTCGCCCTGCCCGACCAGCGGACCTTCTCGGCGCTGATGCCGTCCTACCGCTCGCTGCTCGCCGACATGCTCGGCCTGCGCTTCATCGCGACCGGCGTTCCCGTCGAGCAGATCGACAAGCGGCTGAAGCCGGGCGATCTCGTCCAGATCGCCCGGACGAAGGATGCTTATGTCTACGAGAACCCGCGTGCGCTGCCGCGCGTGCTCCTCGTCACCGAGGCGCAGGCGGCCGATTTCGGCGCCATCCTGACGAGCGGGCAATGGCCTGCCGGATTCGACCCGCGCCGCACGATCCTCCTCGACAAGGCGCCGCCGCCCGTGCCCACCGGCCCGGCCCAGGCCGGCAGCGTCCGCATCCGCAATTACGGCACCACCGAGGTGCTGCTCGACGTCGACGCGCCGCGCGGCGGCTTCGTCGTGCTGAACGATGTCTGGCAGCCCTGGTGGCAGGTCGAGGTCGACGGCGGGCCGGCCGAGCTCCTGCGTGCCAACGTGATCTTCCGCGCCGTCAGGGTGCCGCCCGGCCGCTCGACGGTGCGCTTCGTCTTCCGCCCGCTCGAGGGCCTCTTTCACGCCATCGGCGAGCGCATCCGCAAGGCGAACCCGCCGCCGGTGTGAAAAGTCCGTTTCCAGCGAGTGATCGTGAATGGGCCGGCGCGCGCTCTCCCCTCTCCCCTTGCGGGAGAGGGCTAGGGTGAGGGGTCTCGCGACGACTGCCGCAATCCCAACGGGCCATGGCCAGAACCTTCAAGACCTGGACGACCCCTCATCCGGCCCTTCGGGCCACCTTCTCCCGCAAGGGGAGAAGGGAGGCGGCCCTAGGGGCCCCCCCGGAATAACGTCAGCCCAGCGCCGCCATCGCCGCGACCGGCAGCGGCCGATGCGCCGCCAGCACGCGGGCGAGACCGTCGGGCACGACCGCACCGTCGCGGATGGTCTCGTCGCGATGGATGCCGCCGGCGATGAACAGGCTGTCGAAGCCCATCATCTTCGCGCCGGCCAGGTCGGTGCGCACCGCGTCGCCGATGACGAGCACCCGGGCGGAATCGACCTCGCGTCCATCGCGCGCCTCCCGCGCGGCCGCGAGCGCGAGGTCATAGGCCGGGCGATGCGGCTTGCCGGCCCAGGCGACATGGCCGCCGAGCTCCTCGTAGATCGTCGCCAGCGCCCCGGCGCAGGGCAGGAGGTCATGGCCGACATGGACGACGAGGTCGGGATTGCCGCAGATGAAGGGCAGGCCACGCGCCGCGAAACGCGACAGCAGCGGCCGGTACTGCTCCGGCTGCTCCTTGCGGTAATCGTTGAGCTCGGTCGCGACGACGAACTCGGCCTCGTCTTCGCCGACCAGCGCGATGTCGAATCCCTCGAACACAGCGAGGTCGCGGTGCTCGCCGATATGATAGGCCTTGCGCAGATGCGTCCCGGCGATCAGAGCCCGCGTCACGTCGCCGGAGGTGACCAGCCGGTCCCAGGCGGCGCGCGGCACGCGCTTTTCGGCGAGCACGCCGGCGACCTGCGCCGAGGGCCCGGGCGCGTTCGAGAGCAGCACCACCGTGCCGCCGCCTTCGCGATAGCGCATCAGGGCCTCGCAGGCCGGCCCGAGCGCCAGCACGCCGTCATGCACGACGCCCCAGACGTCGCTGATCAGCACGTCGTAGCGGGCGAGCAGCGCACCCGCTTCGGTCAGGACCGGAACGCTCATGCCCGGCCGGCCGCCTCTTGCGCCATGCGCGCCTCGACCTCGGCCCGGCGCGGCAGCGGCGCCACCGCGCCATAGCCCCGCGTCGAGAGCGCCGCCGCGACATTGGCATAGGCGCCGGCCGCGAAGGCATCGCCCGTGCGGATGTATTCGGCAAGGAAAGCGCCGTCATAGCAGTCGCCGGCGCCGGTCGCGTCGATCGCCTCGACCTTGATCGGCACGAAGCGCCGGCGTTCGTCCTGCGTCGCCACCAGCGAGCCCTCGTGGCCGAGCGTCAGCGCCACGACCCTGGCGCCGAGCGCGAGATAGAAATCCACGATGGCGTCGGGCTGCTCCAACCCGGTCAGCAGCTTCGCATCGCCGTCGCCCGGCAGGACGATGTCCGCCATCGCGCAGGCGGCATGGATGATCGCCCGCGCCCGCGTCAGCGGCCAGAGCTTCAGCCGCAGATTGGTGTCATAGGCGGTCGGCACACCGTTCTCCCGCGCCGTCGCGAACGCCTCGAACACCGCATCGCAGGCGCTGGCCGAGATCGCCTGGCTGATGCCCGAGGCCTGGATCACCTTGGCCGAGGCGATCAGCTCCTTCGGCAATTGCGCCGGGCCGTAGAGGCTCGCGGCCGAGCCGGCGCGCAGATAGGAGAAGACATGGCCCTGCGGGCCGTGGGCGACGAAATAGAGCCCTGTCGGCGCGGTCGGGTGCGTCGAGACATGGGCATCGTCGACGCCTTCCTGCGCCCACAGCGTCCTGAAGGAGCGGCCCGGCTCGTCATCGCCCAGCGCTCCGACATAGGCGACGCTCGCCCCCTGCCGCGCCGCCGCGATCGCGCAATTCGAGGTGTCGCCGCCATGGCCGAAGCGATAAGCGCCGGCTTCGCCCCGCGTCGCGTTGAACTCGCCGAGCGGCTCGCCGATGCAAACGATATCCGTCATCATCCCAACCGAAGTCGCCGGCCGCCAACGCGGCCGCCCCCTTCCCTAGAGCATGTTCGGCGAAAGTGGAAAGGCTCTGCCGGCCGGGCGGCTATTCCGCCGCCTCGCGGCTTTCGGAAGCCACCAGCAGCGCATCGGCGAGGCGGACGATCTCCTGGCGCAGGGCGGCCTCGCCCGCTGCCTTGCCGCCGCTCTGCCGGCGCAGCGAGGCGAGCTCGCGCTTGAGCCCGGCCCTGTCGGCCCGCGCCTGATCGCGCGCGCCCTGGACGGTGCCGAGCTCGGCATGCAGAGCCTCGACCATCTCGTCGCGCTCGCGCAAGGCTTCGTGATGCGCCGCCTCCGCCACCGCCGCATGCTCCTTCAGGCGCGCCTCCGTCGCAGCGGCGGCCGCGATCCTGTCCTCCAGCGCCTTGATCCGCGCCAGCGCTTCGGCATGCGCGGCGGATGCCTGCATTGCGGCCGCCTCCTGTCGTGCGATTTCGGCACCGAGCTTGACGGCGCTGGCGTCGGCCGCGCGCAAGGCCGCTTCGGCTTCGGTCGCGCGCGTCAGGAGGGCGTCGGCGCGCAATCTCTCGCTGTCGCGCTCCACCTTGAGGGCGGAGAGCGCCGTGCGTGCCTCGGCGAGCGCCATCTCGGCCGTGGTCAGCTTCGCCGAGAGATCGTCGCGCTCGCCCTCCAGCCTGAGCCGCAGCGTGCCCGCTTCGACCAGGGCGACACGCTGCGCATCATGCTCGCCGTTCAGCGTCGAGAGCGCCTTGTCGCTTTCCGCCAGCCTGGCTTCCAGTCTGGTGTGAGCGGCCCTGAGCTCGGCGAGCTCCTGGCTGCGTGCGGCCAGATCCGCCGAGCTGCCGCTCAGCGCGTGGCGGGTCTCGGCGAGTTGCGCCTCGACGGCGGCGAGGTCGGCGATACGCTCCGCGAGCGCCGCCTGCGTCGCCTGATGGCCGGCGCTCTCGCCGGCCAGCGCTTCGCGCGTCTCGGCCAGCTCGTTCGCCGTCCGCTCCAGCTCCGCCTCCAGCGCCGCGATCCGCCGCGCACCCTCGGCGAGCTCGCCTTCCAGCCGCCCGATCGTCATGTCGCGCCGGCCGATCTCGCTCATCGCGCCGGCCCTGGCAGCAAAGCCGCTCTCGGCCTTCTGCTCCAGGGCGCGCTCGCGGATCGCCAGCTCGGCGCGCAGATGGTCGCGGTCGGCGGCGATCTCGGCGAGGGAGAGGGGAAACGCGGCTTCGGCGCGCCGCCGCGCCAGCCGATCGGCCCGGCGGCTCAGTGCCGGCAGCGCCGACAGGGCGAGCAGGCTGGCCGACAGGAAGCCGAGCGCGACGAGCATGACGGCTTCGATCAAGGCGGGACGGCTCCAGTTTCAGCGATCAGCCCCGGTCAGGCTGCCATGCCTTGCAAGATAAGACCAGCAGCACCGGATTATCAGATCAGAACGGGTTCCAGGTCGCTTCCGGCGTGAATTTCAGGTAGCCGAGATTGACGCCGAGCCGCCAGCCGACGCCGGTGCGGATCGGGACGACCATCACGCCCCCGGCCGTCAGCGCGGTGAAGCCGAAGCCCCCGACGAAATAGACCGAGCCGTCGACGCCGGCGAAACGCTGATAGAGCGCGCCGACGCTCGGCAGGTTGTAGACCAGCATCATGGTGCGCGCGCCGTCGCCGCCGAAATCGAAGCCGACCGACGGCCCCTGCCAGAACACCTTGCGGTCGCCGGCGTTGCGGGTGAACAGCGTGCCCTCGCCATAGCGCAGCCCGCCGACGAAAGCGCCGGACGCCTCCTGGCCGAGCACATAGCCGTTCGGCTCGCCCCAGCGGCGCACCGCCTCTTCGATCGTCAGGGCGAGGCCGCGCGAGACGTTGCCGAAGAACTGGTGGCCGGAAGTGACCAGCTCGTTCTGCGAGAAAGACCGCTCGCCCTGCTGGGCGGCGACGGGACCTGCTGCCAGGCCCGCGCCGAGCAGCAGGGCGCTGGCGAGCAGGGTGCGGCGGGTAAGGTTCATCTCATCGTCTCCAGGCAAGCGCCGGGCATTGGGCATTCGGCCTCCTGCCGGGAACGGCGTCGACGGCATGTCGCGCGAATCCGCGCGATCACAGTAACCTCCTGGATACGCTGGATGTGTATCCAACCGGTGAACTGCGGCGCAGGACGCGACGCAACGCGACTCGGACCAAGGATTGGTGGCGATGAAGGCCGCAGCAAGGCATGCCGGGATCACCCTCGCCGGTGTCGGACTGTGCTGCATCCTGCCCCTCTCGGCCGCGCTGAGCCAGGCTTCGACCCTGCCGCCCGGCCTGCCCGATCTGCCGGGCGTCGGCGAGACCATGCTGCGCGACCGCCACTCCGGGCTGGCGCTCTCCGGCTTCGATCCCGTCGCCTATTTCATCGACAATGCCCCGGTGCCGGGCCTGTCGGACTACGAGCTGATCCGCGACGGAGCGGTCTGGCGCTTCGCCAGCGCCGCCAATCGCGATGCCTTCGTCGAGGCTCCGGAGGTGTATACGCCGCGCTTCGGCGGCTTCGACGCCAGCGGCGTCGCGGAAGGGCTCGCGATCGACGCCGATCCGCGCCGTTTCGCGGTCATCGGGGCCCGGCTCTACTTCTTCCGCAGCGACGAGAACCGCCGGCGCTTTCTCGCCGAAGCCGCCCTGCGGTCCAGGGCCCAGGAACGCTGGCAGGTGGTGGCCCCGCTGATCGCGCGCTGAGCCGCCCCGCGGCGCCGAGCGCGTCCGGCGAGAGCGGAGTCAGCAGCGGCAGGTTTCGGCCTTTTGGATCGCGAGCCGTGCCAGCCTTTCGCAGCTGGCGGCGACGAAAGGCGGATTGCGGAAATCGCGCCCCCTCTCGCCATAGCGCGGCACCTTGCCGTCGAGGGTCAGCACGACGCCTCCGGCCGCGCTGAGGATCGCGTCGCCGGCAGCGATGTCCCATTCCATCGTGGTGCCGCCGCGCACATGCAGATCGGCCTCGCCGCTGGCGATCAGCCCGAACTTCACGGCCGACGACACCGGCGCGCCGTCGCCCTTCGCGAGCGCGGCCGTGACGCCGGCGCTGACCGTGTCGCCGTGGAAGCGGCTCACCAGCATCCGCGGGCCGTCCGCCGGCTCCGCCCTGACATGCACCTGCCGCGGCGCACCGTGCGGCGTGACGTCGGCATCGAGCGCCTGAACGAAGCTCCGGTCGCCGCCATACCAGAGCCGGCCGATTCCCGGCGCCGCGATCGCCCCGGCGAGCGGCCGGCCGGCGCGGATCGCCGCGATGGCGACGCAATAGCTGTCGCCGGAGGCGAGGAATTCGCGGGTGCCGTCGAGCGGATCGAGCAGGATGAAGACCTCGGCCGGCGCGATTTCCTCGACGCTCTCCTCGCTGATCACCGGAAGGCCCGGCAGCAGCTCCGCCAGAGCCTGCTTCGCGGCGGCGTCGGCGGCGAGGTCGGCGGAGCAGACCGGCGTGCCATCCGCCTTGAGCCTGGCGTCGCGGGCCGCCCGCTTCGCCAGCAGCACGGCGGCCGCGCGCCGCGCCGCCTCGCCGAGCGTGCGTGCGAGCCCGTCCCGGTCGGTCAGGCGCGGATCGTCATGAGCGGTGGCCATGTTCCGAACCCGTCTCGCCGGCGCCGTGTGCCATTGCGATGCGACTGCCGGGCGGCGCCTCCGGCGATATCCACCCCTTAGCTAGTCCATGCCGGGTCAAAGAAAAAGCCGGCGCGCCTTCTGGCGGCCATCTTGCCCCGTCATGCCCGCTTGGGCAGCGCGAACCGGGCCCGTGCGGGGGCTATGGTTAACCAGCTGCAAACCAGCCTGGCGCATGCTGCGCCACCGACATGGGCGCGCACCGCCCTGATTCTCTTGATCGCAGGACCGGATCATGACCGCCATCTCGCTCGAGCCGCTCGATCTGGCCGCGCTTCTCTGCAGCCGCGTCTGCCATGACGTGATCAGCCCGGTGGGCGCGATCGTGAACGCGCTGGAAGTGCTCGAGGAGGACGACCCCTCGATGAAGGAGTTCGCACTCGATCTGATCAAGAAGAGCGCCCGCAACGCCTCGGCCCGGCTGCAGTTCGCCAGGCTCGCTTTCGGCGCCGCCGGCTCGGCCGGCGCGATGATCGATCTCGGGGATGCCGGCGCCGTCGCCAACGGCTTCCTCAACGACGAGAAGCTCTCCCTCGACTGGGAGGCGCCGCGCGCGCTCCTGCCGAAGAACCAGGTCAAGCTGGTGCTCAACCTGCTCGTGCTGGCGACGCAGGCGATCCCGCGCGGCGGCAAGATCACCTGCCGCTGCACCGTCGCCGGCGAGCAGGGCAGCTTCGCCATCACCGCCACCGGCTCGCATGCCCGCATCCCCGCCCATGTCGAGGATCTCATCGCCGGGCGCTCCGAGACCGGCGCCATCGACGCGCACGCGGTCCAGCCGCTCTATACCGGCATGGTCGCCCGCGCCGCCGGGATGAAGATCGCCTTCGCGATCGAGGGCGACACGGTCAGCATCGCCGCCGAACCGGCCTGACGGCCGCCGAGCACGCGCAGCGCTCGCGATACGACGTGGTTTTCGCGTGCTCTCAACTGATCATAAACCCTTACGCAGCAATATCCGCGGCAGCATCAGTGGCGTGAGCGAGCGGTCCGTGCATGGACGAGTTGCTGCAAGAGTTTCTCGGCGAGACCGGCGAGCATCTCGACACGGTCGATCGGGAGCTCGTCCGCTTCGAGCAGGAGCCGAACAACGGCGACATCCTGCGCAACATTTTCCGGCTCGTCCATACGGTCAAGGGCACCTGCGGCTTCATCGGCCTGCCGCGACTCGAAGCACTGACGCACGCGGCCGAATCCGTCATCGGCCAGTTCCGCGACGGCGCGAGCGTCTCCTCGACCGCCGTCACGGCGATCCTCGAAACGATCGACCGGATCAAGGAGATCATGGCCGAGCTCGCCGAGAAGGGCCAGGAGCCTCCGGGCCATGACGCCCAGCTGATCGACGAGCTGCGCGGACTCGCCGATCGGGCCAGGCAGGAATTGGCCGAGCGCCAGGCGCAGCCGCCGCTCGACCCGGTCGCCGCCTATCTCGCCCGCTCGGCCGGGACCCGGACCGCCGACGCCGCCGCGAGCGCGGCCGACGAGATGGACCTGGTCTTCCGTGCGGCGCCGAGCCCGCTCGACCTGCCCGGACAGGCGCATGGCGACGCGGCACGTGACGCCAGGGCCGCGGGCCCGGCGACGCTGCGCGTCAACGTCGATACGCTCGAGCATCTGATGACCATGGTCTCGGAGCTTGTGCTGACCCGCAACCAGCTGCTCGAGATCGCCCGCCGGCAGGAGGATGCCGGGCTGAAGGGGCCGCTGCAGCGCCTTTCCCTGATCACCGCCGAACTGCAGGACGGCGTGATGAAGACGCGCATGCAGCCGATCGGCAACGCCTGGTCCAAGCTGCCGCGCATCGTCCGCGATCTCTCGACCGACCTCGGCAAGAAGATCGAGCTGGTGCTCGAAGGCGCCGACACCGAGCTCGACCGCCAGATCCTCGACCTGATCAAGGATCCCCTCATCCACATGGTCCGCAACTGCGCCGACCACGCGATCGAGGAGCCGCAGGAGCGCACGGCGCTCGGCAAGCCGGAAACCGGCACGATCCGGGTCTCCGCCTATCACGAGGGCGGCTCGGTCACGATCGCGATCACCGATGACGGGCGCGGCATGGACGTCGCCCGGATCCGGCGCAAGGCCGTGCAGCGCGGGCTGGTGACGGAGGCCGAGGCCGAGCGGATGAGCGAGGCGCAGATCCTCCGCTTCATCTTCCATCCCGGATTCTCGACCGCGGACACCATCACCGCGATCTCCGGGCGCGGCGTCGGCATGGATGTGGTCAAGGTCAATGTCGATGCGATCGGCGGCATGGTCGACATCACCAGCATCGCCGGCTCCGGGACCACGATCACGATCAAGATTCCGCTGACGCTGGCGATCGTCTCCGCCCTGATCGTCGCGAGCGAAGGCCAGCGCTTCGCCATTCCGCAGGTGGCCGTGCGCGAGCTGGTCCGCGTCAAGGCGGCGGGCGAGCACCGCATCGAGCACATCAACGGCGCGCCCGTCCTGCGCCTGCGCGAGCGGCTGCTGCCGATCATCGCCCTCGCCGGCGTCATGGGCGGCGCCGGCGCGGCAGCGCCCCATGACGGCTTCATCGTGGTGACGCAGGTCGGCGAGCGCCAATTCGGCATCCTCGTCGAATCCGTGTTCCACACCGAGGAGATTGTCGTCAAACCGATGTCGACGCGGCTGCGGCACATCCCGCTCTTCTCGGGCAACACCATCCTGGGCGACGGCGCGGTGGTGCTGATCATCGACCCGAACGGCGTCGCGCGTCTCGTCGGGGCGACCGCGCCGCAGGAGGAGGCCGCCCCCGATGCGTCCGCGGATGCCGCACACCCGGTCGAGCGCACCACCATGCTGGTGTTCCGCACCGGCAAGGACCGGCTGAAGGCCGTGCCCCTGTCCCTGGTCACGCGGCTCGAGGAGGTCGAGGCCGGGCAGTTCGAGAGCGGGGGCGGACGCATGCTGCTCAACTATCGCGGCCGGCTGATGCCGGTCGTCCCCGTCGACGGCGTCGAACTGCGACGGTCCGGCCTGCAGCCGCTGGTGATCTTCTCCGAGCGGGATTTCAGCATGGCGCTGGCGGTGGACGCCATCGTCGACATCGTCGACGAGGTGCTCGACGTCGAGATGCTGGCCTCGCCCGAGGATGGGCTGCTCGGCTCGGCGATCATCCGCGGCCGCGCCACGGAGATCCTCGACGTCGCCCATTACCTGACCAGAGCCAATCCCAACTGGCTTCGCCTGCGCCGCGACGATGCCGGCGCAGCGCGCGTCCTGCTGATCGAGCCGTCCGAGTTCCTGCGCGAGATGCTCGTTCCCGTGCTGAAGGCCGCCGGCCTGCAGGTCATCCATGCCGCGGACATCGCGATGGGCGCGGGCCTCGCCTCGGGCAGCGCCGAGCTCAAGGCCGTGGTCGTCGATCTCGACCGCGATCCGGAAGCGGCTTTCGCCTTCGCCTCCCGGCTCCGTGCCGAGGGCCGCCATGCGGACCTGCGCATCGTCGGGCTCGCCAGCCTGCCGACGCCCGAGCTGCATGTCGCGGCCGCACACGGGGAGCTCGACGAGGTCGTCGCCAAGTTCGACCGGCGGGCCTTGATCGCGGAACTGGCCGAAAGCCGGCCCAGACTGAGGCGCGCCGCATGACCGGACCGACCGACGACGCCGCATCCGGCCTGGCGGCCTTCGAGGACTCGCTCGACTACGTCACCGTCACGGTCGGCGGGCAATTGTTCGGCCTGCCGATCGCGCGCGTGCAGGACGTCTTCATCGCCACGCGCATCACGCCGGTCCCGCTGGCGCCGCGGGAGATCGTCGGCCTGATCAATCTGCGCGGGCGGGTCGTCACCGCGGTCTGCATGCGCCGGCGCATGGGGCATGCCGATGCGCCGGACGCGGCGGGAAGCGGCGAGCGCGAGCTCACCGCCGTCGGCATCGATCTCGGCGGCGAAGCCTTCGCCCTCATCGTCGACAGCGTCGGCGAGGTGATGCGGCTGAGCCGTGCGACCTTCGAAGCCGTCCCGATCCATCTCGACCGCGCCTGGGCGAGCCTGGCCGAGGGCGTTCACCGCCTGGATGATCGCCTGCTCGTCGTGATCGACGTCGATACTGTCCTCACCATCGAATTGCCGGTCGCCGCCTGACCCGACCGCCGCCTGGAGCCACGCCATGAAATACTGCCTCGTCGTCGACGACTCCGCGGTCATCCGCAAGGTCGCCCGCCGCATCCTCGAGGGGCTGCAGTTCCGCATCGCCGAGGCAGAGGATGGCGCCCGCGCCATCGACGCCTGCAAGGGCGAGATGCCGGACGCGATCCTGCTCGACTGGAACATGCCGATCATGGACGGCTACGACTTCCTCAGGCAGCTCCGGCAGATGCCGGGCGGAAAGCGCCCCAAGGTCGTGTTCTGCACGACCGAGAACGATATCGCCCACATCGCCCGTGCCATGCATGCCGGCGCCGACGAGTACATCATGAAGCCCTTCGACAAGGACATCGTCGCGTCGAAATTCCATCAGGTCGGCCTGCTCTGAAGTCGCGCGGCATGCGCCTCTCCCGCTCCCTGGCCGCCTTCTCGCGATGATCCCGGCGCCGAACCCCGCCGGGCAGCCCGGCGCGCGTCCGAGCACGGTCGTGATCGCCGACGATTCCGTCGTGGTCCGGGGGCTGTTCGCGCGCTGGCTCGGCGAGAGCGGCCGCTTCCATGTGGTCGGGGTCGCGGGCGACGGCGAGGCGGCCGTCGAATGCGCCGGGCGCCACCATCCCGACATCATGGTGCTCGACCTCGACATGCCGATCCTGGACGGGGCCGAGGCCCTGCCGCAGATCGTCAGGCAGAGCCCCGGCACCGCCGTGCTGCTGACGACGACGCTGACCGAGCGCAACGCGCAGCTTGCGCTGCAATGCATGAGCCGTGGCGCCGTGGACGTCCTGCCCAAGCCGGACCGGCGCAGCAGCCTGACGCTCTCGCTCGATTTCCGCAGCGAGCTGCTGGACAAGCTGGGCAGCATCGCGCAATCGCGCCAGCGCCATGGCGAGGCTGGGCCCGACCTCGGGCCAGGGGCCGCGCCGCAGGGCGGCGTCGTCGACCTGCGCCCGCTGATCTCGGTGATGCCGCGCTACCTCCTCATCGGCGCCTCGACCGGCGGGCCACGCGCCGTCGCCAGGATGCTGGCCGATCTCGGCGACGCCCTCGCCAGCCTGACCACGCTGGTCGTCCAGCACATGCCGCCGCTCTTCACGGCGTCGTTCGCCGATCAGATCGCCGCCCAGCTCGGCATTCCGGCCCGCGAGCCCTATGATGGCGAACGGCTCGCCCGCGGCATGGTCTATGTCGCGCCGGGGGGGCGCCATCTCGGTGTCGACCGCAAGCTCGGGCATATCGTCGCCAGCGTGAGCGACGGCCCGCCCGTGCATTTCTGCCGCCCGGCCGTCGACGTGCTGTTCAGCGAAGCGGCGCGACATCTCGGCCCGGCGGCGCTCGGCCTGGTCATGACCGGCATGGGCAGCGACGGGACCGACGGCGCGGCCGCCCTGCGCCGCACCGGAGCGGCCGTGATCGTGCAGGACGAGGCGTCGAGCACGATCTGGGGCATGCCGGGCTCCGTGCTGCGCGCCGGACAGGCGAGCATCGTCCTGCCGCTCGGCGGCATCGGGCCCGCCATCCGGGCGCTCGTCGGCGGGGCCCACCCCGCATGACCGAGCTCGATTTCGATTTCCTGCGCGTGCTCCTGCAGCGCCGCTCCGGTCTCTTCCTCAGCACCGAGAAGCGCTATCTCGTCGAGAGCCGGCTCGGCATGCTCTGCCGCAGGCGCGGCATTGCCGGCATTCCGTCCCTGGTCGCGCAGCTGCGCAGCATTCCCTCTTCCGAGCTGGAGGCTGCCGTCGTCGAGGCGATGACGACCAACGAGACGCTGTTCTTCCGGGACCGCACGCCGTTTGACCTGGTCCGCGACGTGATCCTGCCCGAGGCGCTCGCGAACAAGGCGCACAGCCGCACGCTGCGCATCTGGTGTGCCGCGGTATCGACCGGCCAGGAGGCCTATTCGCTGGCCATGCTGCTCGACGAGGCGGCCGAGCGGCTGGCCGGCTGGAAGATCGAGATCCTCGGCACCGACATCTCCCTCGATGTCCTGGAACGGGCCAAACTCGGCCTCTACAGCCAGTTCGAGGTGCAGCGCGGCCTGCCGATCCAGCTCCTGCTCCGGTATTTCAGGCAGGAGGGCGACAAATGGCGCCTGACCGAACGCATTCGCGACATGGTCCAGTTCAGGCAGCACAACCTGCTCGAGCCCAACCACCATCTCGGCCAGTTCGAGCTGATCCTCTGCCGCAACGTGCTGATCTATTTCGACGTACCGACCAAGGCTCGGGTGATGGCCGCGCTCGCAGCGCGGCTGGCCGCGAACGGCGCCTTCATCCTCGGCGCGGCCGAGACCGTGATCGGCATCACCACCACATTGGTGCCGGACCCGGCGCATCGCGGCATCTATCGCGACGCCTCCCAGGCCAGGCCGGCGCAGCGGCCGGGCTTCTTCGCGCCGCCGGCCGAGCGCGGGGCGGCCCCGGCGACGGCCAAGCTGGCGCGGCCCTGACGCCCTCGGCGCCGGCGCGCCCGACCCGCAAACAAAAACCCCGCCTCGCGGCGGGGTCCCCGTTCGCCTGTCGTGTACATCCGACGATCAGGCGATCAAACTCCTAGATCACGCTGCATTTGGACGGAATCGTCCAAATGCAGAAAACGTGATCGGTTCTCATAGTTTAGAGCATGCTCGATGCGAAAAACCGTTGCCACTTTTTCGCAGCATGCTCTAGGCGTCGCTGATGACGCCGCGATGACGGCGATCAGGCCGGGATGCGTTCGTCGGCCTCGCTCGGCTCGCGCAGCACATAGCCGCGGCCCCAGACCGTCTCGATATAGTTCTTGCCGTCCGAGGCGTTGGCGAGCTTCTTGCGCAGCTTGCAGATGAAGACGTCGATGATCTTCAGCTCGGGCTCGTCCATGCCGCCATAGAGGTGGTTCAGGAACATTTCCTTGGTCAGCGTCGTGCCCTTGCGCAGCGAGAGCAGCTCCAGCATCTGATATTCCTTGCCGGTCAGATGCACGCGCTGAGCATCGACCTCGACCGTCTTGGTGTCGAGGTTGACGACGAGGTCGCCGGTCGTGATCACCGACTGGGCATGGCCCTTCGAGCGGCGCACGATGGCGTGGATGCGGGCGACGAGCTCGTCCTTGTGGAACGGCTTGGTCAGGTAGTCGTCGGCGCCGAAGCCGAGACCCTTCACCTTGTCCTCGATGCCGGCGAGCCCGGAGAGGATCAGGATCGGCGTCTTGACCTTGGCGACGCGCAGCGAGCGCAGCACCTCGTAGCCCGACATGTCGGGCAGGTTCAGGTCGAGCAGGATGATGTCGTAGTCGTAGAGCTTGCCGAGATCGACGCCCTCTTCGCCCAGATCGGTCGTGTAGACGTTGAAGCTCTCGGACTTCAGCATCAGCTCGATGCTTTGAGCGGTCGCGCTATCGTCTTCGATCAGCAGAACCCGCATGTCACGTCCCCAATTTCGCCCCGAGGCAGCGATCCCGTTCAACCGCCCGGAACCCTCATGGTCCTGGGGACGAACGCTTGCCCGATGAAACGCCACGCGACACGCTACGGGGAAATGGTTAACAAACCCTGATTCCCGGGCGCAAGCGCTTCTTGGCGAAAGGTTGACGATCCTTGTCGAGGTGAGTCGAATTTGACACGGATCATCCGAGCTTCAGCCGCGAAAGCACCTTTCGCGTAAGCTCGCATCGAAGAATCAGGCGAAAATCACCCGGCGCTCCGGCGCGGCTTCGAAACGCAGTGTTAATCACTCCGCTTAATGGAAGGTAAACGGCAGGGACCATGAGCGGCGCTTCGGCAGGCCAGGACCGGTTATCCACACTCGCCACGATGATCGGCGAGCTCGAGGCGACCTCCGTCTATGGTCGGGTCACCGCGGTGCGCGGTCTGCTGGTCGAGGTGTCCGGCCCGATCGCGGCGATGAGCCTCGGCGGCCGGGTCGGCATCGAGATCGCCTCCGGCGTCCGCGTTCCCTGCGAGGTCATCGGCTTTTCCGGCGAGAAAGCGCTGGTCATGCCCTATGGCGGTCTCGACGGCGTCCGCCGCGGCTGCCCCGCCTATGTCGACCGCGCCGTCGCGGGCCTGCGCCCGACCGCGTCCTGGCTCGGCCGCGTCGTCGATGCGCTCGGCCGCCCCGTCGACGGCGGCCCGCCCTTGCCGCAGGGCGAGCACACCATCCCCTTCCGCAACGACCCGCCGCCGGCCCATGCCCGCCGGCGCGTCGGCCCGCCGCTCGATCTCGGCGTGCGTGCCCTCAACACCTTCCTGACCTGCTGCCTCGGCCAGCGCATGGGCATCTTCGCCGGCTCCGGCGTCGGCAAATCGGTGCTGCTGTCGATGCTGGCGCGCTATGCCCGCGCAGACGTCAACATCATCGGCCTCGTCGGCGAGCGCGGCCGCGAGGTCCAGGAGTTCCTGCAGGACGATCTCGGGCCGGACGGCCTCGCCCGCTCGATCGTCGTGGTCGCGACCTCGGACGAGCCGGCGCTGATGCGCAAGCAGGCGGCGCTGACGACGCTGACCCTCGCCGAGTTCTTCCGCGACCAGGGTCGGCAGGTGATGTGCCTGATGGACTCGGTCACCCGTTTCGCCATGGCGATGCGCGAGATCGGCCTCGCCGCCGGCGAGCCGCCGACGACCAAGGGCTACACCCCGACCGTCTTCGCCGAACTGCCGCGCCTGCTCGAACGCGCCGGCCCCGGCACGGGCGACGGCGCGATCACCGGCCTCTTCACCGTCCTGGTCGACGGCGGCGATCATGACGAGCCGGTCGCCGACGCGGTGCGCGGCATCCTCGACGGCCATATCGTCATGGAACGCAGCATCGCCGAGCGCGGCCGCTACCCGGCGGTCAACATCCTGAAGTCGGTGTCGCGCACCATGCCGCGCTCCTGCGACCCGCTCTATTATCCTGTCGTCCAGAAGGCGCGCGCCGCGCTTGCGACCTATGCCGACATGGAGGAGCTGATTCGGCTCGGCGCCTATCGCCAGGGCGCTTCCGCCGAAGTCGACGAGGCGATCCGGCTCAATCCCGAGCTCGAGGCCTTCCTGAAACAGGCCAAGGACGAATCGACCAGCCTCGCCGACGGCTATGCCCGGCTCGCCCGGATCATGGGGATGTGAGCGGCCTCACAGCCGGCCGACATGGTCGAGCAAGGCGAGCCCCTCCGTCGAGGTCCAGTCGGCCTCCCCGAGCATGTAGCCCCGCACGCCGCCGCGCCGGTCGGCGAGATAGGTCACCGGCAATCCCTCCGCCGTCGACAGCGGCTGCCGCGACGCGGCGAGAACCTTGCCGGCGCGGTCATGGAAGACCGGGAGCCGGCCGACGCTCAGCCTCCGGAGATAATCCCTGACATGGGCAGGCTCGCGATCGTCGGTGCTGACCGTCAGAATCTCGACGCCCCTCGTCCTGAAGCCGGCGAGCTGCCGCTCGAAACGCGGCAGGGCGATCCGGCAGACCGGGCACCAGGTCGCCCAGACATAGACCAGGCTGACCCGGGCCGGTGCCGGCCGGGCGACGGCCGGCCTGCCGTCGAGCCCCAGCAGGGCGAGCGGCGCCATCGGCTCGACCGGGTCGAGTTCGACGAACTGATAGCGCGCCGTCCGGAACGGCGGCAGCCGGGCCTCGGCCAGCCCCGGCCTCGCGAGCAATCCGAGCGTGGCCTGCAAGGCGAGGCGGCGGGTCAGTGGAGAGGATCGCATCGGTCAGGCGCTCGCTTGCCCTCGGGAGGCGGCGTGATAGGCCCGTCCGGGCGGCGCCCCAATGCACGATCGCGTCAGTGATGCAGCCGACCGTGTCGTTTCCGAACCGCCTCAGCCCCGCAGCCGCCGGACCAGCACGGCCATCGCGAGCAGGGCCATGCTCTGGATCGCAGCCGACACGATCAGCGTGCCGGAGGCGCCGAGCCGCTCCACCATCAGCGCGAACAGCAGCGGCGCCGCGGCGAAGGTCAGGTTCTGCGGCACGGTCAGGCGGCCGAGCATCGCACCGAAGCCGCTGCGGCCGAACAGCGCCAGCGGCAGTGTCGCCCGGGCGACGGCGATGACGCCCATCGCCGCACTGAACAGCATCACGAAAGCCATCGCGATCGCGCTCGATCCCGGCGCCAGCGCCATCAGCAGGCAGGCCGACGGCCCGAGCGCGAGCCCCGCGAGAGCGACGCGTTCGACCGGGAGACGTTCGCCCGCCAGCGCGTCGACCGCCCGCGCCACCAGCGTCGCGGGGCCGCTGAGGGAGGCGATGGCCACCGCGCTCGCACCCGCGATCCCCGCCCCCTGCATCAGGCCGATGATGTGCAGCGGCAGCCCCCAGGACACGAGCCCGCTCGCCGAGAAGCTCAGCGCCAGCAGCCAGAACATCGCCCGCCGCTCGCCGGGCGGGACCCTGCCCTGCTCCTCGGCGGGCGCCGCCGGCGGTCCGGGATCCGCCAGCGGCCTGGCGCGATAGGCCGGGATGGCGAGATGGATCGGCAGCACGACGACGAACTGGATCGCCGCGAACACGAAGAGGCAGGCGCGCCAGCCGTAATCGGCGCTGAGCCAGGCGGTGAGCGGCCAGAACACGCTGGAGGCGAGGCCCGTCACCAGCATCATCAACCCGATCACGCGGCGGGTGCGCTCTCCCATCAGCTGCGCCACCGTGACGTTGCCGGTGTTCGCGAGCTGCATCGCATGGCCGACGCCGATCACCAGCCAGGTCGAGAGATAGCCGACCGGTCCCTGTGCCAGCGCCAGCAGCGCGAGCCCCAGCCCCGAAATCACCGCCCCCAGCGCCATGGCGAGCCGCGTGCCGCGCCGGTCGAGATGGCGCCCGAGCATGGGCGCGATCACCGCCCCGATCACCAGCAGGATCGTGATCCCGCCGAAGATGACCGTCGGACCGAGCCCGATCTCGCGCGCGAGATAGCCCGCCAGGACCGAGGGCGAATAATAGATCGAGCCCCAGCCGATGATGCGCGTCAGGGCGAGCCCGCTGAGCAGCAGGCTGTGTTCGGGAAGGCGGCGCAGGGCAGGCAAGAGCGTTTCCGGCGCGCCGGCTCGCGCGTCCCTTGTTTTGTCTCGCTTCAGGCTAGCGCGGGCCGCGCTCGCTCGGCAGGGGCCGGAACGCACCCGTTGCATGCATCCAATGCGAGCGATCCCGGTAAGGAACGGTCAACCTCCTTGCGCCATTGTGCTTTTCGTCTCGCGAGGGTTGCGGCGGCGGGCCGAGGGGTCGGCTCATCGCCAGAGCCGGGTCCGATCGGGTTGGTCCAACCCGAGCGGTGATCCGTCTCCGGACTGAAGTTGGAGACCGTCTGGCCGGCCGGCTTGCAGCGCAGGCGGAGGGGACGGGCTCCGGGCGTAATCAGGAGTTGGGCACGACATGAAGTCGCGAGAGACCCTTTTGCGTCTCAAACGCTTCCAGGTGGACGAGAAGCGCCGCCGGGTGAGCCAGATTGAGATGATGATCGCGGAATTCAACCGGATGGCGGCCGATCTCGACCGCGAGATCCAGAACGAGGAAGCCCGCGCCGGCATCTCCGATCCAGCCCATTTCGCCTATCCGACCTATGCGAAGGCGGCGCTCGGCCGCCGTGACAACCTGCGCCAGTCGGCCGAGAACCTGCAGGGGCAGCTCGACGAGGCCAAGGCCGAGCTGCAGGACGCCTTCGAGGACATGAAGAAGGTCGAGATCCTCGAAGACCGCGAGCGCGCCTCCGAACGCGCAGCCGAGGCCGCCCGCGATCAGGCGATGATGGATTCGATCGGGCTGCGCTCGCGCGCCTGACGATTTGCGGCTAGTCGATCACCGGGTGATGCGGGACGGCGCTGCGCGGCATCGCCCCGCACAGCCGCGGATCGTCCGCCACCTCGACCCCGCGCTTGAACGCCGTGAAGCCCGAGCGCTGGTAGAACTCGACCGCCCCCTGATGGTCGAGCGTGCAGGTGTGCACCCAGAAGCGCCCGATCGGACGCGCCCAGGCCCGCTCGAGCGCCCGGTTCATCAGCCAGCGCCCCGCCCCCTTCCCGACCACGCTCTCCTCCAGGCCGAAGAAGACGAGTTCGCACTCACCCGCCTGCCTGAAATCCAGTTCGAGCAGGCCGATGTCCCGTTCCGCGAAGCGGACCGCGAAGAACTCGACCGCGGGATCCGACAGGATCGCCTGGAGCTCTTCGACCGGCTTGACCAGCCGGCTGAACCACATCCAGCGCTCCCCGAGCAGTCGATAGACCGAAAGATAGCGCGCCACATCCGCACGGCCGATCTCCTCCAGGCAGAACCCCTCGACCCCGGGCGGGTCGGCACGCCGCTCCGGCGGGCGCAGCATCTCGAGCGAGGTCACGACCGCGGCGATCTTGCCGGCCGGCAGGTCGGTGGTGCCGTTCAGGCTGATGGCGATGGTCTCGGGCATTGGTCCGGCGGAGGTGGCAGGCTGAATCGGATCGGCGACGCGACGCCTCGGAGCCGATCCCGTCTGCACTATTGCCTGACGCTGATCCCGTCGAGAAGGGCCGTCGTGGCGAGTTGCGCGATCCGCTCGCTGCCGGCGCCGCTGGCCCGGATCCATTCCGGCACCCGGTTCAGCCCACCGAGGAAATACGGCACCAGCAGCTGCAGATCGTGGATGCCGTCCACCTCCCCGCGCGCGATCCCGTCCGCGAACAGATCGTGCCAGAGCCGCGCATATCGCTCGCGCATCCTGCGGCTGCGGCGCCGGATGACGGGCGGCAGGTGCTCGTAGACATGCATGTAGGTCTGGTCCTTGCCGACCAGGCTGGCGACGTGCGTCCCCACCGCGGTCGAAAGCCGGTGCGCGAACGAGGCGTCTTCCGGCACCCGCTGCAGCGCCTCGGCCACGCAGACATAGAGCGTCTCGATTCCCTGATTCAGAATCTCCTCGACGATCTCGTCCTTCGACCTGAAATGGTAGTAGAGGCTGCCTGCCTTCATGTCGACGAGCGCCGCCACCGCGCGCATCGTGCAGGCATCATACCCCTCGCTCACGATGAGCCCCGCGGCAGCGTCGAGGATCTCATCCCGCATCGTCCTTTGCTTTGCCGTACCCACCGCGACGGCCGCCGCCGGCCTCTTCCCATTCCGCGCTCTCATCCTGGATCCGCCCGTCCCCGGCATCCGCCACGACCCGCCCCCCGAGTCGACCATGCACCAATCCGGAAGTGCATGATTGCCGTCACTACTTTCCCTTGCGCGGGGGATCAAGGCGACGGCCTTGCGGCTCAAGTTGAAATGCCAGGATGATCGCACGAATATTATACCAAACGATTGTTTGCTTTCGCATTGTGCTGGCCCGCTCGCCGGTTTTCGCGCTGCCGCACCGCCCTGTTCTGCCTGCGATCGGCTGATCTACCTGCGTAAGGGCCGGCGCGCGCGACTCGGCGGGGTGATGGCGCCCGCCACCTCGATCCGCTCAGTGCTCACCGGCGTCGTCGCGCCTCTGGTGCTTGCCGGCGGCCAGACCTTCAGGATCGTCGGCCTCATAGGGCGCATGCGGCCCGGTCGGGTGGGCGGAGCGCGGATTCGGCCCCGCGCGCCGCTGCTCCTGCGCTCCCGGTTGGCCGGGCCGCGGCGCAGTCGCAAAGGCGGCGGGCGTGTCGGTCAGATGATCGTCGTGCTTGTTCGGCATGGGGCGGCCCTCTCGTTCAGGAGAACCGCCACAGGCCGTTCCGGTTCCGGCGGCGGGGCTACTCGGCTGCGTGCGTATCGACGTGGAGCGCAAAGCCGCTGGCTCCCGGCTCGCCCAGTTCGGGGCGAAGCGTCATCGCCGGGATAAGATAGTCGCCGAAGTTCTGACGGCGGTAGGGGATCGGTCCGGTGGTCGCCAGCGTGCGCATACGTGCGCGCAACCGCTCAGCCACGCTCTCGAAATCCGTCTGGTGGAACCGGTCGACCCGGTAGACCACGAAAGGCGGCAGCACGTCGTAGCCGGGATAGTAGAGGATGCCGTGGTTGATCGGAAACAGCAGGTCGTCCATGGGACCGTTGATGCCTCGGGCGGAGTAGTGCTCCTCCCAGCCGCCAGTCGTGACGATCAGCATGGCGCGTTTGCCGGCGAGCGTGCCCTCGCCGAAGCGGTCGCCCCAGCGTTTGTCGCTGTGCTCGCCGACTCCATAGGCAAAGCCGTAGGCGAAGACCCGGTCGACCCAGCCCTTCAGGATCGCCGGCATCGTGTACCACCACAGCGGGAACTGCAGAATCAGTACATCGGCCCAGAGCAGCTTCTCGATCTCGGCTTTGACGTCGGCCGTGAGATTGTCCGCCTCGAAAGCCTTCTTCGAGGCCGCGTTGATGCGCAGGGCTTCAGCCTGCGGCCAGTTCGGGAAATCCGCGCGATCGACTTCAGACTTCCAGCCTTCGGCGTAGAGGTCGCTGACGCGGACCTCATGGCCCTGGGCCTCGAGCTCGGCGACGGCGACGTCGCGCAGCGCGCCGTTGAGCGAATGGCGTTCGGGATGGGCGAAAACAAGGAGAACCTTCATGGCGAAGCCTTTCCGAGAGGATGAGGCTTTCCAGCTAGGCACTGCGCCGTCTCTACACTACAACGGCGCAATGGATATAATTATGCCGTTTTATGGATAAATCTGACATCACCCTGGAGCGCATGCGCAGTTTCGTCCGCGTCGCCGAGCGCGGCAGCCTGTCGGCAGTTGCGCGCGAACTCGGCCTCGGCCAGTCCTCGGTGACGCGGCATCTCGCCGAGCTCGAGCAGGCGCTCGGCATCGCTCTGCTCAGCCGCACCACCCGCCGCGTGACGCTGACCGAGGAAGGTGCCCGCTACTATCAGAACTGCCTCGCGATCCTGCGCCTCGTCGAGCAGGCCGGCGACGAGGCCCGCAGCACGCGCGACGCCCCTGCCGGCACGGTGCGTCTCTCCTGCACAGCCTCTTTCGGCCTGCTGCATGTCACGCGGCTGATCTTCGCCTTTCAGGATCGGCACCCACGGATCGATGTCGACCTCAGTCTCAGCGACGAGCGCGTCGACCTCGTCCGCGAGGGCGTCGACATCGCCATCCGCCTCGGCCCGCTCGCCGACAGCAGTATGCGCCTGCGCCCGCTCGGCCGATCGCACCGATTGTTCGTCGCCGCGCCGCATTATCTGGCCCGGCATGGCTCTCCGACCTCGCCGGACGATCTCGCCAGGCATCAGGGCATCCGCATGACGAACGTCGCCGGCAGCGCCATGCTCGCCTTCGAAGGCAGGGCCGGCGAGACCTACAGCGTCCCCTTCGACGGGCGGCTGCGGGTCGATCACGGCTTGGCCGTGCGCGAGGCCCTGCTCGCCGGCCGCGGCATCGCGCCCGCTCATCGCTGGCTGGTCGACGACCTGCTCGCCTCAGGCCAATTGGAGCCGATCCTGACCGGCTACACCTTGCCGAGCGTGCCACTCAGCATGCTGATCGTGCCGGAGCGGGCGGCAGTCGCCCGCGTGCGCCTGCTGATCGACTTCCTGGCGACCGAGATCGCGAGGCTCCCTGGCATGGCGCAGGCCTGATCGTTCCGCTCAGCGCAGCAGCGACTGGCCGGTCATCTCGGCCGGCTGCTGCAGCCCGAGCAGCGCGAGCAGGGTCGGCGCGACATCGGCGAGGCGCCCCTCGGCCAGCGCCTTCGCCTCGCCGCCGATCAGCATGACCGGCACGGGGAAAGTCGTGTGCGCGGTATGCGGGTTGCCGGTGACGGGATCGACCATCAGCTCGGCATTGCCGTGATCGGCGGTGACCAGCAGGGCCCCGCCCTTGGCGAGGATCGCCTCGGCGATCCGGCCGAGGCTGGCATCGACCGTCTCGACCGCCTTGATCGCCGCCGACAGCACACCGGTATGGCCGACCATGTCCGGATTGGCGAAGTTCAGCACGAAGAGATCGTATTGCCCGCTCTCGACCGCGGCGACCACCTTCCCGGTCAGCTCGGGCGCCGACATCTCCGGCTGGAGATCATAGGTCGCGACCTTCGGCGAGGGCGTCAGGCTGCGCTCCTCGCCCGGGAAAGGCTCCTCGCGGCCGCCATTGAAGAAATAGGTGACGTGCGGATACTTCTCCGTCTCGGCGAAGCGGATCTGCCGGAGGCCCGCCTTCGACACGGTCTCGCCGAGGCCGTTGGCGAGGCTCTGCGGCGCGAACAGCGCCGGCATGAGCGGATCGAGTTCGGAGCTGTAGGAGGTCATCCCGACGGCCGCAGCGAGCTTCGGCATCCGCGGCCGCGCGAAGCCGCCGAACTCCGGAAACAGCAGCGGCGCCAGGATCTCGCGGATGCGATCGGCGCGGAAATTGAAGCTCAGCAGCCCGTCGCCATCCGCCATGCCGCGATAATCGCCGATCACCGCCGGCCTGATGAACTCGTCGCTGATGTTGGCGGCATAGGCCGCCTCGATCGCCGAGCCGGCGCTCGGCATGCGCTCGCCCTCGCCGAGCGCCAGCGCCTTCCAGGCGAGCGCGACGCGCTCCCAGCGATTGTCGCGATCCATGGCGTAGTAGCGGCCGCTCACTGTCGCGACCTTGACCTGCGCCGGCAGCGCCGCCTCCAGCGCCGCGACGTAGTCCGCGGCGGATTTCGGCGGCGTGTCGCGCCCGTCGGTGAAGATATGGATCACGGCGGGGATGCCGGCCGCGGCGACGAGCTTCGCCAGCGCCACTGCGTGGTCCTGGTGGGCATGGACGCCGCCGGGCGAGACCAGGCCGAGGATATGGCAGGTGCCGCCGCTGGCCCTGAGCTTGCCGATCAGTCCGCTTTCGTCCAGCGCGCGCTTCAGCGTGCCGTCCGCGATCGCCTGGTTGATGCGCGGCAGGTCCTGCATCACGACGCGGCCGGCGCCCAGATTGAGGTGGCCGACCTCGGAATTGCCCATCTGCCCCTCGGGCAGACCGACATCGAGCCCGGAGGTGCGCAGGAAGGCGTGCGGGGACGAGGTCCAGAGCCGATCGAAATTCGGCGTCTTCGCCAGCAGGACGGCGTTGTTCGCCTTGTCGTCGCGCCAGCCCCAACCATCGAGGATCATCAGCATGACGGGCCGGCTGGACATTCGCGTATCCTGTGCGTCTGCGAAAAACTGCTTGTGCGGATATCACGCTCCGCGCCGCCAAGGCGAGCGCTATCATCCGGGCCCCGGTCATCCCGGACGAGCCGCGAAGCCGCGCCGATCCGGGATCCATTCCCGAACGGGTCAAGCATGGATCCCGGGTCTCCCTCCGGTCGCCCGGGATGATCATGTGACTGATGGAAGGAAACGTCATGCCGATCAGAGCCGTCGTCTTCGATGCCTACGGGACCTTGTTCGACGTGCAGTCCGTCGCGGGCGTCACCGACGCCGCCTTTCCCGGCCATGGCGAGACCATCACCCAGATCTGGCGCCTGAAGCAGCTCGAATACACCTGGCTGCGGGCGCTGATGGGGCGCTACGAGGATTTCTGGAGCGTGACCAAGGCCTCGCTCGACTTCACCCTGAAGACGCTCGGCCTCGCGGCCACGCCCGAGCTGCTCGCCCGCGTCGCCGCGGCCTATGACGCGCTGGCGCTCTATCCGGAGGCGCTGGCGGCGCTGCGGGAGCTGAAGCCGACACGCCTCGCGATCTTCTCCAACGGCAGCCCGGCGATGCTGACCAATCTCACCCGCCAGGCCGGCATCGACGCGCTGCTGGAGACGGTGATCAGCGTCGACGAGATCGGGACCTACAAGCCCGATCCGCGTGGCTATCGCCTCGTCGAGGAGCGCCTCGGCCTGTCCCGCGACGAGATCCTGTTCGTCTCCTCCAACGGCTTCGACATCGCCGGCGCCAGGGTCTACGGCATGACCGTGGCGCGCATCGAGCGGGTGACGTCGCAGGCGCTGCGCGACGAATTGGCCGGCGCGGCGGTGATCGGCCCGAAGAGCCTGTTCAAGGCGCTGCGCATGCAGGAGGAGCAGCTCGGCGAGAACGCCGACCTGACGATCTCGTCCCTGAGCGAGCTCGCGCCTTACGTAGCAGCAAGGCGCTAGGCCGTCATTCCCGGGCGAAGCGAAGCGCAGACCCGGGAATCTCATGACGAGAAGGCTGCATTCAGAGCCTGCTCCGGCCTGAGATGCTCGGATCAAGCCCGAGCATGACGCTGATTGCGTCACACCACCGCGGTGAGGCCGCCATCGACCATCAGCAGATGGCCGCTGACATAGTCGGAGGCTTCGGAGGACAGGAAGATCGCGGCTCCGGCGAGCTCCTTCGTCTCGCCCCAGCGCCCGGCCGGCGTCCGGCTCTTCACCCAGTTGGAGAAGGTCTCGTCGGCGAGCAGGGCCTTGTTCAGTTCGGTGACGAAATAGCCGGGGCCGATCGCGTTCACCTGGATGTTGTGCTTGCCGAGCTCGGCGGCGAGCCCCTGCGTCATCAGGCTGACCGCGCCCTTCGAGGCCGTGTAGGGCACGATGGTCGGCCGGCCGAGCTTGCTCATCACCGAGCCGATATTGACGATCTTGCCGCGCCCGCGCGGCGCCATGCGCTTCGCCACCGCCTGGGTGACGTAGAACACCGAGTGCAGGTTGGTCGCCATCAGGAAGTGCCAGTCCTCGGCCGGGAAGTCGACGAAGGCGCCGCGCTTCTGCGTGCCGGCATTGTTGACGAGGATGTCGATCGGGCCGATCTCCGCCTCGATTCGGGCGACGCCCGTCTCGACCGCCTTCTGGTCGGTGACGTCGAAGGCGGCGACCGAGACCTTGTGCCCGGCGGCGGCGATGGCGCCGCGCGCCGTTTCGAGCTTGCCGGCGTCGCGCCCGTTCAGCACGACATGGGCGCCGGCCGCGGCGAGCCCTTCGGCGATGGCGAGCCCGATGCCCTGGCCGGAGCCGGTGACCAGGGCGATGCGCCCGTCGAGCTTGAACAGAGTGAGCGACATCCTATCCTCCCGGTCCACGGCCTGATTTGCGGCTTGTGAGCGCGTCCAGGCTTCGGTAAGCGCTTTAAAACGATTAGACAACCGCGCGCCTGCCCCAGCCGCATGGCGCCGCCCCTCAGGAGACCACCATGCGCGCCGTCGTGATCCATGCCGAGAAGGATCTGCGCGTCGAGGACGCCGCCGTGCCGGAGCTCGGCCCGCTCGACGTCAAGGTCGCGATCAAGGCCGGCGGCATCTGCGGCTCCGACCTGCACTATTATCTCCATGGCGGCTTCGGCACGATCCGGGTGCGCGAGCCGATGATCCTCGGCCATGAGATCGCCGGCGTCGTCGAGGCGGTCGGCGGCGAGGTCAGCCGCGTCGCGCCGGGCGATCTCGTCGCGGTCAATCCGAGCCGCGCCTGCGGACGCTGCCGTTATTGCCAGGCCGGCCAGCAGCAACACTGCATGGACATGCTGTTCTACGGCAGCGCCATGCGCTTCCCCCATGTCCAGGGCGGCTTCCGCGAGGTGCTGGTGATCGAGGAGCGTCAGGCGGTGAAGCTCCCTGCCCATGTCGGCGCCGCCCAGGCCGCCTTCGCCGAGCCGCTCGCCGTCTGCCTGCATGCGGTCAAGCGCGCCGGCGCCCTCCTCGGCAAGCGTGTCCTCGTCACCGGCTCCGGCCCGATCGGCGTGCTGACCGTCGTCGCCGCCCGCGCCGCCGGCGCGTCCGAGATCGTCGTCACCGACGTCGTCGACGGCCCGCTGCCGACCGCGCTCGAGATGGGCGCGACGACCACGATCAACGTCATGGCGCAGCCGGAGCGGCTCAAGGCCGATTACGGTGCGGAAAAGGGCGCCTTCGACGTGATGTTCGAATGCTCGGGCAACCAGCACGCGCTGACCGGCGCCTTCGACGCGCTGCGCCCCGGCGCGGTCATCGTCCAGATCGGCGTCGGCGGCAACTTCACCATTCCGATGAACGTCGTCGTCGCCAAGGAATTCGACCTGCGCGGCTCCTTCCGCTTCCATGAAGAGTTCGACTGGGCGGTCGCCCTGATCGCCTCCGGGCGCATCGATCTCTCGCCGCTGCTCACCGCCTCGATCCCGGTCGAACGCGCCGTCGAGGCCTTCGACCTCGCCGCCGACAAATCGCGGGCGATGAAGGTGCAGCTGGCGTTCGGCTGAGGCTTCAGACCGCCCGCCGCAGCGCAGTTCCGGATTGCAGCCCCTCGATCGCGATGCCGTCGCGGCCGCCGCGCTTGACCTGGTAGAGCGCCGCGTCGGCCCGCGCCGCGGCGTCGGTCAGGCTGTCCTCCGGCCGCGCCATGGCCGCGCCGAGGCTCGCGGTCATCGGCACCGCCCGTCCGTCGCTGAGCTCGACCGGCGCGTCGCGCAGCAGCGTCGCGATCTTTCCGGCGACCGTCGCGAGCGAATCCGCCGTGCAATCGCTGATCAGCAGGATGAATTCGTCGCCGCCCCAGCGGGCGCAGGCATCGTGGCCGCGCAGCACCGAGAGCATCCGGCGCGCCAGGGCGATCAGCACCTCGTCGCCGGCATGATGGCCGTAATCGTCGTTGACGAGCTTGAATCGGTCGAGATCGACGATGACGAGGCCGCAGGCCTTGCCGCCACGCTGCGCGCGGTTCTGCTCGCGCGCGAAGGCCTCCTCGAAACCGCGGCGGTTCAGCACCGAGGTCAGCGGGTCGTGCTGCGCCAGCCTTTCGAGCTTCTGCGTCCGCTCGCGCACCATCGCCTCGAGGCGCCCGGTATTGTCGCCGACGGCCTGTGCCATCTCGTTGAAGGCGCGCGCCAGCCTGGCGATCTCGTCATTGCCGTCCTCGCTCGCCACGGCCGAGAAGTCGCCCGCGCGCACCCGGCCGACACCCTGCTCGACCCGCGCCAGCCGGTCGAGCACCTTGCGCTTGAACAACAGGGTCATCAGCCCGGCCACGGCGACGAGGATCGCCACCATCAGCCCGGCGATCGGCGCGAACAGCTTGCGGTCGATGATCGCGTCGACATCCATTACCGTGACGTTGAACCAGCCCAGCCGGTCGAGGAAGCCGACCCCGACCAGCACCTCGCGCTTGTCCATCTGCATGAAGCGCGACAGCACCAGCGCTTCGCCCTTCGCGACGCGCCGCATCATCTCGGCGAGCGCCTTGCGGTCGTCGTCCTCGTCGAGCAGGCGGAAGATCGTCTTCTTGGCCGCTGCCTCCTTGGTCAGGCTGTGGAAGTCGACCACGCGCGGATCGCGATGCGCCTGGACCGCGCCCTGCAGGTCGACGAACATGCTCTGCACGCCGGTCTGCGGGAACTCGACGACCTCCTTGATGAACTGCGTCAGGTCGACGCCCGTGCCGATCAGGCCGAGGACCTCGCCGTCCTTCTGGATGATGCAGTTGATCCAGACCTTGGTGACGCCGAGCACCTCGTCGCGGTTGACGTTGAGGTGGCAGCCCTTGCCGAGCGCGCGGGTCTTGAAATACCAGGCGTCCTGCGGCGCGTTCGGCGAGACGGCATAGCGCAGGCGGTTGTGCTCGTAGGTATTGTCCTTGTCGTTGAAGTAATAGTTGCCGCTCTTGTCGACCACCGCGAAATAGCTGCGGTCGTTGAAGGACAGCCGGTAATGCTCGAGTTCGGCGAGGCCGCGTTTGGCCTTCTCCGGATCGGTCTCGTCCTCCGCCCACGCGACGATCACCGGCGCGCGCGCCACCGTCTCGGCCAGCGAGACCTCGCGCATCAGGGCTTCCAGCCCGCGATAGCGATCGAACAGGATCTGCTTCTCGGCGAAGAGCGTGCCGAGCTTCACCACCGTGCCGTTGACCATCCAGAGGAAGATGCCCGACGCCGGGACGGCGATCGCGACCAGCGTCGCCAGGACGAGCACGAGCACGCGCACCTTCAGGCCCGAATTGGTCCAGGCGGTCAGCAAACCCATCGCGTCGGCATCTCCCGCGCCCGCCATGCCGGGGCGGCGCATGGCGCATCGTGGCCGCGATATGGTTTACACTTCGTTGACGGAGCGGGCCGGGACGAGCCGCATCCCGGGCTCCTTGCAGCGCGGCGCCCGAAAGGACGAGGCTCTAGAACAGCCCCTCGATCTGGCCGTGCGCGTCGAGATGGATGCGCTCCGCCGCCGGCTCGCGCGGCAGGCCGGGCATGGTCATGATGTCCCCGCAGATGGCGACGACGAAGCCGGCGCCGGCCGAGAGCCTGAGCTCGCGCACCGGCACGGTGTGGCCCGAGGGCGCGCCGCGCAGCGTCGGGTCGGCGGAAAAGGAGTATTGCGTCTTGGCGACGCAGATCGGCAGGTGGCCATAGCCGGCCGTCTCGAGCTCGGCGAAGCGGGCGCTCACCTTGGCGTCGGTCGAGATGCCGCTCGCGCCGTAGATCTCGCGCGCGACCGTCTCGAGCTTCTGGCGCAGCGGCATCGCGTCCGGATAGAGCGGCATGAAATCGGCCTCGCCGCTGTCGGTCAGCGCCGCGACTTTGGCGGACAGCTCGGCGGTGCCCGCCCCGCCTTCGGCCCAGTGCCGGCAGATCACCGCCTCGACGCCGAGATGGTTGCGGCAGAAATTCTGGATCAGCGCATGTTCGGCGGCTGTGTCGCTGCTGAAATGGTTGATCGCGACGATCGCCGGCACGCCGAACTTTCTGATGTTCTCGACATGGCGGGCGAGGTTTGACAGGCCCGTCTCCAGCGCCTTGAGGTTCTCGCTGCCGAGCATGTCGCGGGCGACGCCGCCATGCATCTTGAGCGCGCGCACGGTCGCGACCACCACCGCGACATCCGGCTTCAGCCCCGCCTTGCGGCATTTGATGTCGAAGAACTTCTCGGCGCCCAGATCAGCGCCGAAGCCGGCCTCGGTCACGACATAGTCGGCGAGCTTGAGCGCCGCGCGCGTCGCGATCACCGAATTGCAGCCATGGGCGATATTGGCGAAGGGCCCGCCATGGACGAAGGCGGGCGTTCCCTCCAGCGTCTGCACCAGGTTCGGCATCAGCGCATCGCGCAGCAGCACCGTCATCGCGCCCTGGGCGTTGAGCTCGGCCGCCGTGACCGGGCGCTTGCTGCGGGTGCGGCCGATCACGATGCGTCCCAGCCGCTCCTCCAGATCGGCGAGGTCGCTGGCGAGGCAGAAGATCGCCATCACCTCGGAGGCGACGGTGATGTCGAAGCCGTCCTCACGCGGGAAGCCGTTCGCCGGCCCGCCGAGCGAGGAGACGATCGAACGCAGCGCCCTGTCGTTCATGTCGACCGCGCGGCGCCAGGCGACATGGCGCTCGTCGAGATCGAGCCCGTTGCCCCAGTAGACATGATTGTCGAGCATCGCCGCCAGCAGGTTGTGCGCGCTGGTGATGGCGTGGAAATCGCCGGTGAAATGCAGGTTGATCTGCTCCATCGGCACGACCTGGGCATAGCCGCCGCCGGCCGCCCCGCCCTTCTGGCCGAAGCAGGGGCCGAGCGAGGGCTCGCGCAGCGCGATCATCGTGCGCTTGCCGAGGCGCCGCAGCCCGTCGCCGAGCCCGACCGTGGTCGTGGTCTTGCCCTCGCCCGCCGGCGTCGGGCTGATCGCGGTGACGAGGATGAGCTTGCCGTCCGGCCGTCCGGCGAAATCCGGGATCGCGCTGGTGTCGACCTTGGCGATGTGCTTGCCGTAGGGGTGCAGCGCCGCGTCCGGGATGCCGGCCTCTTCGGCGACGGTGCCGATGGCCTTCAGCGTCGCCGCACGGGCGATCTCGATATCGGTCGACATACCGTCCCCTCGCAGCCTGGTCGGAACGCCCGTGTCGGCCGATTCCGCGCGGGCGCGACTATTGCCGAAAAGCCGCGGCCATCGCCAGCGCCCGGGGACATGGACGCCATCTGCCAACAGGAGAAATCGCCGCCCCTGGGCCATCGCCGCGGGTGCGACCGGCGGCATCGCGCCGGATGCGGGAGGGGCGTCGCTCGCAGATGCGGCGTCAGGCCGACCTGCGCCTGCCCCGCGCGGCGCGGGCCCTGCGGGCCATCTGCTCGAACTCGCCCCGCAACTCCTCGAGCTTGTCCTCGTCGAGCTCTTCCAGATCGAGCAGTTCCTCGCGCGCGCCCTCGACCTTGTTGATCAGCTCATCGAGCTTGATCTGCATCGCCGCCGTGTCGCGGTTCTGGCTGTTCTGGATGATGAACACCATCAGGAAGGTGACGATCGTCGTCGAGGTGTTGATCACCAACTGCCAGGTGTCGTTGAAGCCGAAGAACGGGCCCGAGGCCGCCCAGACGACGATCACTGAGAATGCGACGAAGAAGGCCTGCGGCTTGCCGGCCCATTGCGCCGTCGCATGCGACAGGCGGGTGAAGAAGGAGCGCTGCTCGCTCCGGTTCAATGGCAGTGACATGGCCGCCCTCGGGGTTGATCGCACAGATCAACCCCGCGCGACGGCGCGCGTTCCCGCGCGGCAGTTCCGTCAGTAGACCACGACCGAGCGGATCGACTTGCCCTCGTGCATCAGGTCGAAGCCGTGGTTGATCTCGTCGAGCGACAGCTTGTGGGTGATCAGGTCGTCGATGTTGATCTTCCCCTCCATGTACCAGTCGACGATCTTCGGCACGTCGGTGCGCCCCCTCGCCCCGCCGAAGGCGGTGCCCTTCCAGACCCGGCCGGTGACCAGCTGGAACGGCCGTGTCGCGATCTCCTTACCCGCTTCGGCCACGCCGATGATGATCGATTCACCCCAGCCGCGATGGCAGCATTCCAGCGCCTGGCGCATCACGTTGACGTTGCCGGTGGCGTCGAAGGAGAAGTCGGCGCCGCCGCCGGTCAGGTCGACGATCGCCTGCACCACCTTGTCGTTGCCGATCTCGCTCGGGTTGATGAAATCGGTCATGCCGAACTTCTGCGCCATGGCGCGCTTGGCCGGGTTGATGTCGACGCCGATGATCTTGTCGGCGCCGACCATGCGTGCGCCCTGGATGACGTTGAGGCCGATGCCGCCGAGCCCGAAGACGACGACGTTCGCGCCGGGCCAGACCTTGGCGGTGTAGATCACCGCGCCGATGCCGGTGGTGACGCCGCAGCCGATATAGCAGATCTTGTCGAAGGGAGCGTCCTCGCGGACCTTGGCCAGCGCGATCTCCGGCAGCACGGTGAAGTTCGCGAAGGTCGAGCAGCCCATGTAGTGGAAGACCTCGTCGCCATCGCAGGAGAAGCGCGAGGTGCCGTCCGGCATCAGGCCCTGCCCCTGTGTGGCACGGATCGCGGTGCAGAGATTGGTCCGGCGCGACAGGCAGCTTTTGCAGCTGCGGCATTCCGGCGTGTAGAGCGGGATGACGTGGTCGCCGGGCTTCAGCGTGGTGACGCCGGGGCCGACCTCGCGCACGATGCCGGCGCCCTCATGGCCGAGGATCGCCGGGAACTTGCCCTCGGAATCCATCCCGGACAGCGTATAGGCGTCGGTATGGCAGATCCCCGTCGCCATCACCTCGACCAGCACCTCGCCGGCCTTCGGCCCGCCGATCTCGATGGTCTCGATGGTCAGCGGCTTGCCGGCCTCCCAGGCGACGGCGGCGCGTGTCTTCATGGTCTGTCCTCCTTCATGACTGTCCTGCGCCTATTTCAGATAGGTCCGCAATGTCCGGATGATGCCGTCGATCTCCGCGTCGAGACCGGGACCGGCCGCCTCGCCGCGCCCTGCCGGCGCGCCGGTTGCCTGCGCCTGTCCGAACGTCTCGCGCAGATGGCTTTCCAGCACCTCCGCCATCAATCCGCTCGTCGCGCCGCGGAGCGCGGCGATCTGCTGCAGCAGCGCGCTGCAGTCCACGCCGGCCTCGACCGCGCGCTCCAGCGCCTCCGCCTGCCCCCTGATGCGGCGCAGGCGTGCGATGGCGCGCTTCTTCTCGTCCGGGCTATGCGGCATGGCCTGTCCTTCCGCACGACTATGATACCCGGGGGGAGTATGTCAACGGGCGATGACGGCCAATGGAACCAGCCGGAGGCGGCCGGCCCGCCGGGCCTGCGCCAAAGAAAAGGCCGCGCGAGCGGGGCTCGCGCGGCTTCTTCGTAGGTGGGACCGGCTGGTCAGTACTTGCGCACGACCGGCGCCGGCGCGTAGGTCACCGGGCGCTCGACCGGGCCGCAGCAATCGGGATCGCCGAAATTCCAGCGCATGCCGATGCGGAAATCGTGGCTGTCGATGTCCTTGACCTTCAGCGGCGAGTAGGTCTCGTTCAGGAAGGCGTTGCGGATGCGGCCCGAATGGGCGTCGCCCAGATTGAGGTAGCGGTAGCCGACTTCGAGCGTGAGGTTCTTGTTCACCTCGTAGCCGACGCCGGCCATCAACGCCCAGGCCATGCCGGACTTGTCGCCGTCTCCGGCGGTGCCGAGCGTGCCGGCGCCGGTGAACTGCAGGCCCTGATCGGTCAGGCCGCTGATCCGGTTGGTGGCATAGCCGATACCGGCGCCGATATAGGGCGTCAGGCAGTTCCATGTGCCGAGATCGACATAGGCGTTGAACAGGGCGACGATCGAGGACAGGTTGCCCTTGTAGGTATTGGTCTGGTTGCCGCCGATGAACGGGTTGAACACCACGTCCGTGGCGCCCACCGTCGCGCCGCCGCGATATTCCAGCGTACCGTCGACGCGGAACCAGTTGTTGAAGCGATAGCCGATACCAGCGCCGGCGAAATAGGAATTGGACCGGTCTTCCTTGGTGACGAAGCTGCCGCCGAACTGGCTCACTTCCGCCTGGCTGTAATCGCCGTAATTCGTCACCCCGACACCGATGTCGCCGCGCAGATAGACGCCGGAGCTGATCGTGCCGCGCAGTTCCGGCGGCGGGGGAGCAGGCGGCGGGGCAACCGGAAAGTCTGCGGCCCGGGCCATGGCGGTCGCGCTCACGGCCATGGCGCCGGCGAGCGCGAGAGTTTTCAGGCTGCCCATGGCAGATCCCTTCGAGTTTGCGCGCAGCTGGACTCGAGCGCGCGCGAGTTACCGATGGGAAAACCCTGCCATGGATTTCTTAAATGAGGCTTAACCCTAAAAACTAACCCTACCGCGCCCTGAACGACTGTTCTGCCGCGTCCGATGAAGGCGCCCGCGCGGCGTAGAAGCGGCAGGTCGATGCCACGGCGACGGCCGGCCGTCATCGCGACGACGTTGCGGCAACACCCGGGCCGAGAGCGCCGGCGCGAGAGCCGGTCCTCGTCAGGCCGCGGCTCGCGTCACCGCCTCGACCACCCCGTCCACGGCACGCATGACGAGGTCGCGGTCGTCGCCCTCGGCCATGACGCGGATCACCGGCTCGGTCCCGGACGGGCGGATCACCAGCCGTCCCCCCTCGCCGAGCAGCTGCTCGGCCGCCTTGATCGCGCTGACCACCGGCTTCTCCTCCAGCGGGCGCCCCTGCTTGTAGCGGACGTTCTTGAGAATCTGCGGCAGCGGATCGAAACAGTGACAGACCTCGGAGACCGGGCGCTCCTGGCGCTTGACCACGGCCAGCAATTGCAGCGCCGCGACGAGGCCGTCGCCGGTAGTCGCGTAGTCGGAGAGGATGATGTGCCCGGATTGCTCGCCGCCGAGATTGAAGCCGTGCGCGCGCATATGCTCCAGCACGTAGCGGTCGCCCACCGCCGTGCGGGCGAGCGACAAGCCGAGCCCGGCCAGATAGCGCTCCAGGCCGAGATTGGACATCACGGTCGCCACGATGCCCGGCGCGGCCAGGCGCCCGTCCTCCTGCCAGCTGCGGGCGATCACCGCCATGAGCTGGTCGCCGTCGACGACCTGGCCGTGCTCGTCGATGATGAGGACGCGGTCGGCGTCGCCGTCGAGCGCGATGCCGAGATCGGCGCGCAGCTCGCGCACCTTGTTGGACAAGGCCTCGGGCCTGGTCGAGCCGACATCCTTGTTGATGTTGAAGCCGTCGGGCTCGTCGCCGATCGTGATGACCTCGGCACCGAGCTCCCAGAGCGCCTCGGGCGCCACCTTGTAGGCCGCGCCATTGGCACAATCGACGACGATGCGCAGCCCGTCGAGGCTCAGGTTCCGCGGCAAGGTGCGCTTGGCGAATTCGATGTAGCGGGCATGGGCGCTCTCGATGCGCTTGGCGCGGCCGAGCATGGCCGCGGGCGCGAGCTGCCTGCCGAGATCGGAATCGATCAGCCGCGTGATCTCGCTTTCGACCTCGTCGTTGAGCTTGTAGCCGTCCGGGCCGAACAGCTTGATGCCGTTGTCTTCATAGGGGTTGTGCGAGGCCGAGATCATCACGCCGAGATCGGCCCGCATCGACCGGGTCAGCATCGCCACCGCCGGGGTCGGCATCGGGCCCAGCAGCAGCACGTCCATGCCGACCGAGGTGAAGCCGGCGACCAGCGCGTTCTCGATCATGTAGCCGGAGAGGCGCGTGTCCTTGCCGATCACCACGCGATGGCGGTGCTCGCCGCGGCGGAAGGCGATGCCCGTGGCCTGGCCGACGCGGAGCGCGAGATCGGGCGTGATCACGCCGTTGGCGCGCCCGCGAATGCCGTCGGTGCCGAAATATTTGCGAGTCATGGGGTCTTCCTCGGAGCCTCGTCCGATCCGTTGCTTTTCAGCTCATACAGGCAGTTCGCCTGCTCAGCTTCTCACAAATTGTGTCGAACCGTATCCGTCAAGCGCCGCGTGGCGGGCGCGAGGCGAATTGCGGGGATCGGCCAAGAGAAAGGGCGGCCCGGAGGCCGCCCTGCTGTGGCGAATGGCCATGTCGGCCAAAGGTCAGGCCTGCGGCTGCGGCTCCAGCCCGGCATCCGGCTCGCCGCGCTTGCGGCCCTTGCCGGCGCTCGGCACGGCCGAGCCGCGCGGCGCATGCGGCGTGTCGTCGGCATCGCGCGACGGACGCTTGCCGGCGATCAGGTCGCGGATCTCGTCACCGGTCAGCGTCTCGTATTCGAGCAGCGCCTCGGCGATCTGCACGAACTCGTCGTGATGCTTGGTGATGATCTCCTTGGCGTCGACATAGCCCTGATGGACCAGCCGGCGCACCTCGCTGTCGATCTTCTGCGCCGTCGCCTCGGACAGGTTCTGCTGCCGGCCCATCGACATGCCGAGGAAGACCTCTTCCTGGTTGTCGCCATAGGCGACCAGGCCGAGCTCGTCCGAATAGCCCATCTGGGTGACCATGGCGCGCGCCATCTTGGTCGCCTGCTGGATGTCGCCGGTGGCGCCGGAGGTGATGTTCTCCTTGCCGAAGGTGAGCTCCTCCGCCACGCGCCCGCCCATGGCGACCGCGAGCTGCGAGGTGAACTCCTTGTACTTCATCGAGTAGCGGTCGCCCTCGGGCAGGAACTTGACCATGCCGAGCGCGCGGCCGCGCGGGATGATCGTCGCCTTGTGCACCGGCACGCCGGCCGGGACATAGAGGCCGACGACGGCATGACCCGCCTCGTGATAGGCGGTCAGCTTCTTCTCCTCCTCGGACATCGCCATCGATTTGCGCTCGGCGCCCATCATGACCTTGTCCTTGGCGTCCTCGAACTCGAGATGCGTCACCATGCGCTTGCCGCGGCGGGCGGCGAGCAGGGCGGCCTCGTTGACGAGGTTCATCAGGTCGGCGCCGGAGAAGCCGGGCGTGCCGCGGGCGAGGATCTTGAGGTCGACATCCGGGGCGAGCGGCACCTTGCGCACATGCACGCGCAGGATCTTCTCGCGGCCGGCGACATCCGGATTCGGCACGACGATCTGGCGGTCGAAGCGGCCGGGGCGCAGCAGCGCCGGGTCGAGCACGTCGGGCCGGTTGGTCGCGGCGATGATGATCACGCCCTCGTTCGGCTCGAAGCCGTCCATCTCGACCAGCAGCTGGTTCAGCGTCTGCTCGCGCTCGTCATTGCCGCCGCCGAGCCCGGCGCCGCGATGGCGGCCGACCGCGTCGATCTCGTCGATGAAGATGATGCAGGGCGCGTTCTTCTTGGCCTGCTCGAACATGTCGCGCACGCGGCTGGCGCCGACGCCGACGAACATTTCGACGAAGTCCGAGCCGGAGATGGTGAAGAACGGCACGTTCGCCTCGCCGGCGACGGCGCGCGCGGTCAGGGTCTTGCCCGTGCCCGGAGGGCCGACCAGCAGCACGCCGCGCGGGATGCGGCCGCCCAGGCGCTGGAATTTCTGCGGATCGCGCAGGAACTCGACGATCTCCTGCAGATCCTCCTTCGCCTCGTCGATGCCGGCGACGTCCTCGAAGGTGACGCGGCCATGCGCCTCGGTGAGGAGCTTCGCCTTCGACTTGCCGAAGCCCATCGCCCGGCCGGCGCCGTTCTGCATCTGGCGGGACATGAAGATCCACAGGCCGATGAAGATCACGAAGGGCAGCGAATTGACCAGCAGCGCCATGAACCAGGGCGTGCCTTCGGACGGCGCGCGGGCCGAGACCTGCACGCCCTTCTGCGCCAGCGTCCTGACGAGCTGCGGATCGTTGTACGGCGCATAGGCGACGAAGCTTCGCCCGTCCGTGAAGGTGCCGGAAATCTCCGGCCCCGCCACCACGACGTTGGCGATGCGGCCGGCCTCGGATTCGTTGATGAGCTGGCTGTAGGGGATCTCGTTGGTGCTGGCGCGCTGGCTCGGGCTCTGGAACAAGGTGACCAGCGCCAGGACAAGCAGGAAGATCACCACCCAGAGGGCGAAATTGCGGAAATTCGGATTCATCAGGGTTCCGATCCGCTCGCCGGCGGAATTGCCGCGCGAGCCTGAGGTTTTCACTGCCTAATCTAGGGCCGCCGAGCCCCCTTGCCAAGGGAAGCTTGGCCCTTCTTCGGGTTATGCCGTCGCAGGGCGCACGCCTCGTCGTCGCTCGCCTTCGCGCCTCAGCGTCAGCATTCCGTCTCCGGCCAGCGACAGCCGGAAGCCTCCGAGCGTGCGCCGCAGCGCCCTGCCCTCGCATGCGGCGCCGATCAGGCCGAGGGCGCAGTCCTCGAGCCGCGCCAGCCGCAACGGCGCGCCCGCCTCCGCCTCGCTGTCCTGCGCCGCGGCGAGCGCCAGCGCGAGGGCGCGAATGACGATCTCCTCGGGCTCGCGGCAGAGCCGCGCGAAATCGAACCAGCGTTCCCCGGCCTCTCCGCCCGCGGCGAGCGTCGCCAGTGCGCGGGCCGCCTGCGCATCGAGAGCTTCGTCGGCGCGCGCCAGCCGGCGGGAGAGCCGGCCGAGGCGCTCGGCGGTCAGCCCCTGCTCCGCCAGGCCCGGCAGCATCCTGCGCCAGCGCACCCGGGCGAAGCGCGGATCCTCGTTCGACGGATCGCGCAGGAAGGCCAGCCCGCGAGCCTCGCAGGTCGCCACGAGCCGGCTCTTGGGAACGCCGAGCAGCGGCCGGGAGAGCACGAGCCCGTGCAGCACGGCGCGCGGCGCCATGCCCGCGAGCCCGGTCAGGCCGGAGCCGGCGGCCATGCGCATCAGCACGGTCTCGGCCTGGTCGTCGAGGGTATGGGCGGTGACGATCGCGCTGGCGCCGCAGGCCCTCGCCTCCTCCGCCAGCAGGGCATAGCGCGCCGCGCGCGCCTTCTCCTGGATCCCGGCCTCGGGCCGTTCCCCCCGCCAGCGCCTGATGCCATGGGCGACGCCGAGCCCGGCGCACAGGCGGCCGACGGCGAGCGCCTCCGCCGCCGCCTCGGGGCGCAGGCCGTGATCGATGGTGACGGCCCGGAGCGTCGGGCCGGCGCCACGGCCGGTCCATTCCGCCAGAAGCGCGAGGAGAGCGACGGAATCCGGCCCGCCGGAGACGGCGACGATCAGCCCCTGTTCGCCGGCGAGCGGCTGGAACAGGTCGGCTGCGTCCGCCGCGCTCAGCGGCCCGGACCCGGTCGTGCCTGTGTCGCCCGCCGTCAAGCGCAGCGAGCGCGCCGCTGCTCGCGCTCGACGCTCTGGCGCACCGCATTGGAGGCGCCGGGATAGTCGACGCCGACCTTGGCGAAGGTGGCGCAGGCCTGGTCGCGGGCGCCGAGCCCGTTCAGCGACATGCCGAGCTTGAGCAGGCTGTCGGGGCCCTTCCCGGCCCTGGGGTAATCGCGCGAGATCTTCAGGAACTGCTCGGCGGCCTCGCGATAGCGCTGGCGCTGGAAATAGCTCTCGCCGAGCCAGAAGGTCGCGTCCGCCGCCAGCCGGTCGCGCGGATAATTCTGCAGGAACTCGCGGAAACCCATCTCGGCCCGCTCGTATTCCTTGCGCAGGACATGGGCGTAGGCGAGGTCGTAGAGCTGGCGCGGGCTGGCCGCCTGCCCGGTCGCCGCGACGCTGGGGCCGCGCGGCGCGGCCTGCGGCAGCGCGCCTTCCGGAACGGGACGGCCGACGCTGGACAGGTCCATCGGGCCCTGCCCCGGCGTCGGGCTGCCGGCATAATCGTCCTCGATCACCTGGCCGAGCTGGCGCGGCGCGCCGGCGGCGCCGGGCTGTCCGGCCGGGTCGAAGGCGTCGCCACGGCGTTGGCGGCCGGGCTGGGCCGGCGGAGCCCCGGCCGGAGGGGCCGCCTGCGGCGCCGGTGCCGCGCTGCCGCGCGAGCCGCCGCGCTCGGAGAAGCGGAAATCGACATCCTCCTGGAACTTGCGCAATTGCTCGGTCAGGCGCCGGTTCTCGAACTGCAGCTGCTCGATCTGGCCGGAAAGCTGGCGCAGCTGGTTCTCGAGACGGGTCGTCCGCACCAGGAGATCGGCCGCGTCCTGCGCCCTCGCCGGCTGCAGCGCGCCGACGGCCAGCAAGGACAGGCCCGCAAGCAAGGCATGCCGCAGCGAGGGCCGCTTCGGGCCCGACCTCAGAAGTGTCGCAAAGCTCATGTCAGGCAAACCGCATCGCCCCGGGAAACCAAACTAACACACGCGAATACCGCGGCCAAAATATGAAAGGCCGGCGCTTCCCCCGCGGTAAGCGCCGGCCCGTCAGGCCTGGATCGGCGCCGGGATCAGACGCCGCCGGCGCCGTCGAGCACCGTCACGGCGCGCCGGTTCTGCGACCAGCACGAGATGTCGTTGCAGACCGCGACCGGCCGCTCCTTGCCGTAGGAGATCGTGCGGATGCGGTTGCCCGCGATGCCGCGCGAGGCGAGATAATCCCGCACGGTCTGCGCGCGGCGCGCGCCCAGCGAATAATTGTACTCGCGCGTGCCACGCTCGTCGGCGTGGCCCTCAATGGTGAAGGTGTAGCGCGGATAGCGCTGCAGCCATTGCGACTGCTTGTCGAGCGTCGCGACCGCGGTCGGCGTCAGATCGGTCGAGTCGGTCTCGAAGAAGACGCGGTCGCCGACGTTCACGACGAAATCCTGGGCGCTGCCGGGCGTGGCCGCGCCACCGGCGCCGAAGCCGTCGGCGTTCTGGTCCTTGGCGCAGGCGCCGAGGGCGAGCGCGCCCATCAGGACGGCGGCGAGGCGCACATTGCGGGCGCTGGCGGCGAAGGAGGCGAGCATGTCAATTCTCTCCGGACGTTCGGACGCGGAGCGCGTCGGGCGGCGTCGCGCGTTCCCCATCAATGATGTGTCAACCTAAACGAGACCTTGCCAGAACAAGGCGAAGTGGCGGCATTGCGGCACATGGTTAACCAAATATGGCCGGAAGTCCGGCGGTTCCGGGATGTTGCAACTCTGCATCATCCGGGCCTCAGCGCGCCGCGGTGAGCAGCGGCGACCAGGTCGGATCCGAGGCGAAGGCCGGGGTGGGCACCGGCACCTCGACGCGGCCGGTGATGTCGACCATGTAGAGCTTGCCGCCGGACTGGCCGCCCGGATCCCGGAAGAACATGATGTACTGGCCGTTGGGCGCCCAGTTCGGCGCCTCGTTGTGGAAGCCCTCGGTCAGGATGCGCTCGCCCGAGCCGTCCGGCTTCATCACGCCGATCGAGAAGGTGCCGCCGCCCTGGCGGGTGAAGGCGATCAGATCGCCGCGCGGCGACCAGGAGGGCTGCGAATACGAGCCCTGGCCGAACGAGATGCGCCGGCCTTCGCCGCCGCCGGCGCCCATGACGTAGAGCTGCTGCGAGCCGCCGCGATCGCTCTCGAAGACGATCTGCGAGCCGTCCGGCGAATAGGAGGGCGAGGTGTCGATCGCCGCCGTCGAGGTCAGCCGCGTCGTGGTGCGCGAGCCGATGTCGATCGCGTAGAGATTGGCGTTGCCGCCCTGCTGCAGGCTGAGCGCGATGCGCGCGCCGTTGGGCGAGAAGCGCGGGCTCGTGGTCATGTCGGGGAAATTGCCGACGACCTGGCGCTGGCCGGTCTCGATGTTGAGCACATGCACGCGCGGCTGCTCGCCGGTGCGCTGCGCCATATAGGTCACCTCCTGGGCGACCGGCGAGTAGCGCGGCGTCACCACGGAGGTCTCGCCGCCGGTCAGATAGCGCACATTGGCGCCGTCCTGGTCCATGATCGCGAGGCGCTTGCGCCGGCTCTCCTTCGAGCCGGATTCGTCGACGAAGACGACGCGCGTGTCGAAGAAGCCGCCGACGCCGGTGATCTTGGTGAACACCGCGTCCGAGATGATGTGGCCGACCCGGCGGGAGTTGTTCGGGTCGGTGAAATATTGCTGCCCGTCGATCTGCTGGCCGGCGACCACGTCCCAGAGCCGGAACTCGGCCCGGAGCCTGCCGCCGTCGCGGGAGACGCGGCCGATCACCAGCGCCTGCACCCCGGCCGCCTTCCAGGCCTCGAATTGCGGCGCGGCGTCGAAGGGCGGGTTCTTCTCGGGATGGCGCGCCTTGTCGATCGGCAGGAAATAGCCGCAGCGCTTCAGGTTGTTGGTGATGATGCCGGAAACCAGCCCGCCGCCTTCGCCGGCGAAATCGGCGATGGCGATCGGCATCGGCTGGAAGGTGCCCTTGCGCAGGTCGATCACCAGCTCGGCCCGGGCCGGCGCGATCAGCGCGGGCAGGACCAGGCCGGAGCCGGCCAGCGCGAGCGCGTGCCGGCGGGTCGGCCCGGCGGCGCTCCCGGCCCAGCGGGAATGGGAATGATGGATGCGGTCCATGGCGGTCACAGCACGTCCCTGGCGTCGAAATTCACGATGACGTCGCGCCAATCGTCGTAATAGGCGGCAAATTGCGCGGGAATGCGCAGCGGCGAGCAACGGCGCGTCGCCGTCAGCGCCGAATCCGCCGCGACCCGGAAGAGCGGGTCGGGCGAGGAATTGGTCACGCTCGCCTGGCCGATCAGCGAGCCGTCGGTGTTGAGCTTCATCCGGACCTGGGGAACCACCGGCTTCGCGGCGCTCTGCAGCGCGATCGGCACGTTCCAGCACTTCTGCAGCTGGTCCTGGATGATGCCCATCAGCTGCGCGCGCAGCGAGGGCGAGAGCTTCTGCGACGAGCCGGTCTGGGTGCCGAGCGAGGCCGTGCGGTTGATCTGAGGGGCGCTCGCGCCCGAGGACTGCGCCTGCTCCTTCGATTGCAGCAGCTTGGCGATGTCGTTCGGGTTGAAGTTCTTGGCGATCTCGGCCTCGCGCCTGGCCTTGGCTTCCGCTTCCCGCTTCGCCTTGGCCTCGGCGGCGAGCTTCGCCTTCTGCTCGGCCTCCGCCTTCGCCTTGGCTTCCGCTTCGGCCCTGAGCTTGGCGGCCTTCGCCGCCTCGGCCCGCGCCTGCGCCTCGGCCTCGGCCTTCGCCTTGGCGGCGGCCTTGGCCTCCTGCTCGGCCTGCTTGGCCTTGCGTTCGAGCTCGGCCTCCTCGGCGAGCTTCGCCAGCTCCTCGCGGCGCTGCTCCGCCTCCTGGGCCGCGGCCTGCTCCGATTTCTGCGGCTGCTTCACCGGCTCTGCCGGCGGAGTCGGCTTCGGCAGGTTGGGCCGCGCCGGCGGCAGCGGCGCCGCGACGTTGTCGTCGGCGGTCTTGAGCTCGGGCGGCCTGGAGGGCGGCGCCGGGGTGTCCTGCCTGGCCTCGCCCGCTTCCTTGCGCTCGACGACCTCGGACTGACGCTCCGCCCGCTGCTGCGGCTGCTCCTGGACCTTCTCGGCCTGGCGCTCGCCGCGCGTCACCTGGTTCAGCGCCGACGGATCGACCACCTCGACCGCGATCGCCTCCTGGTGCTCCGGCAGCGGCGCCGTACCGGAAAAGGCCAGCAGCCCCGCGACCAGAACGGTCGCGTGGCCCAGGGCGGAGACCGCCAAGCCCGGTTCGGAACGCGAAACCATCAACGCGACGGCACCTTCTCGTTCACCGCGTCTGCGGCTCGGTGACCAGCGCCACGCGCTTGAAGCCGGCGCTGGTGATCGTCGCCATCACCGAGGCGACCCGGCCGTAGTCCACCTGCTTGTGGCCGCGCACATAGATGCGGTCCTCGAAGCCCTGCTTCGCGATGGCCTGCAGCTTCTGCACCAGGTCGGGCTCGAGCGTCGGCTGGTCCTGCAGGAAGATCTGGCCCTTGTCGTCGATGGCGATGGTGATCGGCTTCTGATCGACGTTGATCGGCTTGGCGCCGGTCTGCGGCAGGTCGATCGGCACGCCGGTCGCGATCAGCGGCGCGGCGACCATGAAGATGATCAGCAACACCAGCATGACGTCGATGAACGGCGTCATGTTGATCTCGGCGATGGCGCCGTGGCGGCGTGGCCGCCGTCCGCGGCGCCCGCCGCCCTTCGCTCCGGCTGCGGCTGACATGCCCATCGTTCAAGCCCTCACGCCGCCAGACGTTCGTCGATCTGCCGCGACAGGATCGCGGAGAATTCGTCGGCGAAGGCCTCGAGCCGGTTCTGCGCCTTGGCGACCTCGGCCTGCAGCTTGTTGTAGGCCATCAGCGCCGGGATCGCGGCGAACAGGCCGATCGCGGTGGCGAACAGCGCCTCCGCGATGCCGGGCGCGACCACGGCGAGCGAAGAGTTCTTCGAGACCGCGATCGCGGTGAACGAGGTCATGATGCCCCAGACCGTGCCGAACAGGCCGATGAAGGGCGCGGACGAGGCGATGGTCGAGAGCACGAGAAGCTTCGATTCGAGACGTTCCGCCTCGCGCTGGATGGTGACGTCGAGCACCTTGTCGATCCGCGCCGACAGGCTCGCCACCGAGCGTCCGCCGTTCTCGAAGGAGCGCTTCCATTCGCGCATCGCCGCGACGAAGACGGCGGCCATGTCGTTGACCGGCCGGTTGGCGAGCTCGCGATAGAGCTCCTCCAGCGAGCGGCCCGACCAGAACACCTCCTCGAACGCATCCATGTCCTGGCGCGTGCGGCGATAGAGCAGGGTCTTGTCGATGATGATCGACCAGCACCAGATCGACGCGGCCAGCAACCCCATCATCACCAGCTTGACGACGATGTGGGCGTGCCAGAACAGCGTCCAGAACGACATGTCGATCTGAGGCGCGGCCTGCGCGATCTCCACGGCGGGGTTCATCCTGTCTTCCTTCTGCCTGGCCGGCGCGACATCGATGCTCGGCCCGCGCAGCCTGTTCTTCGCGCCGCGAAGCTCGCGCCGCCGCCCGATCTGCGCTCCGGGGATATGCCATCGACACCAATTGCCGCTGAATTCGGCGAAAGATGGGCCAAACAGCGATGCTCCGGTTGCGTCGACGGCCTTTCGTCCCCTGAAGTCGGTATCGAGCTTAAGCGCCGGCATGGTTAACATCGCGTTATGACGGCGGTGAGGCCGGAACGCGCCATGGCCGGACATCGCGCCGGGCTCCGCATCCACCGCAACCTGGCAGCGCGAACGACCCACGAACGCCAACGGCCCGCCTCCGTGAGGAGGCGGGCCGCCGACGGTCTACGGCTCTGAAGGGGCGGATCAGGCGCTTTCGACAGTATCCGTGCCGCCGTTGCGACGGCGCTCGTTCATGAACTGGTCGAACTCGGCCTTGTCACGGGCCATGCGCAGCCGGCCGAGGAAGTCGTGGAACTCGCGCTGCTCGTCCTCGAGACGGCGCAGCGTCTCCTCGCGATACTCGTCGAAGGCGCGGTTGCCGCTCGACGGCCCGCGGCCCCAGCCGCCGCCGAAGCCACCCCGGCCCCAGGGCTGGGAGCCGCCCATGCGCTCGCGCAGGCGCTCCATCTTGTCCTGCAGGCGGTTCATCCGGTGCTCGTAACGCGCCTGACCACAACCATGTCCCATGCGTCCACTCCAGAACAGAAAGACCAGGGTCGCCAGACCCAGCGGCCAGAAGATGATGAAGCCGAGCACCGCAAAGGCGAGCCAGGCCCCTTTTCCGTATTCATCGAGCTTCGCGACGATCGGCATCGATTCCTCTCGAACCTGAATGGCAGCGGCGGATGCAGCTGCCGGCCAACCTCCCGACCGGCCTTCGCCGACCGTGTGAATGTAAATCACATTCACATATCTGGCCCCGCTTGCCAAGCCCTTCAAGACCGCCAAGCCGAAATTTTCGGAAGGCGGTCAGGCCGGCGGCTCTGGCGGAAGACCCAAGCCCTTGAGATAGATCAACATTCCAGCTTCGAGCAGATCGGCGGCAGACATCGGAAGAGGGCGCCGGCCGGCATCGGCGCGGCCGAAAAGGGCGGCCACGCCATGCGACATCGCCCAGATGTGCAGCGCCATCATCAGCGCCGGCGGGCGCTTGCCCTGCGGCAGCCCCGCGATCAGCGTCTCCGCCGCCTGCCGCAATTGCAGGAAGGCACGGTCGGCCGCGGCCCGCAATTCGGGGCTGGCATCGAGCGCCACCCCGGCCTCGAACATCGCCGAATAGAACGCCGGCTCGTCATGCGCGAAGGCGAGGTAGGCGCGGCCCAGCCGGTGGAAAGCCGTCTCGGCATCGGGTCTGCCATTGTCCCAGGCCCTGGCGAGCGCCGCCTCGAAGGCCGCGAAACCGCGCGCTGCGACATCGGCGAGCAGTTCGTCGCGGTCGCGATAATGCCGGTAGGGCGCCGCCGGGCTCACCCCCGCCATGCGCGCCGCCTCGGCGAAGGTGAAGCCGTTCGGCCCCTTCTCGCCGATCAGCCCCAGGGCGGCGCGCACCAGCGCCTCCTTGAGGTTGCCGTGATGATAGCCGCGCGGCTGCTCGGACTCGTTGCGTTTCCAGCTCATGTTACGGGGCCTAACATGGCGCTCCGCCAGCGTCGATGCCAGCGGGCATCCGGCAGGTCAGACGATCTCGAGCCCGAGCCGGTGCCGCAGCAAGTCGGGGATGCGCCGCGCCTTGCCGCCGCCGACGCAGGCGACCTTGACCTGCGCCGTCACCAGCACCTCCTCGCCGCGCAGGATGCGCTGGTCGAGCTCCATGGTGGCGCCGCGCGCCAGGGTCGGCCTGGTCTCGACCGTGAGCAGATCGTCCATCACCGCCGGCCTGACGAAATCGATCAGCATGCGCCGCACCGCGAAGCCGAGCGCCGCCTCGCCGTCGAAGAGCTCGCGCTGCGCGATGCCGAGCGCCCGGATCAGTTCGGTGCGGCCGCGCTCCATGAAGCGCAGATAGGAGGCGTGATAGACGACGCCGGAAAAGTCGGTGTCCTCGTAATAGACGCGGACTGGGATGGTGTGGGCGCCGGCCATGGTCGTCCTTCAGCTCGGGCATTGAAGCGCTGTGATGGCGCCGGCGTTCTAGACCGGCGGACTGCCCCCGGACAACTCGCCGGCCGCTCAGCGCTTGCAGGGCTTGCCCATGAACGAGCCGCAATCATAGGGCTGCGAGAGCGCCGCGCGGACGGAATAATCCTTGCCTTCGAACTGGTCGACGATGTCGTCGATGCGCCAGCCGCCGTTCTCCCTGATCATCTGGAAACGGACAGTGACCGGCTTGCCGAAGCTGCGGAAGCGGGCCTCGACCGTCGCCTTGCCCGCCGCGACCGGAATCGTGCCGAGGGTGAGTTTCCTGATCTCGCCGTCCTGGCCGTTGAGGAAAGGGTCGGCCCCGATCTGGCCCAGCTCGCCGCTTTCCTCCTGATAGAGGTCGTCGCGCGCGAACAGCGCGGCGAGCTCCCGGCTCATCAGCCTGTCACGATGCGGCGGGCGCCAGGCCGGCTCGCCCTTGCCGGCAAGAGCCCTGATGGTGATCGCATAAGCGTCGGCGACCGGGCCGCGCGGCGCAGCGTCGTCGGCCCGGGCCGGCATGGTCGATGCAGCGACAAGCCCGCTGAGGCCGAGCACCGGAGCAAGCGCCTTGCGCATCACGCCTCCTCCCCCTCGTCGCCGAACAGGCCGAACTGCGCCCCCTCGCGGCTCGGCTCCGGCATGCCGAGATGGCGGAAGGCGTGCGGGGTCAGAAGACGGCCGCGCGGCGTGCGCTGGATGAAACCCTGCTGCAGCAGGAAGGGCTCGATGATCTCCTCGATCGCGTCGCGCGGCTCCGACAGCGAGGCGGCGATGGTCTCGATCCCGACCGGGCCGCCGCCGAAATTGATCGCGACGGTGGTGAGATAGCGCCGGTCCATCTGGTCGAGGCCGATCGCGTCGACGTCGAGCAGGCCGAGCGCCTTGTCGGCGACCTTGCGGGTGACGATCGCGTCCCCGTCGACAATGGCGAAATCGCGCACCCGCCTGAGCAGCCGCCCGGCGATGCGGGGCGTCCCGCGCGAGCGCCGCGCGATCTCGTTGGCGCCGTCGTCCGACATCGGCACGCCGAGCACCCGAGCCCCACGCGCGACGATGCCCTGCAGCTCCTCGACCGTGTAGAACTGCAGGCGGATCGGGATGCCGAAGCGGTCGCGCAGTGGTGTCGTCAGGAGGCCGGCGCGGGTGGTGGCGCCGACCAGAGTGAACTTCGGCAGGTCGATCTTGACCGAGCGCGCCGCCGGCCCCTCGCCGATGATCAGGTCGAGCTGGTAGTCCTCCATCGCCGGGTAGAGGATCTCCTCCACCGCCGGATTGAGCCGGTGGATCTCGTCGATGAAGAGCACGTCGCGCTCCTCGAGATTGGTCAGCTGCGCCGCGAGGTCGCCGGCCTTGGCGATCACCGGCCCCGAGGTCGAGCGGAAATTGACGCCGAGCTCGCGCGCCACGATCTGCGCCAGCGTCGTCTTGCCGAGGCCCGGCGGGCCGACGAACAGGACATGGTCGAGCGCGTCGCCGCGCGTGCGGGCGGCGTTGATGAAGACCTGGAGGTTGGCGCGCGCGGCCGCCTGGCCGGTGAAATCGGCGAGCGAGAGCGGCCGCAGCGAGGCCTCGCTGTCGTCGTCGCGCTTGTCGGCCGACATCAGGCCGGGTCGCTTCGGGTCGCTCACAATTCGATCTCCAGCTCCAGCGCGTCATGCACCGGAATGCCCTGGTAGCCTGTCTTGATGATCGTCGGGATCACCGAGCGATAGGCGTCGATCGCCTCGATATACAGCCCGGAGAAGCGGAAGCCATGCTTCTGGTAGAAGGTCAGCCCGGGCATGTTGTCATTGGTCAGCATCGCCCGCAGCCTGACGGCGCCCGCGGCCCTCGCCGCCCCCTTCACCGCTTCGAGCATTCGCGACGCCACGCCCTCGCCCGGCTTCAGCGAATGCAGCGCGCACAGCACCGCCGTCTCGCCGTCGAGCGCCCAGCTCGCCGCCGCCAGCAACTGGCCGTCGGCCGTGAACATGCCGAGCAGGGGCAGCTCGGCGCAATCATACACCCTGAGGCCGATCATCATGCGATGCGAGCCCCAATGCCGCATCATCAGAGCAAGGAAGCCGGATTTGTCGGCGATCTCGCGGAAGATCACCGGCGGTTCCCTGCTCACTTCGCCAGCTCCTTCAGGCCGAGCCGGATCAGCTGCGCCGTGCCGGCTCCCTCGCCTGCTCCGCGCGATGCTGCGGCGACCGCCGCCACCGCCTGCGCCTGCGGATAGCCGAGATTGGTCAGCGCCGATACGGCGTCCGCCACCGGCTGCGGCAGCTTCCTGTCCTCGAGCGCGCCGGAAAGCTGCGCCAGCGCCGGGTCGACATGGCCGAAGGCCGGCGCCTTGTCCTTGAGCTCGGCGCAGATGCGCTGGGCGAGCTTGGGGCCGACGCCGGGCGCGCGCGCCACCGCCGCCTTGTCGTTGCTCGCGATCGCGGTCGCGAGCGCGCCGGGATCGAGCGTCGAGAGGATGGCGAGCGCGACCTTGGCGCCGACGCCCTGAACCATCTGCATCAGCCGGAACCAGTCGCGCTCCGCATCGGAGAGGAAGCCGTAGAGCCGGATCGCATCCTCGCGCACATGCGTCTCGATCGACAGCGCCGCCGCCTCGCCGACCTTCGGCAGGCGCTGCAGCGTGCGCGAGGAACATTGCACGACATAGCCGACGCCCTGCACGTCGACGATGACGTGGTCCTCGCCATACGAATCGATGATGCCCTTGAGCTTTCCGATCATGCCTCCTGTTAGCATGGCCGCAGCCCGCCGCCAGACCGGATCGAACGCGCCGGACCCGCATTCTCCACCGGCGTCTGCCGATCGCGACTATGCCTTCCGCAGCTGATACTGCGCCAGCAGCGCCCGCGCGCCGCGATGCTGCGCATGGCAGATCGCGACGGCGAGCGCGTCCGCCGCGTCGGCGCTGCGCGTCTCGGCCCTGGGCAGCAGGACGCGGATCATCGCCTGCACCTGTTTCTTGTCGGCATGGCCGACGCCGACGACGGTCTTCTTCACCAGATTGGCGGCGTATTCGGCGACGTCGAGCCCCGCCAGCGCCGGCACGACCAGCGCGATGCCGCGCGCCTGGCCGAGCTTCAGCGCCGATTGCGGGTCCCGGTTGACGAAGGTCTCCTCGACCGCGACCTCCTGCGGCTGATGCCGCGAGATCACGCCGGCGATGCCTTCGTGCAATTGCCGCAGGCGATCGGCCAGCGACTGCTTCTCGTCGCTCTCGACCACGCCGCAGGCGACGAAGGAGAGCTTCGTCCCCTCGCTGACGACGACGCCCCAGCCGGTCTTCCTGAGACCGGGGTCGAGGCCGAGAATGCGAATCGGATCGGACATCGGCGCAGACTAGATGATTCCCCTGCCAGGGATGGATGAACGACGCTCATCGCTGTCATCACCGCGACGGGGGTTGATTGGCGGGCGCCTTGCGTGAAGGAAAGAAAATCCTTCCCCGGCCGCTCCGATGACCGCTCTCCTGACCTCGCTTTTTCCCGATGTGACGGCGGACGGCATCGCCGTCCTCCTCGGCGCGACGCTGCTCGGCGGGCTGGTCCGCGGCTTCACCGGCTTCGGCTTCGCCATGGTGTTCATGCCGCTGGCCTCGATCGTGCTCGGCCCGGTCGCCGCGCTCGGGCTGATCTGGGTGATCGACCTGCCCTTCGCCCTGCCGCTGGCGGCGCGCTCGGCGAAGCGGGCGGAGTGGCGCGAGGTCATCCCGCTGCTGATCGCCGCGACACTGACGCTGCCGCTCGGCATCGCCTTGCTCACCTGGCTGGACCGAGAGACCATGCGCTGGATCCTCGCCCTGCTGGTGCTCGCCGCCGTGCTGCTGATGGCCTCGGGCTGGCGCTATCACGGGCGCCCCGGCGTCACGCTCTCGCTCGGCGTCGGCGCGGCCTCCGGCCTCTGCAACGGCCTCGCCAGCATCGGCGGCATGCCCCTCGCCGTGTTCTGGCTCGGCGCCCAGCGCAACGACCGCCACAAGACCCGCGCCAATCTGCAGACCTATTTCGGGCTGAGCACCGTGGTGAGCGGCACGGTGCTGGCGCTGAAGGGCATCATCACCCTCGCCTCGGCGCTGATGGCGCTGCCGCTCTTCGCCGTCTACGGCGCCGGTCTCTGGCTCGGCACCCACGCCTTCGGCCTGGCGTCCGAGCAGACCTTCCGGCGGATCGCCTATCTGACGATCTTCCTGAGCGCGCTCGTCAGCCTGCCGTTCTGGGATGCGCTGATCGGGCGGTAGCGACGGCCGTCATGCTCGGGCTTGACCCGAGCATCTCGTGACGAGGAATTACCGGAGTTTTCATCCGGCAGGAGATTCTCGGGTCAAGCCCGAGAATGACGGAGGATTTCAGCCGCCGAGCTTGGCCATCACCTCGTCGGCGATCTCGAAATTGGCGAAGACGTTCTGGACGTCGTCGTCATTGTCGAGCGCTTCCATCAGCTTCATCATCGAGGCGGCCTTGTCCTCGTCGAGCGGCGTCGTGGTGGTCGGCCGCCAGACCGGCTTGGCCGAGGCCGGCGCGCCGAGCGCGGCCTCGAGCGCCTTCGAGACCTCGTTCAGGGCGTCGAAGGCGCACAGGATGGTGTGGCCGTTCTCGTCCGAGATCACGTCGTCGGCGCCGGCCTCGATCGCCGCTTCCATCACCTTGTCGGCATCGCCCGCTTCCGGCGGATAGCTGATCTCGCCGACGCGGTTGAACATGAAGGACACCGAATTGCTCTCGCCGAGCGCCCCGCCGGACTTGGTGAAATAGGAGCGGACGGCGGACGCGGTGCGGTTGCGGTTGTCGGTCAGCGCCTCGACGATCACGGCGGTGCCGCCGGGGCCGTAGCCCTCGTAGCGCACCTCGTCGTAGTTCTCGCCGTCGCCGCCGATCGCCTTCTTGATCGCGCGCTCGATATTGTCCTTCGGCATGTTCTCGGCGCGCGCCGCCAGCACGGCCATGCGCAGGCGCGGATTCATGTTCGGGTCGGGCATGCCCATCTTGGCGGCGACGGTGATCTCACGGGCCAGTTTCGAGAACAGCTTGGAGCGCACCGCATCCTGCTTGCCCTTGCGGTGCATGATGTTCTTGAACTGTGAATGGCCGGCCATACGCCCAAATCTCCGCTGCTTCTGCGCCGCGCGGCTTATACTCAGCCGGCTCGCCGCGAGGCAAGCGCCGTCACCGCTCTGTCAAGCGCCGCTTCTAGCTTGGACCAAGTCGAATGTCAGCGATCGGGACCGGTCATGAGCCAAGAAAACCAATATGAATCCACCTTCGGCGCCAGCATGCTCGAGCATGACGACGCGCCGCCGCAGAACCGGTCCGACAACCCGACCATGGGCGAGCTGATCGGCCAGCGCTTCTCGCGCCGCGGCCTGCTGAAGGGCGCGCTCGCCGTCTCGGCGATCTCGGCGACGGTCGGCGCCGCCGCGCTCGCCACGGCCGAAGAGGCCAGGGCCGAGACGAAGGGCTCGGCCTTCAGCTTCAAGGAGGTCGAGGCCGGCGTCGATGCCGATCATCACGTCGCCGACGGCTATCAGGCCGACGTGCTGCTGCGCTGGGGCGACCCGCTCTTCCCCGACGCGCCGGCCTTCGATCCGGCGAAGCAGACGCCCGAAGCGCAGGCGAGGCAGTTCGGCTACAACAACGACTTCGTCGGCTATCTGCCACTGCCCGGCGCCGCCGACCCCTCGGCCCATGGCGTGCTCTTCGTCAACCACGAATACACCAACCCGCATCTGATGTTCCCCGGCGTCGTCGAGATCAAGGACGGCAAGCCGGTGCTGAAGAACGCGACCATGGAGCGCTACGCCATCGAGGCGATGGCGCATGGCGCGACCGTCGCGGAGATCCGCAAGACCGACGGCAAATGGGCGCTGGTCAGGGATTCGAAGTACAATCGCCGCATCACGGTGGCGACCGAGATGCAGCTCTCCGGCCCCGTCGCCGGTACCGAGCGCGTCAGGACCGGCGCCGACGCCAGCGGCCGCAAGGTCTTCGGCACGCTCAACAACTGCTCCGGCGCGATGACGCCCTGGGGCACCTTCGTCTCCGGCGAGGAGAACTTCCACGGCTATTTCTCCGGCAAGCTGCCGGACGGCCATCGCGAGGAAGCCAACTACAAGCGCCTCGCCATCCCCTCCTCGCCCTATGCCTGGGGCCGCTTCGAGGAGCGCTTCGACCTCGCCAGGGAGCCGAACGAGGCCAACCGCTTCGGCTGGGTGATCGAGGTCGACCCCTTCGATCCGAACTCCGTGCCGAAGAAGCGCACCGCACTCGGACGCTTCAAGCATGAAGGCGCCGACAACATCGTCGCCAGGGACGGCCGCGTCGTCGTCTATCTCGGCGACGACGAGCGCTTCGACTACGTCTACAAATTCGTGACCGCCGGCCGTTTCGATCCGAACAACCGCGCCGCGAACATGGACCTGCTCGATTCCGGCACGCTCCATGTCGCCAAGTTCGCCGCCGACGGCACGGTGGAATGGCTGCCGCTGGTCTTCGGCCAGGGCCCGCTCACCGCGGCCAACGGCTTCGCCAGCCAGGCCGACGTACTGATCGAGACCCGCCGCGCCGGCGACCTGCTCGGCGCCACCAAGATGGACCGGCCGGAGGACATCACCCCGAACGGCGTCACCGGCCGCGTCTATGTGATGCTGACCAACAACACCAGCCGCAAGGACGAACAGGTCGACGCCGCCAATCCACGCGCGAAGAACGCCTTCGGCCACATCATCGAGATCATCGAGGATGGCGGCGACTTCACCGCGACCAGGGGCAAATGGGAGATCCTGCTGACATGCGGCGACCCGTCCGTCGCCGCGGTCGGCGCGAGCTTCTCGACCGAGACCAGCAAGAACGGCTGGTTCGGCATGCCGGACAATGCCGTGGTCGATTCCGCCGGCCGGCTCTGGGTCGCGACCGACGGCAACGGCCCGAAGGAGACCGGCCGCACCGACGGTCTCTGGGCGGTCGACACCGAGGGCGGGGCGCGCCGGACCTCGAAGCTGTTCTACCGTGTGCCGCACGGCGCCGAGCTCTGCGGCCCCTGCTTCACGCCTGACGACAGCACCGCCTTCGTCGCCGTCCAGCACCCGGGCGATGACGGCCCGGACTGGCCGGCCTTCGGCCGCCGCTCCTATTACGAAGACCTCTCCACCCGCTGGCCGGACTTCAAGCCGGACATGCCGACGCGGCCCTCGGTCGTCGCGATCACCCGCAAGGGCGGCGGCAAGATCGGGGTGTGAACAGCTGGAGATCGGTCAGGGCCGGCTCGGCCCGGCGATTCCCAAATGAAACGCCCGGCGAAAGCCGGGCGTTTTTCTTTTGGCTGCCATGTGGCTCTGCCGTCATGCTCGCCCTTGTGGCGAGCATCCACGTCTTGAACGCCGCGTTCGACCAATGAAGTTAAAGACGTGGATGGTCGGGACAAGCCCGACCATAACGGACAATGCGGGTTCAGCAGCTGATCACGCCGCCTTCCTGGCGCCGAAGGTCGGGTCGAGCTCGCCCTTGGCGTAGCGCTTGGCCATCTCGGCCAGGGTGATGACCCGCTTGATCTTCGAGGCCTGCCCGGCGGTGTTGAACTCCTCGAGCCGCTTCTTGCAGAGCGCGGTCATCGCCTCCATGGCGGGCTTCAGATACTTGCGCGGGTCGAACTCGCCGGGGTGCTCGGACAGGATCTTGCGGATCTGGCCGGTCATCGCCATGCGGTTGTCGGTGTCGATGTTGATCTTGCGCACACCGTGCTTGATGCCGCGCTGGATCTCCTCGACCGGCACGCCCCAGGTCTGGGGCATCTTGCCGCCGTACTGGTTGATGACGTCCTGCAGGTCCTGCGGCACCGAGGAGGAGCCGTGCATGACGAGGTGCATGTTCGGCAGCTTCTTGTGGATCTCCTCGATGACATGCATCGCCAGGATCGCACCGTCGGGCTTGCGCGTGAACTTGTAGGCGCCGTGCGAGGTGCCCATGGCGATGGCGAGCGCGTCGACCTTGGTCTCGGCGACGAATTTCACCGCCTCGTCGGGATTGGTCAGGAGCTGGTCGTGGCTGAGCTTGCCCTCGAAGCCGTGGCCGTCCTCCTTCTCGCCCTCGCCGCTTTCAAGCGAACCCAGGACACCGAGCTCGCCTTCGACCGAGATGCCGCCGAGATGGGCCATGTCGGTGACGGTCCTGGTCACGCCGACATTGTAGTCCCAGTCGCCCGGCGTCTTGCCGTCGGCCTTGAGCGAGCCGTCCATCATCACCGAGGTGAAGCCGGCCTGGATCGCGGTCATGCAGGTCGCCGGCTCGTTGCCATGGTCGAGATGCACGCAGACCGGGATGTGCGGATAGATCTCGGTGACCGCGTCCATCATGTGCTTGAGCATGATGTCGTTGGCGTAGGAGCGCGCCCCGCGCGAAGCCTGGATGATCACCGGCGCGTCCGTCGCATCCGCCGCCGCCATGATCGCGAGCGCCTGCTCCATGTTGTTGATGTTGAAGGCCGGAACGCCGTAGTCGTTCTCGGCGGCATGGTCGAGCAATTGGCGAAGCGTGATACGGGCCACGATGATCCTCCGGTTGGGCTCTGCTTTATCCGGAGGGTTTAGAATCGAACTGTGGCGGACGCAAAGCGAAACCGGCTGAAAACGTGAACGCGATCAGCGTCCGCGGGCTTCCAGGACCCTGGCGTGGTCCTCGATCGCCAGTTCCTCGGCGAAGTTGCCGGTGATCGACTTCGCCATGACGAGCGGCTCAGCTGCATCCCTGCGCTGCTTGCGAACGAGATCGCAGAGCTCATCGAAGCGCTCCTCGACCGTATCGAAGCGCTTGTCGTGCTCGGAGAGCTGTGCCTGAAGCTTCTTCAGGTCTCGTACATCGCGGTCTGAACAGTCTCGCTCTGGCGAGCCTTGCCCTTTTCAAAACGCCTTCAGCGCAGCCGCGCTTCGACGGCCGCCATCCGGTCCTCGAGCTTGACGATGCGGTCGATCTCGATCTGCGTCAGGCGGTCCTCATAGACGGCCGCCGTGCCGCGCACCATCACCAGCATGGCCGCGCTGTTGCGCCGCTCCCGCTTCTGCACGGTTTCGATCCGGTCGAGCCGGTCCGCGACCTCCCTGCGGAAGTCTGTGACATCGCGGCGAAACGCAGCGATATCGTCCTGAATCTTCATCAGGATGCGGGGCGCGGCGTCATCGACGTTCTCGCTCATGCGGAGAACATATCACAAACACCTATGGTTGCAAATGCAATCTACAGTTGCGGATCAGGCCTTCCGCAGTGCCTCGACGCCCGGCAGCGCCTTGCCTTCCATCCATTCGAGGAAAGCGCCGCCGGCGGTCGAGACATAGGTCAGGTCCTCGGCGACGCCGGCATGGTTCATCGCCGCCACCGTATCGCCGCCGCCGGCGACGGCGACGAGCCTGCCGTCACGGACGCGCTCCGCCACCGCCTTGGCGACCGCGACGGTCGCCGTGTCGAAGGGCGGCAGCTCGAAGGCGCCGAACGGCCCGTTCCACACCACCGTCCTGACCTTGTCGAGCTTGAGGACGACCTCGGCGACGCTGAGCGGCCCGGCGTCGAGGATCATCTCGTCGGGACCGACCTCGCCGATCGAGACGACACGATGGCCGGGATGCGCCTTGAACTCGCGCGCCACCAGCGCATCGACCGGCAGCAGGATCTCGCAGCCCGCCGCCTCGGCCTTCGCCTCGATCTCGCGGGCGGTCTGGGCGAGGTCGTGCTCGCACAGCGACTTGCCGACATTGATGCCGCGCGCGGCGAGGAAGGTGTTGGCCATGCCGCCGCCGATGGCGAGCACATCGACCTTCTCGACGAGGTTGCCGAGCAGCTCGAGCTTGGTCGAGACCTTGGCGCCGCCGACGATCGCCATCACCGGCCGGGCCGGGTTGTCGAGCCCGGCCGAGAGCGCCTCGATCTCGGCCTGCATGGTGCGTCCGGCATAGGCAGGCAGCAGATGCGCCAGCCCTTCGGTCGAGGCATGGGCGCGGTGGGCGGCCGAGAAGGCGTCGTTGACGTAGATGTCGCCATTGGCGGCGAGCGCCTTGACGAAATCGGGATCGTTCTTCTCGTCGCCGGCGTGGAAGCGCGTGTTCTCCAGCAGCAGGACCTCACCATTCTTGGCGGCGGCGATCGCCTTCGGCGCCTCCGTGCCGATGCAGTCGCCGACGAAGATCACCGGCTGGCCGAGCGCATGCGCCAGCGCGGGCACCACCTGCCTGAGGCTGTTCTTCTCGTCGCGCCCCTTCGGCCGGCCGAAATGCGCGAGGAGGATGACCTTGCCGCCCTTCTGCGCGATCTCGCGGATGGTCGGCACGACGCGGTCGATCCGGGTGGTGTCGCTGACCCTGCCCTCCTCCATCGGCACGTTGAGATCGACACGGACGAGGACGCGCTTGCCGGCGAGGTCGGCGTCGTCGAGGGTGCGGAAAGCGGGCATCGCAGTCTCTCTCACAGGCGTTGGAACAAGGTTGGATAATCCAGGACGAGGCCGTCCTCGTCGACCGGAAGCTCGGCGGTGAAACTGCCATCGGCCGTCTCGAACCGGAAGAGCCTCGGTGCGAGGCAGGTGTAGACCTGCTCGGTCACGACGGGCTCGAAGCTGTCGAACGGCACGAACAGCATGGTGAAGCTGCGCCGCTGGCCGGGCTCCCAGGCGCAGCGGCGGATCGGCAGCGTGTTGGTGAAGGGCGTGGCGGAGAGGTCGATGTCGAGACAGGCGTCGAAAGCGTGGACATGGCCGCGCTCGCCATCCAGCCAGATGCCGCCGCGCCTCGACATGGCGAGCCGGCGGCCGTCGGTGGTCGCGATCAGGAAGGCTCGAACCGCGAAATCCGGCCCGCAATCGATCTGGTAGGTCGCGCCGTAGCGCGTCCCGTCACGCTCACCGATCAGCACCGCATCGGCGCGGACGCCGTCGGCTTCCGCACGCAAGGTGAGATGTTCGAGCCCGCCGCCTTCCAGCGCCCGCCAGCGGACGCTGCGCCCGTCCGCGAGACTGGCGGCCGGGCGGAAGCTCATCGCGGCAGGATCGGCGGCAGCACGCCGGGAACGCCGGCCTTCAGCACGATCACCGTCAGCACGACGGTCAGCACTGCCGTGACGATGCCGGTGAGCAGCAGCGCGCCGAAGCGCGGCGTCGCCTTGACGCGCTGGCGCAGCGAGGCGAGCTCCTCGCGCAGGCCGGCGAAGTCCATCGTGCCGGCGGCGATGTCGACCTTCTGGGCGCTGCGCTCCAGCGACGCCTCGGCGCGGGTCAGCACCGCTTCGTAGCGCGCGAACTTCTCCTCGATCCGGGCGGCCTTGTCCTCGATGCGCGAGAGCTGGTCGAGCTTGCGCGGATCGCTCGCGGCGGGGGGCTCGGCCGGCTTGGCTTCGGCGGCGCGGGCCGCGGCGATCTCCGCCATGCTCGGTGCCGGCGGCACGGCGATCGCCTCGGCGGGGCTGGTCGTGGCGACGGTCGGCTCGATCTTGTTCATTGCGCGGTCCGTTCCTCGGCGGTGTGGATCGCGGCCGCGCCGAACGGCGCGACCGCGGAGACGTCAGATCAGCTTCGCCATGGCGACGGCGGTGTCGCTCATGCGGTTCGAGAAGCCCCATTCGTTGTCGTACCAGGAGAGGACGCGGACGAACTTGTCGTCCAGGACCTTGGTCTGGTCGAGCGCGAAGGTCGACGAAGCCGGATCGTGGTTGAAGTCGATCGAGACGTTGGGCTGGTCGGTGACGGCGAGGATGCCCTTCAGCGGCCCGCGCCGGCTCGCCTTGAGGATGGCCTCGTTGATCTTCTCGACCGTGGTCTTGCGCTTCGAGATGAACTTGAAGTCGACGACCGAGACGTTGGGCGTCGGCACGCGCACCGAGGTGCCGTCGAGCCGGCCCTTGAGCTCGGGGATGACGAGGCCGATCGCCTTGGCGGCGCCGGTCGAGGTCGGGATCATCGACATCGCCGCGGCGCGCGCCCGGTAGAGATCCTTGTGCATCGTGTCCAGCGTCGGCTGGTCGCCGGTATAGGCATGGATCGTGGTCATGAAGCCCTTGTCGATGCCGACCGCGTCATGCAGCACCTTGACCACCGGCGCGAGGCAGTTGGTGGTGCAGGAGGCGTTCGAAACGACGATGTGGTCCTTGGTGAGGGCTTCGTGGTTGACGCCGTAGACCACCGTCAGGTCGGCGCCGTCGCAGGGAGCCGAGACCAGCACGCGCTTGGCGCCGGCGGCGAGATGGGCGCTCGCCTTGTCCTTCGTCGTGAAGATGCCGGTGCATTCCAGCGCGATGTCGACGCCGAGCGCCTTGTGCGGCAGCTCCTTCGGGTCGCGGATGGCCGTGACCTTGATCGGGCCGCGGCCGACATCGATCGTGTCGCCGGAGACGGTCACCGTGCCGGGGAAGCGGCCATGCACCGAGTCGTAGCGGAAGAGATGGGCGTTGGTCTCGACCGGGCCGAGATCGTTGATCGCCACGACCTCGATGTCCTTGCGCTTCGATTCGATGATCGCGCGCAGCACGTTGCGCCCGATGCGGCCGAAGCCGTTGATCGCCACCTTGACCGTCATCTCAATCCTCTCCTTCGCCTTCGCCGGCTCGAGCCGGCGTCATTCACGCGGGCAAATCGGCCAAACCATGGCGGAACGCAAGGCCGGGCCCGAAAAAATCCAGGCTCGAGCGAGCGCCAGGCGCAGAATTGACCTCGGCCCCATCCTTCGGCACGGCCCGGCGAGCCTCCCCGGGACGAGGGCTGATGATATCCGAAGTCGCCGCTCAGCCGTTGTGACGCTTGATCGCAGCCTGCGCCACCGCCTCCGGCGTGATGCCGAAATGCTTGTAGACCTCCTTGTAGGGACCGCTCGCGCCGAAGGTGGACATGCCGACGAAGGCGCCGTCCGCACCCACCACGGCATCCCAGCCGAAGCGCACGGCGGCCTCGACCGCGACCTTGATCGGCGCCTCCCCGATGATCGCGGCCCTGGTCGCCTCGTCCTGCGCCAGCAGCAATTCGAGCGAGGGCACCGAGACGACGCGGGCACGGAGCCCCTTCTCGGCCAGGAGCTTGCGCGCCGCGACCGCGATCTCGACCTCGGAGCCCGAGGCGAAGAGCGAGACCTGCGCCTTGCCGCCCTCCGCCGCCAGCAGCTCGTAGGCCCCCTTGGCGGAGCGGTTCGCCGCCGCGCCGTCGGTGCGCACCGGCGTCAGGTTCTGGCGCGACAGCGCGAGCACGGTGGGCCCGTCCGTGCGCTCCAGCGCGATCTGCCAGGCTTCGGCCGTCTCGATCGCATCGGCCGGGCGCAGCACGCGCATGTTAGGCATGGCGCGCAGGGATGCGATCTGCTCGACCGGCTGATGGGTCGGGCCGTCCTCGCCGAGACCGATCGAATCATGGGTCATGACGTAGACCACCGGCAGCCCCATCAGCGCGGCGAGCCGCATCGACGGGCGGGCATAGTCGGCGAAGACGAGGAAGGTGCCGCCGGCCGTCCGGAAGCCGCCGTGCAGCGTGATGCCGTTCATCGCCGCGGCCATGCCGTGCTCGCGGATGCCGTAGCGGACATAGCGGCCCTTCGGCGTCTTCGGCGTGAAGTCCTCGAAGCCCTTGGCCCGGGTGTTGTTCGACGGCGTCAGGTCGGCCGAGCCCGAGACCAGTTCCGGCATCACCGGCACGATCACGTCGAGCGCCATCTCCGAGGCCTTGCGGGTCGCGACCGTGACCGGGCTCGCGGCCAGCGCCTTCTTGTGGGCGACGAGCGCCTTGCCGAGCTTCGCCGGCACGGTATGCGCCAGGCGGCGCTCGAACTCGCCGCGCTTGCGCCCCGAGGTCGCCGCCAGGCGCTCGTTCCAGGCCTTGCGCTCGGCGAAGCCGACGGCGCCGAAACCGCGCCAGGCCTTGAGGACCTCGGCCGCGATCTCGAACGGCCCGCCGCTGATGCCGAGCTTCTGCTTGGCGGCGGCGAGTTCCTCGGCGCCGAGCGGCTCGCCATGGGCCTTGGAGGTACCGGCCTTCTTCGGCGCGCCGAAGCCGATCACGGTCCTGCAGGCGATCAGCGTCGGCTTGTTCGACTTCTGCGCCCGGCGGATCGCCGCCTCGATCGCGTCGGGATCATGCCCGTCGACGCGCTCGGCCTTCCAGCCGCAGGCCTTGAAGCGGGCGAGCTGGTCGACCGAGTCGGAGATCGAGAGCGGCCCGTCGATCGAGATGCCGTTGTCGTCCCAGAGCACGATCAGCCTGTTGAGCTTCTGATGGCCGGCGAGCGCGATCGCCTCCTGGCTGATGCCCTCCATCAGGTCGCCGTCGGAGGCGAGCACATAGGTCCTGTGGTCGACCAGCTTCTTGCCGAATTCGGCGGCGAGCATGCGCTCGGCCATCGCCATGCCGACCGCGGTGGCGAGCCCCTGGCCGAGCGGACCGGTCGTGGTCTCGACGCCGGCGGTCATGAAGTTCTCGGGGTGGCCGGGCGTCCGCGATTCCAGCTGGCGGAACTTCTTGAGGTCGTCGAGCTCCATGCCGGGCGTGCCGGTGAGATAGAGCAGCGCGTAGATCAGCATCGAGCCGTGGCCAGCCGAGAGCACGAAACGGTCGCGATCGGGCCAGCGCGGCTCCGCCGCATCATATTTCAGGATGCGGGTGAAGAGCACGGTCGCCACGTCCGCCGCGCCCATCGGCAGCCCGGGATGGCCCGATTTGGCCTGCTCGACGCCGTCCATGGCGAGCGAGCGGATGGCGTTGGCGAGCCGCTCGTGCAAAGCGCGGTCGATCGCGGGCGTCGTCATGAAGTCTCTCCGGCGAGGCGGGAACGAGGCTCGCATGCCGGAGCCGGCCGGCGGCGAACCCGCGAAGTTGCGAAAAAGGTCGCGCGTTCGATAGGCCGCCGGCTCAAGCGGAGTCAATTCGCCTGCAAGGACGCGGATATCGAGTTTTCCCCACGCTTCGATCGGATCAAATCGCCCAAAGCGCTTTCCACGCTCATATTTGTTAAACTAGCCTTCCGAATCGGATGAGCCGGCTCCGGCCGGCACGCAAAGGAAGAAGCGTGGCGTCTCCGGGACTGGATCACGCCCTGTCGCGCCTCGAAGGCGCGCTCGGCCAACTCGAAGCGGCCGCCCGCAGGCGGCTCGAGGTCGAGCGTGGCCGCGCCAATCTCGAAACCGAGCTCACCCTGATGCAGGACGACCGCGCCCGCCTCGCCGTCGAGCTCGACGGCGCCATGGCCCGCATCGGCCAGGTCGAGGGCGTCGCGCAGGAGGTCAACCGCAAGCTCGACCGCGCCGTGACCGCGCTCGCCGAGGTGATCGCCCGCGCCGAGGCCCGCCCCGAGGAAGAAGCCGAGCAGGACGCCTGATGCCCCAGGTCAACGTCACCATCTCCGGCAAGGCCTATCGGATGGCATGCGGCGAGGGCGAGGAGCCGCATCTGGAGGCGCTCGCGCAGTTCTACGACGGCAAGATCGAGGAGATGCGCCAGGCCTTCGGCGAGATCGGCGACATGCGCCTGCACGTCATGGCGGCACTGATGGTCGCCGACGAGCTCAGCGAGCTGAAGCGGAAGGTCGAGACGCTGGAAGGTCGGCTGCAGTCGCTGCAGGGCGACGCCGGCTTCGCCGACCAGCGCGCCGGCGAGATCGAGGAGAAGGCGGCCGCCGCCCTCCTCGCCGCGGCCGAGCGCATCGAGGGCGTGGCGAAGAGCCTGCTGCCGGGCCAGGTGGGATAGGCGGCGAACTCCGCTACGCCGTCATGCCCGCCCTTGTGGCGAGCATCCACGTCTTGAACACCGTGCCGCCCGAAGGAAGACGGGGATGGCCGGGGCAAGCCCCGACCATGACGGGAAGCGAGCCCTTCATGCGCGCCGCCTTTGCAATTCCTCAATCATGCCTGACTGACGCTTCCCGGCGGAAGCGAATCGATGAAGGCGGCGACGATGAGTGACAGGGTTCGGGTGGCGATTCTCCTCGGCGGCAGATCCTCCGAGCACGAGGTCTCGCTGATGTCGGCCGCGAATGTGATCAAGGCGATCGACAAGGCGCGCTACGACGTCGTCCCGATCCTGATCACCAAGGCCGGGCAATGGCGCGAGCTCGACTTGCAGAACGGCGTGCTACCCAGCCCGATCCCGCAGGACGGCGCCGAGCTCTGCCTGCTGCCGGGCGGCGGCGGGCGCCTGCTGCGCCTCCAGGACGGCGCCGCGCCGCAAACGCTGCCGAAGATCGACGTACTGTTCCCTGTGCTCCACGGGCTCGACGGCGAGGACGGCTCGGTCCAGGGGCTGGCTCAGGTCGCCGGTATCCCGCTCGCCGGCTGCGGCATCGTCGGCTCGGCCAATGCGCTCGACAAGGACATCGCCAAGCGGCTGCTGCGCGAGGCCGGCCTCAGCGTCGCCCGCTCGCTCACCGTCCGACGGGGCGAGGCGCTCGGCTTCGAGCAGGCCAGCGCCGCGCTCGGCCTGCCGCTCTTCGTCAAGCCGGCGCGGCAGGGCTCCTCGGTCGGCGTCAGCAAGGCGACGGATGCCGAGAGCTTCCAGGCCGCCCTCACCGAGGCCTTCCGGCACGACCGCGTGGTGCTGGTCGAGGAATTCATCGCCGGCCGCGAGATCGAGCTCAGCGTGCTGGAGCAGGCCGATGGCGAGACCATCGTCTCGCTGCCGGGCGAGATCGTCGCCGCCGCGAGCCACGGCTTCTATACCTACGAGGCCAAGTACCTCGACGAGGACGGCGCCCGCGTCGAGGTGCCCGCCCATCTGCCGGAGGAAACGATCGCCGATCTGCAGGAGCTGGCGAAGCGCGCCTTCTACGCGCTCGGCTGCGACGGCATGGCCCGCGTCGACTTCTTCCTGCGGCCGGACGGCAGCGCGCTGGTCAACGAGATCAACACGATCCCGGGCTTCACCGACATCAGCATGTTCCCGAAGGCGCTCGCCGCCAGCGGCATCCCCTATCCCGACCTGATCGACCGGGTGATCCGGCATGGCATCGCGCGCGGGGCGTGAGCTCAAAAATCCCGGCGGCTTTTCGCGCCGCACCTCTGGCGCTTTGCCGGCATGCATCCTACCTTGTCGCGGCGGGGCTGCCTGGTGCGTGAGAGTCATGTATTCCCGGGCCCATACGACTCCCTAGGGAGCTGTCCCTGACCGGGTCCCTTGGACCCGGACACACGGCGCCCACCTACTTTGTAGGTGTCCCGGGATCGAAATCTCCACGGCCGAGGTGGCTCCGCACATCCATGACAGACGCCGTCTCTCCCGGCCCCTCCCCTCGCAAGGCCGCGCTGCGGGCCGAGGCCCTGGCCCGGCGCGACGCGCTCGATCTCGACGACCGCCTGCTCTGGGACGAGGCCCTCGTCGAAAATGTGCTGGCACTGCCGGTGTTCAGCCAGGGCCCGGTCTCCGCCTACTGGCCGATGCGCTCCGAGGCCGATCCGCGCCCGATCCTGGAAGCCCTGCACGCGCGCGGCGTGCCGCTCTGCCTGCCGGCGATCGTCGAGAAGCACATGCTCTTCCGGCGCTGGGCCCCCTGGGAGCCGATCGTGCCCGGCGGCTTCGGCACGCTGGTGCCGAAGCCGGAGGAGCCGCTGATTCGGCCGAGGGTCATGATCGTCCCGCTCGCTGCCTTCGACCGGCGCGGCTACCGCATCGGCTACGGCAGGGGCTATTACGATCGCGCCATCGCCGAGCTCGAACCGGCCGCGACCGTCGGCATCGCCTATGCGGCGCAGGAGATCGAGGCCGTGCCGGCAGAGGCGCATGACCGCCGCCTCGACTGGGTGGTCACGCAGGACGAGACGATCCGCTGCTGTTGATTTCGCCACGGCGATCACGTCATTAGCAGGCGCGCCTTTCGTTCAAGACGCAGCCGTCCCGCCATGTTTTCTCGAACCGCGAGGTCCTGACGGCGCGGCCTGAGACAGCCGGGAGGTTCGGCTTGCGTGAAGGCGCGACGGGACGGGCCGTGATCGGGCGGCCGATGGTTGGATAGTGAGATGCGTCTACTCTTTCTCGGCGACATCGTCGGACGCGCCGGCCGTATCGCCGTGCAGGAGCGCCTGCCCGGCCTGCGCGAGCGCTGGCAGCTCGACTGCGTGGTGATCAACGGTGAGAACGCCGCCGGCGGCTTCGGCATCACCGAGGCGATCTGCGACGAAACCCTCGCCGCCGGCGCCGATGTCGTCACGCTCGGCAACCATTCCTGGGACCAGCGCGAGGCGATGGTCTTCATCGAGCGCCAGCCGCGCCTGATCCGGCCGGCCAATTATCCGCCCGGCACGCCCGGCCGCGGCGCGACCGTGGTCGAGGCGCGGAACGGCGCCCGGGTCCTCGTCGTCAACGTCATGGGCCGGCTATTCATGGACGCGCTCGACGACCCCTTCGCCGCGCTCGAGCGCGAGCTCGCCGCCTGCCCGCTGCGCGAGGCGGCCGACGCCGTCATCGTCGATGTCCATGCCGAGGCGACCAGCGAGAAGCTCGCCATCGCCTATTATCTCGACGGCCGCGCCAGCCTCGTCGTCGGCACCCACACCCATGTGCCGACCTCGGACACCCGCGTGCTGCCGGCCGGCACCGCCTACCAGACCGATGCCGGCATGTGCGGCGACTACGAGTCGATCCTCGGCATGCAGAAGGAGGAGGCGATCCGCCGCTTCCTGCAGAAGACGCCGGGCTCTCGGCTGGAGCCCGCGCTCGGCGAGGGCACGCTGTCCGGAATCGCGGTCGAGACCGACGACCGCACCGGCCTCGCCAGGGCGGCCTGGCCAGTGCGCCTCGGCGCCACGCTCGCCGAGACCTGGCCGGCCGCCTGGGATCGATAGAACCGACCGATGTCGCAGCTCTTCTCTGCGCTCGTCGCCGTCTTCGTCGGCTATGCGGCGTCGGTCGCGATCATCCTCGCGGCCGCGCAGGCCGTCGGCGCGACGCCGGCCCAGACCATCTCCTGGCTGGCCGGCCTCGCCATCGCCAAGGGGCTGTCCAGCCTCATCCTGTCCTGGCGGCACCGGATGCCGATCATCTGCGCCTGGTCGACGCCGGGCGCGGCGCTGATCGCGGCCGCGAGCGGCGTCGACATGGCGTCCGCCGTCGGCGCCTTCCTCGCCGCCGCCGTGCTGATGATGGCGACCGCCGCCTTCCGCCCGCTCGGCGCCCTGGTCGAGCGCATCCCGATGAGCGTCGCCGCGGCCATGCTCGCCGGCGTGATCTTCCGCTTCGTCGTCGCCGTCTTCGACGAGATGCGCCTGCAGCCGGCCCTGGTCCTGACCCTGCTCGTCGTCTTCCTGCTGGCGCGGCTGTGGAACCCCTTCCTCGGCGTCATCGCGGCGCTCGGCGCCGGCCTCGCGCTCGCCTTCGCCACCGGCACGGCGGCGCTGCCGGCCGGCCCCGTCGCGCTGACCCATGTCGAGCTGATCGTCCCGCGCCTTGATCTCACGGCAATCGTCGGCATCGGCATCCCGCTCTATCTCGTCACCATGGCGGCCCAGAACCTGCCGGGCTTCGCCGTGCTGCGCGCCTCGGGCTACCAGCCCCCCACCGCCTCCTGCCTGTTCGTCACCGGGCTGATGTCGGCCCTCGCAGCGCCGACCGGCGCCCACATGGTCAACATGGCGGCGATCAGCGCCTCGATCTGCACCGGCGCCGACACCCACCCCGACCCGAAGGAGCGCTGGAAGGCCGGCATCTGGTACGCCCTGCTCTGGCTCGCCATCGCCGCCACCGCCGGCCTCCTGCTCGCCCTGATCCTCGCCATGCCGAAGGCACTGATCGTCGCCGTCGCCGGGCTCGGCCTGGTCGGCTCGCTGACGGGCGCGCTCGGCCAGGCGATGGGCAGCGACAGGGACCGCTTCGCCGCGGTCGTCACCTTCGCCGTTGCCGCCTCCAGCCTGTCGCTCTTCGGCGTCGGCTCGGCCTTCTGGAGCCTGGTCGCGGGGCTTACGGTCTTGACATTGGACCACGCCGCGGGCCGTTTGCGCGAACGATCATGAGCACGCCCTCGCCCCGCACCCGCCTGATGCTCGTCACGCCGCCGGTCTCCGACCCCGGCGCGATCTCCTTTCGCCTGATGCAGGCCTTCGCCGGCGGCGATGTCGCGGCCGTGCTGCTGCGGCTCGCGCCCGGCGACGAGCGCAGCCTGACCGAACGCGTCAAGGCGCTGGCGCCGCCGGTGCAGGCGCAGAACGTCGCCCTGGTGGTCGAGGCCTCGCCCCAGGTCGCCAGCCGCGGCGGCGCCGACGGCGTCCACCTGACCCGCGTCGAGGCGATCGCCGAAGCCCGCTCCAGCCTGAAGCAGGAGCGCATCGTCGGCGCCGGCGGCCTGCGCTCGCGCCATGACGCCATGGATGCCGGCGAGGCCGGCGTCGACTACGTCATGTTCGGCGAACCGCGGCCGGACGGCTCGCTGCCGCCGCTGCCGGCGGTCGTCGAACGCGCCTCCTGGTGGGCCGAGATCTTCGAGACGCCCTGCATCGCCTATTGCCCGGACGCGGCCTCCGTCCCGGCGCTGGTGGAGACCGGCGCCGAGTTCGTCGCGCTGGGCGAATGGCTGTTCGCCGAGGGCGTCGACATCCGGGCCGCCGTCGCCGAGGCCGACGCCGCGATCGCCGCGCAATACGCCCGCAGGACGGCGCGATGAGGGCTGCGCTCGCCGCGCTCGCCCTGCTCCTCGCCTTCCCCGCTGCCGCCGCGGCGGAACCGGAGCCGGACCTCGCCTACGGCGCCTATCAGGCCGGACACTATCGGCGGGCCCAGTCGGAAGCGCTGAAGCGGCTCGAGACCGATCCGAACGACGCCGCGGCGATGACGCTGCTCGGCGAGATCTACCGGCAGGGGCTCGGCGTCCGCGAGGACGCGAAGGCCGCGGCCGACTGGTACCGGCTCGCGGCCGAGAAGGGCGACGTCAACGCGATGTTCGCCTTCGCCATGGCGATGCTGGAGGGCCATGGCGTGGCGCGCGATCCGAAGAAGGCCGGAGCCCTTCTGGAGAAGGCCGCAGCCGCCGGCCACCCCGCCGCCAACTACAATCTCGCCATCGCCCTGCTCGCGACGGCGCGGCCGCAGGACGACCAGCGCGCCATCGGCTGCCTCAGGGTCGCCGCCGCCTCCGATCTCGGCGACGCCCAGCACGCTCTCGCCGTGCTCTACAAGATGGGCCGCGGCGTGCCCCAGGACGACGGCATGGCGGCGGACTGGATGGGCAAGGCCGCCGCGACCGGGCTCATCGCCGGCGAGGTCGAATACGCGATCATGCTGTTCAACGGCGACGGCGTCGCCAAGGACGAGCGCGCCGCGGCGCGGCTCTTCATCCGCGCCGCCAACAAGGGCAACGCCATCGCCCAGAACCGGCTGGCCAAGCTCTACCAGTTCGGCCGCGCCGTCCCGCCCGATCTGTCGGAGGCCGCCGCCTGGCATCTCGCCGCCCGCGCGCAGGGCCTCTCCGATGCCACGCTCGATCAGGTGCTGGAGCGGCTTTCGCCGGAGCAGCGCAGCCGCGCGGCCGGCCTCGCCGCCGACCGGATCGAGGCCACGGCCTTGACGACGCCGAGCCAACCGAGCAAGTGACGGCGGAAATCCGCGCCGGGCAGCCGGCGCCGCTCCGCCACCGCCGCTCTTTGATAACTCGCTCCGCACTGCCGCGCGTCCCGCGCCCGAGGTTCGATACCATGATCCGTTCTCCCCTGATGACCGTGATGACCGACGCCGTGATGAAGGCGTCGCGTTCGCTGAAGCGCGATTTCGGCGAGGTCGAGAACCTCCAGGTCCTCGCCAAGGGGCCGGGCGACTTCGTCTCCAAGGCCGACCACAAGGCCGAGGAGATCCTGCGCGCGGCGCTGGAGAAGGCGCGGCCGGGCTACGGCTTCGTCATGGAGGAGAGCGGCGTCGTCGCGGGGACCGACGAGAGCAACCGCTGGCATGTCGACCCGCTCGACGGCACCCACAACTTCCTGCGCGGCATCCCGCACTGGAACATCTCGGTGGCGCTGGAGCGCGACAATCAGTTCATCGCCGGCGTGATCTACGACGCCGCCAAGGACGAGCTCTTCATCGCCGAGAAGGGCAAGGGCGCCTATGTCAACAACCGCCGCATGCGCGTCTCCGGCCGGCGCGAAGCGTCCGAGATGCTGATCGGCATGGGCGTGCCCCATATCGGCAAGGGCGGCCACCCGCTCTTCCTGAAGGAACTCGGGGCGGTGATGAGCCGCTTCGCCAATGTCCGGCGCATGGGCTCGGCCGCCCTCGACATCGCCTATGTCGCCGCCGGCCGCATGGACGCCTATTGGGAGCGCGGCCTCAACACCTGGGATTTCGGTGCCGGCGCGGTGATGGTACGCGAGGCGGGCGGCACCTTCGGCACGCTCGACGGCAAGCAGCCGACCTCGGCCAAGGACGTGATCTGCGGCAACGAGGCCGGCGAGCCGGCCTTGCGCGCCGCGCTGAAGACCGCGCTCTGAGCGGGATAGCGCGCTTTCCCGCTTGATCCCGGCGTGGCGGGAGGCGACAGTCGCCGCCGTGACGAAACCGATCGGATGAGCAGGCATGGCCAGTGACGAGGCGGCCCCCGAGGTTCCGCCGCGGGAGCCCCCGGGGCCCGCGGCGCAGAGGCCGCAGACCTTCCGCTTCTCCCGTCCGCTGCGCTATGGGCTCCGCGCGCTGGTCTTCCTCGCGCTGATCGGCTTCCTGATCTTCATCCTGCAGGCGGGCCTCGTCACCGCCTTCATGACCAATCCGGGCCTCAACGGGCTGATCGGCGGCGCGCTCGCGGTCGGCGTGCTGCTGGCGCTGCGCGAACTCTGGCGCGTCGACAGCGAGGCCCGCGCCGCGACGCGCCTCGCCGCCGACCCGGCCGGCGCGATGGTCCGGCGCACCCAGGTGATCAGCCCGCTCGCCGCGGTCCTGCCGGCGCTGGAGCGCCGCAGCCTGTCCCCGGGCCAGGCGACCAGCCTGCTCGAATCGGTCGCCGTCCGGCTCGACGACGGCCGCGAGGTGCTGCGCTATCTCGCCGGGCTCCTCGTCTTCCTCGGCCTGCTCGGCACCTTCTGGGGCCTGCTCGAGACGGTTTCCTCGGTCGGAAACGTCATCAAGAGCCTGCGCACCGGCGCCGAGGCCGGCGTGCTCTTCGATGAGCTCAAGGCCGGCCTCGCCGCGCCGCTCGCCGGCATGGGCCTGTCCTTCTCGTCCTCGCTGTTCGGCATCGCCGGCTCGCTGATCCTCGGCTTCCTCGACCTGCAGGTGGCGCAGAGCCAGCGCCGCTTCCGCAACGAGGTCGAGAGCTATCTCGGCCTCGCCACCACGGACGCCGCGGCCATGGCGCCGGCGCTGCCGCTCGCAGGCCCGGCAGCGGCCGGCGACGTCGTGGTCGAGCGCCTCGACAAGCTCCAGGCGGCGATCCAGGACGGCACCAACAGCCGCGCCGCGACGCAGGCCCTCGCCAATCTCGCCGAGGGCATCCAGGGCCTCGTCCAGCACATGCGCTCCGAGCAGCAGCTGATCCGCGACTGGGTCGAGGCCCAGGCGGCCCGCGAGAAGGACCTGAAACGGCTGATCGAGCGCCTCGCCGCCGAACGGGTGGGGGAGTCATGAGCCTGCCATCCTGCTGCGGCATCGAGAGCACTGACCACGAGGGCGTCTGAGCATGGCCCTGTCGCGCGCGCATCGCCGGGAAGAGCTCAATTTCTGGCCGGGCTTCGTCGATGCGCTCTCGACGATGCTGATCGGCATCGTCTTCCTGCTCTCGGTCTTCGTCCTCGGCCAGTTCTTCCTGTCGCAGGAGATCAGCGGCCGGGACACGGTGCTCGACCGGCTGAACCGCCAGATCGCCGAGCTCAGCGATCTGCTCGCGCTCGAGCGGGCGAGCAGCAAGGAGGCCCGGGACTCGCTCGCTTTGCTGCAATCCTCGCTCGCCAGCGAGCAGGCCGAGCGCGCCCGCGTCCAGGGCCTGCTCGACGGCGCCGCCGGCACCGCGCCGGCCCGGCTCGCCGAGACGCAGAAGGCGCTCGACGCCGAGAAGCAGCTCTCCGCCAAGGCGCAGGCCACCGTCGAGTTGGTCAACCAGCAGATCGTCGCCATGCGCCGCCAGCTCGCGGCGCTGGAGGAGGCGATCGCCGCCGCCGAAGCCAAGGACAAGGAATCGCAGGCGCGCATCTCCGAGCTCGGCTCGCGCCTCAACGTCGCCCTCGCCCAGCGCGTGCAGGAGCTGGCGCGCTACCGCTCCGACTTCTTCGGCCGCCTGCGCCAGGTGCTCGGCACGCGGCCGGACATCCGCGTCGTCGGCGACCGCTTCGTCTTCCAGTCGGAAGTGTTCTTCGACGCCGGCCAGGCCGTGCTCAAGCCGGAAGGTCGCGGCGAGCTCGACAAGCTCGGCGCCATCATCGCCGATCTCGGCCGTGAGATGCCGCCGGACCTGCCCTGGATCCTGCGCGTCGACGGCCATACCGACAACCGGCCGATCCGTTCGCCGCAATTCCCCTCGAACTGGAGCCTGTCGACCGCGCGCGCCGTCGCCGTGGTCGAATACCTGATCAGCAAGGGCATCCCTGCCGACCGCATCGCCGCCACCGGCTTCGGCGAGTTCCAGCCGCTCGACGTCGCCAACAACGACGAGGCCTGGCGCCGCAACCGCAGGATCGAGTTCAAGATCACCGAGCGGTGAGGCGGGCTGCCCGGGTCGCTGGGTTTCGCCGGCCGCCCGGCGCAGGAATGTTGGGCATGGGCCAGGCTGCCGGTCCCGCGTCGGCACGCCAATCCCGACGTCGCGGGAGGACCGGATGGCAAAGCACAGGATCTACACGACGAGCTTCGCGAGCATCTACCCGCTCTATGTCAGGAAGGCGGAGAAGAAGGGGCGCTCGCAAGCAGAGGTCGATCAGGTCATCTCCTGGCTCACCGGCTATGACCCGGACGAGCTGAAAGCCAGGCTGGACGCCCAGGTCGATTGCGAGACGTTCTTTGCCTCGGCTCCCAAACTCAATCCGTCGCGAAGCCTGATCAAGGGCGTGGTCTGCGGTGTCCGGGTCGAGGAGATCGAGGAGCCGACGATGCGGGAAATCCGCTATCTGGACAAGCTGGTCGATGAGCTGGCACGGGGGAAGCCGATGGACCGGATCTTGCGAAAGAACTGATCCCCGGTCGAGCCGACGCCACAGGCGGCGTTCCCCAAACGCATGGGAACGCCCGCAGGATGAAGCGACCGCCGGCCCGAACCTATGCGCGCCGCTCCCGCGAAAAGCGGAAGCGTGTCATGCCCTGCCGGCAGGTGCGCCGTCTCGCGACCATGCTAGCGTGGCTGGTATGGTAGTGTGCCAGGCGCGGACCACCGCAGCCCTGCCGGCAGGAGCAGCATGATCGATATCCGCATCACCCAGGACAAGAACGAGCTCGGCCGGCAGGCGGCGGCGCTGGGCGCGCAGGCGATCCGCGCCGCACTCGCCCGCCATGGCGAGGCAACGATCATCGTCGCCACCGGCGCGAGCCAGTTCGAGATGCTGCAGCACCTCGTCGCCGCCGACGGCATCGACTGGTCGAAGGTCACCGCCTTCCATCTCGACGAATATGTCGGGCTGCCGCAGAGCCATCCTGCGAGCTTCCGCGGCTATCTGAAGCAGCGTTTCCTCGCCCCGCTCGCGGTCAAGCCGGCCTTCGTCCCCGTCGATGGCGAGGCCGATCCCCTCGTCGAGACGAAGCGTCTCAATGCGCTGATCGCCGGGCGCCGCGTCGATCTCTGCTTCGCCGGCATCGGCGAGAACTGCCATCTCGCCTTCAACGATCCGCCGGCCGATTTCGAGACGGAGCAGCCCTATATCGTCGTCACGCTCGACGAGGCCTGCCGCAGGCAGCAATTCGGCGAAGGCTGGTTCGAGAGCTTCGAAGCCGTGCCGGAACAGGCGATCTCGATGAGCATCCGCCAGATCCTGAAGAGCGAGCTGATCATCCTGTCGGTGCCGGACGCGCGCAAGGCAAAGGCGGTCAAGGACGCGCTCGAAGGCGAGGTCACGCCGCTGCACCCGGCCTCGATCCTGCAACGCCACCCCAATACGGTGCTGTTCCTCGATCCGCCCGCCGCCTCCCTGCTGAAGACGGGCTGAGGCGGCGATGCCCGTTTCGCCCGGCCTCGTCGATCTCCAGGTCAACGGCTTCGCCGGCGTCGATTTCAACGATCCGGCGATCGGCCCGGCCGATCTCGACCGGGCCCTGGAGGCGATGCTCGCGACCGGCGTCACCCATTGCCTGCCGACGATCATCACCGCCCATCCGCACGAGCTGGTCGAGCGCTTCCGGGCGCTCGACGCCGCCGTCGCCAGCAGCCGGCTCGGGGCGCTGATGTGTCCAGGCTACCATCTCGAAGGCCCGTTCCTGAACCCGGCGCCGGGCTATCACGGCTGCCACCCGCCGCAGGCGATGACGGCGGCCAGGCCGGAGCTGATCACGGAGGTCGAGCGCGGCCTGTCGCGCCCGATCCTGATGGTGACGCTCGCCCCCGAGGTCGAGGGCGCGGTCGCTCTGACCAGAGTCCTGGCCGGCGCCGGCAGGATCGTCGCCATCGGCCATTCCGCCGCCGATTTCGCTCAGGTCGCGGCCGCGGCCGATGCGGGCCTGTCGCTCTCGACGCATCTCGGCAACGGCCTGCCGCAAACGCTGCACAAGCTCGCCAACCCGATCTTTGCCCAGCTCGCCGAGGACCGGCTGATGGCCGGCTTCATCGCCGACGGGATTCATCTGCATCCGAAGGCGCTGAAGGCGCTGATCCGGGCCAGGGGCTTCGAACGCTCGATCCTGGTGACCGACGCCGTGGTCGCGGCCGCAGCGCCGGCCGGCCGCTACCATTTCGCCGGCATGGCGGTCGATCGCATGCCGGATGGTTCGGTTCGCCAGGGCCAGGGCCTGCTCGCCGGCTCGGCGCTCTGCCTCGACGAGGCGGTGCGCAACGTCGTCGCCTGGGGCATCGCGACACCGGAGCAGGCTTTCGCCATGGCCTCCGACCACGCGCGCGCCGCGATCCGGCCGGCGCTGTCGGCGCATGGCCTCGCGCTTGCGGAGGCCGAGGTCGAATGGTCGGATGATCTCGTGGTGAGGCGGGTCCGCCTCGCCGGTCAGGAACGCCGCTACGACGCATGAGCGCCTCGACGGCGCGACAACGAAGGGGAAGGCAATGACCAGGAAGCTTCAGGCTATCGACCGCCGCACCGTCCTTGGCGGCCTTGGCGCGCTTGCGGTGGGCGGGCCGGCGCTCGCGGCGTCGCCGCCGCTGCCGACCAGCCCCGTCGTGATCAGCGTCATGGATGTCGGCGGCGCCCTCGCCCTGATGCAGAAGGCCTTCGAGGATTACCGCGCCGCCAACCCCAGGCTGGTCTCGCGCATCGCCTTCGTGAAGGCCCCTGCCCCCGAGCTCGCCAGCAAGCTCAAGGCGCAGCAGGATGCCGGCAAAGTCGATCTCGACCTGATCCTGACCGGCAGCGACGGCCTCGCCGCCGGCCTCGAGCAGAAGCTCTGGCAGAAGATCCTGCCCGATTTCGCCGACAAGTTTCCGAACATCGAGGCGAATTACGAGCCGGCCGCGCTCAACCTGCACAAGGCGCAGGGCGACGGCTTCGGCGTCGTCGTCAACTACTACCCCTCCGGCCCGCTGCTCGAGTACATGCCCGACCGGGTCAAGACCGTGCCGACCACGGCCGCGGAGCTGCTCGCTTGGGCCAAGGCCAATCCGAACCGGTTCATGTATGCCCGCCCGACCAATTCCGGCCCGGGCCGCACCTTCATGATGGGCCTGCCCTATATCCTCGGCGACAAGGACCCGCAGGACCCGGTCGGCGGCTGGGACAAGACCTGGGCCTATCTGCAGGAGCTCGGCCAATACATCGAGTACTATCCGGCCGGCACCGGCGCGACGATGAAGGAGTTCGGCGACGGCTCGCGCGACATCATCATCTCGACCACCGGCTGGGACATCAATCCGCGCGCCCTCGGCATCGTCCCGAAAGAGGCGAAGATCCACACGCTGAAGGGCTTCCACTGGGTCTCGGATGCCTTCTTCATGTGCGTGCCCAAGGGCATCCCGAACGACCGGCTGGCCGTCGTGCTCGACATCATGGCGCATGTGCTGACGCCGAAGATGCAGGCCTATTCCTATGACGAGGGCTATCTCTATCCCGGCCCGGCGGTGAAGAACGTGCCGCTCTCGCTGGCGCCGGAAGCGAGCCAGAAGGTCATCGCCGAGTTCGGCCGCCCGGAATATGGCGACCTCATCGCCAACAACCCGATCGAGCTGCCGCTGAAGCCCGACAGAATGGTCGTCGCCTTCCGGAAATGGGACGAGCTGGTCGGATCGAAACGGGCGAAGTGAGTCGCTTTCCTGGCAGTGGGATGCTCGGGCCGGGCCCGCGCATCGCGGCAGCCGGCGCCTACGCCGCCTCCAGCCCGAACTGGAGCGCTGCCAGCCGTGCATAGAGCCCGCCCTTGGCGACGAGGGCGGCATGCGTGCCTTCCTCGACCACCCGCCCGTCCTCCATCACCAGGATGCGGTCGGCGGAGAGGATGGTGGCGAGGCGATGGGCGACGACGAGGGTCGTCCGGCCCTGCATCAGCCGGTCGAGCGCGTCCTGCACGGCGCGCTCGCTCTCCGAATCGAGCGCCGAGGTCGCTTCGTCCAGCAGCAGGATCGGCGCGTCCTTCAGCACGGCGCGCGCGATGGCGAGGCGCTGGCGCTGGCCGCCCGACAAGGTGACGCCGCGCTCGCCGATGACGGTGTCGTAGCCTTGCGGCAGCGCCTGAATGAAGCCGTCGGCCGCGGCGAGCCTCGCCGCCTCCTCGATCTCGGCACGGCTGGCCCCGGGGCGGCCATAGGCGATGTTGTCGGCGACGGAGACGCCGAACACGGTCGGCTCCTGCGGCACCAGCGCGAAGCGGCTGCGCCATTCGCTCGGATCGGCCTCCGGCCCGGCGACGCCGTCGACGACGACGCGGCCGGCGAAGGGATCGTAGAAGCGCAGCGCCAGTTGCAGCACCGTGCTCTTGCCGGCGCCCGAGGGGCCGACCAGCGCGACCCGCTCGCCCGGCGTGATCGCCAGGTCGAGCTCGGCGAGGGCGAGGGTTTCGCGGCCGGGATAGCGGAACGAGACGCCTTCGAAGGCGAGCGCGCCGACGGGCGGCGCAGGCAGCGCCTTCGGATGCGGCGGCGCGGTGATCGCCGGCCTGGTCGCCAGGATCTCGCCGAGCCGTCCGGCGGCGCCGGCGGCGGCCGAGATGTCGCCATAGACCTCGGAGAGCTGGCCGAGCGAGCTCGCCGCCAGCACGGCGTAGAGCACGAATTGCGACAGGCGCCCGCCGCTCATCCGGCCGGCGAAGACCTCGGTCGCGCCGACCCAAAGCACCAGCACGACGCTGGCCGAGACCAGGAAGATCGCGATGCCGGAGAGCCAGGCGCGCGAGCGCGTCGCATCGCGCGAGGCGGCATAGGCGTCGTCCGAGGCCGCCTGGAAGCGCTGCGTCGTCGCGCGCTCGGCCCCGAAGGACTGCATGGTGCGGATCGCCCCCACCGCCTCCGAGGCGAAGGCGGAGGCGTCGGCGAGCCGGTCCTGCGCCGCGCGGGCGCGCTTGCGCACGCTGCGGCCGGAGAACACCAGCGGCAGAACGACGAGCGGGATCGCGCCGATGACGATCGCCGACAGCCGCGGGCTCGTCACCACCATCATGGCGAGGGCGCCGAGGAACATGATGGCGTTGCGCAGCGCGATCGAGGCGGTGGAGGCGAAGGTCGACTTGATCTGGGTGGTGTCGGCGGTGAGGCGCGAGACCAGGTCGCCGGCGCGACTGGCGTCGAAGAAGGCCGGCTCGAGCCGGGTCAGGTGCCGGAAGACGTCGGCCCGCAATTGCGAGACGACGCGCTCGCCCACCGTCATCACCAGGTAGAAGCGGAACGAGCTCGCCAGCGCCAGCACCGCGACGACGCCGATCAGGATCGCGAAATAGGAATTCGCCAGCTGCTGCTCGCCACCGGAGAAGCCGACATCGATGACGCGCCTGACCGCGAGCGGCAGGGCCAGCGTCGCGAGCGAGGCGACGACCAGCGCCACGAGCGCCAGGGCGATCCGCCGCTTCTGCGCCACCGCATAGGGCCAGAACGAGCGCAGCGCCTTGAAATCGGGCCGTGCCTTGCCGGGTTGCTTGTCCTCGTCCGCCACGATTCATCCGTCCTGAAAAGCTTGCGCGGAGCCTGCTCCTGCGCTATGGGCAGCCCACTTCACGACAGGCTCATACGAATTGTTCGAAGAGCCGGCGATGCGCGCCGCGTTCCGGCCGCCCGCTTTTCGAATTGAGGATTTCGCCATGAAGACCGGCATTCATCCCGACTACCACACCATCAAGGTCGTCATGACCGATGGCACCGAATACTTCACGCGTTCGACCTTGGGCAAGGAGGGTGACACCCTCAACCTCGATATCGACCCGAAGACGCACCCGGCCTGGACCGGCGGCAGCCAGCAGCTGATGGACCGCGGCGGCCGCGTTTCGCGCTTCAATTCACGCTTCGGCGCCCTCGGCGCTCTCGGCAAGAAGTAAATCCGGCTTCGCGGCCCGACGGGCCGGTCAGCCCACGCAAAAGCCCGGCCTCGCGGCCGGGCTTTTTGCGTGGATAAGGTCGACGGGCGGCGGCCGGTTCGCATCGTGCCCGGCTGTCGCGGGCATGATGGGGTGCCGTCAGCGCAGCAGGCCGAGCCGCGCCTGCAGGCTTTCCAGCTGGCCGCGCACCGGATTCGGCTCGGCCGGGCGGGCGGCGCCCGACATCTGCTCCTCGAGCCGGCGGATCCGGTCCTGGAGCCGGATCGAGTGCGCGGTCAGGTCGCGCAGCCGCTCGGGCAGACGGCCGGCCTCCGCGCTGGATGGCTGCAGCATCGGCTCGGCGATGCGGACCTTGTTGTGCTCGGCCCGGGCCTGCTCGGCGCTCATCTCGCCCTCGGCGACGGCGCGCTGCACCAGCAGCCAGGAGGCGATCTGCATCAGGCGCGTGGTCAGGCGCATGCTCTCGGTCGCATAGGTCAGCGAGACCTCGCGCGGAAGGGCGGCCGATTCGGCGCGCCCGTCCCCGTCGAGATAGCTCGCCGTGCCCTCGACCAACCCCATCCCCTCGCGGAACAGCTGCATGAACGCGTCCGATTTGACGAAGCTGCGCGCAAACGAGATCGCGCCCTCATCGGCCTCGGGCCTCAGCATCGTCAGATCGGTCATTCCCATGTCTCCAATCGGCACAGCGGCGTGCGATCGAAGGACACGACGCCGACTCTGGCCGGGACGCCGCAAGGATAACGCCATCGTCGTGTCGGCGCCGTGGTAACCCCTCGTTAAGGTTAACGGTGCCATGGTCCGGCCCGGCGCACCCCGCCCGTCCGGCCGATCCGGACCGTGGACGAAAAAAGAGCCGCCCCGAAGGCGGCTCGAAGGTCAACAGGGAGGCGTCAAACAGAGTGGGCAGGAGCCACTCGACATCCAGACAATCTGGACGATGCGATTCATAAATCGGAATCGTTAAGCGGCCGTTAACGCCGGCTGAAAATGCGACAAATTCGAGCGATTACGGTTCAACGCGTGATCGTCAGCTTCAGGCCGAAGCGGTCGCTGTGCAGGTGCTCGCCCAGGGTGTAGCGGTAGGTGGCGCCGAGGCTGACCCGGGGCGCCAGCTCGCGCCTGATCTCGATGCTGTGGCCGCCGAGCACGGTGACCGGCGCCTGCACGACGACGACGGTATCCGGCAGCTTCAGCCTGAACGCGGCGAGCGGCTGGCCGCCATCCTCGCGCAGGCCCAGGCTGGCGATGTCCTCCAGGGCGAAAGCCGGAGCGGCGGCGAGCAAGGCAATGGCGAGCGCAATGACGCGCATCGTCTCCCTCCTGTCGAAAAGCAGGCGCATCGCCCGGCAACTGTCCGGCGGTCATGCTCTGCCTGCTGCGCTGTCGAACGCGGCCCGGCCGCGACATTGCGTCGGCTCGGGCGGGCGGCACCCGCCGCCTTCGTCCACTTGTTCAGGATAGGCACTTCGGCGGTCGCTGCGAAGATGAATATCCGTTCATCTGCCGGCGCATCTTGTCGCGTGGCGGAAAAGCCTCATCGGCCGGCGACGACGGGTCGCGACCTTGCCTCCGCTTGACCGCCGCAGCCGTGCCTCAGGCCTTCTTCTGGAAGAAGGCGTCGGCGGCCGAGCGCGAGGCCGATTTGGCGTCGCGCGCCAGCTTCAGCCGCTCGATCTCCGCTTCGAGCAGGCCGATCCGCTCGCCGAGCTCGGCCACCGAGAGCTGCGACAGGTCCTGCCCGATCTCGTGAGCCCGCTTCGGCGCCGGGCGGTCGTCGTCGAGAAATCCAGCCATCGCAGCCTCGCCTTGCATCCTCGGAGCGCCGGAGCTTAATCGGACGGGAACGCCGAGACCACAGGCGAGGAGATGCCCATCATGACCGCCCTGCCCGCGATGATGACCGCGATCGGCTTCGACGCCCCCGGCGGCCCCGATGTCCTGAAACCGCAGCAGCGCCCCGTGCGGGGGCCCGGCCCCGGCGAGGTCCTGGTCGAGGTCGCGATCGCCGGCGTCAACCGGCCCGACGTGCTGCAGCGCCAGGGCGGTTATGCCCCGCCGCCGGGCGCCTCCGACATCCCCGGCCTCGAGCTCGCCGGCCGGATCGTCGCCCTCGGAGAGGGCGCCTCGCGCTATCAGCTCGGCGACCGGGTCTGCGCGCTGGTCGCCGGGGGCGGCTACGCCCAATACGCCGTCGTCCATGAGGACAACGCCCTGCCGATCCCGGCCGGGCTGTCGCTGGAGGAGGCGGGCGCGATCCCGGAGACCTATTTCACCGTCTGGACCAATGTCTTCCAGCGCGGCGGGCTGAAGCGCGGCGAGAGCTTCCTCGTCCATGGCGGCAGCTCGGGCATCGGCACCACCGCGATCCAGCTCGCCAAGGCCTTCGGCGCGACCGTCCTGGCAACCGCGGGCTCCGACGAGAAATGCGCGGCCTGCCGCGCCCTCGGCGCCGACCACGCCATCAACTACCGGAGCGAGGATTTCGTCGCGGCCGCGAAGGCGGCGACCGGCGGGCGCGGCGTCGACCTGATCCTCGACATGGTCGGTGGCGACTACATCGACCGCAATTACGACGCCGCCGCCGAGAGCGGCCGCATCGTCCAGATCGCCTTTCTGCACGGCGCGAAGGCGGAGGTCGACTTCCGCCGCCTGATGATGAAGCGGCTGACCCATACCGGCTCGACGCTCCGCCCGCGCAGCATCGCCGAGAAGGCGCAGATCGCCCGCGAGCTCGAGGAGAAGGTCTGGCCGCTGCTGACGGCCGGGCGCTGCAAGCCGGTGATCCACGCCCGCTTCCCGCTGGCGCAGGCGGCGCAGGCGCACCGGCTGATGGAGAGCAACGCCCATATCGGCAAGATCGTGCTGACGGTGTGAGGCGCTGATCCGGTCCTGATCGAGGTGGACCGCCGCGCCCCGTCGTCCCGAACGAGCGGCGCGGCCGCGCCGATCCGGGACGAAGGGGATTATGCTTGAATTGGAGCGCAGAAGCCCCTGCCGCACGCTTTCCATGGACAGCGATCACGGCTTTGCCTATAAGGCGCTCCATCCTCCTCATCGTCGATGATTTGGATGACCGGCCGGGGCGGCCGGTCGGCGCCTGAGAGCTATTGCCCGCGGCCTTCGCTGTATCGCCGCGACATCCCTGGGAGACGGCCCGTGTCACAAACGCCGCTGATGCCGAAAGCCACCGCGGTCTGGCTGGTCGAGAACACCTCGCTGACCTTCGAGCAGATCGCCGAGTTCTGCAAACTGCACCCGCTCGAAGTGCGCGGCATCGCCGATGGCGAGGTCGCGGCCGGCATCAAGGGCCTCGATCCGATCACCTCCGGCCAGCTCACCCGCGAGGAGCTCGAGCGCGCCGCCAAGGATCCGAAGCATCAGCTCAAGCTCGCCGAGCGCAAGGTCAAGGTGCCGGAGATCAAGCGCACCAAGGGCCCGCGCTATACCCCGGTCTCGAAGCGCCAGGACCGGCCGAACGCCATCCTCTGGCTGCTGCGCAACCACCCCGAGCTCAAGGACGCGCAGATCATCCGCCTGATCGGCACGACCAAGACGACGATCGCCCAGATCCGCGACCGCACGCACTGGAACACCCAGCAGCTGCAGCCGATCGACCCCGTCAGCCTCGGCCTGACCTCGCAGATGGATCTCGATTTCGAGGTGGCCCGCGCCGCCAAGGAGCGCCCGGCCATGGTCCTGCAGGAGACCGGCTCGACCCTGCTCCCGGCCGAGGAGACCACGGCGCCGGAGCCGGCTCCGTCCTCCCAGCCCTTCGCCGACATGAGCCGGCCGAAGCGGCAGGAAGAAGAGAAGATCGACGTCGAATCGGTGTTCGCCAAGCTGAAGCAGCTCAAGCGCCCGGCCGACGAGGACGACGACGGCGGCTACTGAGCCAAGGCACATGGATGGGGGCGAGTGACCGTGACGACCGATCTCGCCTTCACTTTCCTCGGCACCGGCGCGCCGCCGGTCAGCCTGCGCCGCGCCGGCCCCGCCCATCTCGTCGAGGCCGGTGGGATCAAGGTTCTGGTCGATTGCGGCTCCGGCGTCAGCCAGCGCCTCGTCGCCGCCGGCCATGCCGGGGCCGGGATCGACGCGCTCATCGTCACGCATGAGCATTCCGACCATCTGGTCGACTTCTACCAGCTCGTCGTCTCCGCCTGGCATCAGGGCCGCAACCGGCCCTGGCGCGTGCTCGCGCCGCAGCCGGCGCTCGCCAATATGCGCGGGCAATACGAGGCCTTCGCCCGCGAACGGGCGCTGCGCATCGCCTTCGAGAAGCGCCCGGACGCGACCGGCCTCGAGGTCGCCTTCGAGGAATTGCGCGAGGGCCGGGTCTCCGGCCTCGGCGGGCTTTCGATCGAGGCCTTCCTCGTCGATCACAAGCCGGTCGAACCGGCCTTCGGGCTCGCGCTCTCGGCCGGCGGCAGCCGCATCGTCTTCTCCGGCGACACCCGCCTGACGCCTTCGCTGGAACAGGCCGCGCAGGGCTGCGACCTGCTGGTCTGCGAGGTTTTCGTCGACAGCCAGATGCCGGTGGTCGCCGGCGTCCGCTCGGCGCAGACGGTGGCCTCGGTCCAGAGCTATCACATGACCCCGGCCGTGGTCGCCGGCCTGGCGAGCCGCGCCGGCGTCGAGGCGCTGGCGCTGACCCATCTCGTCCCGCCGGGAGCCGACACGGCGGCGCTCTTCGCCGAGATCCGCGCCGGCGGCTATGCGGGCCCGCTGATCGTCGGCGAGGATCTGATGCGGCTCGAACTTCCGGCGCGCCTGCTGCGCTGGAACGGCGCCGCGCTGGGGCTCTGAACTAGCCCAGCCCCCTGCCCTTCAGCGCCGTGTCGATCTCGGACAGCACGCCCGGATCCTCGATCGTCGCTGGCATGGCGTAGTCCTCGCCATCGGCGATCTTCTTCATCGTCGCCCGCAGGATCTTGCCGGAGCGCGTCTTCGGCAGCCGCGCCACGGTGATGGCGAGCTTGAAGGCGGCGACGGGGCCGATCTTCTCGCGCACCAGCCCGACCAGCTCCTTCTCGACCTCGGCCGGCGATTGCGTCACCCCGGCCTTGAGCACGACGAAGCCGCAGGGCTGCTCGCCCTTGAGCGTGTCCCTGATGCCGACCACGGCGCATTCGGCCACGGCCGGATGCGAGGCCAGCACCTCCTCCATGCCGCCGGTCGAGAGCCGGTGGCCGGCGACATTGATGATGTCGTCGGTGCGGCCCATGATGAAGACATAGCCGTCCGCGTCGATGAAGCCGGCATCCGAGGTGTTGTAATAGCCCGGATAGGTCTCGAGATAGCCGCTGCGGAAGCGGGCATCGTCCTGCCACAGCGTCGGCAGCGCGCCGGGCGGCAGCGGCAGCTTGACCACGATCGCGCCCATCGTCCCCGCCGGCACCGGCCTGCCGCCCTCGTCGAGGCACTTTATGTCGTAGCCCGGCATCGGCACGCTCGGCGAGCCGTGCTTCACCGGCAGAAGGCCGAGACCGACCGGATTGCCGACCATGCAGGCGCCGGTCTCGGTCTGCCACCAATGGTCGATCACCGGCACCTTCAGCACCTCCTCGGCCCATTTCAGCGTGTCGGGATCGGCCCGCTCGCCGGCGAGGAACAGCGTGCGGAACTGCGAGAGGTCGTAATCCTTGAGATGGATCGCCTGCGGGTCCTCCTTGCGGATGGCGCGGAAGGCGGTCGGCGCGGTGAACATCGCGACCGCCTTGTGCTCGGAGATCACCCGCCAGAACGCGCCGGGATCGGGCGTGCCGACCGGCTTGCCCTCGTAGAGGATCGTGGTCGCGCCCTGCAGCAGCGGCCCGTAGACGATATAGCTGTGGCCGACGACCCAGCCGACGTCCGAGGCGGTGAACATCACCTCGCCGGGCTTCACGTCGTAGAGCTGCGACATCGTCGCGAGCAGCATGACCATGTGCCCGCCATTGTCGCGCACCACGCCCTTGGGCCGGCCGGTGGTGCCGGAGGTGTAGAGCACGTAGAGCGGGTCGGTGGCGGCGACCTCGACACAATCGGCCTTGCGGCCGCCGGCGCGGGCGGCGGCGACCAGCGTCCGCCAGTTCTTGTCGCGGCTGACGTGCATCGACGCGTCGACCTGCGGCCGCTGCAGCACGATGCAGGCCGCGGGCTTGTGGGCGGCGATGTCGATCGCGGCGTCGAGCAGCGGCTTGTATTCGACCACGCGCGTCGGCTCGATGCCGCAGGTCGCGGTCAGGATCAGCTTCGGCCTGGCGTCGTCGATGCGGGTCGCCAGCTCCTTGGCCGCGAAGCCGCCGAACACCACCGAATGCACGGCGCCGATCCGGGCGCAGGCCAGCATGGCGAAGGCCGCCTCGGGGATCATCGGCATGTAGATGACCACGCGGTCGCCCTTGCCGACGCCCTGATCCTGCAGCACGGCCGCCAGCGTCGCGACCTCGTCCAGCATCTGGGCATAGGTGAAGCTGGCCTTGGTGCCGGTGACCGGGCTGTCGTAGATCAGCGCCGCCTGCTCGCCGCGCCCGCCTTCGACATGCCGATCGAGCGCGTTGAAGCAGGTGTTGCAGGTCGCATCCGGGAACCAGCGGCCATAGGCGCCGGCCTTCGCGTCGAAGATCGCCTGCGGCGGCTTGATCCAGGCGACGCCCGCGGCGATCCCGGCCCAGTAGCCCTCGGGGTCGCGCTGCCAGGCGGCGTAGGTCTCGGCATAGCGGCTTGCATGGCTGGCAGTCATGAAACGCGTTCCTCTTCGCCGGCTGTTCATCCTAGAGCTGCGCTCGGGCTGGCCGTCTGCGGGCCGGATCTGGCGCGGGATCGTGCCCATGTCCGCCGCTTGCGCGCAAGCGCCGCCATCTCAGACTTTCAGCGCACTCGGATGGGCCGCGTCGCACCTCCGGCGCGCCGCCGGGCCAGGATCGCCGACCGCATGAGCTTCGACCTCGCCTTCTTCTCCGTGATGGTCCCGGCCGTGGTCCTGATGGGGCTGTCCAAGGGCGGTTTCTCCGGCCTCGGCCTGCTCTCGCTGCCGCTGATGGCGCTGATCGTCTCGCCGGTGCAGGCGGCGGCGATCATGCTGCCGATCCTGATGGTCCAGGACGTCGTCACGGTCTGGTCCTATCGCCGCGAGTTCGACCGCCGCAATCTTGCGACCTTGCTGCCCGGCATGCTGCTCGGCGTGCTCGCCGGCTATCTGCTGGCGGCGAAGGTCTCCGACGCCGCCGTCGGCCTCGCGGTCGGCGTGATCTCGATCGGCTTCGCGCTGCGCCGGCTGCTCGCGGGCAAGACGGCGCCGCAGCCGGTGACGACGGCGAACTACGCCGCAGGAACGCTCTGGGGCGCGATCTGCGGCTTCACCAGCATGATCGCCCATGCCGGCGGCCCGCCCTTCCAGATCTATGTGATGCCGCAGCGCCTGCCGCCGGCGGTCTTCGTCGGCACCGGCGCGCTCTTCTTCGCGCTGATGAACTGGATCAAGGTGCTGCCCTATTTCGTCCTCGGCCAGTTCAGCCCGCAGAACCTCGCGGCCTCGGCGGCGCTGGCGCCCGTCGCGATCCTCTCGACCGTCGCCGGCGTCTGGCTGGTCAGGCGCGTCCCGGCCGAACGCTTCTACACCCTGATCTACTGGCTGCTCGTCGCCGTCGGGGTGAAACTCGTCTTCGACGGACTGCGTCCGCTTTTCGGCTGATTGCCGTGGGCGGAGCGGGCTTCTAGGCTGTCCGGCAACAACCGCCGGGAACGCCGAACGTCATGCCGCTCTCACCTTACGACACCGATCTCGACCGCAACCCGGCGAACTTCCAGCCGCTGTCGCCGCTGCCCTTCCTCGAGCGCGCGGCGAGCGTCTTCCCGGACCATGTCGCCGTCATCCACGGCCCGCTGAAGCGCTCCTATGCCGAGCTCTATGCCCGCACCCGCCGGCTCGCCTCGGCGCTGCGCAAGCATGGCATCGGCAAGAACGACACCGTCGCGGCCATGCTGCCTAACACGCCGGCCATGCTCGAATGCCATTACGGCGTGCCGATGTGCGGCGCCGTCCTCAACACGCTCAACACCCGCCTCGACGCCGCGATCATCGCCTTCTCGCTCGACCATGGCGAAGCCAAGGCTCTGATCACCGACCGCGAATTCTCGAAGACGATCAGGGAGGCGCTTTCGCTCTGCAAGGTGAAGCCGCTGGTCATCGACTATGACGACCCGGTCTATGACGGGCCGGGCGAGCGGCTCGGCGGCACCGAATACGAGGATTTCCTCGAGCAGGGCGATCCCGATTTCGACTGGCTGATGCCAGCGGACGAGTGGGATGCGATCTCGCTGAACTACACCTCCGGCACCACCGGCGATCCCAAGGGGGTGGTCTACCACCATCGCGGCGCCAATCTGCTCGCGACCTCGAACGCGCTCACCGGCGGCATGGGGCGGCACCCGGTCTATCTCTGGACGCTGCCCATGTTCCACTGCAATGGCTGGTGCTTCCCCTGGACGATCTCGCTGCTCGCCGGCACCCATGTCTGCCTGCGCCAGGTCCGCGCCAGGGCGATGTACGATGCCCTCGCCGATCATGGCGTCACCCATATGTGCGGCGCGCCGATCGTGATGTCGACCTTGCTCAACGCGCCGGAGGCCGAGCGCCGCAGCTTCGGCCAGAAGGTCAATTTCTTCACCGCCGCCGCCCCGCCGCCCGAGGTCGTGCTCGCCGGCATGGCGCAGGCCGGCTTCAACGTCGTCCATCTCTACGGGCTGACCGAGGTCTACGGCCCCGCCGTGGTCAACGAGTGGAACGGCGCCTGGGATGCCCTGCCCGCCGGCGAGCAGGCGGCGCTCAAGGCGCGCCAGGGCGTGCGCTATCCGGCGCTGGAGGGGCTCGACGTCCGCGATCCCGACACGATGCAGCCCGTGCCGCGCGACGGCCAGACGCTGGGCGAGGTGATGTTCCGCGGCAATGTCGTGATGAAGGGCTATCTCAAGAACCCGAAATCGACGAAGGCCGCCTTCGCGGGCGGCTGGTTCCACTCCGGCGATCTCGGCGTGATGCATCCCGACGGCTACATCCAGCTCAAGGACCGCTCGAAGGACATCATCATCTCCGGCGGCGAGAACATCTCCTCGATCGAGGTCGAGGATGCGCTCTACAAGCACCCGGCCGTGCAGGCCGCCGCCGTCGTCGCCCGCCCCGACGAGAAATGGGGCGAGACGCCCTGCGCCTTCGTCGAGCTCAAGCCCGGCCAGCACGCCAGCGAGGCCGAGATCATCGCCTGGTGCAGGACCCTGCTCGCCTCGTTCAAATGCCCGAAGACGGTGATCTTCACCGAAGTGCCGAAGACCTCAACCGGGAAGATCCAGAAGTTCAAGCTGCGGGACATGGCGCGGGGGTTGTGAGGGGGGTGTGCTCAAGCCGCTAAGGGGCGGAAGCGGACGTTGAGTTTTCTCTGATCAGTCCGGTGCCCGACGTTGAAGAGGCCTTCGCGTTCTGACTGTCACGTAACCCTCGGTCCAATGATCCTTCCCGATTTCATACGGGTCGATCACGAAGCCTTCTGGCGCGTCGCGGAAGCCCTTTAGCGCTGCGGTCCGGGCTTGAGCGTGTTGAGCGTCGGCCAAGGATGCGTAAACGCCGATGAGCTTATCGTCGGTCTCGCCTTCACCGAGATCATGCGTGTGGAAGAGCACGAATACGGTCGTCATCGACGCGAACCTGTTCTGAAAATGATGTCGCGCCGCGTATCACGTTGTGAAAGCAGTGTCAGCTTAGGGTCGATAGCGGTCATTAACTCAGCCCGCCTACGCTACGGGCGATGGCGGCCGACGTTCCCTCTTACGTTCTTGAAAGCCTGACGCTCGTCGGCCCTGCAAAGGCAGTCGGCTATCTGCCCCTCCAGACCATCACGCAGGTGCTCGGGCTAAAGGTCGAGGATGTCATCGCGCAGGCAGTGGCTCGCGGCCTGAGAGCTATCGCCATTGGCCCGCACCATTGCTGCATCAAAAGCGGGGCGCTCTACGTTTTCGATGAAGAGGCTCTTGAGTCGGTCTTGCGCGTCGGGTCTGCTACACTCGAACAGGTGAAGGCACCGGCCGAACCCGAGATGTTCGTGCGGTTCATCGCCAGTGACTGGTTTGTGGCGGAGCACCCAATCATGCCAATCATCCGCGCCGCTTTTGCCGACAATTCAATGCCTGCTTAGGGATGAGTATGGACTGGTCACCCGCTACAGAGCCTTTCATTTACGACCAGATCAGAGTCGACGAAGCTCAAATGTCGGCAGACGAGCTGCGCATTTGGAAGTGCGTTGCCATCACGCCGGTCAAATGGGCGCTCAAGCCCCGGGGTGATCTGACCGGTGACTTTTGGGTTGTCGCCATATGCGGTAGATCCGTGATCTGGTATAATGACATTGAAGATGGCTTTGATATCTCTCCGTATTCATCATTTGGAGAGATCGACGTTTATTATGCTGGCCAATATGAGTTGCGGCACGTCATGCAGCAAATCATCGAACGAATCTCAGACTGACCGCGGCGAGAATGCCTGTCCGCAACGGGTCGGTAACGGGTCGCTTCTGCGTGCACTATTCGTCGGAAATAATGCCCTTCGCCAGCCGCTTGACCTCGGCATTCTCGTGAAAGCGAATCCGTGAGCGAACGTATTTCTGCGCGCCTGCTACCGCGCGAGCCATCCCCCGATGGCCATCCGTGAAGTCATTTGAGACGTGGGCGCAAAAGCGCTTTCCACTAAGCGGAGCTTCGCCCGTCCAGCTCGACTGAGACTTATCGAGATAGTCGGTCTTTCCAATGTGACTTGATGAAGTGTCCTTGCCGGAGGCCGGAGCACGACCATTCCGATACTCTTCGGGACAATGGCGCTGATTGACCGGCGGCTTGTTCGTGCGCCTGTGATTTTTGTCGGTCATCGTATGATTAAGTTCGCGCTTGATCCAAACGCAATTCTGCCGCGTTTGCGCTACGTCTGCAACGGGTCGAAAGCTGACCTTCCCGCCTTCAACATCACCGTCGATTCCAGCGATGCCGCGGCGGCGGCACGCAACCCTGTCCGCCATAAAAAACCGGCCCCTCTCGGGGCCGGCCATGCACAAGTTACGCGGAACTCCCTGCGGGCCGCCGCGGCCCGCCCTTGGAACTCAATGCAGCGTCGGCGACGGCATGGTCTGCCGCACCCGCTATCTCATCCTTCAGCGGCAGCTTCTTCCGCTTGATCTCGGCCACACCGAGATCGTCTGACGAGGGGCTGGCCACCGCTTGCGCGATCGCTTCCTCGAGCTGGCGATGCTTGCGTTCAAGCTGCGGGAGATGGCGCGGGGGTTGTGAGGGCATTCGCCACCGATCTTCCGACCAGCCCTATAATTTCGCCGCCGCCCACTCCCCAACGCATGCAAGAAATCGATCCGCCGCCTCCAGCTCTGCGACCGCGATCCATTCGTCCGGCTGATGCGCCTGCGCGATCGAGCCGGGGCCGCAGACCAAGGCCGGGATTCCGGCCTGCTGGAAGAAGCCGGCTTCGGTTCCGAACGGCATCGCGAGCGGCGGCCAGAGCCCGCCAAGGCCGCGCGCCACGCCGGCGGCCGGGCCGTCGGGATCGCAATCGAGCGGCGGCACGCGCGCAAGCGCGGTGGTCTCGACGCTCACCCCGGCCGGCAGCCGTCCCGCCAGGCTCTCGACGGCGGCGAGCACGGCGCCGGCCATGAACGCTTCCGGCGGCCGGACCTCCCAGACGACCTCGCAGCGTTCCGGAACGATGTTGATGGCGCTGCCGCCGGCGATCTTGCCGATGTTGACGGTGGTTCCGTTTCGCTCTCCGGCCTCGGCGCCACCGAGGGACGCGAGGGCCGCGACGAAGGCCGCCGCCGGCTCGATCGCGCTGGCGCCGAGGCGCGGATCGCTGGAATGCGCAGGGCGGCCCCGGAAGACGCTGCGATAGCCGTAGAAGCCGCGATGGCGGAGCCCGATGCGCATCTGCGTCGGCTCACCGATGATGGCGAGCGCCGGCGGCGGGCCTTGCGCCAGCAGGTCGGCGATCAGCAGCGGAACCCCGAGGCAGCCGACCTCCTCGTCATAGGACAGGGCAATGTGGATCGGCCGCCGCAGGCTCCCGCCCCGCCAGCCCGCAACCGCCGCGAGACAGGCCGCGACGAAGCCCTTCATGTCGACGGCGCCGCGGCCGTGCAGGCGCCCATCCCGGCTGGCGAGCGCGAACGGATCGCCCGCCCAGTCCTGACCGTCGACCGGGACGACATCGGTATGTCCGGAGAGGACGATGCCGCCCGGCTCGTCGGGCCCGAGCGTCGCCAGGAGATTGGCCTTCTCGCCGGCGGCGTCGCGGGTCAGGCGTATCCGCGCCCCCGCGCTCGCGAGATAGTCGGCCGTCCAGTGGACCAGATCGAGATTGGAGCGCCGCGAGGTCGTGTCGAAAGCCACGAGCCTGCGCAGGATCTCGACCGTCTCCATGGTGCCGCTCAGAGCCTCGGCCGGCCCGGCTGCGGCACGAGCCTGGACCAGGCTCCTTTCGCGGATCTCGTCGCGAGGAAGAACCCTGCGAGGATCAGCATCATGCCGACGAGGTGGAAGCCGCGGACCGGTTCGCCCAGGACGGCGACGGCGAGCAGCGCCGTGAACAGCGCCACCAGATGGAAGGACACGCCGGTGACGCTCGGCCCCAGCGTCGCCACGCAATGCCCCCAGAGGATGAAGGCGATCAGCGAGGCGAAGACGCCGATATAGAGCACGGCCGCGACCGAGCCGGCATCGGTCGGAATGCGTGCGCCCCGCGCCAGCTCGACGAGCCAGAACGGCGCAAGCACGAGCAGGCCCGCTGCCATCGTGGCAGCGAGGAAGACGAGCGGGCTCAAGGCCGCCGGCTTGCGCCGGAGCAGGACCGAATAGACCGCGTAGTTGGCGACCGCGACGAGCACGAGCAGTTCCCCGCCATCGGCCCGCAATTCGCGCAGCTGCTGGAGATCGCCGCGCGCGACGATCCAGACGACGCCGGCGAAGGAGACCGCGATGCCGGCGAGCGTCCGGCCGGAGACGCGCTCGACCCCGAGCGCGAAGGCCGCCAGCGGCACCATCAGCGGCAAGGTCGAGTTCAGGAAGGCGACGCTGGCGGCGGGCGTCGTCTGCAAGGCGAGATACCCGAGAGCGTTGTACCCCGCGATCCCGAAGGCTCCGCACGCGACGATCAGGCGGAGATGCCGCCGCACCAGCGCCCGTTCCTGCCAGAGCTGCCGGCCGACGAAGGGGACGAGGCAGGCCAGCGCCACCAGCCAGCGCCCGACGGCGAGCGAGACCGGCGGAAAGCTCGGCCCGAGCGCGCGGCCGAGCACGAGGTTGCCGGCCCAGAACAGCGGCGGCAGCCAGAGCAGGAGCAGCGGACGGGCAAGGAGCCCTCTCGACTGGGCGGACATGGCCGGCGTCACGCGCCGTCGAGGCCGATGCGCAGGCGCCGGTTGTGCCGGCCCTTGTTGTCGATCTTGAGGATGCGCACCGGTCGCGACGCCCCCGTTCCCGCCAGATGCGTCCCGCAGCAGGCCTGACGGTCGAGCCCGGCGATCTCGACGACCCTGATCCGGCCATCGGCCGTCGGCGGCGGTGCCACCGAGCGCGAGCGGATCAGGCCGGGCTCGTCGACGGCCTCGCCCGCGTCGATATAGGTCTCGAGAACCGGCAGGTCCTGCCTGATCACCTCGTTGATGGCGCCTTCGAGACCGCGCAGGCGTTCGTTGTCGGCCTCCGGCAGATCGAAATCGATCCGGGCAGTGCCGTCCTCGTTCATCTGCACGCCGGTCACGAGGGCGCCGTCGAAGCCCTGGTAGACGAGCGCGTTGACGATGTGCAGATCGGTGTGGAGCTCGCGCATGAGCTGGCGGAACGGCCGGTCGACCTCCGCCACCACGGCATCGGACAGCGTGACCGGCTCGGCGAGCAGATGCCAGATGCCATCGCCTTGCGTCTCGAAGCCGGCGAGCGCGACCTCGCCGCCCGACCAAAGCAGGCTCCCCCGATCGGGCAGCTGGCCGCCGCCACCGGGATAGAATGGCGAGCGCTCGAGCCGGACCCGCCCCGGCTCGGCTGCGGTCACGACGGTTTCGAGCGCGAACAGCTCGGGCTCGTCCAGGCAGAAATAGCGCGTCACGCGAAGACTCCTTTTGGAAGAAGTCTGGAGCCGCGGCCCGGAGCGGTATTGGCGGAAATTGAGCGGTCAGCGGCTGGCGGCCGCCCTCTGGTATTGCAGGGGCGTGATGCCGAAGGAGCGCTTGAAGTGCCGCGTCAGCGCGCTCTGGTCGTAGAAGCCGCTGGCCAGGGCGGCGTCCGCGATGGCTGCCCCGGCCCTCAGCTCCCGGATCGCCGCCTTCAGCCGCAGCTGGGTCAGATAGGCGTGCGGCGTCAGCCCGACGCCGCGCTTGAACAGGCCGATGAGCTGGAACGAGGTCATGCCGACCCAGAGCCCCATCTCGTCCAGGGTCAGCCCGCTCTCGGCCTGCCGGGACGCCATCAGCCGGGTCACCCGCGACAGCGCGGCCGCGTCTCGCGGCGCGACCGGGACGGACCTCGCGCCGTCGCCATGACGCCGGAAGAGCTGGCCGAAGCTGGCGGCCAGGAGCTCGCGCTGCTCGAGCGGGTCGCGACCATCGTCCAGGCTGCGGTGCAGCCGGGCGAAGGCCGCGATCAGATCGGCATCGGCGACGACGTTGCGCATGAAATAGGCCGGACGGGCGATGCCGAGATCGGCCGTCACCTGATCGATGGCGGGCTGCGTCAGATAGATCGAGCGATAGCGCCAGCGCCTGCTCCGGCCCATGCGGCCGGAATGAGGCTCGGCGGGGTTGAAGACCAGCAGCACGCTCTCGTGCGCCTCGTCGCTGCGGCCGCGGCTCTTAAACTCGGAGCCCCCGCTCTCCGTGACCGCGACGACGAAGGCGTCGTGCTGGTGTGGCGCGTAGTCATGCGTCGTGAAATCGGCATGAAGGCAGCTGACGCCGTTCATGCCGGCCGCATTCCAGTATCGCGCGGTGTTGTGCGGATCGACGCGGGACAACGGGATATCCCTCTCGGCTCGGACGCTTCTCGCACGATCGGCGCCGCGCTTCCAGCCGTCGACGCGCCGCGCCGGCCGGCGCACAGTCTCGGTTCCGGTCGCCTCGCACCGGCTGGGAAGCGGCTCTCTACAAAAAAAACCGGCCCCTGTCGGGACCGGCTGCGAACTGCTGATGCGTCGCGGGCCGCCGCGGCCCGCGCTGTCATCCTAATGCAATGTCGGCGACGGCATGGTCTGCCGCACCCGCTCGATCTCGTCCTTCAGCAGCAGCTTCTTTCGCTTGAGCTCAGCCACGCCGAGATCGTCCGACGAGGGGCTGGCGATCGCCTGGGCGATGGCTTCCTCGAGCTGGCGATGCTTGCGTTCGAGCTCGGCGAGATGGGTCTGCAGCGACATCTGGATCCTCCTGATGAGCGTTCTGGCAGGTCAAGTCTGACACAGAGCCGGCTTCGCGTCTGCGGGGCAGACGGGCACCGCGCCATGAGTTTCTGTGATCCCTTCCGGGATCTTTCCCGAGGCGCGTGAATGCGAGCGGGCCGTCCCGGCATCCACGCCGGCGACGCCCTTGCCGCGCCGCCCGCGCCTGCGCATAGTCGCGCCCGATCGCGGCGATGATGAGACGGCTTCATGGGATTCGAACTGAGCCCGGAGGAGATCGAGGTCCTGCAGGCAGAGCTGGCGCGCCTGCGCGAGGAGCACCGCGATCTCGACAGCGCCATCGACGCGCTCGAGCGGCTCGGCCCCGTCAACCAGGTCCAGATCCAGCGGCTGAAGAAGCGCAAGCTCTATCTGCGCGACCGCATCTCCTATCTCGAGGACCAGCTGACGCCGGACATCATCGCCTAGCGGTCCATGGTTCGCCGCCCCTCCGTCGCGAAGGGGCGCGGTGCGCGGCCTCTTCTTCGGCATATCCGTCCGAATCCTTGATTCCGCGCTTGCCTGCGACGCAGCGGCCGGTCTAGATCGCGCGCTTCCTCCCTCCTCCCGGGAAGCATGGATCTCATGGCCGAGCCGACCCCTCCCGTCGCCATCATCATGGGCAGCCAGTCCGACTGGGCGACCATGCGCCACGCCGCAGAGACGCTTCAGGAGCTCGGCATCGCCCATGACGCACGCATCGTCTCGGCCCATCGCACGCCCGACCGCATGGTCGCCTTCGCCAAGGGCGCCAGGGCCGAGGGATTCAAGGTCATCATCGCCGGCGCCGGCGGTGCGGCCCATCTGCCGGGCATGACCGCTTCGCTCACGCCGCTCCCCGTTTTCGGCGTCCCCGTCGAATCCAAGGCGCTCTCCGGCCAGGACAGCCTGCTCTCGATCGTGCAGATGCCGGGCGGCATCCCGGTCGGCACGCTCGCCATCGGCAAGGCCGGAGCGATCAACGCCGCGCTGCTCGCCGCCGCGGTCCTGGCGCTTTCCGACGCCGATCTCGCCGAGCGGCTCGACGCCTGGCGCGCCAGGCTGAGCGGCGCCGTCGCCGAGCGCCCCAGGGACGACGCATGATCCAGCCCGATCCGCGCGGTCTCGGCCCCGGCGCCGTTCTCGGCATCCTCGGCGGCGGGCAGCTCGCCCGCATGCTGGCGCTGGCCGCGGCCGATCTCGGCGTGCGCGCCCACATCTTCGCGCCCGAGCCCGACAGCCCCGCCTACGAGGTCGCTGCCCGCCACACCATCGGCGCCTATGAGGACGAGGCGGCGCTCGCCAGCTTCGCCGACGCCGTCGACGTGGTGACCTACGAGTTCGAGAACGTCCCGGCCGCGACCGCCGCCTTCCTCGCCGCACGCACGCCGCTCCATCCCGGCGCCAGGGCGTTGGCGGTGACGCAGGACCGCCTCACCGAGAAGCGCTTCGTCGCCGGGCTCGGGCTTGCCGTGGCGCCATTCGAGCCGGTCGACTCGCTCGCCGACCTCGAGCGCGCCGTCGCCCGGCTCGGCCGCCCCGCCGTCCTCAAGACGCGGCGCTTCGGTTACGACGGCAAGGGCCAGGTCAAGCTCGCCGACGATGTCGACCTCGCGCAGGCCTGGGACGAGATCGGCCATTTCCCGGCGATCCTCGAAGGCTTCGTCAGCTTCTCGCGCGAGGTCTCGGTCGTCGCCGCCCGCGCCGCCGACGGCTCCTTCGCCGCCTTCGACGTCTGCGAGAACGAGCATCGCGACCATATCCTGGCGCTGACGCAGGTGCCGGCCCGCATCGGCGCAGAGGCCGCGGCCGCCGCCATCGAGGCGGCACGGCGCATCGGCGAGGCGCTCGCCTATGTCGGCGTCTTCGCCGTCGAGTTCTTCCTGGTCGAGAGCGGGAGCGGCGAGCAGGTCGTCGTCAACGAGATCGCGCCGCGCGTGCACAATTCCGGACACTGGACCAGCGAGGGGGCGCTGACCTCGCAATTCCACCAGCATGTCCGCGCCGTCTGCGGCTTCCCGCTCGGCGCGACCGCGCGGCGCGGCCGCGTCACCATGCGGAACCTGATCGGCGACGAGGTGAAGGGCTGGCGCGCCATCCTCGCCGAGCCGGGCACGCATCTGCATCTCTACGGCAAGCGCGACGCAAGGCCGGGCCGCAAGATGGGCCACGTCACCCGCGTCGTCCCCGAGGGCGAGTGACGTCCCGCCGCGATCCTCGCGGAGCCCTCGTCCCGAGAAGCCGCGCAAGCAGCGTCGCGGAGGAAGCTCCGGCGGGCTCCGGAGACGTCCGAAGCATCCTTCGGGATGCGATCCGAGATCGCTCCTCGGGATGAGGGCTTGACGTCTCCGGCCGATCTCGGAAACAGGCCGCCCCCTCGAAACCAGCGCGTTTCCGCGCGTTTTACCGCGGTGCGGCGTGGACAGGCTGCCTGAATTCTGCTATCCGCACGGCCTTCGCGGCGATCTTTCGGAGGAAAGGTCGCCGCCCCGATTCCGGACCACGTATAACGACGGACTCCAGACGTGCAGGTTCTCGTTCGCGACAACAATGTCGACCAGGCGCTGCGGGCGCTGAAGAAGAAGATGCAGCGCGAAGGCATCTTCCGTGAGATGAAGCTCCGCGGCCATTACGAGAAGCCGTCAGAGAAGAAGGCACGCGAGAAGGCGGAGGCCGTCCGCCGGGCCCGCAAGCTGATCCGCAAGAAGCTGCAGCGCGAGGGCCTGTTGCCGGCGCCGGCGAAGCCGAAGCGCCCCTGAGCCGGTCGGCCGGGACCAGCGCCCGGCCGCCGCGGATACCGTTCTGAAATCGGTGGGCGCCTGGAGCTTCTCCGGGCGCTGCTGTTTTTGTAGCGTCGTTAACCAGGCATTGTCAGAGCTTGGGCGTTTTAGCGGAGGAGACGCGCTGCCCGGGCGGCGCATCAGGGGACGAGAGCAGCAGGGTGATGGACAAGAGCATGGTCACAGGCAGGAACTGGCTGATCGCGACGGGCCTCGCGCTCGCGCTCGCAGGCTGCGACACGGTGAGCATGGGCTCCGGTGCCGGCGTCGCGGAACTCCAGACCGACAATGCCGAGGCCGCGAGCGTCAATATCCGCTCGCTCAGCGACGTGATCGACCGCAACCCGAACGACCCGCAGGCCTACAACACCCGCGGCGCGGCCTATGCCCGCATCGGCCGCTATTCCGACGCGATCTCCGACTTCACCAAGGCGGTGCAGATCGACGCCAATTTCGCGCCGGCCTACACCAATCGCGGCCTGGCACTGCGCCAGAGCGGGCGCAACGACGCGGCGCTGCAGGACTTCAACCGCGCCACCGCCGCCAATCCGAACTATGCCCCGGCCTTCATCGCGCGCGCCAATCTGCTGCGCGTCCAGGGCAACAGCCAGCAGGCGCTCGCCGATCTCAACACCGCCATCCGCCTGAATCCGGAATCGGCCGAGGCTTTCCACGCCCGCGGGCTGGTCTACCAGAAGGAAGGCCAGCACCAGCACGCCGTCACCGACTTCGACTCGGTGATCGACCGCAACCCCTACACCGCCCCGCCCTATATCGCCCGTGGCGAGAGCCTCAACGCGCTGGGCAAATACGATTCCGCGCTCGAGGACTTCACCGCCGCGCTCAATGTCGACAACCGCAACGCCGCCGCCTGGGCCGGCCGCGGCTTCGCCTTCGAGAAGCAGGGCAAGAAGACCGAGGCGAGCGAGGCCTATCAGCGTGCCCTCGGCCTCGACGGCAACAACCAGATCGCCCGCGCCGGCTCGGCCCGCCTCGGCGGCGGTGGCGGCATGTTCCGCTTCTGAGGCGCGCGGCCGGCTTTCCGCCGGCGGATCCCCGCCCGCCATCGCGCCTCTGTCCGGATCGGCGAGGAGGCGCGAACGAAAAGGGCCGGCATCGAGCCGGCCCTGCGCGACGCTGCGACAGCGCTCAGGCGCTCAGGCGCTCAGTGCGCCATCGCCTTGACGATCTCGTCGGTGACCTTCTTGGCGTCGCCGAACAGCATCATCGTGTTGGGCATGAAGAACAGCTCGTTCTCGACGCCGGCATAGCCCGAGCCCATGCCGCGCTTGATGAACAGCACGGTCTTGGCCTTCTCGACGTCGAGGATCGGCATGCCGTAGATCGGCGAGGCCGGATCGGTCTTCGCCGCCGGGTTGGTGACGTCGTTGGCGCCGATGACGAAGGCGACGTCGGCCTGGCCGAATTCCGAGTTGATGTCCTCGAGCTCGAAGACCTCGTCATAGGGCACGTTGGCCTCCGCCAGCAGCACGTTCATGTGGCCGGGCATGCGGCCCGCCACCGGATGGATGGCGTATTTGACCTCGACGCCCTCCTTCTTGAGCAGGTCCGCCATCTCGCGCAGCGCGTGCTGCGCCTGCGCGACCGCCATGCCGTAGCCCGGCACGATGATGACCTTGCCGGCGTTCTTCATGATGTAGGCGGCATCGTCCGGCGAACCCTGCTTCACCGGCCGCGCCTCGGCGGCGGCGCCGCCGGCCGGCCCGGCCGTCTCGCCGCCGAAGCCGCCGAGGATGACCGAGATGAAAGAGCGGTTCATGCCCTTGCACATGATGTAGGACAGGATCGCGCCCGAGGAGCCGACAAGCGCGCCGGTGATGATCAGCGCCATGTTGCCGAGCGTGAAGCCGATGCCCGCGGCCGCCCAGCCGGAATAGGAGTTCAGCATCGACACGACGACCGGCATGTCCGCACCGCCGATCGGGATGATCAGCAGCACGCCGAGCGCGAAGGAGACCAGAACGATCAGCCAGAAGAGGAAATGGCTCTCCGTCTTCAGGAAGATCAGCAGCATCACCAGCAGCGCGATGCCGAGGCCGATATTGATGCCGTGGCGCTGCGGCAGCATGATCGGCTTGCCGCTCATGCGCCCGTCGAGCTTGAGGAAGGCGATGATCGAGCCGGTGAAGGTGATCGCGCCGATCGCGACGCCGAGCGCCATCTCGAACAGGCTCGCGCCCTTGATCCTGCCGACCTGGCCGATGCCGAAGGCTTCCGGCGCGTAGAGCGCCGCCGCCGCCACCAGCACGGCGGCGAGGCCGACCAAAGAGTGGAAGAAGGCGACGAGCTGCGGCATCTGCGTCATCTGCACGCGCTTGGCCATATAGGCGCCGAAGCCGCCACCGATGGCGATGCCGAGGATGACGAGCAGCCAGCCCGAGAAGCCGGCCGGCGGATAGAAGACCACCGTGGTCGCGACGGCGATCGCCATGCCGATCATGCCGTAGCGATTGCCCTGGCGCGAGCTCGTCGGATGCGACAGGCCCCGCAGGGCCATGATGAAGAGGACGCCGGCGATGACGTAGAGAAGGGCGGCGAGATTGGCGGCCATGCGCGTCAGCCCTTCTTCTTGTACATGGCGAGCATCCGCTCGGTGACGAGGAAGCCGCCGAAGATGTTCACCGAGGCCAGGATCAGTGCGATGAAGCCGAAGACCTTGGCCCAGAGCGGCCCGTCGCCCAGGGCAGGCGCGGCCTGGACGCCGACTGCGAGCAGCGCGCCGACGACGATGACCGAGGAGATCGCGTTGGTGACCGACATCAGCGGCGTGTGCAGCGCCGGCGTCACCGACCAGACGACATAATAGCCGACGAAGACCGCGAGCACGAAGATGGCGAGGCGATAGACCGTCGGGTCGACGCCCGTCGCGGCGCCGGCGGCTGCGGCCGCCTGCTCGGCATACTTTTCGGCGAGCTCGGCCGCCTGTTTCGCCAGTGCCGCGGCGGAGCGGGCCTGTTCGAGCGCCTGTTCGGGTGCCGGATTAGCCATGACGTGACACTCCCCTCTGTGCGCCTTCAGGCCTTGGCCGCGAAATTCGGATGGATGACCGCCCCGTCCCGGGTCAGGCAGGTCGCCTTGACGAGCTCGTCCTCCCAATTCACCGCGAGCGTCTTCCCGGCCTTGTCGATCAGCGTCTCGACGAAGGCGAGGAGGTTCTTGGCGTAGAGGCTGGAGGAGGTGGCGGCGAGCCGGCCGGGCACGTTGAGGTGGCCGACGATCTTGACGCCGTTCGGCGTGGTCACGACCTCGCCCGGCTTGGCGAGCTCGCAATTGCCGCCGCGCTCGACCGCGAGGTCGACGATGACGGAGCCGGGCTTCATGCTCTCGACCATCGCCGCCGAGATCAGCTTCGGCGCGGGGCGCCCCGGGATCAGCGCGGTGGTGATGACGATGTCCTGCTTGGCGATGTGACTCGCCGTCAGCTCGGCCTGCTTGGCCTGGTATTCCTTGGACATTTCCTTGGCGTAGCCGCCGGCCGTCTGCGCCTGCCTGAACTCCTCGTCCTCGACGGCGAGGAACTTGGCGCCCAGCGATTCGACCTGCTCCTTGGTCGCAGGGCGGACGTCGGTGGCCGTCACGATGGCCCCGAGACGCCGCGCGGTCGCGATCGCCTGCAGCCCGGCGACGCCGACGCCCATCACGAAGATCCGTGCGGCCGGCACCGTGCCGGCGGCGGTCATCATCATCGGCAGCGCCCGGCCGTATTCGGCGGCGCCGTCGATCACCGCGCGATAGCCGGCGAGGTTGGCCTGCGAGGACAGCACGTCCATCACCTGCGCGCGGGTGATGCGCGGCATGAACTCCATGGCGAAGGCCGCGACCTTGGCCTTCGCCAACGCTTCGACAGCCGCTTCGTTGCCATAGGGGTCCATGATGCCGACGACGAGCGCGCCGGCCGGCAGGCCGGCGATCTCGTCCTCGGCCGGGCGGCGCACCTTCAGCACGATGTCCGCTCCGGCGAGCGCCTCGGCGGCCGTCTGCGCCAGCGTGGCGCCGGCCGCTTCGTACTCGCTATCCGTAATCCCGGAGGCGAGGCCCGCCCCCTTCTCCACTGCGACATCGGCCCCGAGGCCAATGAACTTGCGGACGGTTTCCGGCGTCACGGCGACGCGGGTCTCCGCCCCTTGCGTTTCGGCTGGGACAGCGATGCGCATGGAGGCCAGGCCTTTCGGGCTTAGTAGAGAAGGAGCGCGAGCAGCATCAGAACGAGGGGAACGAGCGTGGCGCGCCAGCCGACCGACGGGGCGGCGATGCCGACGCCGGTGCCGACCAGGGTCAGCAGCGTGCCGATGATCGCGGTACCCCAGGCATGCTTGGCGCCGCCGACGGCGAGCGCCGCGACGATGGCGAGGCAGGCCAGCGTGCCGACTTCGGCGAAGTGCACGAAGCCGCGATAGGTGCGCTCGTGCTCCTTGTAGTCCATCTGCGGAATGTCGGCGGCGTGTCCGTGGTCGGCCATGAAAAAAGTCCCGAGTTTGACCCTATCCTGACGCCCTGTACCGCACCTCGGAAGGGTCGGCAACGGAGCGGCCGTCGCGCGCATCCAGCGGCATGCGCCGCCGGATCACGAACATCGGCTCCACTGGCCTATTAAATCGATTTAAGTCAAGGAAAATCACCCGGCCGCTGCGTTGGGCGGCCAAGACGGCATCGTGCCGGCGGCAAGACTGGCCTGCCGGGAACGGCGCCGCTCGAGGCGCTTGCCCGAATCTAGAGCCTGGCCTCGGCCAGCGCCGCCCGCTGCGCATCGGCCACCTGCGCCACGCCGAAATCCTCGATCTCCTGCTCGAACAGCCTGTGGAAGTTGAGCTCGGCGTCGAGATGCAGGAAGACGCCGCCCAGGCCGATCGCGGCGCGGTCCATGAAGACGAATTCGCGCGGCACCGTCACCGGCCCGCGCGCCTTCAGCGCCGAATGGACCTGGAAGGCTTGCTTGCGGCCGTATTCGGCCGGGCTGACCCCCTCTGCGATCCGACGGGTGCGGTCTTCCAGCAGCGGGCCATAGATGAACCGCGCCCAGATGTTGAGGATGTCGATCAGCTCCTTGGTCAGGCCCTTGAAGCCCCAGACCTCGTAGGCGTGGACGACGCGGGCCTCCTCGCCTTCGAGCAGGCCGCGATAGAGATCGACGACGCCGCCGACGAAGCTCGGCGGGAAGATGCGGATGCAGCCATAGTCGAGCAGGTTGATGCCGCCGGGCTCGCCGCCCTCCTGGAAGACCGTGTAGTTCCCGAGATGCGGGTCGCCATGGATCACGCCGTGATGGCTGAACGGGCGCCACCAGGCCCGGAACATCGCGGTCGAGATCCGGTCGCGGACCTGCTGGCTCGCCTGCTTGTGGTTGAGGATCTTGTCGCCATCGAGCCAGCCCATGGTCAGGAGCCGGCGCGTCGACAGCTCCGGCACGACATCCGGCACCCGCACCTCGGGCGTCGCGGCGAGCATCTGCCGGTAGAGCGCGACATGCTTCGCCTCGCGGCGATAGTCGAGTTCTTCGCGGACGCGGGCGCTGATCTCCTTGGCGATCTCGCTGGTGTCGATCACCGCGCCCATGCGCCGGTGCAGCCCGAACAGGATCTCGAGCTGGGCGATGTCCGCCTCGACCGCCGATTCCATGTCCGGATATTGCAGCTTGCAGGCGAGCGGGACGCCGTCGAGCGAGATCGCCCGGTGCACCTGCCCGAGCGAGGCGGCGGCGGCCGGCTTGAGGTCGAACTCGCCGAAGCGCTCGCGCCAGCCCGCGCCGAGCTCGGCCTGCATGCGGCGCTTGACGAAGGCCGCGCCCATCGGCGGCGCCTCCGATTGCAGCTTCTGCAACTCGGCGGCGTATTCCGGCGGCACCACGTCGGGAATGGTGGCGACGAGCTGCGCCACCTTCATCAGCGGCCCTTTCAGCCCGCCCAGCGCCTTGGCCAGCGCCTCGGCATTGCCGGCGTTGCGGCCTTCGAGCCCGAACAGCCTGGCTCCGGCGATCCGCGCCGCCACCCCTCCGACATTGGCTCCGACGCGAGCATAGCGTGCCGCGCGGGCGGAGAATCGGTTGGCTTCGCTATCGCGTTCGGACATCGGGGCTCGCGCGGCTGATGACGGGCTGCCATTCGATGTAGGCGCTCCGCCCGGGAAAGCCAGCCGGCACGCTGTCTCAGGCGCACCCGGCCTGCTCGATCGCCACCGGGAAGCCGCGCCCGAGCGAGTTGGCGACCATGCAGATCGTCCGGGCTTTTTCGATGACGGCCGTGGCGTCGGCTCCGTCCTGCGTCTCGCATTCGACGCGCATCGTCGCCGCCTTGGTCAGCAGAGGCGTGCCCGCGAGCTCGACCGTGACCGAGACGGCGATCCGGCCGAGCCCGACGCCGAGCTCGTGCGCGGCATAGCGCAGGTCGTTGCAGAAGCAGCCGCCGAGCGCGAGCGCGAGCAATTGCGCGCCGTTGAAGCCGAGCCCCATGCCGCCGGCCCTGCCCTCGGGACGATCGACGATCACGGTATGCGCGCCCGCCCACCCCATCGCGGCCTGCGTGCCCTCGACATTGCGCAGTTCGACAGTCACCGATGCCATGGCGTTCCCCTGGCTCATTGGAAGCGCGAGACGCTAATCGCCGGCAACGCTCGCCGCCACTCCCCCGTCACGCCGCCAGGCTCGCCCTGACCTCCGCCACGCTCGCCGCTCGCCCCCCGGCCGCCTCGACCTGCCGCACCATGTCGGCGATCAGTTCGGCATTGCTCCGCGTTTCTCCGAACGGCGCATCCTCCAGCCCGGCCCGGACATGAACGCCGCGTGCGACCGCGGGCGCGACGATCTCCCTGAGGTCGACGCCGAGCCCGGCGATCATCACCGGCGCCTGCGGCGCGCACTCGGCCAAAAGGGCGAGATGGGCCTCGAGCGCATACGGCCTCGGCGGAAAGCCCCAGGCGAAGGCGTCGGAGAACATCAGCCGGTAGATCGGCGTCGGCATGCCGGGATAGGCCTTGGCCAGCGCCGCGCCCAGCCGGGTGAAGCCGGGCTCGTAGATCGCGTAGCTCGGATGGATCCCGTGCGCCTGGGCGACCGCCATCCCCTCGCGGATATGCTCGCCCGGATTCTGGTAGATGAAGCCGGCCTCGCCCTCGGGGATACCGGCGAAGGTCGTCCAGTTGCAGGAGCCGGGATCGAGCACGCCCCATTCGACCAGGCCGCGCTTGGCGAGCTCTTCCAGATGCGTATAGCGGCCCGAGCCGATGATGTCGCCGGCGTAGCCCGAGCCGAGGATCGGAATCGTCGGATAGACGACCGCGTCGACCTTGGCCCTGATGCCTTCGATCGCCTGCGCATAGAGCTCCCAGTCGTCGCGCTGGCGGCCGGTCTCCACATCGTAGACATGCAGATGGACGATCGCGGCGCCGGCTTCGACCGCAGCGATCCCGTCGGCGACGATGTCGGGGATCGCGATCGGGATGCCGGGCTGGCGCTGCTTGCCCCAGGGCCCGTTGATCGCGGCCTCGATCCAGATCGGCTTGGTCATGTCGGCGCATCCTTCGGCCAGTTGTCGCGGATCCAGCGCGTCAGCCCCTCCTCCTCGACCTCGCCGGCGGCGAGCGCAAGGACGATCGCGGCGGCATCGGCTTCGCTGGGGGCGAACTCGATCCCGTTCAACCGAAGGAAGATGATCAGCGCCAGCAGCGAGACGCGCTTGTTGCCGTCGATGAAGGGATGGTTCTTGGCGATACCGAACGCATAAGCTGCCGCCAGCGCCGCCATGTCGGTCTCGCCATAGGCGAACCGGTTGGTCGGGCGCGCCAAGGCTGATTCCAGCAGGCCCTGATCACGGATGCCGTCGGGGCCACCAAAGAGCGCCAGCTGCTCGGAATGGATATCAGCGACGACGTCGGGTGTGAGCCAGAGCGGCTCGGTCATTTCGCCAGTTCGCGCAGCGCATTGGCATACTGCTTCATGGCCTTGCGGGCGATCGCCATGGTGCGCTCGTGCAGGTCGTCATGCGGCGTCAGCTTGAAGGCCCCTTCCGGCTGCTCGACCACCGTCAGCTTGTCGCCTTCCGCCAGCTTGAGCCGCGCCAGCAATTCCTTCGGCAGGATGATGCCCACCGAATTGCCGATCTTGCGGACCTGCAGGACCATCGCTTGGTCGCCGGCGGGCTTTCCGGGCTTGTTCATGGCGCGCTCTCCGAGCTGTGTTCTACAAAGCGTATAACACAAGCGCCGCCATCGCGCAGCCCGGACACCAGCCGAGGCCAGCCGCCTGGATCAGGGAAAGCTCTCGATCCGCTCATAGATCAGGCCGGAACCGGGCGCCTGCCGGATCTCGGCCTGAACCGCATCACGCACGGTCTCGGCCCTCGCCTGCGCGTCCTCCGGATCATCGGCGAAGATGAGCGCGACGGCCTCCTCCGGCATCGCGGCCTGCCCCATGATCGGGTGCCCGCCGGCATCGGGGGCAGTCCTGCCCAGCCTGATCGTCGCGGATTTTTCCGTCGCCAGCCATTCGGCTGCGCGCGTGACGCTCGCAATCGGCATCCGGAGCATGACGAGGAAACCGCCATGCGCGCAAGCGGCGCCCGCCAGCGCGCGGCAGGCGAGCCGCAAAGGGTTTCGCAGTGAGGGCCGCATCGCCCGCGTGACCGCATCGGGCTGCTCGGCCAGCCGGCGATACGCCGGCGAATTCAGCACTGCGATATTGGCGAGGTCATAGACGGTGAGATAGTCGGGCGATCCGCCGCCCACCGCCTGATAGCGCGTGGCACGCAGGATGCCCGGCACCGTCAGCCGCTGCGGCACATGGTGGCCGCCATGCCAGCGTTCATAGGCCTCGCGCCGCGCCGGGTCGACATCGTTGGCGAAGACGAGGAAGGCGCTGCTCGTCATGGCCGCAGCATCACCTTGACCGCGGCACGGCTGCGCATGAGGGCGAAGCCGTCGAGCGCCTCGGCCAGCGGCAGGCGGTGGCTGATCAGCTGGCGAAACCGCTCCGGCGTGGCCGTGATCGCCACGACGACCTCGCCCCAGCGCGCGACAGGCGCACGGTAGGAGCCGACGACGCTCTGCTCGAGCCGCACCATCGCCGTCAGATCGAAGCTCGCCCGCCGGGCATGGATGCCGCAGATCACCAGGACGCCGCCCGGAGCAAGCAGCCGCTGCGCCGCGCTCGCGACCTCGGGGACGCCGGTAGCCTCGAAGATCACCTCGTAGCCGGCGGGCTCCAGCGGCGCATCGCCGGCGAGCGCATCCCGCGTGTCGGCGAAGCCGAGGGCGCGAGCGCAGGCCAGCCTCGCCGCATCGTCGCGGCCGGCGATCGTCAGCGCTGCCGCGCCCGCCCGCTCGGCGAAGAGCGCGACGCCCAGCCCGATCGGCCCCGGGCCGAGCACGAGCACGCGCTTGCCCGCCACCGCCCCGGCACGCGCCACCGCCTGCGCCGCGACGGTCATCGGCTCGGTCAGAGCCGCGAGCTCGGGATCAAGCCCCTCTGGCACGGCGACGCAGTTGCGCGCCGGCACGCTCGCCAGGCTGGCGAAGCCGCCGTCGCGGCGGATGCCTATACCGGTGCGCGCCGTGCAGCCGTCCTCCCCCCGCTCCCGGCAGCCTTCGCAGCGTCCGCAGGTCACGGAGGGCCTCACCACCACGCGCCGGCCGACCCAGTCGGACGGGCCGCGCTCGACCCGTCCCGCGAATTCATGGCCGAGCGTCACCGGCATGGCGCTCGCCATCGCCTCGTAGCCCGCCGACCAGTCGGCGATGTGCAGGTCGGTGCCGCAGATCCCCGCGGCCTCGACGCGGACCAGCACCTCGTCCTCATGCGCTGGAGCGGGGGGCACGACCTCCTGGCGGAGGAGCCCGGGCTCCGGCGCGGCTTTTCGGATGGCGAGCATTGCGGTGGTCCGACTAGTCGACCTTGACGCCCGCGTCCTTGACGACCTTGCTCCAGATCTCGCTCTCGCGCTTCAGGAAGCCGTCGAAGTCGAAGCCGGGCGCCGCGGGGATCGAGCCGCTGGCGGCGAGCTTGCGCTGCAATTCGGCATCGCCCAGCGCCGTCGCGAGCGCAGCGCGCAGCTTCTCGGTCACCGCCGGCGGCGTTCCCTTCGGTGCCATCAGGCCGACCCAGGCCGAGACGTCGAAATCGGCATAGCCCTGCTCGGCGACGGTCGGCACCTTCGGCAGCAGCCCGGCGCGCTCGCTGGTGGTGACGCCGAGCGCCTTCAGCGTGCCGCCCTCGACCTGCCCCGCCACGGCGGCCAGCGTCGCGAAAGTGACGTCGAGCGCCCCGCCCGCGACATCGGCGAGCGAGGGGCCCTCGCCGCGATAGGGCACATGCTGCATCTTGCTGCCGGTGCGCATGGCGAAGAGCTCGCCGGCGAGGTGCGCGACCGTGCCGGTGCCGCCCGAGGCGAACAGGATGGGCTCGCGCCGCTGCTTCGCCAGCGCTTCCAGATCCTTCATCGTGTTCATCGGCGCGTTCGGCCGGGTCACCACCACGAAGGGCAGCTTCGCCATCAGCCCGACCGGGACGAGATCGCTGCGCCAGTCGAACGGCATGCTCGCCCGCAGCGCCGGGTTGATCACCATCGTGGTCGGCGCGGCGAGCAGCATGTAGCCGTCGGGATCGGCCTTGGTCACGGCTTGCGTGCCGGTCATCGTCGCGCCGCCGCCGCGATTGTCGATGATGACGCGCTGGCCGAGGATCTGGCTCAGCGATTCCGCGACCAGGCGGGCGGTCACGTCGACGCCGCCGCCGGCCGCGAAGGTGACGATCAGGGTGACGGGCTTGGCCGGATAGGATTGCGCCAGCGCCGGGCAGGCCATCGCGGCCGCCATGCCGGACAGGACGAACCGCCGGCTCATCGCCGGCCGACTCTTCTGCATTTTGAGTCCTCCCTGATTTTCTGTGCGGACTCAAACGGAGCCGGCCAGCCGGTTCAAGCGACGTTCTATGTCCGGTCCATAGCCTCAAGGCATAGACGGCGCGCGCAGCTCATCCTTCAGGCAGCGCGCGAACTGCTCCGTCAACTCGCCGCGGGCGGCGAGCGGGCGGTGCAGATAGGCCTCGTAGCGCCTGCTCGTCGGCACGGGCAGGCAGCGCAGACGCGACATGTCGGCGGCGCGCGCCGAGAACTCGTCGACGATGCAGACGCCGACACCGGCCTCGACCAGGGCGACCGCCGTCTCGGCGAAGCGCACCATATGCGTCCGGGCGGGCCGCAGGCCGTGATCCGACAGGATGCCGGCCACCATGTCGCCATGGACGGAGCGGGGCTGGAAGACGATCCAGGCGCGCTCGGCGAGTTCGGCGAGATTGACCCCGCCGGAGGACATGCCCGCATCGCCGGCCGGCAGCAGCAGCATCGGCCGGCCCCGGCCGACGGGCGTGCTGACGACCTCGTGGTGCAGCACCGGAAACAGCGTCACCGCCGCATCGGCCGAGCCGTCGAGCAGATAGGGCAGCACCTGGCTGACCGTCAGGATGTCGAGCTGCAGCGAGACGCTCGGCAGTCCCGCGAGCAGCCGCGCCAGGGCCGCCGGAACGAGCCCGCGGCCGATGCTGGGCGAGGCGCCGCAGCGGAAGACCGAGCGCTCGGGCAGCGCCGCCTGCGCCGCCCGCTCCACCGCCGAGCGCATCTGCTCGAAGGCCCGGTCGATCTCGGCGAGGAAGCGCGCCGCTTCCTGCGTCGGCGTCAGCCGGCCGCGGACCCGGTTGAACAGCCTGGCGCCGAGCTGATCCTCCATGCGCAGGATCATCCGCGTCACGGTCGGCTGCGCGATGCGGAGTTCGCGCGCGGCGCCGGCGAGGCTGCCGCAGGCCATCACCGCCTTGAACACCTCGATCTGGCGGAAGGTCAGCACGCCATCCTCGCGGGACATTCCGGCGAAGAGGCCGCCGGTCTCGACGGCAGCGAAGCCGCCGAGGCCGGCAGGGTCAAGCGATCACTCGCCCTTGTTGACCGAGATCGGCTTCAGCGCGTTGCTCGGCTGGACGTATTTGGCGATCAGCTTGTCATAGGTGCCGTTCGCCTGCAGCCGCTCCAGCGCACCCTTGACCGCGTCCCGCAGTTGGCCGCCCTCGGCGGTCTTCGGGAACGGGATGCCGGTCAGCGAGCGGGTGAAGGGCTCGCCGAGCGGAACATAGGTGTTCGGCTCGAGCTTCTGGAAATGGTTCATCGTCTCGCTGCCCTGGACGCCGCCCTGCAGGCGCTGGGTCTTGAGCTGGGTGCGCGCGTCGACCGAGCCCTCCGTGCCGACAACGGTGATCGCCGGCTTGCCCTTGGCAACGCAGTTCGCATCGCTCCACTCGCCGATCTGCTTCGGCCAGTTGGTCGAGCGGCTGGCGCCGACGCTCTTGCCGCAGAGGTCGTCGACCGACTTGATCGAGGAGGCAAAGGCGGTGACCGTGTAGAACTGCGCGCCCGAGACCATGTAGTCGACGAAATCGACCGTCTCGCGCCGCGCCGGCAGGTCGCTCATGCCGGCCATCACCATGTCGACGCGGCCGGTCGTCAGCGAGGGCAGCATCTGGGCGAAGGCGGTCTCCTGCCACTCGGCCTTGACGCCGAGCTCCTTGGCGATGGCCTCGCCGAGCTCGTAGTCGAATCCGGCCATCTGGTTGGTCGCCGGGTCCTTGTAGACGATCGGCGCATAGTTCGGCTGGGTCGCGATGACGATCTTGCCGGCGCTCTTGATCCGATCCGGCAGGGCCTGGGCCTGGGCGGCGAGCGCGGTGCCGGCGAGCAGCGCGGCGGCGAGCGAAAGGCGAAGCATGGTGGTCTCCCTCTGGTCCTTGCCTGGATCGGCTTTGCTTGGGTTCACTTGGCTTAAGTTCACTTCAGGACGGCGGCGATGAAGTCGCGGGTGCGGGGCTGCTGCGGGGAGACCAGCACCTGCTGCGGCGGGCCCTGTTCGACGATCTCGCCCTTGTCCATGAAGACGACGTCGCTCGCGACCTCGCGGGCGAAGCCGAGCTCATGGGTGACCACGATCATCGTCATGCCCGTCGCGGCGAGGTCGCGCATCACGTTCAGCACCTCGCCGACGAGCTCGGGGTCGAGCGCCGAGGTCGGCTCGTCGAACAGCATCACCTGCGGCTTCATCGCCAGCGCGCGGGCGATGGCGATGCGCTGCTGCTGGCCGCCGGAAAGCTCGATCGGATAGGAATCGCGCTTCTCGGCCAGGCCGACGCGCTCGAGCAGCGCCATCGCCTCGGCGACGATCTCGCGCCGCGGCCGCTTCAGCACGGTGAGCGGCCCCTCGACGATGTTCTGCAGCACCGTCATATGGTTGAACAGGTTGAAGCGCTGGAAGACCATGCCGGTCTTGAGGCGCTGGCGCGCGATCTCGGCGTCGCTGAGCTCGTGCAGCTCGTTGCCGACGCGGCGATAGCCGATCAGCTCGCCGGCGACGGTGATCGCGCCGGCGTCGATCTTCTCGAGCTGGTTGATGCAGCGCAGCAGCGTCGATTTGCCCGAGCCGGAGGGGCCGATGATGCATTGCACCGCCCCCGGCATGACAGAAAGCGAGACCGCGTTCAGCGCCTTGAGGGGGCCGAACTGCTTGGTGACGCGGGCGGCGACGACGATCGGAGACGAAGCGGTCACGCGGCGGCCTCCTCGGCGATCTGAGGCTTGGCGCGGCGTTCGCCCCTCCCCTTCGAGAAGGCGCGTTCGAGGAAGAACTGGCCGATCTGCAGGAGGGTGACGACGATGAGGTACCAGCCGGCCGCGACGATCAGGAGTTCGATGACGCGGGCATTGGCGTAATACACCGTCTGCGCGTTGCGCAGGATCTCGGAGAACTGGATGACGCTGGCGACCGAGGTCAGCTTGACCATGCTGATCACCTCGTTGCCGACCGGCGGGATGATCACCCGCATCGCCTGCGGCAGCACGATCCGGCGCAGCGTCGTCAGCCGCGTCATGCCGATCGCCTTGGCGGCCTCGGTCTGGCCGACATCGACCGAGAGGATGCCGGAGCGGACCACTTCGGCGGTGTAGGCGCCCTGGTTCATGCCGAGGCCGAGCAGCGTCGCCATGAACGGGCCGATCACGTCGATGGTGCGCCACTCGACCACGCCGGGAATGCCGATGGTCGGGAAGACCAGCGCCAGGTTGAACCAGAGCAGCAATTGCAGCAGCAGCGGCGTGCCGCGGAAGAACCAGATGTAGAACAGCGCGACACCGCGCAGTACAGGGTTCGGCGACATGTACATGATCGCGAAGATCACGCCGAGCACGATGCCGAGCCCCATGGCGCAGACGGTCATGATCAGCGTGTTGACGAGCCCGCCGAGGATGGCCGGCGCGGTGAAGAACTGCGCCACCACCGGCCAGGCGATCTGGCCCTGCGCGAACGCCTTCACCACCCAGGCCAGCACGAACAGGATCGCCGCCGCGGCGACCCAGCGCCCGTAGAAGCGCTTGGGCACGATGGTCAGGCCAGCGATCTCGGCGAGGCCGCGATCCGGCATGGTCTGGGTTGCACTGCTCATGCCGCGCGCTCCCGCGTCCACTGCGCGAAGCCGGCGAGCCAGGCGCGGAAGCGGCCGATCTGCTCGGCCACCCTGGCCGGGGCCGTGCCGCCATGGCCGCTGCGCGCCGCCACTGCCGCGTCGAGCGTCAGCACCGCCAGCACGCTCTCGTCGAGGCGCGGATCGATCGCGCGCAATTCCACCGGCTCCAGCCCTTCGAGCTCGCGGCCCATCTCCTCGCAATAGCGCACCAGCGCGCCGCTGATCTCGTGCGCCTCGGCAAAGGGCACGCCCTTGCGGGCGAGATGATCGGCGACTTCGGTCGCCAGCGCAAAGCCGGCGCCGGCCTGGGCCCGCATCACCTCGGGTCTGGCCTCCATCGTCGCGATCAGCCCGGCGAAGGCCGGCAGCACCTCGCCGAGCACGTCGACCGCGTCGAAGGCGGCGCGCTTGTCCTCGGCGAGGTCGCGGTTATAGGCGAGCGGCAGGCCCTTCAGCGCGCCCAGCATGGCGACGAGATCGCCGGTCAGGCGCGCCGCCCGTCCGCGCGAGATCTCGGCGATGTCCGGATTCTTCTTCTGCGGCATGATCGAGGATCCCGTCGCGAAGGCATCGTCGAGCACGACCCAGCCGAACTGGCGCGAGGTCCACAGCGTCACCTCCTCCGCCAGCCGCGACAGATTGGTCGCCAGCATCGCCGCGACGAACAGGAATTCCGCGACATGGTCGCGCGCACCGACCGCATCCACCGAGTTCTCGCAGGGCCCGTCATAGCCGAGCGCCCTGGCGCTGAGCTCGGGCGTCAGCGCGATCGCCGAGCCGGCGAGCGCCGCGGCTCCCAGGGGCGAGAGCGAGGAGCGCTTCTCCCAGTCCTGCAGGCGCGTGGCGTCGCGCGACAGCGCCTGGCCATGCGCCATCAGCCAATGACCGAAGGTGACCGGCTGGGCGCTCTGCAGATGGGTGAAGCCCGGGCAGACCGAGGCGGCGTGCCGCTCGGCCTGATCGGCGATCGCCGCGAGCAAGTCGGCGAGCATCGCGCCGACCGTACGTGCTTCGGCGCGCAGATAGAGCTTCAGATTGTTGGCGGCCTGGTCGTTGCGCGAGCGCCCGGCCCTGAGCTTGGCCCCGGTCGCGCCGATCCGCGCGATCAGAACGCGCTCGATGAAGGTATGGACGTCCTCGTCGCCGTCGTTCGGCGCGAGCGCGCCGGCCGCGAGGTCGCGGGCGATGCCGTCGAGCGCCGCGACGATGGTCTCGAATTCGTCCTGGCTGAGCAGCCCGGCGCGTTCGAGCTCGGCCGCATGCGCCTTGCCGCCGGCGATGTCCTGCGGCGCGAGCCGGGCATGGGCGCCGGCCGCGCTCGACAGCTTCATCATGCGCGGGTCCGGCGGCTTGCGGAAACGGCCGCCCCAGAGGCGCGTGGTCTGGTTCATGATGCTCTCCCCTGGCGGAAAGCATTGCCCTCTTGACCGCGCAACCGGCAAACGAAACGATCTCCTCAGGGTAGTCGCCGAAGGAATATCTGCTTGGCCGGCCGCAATCTCCCGCCGTCGACCACGGCGCTCCGGGTTTTCCTCGCCGTCGCCCGCCTCGGCTCGACGGCGAAGGCCGCAGGCGAGGTGCATCTGACCCAGAGCGCCGTTTCCAAGCAGATCCAGGCGCTGGAGGAGCATCTCGGCACGGTCCTGTTCGAGCGCAGCCCGGCCGGACTCAAGCCGACCGAGGCCGGCACGATCTACCGCCCCTATGCCGAGGCGGCGATCGAGCAGATGGAGCGCGGCGCCCGCCGCCTCGCCGAGCGCGCCGCGATCGGCCGGCCGATCCGCCTGCACATGATCGCCATCGCCGGCGAGCGCTGGCTCATGGAGCGCTTTCCGGACTTCGCGCAGGCGCATCCCGGCATCGACGTCCAGTTCACCAATTTCGTCAGCGAGAACGAGATCGAGGAAGCAGATCTCGAGATCGTTCACGGTTTCGGGCCCTGGCCGGACCGGGAATCGCATTACCTCTTCGGCCGCCGGGTCGCGCTCGTCGCCGCGCCCTCCGCGCTCGAACGCCTCGGCGGCTTCAACCGTGCCGCCGACATCCAGAAGATGACGCTGCTGCAGCATTTCCAGATGCCGGCCTTCTGGGCCGAGTTCACCGAGGCGCACGGGCTGCGCGGCGCCGTCCCGGCCCATACCGTGCGCTACGGCTATTATTCCGTGATCATCCGGGCCGCCGTGGCCGGGCTCGGCGTCGCGCTCGCCCCGCGCTGCTACGTCGCCGAGGAACTCGCTTCGGGCGCGCTCGTGAATCCGCTCGGCCTGAGCTTCGACAGCGCGACCGGCTGCTGGCTGACCGTCAACCCGCAAAGCGAGCGCACCCCCGCCCTCGACGCGCTGGTGGCCTGGCTCTGCGAGGAGGGACGCCGCTTCGACGCGGGTTGAGCCCCTCCCCGCCATGCTCTAGACCGGCCGCATGCTTCCGATGGCGAAGGCCAAATGCGCATAGCCGTGACCGGACGGACCGGGCAGGTCGTCCAATCCCTTCTCGCCCGTGCCGAGGCCGCCGGCGTCGCCGTCGTCCCGGTCGGCCGGCCCGGGCTCGATCTCAAGCGACCGGAGAGCGTTCTGCCCGCGCTGGTCGCGGCCCGGCCCGACTGCATCGTCAACGCCGCCGCCTATACCGCCGTCGACAGGGCCGAGACCGAACCCGATCTCGCCCTGCGCATCAATGGCGAGGGCGCCGGCGCTGTCGCCGCCGCCGCGGCGGGCCTCGGCGTGCCGCTGATCCAGATCTCGACCGACTACGTCTTCGACGGAATGGCGCCGCGCCCTTGGCGCGAAACCGACCCGACGGCCCCGCTCTCGGCCTATGGCCGCTCCAAGCTCGCGGGCGAAGTCGCGGTCGCGGCCTCCGCCGCCGACTGGACGATCCTGCGCACCGCCTGGGTCTACAGCCCCTATGGCGCCAACTTCGTGAAGACCATGCTGCGCCTCGCCGGGACGCGGGACGAGCTCGGCGTCGTCAGCGACCAGCTCGGCTCGCCGAGCAGCGCGCTCGACCTCGCCGATGCGATCGTCGCGGTGGCGAAGGCTCTGGTCGCCCGTCCCGGCGACGCTTCGCTGCGCGGCATCTTCCACGCCGCCGGCACCGGCGAGGCGAGCTGGGCCGACCTCGCCGAGGCCGTCTTCGCTGCCTCGGCGGCGCTGGGCGGGCCGAGCGCCGGCGTCAGGCGCATCGCCACGAGCGACTACCCCACCCCCGCCCGCCGGCCCGGCAATTCCAGGCTCGACTGCCGCCTGCTCGCCGAGCGGTACGGCCTGCGCCTGCCGCCCTGGCGGGATTCCGTGCAAACCTGCGTCGCCGCGCTGCTCGCGCAGCCGCGAAGCTGAAGGAAGCATCATGAAGGGGATCATCCTCGCCGGCGGCAGCGGCACGCGGCTTCACCCGATGACCATGGTGACGTCGAAGCAGCTCCTGCCCGTCTACGACAAGCCGATGATCTACTATCCGCTCTCGACGCTGATGCTCGCCGGCATCCGCGAGATCCTGATCATCTCGACGCCCGAGGACGCGCCGCGCTTCGAGGCGCTGTTCGGCAGCGGCGAGCGCTGGGGCCTCAAGCTCTCCTATGCGGTCCAGCCGAAGCCGGAAGGACTGGCGCAGGCCTATCATATCGGCGCCGACTTCGTCGCCGGCGGCCCCTCCGCCCTGATCCTCGGCGACAATCTCTATTATGGCGACGGCCTCACCGAGGTGCTGCACCGCGCCGCCGCCCGCAGTAGCGGCGCCACCGTCTTCGCCTATCGCGTCAGCGATCCCGAGCGCTACGGCGTCGTCTCCTTCGACGCCGCCGGCAAGGCGCTCTCGATCGAGGAGAAGCCCAAGCTGCCGCGCTCGCACTGGGCGGTGACCGGCCTCTATTTCTACGACGAGCAGGTGGTCGAGATCGCCCGCAAGCTCAAGCCCTCGGCCCGCGGCGAGCTCGAGATCACCGACGTCAACCTCGCTTATCTCGAGCGCGGCGCGCTCAGCGTCGAGCGGCTCGGGCGCGGCTATGCCTGGCTCGACACTGGAACGCCCGATTCCCTAGTCGAGGCCTCCGAATTCGTGCGCACGCTGGAGCGCCGCCAGGGTTTCCGCATCGCCTGCCCGGAGGAGATCGCCTTCGACAATGGCTGGATCGAGCGCGAGCAGTTGCGGGCACTGGGCCAGGCCCTGTCGAAGAGCGGCTACGGCCAGTATCTGCTCGGCATCGCCGGGCGCGAACACTCGGCCTGACGGCGCACTTCCCCTGCCGGTGCAGAGCGCTCATGCTGCATCGGCTGTGGCCGATGACGACAGGCCGGTCGAGATTGCGCCAGAGCCGCCGCAGATGTGCACGAGGATCGAAGACCCCATGAACGCCCCCGCCACCATCTCCGGCAGTCCCCGGCATCCCGCCCTCGACGGCCTGACCGCATCTCTGCGCGAACTCCTCGGCCCGCGCTGCTCGACCTCGGACAGCGAGCGCCAGCATCACGGCCATGGCGAATCCTATCATCCGACCAGGGCGCCCGATGTGGTCTGCTATCCGCAGACCACCGAGGAGGTCAGCGGCATCGTCAAGCTCTGCCATCAGGCGAAGGTGCCAGTCATTCCCTTCGGCGCCGGCACCTCGCTCGAAGGCCATGTCGTCGCGCTGCATGGCGGCGTCTGCATCGACCTCTCGCGCATGAACGCGATCACCGCCGTCAATGCCGAGGATCTCGACTGCACGGTCGAGGCCGGCGTCACCCGCAAGCAGCTCAACGAGCATCTGCGCGACACCGGCCTGTTCTTCCCGGTCGATCCCGGCGCCGACGCGACGCTCGGCGGCATGACCGCGACGCGCGCCTCCGGCACCAATGCGGTGCGCTACGGCACGATGAAGGACAATGTCCTGGCGCTCACCGTGGTGCTCGCCGACGGCACCGTCCTGAAGACCGGCGGGCGGGCCCGCAAATCCTCGGCCGGTTATGACCTCCCCCGCCTCTTCGTCGGCTCGGAGGGCACGCTCGGCGTCATCACCGAGGTCACCTTGCGGCTCTACGGCATTCCCGAGGCGAGCTCGGTCGCGGTCTGCTCCTTCCCCGACATCGCCAGCGCCGTCAACTGCGCCATCGAGACGATCCAGTGCGGCATCCAGGTCGCGCGCGTCGAATTGCTCGACGAGATCTGCATGCGCGCGATCAACCGCCACAACAATCTGAGCTATCCCGAGACGGTGGCGCTCTTCCTCGAATTCCACGGCACGGAAGCGGCCGTGGTCTCGCAGGCGGAGATGGTCCAGGCGATAGCCGAAGGCCATGGCGGCGAAGGCTGGCGCTTCGCGACCAGCACGGAGGAGCGCAACAAGCTCTGGCAGGCCCGGCACAACATGCACTACGCCCTGCTCGCCTTGCGTCCCGGCGCCAGCAGCTGGGGCACCGACACCTGCGTGCCGATCTCCCAGCTCGCCGCCTGCATCACCGAGATCAAGGAGCATGCCAAGGATGCGCCCTTCCCGGTCACGGCGCTCGGCCATGTCGGCGACGGCAATTTCCACATGGGCTTCCAGATCATGATGGATTCGCCGGACGAGATCCGCGAGGCCGAGCGGCTGAACGGCCTGCTGGTCAACCGCGCCATCGAGCTCGGCGGCACCTGCACCGGCGAGCACGGCGTCGGCTATGGCAAGGCGAAATTCATGCGCAAGGAGCACGGCGATGCCGCCATCGCCGTGATGCGCGCGCTGAAGGCGAGCCTCGACCCCGACAACATCATGAACCCCGGCAAGGTCCTGCCGGAGTAAAGGTCTCCCGCCGGCCGTTCAGACGCCGCATCGGATGTCCCTCGTGCCGGTGCGAGCACGCGTGGGACAGGCTACTTCCCGCCCGGCGGGCGCTGATCCTGCCAGTCGGCCGACCAGACGAGTCTCGGCTGCTGCACTTTCGCCGCCGAAGCGAGCCTGGCCTGGCGGCGCTTCTTCCTGGCCAGCGCCATGATCGACATGAAACGAAGCCGGTTTCTCTTGTCTTTCATCATCCCCCGCGCGGCCCCTGTTGTTCCGGATTGGAAAGCGTAGGCGCAGCGAGACAGGCAACCGCAAGAACAGGGCCAAGACCTTGATCTCGCGCAAACAACCTCACGCCCGCGGCGGGGTCGCATCGGGGCGGGGTCTGTGCCCCCTGCTTGTCATCCGGCTGACGCCAGAGCCCTCTGTTGAGATTGGCGATGCTGCGCCGGAGCAACGCGCGATCGTCGGAGCTGGTCTGTATTGTGCCACCAATCGTCTGTTGCGGTGAGTTTGGCGGCAAAGGCCGCTGGCGTGAGGTAGCCGAGCGGCGAGCGTCGGAGGCACGAGCCGCACCCAATGGCGGCTCAGCCTTCGGCCGGCACGATCTGCGCTCCGTCAGTCACTGGCGCAGTTTCGCTTTTCTTTACCCTTCTCGTTGGGATGGAGGTAAAATTTTACCCTCGGTTCTCCCTTGCTTTTTCTCTTGAGATATGGCATTTAACTCTAACCGAAACGGATAGGAGAAAGCCATGAGTGACTGGATAGATGATGGTGAAGTTCGAATGGCCGTCGTGCGCTTGCTGAATGCCAAGGGTTACGCCGTTGAGAACACGGCCTCTGGGTCAGGGGTACCGAGGTTCTCGCGTATCAAGATCGCCAAGGGCGGCGAGACTCTTTCCTGCGCGATCAAGGTAACCACGGGAGGTCGCATATCGTTCACTCGCGGCGCCAATGGCTCGTACTACGTGCTGAGCGACGTTGACCGCGTCATCCATGCTCAGCGGTCTGAAGAAGAACCGGCCAAGGTCGTCGTGACCATGTTCGACAAGGACACCGTCGTTGCAGCGTTCGAGGCGAACCACGCCGCAAAGGCTGCGCACGGAATGGAACACATCCCCTCCTGGGTGAATCCGGAGTTTGAAGAGGGTTGGCGGCTCACGGGCTCTGGCTTCGGGGAAAAGGCGCTGTGGTCTGAGACTATTTCGGCATCAGCCGACAAGCAGGAACGCGAGGTCAATGAGGCGTCCCCCGACCGCCGCGCCCCGAGTAATGACGCGAGCTTCATGGAGACGATCAAGGCTCGCTTGGCCGAGCGCATGGGTGTCAGCGCGGACAAGATCGACATCGAGATCAAGGTGAGGGTGTGACCACTCGGGCGATGGCGGTTGGGCCCTCCAGCCGCCTCGCCCTCTGGAATAAGAGCAGCGAGGAAGTGTATCGCGCTTCTCGGCGCAGTATGGCGCGCCGGCGGGCGTTTGTCAGACGTAGAACGGCGCATCTAAATCCGCAGCGGGGCCCTGCGCTGCTTTCGCTCGCTTGGCAGCTCGCTATAGCCAGGTCAATCTCTGCCGACCACGCATTGCCCGCATGTATATCGACACGCGCTCTTGCCGAGACCGGCGTCATGGATGGTCTGTAGTCACAGGGAAAGGCTGAGGCGTCGGGTAATCTCAGCGCACTAGGCCGACGCGCGCGAGCTCGATCTCCTTCTCATCGAAGAGATCGAGCTCCAGCCTACTATTCTGGCCCCAGAACATCGTCGAACAAGCCGCTCGAGCTGGCGTGCCGTTTGCCACTCATCATCCAGCTTTCCGCGCGAAGAAACTCCAGAAGGCTGATGCACTCGATCTTATAGGCCGAGCAAACTGTTGGGATTTTCGGCTTCGCTTCCGTCCCTGGCCCTTCCTCGGTGACAACCACGGCGCCGCGCAGCTTCGCGAGACTGATCACGAACGGATCAGCCGATGATCCCCGCTTTCGCTCTGCGACCAGTTTCTCATGGCTGGCGAGAATTCGAACAACATGGTCGAGGGTGTCTTGATCGATAGCAATGACGATAGGGCCGGCGTCCGTCATCCAGGCCGCAACATCCTTAGATCGCTTGTCGAGCTCGTGGGCGACCTCCTCAGGACAGATCAATCGGCCTTCTGCGATAAGCGCCGCGATCCCGTTCCAAAGCTGCGGGAAGACGTCGATGGGGTAGCGCTCGTCCCAAGCGGCGATCAGGGCGCTCGTGTCGATGCAGTAGAGCGCCTTTCTCTTCATGCCGCGCGGAAGGCCTGTTTCTCGACCGCGCTGATGTGCTTGGCCTGGATGTTGAGGTAAGCGGCTGCGTCATTCATCGTGATGCGCCGTTCGCGATAGCTGTTCAGCACGAGACGAGCGAAACTCTTGCCGTAGCGGCCAACCATGGTGAGGTGAGGGAGGGCAAAGCCTTCACCAGCGACTCGATCGTCAAGCCGCTCATATTCCGCCTCGAAGGCCTTGCGCTTGTGCACATAGAAGCGCTGGGCGGCGAAGCCGAGCTTGACCATCCGGAGCAATGCCGCTTCTCGGCTCGCGCCGAACATCTCTGCCGTCGCGTCCAATTCCGGATCAGCCCAGGCAGCCGTAGGGCCTTTGTCACGGAGCCGCGCGATCTTGGCAGCTTCGTCGGCCGGGATGAGGACTGCAGCGGCGACGGCATTGCAAAATCGCTCGATCTTGCGTTCTGCCGGCGGCAACCATGGGCCTGGCTGAACCGCGTTTTCCACCACAGCCGTTCCGAGCAGCAAATGTGCGAACTCGTGCAGAAGCGTAAAGGCGCGGCCAGCCGTCTTGTCGCGCCCATTTACCGCGACGATCGGCAAGCGATCGAATGGGACGGCAAAGCCTCGGACTTCCCGAACCTTCGGCGCCTGGCTGCCGGCCATGACGAAGACCAGCACGTCCTTTGACTCGATGAGATCCCGCCAGTAGGCGAAGGCCAAGCCCCTGCGGGCGGCACGGGACTGGTCAGCGAAATCTGCGCCGAGGAACTTGCACACCTTGGCCGCTACGGCCTCGACGTCATCGGTCAACGCGGCGCGCAAGGTGAAGGCCTCGCTGCCGCCGGCGCCATCGTCGAGCAAGTCAAGGGCGATCTCCCGACGCTCCTGAGCTTGGCGGATTTCGAAGGCGACGCGTGCCGGCATAGCTCCGCCACCGAGCTCATCGATACGGCGGAAATCGCGGAGCGGTTGGAAATCGCGTGGAGGCTTGGGAAGCAGCATTACGGCGAGCGGTCGATGGTACTTTGTCGCCAAGGCGCGGAGCTGCGGCAGGGTTGGCTTCGCCTCACCTCTTTCCCACGCTTCTAGCCGTTCGGGAGCAACCCCAGCGGCCTTCGCGGCCTCTTCCAGGCCGACAGACGCAGTTCTACGAGCCCAGACAAGCAGGGGAGCTTCGACCGGCGCTATCACTCTCTCGGCCATGGGATACCAACGTGCGGCACGAATTTCCGTGCCATCATGCAGCAGATTCTACAATAAGACCTTGCGCCAGAAGGGCAGCAATCGCCCACCACGGATCACGGCCGGCCTATCCCGTGTCGTCATCCGGTGGACGAGCGCTTCCCCTCCCCCGCGACACATTGACGGCTTACGTCAAAGCGCGTCCATCAAAATCAATACGCATATATTGGACAATTGTTGGCTTTGAACGCCAGCCAAGCAGCTCAAGTGCTTGATTTTATTGGCGCTCCCTAGGGGCGTTTAGGGATTCATGCAGTCGCTCTAGAGCTTTGTTTTTACAGAGTTCTTTTAGCGATCGCAAGGAGCCGTGTAACCCCAGCGTACTCCTAGTCCAAAAGCCCCCCTCGCGCGGGACAACAACAAGCCTCACAATGAGGGCGATGAGCGGGCCAAGGCGTTACTTCGCTCCTTCACGCCACTTTGCCGTGATAATGAGAATTGATCCGATGAAAAACGCCACGAACCTAATTTGATTGAAGGTATCAACCAAGAAGGACGCTCTAGAATCTTTAACCCGATCATTCACTCGTATATTTTCCCAGAAGGTCCTGTTATTTCTGGAAACATATACCTGCGGTTCACCAGAACCGATTGCAGCCCATATATGCTTGAGCTTCTGATCAAGATCTAGAAAGGCTCCATCTGATACAGCTCGAAGCGAACCGGAAAGAAGGCCAAATTCAAATACCGCTGCAAACAATATTAGGCCTATGCCAACGGCCTCTAGGCGCTTCGGATGGATACCATTCCACCAGCTAAGAAGGCGATTCATCGGCTATTTGACCCCATTTTGCTACGATAAGCGCCAGCAACTGACCTATGCTCGCGCTGCCGGCCATAGCATACATCAGGGGCATCGGCGTCTCAGGCTCGCGTGACGAGTCAACAGGCTCCTTCTCTAGGTATCTTGACTCGTTCGTGGCTTATGTTCCTATTTCGTTCTCATTCGAGAGCCCACCATGGAACACGACAAGCCACCCAAGCCTGTGGTCACAGATACGGACATTGATGCGGTTCTAGCGGAGTTCAAAGGTGATGCTCGGGAAGCCATCAGGGCTCTCCTGCACGATCTCGACACGCTAGCTCAGGACGCTGACCGGCTGGTGAGCCATGGGTTTGTGCGGGGCATGCAGCCGTGGCGGAGGGCTGTCTGATGGTCCAGAGGTCGAAGCGTTCTCTGCATCCGAGCAAGATCGAGGAGATGCAGCGGGAGGTGAAGGCTTTCCAATGGAAAGTCAGGGGATGGGCCGCAGAGGTGCCGATTGCGAGCACGGTCTATATCGGCTTGGACCCCCTCAATCACTCCTTAGAGTTGATGAACCGCATCTTGAATGGCGAGAGAGAGGGTAGCGGGTATCAAAGACCGTTTGGTGAGGGCGGCATGGAGTGAGTGTGAGAGTAGCGTATCCCCCTCTTGCTAAGCTCAAGTTTGATCCTTAGCTTCGCCTGTGCCGCTGGCGATAACCTGGACTCACCTGGTGTTACCCGAAAGCAAGGCACTATGGCTTGCCGTAAGAAGACACTTCGAGATTCCACATTAAGGAATTCTCTTAGTTGACGTCTCCTTGTTATTGGAGTCGCAGGTTGCCGGTGGCACAGCATGGAGCAAGAGTATGGCTAACAAGTCGTCCCTCTCGCGCCTTGCTCGCAGGTATCTGGCTGACGCCTTGATCATCCTTGAGTTGATCAACGTCATCCTCGACCTGTTGAGCAAGGCCGTCAACTATGCCCGTCAAGTTCGAAAACTACACGCATTCATTCCTGAGAAACGGCAAGCCTATCTTTGCTCCTAGTGAGCTAGGCCGCTCTATCGGCGAGGATGTTAAGAACTGGGTGGAGATCAAGGTCGGGTTCGACCCCTTTTATCACCACCTGAGAGAAGGCGGGCATGTTGCCGCGCTCCATAATCACAGGCCCAATGCCTTCTTCGCTCGCGTAGATATTGAGCGCTTCTTCTATTCAATCGGGCGGAATCGTGTCGTTAGAGCGCTGCGAGAAGCCGATGTTCCAAGGCCAGCCCACTTTGGCAAGTGGTCGACTGTCCGAAATCCCTATGATGATCCAAGGTATGCGTTGCCATATGGCTTCGTTCAATCGCCCATCCTGTCATCATTGGTGTTGATGCAATCGGACCTTGGAGCCGTTCTAAGAGAGAAATCGAAAGAGCTTACAGTATCGGTATACATGGACGATATTTCAATCTCCGCGAACGATGCAGAGCTATTGAGCCGATCATTTGATGATATTGTATCCGCTGTGCACCGCTCTGGCTTTCGGTTGAACGAGGCCAAGCTACGGCGGCCCTCACCAGCGATGGACGTATTTAACTGCACCCTCTCAACCGGGACGACGGTGGTCACTGAAGAGCGCGTGGCTGAATTTTACGAGGTCCCTCGGACGGCTGCCAGTGAGGCAGGCTTCGAACGCTACGTCGCTAGGGTGTCTCGCGGAAACGCTGAAGCCTCATAATATGCCGCGCGGGATGCGGGATCAGGCGGGGGTTGCTACCAATCGATGTCCGCCATCCGTGCGATCAAGATTCTCAAAGCCCGCGTGGCATTCTCCGTAACGCGATTCTGCCGCCGCCGTACACGGTCCCCTTCAATTGCTAGCCAGTCGAGGCAGGTGTCCCATGGGCAATGTGACCATCAACCCTCTCGATCTAACGCCGGCTGTGAAGGACCCGGAGCTCGCCGAGGTTTTGGACCTAGAAACCGGCGAAATATTCAACGCTGTCGAGTTCATCGGCGGCCTTCGCTACGACGCGCTGGTCAAGCTTCGCGCCGATATGCAGGATGAACTGCATAAGAAGAAGCATAGATATCAGTGCGCTTGGTGCTCAACTCCAGCCTACATCGTTGCCAGCTCACAAAAGCGTTTCTTCTTCCGTCATATCAAAGAGGATGGCTCTTGCCCTGCTAAGACGCGCGGGGCATCCGCTGATGAGATTTTAGCTCGGAAGTACTTTGGGCAGCGGGAGGGAGCGGCGCACCAACGCATCAAGAGATTGATTGAGCGGAGCCTTGCAGCCGATCCGAACTTCACCGCAGTGGCCCTTGAGAAGACTTGGCGGTCTGCTAGCAATCTGAAGGCACGCAGGCAGCCAGACGTTCAAGCCACAAGGGGCGACCAGCGCCTAGCATTCGAGGTCCAGCTATCGACCACCTTCCTCAGTGTCGTCGCGGGGCGTCGGAACTTCTATCGAGACCAAGGCGGGCTGCTGGTCTGGGTGATGGGTAGCTTCTCCCCGGACTACCGCCGTATGACCACTGACGATCTCCTGTTCCCGAACAACTCCAACATTCTTGTGGTGGATGAGGAGACCACAAGGCTGTCTGAGGCATCTGGCGCATTCCATGTCCGCGCTCACTACCGTCGCCCTGTGCGCGAGGGCGCGAAGCTCATCGACCAGTGGGATGAGAAGATTGCCCGCTTTCAGGATTTAACCTTCGATCAGGAGCGGCAACGCGCCTTCCTATTCGACTATGAGGCTGCGGAGAGCGCGCTTAAGCTCATCATCAAGACCGAGCGCACGGAAGCGCGAGCACGGCGGGATGAGGCTTTGCGGTCTGAGTTCTTTGAGATTTGGAGCGCCCGCGCCGATGAGGACCATTACAAGCTCCGCAAGACGGCGTGGCGATCACTGTGGATCAAGTTCAGACAGATGGGCATCCGCTCGCCAGAGGAATACGGGGAGACGTGGCGGCTTCATGCGATCATCAGCGCCTTGCTCAGCGCAAAGGCCGGCACGCCGGTGGGCTGGGGCTATAAGTCTCTGATCGAAGTCGCGCACCATCTGGAAACCAACCACAAGGATTGCGTGATCGCCTTTGGATACGCTCTCGATCAATACGGCCACCGCGCAACCCTTGAGAAAGAAGACAAGTCCGGGCGTTGGCAGAGGAAGCTGTCTTCTATTCGGGAGAAAGTCGGAAATTATGACCCTGACTACTGGCCCGATGAAGCTTGGACCGGCCTGATCTGTTTCCTCTTCCCTGAGATACGTGAGAGGCTTGAAGGCTATATCGCGAGAATGCAGGCGCACTACGCGAAGGCCGATGCAGAGCTTGCATCGCTGTGATCCCTTCTGACATGACGAAGCCCCCGCCCTGCCCTAATGGAGCCAAGGGAAGTGCGGGAGCCTCAAGGGGTATCGGTGTTTTTCGGCCCGTGAAGCGCCGGCTAGTACCACATTTTCACATGGAGTCCCGTTGCACCCAAGGCCTCGAACTCGGCGTTTAGGTAGTCATCGGTTCCGCTGATCTCTGCCGTGGTTCCATGCGCTAGAGGGCCATAGCGCTTCGTCAGGCAGTCAAGGCCTGCTTGCGTGCCCCCGAGGAGGCGGAAGGTCCTTGAGCCTAGTTCCTCTGTGAAGATGATGATGTCTGCGATAGGTTCGATGGTCATAGGCTCAACTGATCCAATTGGAGAAGCCGAAATCATTCCCGGCGAATCAGCTAAATCACATCATTAATTTGAAGAAAAATCGCTATAACTATGGGATAGCTATTACTATCTTTATGCCACCCCCCGAACCTCTTCGCTCACCACGGCAAGGCCTAACAACAACAATCGACCCTTTACCGGCTTTTTGAAACGCCCTTTTGTTTGCCTGGGGGCTGCTTAAGCCACGATGGGACCCAAAAGGACCCGTGTTCCTCGGGAGCCAAGAGAGCTGCAAGGCCAGCGCGTGCCAGCCCCGTGAGCCCTGATGATCTACCTGCCCGCGTGCGCCCTCAACATGATAGGCAAGCCGGGGACATTGGCGACATTAGGCCGCTTCCTTCCGCGACATTCCCCATTCGATCAGCGAAGCCTCCGCCGCCGCAGGGTCTTCCATGATGCGATAAATGGCCTGCCTGCTGAGCCCTGTAGCCTTTGCAATCGCGCTCACGCCCGCCTTCTGCTCGGTCAGGTTCCTCACGGTCTCAAGCTGCCCTGCGGTGAAGCTCGGTTTCCTTCCCTTGTAGCGCTTGCTGTCCTCAAGCCCCTTGGCGTGGGCAATGCCAGCAGCCTGGGCGGCTTTCGTGACCTCAGCCTGTGACTGCGCCGCTGCCGCCATGAAGCCGATCAGCGCGTCCCTGACGGCCATCTGCATGGGGTCCTTGGTGGAGCCGTCGAAGGTCATGCTGTTGATGATCGTGCGGACAATGACGCCGCGCTTCATGAACTCCTGAATGGCCTGCCTCACGTCCTCATAGTTGCGGCCAAGCCGATCAACCCAACGGACCACCAAAACGTCACCAGCCCTGAGGATGTCATAGAGGCGCTTTCCCTCAGGGCGCTCTTCAAGGCGGGTCTTAACTCCCGATACGCCGTGATCAGCAATCACTCGGTCGAGCTTGAACCCTGCGGCCTCGGCCTGCTTCTGCTGATGCTCAATGGTCTGGTCGAGAGTGGAAACGCGGGCATAGAGAACGGTCTGCATCGCGGGCCTCAAATGTGTCCGTTGGGATACTGACCGTTAGATTGCATGTCCGTTGATCGATGTCAACCCTAGCGGACACGCTTTCGGACTCTTCGGCCGCCGTCCGCACAGGTATACCTCAACGGTCAGTTCCTAGAGGCCAGTCGCTCGCGATAGACTCTGACCAGACACAAAGGGAAGCGAATCATGGCGCAGCATCTAGGTGATTTGATCGTGACCAGCAGCCGCGAGGTGAATGGTCAGGTCACAGGGACAACCTATGTGCAGCGTGGCGGCATCCTGACCTGTTACGGTCAACTTTCTGGTGGCCTAGTGATTGATGAAGGAGGAGTGGCCATAATTTACGGACAGGTCTCACGGAATGTAATCAATAATGGGCGCTTGCGATTGCTCGGTCAGATCAGCGGTCGATTGATCGGAGAACAGCCCGAGAACCAGGTAGAACCGAAGCAGATCGTCGGAACAGATTTGGAAGTTCCCTTCCGAGGCACGACAAAGAGCTGGACTGAGCGCTTTTAGCCAATCAGCGGACTGCCCGGGATTGGAAGGCTCACCTCTTGGAAAAATCCCTCGCATTCTCAGAGTCCTGCCGGGCTGGCGGCCAATCCGTGTCTCACTATAGAGGAGCTGCGGCCTCTGGGGCGCTCGGCGAACCTGACAGCTCGCAGGCAGCCCTTTCCCTCGCTCGGGCGAAAGTTCGGCGTTTTGTGCCACGATCTCAGGCGTATGGAGGCGTTTTCGGCCGAAATTGTGCACCTTATGACAGACGAACGGCAGGCCGGTGAGCCATAAGCCACCTCACGCCGCCGCTATGAGCACCATGACCATCACAAACACCAACATCACCGCGAGGATGAGGGTGAGCTTCATCGCTTGGTGGTCGAGGGCCGCTTTGAGGTAGTCCTTGGTCAGAGGCTCAGACACGATCAAGCTCCCGTGGCGGCGAGGCAGATTACGGCCAATAGGCGCTCAAGGAGTCAAACCCCGCTTCTCAAGCTGACGGATCAGATCATACATCAGCGTCAGCCCCTTGGGCGTCAGGTAGCATTGCTGCTCTCTCGCGCTCATAGGTGCGGGGGCTTGGTCCACCAGTCCAAGACCTGTCTCTGTGTGCCTAGCTCGGAACCCTATCGCTCCAAGCAGCCGGGACATCGTTGGCTGAGGTACACCAATCTTATCACCGTATGCCGTTGGCCCCATGCCTGGCTTAGCGGCGACCTCAAGGAAGGCCCTCACATAGCTTATGGGCATCTTGTGATCGACATTCGATAGCATCTCCATAATCTGAATGAGAGTCTTAAGGCTCCTCTCATCCGCATAGCTGAGTTTATGGAAACGATCACCTCGGTTCATAACTTATCTTTTCTGTGCGAAGCGGGTTAATTGAGATTTTCACAGTTTGATTTCTTTGAAAATACGTCAGAGGACTTCATATCCTTGGAGGGTCAGCGAAAATTCATCGATTTTCATCAGAGATTCAGTGGCTTAGGCCTGCTCAGGCCAATCCGTGTGCCACTATAGGAGACTGACGCGCTCAGGAGGCATCGAGATACCGGCCCGTGAGCTGCGTTTGACCTATCCACAAATCGAGAAGGCAGCGACCAAGCTGCCCCGAATGAACCCTGAGGGCTCGCGAGAGATCGCGGGTCCTTTTTTGTTGTCAACGATGTCAACACCGAATGTTGGCGCGAAGAACCTCATACTGAGGAAGAATGGATAAGATAAAGGATGACAAATAACACAACATCGGCTTTGGCAGATGACATAGCCCGATTGAGAGCCGAAGGTTTCACTGATGATGATATTGTAGGTGGATACCGCACATATGCCCCTCATGATGCCGAGGACATTGACCGACTAATCAGCAATGGCCTTTCGTCCAAGGAAATCGCCGATGGCTTGAGGGCCTATCATGGGAGTTCGGCCGCCCCACAGGAGCCCGATGGCGCCTTAGAGACTGGCCGGAAGGCCCTGCAATATGGTGCTGCCAATGCAGCCGTAGGGCTTGGGCGCACCGCACATTGGATAGGTGAAGCCTCAGGCATCGATATGGCCAAGAGTGCCGGGGATGCCATCGCCAACGTGGGGCGAGACATTGCCCCTGAGAACTATCGCCCGGCCACAGCAGACTTCTTCAGGCCCAGAGAGGCCGACAAGGGCATTGGTGGCTATGGTTGGGGCTATGTCCCCAGGATGATCCTTGAGGGTGCTCCCGGCCTCGCGATGGATATTGCCGCTGGTGCTGCCACTGGTGGTGCTGGCTTCCTAGCCTCGAATGCAGCACGATCCTTCGGCCCTGCCATGGATGCCCGTGTGGAGAACAATGGTGGTCGGGCGGCTTCGGCCTCAGACTATGTCATGGCTACAGGATCATCAGCCCTTCAAGCGTATGCCAACAAGCTCGGTCTCAACCCTGCTCTGACAGGCGTGGCCAAGGGCGCGGGGATTGGGGCTGTCGCTCAGATACCGGGCCAAGTCGCCAAAGCTGGCGCAGTAGATGCGGCAAGTGGCGCTGCGGGCGCTGTGGTCGATCAGATAGGAGTGACGGCAGGCACGGATAAGGGCCTGACCATCGATCCCCATGAGGCCATTGGAAGCGCTGTAGCCTCGGGAGCTACCGGGGGAGCCATCAGGACGCTCAGAGGCGTTGGCGATGTCACTAATGCCATCCGCTTTGCCGATATAGACCCTGAGGTCGCCGGCAGACTGGCCACAAGGATCGATCGGCTTGGCGTAGCTCTCGATAGTCCTGAGCAGGCCTATAAGGCGGTCAAGATCGCTGACGAAGCCCTGTCTGCCGCAACATCGCGAGCCCGCAGGGACTACGGCATGAGCGCAGGCCAGAAAGGCACCGAGGCCAACACCGAACGCATGGACAGTGCCGAGGCGATGCTGAGAAATGGCTATGCGCTGGCCCCTTCCCATTTGGCTGAGCTTCGCGACGCTCTTGGCGGTCATCGTCTGGGCAGGCGGTATGTCGAGACCCTTGAGGAGCGCAGCGCGCTCAACCAGGTCAAGGACACGGGCCGGTTCGAGGATGGCTATTTCGCTGGTGGGTTTTCGAGCAGCCCTCTGGTTGATGACATGATCAATCCCGCAAGCTGGCTGAGGAACCCTACGAAGAGAGCGATAGGCGGCATAGGAGCAGCGCTCGGCTTTGGGACTGAGCTTGAGGCCATCAGGGCGGTTGCGGCTCCTGCGGCCCTCGCGAAGGCCTTAGCCGTGCAAGGTGCAGCCTATGGAGGCATCAGGGCGATAGACGGCATTACCGGCAGCAGGAATCCTCTGAAGGAGCTGACCAGCCGGTTCGCTGGCGATGCCTCATCGCGATCATCCCCTGTGACCGATGCACCTCTCATGACGAGGACTCTCAGCGATCTTGAGGAGGCTCGAGTTCAGGAGGCCATCAGCAGAGCAGTTGCACCGCTCAGGAAAGCCACAGAGAGCGCCGGGGAGGCCCAAGGACAGCCCCTCGTAGGCAAGGGTAGCTCAGAGGACGCCAATGCCGCCAGCGAGTCTCCTAGGGGCTCTGCCGAGCGTATTGCTCTCCAGACAATCCGTATTGAATCTGGTCCTTACGTTGTGGAGCGGCCACGCGAAGGCATAGCGAATGTGAAAGCATACGCAGCCAAAACCAGAAGCCATATGGAAACGCGGGCTCAATTCGGGAGTGATCTTGAGGCCGTAGTAGGCCCTCAGCATACCCGAGAGATTGAAGGTCTCATCAACAAGATCAACAATCAGGCCCGCAGCGCCGATGAGGCTGCCAGCTTCGTTGAAGACGCCATCACCGCCCTGCCATGGGACAAGCAATCCCAAGCATGGGATGCGTACCTGAAGCACGAACACAAGATAGCATCGACCTTTAGACGATAAGAATGAATACCGCAAAGAACAATAAGGCAGCCAGCGCCTACTACCATTTCTATGCCGGGTTAAATCAGGAGCATCAAAAGATTCTCGCCGATGTGAAGGCCAGAATGACTCACGAAATTGGCTCAACTCCCGGCAATCTCGATGTGATGCTTGAACTCATGCGCACCTATCTGAGGCAATCGGCTCAGTAGGAAAGCGTAGCACTACACAGGGGCCTCTCGGGTGCATCTCGGGAGGCCCTTCCCATATCGGAAAGGACATCAATCATGATCAACAAGCGTTTCGATGGGCCACGCGGCATCCATCAGGACACCCCGTTCTACGGCTTTTATGTTCGCGTAACCGGGGACAGCAGAGAGCAACTCAAGCTGGCTCAGGAAAAGGCCACGAAGGATATGCGGGGCATCGTGAGCAATGCGGTCCTCTTGGATGAGTTGATGAGGGTATATCTTCAGAAGGACGCTTCGTGACTACCGACCTAAGGAGCCTCACACCGCACCATGCGGCGCTGGAATACGAGGCTATAACCCCTGCTGCCCACGACCTATGTAACCTCCTCAGCTCAGAGATTGCCGGCCACGAACGAGATATCCGCGATAGGGCTTATCGTCGCGCTGAGAGGGGCCAAGAGAAGCTCACCAAAGCCGCAGGAGCATTTCTCGCTGACTTGATGATCGCGGCCGGCATCCCTGAGAGCGGCGGCTGGGCTTATCGCGCCATGCGAACCTCTGGCTTCTCTGGGGAGGACGTCGGCATCAAGACGTTCAGGATCGTGCTCTCGGGCATGATGGCGCTGGGGTATGTCGAGGCCCATGAGGACAATGAGATCAGAGGGCCGTCGAAAGCCCGGGCGTCTCATTGGCGGGCCACAGAGCGCCTCCTGAAGCTCGCAGAGGGCAAGGGGATCACGCCTGCAAATGTGCATGATCATTTTCGGCAGAGTCTTCCGGCTCGGCTTGTGGTCCTCAAGACCGCCTCTGAGCAGGAGAGGCGTCACAAGATCAGAGGCGAGAGGATCGCGTTCAGGGCCACGCCCCAGACCGTGGCGTTAGAGGCCGATATCAGGCGACTGAATGAGTTCCTTGACGGCTATGAGATCACCGGAGGCAACCACAGAGGATATGTCCGCATATTCAATAACGGGACTGCTCAGGGCTATGGCTGGAATCAGGGAGGCAGATTGTTTTCCCTGTGCCCCGGCTCATACCAGAACATGGAAAGCCATCTGCGACCTCTGATGACCATTGGAGGAGAGCCTGTGGTGGAGATCGATGTTCGAGCAAGCTACCTGACGGTGCTCCACGGCATTACCGGGAGGCCTTTTGATCCCAATCAGGATGCTTATGGCCTTGAGGGGCTCCTGCCTGCGCCCTTCGGCGAGGTTAACAGGCGGTGGGTGGCCAAGAAGTGGGCTGTAGTAGCCCTTGGCCAAGACAAGCCTCCTAGGAAATGGCCGTCTGCGATCATTAAGGAGTTCAAACACCTGACAGGCCACAAGCTGAGCAAGGCCTATCCGATCAAGGCAGTTCAGCAGGCCATGGAAACCAAGCACCCACTGCTGAGGGATTGGGGGCGATTGGGGGTCACATGGGGTGATCTCATGTACCACGAGAGCGAAGCCATGCTCGGTGCCATGCTTGAGCTAATGGATGGCCATGGCATCCCAAGCCTGACAGTTCATGATAGTCTGATCGTCAGAAAGAGAGATCAGAAGATGGCCATGGAGGCCTTGAGGGGTCACTACATGAAAATCTGTGGTATTGATCCTCATCTAACCACTAAATGATGATGATAATTGATCCATACCAGCCATCATCTTCGCTGCATTCCTCTTGAGGGAAGCTCTCTCTAGCATATAGGGAACTTTTTCACCGCGTTGGCGAATTGCTTTCCCGAGAACGGGCGTTTCAGCGACTGACCGCAGGCGGATTGCTGGCCTCGGGCAAGGTGATTCAAAGCCACCCAGCCAACAATTGGAGTCTCCATGAAGTCGAAATACCACTAATAGATTTGAAAAGTATTTAGTGTTATAGTGTTACATTTCAGAAGGCCGCTCGACTCTCAGAGCACCACTTTGACTAACTCCCTGTGAAGCTGCTCGATCAGGAAACCTTCGCCATAATTTGCCAACATTGAATTGTATTCCTTCCAGCCGCCAATAGCCTTGATCAGCTCCTCTCGTGTATCCACATGCCTTAGCCTATCTGCAAGGGCATGCCTGAAGGAATGACTTGTCTTTGGAATCTTCAAACTGACCTTGAGCCATTTGTTCACGGTGTTCGTGGCGCTATTGCTTTTGATAGCACCATCAGCAGCATACTGAGGAAACAGCCATCCTTCGGAAGCACTACCGCAGAGCTTCAGCGCCCGCTGCGCACCCCACAGAGCCATACCGACGAGGGGAACCTTCCGCGTGCTATTCTTCGTCTTGAGACGCCGCCCTAGGTCCCTACGCTCCCTAAGAAGCATGTGAGGGGCCTTGTGGTCGAGGATGATATCCTCAATCCTCAATCCGATGATTTCACTGATGCGGGTCCCTGTGTCTGACTGAATGGCAGCCATATGGCGAGGAGTATCGTCCAGAACCCTACACTCTGCCTGGATGCGCCTGACCTCTTCGATAGTGAAAGGCGGCACCTCCTTCGCGTCCTGACCATCCTTAGGAATCTTGAAGCGAACGAAGGGATTGCTGACGCCCTTGAGATCGTATTCGTCAATCCCATGGGTAAAGATTGCACTCAGCGACTTGAAATATCGCTTCACCGTAGCCGTCTTGTTGCCCTTGGCGAGCATCTTATCTCTGAGGTCATTGACGTTCTGTCTGGCGTAATCCCCTAACGGAAGATCACCGCAAAGGTCGATCAGGCCTTGCACATACCTCTTGTTCTGTTGGTCAAACTTTTCCCCTTCGCCCTTGTGCTTGAGATAGGAATCTCTGGCATCGCTCAGCAGGACAATCTTCTTGGACGGGTCGTTGAGTACCCAGCCCATGGCCAGAGCTTCATGAGGCTCAAGGAATGATGAAGGAGACCTACCGGCGGGGTGTTTGCCTTGTAGCGCTAGGTGATACTCCTCCCCGTACTTGCTGGCGAAATAGTCCAACGGGACATCAAGAACATCGCCTGTTTGCTGCTTAGCGTCAGGGCCGGTGCGGAAGCCATCGCCCGGCTTAAGGTCCCACAGGCGCAATAGAGCCTCAGCAGCCTCATAGGCCTCAGAGGAGGTCAAACCGGCATCTTGGCCAGCGGGGGAGCGCCATGAGGCCCACAGACGATCATCCTCAGCGGCACGCTTGAGGCAACGCTGGATGGCCTCGCGCTCATCATAGGTTTCCAGACTGGCCTTGAGGATCACCCGACCCGGATAGTGCTTCCGAATGTCGAGGGGTATGCGGCGCTGATACATGTAGAGACCGGAGGGCTTCCGGCTCAGGTGCTTCACGGCAACCATCAGTGGACCAAGACGAAGGACGATTCGCGGCACTTGTACCCCCGGAGTAACCCTGGGAGCAACCGCATGAGCACCTTAAACGCTTGGGAAATAAGCCAGAATCGGCATTTACCGTGGCGCTCCCTAGGGGACTCGAACCCCTGTTTTCGCCGTGAGAGGGCGACGTCCTAGACCGCTAGACGAAGGGAGCAGCGCGGCAGGCGGTCCGTATAGTCGGCGCCGGACCGCGCCGCAAGCCCCTGCGTGCGGCTGCGGACGAAAAACCTGCGGACGGGGGGCGCCCGCCCGCAGGGGATGGCCGGCGGCCTACATCGCGGCGCGCGCGGCCGGCGCCTGCGGCGCCAGCGCCGGATAGTCGGTGTAGCCCCTGGCGTCGCCGCCATAGAAGGTCGCGACGTCCGGCGTGTTGAGCGGGGCGTTCAGCCGCAGGCGCTCGGGCAGGTCGGGATTGGCGATGAAGAGCCGGCCGAAGGCGACGAGGTCGGCCTCGCCGTTCTCCACCGCCGCGATGGCGAGTTCGCGGGTGAAGCCGTTATTGGCGATGTAGGCGCCGCGGAAGGCCTTGCGCAGCGCCTGATAGTCGAAGGGCAGGTAGTCGCGCGCCTCGCGTGTCGCCCCCTCGACGACATGGATGAAGGCGATGCCGCGCTTGTCGAGCTCGGCGACGAGATGGCCGAACAGCGCCTGCGGATCGGAATCGCGGGCATCGTTGGCCGGGCTCACCGGCGAGATCCGGATGCCGACGCGCTCCTTCGGGAACACCCTGGTGACCGCGTCGACAACCTCCAGCGTCAGCCGCACGCGGTTCTCGATCGAGCCGCCATAGGCGTCCTCGCGCCGGTTGGAGCCGTCGCGCAGGAACTGGTCGAGCAGGTAGCCATGGGCGCCGTGCAGCTCGATGCCGTCGAAGCCGGCCGCCCTGGCGTTCTGCGCCGCGCGGGCATAGTCGGCGACGATGCCGGGGATCTCCTCGAGGCCGAGCGCGCGCGGCGGCGAGACCTCGGTGAAGCCGCTCTCGATATAGGTCTTGGTCCTGGCCTGGATCGCCGACGGGGCGACGGGTGCCTGGTTGCCCGGCTGCAGCGAGACATGGCTGACGCGCCCGACATGCCAGAGCTGCGCGAAGATCAGCCCGCCCTCGGCGTGCACGGCGTCGGTCACCGCCTTCCAGCCGGCGACCTGGGCCGCGCTGTAGAGGCCGGGTGTCCAGATATAGCCCTGGCCCTGCCGCGAGATCTGCGTCGCCTCGCTGATGATCAGCCCGGCGCCGGCGCGCTGGCGGTAATACTCGACATTGAGCGCGTTCGGCGCATCATCATGCCTGCTCGCGCGGTTGCGGGTCAGAGGCGCCATGACGACGCGGTTCTTCAAGTCGAGATCGCCGAGGCGGAACGGCGTGAACAGCCTGGGCGTGGTGGCGGAGGCGTTGGCATGACTCATCGTGGCGATCCTTGTCGCGGGGTGGCCGCGGGGCCGGGGAAGGCATCCATGGAACCGGCCGCCGTGATGCGGGCCGGAGCCGTCGCAGGCAAGATAAGCGAGATGGCAGGGATTGGCAGGGGCGGCCCCGTCCCGCTCGCGAGAAAGCGAGAATGCTCTCTCCGCGAGCTCCGTCGCGCATGAGCCTTTCCAGAAATCCCGAGGAGCCCGGAAAAACGCTCGCGGCCGGCTGGCTGCGCCGGGGGCGCGGCTGGCTGCGGGCAGGGATGGCCGGGGCCGTCGGCCTCGTCTATCCGCCTTCATGCGTCGCCTGCCGGGCCGCCACGAGCGAGGCGCAGGGCCTCTGCGCCCGGTGCTGGGCCGGACTCGGCCTGATCGAGCGGCCCTATTGCGAGCGGCTCGGCACGCCCTTCGAGGTCGATCTCGGCCCGGGGCTGGTCTCGCCGGCCGCGATCGCCGATCCGCCGGTCTTCGCCCGGGCGCGCGCCGCCTGCCGCTTCGACGGCACGGCGCGCGAGCTGGTGCACCGGCTGAAATATGGCGACCGGACCGAGCTCGCCCTCATGCTCGGGCGGATGATGGCGCAGGCCGGCCGCGAGCTGACCGCCGAGGCCGATCTCGTCGTGCCGGTGCCCCTGCACCGCGCCCGCCTCTGGACGCGGCGCTTCAACCAGGCGGCGGCGCTGGCTGCGATCATCGCCCGCCGGTCGGAACTGCCGCACGCGCCGCTGGCGCTCGCCCGCGTCAGGCGGACAAGGCAGCAGGTCGGGCTGACGCGGGCCCAGCGCGCCGAGAACCTCCAGGGCGCCTTCAGGGTCCTGCCCGCCATGCGCCCTGTCGTGGAAGGACGGCGCATCCTGCTCGTCGACGACGTGCTGACCACCGGCTCGACCGCCAACGCCGCCTCGCGCGCTTTGCTGCGCGGCGGGGCGAGCGCGGTCGACGTGCTGACCTTCGCCCGGGTCGTGACGGAAGCATGACGGCTTCCTATATTGCGGGCGAAGCTGGTCTTTCAGGATGGAAAGATGCCGAAGGTCACGATCTACACCACGGGCTGGTGCCCCTATTGCCATGCCGCCAAGGCGCTGCTGACGAAGAAGGGCGTCGCCTTCGAGGAGATCGGCGTCGACGGCAAGCCGGAGCTGCGCCGGGAGATGACGGCCAAGGCCGGCGGACGCACCAGCGTGCCGCAGATCTTCATCGGCGAGCGCCATGTCGGCGGTTCGGACGATCTGCACGCGCTCGACGCACGCGGCGAGCTCGACCCGCTGCTGAAGGCGGCCTGAGCGGAGGACGCCGATGGCCGCGCCGGATTTCACCGCCGCCTGCGGACGGCCGCGAAGGCTACGGCCATTCGATCATCGTCGCTCCCGGGCGGCGGCCTCGCCGAGCCGAGCCGTCGCGGCTCGACGCTGCCGAGTGAGGATGGGCGCGAGAACTTGTCGCCGGACGGCCGCGCCCCTATCTGCAGCCGTTACCGCCGCCCCTTGAAGTGACATGATCCGTTACACCCTGATCTGCGACAACGCCCACGAGTTCGAGAGCTGGTTCGCGAGTTCCGGCAGCTTCGACGAGCAGGCGAAGCGCGGCTTCGTCACCTGCCCGGTCTGCGACAGCGCCAGGGTCGAGCGCGCCGTCATGGCGCCGGCCGTGGCCCGGACCGACCGCGGCGCGCGCCCGGCCGCGCCGGCAACGGACGCCGTGCCGCCGCCTTCCGCGCCCCTCCCCGCGTCGGCCGCCCGGCCCCTCGCGCTGATGGGCGAGAAGGAGATGGCGTTCCGCGCCATGCTGACCGCCCTGCACGAGCACGTCGCCGCCAACGCCGAGCCCGTCGGCAAGCGCTTCGCCGAGGAGGCGCTGAAGATCCACCATGGCGAGAGCGAGAACCGCGCCATCTATGGCGAGGCGACGCCCGAGGACGCGCAGATGCTGCACGAGGAAGGCGTCGAGTTCCTGCCGCTGCCGCGCCTGCCGGAAGGGCGGAACTAGAGCATGCCGCGAAAAAGTGGCAACGGTTTTTCGCTCCGATCATGCTCTAAACTATTGGAATCGATCATGCTATCTGCCTTTGGACGATTCCGTCCAAAGGCAGCGTGATCTAGCTCCGGCACCCGCCCTCACCGTCACGGTCGGGCTTGTCCCGACCATCCGCGTCTTCTCCCCACAGATCGAAGGCCGTGTTCAAGACGTGGACGGTCGCCACAAGGGCGAGCATCACGGACGTTGAACTCAAGAGACCCGACGACTGACAGTCGCCTCTTGCTTTCCCCACGTCGCGGGCATATACCCGCAACCCATGTCGCTTCCCTGCATCTGCACGACGCTGCGCTCGGCCTCGCGCCGGATGATCGCCTTCTATGACGAGGCGATCGCTCCGGTCGGGGTCAATATCGCGCAGTTCAGCCTGATGCGCTCGATCGCCCGCGTCGAGCCGGTGACGCTGACGGCGCTCGGCCGCCGGGTCGAGCTCGACCGCTCGACCATCGGCCGCAATGTCCGCGTGCTCGAGAAGATGGGACTGGTCGCGCTCGGCCGCGGCGAGGACCAGCGCGAGGCAACGGTCACCCTGACCGACGCCGGACGCAAGGTTCTGGACGACGGCGCCCCCCTCTGGGACGGCGCCCAGAAGGCCCTCGACGACCGCCTCGGCGTCGAGTTCATGCGCCGGCTGCACGCGGCGCTCGATGCGCTCTGACTTTTTTCAACCACATACGGGTATATACCCGAAAAGGGAAACGATCATGCCGACCGATCTCGCAGAACAAGCGCACCCCGTCGGCCTCGCCGCCGCCCTCGCCCGCCGCGGCATCCATTACGGCTGGGCCGTCGCGGCGGTGACCTTCCTCACCATGCTGGTCACCGCCGGCGCCGTCGGCGCACCGGGCGTGCTGATCCTGCCGTTGCAGAGGGAATTCGGCTGGGCGACCTCGGAGATCTCCTCGGCCCTGGCGGTCCGGCTGCTGCTGTTCGGGCTGATGGCGCCTTTCGCCGCCGCCTTCATGAACCGCTTCGGCGTCCGCCCCGTCGCGCTGGTGGCGCTCAGCCTGATCGCGGCGAGCATCCTCGGCTCCTTCGTCATGACGCAGCTCTGGCAGCTGGTGCTGCTCTGGGGCTTCGTGCTCGGTTTCGGCACCGGGCTCACCGCCATGGTGCTCGGCGCCACCGTCGCGACCCGCTGGTTCGCGCAGCGCCGCGGCCTGGTCGTCGGCCTCCTCACCGCCAGCACCGCGACCGGCCAGCTCGTCTTCCTGCCCCTGCTCGCGGCGCTGACCGAGCAGGTCGGCTGGCGCGTGGCCATGACCTTCGTGCTCGGCATGATCGCGCTCGCTGCGCTCGCCGTGCTCGCCCTGATGCGCGACCGGCCGGCCGATCTCGGCCTCAGCCCCTATGGCGGCACGCAGATCGTGCCGGCACCGGCGCAGGCCACGAGCCTCGCGGCCATGCTCGCCTCGCCGCTCGTCGCACTGCGCGACGCGGCGAAGACCGGCACCTTCTGGATCCTGTTCGGCACCTTCTTCGTCTGCGGCGCCAGCACAAACGGGCTGGTGCAGACCCATTTCGTCGCGCTGTGCGGCGATTACGGCATGGCGGCAGTGACGGCCGCGAGCGTGCTCGCGGTGATCGGCATCTTCGACTTCCTCGGCACGGTCGGCTCGGGCTGGCTCTCCGACCGTTATGACAGCCGCTGGCTGCTGTTCTGGTACTATGGCTTGCGCGGGCTCTCGCTGCTTTTCCTGCCCTTCACCGACTTCTCCTTCTACGGCCTCTCGATCTTCGCGATCTTCTACGGGCTCGACTGGGTCGCGACCGTGCCGCCGACGATCAAGATCGCCGCCGACCGCTTCGGCGAGAAGGCCACGCTCGTCTTCGGCTGGGTCTTCACCGGCCACCAGCTCGGCGCAGCCTTCGCCGCCTATGGCGCCGGCTTCAGCCGCACGGTCTATGACAGCTACCTGCCGGCCTTCTTCATCGCCGGCGCGCTCTGCCTCTTCGCCGCCGGCTTCTGCATCATGATGCGCGGCGGCGAAGCGCGGCCGGCGCCGGCCGCGGCCTGACGCGCCGAATTCACGCCGCCCGGCCGGAGCGCTCGGCGAGGAGGCGCCGCACTGCCCGCTCCAGCCGGCGCACGCCCTCGACCAGCGCCTCCGGCGGCGAGCGGGTGAAATTGACCCGCATCGCGCTCTTCAGGGCGCCGGTCGGATCGAACACGCTCGACGGCACGAAGGCGACCTTCTCGGCCAGCGCATGGGCATAGAGCGCATCGGTGTCGATCGATCCGTCCTTCGCCCGCATCCAGACGAACATCCCGCCCGGCGGCACTTCCCACTCGAACCAGCCGGAGAGGTGCTCGTCCGCGGCGGCGCACAGCGCGTCGCGCCGCTCGCGATAGGTCGTGACCAGGCCGGGGATGTGCTGCGCCTCGAAATCGCTCTCGATCATCTCCAGCGCCACCGCCTGCGTCAGCAGGCTGGAAGCGATGTCGGTCGACTGCTTGGCCAGCGCCAGCGCCGCGATCAGCGAGGCCTCGGCGACGATCCAGCCGACGCGCAGCCCCGGCGCCAGGCTTTTCGACAGCGTGCCGAGATAGATCACCGGCCCGGCATAGGCGCCGTTCGGATGGCGCTGCGCATGATGGGCGAGGATGCTCGGCCCCGCCGGCCCGTCGAATTGCAGCGGGAGGTAAGGATCGTCCTCGAGCAGCCAGGTCCCTGCCGCCTCGACCTTGTCGAGCAGGGCGGCACGCTCATCCTGCGGCACCAGCACCCCGGTCGGGTTGGAGTAGTTCGGCACGGCGTAGACGAACTTGGCCTGGCGCAGCGCCGCGTCCTGCCCCGGCGCCGCGAGGCTCCAGTCGAGCTTCTCATAGCGCGGCATGCGTGGGCGCCAGGCGTCGAGCGCTCCGAGATAGGTCGGGAACTGCGAGAGGATCAGTTCGCCCGGATCGACCAGCGCCTTGCCGACGAGGTCGAGCCCCTGCATCGCGCCGGTCGTCAAAAGCACGTTCTCCGGCCCGAAGCGGCATCCGGTCGCGACGCTGAAGCGCTCCGCGATCGCGGCTCGCAGCGCCGGCAAGCCTTCGATCGGGCCGTATTCGAGGATCTGCGTGCCCCAGCGCGTCAGCGCCTTCTCTTGCGCCGCGGCGATCGCCGCGACCGGATAGAGCTCGGCCGCCGGCAGGCCGCCGGCGAGGCTGACGATGTCGGGCCGGCCGCCGATCGCCATGAACTGCTGGGTGATGCTGTTGCCGGTCGAGAGCCAGCGGGCAAGGGCCGGCCGCGGCGGGGAAGACTGCGTCATCGTAACTCTGCTGAGGACAAGATCCGGTGAAGCTATACGGGCCGGCCCAGGCGTGAAACCCGGCCGGCGCGGGCCGCGCCCATTATCCGAACGTCTGACGCGACCTTTTCCACCCTCTGGCGTTATCTTCGCTGCAGTGCAACAATCAAAATTGCACGAGCTCACGCGAACCATAAGAGACGGCACGGCAGGGAGCGAGCATGAACGCGATCGATCCGCATCGGACCCAGACCCGGCGCGACAGGCCCTGGATCTTCCGGACCTATGCCGGCCATTCCGACGCGGCGGAATCGAACAGGCTCTACCGGACCAACCTCGCCAAGGGCCAGACCGGCCTCTCCGTCGCCTTCGACCTGCCGACGCAGACCGGCTACGACCCCGACCATGTGCTGTCGCGCGGAGAGGTCGGCAAGGTCGGCGTGCCGATCACCCATCTCGGCGACATGCGGACCCTGTTCGACCAGATTCCGCTGGCGCAGATGAACACCTCGATGACGATCAACGCGACGGCGGCCTGGCTGCTCTCGCTCTACATCGCCGTCGCCGACGAACAGGGGGCCGATCGCGCCGCCCTGCAGGGCACGACCCAGAACGACCTCGTCAAGGAGTACCTGTCGCGCGGGACCTACGTCTTCCCGCCGCGCCCCTCCATGCGGCTGACCACCGACATCGTCGTCTTCACGGCGCGCGAATTGCCGAAATGGAACCCGACCAACGTCTGCTCCTATCACCTGCAGGAGGCCGGCGCCTCGCCGGTGCAGGAACTCTCCTTCGCGCTCGCGACCGCGATCGCGCTGCTCGACTCGATCAAGGCCCGGCCCGAGGTCGCGCCCGAGGAGTTCGGCGCCGTCGTCGGCCGCATCTCCTTCTTCGTCAATGCCGGCATGCGCTTCGTCACCGAGCTCTGCAAGATGCGGGCTTTCGTCGATCTCTGGGACGAGATCACGCTGAAGCGCTTCGGCGTTCTGGAGGAGCAGCACCGCCGCTTCCGCTACGGCGTGCAGGTCAATTCGCTCGGGCTGACCGAGCCGCAGGCCGAGAACAACGTCTATCGCATCCTGATCGAGATGCTGGCGGTGACCCTGTCGAAGAAGGCCCGCGCCCGCGCGGTGCAATTGCCGGCCTGGAACGAGGCGCTCGGCCTGCCCCGCCCCTTCGACCAGCAATGGTCGCTGCGCATGCAGCAGGTCCTCGCCTACGAGACCGACCTGCTCGAATTCGGCGACATCTTCGACGGCTCGAGGGAGATCGACGCCAAGGTCGAGGAGCTCAAGGCCGCCGCGCTCGAGGAACTGGCGAAGATCGATGCCATGGGCGGCGCCCTCGCCGCCGTCGAGAGCGGCTACATGAAGAGGGCGCTGGTCGAGAACGGCGCCCGGCGCATCGAGGCGATCGAGCGCGGCGAGCAGGTCGTCGTCGGCGTCAACAAATTCACCAGCAGCGAGCCCTCGCCGCTCTCGGCCGGCGAAGGCAATGTCGTCACCGTGCCGGATTCGGTCGAGATCGAGGCGGTCGGCCGGCTGAAGGCCTGGCGCGCCGGGCGTGACGGCAAGGCGGCCGAGGCTGCGCTCGCCGCGCTCGCCGGCGCGGCGAAGGAAGGCCGCAACGTCATGCCGGCCTCGATCGCCTGCGCCAAGGCCGGCGTCACCACAGGCGAATGGGCGCAGACCCTGCGCGAGATCTTCGGCGAGTACCGTGCTCCGACCGGCGTCGACACCACGAAGCTCGGTGACGATGGCGGCCTCGCCACCGTCAAGGCGGCGGTGGCGAAGGCGACCGAGCGCCTCGGCCGGCCGCCGCGCTTCCTGGTCGGCAAGCCGGGCCTCGACGGCCATTCGAACGGCGCCGAGCAGATCGCCGTGCGTGCCCGCGACGCCGGCATGCAGGTTTCCTATGGCGGCATCCGCCAGACTCCCGAGGAGATCGTGACGCAGGCGAAGGAGACGCAGGCCGACATCATCGGGCTTTCCATCCTCTCCGGCTCGCATCTGCCGCTGGTGCGTGACGTCACCGCGCGGCTGCGCGTCGCCGGCATGGACGTTCCCGTCGTGGTCGGCGGCATCATCCCGCCCGACGACGAGAACGCGCTGCGCAACATGGGCGTGGCGCGCGTCTATACGCCGAAGGATTTCGCGCTCGACGGCATCATCGGCGATGTCGCGGAGCTGGCTGCGAAAGGCCGCGGTCACCGCTGACGGCCAGGCTCGCCGCCAGCACGGAAGCCGCCGGCGCCCGCGAAAGCGGCCCTGGGTTCCGCAAGGGCCGGCGGACCGCTATCGTCGCTGGGCCGAGGCGCTTCATGCCTGCGGCCGAGCGCGTCACGGCCCGGCAGGCGCAGGCAGGAGTTCCTGAGCGGCCGGCCGTGGCTGGGAGGAAATGGAGAGCCGCATGCCTGCATGGCTGCAGACCAGGTTGAACGGAACCGCGCTGCGGGCCGCCTGCATCGGCGCCGCCGGCCTCCTCCTCGCCGGCTCCGCCGCGGCCCAGACGGCCGGTTTCGATCCCGCCGATTTCGGCAAGGTCAGCATGCCGCGGCGCCAGAGCACCGGCGACGCCGCAACCCAGATCGAGACCAACAAGGGCGCCTTCGAGCCGATCTCCGAGCTCGATCCGCGCGATCCGCTCGCGGCCATGGCCAGGCCCGTCGGGCGCATCGACATCCTGATGAAGGACAGCAAGACCGGCAGGCAATCCGGGGCCCATTGCACCGGCGAGCTCCTGCCAGGCGACTATGTGCTGACCAATCATCACTGCCTGCCGCAGAATGGCGAGATGGTGCCGGTGCGCGCCATCATCGTCATGGATTTCCTGACGCAGGACGGCAGGGGCGCGAAGGTCTTCGAGCTCGACCCCAGGCCGGTCGAGCACAATGCCCGGCTCGACTACGCCATCGCCAAGGTGAAGGGGAATCCGACCGCGACCTATGGCTCCGTCAAGCTCGCGGCGACGCCTGCCGGCAGCGCCCCCTCGCTGATGGTGATCCATCATCCCGCCGGCCGCCCCAAGGTGATGAGCCGCTTCCGCTGCATGGCGACGCGCCAGCAGGGCGACCCGGTCGAGCTGCGCCATCGCTGCGACACGCTCGGCGGCTCGTCCGGCTCGCTGCTCTTCGACGCGCGCAGCAGCGGCATCGCCCTGCACAAGCAGGGTGGCCTCGCTCCCGACGACCCGTCGAGCTACAACACCGCCACCAGCATGACGGCGCTGCTGCAGGCGAGCCCGCTGCTGCGCAAGCTGGCTGGTGCGCGCGGGCAGGCGCCGGCCCCCTCCGGCGATGCGCCATCCGGCGCTTCGGGCGGCTTCGGCCAGGATGGCGAGCAGCCGGGCTCGACCGAGCGCAGCAGCCTGCGCGGCTCCGACAATCTCGACACCGACGGGATGAATTCGCTGCTGAAGAACTGAGCGGCTTCGCCATTGCGAGGCCTCGCGCAGCGAAGAGCCAGGAGCCTGTGACCACGACGCTTATCCGGCTCGCCATGCTCGCCCTTGTGGCGAGCATCCACGTCTTGAGCACCGCGCCTGGTGAAGGACGACGTGGATGGTCGGGACAAGCCCGACCATGAAGGAAAGGGCGGTATTCATGGGTTCCGGGCTCAGGCCTGCGGCCTGCCTCGGAAAGACAAGGCGTCCCTCGAAGCTGCCGGCCTTCAGCCTTGCTCGCCATGGCTGCGCCCATAGGGATTGCGCGGCGGCGAGCGCCAGCCGGCGAGCATGGCGGGGTCCGGCTCGTAGATCTCGACCTTGAGCGGATGGCAGATGGCGACGTCGCTCGAATGCGTCTGGCCGCAATCGCCGCCGGGGCAGGCCGAGATCGCCCCCAGCAGGTCGATCTCGGCGAAGAGTTCGAGGAAGTCGCCCGGCCGCACCGGGCTCGCCTTCATGAAGTACCGGTGCGTGTCGCGCGTGAAGCCCGTGCACATGAAGACGTTGAGCACGTCGTGGACATGGTGCTCGACCTCGCGTGCCGGCAGCCCCCTCGCCCTGCCGAGCGCCCGGGCGAGGTTGGAATGGCAGCAATGGTGGTAGTCGCCGCCATCGCCGAGCAGCCTGTGGGTATAGGGGTCGCAGCGCGTGCCGATCACGTCGTGCACGCCGGCCCCATCCTGGTCGAAACCGTACCAGCCGAGCGTGTCGTGGGTGATCGTCGCCATCGGTCGCAGATGCGGCAGATTGCTCCAGAGCCGGTCGCCGGTGCCGACATGGGTGGCGTGCAGGGCCCGCGTCTTGCCGCTGAAGAAGCGCTCGTCGAGATCCTCCGCGTTCCACAGGTTGAGATCGCCGACCTGCGGCCCCTCGATGCTGACGATCCGGAAGAAATGCCCCTTCGGCACGCGGAAGCTCGCGGCCTCGCGCGGCGGCACGATGATCTCGTCGCGCTTGCGCAGTGTCCGGCGCGCGCGTTCCAGCATCGCCATGTCGGCGCCGGGCAGGCTGCCATTGGGATAGACCACGACCGGCGGCTTGCTGCGCCGCTCCGCCGCGTCGATCGGGGCGATCACCTGCGAATCCGTGACCATGGCCTGCTCCGGCGATCCGTAGACGGTTGAACCCCTACCGGCGTATCCGCCCCCGGTCCAGTTCCCTGCGCCGTGATTCCGCGGCGGCGCATCAGCGCCGAGCCCCGGAAGGTGGCCGGTCGGACGAGGCGGCTAGGCCAGCCCGCTGCCCTTCAGCGTCTGGTAGGCCTTCAGGATCTCCTGCAGCCGGCCCTCGCGCGAGCGGTCGCCGCCATTGGCGTCAGGGTGGAAGCGCTTCACCAGCTCCTTGTAGCGGGCCTTGATCGCGGCGCGGTCGGCGCTCTCGTCGAGGTCGAGCGTCTCCAGCGCCTTCCTGGCAAGGACGCCGACCCGCGGTTCGGCCCTGTCCTGCTCGCGGCGGACGCGGCCGCGGAACAGGCCGAAAGCGTCTTCGACTTCGGCGCCCTCCTGCCCGCCGGTCACCCGCCCGCGCTGCGCCATCCGGGCCGCGCTCGCGTTGACGCCGAGCTTCCAGGTCGGCCGGTGGCCGATCTCCTCCTGCTTCTGATAGGCGGCGAGCGCCTCGTCGTTCATGCCGGCGAAGTAGTTGTAGGTCGCGTTGTAGGCCTTCACATGGTCGAGGCAGAACAGGAAGAACTTGCCCTCCTTGCCGCGTCCCATCGGCGCGCGGTACTCGCCCGCCCTGGCGCAGCCGGCATGGTCGCAACGGCGCGCATCGGCCTCGACCACCTCTTCCGCCTCGGAAGGGCCGATCCTGATCCGGTCGAATAGGCGCGAGCTGAAGTTCATCGTCTCATGGTTATGCGGGCGGAACGCCATGTCGACAAGCCGGCCGCCGCGCGGATCGCTCCGCGCCTGCAGCAAGCCGATCGCCTCGGCGACAGCTTGACCCTGATTGCTTAAGGAACCCGGCTCACCGAAACGGCCGGAACCTTCTCCTAGGTAATGCGTCGCAGGTCCGATCTCAACCGCCGCAGGCCGCGTTCGCCCGCCGCGGCTGCGAGCGCCGTCGCGCACAGCATGGATCGCCCCGCGCCGCCCGGGAAGCCGGAGTCGAGGCCGGCCATCAGAAGCGGGGGAATTCGGCCCCAATGAGGCGGCGCCTTCGACACCTGGCTTGACCGGCCGGTGCGGATCGGTGTTCTCGCCTCGCAAGGAGCGCGAGCGCTCCGATTGGCGACAGGAGGAGTCCGCATGCCGACCATGGCCGACAGGATCGCCGGCAAGCTCACCGCCGGGCTCGCGCCCGAGCATCTCCAGGTGATCGACGAGTCGCACCAGCATCACGGCCATGCCGGCTGGCGCGAAGGCGGCGAGACGCATTTCCGCGTCGAGATCGTCTCCCCCGCCTTCGCCGGCAAGAGCCGGCTCGAGCGCCACCGCCTGGTCAATGCCGCACTTGCGGAAGAGCTCGCCGGCCGGGTGCATGCGCTGGCGATCGTGGCGCGCGCGCCGGGCGAAGGGTGAGTCCGGCCTGCTCCGTTTCAGAGGCGCCAGTGTTCGCGCAGGATCCGGAGCAGTTCGTCCGCATCCGGACCCGTGAAGCCGGCCCGGCGGTGCAGGACGATGTCGACCAGGCCGAGTGCCGGCAGGCCGTGCTCGGCTCCGATGCGGGCGGTCTCGTCGCCGATCAGGTCGTGAGCAAGCGGAGCGACCCCGAGCCCGGCCGCGAGAGCCGCACGCAGACCGGCCAGGCTCGGACTCGTATAGACGACCCGGCTCTCCCGTCCGATCGCGCCCAGCGCCGCCATCGCCCGATCGCGATAGGCGCAAGGGGCGGGGAACAGAACCAGCGGCAGGGGCTCGACGCCGGCCATCTCGGCCCGCCCCGCCCAGACCACCTCGCCGCGCCACAGGACCTCGCCGCCGCCATCGGCGCCGCGCGTCTTGGTCAAGGCGAGATCGAGACGGGCGGCCGTAACCGCCGCCAGCAGATCGAGGCTGTTGCCGATCTCGATCTCGAGCCGCATCTCCGGATGCAGCGCGGCGAAACCCGCCAGCACGCGGGTCAAGCCGCGCCCGCTGGCGAAATCGTCCGACATGCCGATCCGTAGACGGCCGGTCAGGCGCTTGCCCGAGAGGCGCTGGCGCGCCCGTTCCTGCAAGGCGAGGATCCGCCTGGCATAATCGAGCAGGACCGCGCCCTCCTCGGTCGGATACGGCAGGCCGCGGGTCGAGCGCCGGAGCAGCCTGTGCCCGACCTCGGCTTCGAGGCGCCTGATATGCCCGCTGATCGTCGACTGGGTCGCATTCAGGCGTTCGGACGCGCGGGTGAAGCCGCCGCAATCGACCACCGCCACCAGGCTCCTGAGCAGGTCCATATCGTACATGCGATCGATATATCGAATTTCTCACTGATTGATAGTGGACCTATCTGTTTCCGTTCTGATTGGCCGGCCGGCAGTCTGCCGCAATTCGGAGACCCGCCATGCACCACATCGTCGAGACCGCTCACCTCGCCATCGCCTGCGAGATTGCCGGACCGGAGACCGGTCGACCGGTCATGCTGCTGCATGGCTGGCCCGACGACGTCCGCTGCTGGGATGGGCTTCTGCCCGGCCTGCACGCGGCCGGCTGGCGCACGATCATCCCCTATCTGCGCGGCTTCGGGCCGACCCGGTTGCGCGCGGCCGACGCTGCGCACAACGGCCAGCTCGCCGCGCTTGCCCAGGACGCACTCGATCTCGCCGATGCGCTGGCGCTGCCACGCCTCGCGATCATCGGGCACGATTGGGGCGCCCGCGCCGCCTATATCGCCAGCGCGCTGGCGCCGGAGCGCATCTCCGCCTGCATCGCGCTTTCGGTCGGCTGGGGCACCAATGATCCGGACCAGCAGCTGGCCCTGCCCCAGGCGCGGAACTACTGGTATCATTGGTTCATGGCTCTCGAACGCGGCGCCGATCTGGTCAGGCACCGGAGGCACGAGTTCACGCGCTATATCTGGGACATCTGGAATCCCGGCTGGGCCTTTCCCGAGGCCGATTTCGCGTCGACCGCCTCCTCGTTCGACAATCCGGACTGGGCCGAGGTGACGCTGCATTCCTATCGCGTGCGCTGGGGCCTGGCCGAGCGCGATCCGGCCTATGACGCGATCGAAGCGCGCCTGGCCGCCGATCCGGTCATCCGGATCCCGAGCCTCGTCCTGCACGGCGGGGCCGACCCCTGCAACGATCCGGCCACCTCGGACGGCAAGGAGCGCCTGTTCGCCGGCCCCTATCGGCGCATCCTGCTCGACGGCCTCGGCCACTTTCCGCAGCGACAGGCGCCGGCCCGCGTGCTCGACGCGCTCATGCCCTTCCTCGGCCGCTTCGGGTCTCCGGCGTGAACAGGTAGATGGTGGTCGCGGCCAGAAGCAGCGCCGCGAAGCCCCAGTGCATGTTGGCGAAGGCCTGCGCCGCGTCCCGCCCGGCGGCGCGCTGCGCCGCGACGAACCAGCCGGAGCCCCATTGGAGCAGGCCGGCTCCGGCGATGAACAGGAAATTGATGAAGGTCATGCCGCGCCCGACGAGATGCTCCGGGAAGAAGACGCGCGCATGCGCCATCAGGATCGCATAGGTGAAGCCCGTCGCACCGACGATCGCGAACAACGTCGCCGCGGCCAGCGCCGAATGGTCGCCCGTCAGCGCCAGCAGGCAAAAGCCTGCTCCGGTCACCACCGTCCCCCAGGCGACGAGCGCCTTGCTGCGGCCCGTCCGCTTCTGCAGGGCGCCGTAGGCGAAGGCGCCGACGATCATCGTCGTCGCCATGCCCAGCGTCGCATGGCCGGCAGCGATGCCGTCGAACCCGTGAACCTGCGTCATGTAAGGCGCGATCCACAGGCCCCGCGCCGTCGCGATGATCGCGTAGCCGACGAGGGTGATCGGCGCGAGCAGCCAGAGCGGCCCGATCGCGGCGATGCTCCTCAGCCCCTGCAGCAGCCCTTCATGCTTGCCCGAGGCGTCGGTCACCGGTGGCGGATCGCGCACCAGCGCCGCGGCGAGCACGGTCGCCAGCAGGAACGCCACGGCGAAGGCCGTCATGGTCGGCCGCCAGCCATAATATTGCGCCGCCAGCGCCAGCGGAGCCGCACCGGCGAGATTGCCGAGCGAGCCGAGGCCGATGAAGATCGACGTCAGCAGGCCGAAGCGCGCCGGCGCCTCCGTCCGCGCGAACAGGTAGAGCGTCGACATGAAGATCGGCGAGCAGCCGACGCCGACCAGCGCCATCGCCACCGTGGCGATCTCGGCATTGCCGGCCTGCGCGAACAGGAAGGCGCCGACGCTGCCGATCGCCATCGTCACCGCCACCGTCCGGCGCGGCCCGAGCCGGTCGAGCGCCCAGCCGACCGGGAACTGCGCCAGCGCGAAGGCGATGAACCAGGCCGCTCCCAGCAGGCCGAACTCGGCCGGCCCGATGCGCAGGTCGCCCATCACCGGCCCGGCGATCACGCTCAAGAACGAGCGGTAGAAGATCGACAGCACATAGGCCGGCAGCAGCGCGAAGAAGATGATCACGCCGCCCCTCCGGCCAGTTCGAAGACGCCCGCCGGCTTGAAGCCGACAGCGGTGTTTTGCCTCACTTCACCCGCTCGAGCACCGAGACGTAGTTCGCGACCGCGGCGCCGCCCATGTTGAAGATGCCGCCGAGGCGCGCATCCTTCACCTGCATGCCCTCCGGCGCCTCGCCGACGAGCTGCATGGCGGAGAGCACGTGCATCGAGACGCCGGTCGCGCCGATCGGGTGGCCCTTGGCCTTGAGGCCGCCGGAGACGTTGACCGGCAGCTTGCCGTCCTTCTGCGTCCAGCCCTCCTTGATGGCGCGGGCGCCGTCGCCCTCCCTGGTCAGCCCCATCGCCTCGTATTCGATCAGCTCGGCGATGGTGAAGCAGTCATGCGTCTCGACGAAGGAGAGATCGTCGAGCACGACGCCGGCCTGCGCCAGGGCCTTCTGCCAGGCGAGCGCGCCTCCCTCGAACTTCAGGATGTCGCGGCGCGACAGCGGCAGGAAGTCCTGGACATGCGCCATGCCGCGGAAGCCGACGGCGCGGCGCATCGTCCTGGCGGTCTCCTCGTCGGCGAGCACGAGCGCGGCGGCGCCGTCCGAGACCAGCGAGCAGTCGGTCCGCTTCAGCGGGCCCGCGACATAGGGGTTCTTCTCGCTCTCGTCGCGGCAGAAGGCGTAGCCGAGATCCTTGCGCATCTGGGCGTAGGGGTTGTCGACGCCGTTCTTGTGGTTCTTCGCCGCGATCATGGCGAGCGCGTCCGACTGGTCGCCATGGCGCTGGAAATAGGACGAGGCGATCTTGCCGAAGACGCCGGCGAAGCCGCCCTGCACGTCGCTCTCCTGTGCCAGATAGGACGCCTTCAGCAGGTTCTTGCCGATCTCCGGCCCGGGCGTCGTCGTCATCTGCTCGACGCCGACCACCAGCACCACCTTGGCGGCGCCCGCCTTGATGGCGCGCACGCCCTGATGCACCGCGGCCGAGCCGGTGGCGCAGGCGTTCTCGACGCGAGTCGCCGGCTTGAAGCGCAGCGCCGGATCGGCCTGCAGCACGAGCGAGGCGGTGAAGTCCTGCGCCGAGAAGCCGGCGTTGAAATGGCCGAGCACGATCTCGTCGACCTGGTCGGCGGTGATGCCGGCATCGACCAGCGCGTCGGTCGCGACGCGCACGATCAAGCTCTCGACCGTCTCGGAATCATGCTTGCCGAACGGCGTATGGGCCCAGCCGACAATTGCAGCAGTCATGACCTTCTCCTGGCTGATGTGCAGATACACAGTATCTGCTCCCGCACCGGCGCGGCCACAAGCCGGCATGCGCGCATTTCCCCCGTGCGTGGAAAGGCCAACGATCGCGCCGCGAGTCAAGCGCGGAGCGCGCGGCCCTGCCCTACCCGATGGCCAGCATCAGCAGCGCGCCGACGCCGGCGACGATCATCGCCATGCCGGCGAGCTCGCGCCGGCTCGTGCCCTCGGAGAAGATCCGGCGCGAGGCGATCTGCGCGAGCGGCACCTCGACCAGCGCCAGCGTGCGCACATTGGCCGCGCTCGTCAGCGAGAAGCCGAGGAACCAGCACTGAGAGGCGGCGGCGCCGAGGAAGCCCGCGGCCAGCGAGCGGCGCCAGTTGCGCAGGCTGAGCACCAGGGCCTTGCGGTTGGCGGCGAGCATGTAGAGCGTCAGCATCAGCGTCTGCAGCGCCAGGCCGAGCGCCAGGATGGTGGTCGCGCGCATCAGGAAATGCCCGTCCGGCAAGGCCTGGATCGCGCCACGGAAGCCGATCGCGGACAGCGCGAAGGCGGCGCCGGCCCCGATCCCGAGCGCCGCCGGCCGCAACCCCGCGGCGCTGAGCTTCTCGCCCGGCTTCCACGACATCAGCACGACGCCGGCCGTGGCGACGACGATCGCCGTGAACTTCGCCCAGCCGAGCGCGTCGCCGAGCAGCGCCGCGCCGAACAGCGCGACCTGGACCGGCTCGGTCTTGGTATAGGCGGTCGTCACCGCGAAGGAGCGCTCGCGCATCGCCGCCAGCATCAGGGCGGTGGCGAGGATCTGGGTCAGCGCCCCGAACAGGGCGAAGCCGAAGGAGCGGAGATCGGGCGTCGGCGGCAGGCTGCCGCCGACGAGGCAGACGAGCGCGAGGAAGATCAGCGCGAAGGGCAGTCCGAACAGGAAGCGCACCTGCGTCGCGCCGACGACGCCGATCACCTCGGTGAGCGAGCGCTGGGTCAGGTTGCGCGCGGTTTGCAGCAGCGAGGCGGCGAGCGTCACCGGTATCCACAGAAGGCTGAAACTCACGCGCCGAGACCCCGAGGAAAGAGCTGGCCGTTGCTTTGGACCGCGACGCGGCGCTAGGCAAATCGCTCGATGAGGGGTAGGTATGCGTCATCAGCGAGGCGGGATTGTCGCCCGCCGTCTCGAAAATGCCTCAAGCGTCGCGTTGAAGCCCTCGACCCCCGCCACGACAGGTTCAGACCTCAGCCGATGATCCCGTTCCGCCTCGCCGCCGGCGCCCCCCTCGCCTTGCTCCTCGCCGTCGCCGTACCGGCCCAGGCCGGCACGAGCGTGGTGGTCGACGCCTCGAGCGGCGCCGTCCTGTCGAGCGAGAACCCGACCCAGGCCTGGCATCCGGCCTCCACCACCAAGATGATGACGCTCTACCTCGCGCTCAAGGCGGTCCGCGAGGGCAGGCTCGGGCTCGAGACCGCGATTCCCGCCTCGAAGCGGGCCGCCAGCCAGCCGCGCGTCAAGGTCTACATCAGGGCCGGCCAGGAAATCACCCTCGACAACGCCATCCGTATCATGATGGTGAAGTCGGCCAACGACATCGCCTATGTCATCGCCGAGGGCGTCGGCGGCGACGTCGAGACCTTCGTCTCGATGATGAACGCCGAGGCCCGCCGGCTCGGCATGAACGACACCCATTTCGTCAATCCGAACGGCTGGCACCACCCCGACCAGCAGACCAGCGCCCGCGATCTCGCCGTGCTCGCCATGGCGCTGATGAACGAGTTCGGCCAGTACTCGGACTACTGGAACACCGGCGCGGTCCAGCTCGGCAAGCAGGTGCTCAACAACACCAACGGCCTGGTCGGCCGCTATTACGGCATCAACGGCATGAAGACCGGCTTCGTCTGCGCCTCCGGCTTCAATGTCGTCGCCACGGCGACCCGGGGCGGCCGGACGCTGATCGCCGTCGTCATGGGCGCCAGTTCCGGCGCGGAGCGCACGGTCAAGGCGGCGCAGCTGCTCGACGACGGCTTCGGCAAATGGGGCGGCTTCGGCGGCAACGTCGCCAGCATGCCCTCGGGCAATGGCGGGCGCGCCTACAGCATCTGCGACAGCGTCCGCCGCGGCGGCGGCGCGCTCGGCGACGATACCGAGACGGCCGGGCCGATCACCTATACCGGCGGCGGCTTCGCCGTCGGCGGCAATGCCGAAGGCACGTCGGACCGTTTCGCCGTGGCCGCCCCCCAGGGCGGCGCCGGCTCCGTGCTGACGCGCTCGCCCTCGGGCCGCATCACCCTCGGCCCGCGCGCCAAGTTCGAGCCCGTGCAGGTCTCCTTCGGCCGCACGCCGGGCTCGGCCGCGGCGCCGCTCGCCGCCAATGTCGTCGCGAAGCCCGACACGCAGGTGGCGCGCGAGACGATCCAGCCCGCTGCGCCGGTCGCGGCCGGGCTCGTCGCCGGCAGCCGCACCTTCTCCAGCAACGGCGCGATACCGCCCTCCTCTTCCGCCTTCGCGCCGGTCGCGCCGACGCCGGAAGACCGGCCTGCCGCCGCTGCTTTGGGCGCCGGCCCGATGCGTCTGCAGGGCGCGATCCAGCCGGGCGCCGCGACGCCCGCGAGCCTGCGTCCCGGCTCGGCAGCCGGCATCAGGGCGGCGAACAAGCCGCCTGCCAGGCCGTTGCTGACCAAGCCGGCCTCGGACAAGCCCGCCCCGGCCAAGGCCAAGCCCAGCCAGGCGCAGGCCAAGCCGATCGCCCGGCCGCCGGCTCGCCCGGGCACGAAGCCGGCCGCCCAGCCCGACGCCTGATCCGGCGCCACCCGTGCGGCCGCAGGACGCCTCGACGGCCCAGCGCGGCCTTGCGCTCGCACTCGCCTCCGCCGCCGCCTTCGGCACCAACATCGTCAGCGCCCAGCTCGCCGGCCAGGCCGGGCTGAGCGGCCCGCTGATCGTCTTCTACCGCGTCTTCCTGATGCTGGCGCTCGCCGCCGGCGCGGCCCTGGTCTGGCGCAGCAGCCTCGCCGTGCCGCGCCGGCGCTGGCCGGCGCTGGCCCTGTTCGGCGTCAGCACGGCGCTGGTCGGCTCGGCCTATCTGTCGTCGGTGGCTTTCCTGCCGATCACCGTCGCGGCGGTGATCTTCTACACCTTTCCGGTGCTGATCGTGCTGGCCGAGCCGCTCTTCACCCCGGTCCGCTTCAGCCTCGACCGGGTCGCGGTCGCGCTCGTCGCCTTCCTCGGCGTCGCCATGGTGGTCGGCCCCGACTGGCACGGGCTCGACCCGCGCGGCCTCGCGCTCGCCCTCGCCGCGAGCCTCCTCGCCGCGGCGCAATTCTTCTCCGCCGCCCGCTGCGGCGAAGCCGGCACGCTGCCGAAGCTGTTCTGGTCGCATCTCGTCATCCTGCCGGTGACGCTCTCGATCCTCGCCGTCACCGGCCTGTTCCAGCCGCCCTCGGCGCTGCTGCTCGCGCCGATCGCGGTCGCCGTCACGATCGGCGGCTATCTGATCGGCTTCCTGCTGCAGGTGCTGGCGCTCGCCCGCGTCGCGCCCGGCCCGGCGGCGCTCGCCTTCTGCGCCGAGCCGGTCTTCGCCGTGGCGATCGCCGCGACATTCCTCGGCGAACGTGTCGGCTCGCTGCAATACGCCGGCGGCGCCCTTGTCGTCGCCGCGATCATCGCCAATGTAATATTGGAACAAAAGCGAGCCCACCGCCTGCCCGTCGCGGCCGCGCCAGGAACCTGACCCCATGTCCGAGCAGCCCCAGCGCCCCGCACCGATCCCCCTGACGCTGCTGACCGGCTTCCTCGGCGCCGGCAAGACCAGCTTGCTCAACCGTCTGCTCAAGGAGCCGGCGCTGGCGGAAACCGTGGTGCTGGTCAACGAGTTCGGCGAGATCGGGCTCGACCATCTCTTCGTCGAGGGCATCGAGGACGGGATGATCCTGCTCGCCTCGGGCTGCCTGTGCTGCACCATCCGCGACGACCTGATCGTCACGCTCGAGGATCTGCTCCGCCGCCTCGACAATGGCCGTGTCGCGCCCTTCCGGCGGCTGGTGATCGAGACCACCGGCCTCGCCGACCCGGCGCCGATCCTGAACGTGCTGATCAACCATCCCTATCTCGCCATGCGCTTCAGGCTCGACGGCGTGGTCACCCTGGTCGACGCCGTCAACGGCATGGCGACGCTCGACGACCATCCCGAGGCGCTCCGCCAGGTGATCGCCGCCGACAGGCTCGTGCTGACCAAGACCGACATCGCGACCGACGCCGGAGCCGTCGCGGCGCTGCGCAAGCGGCTGGGCGAGCTCAATCCCGGCATCGACATCCTCGCGCCCGACGCCCCGGCCGAAGCGATCGTCGGCGCCGGGCTCTACGATATCGCCGAGCGCCCGGACGAGCTGCGCCGCTGGCTCGCGGCCGAAGCGCTGGCCGGGCACGATCACGGCCACCGCCACGAACATGGCGGAGGGCACGATCATCACCATCACGACGGCCACGCCCACCATCATCACGACGTCAACCGCCATGACGCCGGCATCCGCGCCTTCACGCTCGCCGCCGATGCGCCGATCCGGGAGGCGACCTTCGACCTGTTCTGGACCCTGCTGCGCTCGACCCACGGCACGAAGCTGCTGCGGCTGAAGGGGCTGGTGGCGCTCGCCGAACACCCCGACGGCCCGCTGCTCGTCCACGCCGTCCAGCAGATCCTGCATCCGCCGGTGCTGCTGCCGGCCTGGCCCGACTCGGACCGCCGCTCCCGCCTCGTCCTGATCGTCAAGGATCTGGAGGAGGAGAGCGTCGCGCGCCTCTGGTCCGCCTTCCTCGGCCGGCCCGCCCCGGCCCGGACCGAGGCCCATCATCTCGCCTGAACGGCGCATCGCGCCGGCGCGCTTCTTGTCTCTGCGGGTGCAGGACCCTGCCCATCCCGCGCCCGCGTGCCGATCCGGCACGAAAGCGCGCCGAAGCGGGGCGAGCCGCGAAAGGGCTGCGCCATGTCGAATCCCGCCGTCTCCCCGCCCATGCCGAGCGAGACGGCGCCGAGGCAGAGCCGCGCCGCCGCTTCCGGCACGGGCGGACTCTGGATCGAACGCCGCTCCCTCGCCGCCTGCGCCGCGCTCGAGGCCGACTGGCGGAACCTGGTCTGCCGGGCGATCGAGCCGAACCCGTTCTTCGAGCCCGATTTCGCCCTCGCCGCCGCCCAGCATCTCGTCGACTTCCGCGACGCCCCGGTTCTGCTCGTCTGGGGCGGTTCGCCCGCATCGCGGCGTCTGCTCGGCTTCATTCCGGGCCGGCTGCAGCGCCGGCTGCTCGGCCGTGACGAGCTGATCGGCTGGAGCAATCCGCGCCTCGGCATCGCGACCCCGCTGATCGACCGCAGCCAGGCCGGTCGCGTCGTCGCCGCCTTGCTCCATGCGCCCGGGCAGCTCGGTCTCGCCGGCGCGCGGAACCTCCACCTGCCCAGCCTCGATCGCGACGGGGCGCTTCTGCCCGTCCTCCTGCAAACGGCCGAGCATGTGGGGCATGCGGCCTTGATCCAGCCGGTGCCGGAACCGGCGACTGCGGGGGGCGCGCCCGACCTCGCTGCGTTGCGCCATGGCCTGACGCGCTATGGCAGGCTTTCCTTCAGCGAATCCGGCTCGCGCCAGGAGCTGCGCGACATGGTCGAGCTGCATCTGGCGCTCGAGGCCTCCGGTGCGCGGGGACACGCCGGTCTGGCGGCGCTGCAGGATGTCCGCGAGAGCGCCTTCCTGCGCAGCATGACCCGCAGCCTCGCATGGACCCGCCGTTGCCGTGCCGGCCTGCTGAGCCTCGACGACAAGCCGATCGCCGGCGCGATCCTCGTCGGCAAGGGGTCGCGTCTCTGGCTCCATTCCGGTGTCGAGGACGATCGCTTCGCCAGCTTCGCTCCGCTGGCGCAGCTGGTCTCCTGGCTCGGCCGGAGCAGCCGGCGCGAGATCGTCGGCCGGGTTCCCGGGCCACATGCCGTCACCGCGCCCCAGCGGCTCGGCAGCGTTCATCTTGCCGTGACGGCGAAGGCCGCCCGGCAGGCGCCGTTCCTCATCCGGCGTCGCGCAACAGCCGCCTGATGATCTTGCCGGTGGTCGTCATCGGCAATTCGCTGCGGAACTCGATCTCGCGCGGATATTCGTGCGCCGCCAGTCGCTCGCGCACGAAGCCCTGGATCTCCGCCACGAGCCGTGGCGACGGCCTGCAGCCCGGCTTCGGCACGATGAAGGCCTTGACGATCTCGGTACGCAGCGCGTCCGGCTTGCCGACCACCGCCGCGAGCGCGACCGCGGGATGGCGCAGCAGGCAGTCCTCGATCTCGCTCGGCCCGATCCGATAGCCGGACGAGGTGATGACGTCGTCGTCGCGGCCGACGAAGCGGATGTAGCCTTCGGCATCCTGCGCGCCCTGGTCGCCCGTCGTCATCCAGTCGCCGACGAACTTGGCCTGCGTCGCCTCGGGCTTGCGCCAATAGTGCAGGAACATCACCGGGTCGGGCCGGCGCACCGCGATCTGCCCCTCCTCCTCGGGCTCGCAGAGACTGCCGTCCGGGCGGATCACCGCGACCTCGTGGCCCGGCACCGCCTTGCCGATGAAGCCCGGCTTGACCACGCCGATCGCCGCACAGGAGGCGAGCACGAGGTTGCACTCGGTCTGGCCGTAGAACTCGTTGATGGTCAGGCCGAGCGCTTCGCGCCCCCAGGCGAGCGTCTCGGCGCCGAGCGATTCCCCGCCCGAGGCGACCGTGCGCAGCTTGAGGTCGTAGCGGCCGCGCGGGTTCTCGACGGCGCGCAGCATGCGCAGCGCGGTCGGCGGGATGAAGCAATTGCGCACGCCGAGCTCGGCCATCAGCCGCAGGGCTTCTTCGGGATCGAACTTGGACGTCGGCCGGGCGACGATCGGCACGCCGTGGTGGAGGGCCGGCAGCAGGTTGTTGAGCAGGCCGCCGGCCCAGGCCCAGTCCGCCGGCGTCCAGATCAGGTCGCCCGGTTGCGGCAGGAACTCGTGCGGCATTTCCATGCCCGGCAGATGCCCGAGCATCACCCGGTGGCCATGCAGCGCCCCCTTGGCGTTGCCGGTGGTCCCGGAGGTGTAGATCATCAGCGCCGGGTCGTCCGGCCCGCTGTCGACCGGCGCGAACTCCTCGCTCTCGGCTTCGAGCAGGCGCGCCAGCCCCTCGGCCTGTCCGTCCGGCCCGTCGGCGGAGATCACCAGTTCGAGATCGGGCAGCGGCTCCTCGATCTGGCCGAGCTTGGCGAGGCCGGCCGCATTGGTGATCAGCGCCTTCGCGCCGCAATCGCGCAGGCGGTAGGACAGCGCGTCCGCCCCGAACAGCGCCGCCAGCGGCACGGCGATCGCGCCGAGCTTGTACGCCGCCATATGCGCGATCGGCACCAGCCGTCCCTGCGGCAGCAGGATCGCGACGCGGTCGCCCTCGCCGATGCCGCGCTTGCGCAGCGCGTTCGCAAGCCGGTTCGACCGGGCACGCAACTCGCCATAGCTGACCGGCGCCACCGACCAGTCGGATCCGACTTCCAGGATCGCGACCTTGTCCGGATCGGTCGCCGCCCAGCGGTCGCAGCAATCGACGCCGATATTGTAGCGCTCCGGAATCCGCCAGCGGAAGGCGGCGCGCAGGCGCTCGTAATCGCGGATATCGGGCAGCATGCGGCAGGCTCCAGGAGCCGGATCCGAGCAGGGTTGAGGCAGCCTGCCGGGCTCCGGCCCGTCGTGATGGACAGGAAACGCGCAATCCGGCCGGAGCGCGCTCACGCGAAAAGCGGCGCAAGATAGGGCAAGCCGAAACGCGCTGTCACCTTGACGCAGGGACATGACCGGGTCGTCGACAGGTCAGAAGCCCCGCTCGGCCTCGGCGGGCAGGAAGGCGCCGGTGAAGGCATTCCCCGCCCGGGCCCTGTCCTTCAGCGGGACCGTTCCGGCGATCTGGTCGAGCGCCCGCTCCCAGCGCGCCCGGTCGATGCCGCCGAAGCCGTTGGCCCGGACCTGCGGCGTCGAGACGAACTGCTCCGTCACCATCTTCAGGCGCTCGAGCTCGATCTCGGGCCGCGCGCCGTCATTGCGCTTGAGGACCGAGGCGAGGGCCGCCTCGGGATCGGCGACGACGTCCCTGACGCTGCGCGCGAGCGCCCGCAGCAGGCCGCGCACGGCCTCCGGCCGCTCACTGATCAGCCTGGGCGACGCGATCACGGCGTTGCCGTAGAGCTCGACGCCGTAATCCGCCATCACCAGCGTCACGATATCGTCCATCGGCACGCCGCGCGCCTTCAAGGTGATCGCCGCGGACTGCGCGAAGCCGAAGATCGCGTCGACCTCGCCCGATGCCAGCATCGGCTCACGCACCGGAAAGCCGATGGTCTCGAGCTTGATCTTGCCGTCGTCGATGCCGTTGAGCTTCCTGAAGATCGGCCATTGCGCGAAGGCCGCGTCGGTGGCGGGAGCGCCGAGCTTCTTGCCTTCCAGGCTCTTGGGATCCGCCGTGATGCCGCGGCTCTTGCGCCCGACGATCGCGAAAGGCGGCCGGTCGTAGACGATCATCACCGCCTTGAGGTCGATGGCCGGATGCTCGTCGCGGAACCTGATCAGAGAGGTGACGTCGCCGAAGGCGGCATCGTAGCCGCCCGTCGCCACCCGCTGGATCGCCTCGCGCGAACCGCCGCCCGGCTCGATCGTGACGTCGAGCCCCTCCTCGCGGAAATAGCCCTTGTCCAGGGCCGTGAGGAAAAGCGCCGCCGGCCCCTCGAAGCGCCAGTCCAGCGCGAACCTGATCGGCGCCTGCGCCATTGCGACGGGGAAGCCGCCAAGCGCGGCGACGCCGGCCCCGGCGAGCAGGCGCCCGAAGCCGCGCCGCGACGAGGGCGTGCCGAGCAGGGGCGTGGCAGAGGACATGGCAAGCTCCGGAACGACCCACAGCCGATACGGCGGAAGCGCCTCGCCGACGACGTTCGGCGAACACGGCGCCGGAAACACGACGCAACGAAGACGTCCCTAGCCGTCAGGTCAAGCGCCAACAGGGCAAGATCGGGGCGAAATCGCGGAAATGGTTACGTTTTTCTGCGGCGGCGCCAACTCCGTCACAGCGGCAGCGCCCCATCCGTCTTGACCTCCTCCATCACCGCATAGGTGCGCGTCTCCCGCACCGCCGGCAGCGCCAGCAGCACCTCGCCGAGGAAGCGGCGATAGGCGCCCATGTCGGCGACGCGCGTCTTGACCAGATAGTCGAAGCCGCCGGCGACCATATGGCATTCCAGCACCTCCGGCGCCCGCTTCACCGCGGCCGCGAAACGCTCGAAGGCATCGGGCGTCGTCTTGTCGAGATAGACCTCGACGAAGACCAGGAGGTTCAGGCCCAGCTTCACCGGATCGAGCGTCGCCCGGTAGCCGGTGATGAAGCCTTCGCGCGCCAGCCGTTTCAGCCGCTCGCCGGTCGCGGTCGGCGACAGGCCGACCTTTTCCGCCAGTTCGACGCCGGCGGCGCGGCCATCGGCCTGGAGCAGGGCGAGCAGGCGCCTGTCGGTTCGGTCCAGAGCCGCATGATTCTCGGCCATATCGATCCTCTTCGGGATTAATCGCTATCTTCTGGCCTAAATCTCCGTTGATATCCAGTCTGATTGCGATGATCCTGCAGATCATCCCGCTGCCGAGATCCGGAGCCTCTTTGCCATGGCCGCCTCCGCCCCGCGACCTGCCGTCGACATGACGCCCGTCTTCCACGCTCCCTATGCCGAGGACGACGCCGCCATCGCCGGCCGCCTGCTCGCCGGAGGCCGCCGCGAGCCTGCGTCCAAGGCCAGGATCGACGCCCGCGCCACCTCGCTGATCGAGGCCATCCGCACCCGCAAGGTCGGCCTCGGCGGCATCGAGGAATTGCTCCGCGAATACTCGCTCTCGACCAAGGAGGGCCTCGCTTTGATGGTGCTGGCCGAGGCGCTGCTGCGCGTGCCCGACGCCGCCACCGCCGACCGGCTGATCGAGGACAAGCTCGGCCAGGGCGATTTCGCCCATCACGAGTCCAAATCCGACGCCTTCCTGATCTCGGCCTCGTCCTGGGCGCTCGGCATCACCGCCCGCATCATCCAGCCCGGCGAGACGCCGACCAGCATCATCGGCAATCTCTCCAAGCGCCTCGGCCTGCCCGCCGTGCGCACCGCGACGCGCCAGGCGATGCGCGTCATGGGCAACCATTTCGTGCTCGGCCAGACCATCGAGGAGGCGCTGAAGCGGGCCCGCTCCGGCTCGGGCAAACTCTACCGCTACTCCTTCGACATGCTCGGCGAAGGCGCCCGCACCAAGGCCGATGCCGAGCGCTACTACGCCTCCTATGCGGACGCGATCGACGCCATCGGCCGCTCCGCCGGCAATGACAGGCTGCCGAACCGGCCCGGCATCTCGGTCAAGCTCTCGGCGCTGCATCCGCGCTACGAGGCCACCAATCGCGAGCGCGTGCTGGCCGAGCTGACGCCGCAGGTGATCGAGCTCGCCCGCAAGGCCAAGGCCTATGATCTCAACTTCACCGTCGACGCCGAGGAGGCCGACCGGCTCGAGCTCTCGCTCGACGTCGTCGCCGCCGTGATGGCCGATCGCTCGCTCGCCGGCTGGGACGGTTTCGGCCTCGCCATCCAGGCCTATCAGAAGCGCGCCTCGGCGGTGATCGACCACATCGCCGCCCTCGCCGCGCATCACGACCGCAGGCTGATGGTCCGCCTGGTCAAGGGCGCCTATTGGGACACCGAGCTGAAGCGTGCCCAGGAGCGCGGCCTGCCCGACTATCCGGTCTTCACCCGCAAGGCGATGACCGACCTGAACTACGAGGCCTGCGCGAAGCAGCTGCTCGCCCTGCGCCCGCGCATCATACCCCAGTTCGCGACCCACAATGCGCTGACGGTCGCGACCGTCGCGGAACTGGCGCACGAGGGCTCCGGCGAGTTCGAGTTCCAGCGCCTGCACGGCATGGGCGAGGCGCTCTATGAGCGGCTGCTGCAGGAGGATGCCGGCTTTGCCTGCCGCACCTATGCCCCGGTCGGCGGCCATCAGGATCTGCTCGCCTATCTCGTCCGCCGCCTGCTTGAGAACGGCGCCAACTCCTCCTTCGTCTCGGTCTCGGGCGATCCCGACGTGCCGGTCGCCCAGCTTCTGGTGCCGCCGGCCGACCTGATCGGCTCGCCCAGCGCCGCCCGCCACCGCCGCATCCCGCTGCCGGCCGAGCTCTTCGGCCCCTCCCGCCGCAACTCCGCCGGCGTCGAGCTCGGCGATGCCGCGAGCCTGGAGGCCATGCTCGCCGAAATCCGCGCCGCCGCGGCCGAGCCCGTGCCCGACGCCGTGCCGCTGATCGACGGCAGGCCGGGCTCCGGCAGCCCCCGCGACGTGCTTTCGCCGATCGACGGCAGGCCGGTCGGCCGCGTCGTCGAGGGCGACGCTGCCGCCGCCGAGCAGGCCATGCGCGCGGCGAAGGCCGGCTTCCACGCCTGGAACGCGACGCCCGCCCGCAACCGCGCCGCGGCCCTGCGCCAGGCCGCCGAGCTGATGGAGGCACGCCGCGGCCCGATCCTGGCGCTGCTCCAGTCCGAGGCCGGCAAGACCCTGGACGACGCCGTCGCCGAGCTGCGCGAGGCGGTCGACTTCCTGCGCTATTACGCTGCGGAGGCGGAAGCCAAATTCGCCGTGCCGGCCGCGCTTCCCGGTCCGACCGGCGAGGAGAACCGCCTGATCCTGCGCGGCCGCGGCCCCTTCGTCTGCATCGCGCCCTGGAATTTCCCGCTGGCGATCTTCACCGGTCAGGTCGCCGCCGCACTGGTCGCCGGCAACAGCGTCGTCGCCAAGCCGGCGCCGCAGACCCCGCTGATCGCCGCGCTCGCCGTGCGCCTCCTCCACGAGGCCGGCGTGCCGGCGAGCGCGCTGCACTTCGCCCCCGGCGACGGCAAGCTCGGCGCGGCCCTCGTCGCCCACCGGGACGTCGCCGGCGTCGCCTTCACCGGCTCGACCGCGACCGCCCGTGCCATCAACCGAGCGCTCGCCGCCAAGGACGGGCCGATCGTCCCGCTGATCGCCGAGACCGGCGGCCTCAACGCCATGATCGTCGACGCCACGGCCCTGGCCGAGCAGGTCGCCGACGACGTCGTCATCTCCGCCTTCCGCTCGGCCGGCCAGCGCTGCTCGGCGCTGCGCCTGCTCGTCGTGCAGGAGGACGTCGCCGACAAGATGGTCGAGATGATCGAGGGCGCCGCCGCCGAGCTCACCATCGGCGATCCGCGCCGGCCCGAGACCCATATCGGCCCGGTGATCGACCGGGCCGCCAGGGACCGGCTCGACGCCCATATCGCCGCGATGCGCGCCGCCGGCCGGGTCGCCTATGCCGGCACGACGCCATCACTTCCTGGCACCTTCGTCGCCCCGCACATCATCAAGCTCGACAGGGTCGCCGATCTCGCCGCCGAGCATTTCGGCCCGGTGCTGCATGTCGTGTGCTGGAAGGCGGGCCAGCTCGACACCGTGCTCGCCGAGATCGAGGCGACCGGCTACGGCCTGACCTTCGGCCTGCATTCGCGCATCGAGGCCACGGTCGAGCGCGTCGTCGACAAGCTCTCGACCGGCAACATCTACGTCAACCGCAACATGATCGGCGCGGTCGTCGGCGTGCAGCCCTTCGGCGGCCACGGGCTCTCGGGCACCGGCCCCAAGGCCGGCGGCCCGCACTATCTCGCCCGCTTCGCCACCGAGCAGACGGTGACGATCAACACCGCGGCGGCCGGCGGCAACGCCTCGCTGATCGCGATGGGCGAATAGCGCTCAATACCGCCGTGCCGGCCTGAGCGGCCGGCAGCCGCGGCGGTCGCAGGTGCTTTCCCAGAGCCGGCCGGTATCGGTCTCGATGCAGCGGCTGGCATTGCAGTCGAAGCGCCCGCCGCCGCCATAGCCGCCGTCATAGCCCTGGCCGCCATAGGGGTTGCCGCCATAGCGCCGGCGCGGCGGCGGATCGTCGTCATAGCCGCCATAGCCGCCATAGCCGCGCTGCGGGCCGCCGAGCCGGCCGACCGGGCCGCTGCTCGGCCGGCAGCCGCGATAATCGCAGGTCGACTGCGTGTAGACGCCGGTGCGCGGGTCGATGCAGCTCTGCGGCGTGCACTGCAGCTGCACCTGGACGATCGGGCCGGGCGCCTCGAGCGGCGCGGCCGGCAGGGCGAGGGCCGGGCCGGCGAGGCCGGTGGCGAGGCAGGCGGCGAGGGCGAGGGCGCGCATCGGGGATTCTCCTTTGCCGCCATCCTGCACCCGACAAGTTGAACGGAATCTGACCGGCCCTGCCGGCCTTCCGTTCAGGAAGGCGGCGCCCTCGCCTACTCCGCCGCCCGCGCCGCCGCCTGGCGCAGGCGCGCCAGCGCCTCCTCGGCCCCGGCCTTCACCGCCGGATCGGCGACCTGCCCCTCCTGCGCGACCCGCTCGGCCAGCGCCGCGACGCTGAATTCGCCGCCGCCGGCCGCGAGCTTCAGCACCGCATTGGCGAGCACGTTCGGCCAATAGGCGGCGCCGCCCTTGGCCAGCCCCTTGGCCTTGCGGCCCTCGAATTCGCGGGCGAGCTGTTCGGGCGTCTTTTTGGCCATGGCGGGGTTTCCGGTGAATCGTGTCTGAGCCGAGCTTATAGCAGCCTGCCGGTGAAGGGCGCGGGAACCTCGGCCCAACCTTCTCCCGAATGGGAGAAGGTGGCGCGAAGCGCCGGATGAGGGCCTGCCCTTGCCGCAGAAGGCGCGACGGCTCCGTTGCGCCCTGACGATCAGCGGCGGTCCCTCACCCCTGCCCCTCTCCCATCCGGGAGAGGGGTTCCCCGCGCCTCACCTTCTACCGCTCGCCCTGCAGCGGGATCGCCTCGAGCTGGGCCTTGTGCCTGGCGATCCGCCGCTCGGCCTCGTTCCAGGCCTCCTTGCCCTCGACGCCCTGGCCGCGCAGGCGGATCGCCTCTTGGAAGGTCGCGCGCATCTCGTCGGAAAGGGCCTGCATGAACGCACCCGAGCATTGCAGGCTATCCGGCCCGGTGCAGGCCTTGGCCCGCCGGCAATCCTTGCGGCCGCAGAAGCGCCAGCACTGCAGCAATGTCGCGAACTGGCGCAGCATGATCGGCCGCTCGCGCTGGAAGCGCTCGAACTCCTCCTTCGTCGCGCCGCGATGGTCGGGATTGCGAGGCATGGGGTGTCCTCCGATTGGTTTCCGGCAAGGGCGCGGGACCAGCCTTCTCCCGGATGGGAGAAGGTGGCGCGGAGCGCCGGATGAGGGCTTGCCCTATCCGCAGAGGGCGCAACGGCTCCGTTGCACTCGAACAATCAGCGGCGGTCCCTCCCTCACCCCTGCCCCCCTCCCATCCGGGAGAGGGGATCTGCGTCAGCGCCTCCCGCGCCCAGGCGTCGTCCCCGCCCGCAGGCTCACCCTGCGGGCGTTGTCGCATCTGAGGGGCAGCGGAGCGCCGCGAGGCGCGTTGGTAGAGATCCGCATCCGTTGAGCCAGGATGCGGCGCGGATGGATTGAGCCACCATCCGCACGCCCCGTGGCGCTCCGCCAGGCGGCGATTTTAAGGCCCCGGGCCGCGCTTCTGCGAAGCCGGTAGCGGGCGCGCCGCGATGGCTCTTGGACGCCAGTAGCCTTCTTCAGGCCGTCGCGTCCTTGAAGCCGTCGCGCCGGCTGATCGCCGCCGCTTCATCTAGCGAGCTCCTCGCGCAGGGATCGTAATGTCCCCAGGTCGGTTCCCGAAGCCTCCCGGGAGTGGATCGCAACTCCACCCGCAGGCGCCGCACCCACCCCGCCAAACGACATGCCTCCGGTTGGCCGCCCCTCGGGGATGGGATGTGGGGGATATTACGGGAGGTTTGGAGGACGGGGATTGTTCAAGCGCCTGTCCCCGCATCCACCCTCCCCGTCATGGTCGGGCTTGTCCCGACCATCCACGTCTTTGCATCCGAACGACCGGGCGCGCCGCTCTGTATGTGAGCAGCGTCGCAAGACGTGGATGGTCGCCACAAGGGCGACCATGACGGGAGAGGCGCCGAAACCGCGACGGAACCCCTCTCCCGCATCGAAGTCGGGTCTACCCGACTTCGATCACTCTGAGAGCTGATCTCGGGCAGGCCCGAGATCAGTGGAGAGGGGCAGGTGAGGGACCGCCGCTGATTACTGAAACACGGCGGCACCGCTGCGCCTCCTGCGGTGAGGGCGGGCCCTCATCCGGCGCTCCGCGCCACCTTCTCCCATCCGGGAGAAGGCTGGGTCGAGGTTCCGGCGCCTCTCCCGCATCGAAGTCGGGTCTACCCGACTTCGATCACTCTGAGAGCTGATCTCGGGCAGGCCCGAGATCAGTGGAGAGGGGCAGGGGTGAGGGACCGCCGCTGATTACTGAAACACGGCGGCACCGCTGCGCCTCCTGCGGTGAGGGCGGGCCCTCATCCGGCGCTCCGCGCCACCTTCTCCCATCCGGGAGAAGGCTGGGTCGAGGTTCCGGCGCCTCTCCCGCATCGAAGTCGGGTCTACCCGACTTCGATCACTCTGAGAGCTGATCTCGGGCAGGCCCGAGATCAGTGGAGAGGGGCAGGGGTGAGGGACCGCCGCTGATTACTGAAACACGGCGGCACCGCTGCGCCTCCTGCGGTGAGGGCGGGCCCTCATCCGGCGCTCCGCGCCACCTTCTCCCATCCGGGAGAAGGCTGGGTCGAGGTTCCGGCGCCTCTCTCTCAGGTTCGCCCGCCTAAACCCGCAGCGCCGCCCTGATCGCCGCGACCACCGCGTCGCGATCGTCCAGCACCAGCCGGTTGGCGAAGCGCAGCACGGTGAAGCCGTGCCGCTCGATCTCCTGCGTCCGTGCCGCGTCGTAATCCCGCTCATGATCATGCCGGACGCCGTCGAGCTCGACGATCAGCCGGCGTTGGATGCAGACGAAATCGACGGTGTAGCCGAGCAGCGGCACCTGCCGCCGGAACCGAAGGCCGTCGAGCCGGCGATGACGCAGCAGCTCCCACGTGACCTCCTCGGCCGGCGTCGCACGCCGGCGCAGCCTGCGGGCAAAGCTGCGCTGCTCGGTGGTCATCGGACGAGGATGCCTCGGCGGGCGCTGCAACCGCAACCCAACCTTCTCCCGGATGAAGAAGATGGCACCGAATCTGATGAAGGGCGCGGGGAACCCTTCTCCCGTGTGGGAGAAGGGCAGGGATGAGGGCCTGCCGGATCCGTAGGAGGCGCTGCGGTGCCGCCTCGCGCCAACAATCAGCGGCGGTCCCTCACCCCTGCCCCTCTCCCATCCGGGAGAGGGGTTCCCCGCGGTTCCCGAAGCCTCCCGGGAGCGAGGTGCAACCCTCGCCCGCAGGCGCCACCCGCCAAACGACATGCCTCCGGTCGGCTGCCTTTTGGGGATGGGATGCGGCGGAGTATATGGGAGGTTTGGAAGGCGGGGATTGTTCAGGTGCTTATCCCCGCATGCACCCTCCCCGTCATGGTCGGGCTTGTCCCGACCATCCACGTCTTTCTACCCGAGCGACCGGTGCTGCGCTGGGCAGCCTGTCATCAGCCTCGCAAAGACGTGGATGGTCGCCACAAGGGCGACCATGACGGGTGAGGACCGGAACCTCGCCCCTCCCTTCTCCCGGATGGGAGAAGGTGGCGCGGAGCGCCGGATGAGGGCCTGCCCTAACCGGAGGAGGCCGCAGCGGTTCCGTGCATCCTAAATATTAGCGACGGGGTCGCGCTGCTATCGCAACGAATTCCGACCGAGAGCGCAAGGCCCAAGCGAAAAGGTGAGTCCGTTCAATGACTTATATAAATACATGATTCTAATTGATTTTTTCTTCGCAACCGATAGAATCTGTTTGGGATTCCAATATCGGGTTGCGGACAATTCGATCCGTGGCGTCTGATGGGACGCTCAGCAATTTGAAGCTGGGCTAGCCGCCCCCGGATTAGACGGTGTTGGGTCCCACCATTGTCGTGGGTAGCCGAAGTACTCGAATATTTCTTTCTGCTCTGGCAATAAGTTTGCCGTCTTAAAGGACGGCATCAGCTTGAGCCCGTATCCTGAATAGGTGCGGAATCCCTCGTCATCGAGAATGGAAGCCACCCTCGGTTTGAGTGCCTTGGCAAAACGTGGGTCGCAGGCTCCAGTATCAAATTTATCACAAGCCTTGAAGAATGCACTTGCTGCGATGTCAGCAAGTTGAAGCCCACCTCGCTCGAAAGATGGGGCGATCTCTACCAGCTCACGAGACATAACGCTCCAACGTAAATCACCGAGAGGTAAAAATAGGTTTCCAGCACTCGATTTCATTCTTAACCAATCAAAATAGGTCTTCATCTGCGAATAGGAAAGACCTCCGCGATTGCTAAAAACCAATTTTAGCTTCTCGGGATTTTGGAAATCGTGAATCGAACGCTCCTCGACCCAATGGGTCACGCGCTCCAATAAAATTCGCGTCAACCAGCAGTAAAACCAGTTTGTATCAAGGGATCTTAATTCCGCAAACTTGTTCCTCCAGCCCTTCATATTCTTCTTGTTAGATGCAACAATAAATATTCGGCAAGGGAATTTGGCCAGAAGCTCACATGACTGTAGCCTCTTAGATTCGTTCATTTTAGCGAAATGAAGTTGGTTCGATTGAAAATTTTTGAACTGTGCCGCAATCTCGCGCACGAGAGTGTCGCAACCGGCCTCGTTTTGCGCTCGGACAACAATGGCTGAAACAATCAGCCATTCGCTAGAGCCATTCTCGTCCAACGGCTTAACGCGCTTTAGGCCGGGATCGCCCGACTCATCAATGTACGCTACGTAGCGATACGGCGACATCGGCTCAGAAGAATTCATGACCGCTAAGTACTAAATCCATCTCAAAAAGTACACAGCTGTGCCAGTTGCTTCTGAAGTGTACGATGCCCGTATCCGCTTGACTCCCCCCGCCCCTCCATCCTACGCCCATCGACGGGACACGCCGCCCCAACGCGGCGCGCCCATCTGCAAGGATGGAGACATCGATGGCGAATACGATTCCGGCCGCGCGTCCGCGCGTGCCGCATTTCTCGTCCGGCCCCTGCGCCAAGCGCCCCGGCTGGACCCTCAAAGCCCTCAGTGACGCAGCGCTCGGCCGCTCGCACCGCGCCAAGATCGGCAAGGACAAGCTCAAGCTCGCGATCGACCTGACGCGCGAGGTGCTGCAGGTCCCGGCCGATTACCGCATCGGCATCGTGCCGGCCTCCGACACCGGCGCCGTCGAGATGGCGCTGTGGTCGCTCTTGGGCGCCCGCGGCGTCGACATGGTCGCCTGGGAGAGCTTCGGCGAGGGCTGGGTCACCGATGTCACCAAGCAGCTCAAGCTGGCGGATGTGCGCACTTTCACCGCCCCCTATGGCGAACTGCCGAACCTGAAGAAGGTCGACAGCAGGACCCGCGACGTCGTCTTCACCTGGAACGGCACCACCTCTGGCGTGCGCGTCGTCGACGCCAGCTGGATCGCCGAGGACCGCGAAGGCCTGACGATCTGCGACGCCACCTCGGCCGCCTTCGCCCAGCGCCTCGATTGGCCGAAGCTCGATGTCGTCACCTTCTCCTGGCAGAAGGTGCTCGGCGGCGAGGCCGCGCATGGCATGATCGTGCTCTCGCCGCGCGCGGTCGAGCGGCTCCTGACCTACAAGCCGGCCTGGCCGCTGCCGAAGATCTTCCGCATGACCTCGGGCGGCAAGCTCTCCGAGGGCATCTTCCAGGGCGAGACGATCAACACGCCCTCCATGCTCGCGGTCGAGGATTATCTCGATGCGCTGGGCTGGGCGAAGAAGGTCGGCGGGCTCGACGGGCTGGTGAAGCGCGCCGACGCCAATGCGCGCGTCATCGCCAAGTTCGTGCGCGAGAACGACTGGATCGACTTCCTCGCGGTGAAGCCGAAGACGCGCTCGAACACCAGCGTCTGCCTGAAGTTCACCGACCCGGCGGTGACGGCGCTGCCGGCCGATGCGCAGGCGGCCTTCGCCAAGCAGGTCGTCTCGATCATCGAGAAGGCCGGCGCCGGCTACGATCTCGGCCATTATCGCGACGCCCCTCCCGGCCTGCGCATCTGGTGCGGCGCGACCGTGCAGGCGCGCGACCTCAAGGCGCTGATGCCGTGGATCGCGTACGCGTTCGCCGAGGCGAAGGCCGGGCTGAAGAAGGCGGCGTAAAGCTCCGCCTCCGCTACGTCATGGTCGGGCTTGTCCCGACCATCCAAGTCTTGCGACGCCAATGGCGTGCAGGGCGATAGAGACGGGCGGCACAACCGATCTCCGAAAGCGCGGCGGCGAGCCGCGCGAAGACGTGGATGGTCGCCACAAGGGCGACCATGACGACCTTCCCCTTTTCAGCCCGCCTTTGCGAGGGCTCTCCGAGGTATCCCCATGCCCGCACCCAAAGTCCTCATTTCCGACGCGCTCTCCCCCGCCGCCGTGCAGATCTTCAAGGATCGCGGCATCGACGTGACCTTCGATCCCGCCCTCGGCAAGGACAAGGACAGGCTCGCCGCCGTGATCGGCGACTATGACGGCCTCGCCATCCGCTCGGCCACCAAGGTCACCGCCAGGCTGCTCGAGCAGGCGAAGAACCTGAAAGTGATCGGCCGCGCCGGGATCGGCGTCGACAATGTCGAGATCCCGGCCGCGACCAGCCGCGGCGTGATCGTGATGAACACGCCCTTCGGCAACTCGATCACCACCGCCGAGCACGCCATCGCGATGATGTTCGCGCTCGCCCGCCAGATCCCGGCCGCCGACGCCTCGACCCAGGCCGGGAAGTGGGAGAAGAACCGCTTCATGGGCGTCGAGATCACGGCCAAGACGCTCGGCCTGATCGGCTGCGGCAATATCGGCTCGATCGTCGCCGAGCGCGCCATCGGCCTGAAGATGCGCGTCATCGCCTTCGACCCCTATCTCTCGCCGGAACGGGCGGTGCAGCTGGGTGTCGAGAAGGTGGAGCTCGACGAGCTTTTGAAGCGCGCCGACTTCATCACCCTGCACGTGCCGATGACGCAGATGACGAAGAACATCCTCTCGGCCGAAAACCTGGCGAAGACGAAGAAGGGCGTGCGCATCGTCAACTGCGCCCGCGGCGGGCTGGTCGACGAAGCGGCGCTGGCCGAGCTGATCAAGTCGGGCCATGTCGCGGGAGCGGCCTTCGACGTGTTCTCGGTCGAGCCGGCGGAGCAGAACCCGCTGTTCGGCCTGGACAACGTCGTCTGCACCCCGCATCTCGGCGCCTCGACCAACGAGGCGCAGGAGAACGTCGCGCTGCAGGTCGCCGAGCAGATGAGCGACTACCTCCTGAAGGGCGCGATCACCAACGCGGTCAACTTCCCCTCGATCTCGGCCGAGGAGGCGCCGCGCATCAAGCCCTTCGTCGATCTGGCGGAAAAGCTCGGCTCCTTCCTCGGCCAGCTCACCGAGGCGCCGGTCAAGGGCATCCGCATCGAGTATGAGGGCGCGGTCGCGGGCCTGAACCTCAAGGCGATCTCGGCGGCGGCGATCACCGGCGTGCTGCGGCCCTTCCTGCCCGAGATCAACATGGTCAACTCGGCCATGGTCGCCAAGGAGAAGGGCATCGTCGTCGAGGAATTGACCCGCGAGGTCGCCGGCAATCTCGAGAGCCGGATCAAGCTGATCGTCGAGGCCGAGGACATGCCGCGCCACGCCGCCGGCACGGTCTTCCAGGACGGCAAGCCGCGCATCGTCGAGATCCGCGACATCCAGGTCGACGCCGAGTTCGCGCCGCACATGCTCTATGTCCGCAATGCCGACAAGCCCGGCTTCATCGGCCAGTTCGGCTCGCTGCTCGGCGAGGCCGGCGTCAATGTCGCGACCTTCAACCTCGGCCGCGACAAGCCGGGCGGCGACGCGATCTGCTATGTCGCCGTCGACGAGCCGGTCTCGGACGAGCTGCTCGCGAAGATCCACGAGATCCCGATGGTCAAGCGGGCAAGAAGGCTGCGGTTCTGAGCTGAGCCCCAGTTAGGAGTTGGAACCGGGCGGGTCATGGCGCATGATCTGCCCGGTTGCATTTGAGAGGTCGGCATGAAGCGGCACGCCATCATCAGGGCTGCGTGGGATGACGAAGCCAAGGTCTGGTATGTCGAAGAAACCGATATTCCCGGCCTTGTGACCGAAAGCGAGACCTTGGAGGGTCTACGCCAACGCATCCGCGACATTATTCCCGATCTGCTCGAGGATCGGGACGATGTGCCAGAGTCAATTGAACTCGACATTATCGCTCACACTCACGAGCGGATCAGCACCGCAGCTTGAGGCATGCTTGGCGCGCCTTTCGCTGTGAGTGGCTGTGGATTACGCCGATAACTGGCGTAAGTCGCTCTTCCCGCTTGTGGTTTTGAGTGGATGACCGAACATCGAGCCTTCGAATCAGCGAAGGCCTCTCGCGTCAGCGCATGAACAATTTTGCCCCCATGGTTCGCAAACTACTGGCTGAGGCTGGTTATGAACGCTTGCGTTCAGGTAAGGGCGATCATGAAGTCTGGCACCATACGAAGACCGGCAAGCGCGTATCGGTCGACAGCAATATCAAGTCGCGCCACACGGCTAACGGAATCCTGAAACAGGCCGGCCTGCCGAAAGCCTTCTGAGCCGCCCCAGCCTCGCCGCAATCGCCCTCCCCTGTGGCGGCCCGCCACAGGGGATTGTCCATGCCGACCCGCCGCGCCTTCGCCTACACCTGCTCCGCTGCAATCGCGGTCCTCGCCGCCCCGCCCGCCTTCGCCGACTGGGACAGGAGCAAGCTCGAAGCCGGCATCAGGACCATCGAGCAGGGCACCAAGGGCCGCCTCGGCGTCGGCCTGCTCGACCTGAAGGACCGCAGTCGCTGGTCCTATCGCGGGGCCGAGCCCTTTCCGCTGCAGAGCGTCTTCAAGCTGCCGCTCGCCATCGGCGTGCTGCAGGCGGTCGAGGCCGGCAAGCTGCAGCTCGACCAGGCGATCACCGTCACTCGCAACGACCTCTCGCTCTATCACAGCCCGCTCGCCAGGGCCTTCAAGGGCGCGCGCAACGACTACACGCTGCGCGACCTGCTCACCCGCTCGACCATCGCCAGCGACAACACCGCCGCCGACCTGCTGCTGCGCCTGATCGGCGGCCCGCAGGCGCTGACGGCGCTGCTGAAGGAGGGTGGCGTCGCCGGCATCTCGGTCGACCGCTATGAGCGCGTCTTCCAGCCCGAGATCCTCGGCCTGCCCGGCTATGGCTGGGACCGGGCGATCGACACGGCGCAGTTCTACGCGGCGATCCAGGCCATTCCCGCCGCCGAACGCCGGAGACGGCTCGCCGCGACGCTGACCGACCGGCGCGACGCCGCGACGCCCGATGCCTCGATCGCCTTCCTCGAAGGCCTCGCCAGGGGTACCTGGCTGCGCGAGCCGGCACACAACGCCCTGGTCGAGCGACTCGCGGCCGAATCGAAGACCGGTCCGAACCGGATCAGGGCGGGGCTGCCGGCGGGCGCGCGCTTCGCTCACAAGACCGGGCTCGGCCCCAGTGCCGACGGGCTCAACCACGCCACCAACGACATCGGCATCGTCACCCTGCCGGATGGGCGCCGCTTCGCCATCGCGGTCTATCTCGCCGGCGCCCGGGTCGGCGAGACGGAGCGCGAGGCGGCCCATGCCGCGGCGGCGCGGCTTGCGGTCGAGAGCCTGCGCTGACCCGGCGCCCGGGAGGCGGCGGCACCAAGCGCATCCTCGCGCACGGCAAAGTTGCATTGACAAACCGGGGACAAACCCCCATTTGTGATGCTCGATCTAGGCCGAACGAATTGGCCCGCGCGGCTTCTGCGCACTGCTGACGACCTTCCTGCTCAAATCGAAACCATGCGCGGCAGCCGCCGCGCGTGAACCACCGCTTGCAAGAAGGAATATGACGATGGCCAGCGGCACTGTGAAATGGTTCAACGGGACCAAGGGTTTCGGCTTCATTCAGCCGGATGACGGCGGTCAGGACGTTTTCGTCCACATCAGCGCCGTCGAGCGCGCCGGCATGCGCGACCTTCGCGACGGCCAGAAGATCACCTACGAACTCGTCCAGGACAAGCGTTCGGGCAAGATGTCGGCCGATCATCTGCGCGCCGAGTGAGCCGACACGCTATCCGGCACGAGAGTTCAGGGGCAGGCGACCACGGATGAACTGGCGCCGGCCTCCGCTCCCCGCAGGATAGCCGAGGAAGGGTCGGGATCAGCCCGGCCCTTTTTTGTTTCGAAGCGACGTTTCCGAGAGAGAAGGAAGACCGGATGCAGGTTCTCGTCCGCGACAACAATGTCGATCAGGCGCTGCGCGTCCTGAAGAAGAAGATGCAGCGCGAAGGCGTGTTTCGCGAGATGAAGCGGCGCTCGGCCTATGAGAAGCCGTCGGAGAAGCGTGTCCGCGAGAAGGCGGACGCCATCCGGCGCGCCCGCAAGCTCGCCCGCAAGCAGGCGCAGCGCGAGGGCCTGATCGCCGCTCCCAAGCCGAAGCCGCGTCCGGTGCGGCCGCCGCGCCCGACGGCCGCCTGATCCCGACCAGAGGAGCTGCCGCCATGGCAACCAAGGGACTCACCGCCGAGCAGGCCAAGCTTCGCGCGGAGCGGAACTTCGCCAAGGTCGAGCAGCGCAGGCAGGAAGCGGAGAGCGCGCTCGAAGCCGTGCGCGCCGAGCAGCAGGCCGTCGCGGAGAAGACCGCGAGGCTGCGCGCTCTCCGGCTCGCCAAGGAGGCGGCGGACGCCGAGGCCGCCGCCGAAGCCGCGAAGACCATGCCGGCGAAAAAGACGAAGGCGCGACGCGCCAAGGCTTGACGGGGACCGTCGCCGCCGGCCGCCTCAGCGCAGCTTGCGCTCGGCGATCCAGATGCCGCCGAGCACCAGCGCCAGCGCCAGCCCGTGATAGAGCGCGAGCCGCTCGCCGAGGATCAGCACCGCGAGCAGCGGCGCGAACACCGGCACCAGATTGACGAACACCCCCGCCCGGCCCGGCCCGATCAGCTCGATCGCCCGCATGAAGAAGAGCTGCGACAGGATCGAGGGCCCGATCACGACGTAGAACAGGATCAGCCAGCCCTTCAATGTCGGCCACTGGGCCTTGCCCGTGGCGATCTCGACCCCGAGCAGCGGTAGCGAGACCAAGCAGGCGACGATCGCCATCGCGGTGAAGAAGATCAGCCCGGGCATCGGCGGGCGCGAGCGGATGCCGACCGTGTAGCCGGCATAGAACACGCAGGCGATCATCATCCACAGGTCCCCCGGCAGGAAGGCGAGCTGCGTCAGGACATGCCAGTCTCCCCGGCTCGCGGTGACGAGCACGCCGAGCATGGTGACCGCGACGCCGAGCGCCTGCAGCCCGCCGATCGGCGTGCGGAAGACGAGGAAGGCGCCGAGCAGCACGAGGACCGGGATGGCGCCCTGCAGGATGCCGATATTGATCGCGGTGGTCGAATAGGCGGCGATGTACATCAGCGTGTTGAAGGCGGTGAAGCCGAAGGTGCCGAGCAGCGTCACCTTGAGCCAGTTCGCCTTCAGCGCCGGCCAGTGCTCGCGCAGGCCCCGGCGGAACAGATAGGGCATGATGGCGCAGACGAAGACCCAGCGCAGCGAGGTCAGCGTCATCGGCGCGATCTCGCCGACGGCGAGCCGGCTGGCGACGGCGTTGCCGGCCCACATCAGCGTGGTCAGGGTCAGCAGGAGATAGGCATTGGCCCAGGCTCGCTGCGGAAGGGAAGCGGCAGGCTGCAAGCGCGTGATCCTCGTCTTGGCGGCATGGCCCGGCCGTCGCGGACGCATCTCTCGCCCCGTTCCGCGCAGCGCTGCAGGCCGCGTCTCGACGGATGAGGGCTGGGAGACGGGACGCGACAGCCTGTCGAAGGCCTGCATAGCCTTGCATCGGCTGCTTGTCCTATGAGAGGAGGCGCAACGCAGCCCGTCGCCGGACGCAAACCTGCCGAGGATCGCCATGAACATGCTCAGCCGCAAGCCGCTGCGGGTCCTGGTCGTCGACGGCTACAAGCGCGAGCAGCGCGAGGAGTATGCCCGCGACTGGGGCGCCACCCCGTCGGAAGCCTATGCCGCGGAGCTGCGCCGCATCGAGCCGGCGCTGGTCACGGATATCTGCCTGCCCGCCGACGAGGGCGCCAACCTGCCCGACGGTGCCGGCCTCGCTTCCTATGACGGCATCGCCCTGACCGGCTCCTCGCTGCACATCCACAGCCCCGAGCCGGCGGTGACGCGGCAGATCGAATTGATGCGGGCGATCTACCGGAGCGGCACGCCCTGCTTCGGCTCCTGCTGGGGCATCCAGATCGGTGCCGTCGCCGCGGGAGGAACGGTGGCGCTCAATCCGAACGGCCTCGAGATCGGCTTCGCGCGCCGCATCAGCCTCACCGAGGCCGGCGCCCGCCATCCGCTGCTCGCCGGCCGGCCCGCCGCCTTCGACGCGCCGGCGATCCATTTCGACAGCATCGTCGCGCCGCCGGCCGACGCCACCATCCTGGCCGCGAATGCGATGAGCCCGGTCCAGGCCGCCGAGTTCCGCCAGGACGGCGGCACCTTCTGGGGGGTGCAGTACCACCCGGAATTCTCGCTGAGCCTCGTCGCGACGATCCTGCGGCGCCATGGCGGCGTCCTGATCGAACGCGGCTTCCGCAAGGACGAGGCCGACACCCGGGCCTGGCTCGCCGATCTCGACGCGCTCGACGCCGAGCCGTCCCGCAGCGACCTCGCCTGGGCCCACGGCCTCGACCAGGAGGTGCTGGATCCGGTGAAGCGCGTGACGGAGCTGCGCAACTTCATGGAGATGCGGGTGAAGCCGTTCGCGAGTGCGCGCGGGCGGGCGTGACACCGTCATGCTCGCCCTTGTCCCGAGCATCCACGTCTTGAACTCGGCATGCGATCAGCGAAGCAAAGACGTGGATGCTCGGGACAAGCCCGAGCATGACGGCAAAGGGCTGCTGACGGCAGGACTAGGCCGCTTCGGCGGCTCTGTTCGCCTGCGCGAACACCTTGCCGCCCAGCGCGCGCGCCGTGTCGAGATGCGCCGACATGTCCGGCACCGGCACCAGCAATTCGGAGGTCACCACCGGCGCGCCGCAATAGCCGAAGATGCCATGGTCGATCTGCGTCCTCATCGCGCCGTAATAGCCATGGCGGGCGAAGGTGCGCAGGTCGGCGCCGGCGAGCGCGACGAGATGCACCGGCAGATGCCGCAGCTTCTTGACCGTCTTCATGTCCTCCAGCTCGTCATAGGCCCAGCCATTGGCGAAGACCCGGTCGATCCAGCCCTTCAGCAGCGCCGGCATCGACCACCAGTAGATCGGATAGACCAGCACCAGCGCATCGGCGCGGTCGACCCGCGCCTGCTCGGCGGCGATCTCGGCGGGCTGCGCGATCTCGCGGCGGTGGACGGAGAGATCGTCCAGAGAGAAACGCGGATCGAAGCCCTCCCCGGCGAGATCGGCGATCTCGGCCGTATGGCCGGCGTTCGAGACGCCGTCCGCCAGCGCCTGCGCCACCGCATGGCTGAGCGAGTTCGGATCGGGATGGGCGACGACGACGAGAGCGTGCATGCGCTGTCTCCTGCGGTTGATTGCGACCAGGCCTCGATCGCTATATACTTTTAGTAAGCTACTTTTGGTACATAATACATGTCAAGCCCGGAAACCGACCAGCCGCGCCGCCAGCGCCTGACGCGCGAGCAGCGCCAGCGCCAGCTGATCGAGACCGCCTGGCGGATCGTCGGCGAGGAAGGCACCGAGGCGCTGACGCTCGGCCGCCTCGCCGAGCGGGCCGGCGTCGCCAAGCCGGTGGTCTACAGCCACTTCGCCACCCGTAGCGGCCTGCTGATCGCGCTCTATCGGGATTTCGACGCGCGCGAGTTCGCGATCATGGACGCCGCGCTCGAAGCCAGCGAGGCGAGCCTCGCCGGCAAGGCCGGAGCGATCGCCTCGTCCTATGTCGACTGCGTCCTGGCCCAGGGGCGCGAGATCCCCGGCGTCGTCGCGGCGCTGGCCGGCTCGCCCGAGCTCGCCGCGGTCAAGCGCGATTGCGACGCAATCTTCCTGGAGCGCTGCCGGGGCCTGCTCGCCCCCTTCGCCGAGGGCCGGACGATCCCGATCGCGGGCCTGCGTGCCATGCTCGGCGCCGCCGAGGCACTGTCGCATGCCGCGGCGACGCAGGAGATCGACGCCGGCGCGGCGAAGCGGGAGCTGTACGAGACGATCATCGCCATGGTCGCGCGCAGCGCGAAGGGCTGACCCGCGCTTCGGGCTTTCGCCTGTGCCGCCCACCCTGTAAGTGCGCGGCAACCTCAGTCTCGCAGCGTCCCGGACATCATGATTCGCCTCGAAAGCATCGGCAAGCAGAACGGCCAGCAGATCATCTTCATCGAGGCCTCGGCGGCGCTCCAGAAGGGCGAGAAGGTCGGCCTGGTCGGCCCCAACGGCGCCGGCAAGACCACGCTGTTCCGCCTGATCACCGGCGAGGAAACGCCCGACGAGGGCCAGGTCAGCGTCGATCGCGGCACCACCATCGGCTATTTCAGCCAGGATGTCGGCGACATGAAGGGCCGCAGCGCCGTCGCCGAGGTGATGGACGGCGCCGGCCCGGTCAGCGCCATCGCCGCCGAGCTGAAGGAGCTCGAGGCGGCGCTCGGCGACCCAGGCCGCGCCGACGAGATGGAAGAGCTCATCGCCCGCTATGGCGAGGTGCAGGGCCGCTTCGAGGAGCTCGACGGCTATGCGCTCGACGGGCGCGCCCGCGAGGTGCTCGCCGGCCTCGGCTTCAGCCAGGAGATGATGGACGGCGATGTCGGCGCCCTCTCCGGCGGCTGGAAGATGCGCGTCGCGCTCGCCCGCATCCTCCTGATGCGGCCGGACGCGATGCTGCTCGACGAGCCGAGCAACCATCTCGACATCGAGAGCCTGATCTGGCTGGAGCAGTTCCTCAAGGGCTATGACGGCGCCCTGCTGATGACCTCGCACGACCGCGCCTTCATGAACCGCATCGTCGGCAAGATCGTCGAGATCGATGCCGGCGCGCTGACCAGCTATTCCGGCGATTACGAGTTCTACCAGCAGCAGCGCGCCCTGGCCGAGAAGCAGCAGCAGGCGCAGTTCGAGCGCCAGCAGGCGATGCTCGCCAAGGAGGTCGCCTTCATCGAGCGCTTCAAGGCGCGCGCCTCGCATGCGGCGCAGGTGCAGAGCCGCGTCAAGAAGCTCGACAAGATCGAGCGCGTCGAGCCGCCGCGCCGGCGCCAGACCGTGCAGTTCGAGTTCCAGCCGGCACCGCGCTCGGGGGAGGACGTCGCGACGCTGAAGGGCGTGCATGTCCGCTATGGCGCGAAGACCATCTATGACGGCTTCGACTTCCAGGTGCGGCGCAAGGAGCGCTGGTGCGTGATGGGCGTCAACGGCGCCGGCAAGTCGACGCTGCTGCGGCTCGTCGCCGGCGCCGCGCAGCCCGATGCCGGCTCGGTCGCGATCGGCGCGAGCGTCAAGCTGGGCTATTTCGCCCAGCACGCCATGGAGCTGCTCGACGGCGACGCCACCGTGTTCGAGGCGCTGGAAGGCGCCTTCCCGCAGGCCGGGCAGGGCTCGCTGCGCACGCTCGCCGGCTGCTTCGGCTTCTCCGGCGACGATGTCGAGAAGCGCTGCCGCTTCCTTTCCGGCGGCGAGAAGGCGCGCCTCGTCATGGCGAGGATGCTCTACGATCCGCCGAACTTCCTCGTGCTCGACGAGCCGACCAACCATCTCGACATCGCCACCAAGGAGATGCTGATCGCGGCGCTGGCGCAATACGAGGGCACCATGCTCTTCGTCAGCCATGACCGCCATTTCCTGGCGGCGCTCTCCAACCGCGTGCTCGAGCTGACGCCGGAAGGCGTTCATCAATATGGCGGCGGCTACAGCGAATACGTCGCCAGCACCGGCCAGGAGGCGCCGGGGCTGAGGGGATGAGGGCGGCAGGCGCTCTCTGTGGACCGACAACGCCAGCGACCGGGGCCGCAGACACGCCCTAGCGGCAATTGCGCGGAATTCGACGGCTAAAGCATGCTGCGAAAAGTGGCAGCGGCTTTTCGCATCGAGCACGCTCTAAACTATTGGAATCGATCACGTTACCTGCCTTTGGACGATTCCGTCCAAAGGCAGCGTGTTCTAAACGATCCAACCGCGAATTGCGTCCGCCGTTCTTGTTGGCTTCGGCGCTTCGTGCAAGTCTATCCTTCGCTCTTCCGACGATGCGTTCTTTGCCTTTCGCAAGGACAGGCGACCCGACCGGGCAGCCTCGACTTGCCTGCGGGTGGGATGGCACATGGCCGGCGATCTCGATTTGCTCATCGGAACCTGGACGGTCCGGGTCAAGAGCTGGGTCTGGGAGTATGATTTCCGGCGCGATGGCGGCGTGACCTGGCGCGATCTCGGCAGCATGGAAAGCGGCGTCGGCAACTGGGCCGCCACCTCCAAGCTGGTCAACATGTGGTGGAAGGGCTCGACCACCCGCGAGAGCTGGCAGAGGCCGTTGACGACCCGAAGCGACCATACCTGGTACGAAGCGCCCTATTTCAGGGGAAAGTACCGGATCGAGAAGACCGGATTCATTCCGCCCTCGCCGACCCCGCCCTCCGTGCCGACCGATGCGAACCGCATCGACGCCGCCTGGGAGGCGAGCCGCGCCGCGCTGCGCTTCGCGCTGAACCGGCTGCGGCTGCTGCAGCGCCAGATCAAGTACTTCGAGGATTCGCATGGCAGCGAGGACGCCTTCAACGAGTTGCGCCGGAACTACCGGCGCGACATGGCGGTGATCTCGCGCAAGCTGCTGGTCCCGTCGAACCCGATGGACCCGGCCTTCCGCAGCGCGCTGGCGAGCGCCGTCAACCTGATCGAGCAGAACCTCGCCTTGCCGAAATCGCTCAATGCGGCCCGCGCCGGCGGCAAATGCGTCGACCCCAGGCCGGCCTATGCCTGGACCACGCCGGGACGAAAGCCGCCCGATACCGACCTCTGCACCTCCTGGTTCACCTCCAGCGCCGATCTCCAGCGCGACGTCGTCACCCATGAATACTTCCACACCGTCGGCCTCGGCGACATCGAGGTGGCCACGACCGCCCAGGCGCTCGGCAACGCCAACACGATGGCACAGGTCGTCGCCTATCTGCACGACCGGGCCCGGCAGAAGAACTCCGACGGCTTCGAGCCGATGATCCCGCCATTGCCGACGCCGTGAGGCGCTGCTTGCACCTGACGTAGCGAAAATCGCGCTGGCGCCGGCAAGGGCGAGCCATCGTCGCCGGGCGGTGACGGCGCCTGGAGCCCGTTCCGATCAGCCTGCACCGCAAGCCGATCGGTAAAACGGTCTCTAATCAAAAGTGAGAGACGGATTCACCGATCAGGTTGAACCAACCTGATCGGATCCGGCTCTCGCGGCGCTGTCCCGCGTTCCGGCTCAATTCCGCCCTCGCCGCGCCGAAATCCACCGGACAAATCGCGGCCGCTTGATCTGTCGGGGGACAGCATGATGAAGACCGGACTGGCGGCAGCCTTGATGTTCGCGCCTGGATTGGCCGGCGCCGCCGAAATCGAATTCGCCTCGAAGATCGACCGTGTCACCGTCTACCCCGACGGCGCGGTGGTGACCCGCCTCGGCAGGGCCTCGCTGCTGGAAGGCGTCTCGCAGATCGTGCTGCGCGGCCTGCCCGCGAGCATCGATCCGGCCTCGATCCGGGTCGAGGCGCAGGGCGACGGCGCCTTCTCGATCGGCGCGGTCGATGTCCGCCAGGTCCCGGGCGAGGCCCGGCCCGCCCTCGACCAGGTGCTCGAGAGCAAGATCCGGGCGCTGCAGGGCGAGAAGGCGAAGCTGTCCGGCGAGGTCAGCGCGACCGAGGCCAAGCGCGCCACGATCGAGAATTTCGGCAGGATCGGCCCCGACAAGCTCGGGCCCGACGGCAAGGCCCTGCCGGTCGCCGACTGGCCGGCGGTGTTCGACGCGATCGGCACCGCGCTGGTCAAGGTCCAGGGCGAACTGCTTTCGCTGCGCAACCGCATCGCCGATCTCGACGCCGAGATCGCCGCGCTGGAGAAGGCGAGGCCGGTGGCGCCGCGCGCCAGCCAGCCGAAGCGCGATGTCGCCATCGCCGTCGAGGCCAAGGCGCCGGTCGCGGCCGACATCGCCGTCAGCTACCGTGTTTCCGGCGCGAGCTGGCTGCCGGTCTACGAGGCCCGGCTGAGCACCGGCAGCGCCACTGGCGGCGCCGAGATCGCCTTCACCCGCCGCGCCGAACTGCGCCAGCGCACCGGCGAGGATTGGAGCGAGGTCGCCGTCGAGCTCTCGACCACCCGCTCGGCGCAAGGCACGCGCGCGCCGGAGCTGAGCCCGCTGCGCATCGCCTTCTACGAGCCGCCAGCGCTCTATGAGGAGCGGGCGCGCGCCGCCGCTGCGAAACAGGAGGCCGAGCGCGCCGCCAGGGCACCTGCCCTCGCGATCGCCCCCGCGCCCGCCGCGCCGGAGCCGGTCGCCGGCACGCCGAAACAGGCCGAGGTGCAGACCGCGAGCCTCAGCGCCGGCGCCTATCAGGCGAGCTTCAAGGTGCCGGGGCGTGTCTCCATCCCGCAGGACGGCTCCAGCAAGGCGGTGATCCTGACGGAAGGCAAGGTCAAGCCCGAGCTCTCGGCCCGCGCCACGCCAGAGCTCGAGGAGAAGGCCTATCTCGAGGCGAGCTTCCTGCACGAGGACGAGGCGCCGCTGCTCGCCGGCGAGGTCTATCTCCACCGCGACGGGGCCTATATCGGCAAGGGCCGCCTCGGCCAGGTCGCGCCGGGCGACAAGGTCGAGCTCGGCTTCGGCGCCGACGACCGCCTCAAGGTATCGCGCGCTCCCGTCCGCCGGCGCGAGAACGATTCCGGCTGGCTCGGTTCCACCCGTACCGACCAGCGCGAGTTCCGCACGGTGGTGAAGAGCCTGCACGCCCAGCCGGTCAGGCTGACGGTCATCGAGCGCGTGCCGTTCTCGGAGAACAGCGCCATCACGGTCGAGCTGCTGCAGCAGACCACGCCGCCGACCGAGAAGCAGGTCGGCGACAAGCGCGGCGTCTCGGCCTGGAGCTTCGAGCTCGCCCCCGGCGCGCAGAAGGAGATCCGCCTCGCCTACCGGATCAAGTATCCCGGCGACCGCGAGGTCGTGTTCGACCAGCCGCGGCGCTGACACCGCCGGCCGTCGACTCGAGCTGACGCAGAGATCCGGCGGGTCAGGCAAGCTCAACGCCGGTCACATCTTTGGATTTGACAGTATCCGCGCAGCTGCCAAGCTGCGACCGCCCAGGCGTTCCGGGCGGCGCGGGAGGCGGCGATGATCCTGCAAAAGGGGTCCACCGGACCCTTGGTCTTCACCATCCAGGAGCAGCTCAATCTGCGGCTTCCGGCGAATGCCAGCCGCAAGGCCCTGCCGGAGAACGGCAAGTTCGACGCGGCGACCGCGGCCCGCGTCAAGGAGTTCCAGGGCATGATGAACCTGACGCCGACGGGCATCGTCGACGACGTCACCTCGGCCGTCATCACCCGCTCCTCCTTCGAGTACGAGAACGTCCCGCGCCCGATCGTGATCCTGCAGAACACCAGCCGCTATCATTGCTGGGCATCGGCCCTCTCCTCCTGGACGCAGGCCGTGCCGAAGGTGAAGACGATTAGCGTCTGGCAGGCGCTCGAGGACTACAAGAAGGTGCCCGGCGCGCTCGACGAGGACAATGAAGGCATGACGACGCGGGGCTGGAGCGCCGTGGTCAAGCGCTGGGGCCTGCAGTACAAGGCCTATGGCGGCAGCAAAGGCGCCGATATCGACGACCTGACCATCGACAAGATCTGGCGCCAGGCGAAGGCGCGCGGCCCGTTTCTGATCGCCTACAACCTGCCCGACACCGATGGCGAGGTCGCCCACACTATCGTCGCTTATGGCGTCTATATCGGCTTCAGCGAGGACAACGAGAATTTCCGCGGCTACCGCGTCTGGTGCATGAACCCCTGGCGCATCGGCCGGCAGATGATGCCGCTCGCCGATATCCGCACCGGCGGCGCCGCGCTGGTGATGTGGAAATAGGCGGGTCCGCCGGCTGGCGCCCTCAGCCTGCCATCGCGCAGCGTCACCCGGCTGTGCTCGCCAGAGACGCCGAAGGCCTCGAGCTCGGCCCGCATGGGCCGATCGCGCCTGCGGCGCAACCGTCGCAAATGCCGCACCGCCGCGCAGGGCGGCGGCCAGGCTTGAACGAGCCCGGCCGCCGCTCGCGCCCTACTCCGCCGCGATCGCCTGCCAGCCCTGGCCGAGCTCCTGCTCGACCAGGCCGACCCAGTAGCGCACGCCCGCCGGGATGATCGCGTCGTTGAAGTCGTAGAGCGGGGTATGCAGCCCGGCGAAGGAGCCGTCCGCCGCGACGCCGTTGCCGATGCGCATGAAGGCGCCGGGGCAGACCAGCATCATCTCGGCGAAATCCTCGCCGCCGGTGCCGCGCCGCATCTCGCCGTCGACATGCTCGGGCCCGACCGCCGTCGAGGCCGCCGCGATCGCGACCCGCACCTGCTCGGCCGCGTTCACCAGCGGGCTGGTGCCGCGATGATAGTGGGGCTCCGCCTCGCAGCCCCAGGCCTGCGCCGTCGCCGCCGCGAGCTCGGCGATGCGCCGCTCCACCAGATCGCGCACCTCCTGCGAATAGGTCCGCGCCGTGCCGCCGATGACGAGCTCGGAGGGGATGACGTTCGAGGCGTGCTCGTCGCCGCCATGGATGAAGCCGACGCTGATCACCGCCGTGTCGAGCGGCGCGACATTGCGGCCGACGATGCCCTGCAGCCCGAGCACGAAATGCGCCTGCGCATAGGTGATGTCGGTCGAGCGGTGCGGCTGCGAGCCGCCATGGCCGCCGACGCCGCGGAAGGTCACCCGCCAGGAATCCGCCGCGGCGAGGAACGGGCCGACCGCCGTGCCGAAATGCGATGCGGGCACGCCGGGCGTATTGTGCAGCCCGTAGATGGCGTCGCAGGGGAAGCGCTCGAACAGCCCGTCCGCGAGCATGGCGTTGGCGCCGCCGCGGCCCTCCTCGGCCGGCTGGAAGATCAGGTTGACGGTGCCGCCGAAATCCCGGTTCTCGGCGAGATAGCGGGCGGCGGCGAGCAGCATGGTGGTGTGGCCGTCATGGCCGCAGGCGTGCATCCGGCCGGGGAATTTCGAGGCGTGCGGCAGCCCCGTCAGCTCCTCCAGCGCGAGGCAGTCCATGTCGGCGCGCAGGCCGATGGCGCGCTGACCCGGCTGAGTGCCGCGAATGACACCGACGACGCCGGTCCGGCCGATGTTTTCGGTGACCTCGACGCCCCATTCGCGCAGCTTGTCGGCGACAAGCCTGGCGGTGCGGAATTCTTCGAGCCCGAGCTCGGGATGGGCGTGGATGTCGCGGCGGATCGCCGTGAACTCGGCATGGTGCGCGCCGAGCCAGTCGTCGAGCTTCGTCATGATCGCTGTTCCCCCAGCCTGCGGCGCTTCGCAAGCATGGCCCGTGCCATCGCGTTCGCCGCCCCCTCCTTCCCATACGGCCGATCGCCGCCAACTCATTCTGCGAACACGGCAAAACCGCCATGCTCCAGAGGTCTGGCGGCCGCCCGGGAGCGCGGGGAGGAACGGGGCGCGCGGTCAGCCGGCCATCGCGACCTCGGCGCCGCGGCCGAGATCGGCCATCCACTGGCGATAGCGCGGCTGGGCCGCGAGCTGATGGGCATAATGCCGGCACAGCGCCGCGCTGAGCCGGCCGCCGCGCTGCAGCTGCGCGTCGGCGTAGCCGATCATCACCGAATTCGGCCAGGCCTGCGGCCGGATCGCGCGCAGCCGCGCGAACAGCGCGTCCTCGCTCTCCTCGGGAAGAACCTGCGCCATCAGCGCGAGCATCGCCGCGGTCGAGCGCGAGATGCCCATATGGCAATGCACCAGCAGGTGGCCGCCCGAGCGCGTCAGCGCCGACTCGCGCAGGCTCCCGCCGAAGTCGAGGATCGCCGCCACATGCGCTTCCGTCGGATGCACGCGGCCCTCCTGCGGCGTGATGATGTCGTGGAAGCGCAGCGTCGTCCGCTCATGCGCTTCGTAGGCCGCGAAGGATTCGAGTTCGGGCAGCTCCGGATCGAGCAGCGACAGCACATGGCTGACCTTGCGCGCGCTCTGTGCCGGCAGCTCCTCGATCCCGCAGATGGTGAGCGTCGAAATCGCGATGGGATGCATCGAAGGTCCTGCCTCTGATCGGTGGCCTGCAAGTAGCGGCCATGCCCCGGCCCGGCAACACGCCGAGGCGCAGGACAGCCCCGCCCCGGAGCCGGCGGCGCGGCCCGGTGCAGATTATTCCCCGGCTTTGCGGCCGTCAGCCTTGACCTCGCCATGCTCTTGGACGAAGAGGGCTTGCAAGGACCTCACCCGAAACCCCGGCCTTGCGCCGGGGTTTTTGTTCGTGCGGGGCTTGCGCCAGCGCGCATTCCGCCTTCGGCCGGCCAGGCCGGGCGCCCGGAATTCGCGCTGATCCGACAGGTCAGCAAGAGGGAATCACCGCCATGGCGAACGTGGTCGTGGTCGGCGCCCAGTGGGGCGACGAGGGCAAGGGCAAGATCGTCGACTGGCTGTCGAGCCAGGCCGATGTGGTGGTCCGCTTCCAGGGCGGCCACAATGCCGGCCATACCCTCGTCGTCGACGGCACCGTCTACAAGCTCTCGCTGCTGCCCTCCGGCATCGTGCGCCCGGGCAAGCTCTCGGTGATCGGCAACGGCGTCGTCGTCGATCCCTGGCACCTCGTCGAGGAGATCGCCCGGCTGCGCGGCCAGGGCGTCGCGATCAGCCCCGAGAACCTGCGCATCGCCGACAATGCGACGCTGATCCTGCCGCTGCACCGCGAGCTCGACCATTTCCGCGAGACCTCCAATTCGGCGCTGAAGATCGGCACCACCAAGCGCGGCATCGGCCCGGCCTATGAGGACAAGGCGGGCCGGCGCGCCATCCGCGTCATCGACCTCAAGGACGAGGCCGTCCTCAAGGCCAAGATCGAGCGCCTGCTCGCGCACCACAACGCGCTGCGCCGCGGACTCGGCATCGAGGTGGTCGACGCCGACGAGCTGCTGAAGCAGCTCACCGGGATCGCGCCGCAGGTTCTGCCCTATGCCGACACGGTCTGGGCCCTGCTCGATGCGCAGCGCCGCGCCGGCAAGCGCATCCTGTTCGAGGGCGCCCAGGGCGCCCTGCTCGACGTCGACCACGGTACCTACCCGTTCGTGACCTCCTCGAACATCGTCGCCGGCCAGGCCGCGACCGGCTCCGGCCTCGGCCCCTCGGCCGTCGGCTATGTGCTCGGGATCGCCAAGGCCTACACCACGCGCGTCGGCGAGGGCCCGTTCCCGACCGAGCTCTTCGACGAGGTCGGCGAGCTGATCGGCCAGAAGGGCAAGGAGTTCGGCGTCGTCACCGGCCGCAAGCGCCGCTGCGGCTGGTTCGACGCCTGTCTGGTGCGCCAGACGGTCAAGACCTCCGGCATCGACGGCATCGCGCTGACCAAGCTCGACATCCTCGACGGTTTCGAGGAGATCAAGGTCTGCACCGGCTACAGGCTCGACGGACAGGTCATCGAGCATCTGCCGGCCGGCCAGAGCGACCAGGCGCGGGTCGAGCCGATCTACGAGGTGATCGAGGGCTGGGAAGGCTCGACCGCCGGCGCCCGCTCCTGGGCCGAGCTGCCCGCGCAGGCGATCAAATATGTGCGCCGCATCGAGGAGTTGATCGGAGCCTCCGTCTCGGTGCTTTCCACCAGCCCGGAGCGCGACGACACGATCCTGGTCCAGAACCCGTTCGAGGGTTGACGGGCCTCAGCAACGCGGACATGTGAGGCCAATGGCCGATTTCCACCCCATTCTGGCGCGTGCGATCGCCGGACTGACCGACAAGTCGCCGGAAGCGCGCCGTGCCGTCTACGACCGGGCGCGGGCGGCGCTGCTGGCGCAGCTGCGCAGCCTCGACCCGCCGCTTTCGGAGGCCGACATCACCCGCGAGCGCCTCTCGCTCGACGAGGCGGTCTCGCGCATCGAGGCCGAGATCGCCCTCGCCGAGGCGATCGAGCCGAGCTTGCCGCCCTTGCCCCTGGACGAGCCTGCGCCGGCCGCTCCACCCGCGCGTCCGCAGGCCGGGCCGAAGCCGCGCCAGGCCGCACCGCAGGAGGTGCCGCGCTTCGAGGAGCGGACGGCCTCCCAGGACGACGCGCAGCCCATCCGCCCGCGCGTCGCGCCGCCGCGCAAACGCAGCGTCGATCCCGGCCATGTCCGCACCGCGATCGTAGGCGGCGGTGTCGCCCTCACCGTGGCGGTGATCGCCGGAGCGGCCTATTACGTCAACAAGATCGCTCCGCAGGAGCAGCCGGTGCGGCCGCGGGTCGAGACGCAGGTGCCGCCGGCCCAGCAGGACCAGGCGGGCAAGATCAGCGAGCGCGCCGGGGGCGAGCCGGCCCCGACGCCGGGCCAGCAGCCGGGCCAGCGCCCGAACCAGCAGGCCGCCCAGCCGGGCGGTGACATCGCCGTCGCCCAGCGCGCCATCCTCTACATCGAGGTGCCGGACGCGCCGCAGCAGCCGCGCACCGTGCAGGGCCGCGTCCTCTGGCGGCTCGACAGCGACACCGCCGGTCCCGGCCGGCCGGTGGAGACGATCGTGCGCGCCACCGTCGAGATCGCGGACGCCGGGCTGTCGCTCGACTTCACCATCAGGCGCAACACCGATCCGGCCTTCCCGGCCTCGCACATCATCGGCATGCGCTTCACCACCACGGGCGAGGCCGCCAACGACGCGATCCGCGAGGTCGGCGTGCCGCAGTTCAAGCTGGAGGAAGGCGAACGCGGCGCGCCGCTCTCGGCGATCTCCTCGGCGCTGGGCGAGAACCTGTTCGTGGCGGCCCTCTCGAACGTCCCGGTCGAGGCCGAGCGCAATCTCGACCTGCTGCGCAACCGCAGCTGGATCGACCTGCCGGTGCGTTTCGCCTCCGGCCGGCGCGGCATCATCACCTTCGAGAAGGGCGGCGCCGGCAACCAGACCATCGGCGACGCGCTGAACCGCTGGCAGGGCTGAGGTCGCTCGTCACTCGCGGGCGGAGCGAAGCGCAGACCCGGGACTCTCCGGACGGGAAGGCGTTGTTGGAGCCTCCTACGGCAAGAGATGCTCGGGTCGCGCCCGAGCATGACGCAGCCGGCCGCCTCAGCCGCCCGAGACCTTCTGATAGTCCTTCACATCGGAGAAGCTGATATCCGGCGCGCGCTCGGCGTCGTATTTCAGGGTGAACTGCGACGAGGCCATGAAGACCGGGTCGCCGTCGAGATCGTCCGCCATCGAGGACGGCTTGGCCGCCGCGAATCTCTGCAGGGCCGCCTTGTCGTCGCTCGAGATCCAGCGCGCGATCGCGAACTGGCAGGGCTCGAAATCGACGGGGAGCGAATACTCCGCCTCCATGCGTTCCTTGAGCACGTCGAGCTGCAGCGCGCCGACGACGCCGACGATGGCGGGGGCGCCGTCATGCGGCAGGAAGAGCTGCACCACGCCCTCTTCCGCCATCTGCTGCAGCGCCTCGCGCAGCTTCTTCGCCTTCATCGCGTCCTTGAGCTTGACGCGGCGCAGGATTTCCGGGGCGAAGCTCGGCACCCCGCGGAAGACGATGTCCTCGCCCTCCGTGAGCGTGTCGCCGATGCGCAGCGTGCCGTGGTTCGGCAGGCCGACGATGTCGCCGGCATAGGCCTCCTCGGCGATCGAGCGGTCGCGGGCGAAGAAGAACTGCGGCGCGTTCAGCGGCAGGGGCTTGCCGGTGCGCACCAGCTTCGCCTTCATGCCGCGCGAGAGCTTGCCCGAGCAGACCCGCATGAAGGCGATGCGGTCGCGGTGGTTCGGGTCCATGTTCGCCTGGATCTTGAAGACGAAGCCGGTCATCTTCGGCTCGTCCGCCTCGATCGTCCGCTTGTCGGCCGGCTGCGCGCGCGGGCTCGGCGCCAGGCGGCCGAGCGCATCGATCAGGTCGCGCACGCCGTAGTCGCGCAGCGCAGCGCCGAAATAGACCGGCGTCAGATGGCCCTCGCGGAAGGCTTCGAGGTCGAAGGGCTTGCAGCCCTCGCGCGCCAGGAAGACCTCCTCGCGGAAGCTGTCGGCGCCGCCATGCGGCAGCAGCTCGTCGAAGACCGGATCGTCCTCGCCGGCGACCTTCTGGCCGGCATCGCTCTCGTCGCCCTTCTGGTTGCGGCGCAGCGTGTTGCTGGCGAGGTCGAGCGTCCCGACGAAATCGCGTCCGCGCCCCACCGGCCAGGTCATCGGCGCGACGTCGAGCGCCAGCGTCGTCTCGATCTCGTTGAGCAGGTCGAACGGGTCGCGCGTCTCGCGGTCGACCTTGTTGATGAAGGTGACGATCGGGATGTCGCGCAGGCGGCAGACCTCGAACAGCTTCTTGGTGCGCGCCTCGATGCCCTTGGCCGCGTCGATCACCATCACGGCGCTGTCGACCGCGGTCAGGGTCCGATACGTGTCCTCCGAGAAGTCCTCGTGGCCGGGCGTGTCGAGCAGGTTGAAGACGTGCCCGTCATATTCGAAGGTCATCACCGAGGTGACGACCGAGATGCCGCGCTGGCGCTCGATCTTCATCCAGTCCGACGAGGTCTGGCGCCGGCCCGCTTTGGCGCGCACCTCGCCGGCGAGCTGGATGGCGCCGCCGAAATAGAGCAGCTTCTCGGTCAGCGTGGTCTTGCCCGCGTCCGGATGCGAGATGATGGCGAAGGTGCGCCGGCGCGCATGGGGCGCCGCGGCCGCCGCCGGGCTGTCGAGGGTCGAAAGATCGGTCATGGCGTGGTCAAGACAGGATGCCGTCCCTCGTGTCAATCGGCCGGGGCGCCGGCGCGGCGTCCCGGACGCCGCGCCCATCGCCGCTCCCCCAACGGAAACTTAACCAAGCCATGCTCTTGTGACCGGCGGGTTCCCCGCCGCGCACCATGACGAAGCCGTGGCCTGACTCGCGACACCAGATGGCCACGCCGCGCACCATCCCGAGCCAGATCCTCGCAGCGATATCGCTTCTCGTCATCGCAGCCGCCATCGCCATCGGGCTCGGCGTCCACAGCCTCGGCCGCTATGCGAGCACGACCAAGGAGATGCAGTCGGTCACGCACCGCTCCGCCATCGCCGAGAGGATCAACGGGCTGGTGAACGCGGTCGTGATGGAATCGCGCGGCATCTACATGAGCGACGGCGCCATCGGAGCTGAGCGCTTCGCGCCGCCGCTGTTGCAGAACCTCGCCGAGATCGAGCTGCTGATGGCCGAATGGCGGCCGCTCATCGAGGATCACGAGCGCGCCGCCTTCGAGACCCTCGAAGCGCGCATCGAGGAGTTCCTCCATTTCCGGCGCGACATCGTCCGGCTCGGGCGCCAGGGCGCCACCGGGGCGGCGCGCGAGGCCGGCAACGACGAGGCCAATCGCAGCAACCGCAAGGCGCTGAACGACACGCTGAAGCGCATCGCCGGCAGCTATGACGGGCGCAGCGCCGCTCTCGACGCCAGGCTCGAAGCGATGCAGCGCGACAGCGTCAACCTGCAGATCGGCGTCGGCGTGCTCTCGATCCTGACCGGCCTCGGTCTCACGATCCTGGTCGTGCACCGCCGCGTCTCGCGCCCGCTGCGCCGGCTCGCGACGACCATGCGCAGCCTGGCCGCCGCCGAACCGGTCACGGACATTCCGCTCGCGCATCGCCAGGACGAGATCGGCGACATGGCGCGGGCGGTCGAGGTCTTCCGCGACAATGCCCGCGCCCGCGAGGCGCTCGAGGCCGACGCCGCGCGCAACGAGGCCGGACGCACCGCGCGCCAGCAGCGGATCGCCGAGATCGTCGCCGCCTTCGACGCCCGGCTCGCCGACGCGCTCGAAACCGTCGAAACCGGAGCCCACACGCTGGAAGGCGCCGCGCGCTCCGTCAGCGAGATCGCGGCCGCCCGCATGGTGCAGATCGGCGGCGCCCAGAACGCCTCGCAGGATGCCTCGGACAAGGTCCAGCATGTCGCGGCGGCGGCCGAGGAGCTCTCGAGCTCGATCGCCGAGATCGCCGATCGCGTCGCGCTGGCGAGCGCCATGGTCCGCAACGCCGCCACCGATGCGCAGGGCGTCAGCCGGCGCGTCGACAATCTCGCGCAATCCTCCGAACGCATCGTCAGCGTGATCGACCTGATCCGCGACATCGCCGAGCAGACCAACCTGCTCGCGCTCAACGCCACGATCGAAGCGGCTCGCGCCGGCGAGGCCGGGCGCGGCTTCGCGGTGGTCGCCGCCGAGGTCAAGACCCTGGCGAGCCGCACGGCCGAGGCCACGAACGCGATCGCGAGCCAGATCGAGGCCTTCCGGAGCGAAGCCGTCGGCGCGGTCGACGCGATCGGCACGATCGCCACGACGATCACCGACGTCTCGCAGCACACCACCGCCATCGCCGCCGCCACCGAGCAGCAGAAGAGCACCACCTGGGAGATCGCCCGCAACGCCCAGGCCACCGCCGACGGCGCCGCGACGGCGGCGCTGGCGCTCGACAGCCTCGCCGCCGCCTCCGGCGAAGCGACGGGCGCCGCCGCCGACACGGCGCGCACCGCGGAGAACCTCGCGCGCGAGGCGGAGGCGCTGCGCGGCGCCGTCGCGACCTTCTTCGGCCAGATCAAGGCGGCCTGAAGCGCCTGCGCGCCTCAGTTCTTCAGCCGGTAGCCGGTCTTGAAGATCCAGGCGACCACGGCGATGCAGGCGGCGAGGAAGGCCAGCGTCATGGCGAGGCTGACGACGATGCCGACATCGGCGACGCCGTTGAAGCTCCAGCGGAAGCCGCTGATCAGGTAGACGACCGGGTTGACCAGCGTCACCGCCCGCCAGAACGGCGGCAGCATGTCGATCGAGTAGAACGAGCCGCCGAGGAAGGTCAGCGGCGTGATCACCAGCAGCGGGATCGCCTGCAGCTTCTCGAAGCCGTCGGCCCAGACGCCGATGATGAAGCCGAACAGGCTGAACGTCGCCGCCGTCAGGATCAGGAAGAGCAGCATCCAGACCGGATGGGCGATCTTCAGCGGCACGAACAGGAAGGCGGTGGCGAGGATGATCAGCCCGAGGATCACCGACTTCGTCGCCGCCGCCGCGACATAGGCGAAGACCGCCTCCCACCAGGCGACCGGCGCCGAGAGCAGCTCGAAGATCGTGCCGGTGAATTTCGGGAAATAGATCGCGAAGGAGGCGTTGGCGATGCTCTGCGTCAGAAGCGAAAGCATGATCAGGCCCGGCACGATGAAGGCGCCGTAGGGCACCCCGTCGATCGCCCGCATATGCGAGCCGATCGCCGCGCCGAAGACGATGAAGTACAGCGAGGTCGAGATCACCGGCGAGAGGATGCTCTGCAGGGGCGTGCGCCAGGTGCGCGCCATCTCGAAGCGGTAGATCGCCTTGATCGCGTGGAGATTGGCGTTCATGCGTTCGCCCTCAGCAGTCCGACGAAGATGTCCTCGAGCGAGGACTGGCTGGTGCGCAGGTCGCTGAAGCGGATGCCGGCCTCACCGAGATCCTTCATCAGGGCGGTGATGCCGGTGCGCTCGGCCTTGGTGTCGTAGGTGTAGACGAGCTCCTCGCCCTCGGCCTGCAGCGTCAGCCCGTAGCCGGCGAGGGCTTCGGGGAGTGCCGTCAGCGGCGTCTGGAGGTGCAGGGTGAGCTGCTTCTGGCCGAGCTTGCGCATCAGCTCGGCCTTGTCCTCGACCAGGATGATCTCGCCCTTGCTGATCACGCCGACCCGGTCGGCCATCTCCTCGGCCTCCTCGATATAGTGCGTGGTCAGGATGATCGTGACGCCGTCGTCGCGCAGGCGGCGCACCAGCTTCCACATGTCCTGGCGCAGCTCCACGTCGACGCCGGCGGTCGGCTCGTCGAGGAAGAGGATCTGCGGCTCGTGCGCCAGCGCCTTGGCGATCAGCACGCGCCGCTTCATGCCGCCGGACAGGGTCATGATCTTGCTGTCGCGCTTCTCCCAGAGCGAGAGGTCGCGCAGCACCCGCTCGACGATCGCCGGGTTCTTCGGCTTGCCGAACAGGCCGCGGCTGAACGAGACCGTCGCCCAGACGGTTTCGAACGCGTCGGTGGTCAGCTCCTGCGGGACGAGGCCGATCCGGCTGCGTGCGGCGCGGTAGTCGGCGATGATGTCGTGACCGTCGGCGAGGACCGTGCCGCTGCTCGGGTTGACGATGCCGCAGACGATGCTGATCAGCGTCGTCTTGCCCGCCCCGTTCGGCCCGAGCAGCGCGAAGATCTCGCCGCGCCTGATGTCGAGATCGATGGTCTTGAGCGCCTGGAAGCCGGAGGCATAGGTCTTCGACAGGCCGGATATCCGGATGATCGGTTGCATGGGCGAACGCTATGATGGAGCCGCGGCAATTGGATGAAGGTGGGATGGCGCCGTTTCGCCCTGCCGGCGACACCCCACGGAACAAGAATGGCCGGGCGAGCCCGGCCATAGCAAGTCCTTCTGCCAGTTCCTGTCAGCGCATGAAGAACCAGAGCAGGATAATGACGGGGATCGGAACGCCTACCAGCCACAGAATGATCGAACGCATCGCCGCTAACCCCTTGATTGTCATCGGATGAGGATGACGGGACAACGTCGCGGACCGGCCGGCGGTTCCACGCCGGCCGACGAGGCGGAGATTGTCAGCCTCGCCGATCGTCGACGCTCGGATGCCAGAGCGGCCGATAGCCGTTCGCCAACGCGGCCAGTGTCGTCGGCGGGGTCAGCGTTTCGACCAACCCGGCCGGCCGCGGTCGCGGCGCGACATAGCCGGAAGGCGACCAGAGCAGGGCCCTCGCCCCGCGCAGGGCGAGGAACTCGCCGGCGCCCGTGGCGATCATCGCGCCGTCCGGCAGGCTCTCCGCCGGCAAGCTGTGCAGGCGCTTGCGCCTACCGTCGCGTCGCTCGCGATCGAGCCGCTCGTCGATGGCGGGGAAGAGCGGCACCTCGGGAAGTCCGAGCCCCGCGACCAGCGCCGCCCGATAGGCATGCGCGTCGCCGCGCCGGCATTCGACGCAGGGCCGGTGCCCGGCGGCGAGCGCCGTCACCTCGTCGCAGAAGAACAGCTCCGTGTAGTAGCGGCCCCAGACGTCGCGCCGGCGGCCCTTGAAGGCGAGGACGCAGCAGATCCACTGCTTCGTCGCGTAGAGCCGCGCCGGCAGGGCCTTCGTCGCCGGATCGTGGAACCTGCCGCCGCGATTGCCGAACAGCAGGCCGCGCGCCGGATCGGCGAAGAGGGAGCCATCGGGACGGACGCGGTTGGGCAGCGGCATGGCCTCACCCTGGGCGATGGCAGCGCCGGATCATGTCACCAGCCTCTTCCCTTGCGACATCGCGCCCGACTCGCGGCGCCCCCCGCTTTCCGGCAAGCTCCCGGCGTGCGGAAGAAGCCGAGAGCAGGCGCACGCAGGGGGGCTTGATGGATCGCACTACCGACAGCGCCGCGCCGCAGCTGACGGCGCATCCGTCGCGCGGCGCCATCCTCGGCGAAATCCATGCCCGCCCCTTCGCGCCCCTGGCGACGCCGCAGCGGCTGCTGCATTTCGCCTTCATGTCCGATCAGGCCCAGGCCGCCGCCGACCGCGAGGCGCTCGCCCGCTTCTGCGCCGAGCGGGGAGTCCCCGGCCCGGCCGACGGCGCCAAGCATCATCGCGCCAGGCTCGGCGAGACCAGCCTGCGCTGGGAGCAGCACAGCGAGTTCACGACCTACACCTGGGAATTGCCCTCCCCCGGCGCGTACCCGTTCCTGCCGGCGAGCTCGGCCTTGCCGCATGCCATGCACGCCCTGCCGCAGCCGGGCCCGCTCCTGGTGGCGGTCGACCTGCATCTGCTGCCGGAGGCGGCCGCGCCGGAGCTCGGCACGCTGTTCGACGCCGCCAGCCTCGCCGCCTCGCTGGTCGACGGCGAAGCGGCGGTGGCCGCGACCGACTTCCGCGCCGGCGCCGACGGCTTCGTGCGCATCCTGGTGCTCGACCGGGCGCTCGGTCCGGCGCGCGCGGGTGCGCTGGTGCAGCGGCTGCTCGAGATCGAGACCTATCGCGTGCTCGCCCTGCTCGGACTGCCGGAAGCCCAGCGCCTCGCCCCCTCCGTGCGCCGGATCGAGGAGATGCTGGTGCGCATCGCCGGCACGATGACGCAGACGGACGGGCTCGCCGCCGACAACGCCCTGCTCGACGAGATGACGGCGATCGCCGCGACCATGGAGTCCGAAGCCGCCTCCTCGAACTACCGTTTCGGCGCCAGCCGCGCCTATGACGGCATCGTCGGCCAGCGCCTGGAGGCGATCGCCGAAGAGCCCTATGGCGGCTGGCCGACCATCGCCGCCTTCCTGTCGCGGCGCATGGCGCCCGCGATGCGCACCTGCCAGATGCTGCAGCAGCGCCAGCTCGACCTGTCGCGTCGCATCGCCCGCGCCGCCAACCTCCTGCGCACCCGCGTCGACGTCGCGCTCGAGCAGCAGAACCGCGACCTGCTCGCCGCGATGAACGAGCGCACCCGGCTGCAACTGCGCCTGCAGCAGACGGTCGAGGGGCTCTCCGTTGCGGCCATCGGCTATTACGTCGTCAGCCTGTTCGGCTATCTCGCCAAGGGCGCCAAGGACGCCGGCTTGCTGCCGGTCGATGTCGGCGTCGCGACGGCGCTGTTCGTCCCGGTCGCACTGCTCTGCGTCTGGGCGGCCGTCAGGCGGATCCGGCGCGGCCATGGCGAGAGCTGAGCTCCAGCCGGGTCCTGACATCCTCCGGCAGGCGCGGATCCTATCCGCTCCTCGGCGGTTGCTCAGGCGCAGCTCGCGGGAGACCCACCATGCTGACCTTCTATCACGCGCCGCATTCGCGCTCCCTCTCGGTGCTCTGGCTGCTCGAGGAGCTCGGCCAGCCCTATGCGATGGAGCTCGTCGACATTCGGGCCGAGGGCGGCCCGCCCGAAAGCTACCGCGCCATCCAGCCGCACAAGAAGGTGCCGGCGATCGTCGATGACGGCACCGTCGTCACCGAGCGCGCCGCCATCTGCCTCTATCTGACCGAGCGTTTCCCGCAGGCCGGGCTGGCGCCGGCGGTCGGCGACGCCGACCGCGCCGCCTTCCTCACAAGACTGGTCTACAGCGACGCGGTGCTCGACCCGATCATCGCGACCGCGATGCACAAGCTCCACTACGACCCGCGCGGCTTCTCCTTCGGCTCGCATGCCGACACCATCGCGAACCTGGCGAAATGGCTGGGAGAGCATCCCTACGCCGCCGGCGAACGCTTCACCGCCGCCGACACCCAGCTCGGCGCCGGCATCCATTTCGGCATGACCGTCGCCGGCGTGCTGCCGCGCCTGCCGGTGTTCGAGGCCTATATGGGGCGGATGGTCGAACGTCCGGCCCTGCAACGGACCATGCGGAAGGACCAGGATCTGGCCACGGGCCTGCGGCAGGCCTGAGCCGGCTCACACGCCGGTCAGCGGCGGCCGAGCTGCAGCCGCTCGAGCGCCGCGATCTGCTGCGCGACCGGGGAGACCTGGGCGGCGAGGGAAATGCCCTCGAACTGCCGGCGGCCACGGAAGCGGGCCCGCTCGAAATTCGAGCGGCCCTCGAAGGCGGCGTTGCTGAACCAGGCGCCGCGCTCGAAACGGGCGCCGGCGAAGCTCGCCATCTGCCCGAACCGCGTCGCCTCGAAGCCGGCATTGCCGGCGAACTCGGCCTCGCCGAAATCGGCGGCTCCGGCGAAGCGGCAGTCGCCGAAGCCGGCCTCGCCGGCATGACGCACGCCGCGAAACTGGGTCACGCCGTCGAAGCGCGCGCCGCGGAACCAGGCGTCGCCGGAGAACTCCGCCTCGACGAAGCAGGCCGTCCCCTCGCAGCGCATGTCGCGGAACTCGGCGGTGCCGTGCAGGGTCGCGGCGCCGAAATCGGCGTCGCCGGCGAAATGCGCCCGGTCGAAGAAGGCGTCGGCGCGGAAGCTCGCGTCACGGAAGCTCGCCGGACCGTGGAAATGCGCCTCGGAGAACCAGGCGTCGCCGCAGAAGGCGCTGCCGGCGAAACGGGCCGCGGCCGGAAAGATGATGCCGGCGACGTTGAATTCCCCCTCGAAGATCTCGTCGACCAGATCGACATCGGCGAGGAGGCGCCAGAGGGCGAGAAGCGCGCCGTCGGCGCCGATCCGGCCGCGCAGGCGGGCCATGGCGCCGGCCCAGCCATTCCAGCTCGCCGACCCTTCCCCGAGTCGCGCCAGCGTCGCCTCGCGCCGCGCCGCCATGAAGGCGGAGGCCTCCGGCCCGGCCGCGCCATAGCGCGCCGCGCGCTGCGCGGCGGCGAAGCCGGCCTGATGCGGCCGCGCCCAGGGATTCACCTGCAGCAGTTCGGCGCGCGCATCGGCCACGAGCCGGAACAGACTTGCCATGTCGCGGGGCGCCCTCGGTTAACGATTCATTAGGCATAAGCGAGCCGCGGGGCCGGTTCAATCGCTGCTTTTCCGCCGGGCCCGCATCGCCCGGCGCCGGAGCGCCGATCACCGTGGAGTTTCGTCGAGCGGCGCAGCACACTTTTAAGGTTACAGGCCGATAACCTTCTGCGGCGTAAGGCATTTGAAGTATTTTCCGCGCGATCCAAGGCGGCAACAGCCACGCGGAATGCCCAGCTCCGATGAACGCCTACCTGCCTCTGATCCTGTTCACGGTGCTGACCAACGCCGCGGCGCAGCTGATGCTGAAGCGCGGCATGGGCGGAGTCGGGCATCTCGACGTGGGAAGCGACGGGCTGATTCCCACCGTCTTCCGAGTCGTCTTCAACCCCTTCGTCTTCGCAGGGCTATGCACCTTCGTGGTCAGCATGGCCTCGCACCTCGTCGTGCTATCGAAGGTGCAGATCAGCTACGCCTACCCTTTCCTGAGCCTCGCCTATGTGGTGGTGGCCGTCTACGCCTACTTCGTCTTCCAGGAGGATCTGAGCCCGGCCCGCATCGCCGGCATCGGCCTCATCGTCCTGGGCACCATCTTCATCGCCCAAAGCTGAGGAACGACGCAATGGACCTGTTCGCCCGTTTCATTCTCCGCCTCGGCGCCCTCTTCGTTCCGCCGGCCGCGCCGCGTCTGAAGCCGGTCCCGGTGCCGGCGCGCCGCCCCGCCGCGCGGCGCTGACGCGTCCTTTCGAACAGCGGCGATCGAGACATGAAGCACATCATCATCGGCGGCGACGGCTTCGTCGGCTCGCATCTGGCGGCTGAGCTCGCGGCCATGGGCGAGGACGCCCTCGTCTGCGACATCAACAAGAGCCCGCACCCGCATTATGCCCGGGTGCCGTTCCAGCGCGTCGACGTGACCGATCCGGCGAGCGTCGGCAGCATCGCGCTGACGCCGCAGGACGTCGTCTACAACCTCTCGGCCAAGATGCTGTCGCCGATCGTGACGCGCAAGGAACGCCACGATTTCTTCTGGCCGGTGAACTATCACGGCACGCAGAACATCCTGAGCTGGATGGAGGCGAACGGCGCCCGCCGGCTCGTCCACTTCACCACCGACATGATCTACGGCCATTCGGTCACGGTGCCGCAGGACGAGACCCATCCGGCGAGGCCGCTCGGCGAATACGGCGAGAGCAAGCTCGCCACCGAGGCGCTCTGCCAGAGCTATCGCGACAAGGGTTTCCGTATCCCGATCTTCCGGCCGCGCCTGATCATCGGGCCGGGGCGGCTCGGCATCCTGGTCAAGCTTTTCCGGCTGATCGACCTGAACCTGCCGGTGCCGATGATCGGCTCCGGCAACAACCCTTATCAGTTCATCTCGGTGTTCGACTGCGCCAGCGCCTGCATCGCCGCCTGGAAGGCCGATTTCCCGAACAGCGCCTATAATCTCGGCTCGGACGATCCGCCGCCGGTGAAGAAGCTGCTCGGCGACCTGATCCGCCATGCCGGCTCGAAATCGATCCTGCTGCCGACGCCGGCCTCGCTGGTCAAGCTGACGCTCGACACGCTCGACGCGATCAACCTGCCGATCATGGACCCGGAACAGTACAAGATCGCCGACGAAATCTGCATCCTCGATACCTCCAAGGCCAAGCGCGAGCTCGGCTGGACGCCGAAATATCGCGACGAGGACATGCTGATGGCGGCCTATACCGAGTACCGCAAGGCGAAGGACGAGCAGAGGAGGAAGGCCGCATGAGCATGCCCGCCATGAGGACGGACGAGCCCGCCGCCCAGCCCTCGCGCCCGCAGCTGATCAGCGTCGAGGCCGCCAAGCAGCTCGATGCGGCGCAGGTGAAGGAGCTCTTCACCGCCCATATCAACCCCGGCCAGGTGCATTTCCTCAAGCTGCTCGGCTTCGACAGGATCCTGGTCGATCGCGCCGAGGGCATGCACTACATCACCAGGGACGGCCGCAAGATCCTCGATTTCTTCGGCGGCTTCTGCTCGGTCGCCTTCGGCCACAACCATCCGCGCATCATCGCCGCGCGCAAGCGCTTCCAGGACGAGAACCGCCATGAGATCTGCATGGCGTTCATGTCGCAATACGCGTCCGCTTTGGCGAAGAACCTCGCCACCATCGCGCCGGGCGATCTCGACATGGTCTTCCTCGGCTCGACCGGATCGGAGGCGATGGAGGCGGCGCTGAAGGTCGCCGAGCAGGCGCAGGGACCCGGCAAGTCGAAGATCCTGCACGCCGCCAATTCCTTCCACGGCAAGACCAAGGGCGTGCTCTCGGTCACGGATTCGGCGCTCTACCAGTCGCAGTTCAAGCTGGTCGAGAACCGGGTGAAGGTGCCGTTCGGCGACATCGAGGCCGTGCGCCGGGCGCTCGAGGCCGACCCGACCATCGGCATCGTCGTGATGGAGACGATCCAGGGCGGCGGCGGCATCGTCGAGGCGCCCGAGGGCTTCTGGCGCCAGTTGCGCGCGCTCTGCGACAGGCATGGCGTGCTCTGGGTCGCCGACGAGGTGCAATGCGGGCTCGGCCGCACCGGCCAGTTCTTCGCCTTCGAGCGCGACGGCGTCGTGCCCGATGTGACCGCGCTCGCCAAGGCGCTCGGCGGCTCGAAGGCGGCGATGGGCGCGATGATCGCCCGCCGCGACATCTACATGAAGGCCTATGGCAAGCCGAAGACGGCGCTGATCCACGCCCAGGCCACTTTCGGCGGCATGGGCGAGGCCTGCATCAGCGCGATCGAGGCGCTCAACGTCCTCTATGACGAGGACCTGATGGGCAATGCCAAGCGCCAGGGCGACTACCTGATCGAGCGCCTGAACGCACTACGCGCCAGGCACCCGACCCTGATCAAGGAGATCCGCGGCCGCGGCCTGATGATCGGCGTCGAGTTCCAGGACATCAGCGAGACCATGCCCTTCGGCGTCAGGCACATGGTCGCATTGCTCGACGACAAGCTGAAGGGCTCGCTCTGCGGCTTCATCGGCGCGCTGCTGCTGAAGGACTACGACATCCTCGTCGCCTTCACCGAGTACAATCGCAACGTCATCCGGCTCGAGCCGCCGCTGATCGTCACGCGCGAGCAGTGCGATGAATTCATCGCCGCGCTCGACGACCTGCTCTCGCGCGGCATCACCCGCATCGTCACCGACTATCTGCGCAAGGTCGCGGTGGCGAAGGGCTGAGGAAACTGGTTACCTCGCAATGTCCGGGGCCGGCGCACGCCGGCCCTTTTGCGTTCGGCCGGCGCTCCGGCCAGCCTTGACAGCGAGGCCGCAGCCCCCAACTCTATGAAGATGACGACGAAGCACCGCCTCGTATTCCGGGTCGCCCCGATCGCGGAATCCTAGCCCCGGACTCGGCCGAGCGCGCCCCGAGTCCAGGGGTGCCGTCGATGCTGTCCTTCGTCATTGCAGCCCGACATCCCAGGCGTCTCCTCAATCAGCCTCCCGAACTTGCCGGTCGCGCTCTGGCGCCGCCGTCGCGCGCGCCATCGCAGGATGAAAGCCCATGCCCCAGTCGACCCAGAAGCCCCACCGCAAGCCGAAGATCATCGTCGGCGAGATCGATCATGAGCGCCTGACCGGCCTCGCCACCACGGCGCTCGAGCGCGTGCCCGAGGTCGCCGAGGAACTGCTCGCCGAGATGGACCGCGCCAAGGTGGTCGCGCCCGGCAAGCTGCCGACCGACGTCGTGCGCATGGGCTCCTTCGTCACCTTCGATTCCGACAGCGCCCAGCATCGCCGCGTCCAGCTCGTCTATCCCGGCGAGGCGGACATCGAGCAGGGCCGCATCTCGGTGCTGACTCCGATCGGCGCGGCCCTGATCGGCCTCTCCGCCGGCCAGTCGATCGCCTGGACCGCCCGCGACGGCAGGAAGCATGTGCTGACGGTGACGGCGGTCGAGCAGCCGGCCATGGCGCCGGCCTGAGCCCATCGCCTCCTCGCTCATTGATATGGACTATCGAATGGACCATATTGGCGAGGTATCGTGATCGTGCCGTCATGCGCATATCCGTCTCCGAGGCCAAGGCCCAGCTGACCGAACTCGTCCGCCGGGCAGAGGCCGGCGAAACCGTCGTGCTGACCCGGCACGGCCGGGAGGCCGTGCGACTCGTTCCAGTTCAGCGCGCCGTCGATCGAATGGAGCGCCGCGCGCTGATGCAGCGAATTCGGCTTTCCGGAGCGGCGAAAGCTTTGCCGGGGCCGGCGGCCGCGCGGAGTCAGGACTTCCTCTACGACGATGATGGCCTGCCGCGATGATCGTCGTCGACACCTCGGCGCTGATGGCGATCGTGCTCGACGAACCCGAGGCCGAGCGTTGCATGATCGCACTCGCCGACGAGCCGAACCTTTCGATTTCGGCCGTGACCGTTGCCGAGGCGCTGATCGTGGCAGGGCGGCGCGGCGTGCGGACCGAGATGGCGGATTTGCTCGGCGGTCTCGGCTTTGCCGTCGAGGCGGCTGACATGTCCACCGCGCACGGCGTCGCCGAGGCCTATCGCGCCTGGGGCAAGGGCCTCGCTCCAGCCGGTCTCAACTTCGGCGATTGTTTCGCCTACCAGCTGGCGCGGCAACAGGATTGCCCGCTGCTCTTCGTCGGCGACGACTTCAGCCGCACGGATATCGTCGCGGCCGGCGGGGCCTGGTCGGGCTGAGCCTAGAGCCCGTTCCGACCGGCTTGCACCGCAAGCTGATCGGTAAGGCGGTCTCTAAGCAAAAAGTGAGAGCCGGATCCGATCAGAACAACCTGTTGACGCTCCACATCTAGCCGCCCGTCACCCGCCGCCAGAAGCTCGACGAGAAGGCCGGATCGACATGGCGCGCGAAGTCGCGCCAATGCGGGAACGAGGCCTCGAAGGTCGCGGCCGACATCCGCGCGTCCTTGTAGGGATTGACCCGGCCGCCGGCCTCGATCGCGACCCGGTCGAGCGCGTCGAGCAGCCTCAGCGTGCGCTCGCCGCGATGCGGGAAGTCGAGCGTCAGAGTCGCGCCGGGAACCGGAAACGACATCAGCCCCGGCGACGGCAGGTCGCCGAACAGCTTGAGCACGGTGAGGAAGGAACTCTCGCCCGCCTCCAGGGTCAGGCGCAGCATGTCCTCGACCGCCCGGCGCGCCTGCGCCGTCGGCACCGCGCACTGGAACTGGCGCAGCCCCTTGGGCCCATAGGCCCGGTTCCAGTCGCGGATGCGGTCGAGCGGATAGAAGAAGGGCCGGTAGGGAACGCGCCGCGGTTCGGGCGTTCTCGGCTGGGCGGCGCGATAGAGCGCGTTGAAGACGCGCAGCGTCAGCCCGTTGATCAGCGGGAAGGGTGGCGTCAGCGGGAAGGGCAGGACGGGCGGGGCCTTCGCCGGGGGCGCGTCGGAGGCCGGCGCGTGATTGGCGCGGAAGAACACGCCGCGGCCGAAATGCCGGCCGCCGGCGAGCGAATCGACCCAGGCGACGGTGTAGTCATGCGTGGCGTCGGACTGCCCCGCGATGGCGAAGAAGCCGTCGAGGCCGTCGAAATGCACGGTCTCCTGCAGCACCTGCGCCGAAGCGACCGGCATCAGCTGCAGCTCGACCCGCAGGATCAGGCCCGTCAGCCCCATGCCGCCGATCGTGGCGGCGAAGAGCTCCGGGTTCCGCGTCGGCGTGCAGGTCAGGACCGAACCGTCCGACCGGGCGAGCTCGAAGCCCAGCACATGCCGGCCGAAGGTGCCGGCGCGATGATGGTTCTTGCCGTGGACGTCGTTGGCGAGCGCCCCGCCGATGGTGACGAGGCTGGTGCCCGGCGTCACCGGCGGGAACCAGCCGGCCGGAACGCTGAGCTTCAGCACCTCCTCCAGCAGGACGCCGGCCTCGCAGAGCATGGTCCCGGCCTCGACGTCGAAGGACAGGATGCGGTCGAGCCGGCGCGCCGCGATCAGCTCGCCGCCGTCGTTCAGGCAGGAATCGCCATAGGAGCGGCCATTGCCATAAGCCAGAACCGGGCGCCGGCGCCGGCGCTCGGCGAGCCAGTCTTCCGGTTCGAGCAGCGTCGAGTCCCTGGCCTCGAGGCCGCCCCAGGAACGCAGGACCGCGCGTTCGCCGCTCACGGCAGCACCGTCGCTCCGACCATGATGAGCACCACCACCACACCCATCAGCTGGCTGCGCCAGTCGCGGATCATGAACACCAGCGGGTCGTCGGGCATGCCGCCGCGCCGCGCCAGAAACCACATGCGCGCCATCTGGTAGAGGATGACCGGGCAGATCAGCCAGATCATCTCCGGATGGCGATAGAGCTCCTTGACCGCGGCGCTGTCGACATAGAGCGCCATGATCAGCGCGCAGGTGCAGCCGGAGGCCATGCCGAGCTGCGAGAGCGCCTCGATGTCCTCGGCCTGGTAGCCGCGCCCGGCCTTCTTCAGCCCGGACTGGTCCTGGGTGATGCGCAGCTCGGCATAGCGCTTCATCAGGGCCAGACTCAGGAACAGGAACATCGCGAAGGCGAGGAGCCAGGACGAGACCGGGATCGCCGCCGCAGCATTGCCGGCGATGATGCGCAGCGTGTGCAGGGCGGCGAGGCCGAGCACGTCGACCAGGAGCTTGCGCTTCAGGACAAGGAGATAGGCCAGCGCCAGGACGAGATAGGCCGCCCAGACCATCATGTAGAGGCCGGGGCGCGGCAGCAGCGCCGTCAATGCGCCGGAGGTGATCAGCAGGCCGGGCACCATGGCATAGGCCTGGCCCTTGGTGATCTCGCCGGCCGCGAGCGGACGTTTGCATTTGGTCGGGTGGCGCCGATCGGCCTCGACGTCGATGATGTCGTTGAGCAGGTAGATCGACGAGGCCATCAGCGAGAAGGAGACGAAGGCGACGAGCCCGTAGAACAGCGCCTTCGCGTCGAACACGTCGTGATTGAGCAGGATCGGCACGAAGACCAGGCCGTTCTTCGCCCAATGATGCGGCCGCATCGCTCGAAGCATCGCCGGTAGAGCCATCGTCCCGTCTTGTCGTCCCGCGCAAGGCACGGCGCGGCCCCCGGCCGGATTGCTCCGCCCCCGCGCTCCTGGCGCGCATTGATGCGCCGCGAATCCTAATTCCACATGGACCGGCCGCGGCGACACCCCGCTCTTTTCCGATCATGCTTAATTTTTATGCGCCACGGCTCAGCCGGCCGCCATCACCCGCATGATGCCCGCCTGCGGCTCCGCCCAGCGCAGCTCGCCCTGCCGCAGCATCGCGTTCACATGGGCGAACACCTCGCTGAAGGCGAAGGAGAGCTGGTGCGGGTCGAGCGGCCGCGTGAACATCACCGGCACCAGCTCGGCGACAGAATGCGGCCCCCCGGCGACTGCTTCCGCGATCAGCCGGCAGCGCTCGTCATGATGGGCGGCGAGCGCGGCGCAGCGTTCCGCCAGCCCGTAGAACGGCAATTGGTGCCCCGGCAGCACCAGCGTCCCCGGCGGGATCGCCTGCGGCAGCGCGCGCAGCGAGCGCAGATAGAGGCCCAGCGGATCCCCCTCCGGATCGACTGCCCAGACGCTGATGTTCGGCGTGATCCTGGCGAGCACCTGGTCGGCCGCCAGGAACACCCCGGCCTCCGGACAGTGGAACATCAACTGCTCCGGCGCATGGCCGTCGCCGGCGAGGACGAAGAAGTCGCGCCCGCCGATCCGCACCACATCGCCCGCGACGATGCGGGTGAAGGTCGGCGGCAGCGGCGTCACCTGCCTGAGATAGCCATGGCCCAGCGTCGAGACGACCTGCGTCACCTCGGCCGAGAGCCCGTGGCGCAGATAGAAATCCCTGTAGACCGGCGCCTCCGCCGCGCCGGGGCTGAGCGAGATGTTGAGGCAGCCGAGATAGCTCGTCTGGCTGGTCAGCAGCGGCGTGCCGAAGCGCTCGTGCAGCCAGCCCGCGAGCCCGATATGGTCGGGATGGAAATGCGTGACGAAGAGCCGGCTCAGCTTTTTGCCCGCGAGCGCGCCCGCCATCAGCCCGAGCCAGGCCTGCCGCGTCGCCTCGTCGCCGATGCCGGTGTCGATCACCGCGAAGCCGTCGCCATCCTCGATCAGGTAGATGTTGACGTGGTCGAGCCGGAACGGCAGCCCGACCCTGGCCCAGAAGATGCCGGGAGCGACCTCGATCAGCTGGCCCGGCGCCGGAGGCTCGGGAAAGGGGAAGATCAGGCCGTGCGGATCGGGAGCGTGCAATTTGGTCAGCCCTGAACAATTTCTCGAGGGTTCATAGCAGGCGGCGAGCGAGCCGGACAACGGTTGTTAAGGCTCGCGCGGCAAGATCGCGCCATGAGCGATTTCGACACCCTCCGGCGCGACTGGCTCGCCCATCTCGGCCATGAGCGCCGGCTCTCGCCGAAGACGCTCGATGCCTATGGCCGCGACATCGACCAGTTCGCCGCCTTCCTCGCCCATCATCTCGACGCGCCGCCGACGCTGAAGGCGGTCGCGACCCTGAAGCCGGCCGACCTGCGCGCCTTCCTCGGCTATCGCCGCCGCGACGGCGTCGGCAACCGCACGCTGATGCGCCAATTGGCGGCGCTGCGCTCGCTGGCCCGCTTCGGCGAGCGCAGCGGCCGGCTGAGCGCCGCCGCCTTCGCCGCCACGCGCGGGCCGCGCCTCGGCAAGGGCCTGCCGCGCCCGCTCGACGCCAAGGCGGCCGCGGCGGTGACCAGGGCCGACAGCCGCGCCGGCGAGGAGCGGCCCGATTGGGTGCTGGCCCGCGACGCCGCCGTGCTCTCCCTGCTCTATGGCAGCGGCCTGCGCATCTCCGAGGCGCTCGGCCTCAGGCGTTCGCAGGCGCCGGCGAGCACCGCCGACGCGCTGACCGTGCTCGGCAAGGGCGGCAAGACCCGGATGGTGCCGGTTCTGCCGGTCGTGATCGAGGCCATCGCCGGTTATCTCGCGCAATGCCCGTGGCGGCTGGCGCCGGACGGGCCTCTCTTCGTCGGCGTCAAGGGCGGCCCGCTTTCTCCGCGCATCATCCAGCTCGCGGTTGAGGGCCTGCGCGGCTCGCTCGGATTGCCGGGCAGCGCGACGCCGCATGCGCTGCGTCATTCCTTCGCCACCCATCTGCTCGGCCGCGGCGGCGATCTGCGCGCCATCCAGGAACTGCTCGGCCACGCCTCGCTCTCGACCACGCAGATCTACACCCGCATCGATTCGGCCCGCCTGCTCGCGGCCTATGATTCCGCCCATCCCCGCGCCCGGGGATAGCCTCCGCGACGTCCCTGAAATCGTCTTGATTCCGTCGTGCGAACCGGCCATCAGGCGCGGCCTTTCCGGGGGAATCACACATGGCCTCAGCCGCACCAGACCTCATCGAAGACAGCCAGCCGACCAGCAAGGCGAACAGGCGCATCGCCCTGCTGATCGCCGTTCTCGCACTCCTGCTCGCTTTCTCCGAGATCGGCGGCAAGAACGCCGAGCAGGATGCGCTGGCCAAGAACATCGAGGCCTCCAACCTCTGGGCCTTCTTCCAGGCCAAGACCATCCGCGGCACGACCCTGCGCACCGCTGCCGAGGCGATGGAGGTCGAGCTCGCGGGCGCCACCGACCCGGCCGTGCGCGAGCGGCTGCAGAAGCGCATCGACAGCTGGAAGGCCACGGTCGCTCGCTACGAATCGGAGCCCGAGACCAATGAAGGCCGCAAGGAGCTGATCGCCCGCGCCAAGGCGGCCGAGGCGAGGCGCGACATCTCCAGCGCCCGCGACGACAAGTACGACATCGTCTCGGGCCTGCTGCAGATCGCGATCGTCGTCTCCTCGGCGGCGATCATCACCGGCGTCACCCTGCTCGCCTGGACCGGCGCGGGCCTCGGCCTGCTCGGCCTCGCGCTGATGGTAGTCGCCGAGGTCGCGCCGACCGCGCTGTTCTGAGCCCGCGCGATCCGGAAACGATCGTCGTTTCAGCGCCCCTCCGACATTGCGAGGAGCAAAGCGACGAAGCAATCCAGGGGGGCGCAGAGCGCTGCCGCCTCTGGATTGCTTCGCTGCGCTCGCAATGACGACTTACGTCAATAGTGGATCGCGCCCTTCGAGCCGCCGCCGCAGGCGATGGCGTCGCCATTGATGGCGACGCTGCGCGGCGAGGCCAGGAAGGCGACGATGTCGGCGACCTCGGCCATGTCGACCAGCCGGCCGATCGCCACATTGGCGGCCATGCGGCGCTCGACCTCCTCGGGCGCGAGCCCGGACGCCGCCGCCCGCGCCGCGACCACGCCCGGTGTCTTCTCCGTCCGCGTCGTGCCGGGATGCACCACGGTGACGTTGATGCCCTTCGGACCGAGCTCGTCGGCGAGGTTCTTGGTCAGCGCCGCCACCGCGACATTGCGGATCGAGCCGATGGTCGAGCCGGTCAGGCGCGCCGCCAGCCCGCTGATGTTGATGATCCGGCCCCAGCCATTGGCCGCCATCAGCGGCGCCGCCTCGCGCGCCATGCGCAGATAGCCCATCACCTTGACGTTGACGTCGTCGAAGAACAGCGCGTCGGTGATCTCGGCGAGCCTCGGCGGCGTCGCCTGGCCGCCGGGCTTGGCGGCGGCGTTGACGAGGATGTCGAGTCCGCCCAGCGCCGCGACGGTGCCGGCGACCAGCGCCTTGACCGAGGCGTCGTCCTGCGTGTCGACGGCGAGCCCGACGATCCGGCGGTCGCTCTCGCGCGCGAGCTCTGCCGCGGCGGCATCGAGCTCCGCCTGGTTTCGTGCGGCGATGACGACGTCGACGCCTTCCAGCGCCAGCTGCCGGGCAATGGCGCGGCCGATCCCCTTGCTGCCGCCCGTGACCAGAGCGCGCTTGCCGTTCAGCCTCAGATCCATGGCGAAGTCCTCGAGAGGGGAGCGCAGGGGCGCCGGCGGCGACATTCCCCGCGGGTTTCGCAAGGCATCCTGCGCGAGCCGTCCGCCCCGGTCCAGCGCGCTTGCAGCACCCCTCCCCCGCCTCGCTTGTGAGGGCGCTTGACCGATACATATCTCGAGGGTTATGAATCAAACCATAGCCAACGGGTTATCTATCTCGGATGCCAGACGCTCACGACATGCTGTTCAGGACGCTCGCCGACCCGACCCGGCGCGCCATCTTCGAGCGCCTGTGCCGCGACGGCGAGCTCACGGTCGGGGCGCTGACGGCGCAGGCCGGCGTCTCGCAGCCGGCCGTCTCCAAGCATCTCGGCGTGCTGAAGCAGGCCGGGCTGGTGCAGGACCGCCATGCCGGCCGGCAGACCCATTACAGCGCCCGGCCCGGCGCGCTCGGCCCCCTCCTCGACTGGACCAGCCAGATGGCCGGCTTCTGGGAGGCGCGGTTCGACGACCTCGAAAATCTGCTTCGGAGGATGGACCAATGACCACTGCCACGCAGGCGCGCTCCGTCGTCGTCGAGCGCGAGATCGCCCATCCGCCGGACAAGCTCTGGCGCGCCCTGACGCAACCGCACCTGATCGCGGAATGGCTGATGAAGAACGATTTCGCGCCGGTCGTCGGCCACCGCTTCAACCTGCGCGGCGACTGGGGCGGCGTGCTCGATTGCGAGGTCCTCGCCATCGAGCCCAACCGGACGCTGTCCTACAGCTGGGACTTCGCCCATGACGATCCGGCCTTCGCCCTGAAGAGCACGGTGACCTTCACGCTGACCCCGACGCCCAGGGGCACGCTGCTGCGGATGGAGCAGGACGGCTTCCGGCCTGACCAGAAGCAGGCCTTCGGCGGCGCCAGGGCCGGCTGGCAGCAGTTCTTCGGCAAGCTGGAAGAGCTGCTGGCGCGGGCGGCGTGACCATGCCGGCGCTCATCTCCGGAAGGATGGACTCATGACCTTGACCGACGCGATCCGGCAGGGCCATCGCTGGCTCGCCCTCGTCTTCACCACGAGCGTGACGGCGAACTTCGTCGCCATGGCGCTCGGACAGCCGCCGGCCTGGATCGTCTATTCCCCGCTGCCGCCGCTTTTCCTGCTGATGGTCTCCGGGCTTTACATGTTCGCGCTGCCCTATGCCGCCGGCTGGCGGCGGCGGGCGGAAGGCTAGGAGCGAAGCCGTGGCCGGCAAGATCTCGAAAGCGGCAGCCAAGCCGAAGGCCGGCGGAGACGGCCGGCCCGTCCTGCTCTCCGGCGGCAATCCGCAGATCGCCAAAGGCTATGGCGAGGAACCGGTGCGGGCCTATATCGCCGCCATGCCGGGCTGGAAGAGCGCGCTCGGGGCACGCCTCGACGCGCTGATCGGCGCCGCCGTCACGGGCGTCAGGAAGGCGGTGAAGTGGAACTCGCCGCTCTACGGCGTTGAGGACGACCACTGGTTCCTCGGCATCCACGTCTTCACCGGATATGTGAAGGTCGCCTTCTTCCGCGGCGCGGCGCTCGATCCCGTCCCGCCCGGCTCCTCCAGGCAGAAGGATGTGCGCTATCTCGACATCCATGAGGATGACGAACTCGACGAAGCGCAGTTCACCGCCTGGGTGAAGCAGGCCGCCGCCTTGCCCGGCGAGACGATGTGAGAACGAGGACGCCGGCCCCATGAGAAAAGCGAGCGACAAGACGAGCGGGGCAGCAGCAGCCTCGGCCTCCGCGCAGATCGACGCAAGGATCGCGGAACTGACCGACTGGCGCGGCGCGGCGCTCGCAAAAGTCCGCGCCATCATCCGGCAGACGGACCCCGAGGTCGAGGAGACCTGGAAATGGCGCGGCGTCCCGGTCTGGGAGCATGCCGGCATCATCTGCACCGGCGAGCCCTACAAGGGCGCGGTCAAGCTGACCTTCGCCAGGGGCGCGTCGCTGCCCGATCCCACCGGCCTGTTCAATGCCAGCCTCGACGGCAATATGCGACGCGCCATTGACATCCACGAGGGCGAGGCGATCGACGAGGCGGCGCTGGCGGCGCTGATCCGGGCGGCCGTGGCGCTGAACACGGCGGGGAAGAAGACGTAGCGCAAGCCGTCATTGCGAGGAGCAAAGCGACGAAGCAATCCAGGAGAGCTTGGCGCGCGGCCGCTCCTGGATTGCTTCGCTACGCTCGCAAAGACGCCTGATCCCGTGGCTCCCGCGGCCAGTCCGGCCCGGCCCCGCGCAGCCGCTCCCAGGCCCGCGCCATCTGCAGCACGCCGAGATCGTCGAAGCGCCGGCCGGTGATCTGCAGGCCGATCGGCAGGCCCGATGTCGTCATGCCGGCATGGACGGAGATCGCCGGCTGGTCCGACATGTTGGCGGCGACGGTGAAGGCGATGTGCTCGAAAGGCCGCTCGGGGTCGTGGACCGGCGAGGCGAGCTCGGCCGCGAAGCTCGGCACCGGGGAGACCGGCGAGAGCACATAGTCGAAGGGCGCGGCCGCCTTCAGCGCCGCATGGCGGATCGCCAGCATCTGGCTCATGCCGCGATGCACCTGCGCCCCGGTGAGCGAACGGCCGCGCTCGGCCCAGGCGAAGATATAGGGCAGCACCTTCTCCTGCCGCTCGCGCGGCAGCGCTCCGATCTCGGCCCAGGCGCGCTGGCGCCAGAAATCGTCGAGCCCGTCGAGCATGTCGCGCGTCAGGAAGGGCGGCATGATCTCGACGCTCGCCCCGGCCCGTCGGAAGGCGTCGCCCGCTCCGGCGATCGCCGCCCTGACTTCGGGCTCGACCGGCAGGCCGATGCCGGCATCCAGCTGCAATCCGAGCCGGAGCCCGCGCGGCTCGCGCTCGAGCTCGGTCCAGGCGATCTCCTGCGGCGGCAGGCTCATCGGGTCGCGCTCGTCCGGCCTCGACAATTCGCGCATCATCAGCGCGGCGTCGGCGACGCTGCGCGTCATTGGCCCGGCGACGCGGCCGTAATAGGTCGGGTCGATCGGCACCCGGCCGAAGCTCGGCTTCAGCCCGACCAGCCCGCACCAGCCGGCCGGCAGCCGGATCGAGCCGCCGATATCGGTGCCGATATGCAGCGGGCCGTAGCCGGCCGCGCCGGCGGCGGCCGCGCCGGCCGAGGAGCCGCCCGGGTTCTTCGAGAGATCGAACGGGTTGCGCGCCAGCGCGTGGAAGCTCGACAGGCCGGAGGAGAGCATGCCGTAATCCGGCATCGTCGTCTTGGCGAGGATGACGCAGCCGGCCTCGCGCAGGCGCTGCGCCGGCGGCGCGTCGGCCGCGGCGGGAGCGAGCTCCATCGCCGCCGTGCCGAGCGGCACCGGCGTACCCTTCGTCGCGATATTCTCCTTGATCGTGCAGGGCACGCCGTCGAGCGGCAGCGCCTCGCCGCGGCGCCAGCGCCCCTCGCTCGCCTTCGCCGCGGCGCGCGCGCCCTCGGGATCATAGGCGTAGAGCGCCTTGAGCGACGGCTCCCAGATCGCGATGCGCTCGATCACCGCTTCGGTGACCTCGACCGGCGAGAGCTCGCGCGAGCGGAAGGCCCGGAGCATGTCGACGGCGCTGAGATCGGCGAACTCGATCATGACTGGAACTCCGCAAGCATCGTAAGATCAATCGCGCGAGCGGCGCATGCGCGGGTCGACCGCGTCGCGCAGGCCGTCGCCGAGCAAATTGAAGGCCAGCACCGATAGCGCGATCGCCGCGCCCGGGAAGATGGCGAGCCAGGGCTGGCCCGCCATGAAGGTCTGCGCCTCGTTGAGCATGCGGCCCCAGGACGGCGCCGGCGGCTGCGTGCCGAGACCGAGATAGGACAGGCCCGCCTCGGCCAGGATGGCGAGCGCGAACTGGATCGTCGCCTGCACCACCAGCACGCCGGCGATATTGGGCAGGACATGCTCGCGCGTGATCGCCAATTCGGTCAGCCCCGCCGCGCGCGCCGCCAGCACGTAATCGAGCGCCCAGCATTGCAGCGCCGCGCCACGAGCCAGTCTTGCGAAATAGGGCAGGCTGAAGATCGCGATGGCGATCACGGCGTTCATCATGCCCGGCCCCCAGACCGCGCTGATCATGATCGCCGAGAGCACCGCCGGGAAGGCGTGGCTGAAATCGGCCATGCGCATGATCAGATTGTCGAGGAGGCCGTCGCGCCGAATCGCGGCGACCAGCCCGAGCGCGCTGCCGAGGGTCAGGCCGAGCCCGACCGCGCCGAGCCCCACCGCCAGCGAGTTGCGCGCGCCGACCATGATCATCGAGAGCACGTCGCGGCCGAACTGGTCCGTGCCGAACCAGTGCTCGGCCGAGGGCGGACGCAGCCGCTTCAGGATCGCCATCTGCGTCGGCTCGTAGGGCGTCCAGAGATAGGAGGTCAGCGCCATCGCGACGACGAGCCCGGCCAGCAGCAGGCCGGCCAGGAAGGACGGCGAGGCCCACCAGCGCCGCGGGCGGGTGCGAGGCGCGACCGCGCTCATGATCGCATCCAGCGAGGTTGGTCTTGCACGACCGCGCCAAAATGAGTATTTATACACATCGCTTGGATGCGCCATGGGGCTGAGCGACCACAGCACGAAGCGCAAGGATGTCGAACGACGCCTGCGCGACGATGGCTGGATCATCGACCGCCAGGGGCCCGGCGACCATGTGCAATACCGGCATCCGCACAAGCGGGGCCGCGTGACGATCGATACAGGCGTCCGCGAGATTCCCCGCGGCACCTTGCGCAGCATCTATCGCCAAGCCGGGTGGGATTGGTGAGCTGTCTGCGAGCGAAAGAAAGTTGAAGCCATGACCCACGTCATCGCCTTGATCCACGTAGAAGCCGGATCGTACGGCATCTCTTTCCCCGATTTCCCGGGGTGCATCAGCACGGCCGATACGCTCGACGAAGCCGTGCAGCGCGGCGCGCAGGCACTCGCCTTTCATATCGAGGGCATGATCGAGGATGGCGAAGCCATTCCCCAGCCGCGCTCGCTCGCGGTGTTGAAGGCCGATGCCGCTTTCGCCGAAGATTTTGCCGATGCGATCGTCGCTGCCGTACCGATCGAGCTGCCCGGCAAGGCGGTTCGCGTCAACATCACCTTGGACGAACATCTCTTGCAGGCTGTCGACCGTGCCGCGGCGGCGATCGGGGCCACCCGCTCCGGCTATCTGGCCGAGGCGGCACGCGTGAAGTTGGGGGTGCGCTAGGGCGACGACGGGCATCGCGTCACGAAGCCTGCCGCAGGCGCGGGTCGATCAGCCCGTAGAGCAGCTCGACCGCAAAGTTGATGAAGACGACCAGGGCCGAGAACAGCATCACCAGATCCTTGACCACGATCAGGTCGTGCTGGGCGATCGACTGGAAGACGAGGCGCCCGAGTCCCGGCAGGGCGAAGACGTTCTCGATGATGATCGCGCCCGCCAGCAGCACGGAAAACTGCAGGCCGAGCACCGTGACGACCGGGATCAGCGCGTTGCGCAGGACATGGCGCAGCATGGTCCGCCGCCGGCTGACCCCCTTGGCGCGGGCGGTGCGGACATAATCCTCCTGCATGGTCTCCAGCATGGCCGAGCGGGTGACGCGGGCGAGGATCGCCGCCTGCGGCAGAGCGAGCGCGATGGCCGGCAGCAGCAGCGACCGCAGCGCCGGCCCGGGACCCGCCTGCCAGCCCGGAAAGCCGCCGGCCGGAAGCCAGCCGGCGCCGACGGCGAAGACCAGCACGAGCAGCAGGCCGAACCAGAAATTCGGGATGGCGAGCCCGGCCTGGGCGAAGACCATCACCGCGGCGTCGCCGGCCCGGTTGTGGTTCGCCGCGGCGAGCGCGCCCAGCGGGATGCCGATCGCCGAGGCGAGCAGGATCGCCATCGATGCCAGCGGCAGCGTCACCACCATGCGCTCGCGGATCAATTGCGTCACCGGCACGCGATAGGTGTAGCTGAGGCCGAGATCGCCGCTGACGAGCCCGCCGATCCAGGAGAAGAAGCGCAGCGGCGCCGGCTGGTCGAGCCCCATCTCGGCCCGCAGCGCCGCCAGCGCTTCCGGCGCCGCATTGAGCCCGAGCGTCACCGCCGCCGGATCGCCCGGCAGGATCTCCAGCACGAGGAAGATGACGATCGCCGCTCCGAGCAACGTCGCGACGAAGGCGAGGAGACGGCGGAGCAGGTAGGCGGTCATCAGATGAACCCCACGCCGTCGCCGCGAGCAGCCGGCGTCATTGCGAGGAGCACAGCGACGAAGCAATCCAGAGGCGGCAGAGCTCCACGTCCTCCTGGATTGCTTCGCTGCGCTCGCAATGACGGCGAAGCTGTCACAACCGTTACCGCCACCTCACCTCCGCCAGCGGCGTCAGCGGCAGCGGCCAGTCGGTCCACATCCCGTCGAGCCCGGCCTTGGCCACCGTGATCTTCGGCAGGATGAACAGGAAGCCGTTGACCGCGTCGCGCGCCAGCATGCGCTGGGCGTCGCCATAGAGCTTGTTGCGCTCGGTCTCGTCGACGGTGCGGTCGATCGTCTCGATCAGCGCCTTGAATTCGGGGCTCCTGTACTGGAAGTAGTAGTCGTCGCGGGCATAGTTGCCAATGTCGAGCGGCTCGGTATGCGCGATGATGGTGAGGTCGAAATCGCGCGCCTTGAACACCCGCTCCAGCCATTGCGGGAATTCCAGCGGCTCGATCCTGGCGGTGATGCCGATCTGCGCGAGCAGCGCCGCGACGATCTCGCCGCCGCGCCTGGCATAGGCCGGCGGTGGCAGGCGCAGGCTGCATTCGAAGCCGTTCGGGAAGCCGGCCGCCGCGAGCAGGCCCTTCGCCTTGGCGAGGTCCACCGGATAGGTCCCGGTCAGATCGACATAGGCCGGATGCAAGGGCGAAAAATGGCTGCCGATATAATCGAGATCGAAGCCGTAGACGCCGAGCGCGATCGTCTTGCGGTCGAGCACATGCGCGATCGCCTGGCGCACCCGGACATCGCTGAACGGCGCCTTGGCGTTGTTGATGGCGAGGATGGTCTCGCCCTCGGTCTTGCCGAGCGTGACCTTGAGCTTCGGGTCGGCCTTGAGCTGCGGGATCGCCTCCGGCGCCGAGAGATTGGTGAAGACGTCGATGTCGCCGGCGCGCAGCGCCGCGACCTGCGCCTGCGGATCGGAGATGAAGCGGAAGGTCGCCTTGGCGAGCACCGGCTTCGCTCCCCAATACTCGTCGTTGCGAGTGAGCTCGAGCCGGTCGCCGCGATTCCAGCGCGCGAACTTGAACGGGCCCGTGCCGACAGGGCTGGTCTTGTTGTTCGCCGCGCTCGCCGGCGAGACGATGATCGCATCGCCCCAGGAGAGGCCGTAGACGAAGTTCGCCGTCGGCTGCTTCAGCTTGATGACGACGGTGACCGGGTCGGGCGCCTCGATGCCCGCGATCGGCGTGAAGATCCAGCGCTGCGCATTGGTCGAGTCGGGCGCGACCGCGCGCTCGAAGGAGAACTTCACGTCGCGCGAAGCGAACGGCGTGCCGTCGTGGAAGCGCGCATTGGGCCGAAGCTTGAAGGTGTAGGTGAGGTTGTCGGGCGCGAGCGTCCAGCTCTGCGCCAACGCCGGCACGAGCTTGCCGGTACGATCCATCGCCACCAGCCCCTCGAAGATGTTCTGCAGCACGACCTCGCGGATCGCCTGGGCCGCGCCGGAGGTCGGATCGAGCGTCGGCGGCTCCAGCGTCATGCCGATGGTGACGCTGTCCCTGGCCTGCGCGAGCGCGCCGAGCGGAAGCTGGATTGCGAGCGCGCCGAGGCCCGCTCCCGCCAGAAGATCGCGCCGCGTCGTCATCGTCCGCCTCCATGCCGTTGCGGGGCAGGATGGCGCGGGAGATGGGAGAGAGGCAAGTCAGTAGGGCGCGGGATCCCCTCTCCCGTATGGGAGAGGGGTAGGGGGGGGGGCCCGCCGTTGATTAATAGGGCGAAGCGGCGCCGTTGTGCCTTCTACGGTTAGGGCAGGCCCTCATCCCTGCCCTTCTCCCATACGGGAGAAGGGTTCCCCGCGCCTCAAATTGCCAACGGTAGAAATCAAACGAAATAGTCCGGATAGCTCGCCTTGAGATGCACCAGATCGGGCAGCAGCGTGCCGAGATGCTGGCGCATCGCGGCGACGGCGGCCGATGCGTCGTGCCGCCTGATCTCGTCGACGATGGCGAGATGCTCGCGGATCACCATCGCCATCCGCCCGGGCACCGGCAGTGTCATCCGCCGGCAGCGGTCGATCTGGCTCTTCGCCGCCTGGGCCAGCTTCCAGACGCCGGGATAGCCTGCGATCTCGGCGAGCACCTCGTGGAATTCCTCGTCGGCGAGGTGGAAGCGCTCCTGGTCGTTCGCCTCGTGAGCTTCGTGCAGCGTCGCGATCGTCGCATCGAGCCGGGCGACGTCGTCGGCGCTCGCTGTCCGCGCCAGGACCTCGACCGTGGCGCATTCCAGCGCCTGGCGGATGAACACTGCCTCGGGGATCGCCCCCGTCGGGATGCGGGCGACGAAGGTGCCCGCCTGCGGGAATATCTCGACGAGCCCCTCCTCCTTCAGCCGGATCAGCGCCTCGCGCACCGGCGTGCGGCTCATGCCGAAGCGGGCGGTGAGCTCCTTCTCGGAGAGGGCCGCACCGGGCCGCAGCACCATGTCGAGGATCTCGCGGCGCAGCTCGTCCTGCACGACGGAGGCGGCCGTCGCCCGCCCCGCGGACGCTGCCGCCAGGCGCTGCGGCTTCCGTTCCCGGCGCAGGCTGGCGGCCTCGCGCTCGCCTAGCGCCTCAGACATCGTCCTATCCCGGCCATGATCGCTCCCTTATTGGACCACGTTGCGCGCTCCGCAGCCCATCAAGGCGTAACACGGCCGGGCAGTGCATACTAGTATATTAGTATATTGACGCATCACCGATGCCGGCCCTATGGTCCGGCCCGACAGAGGAAACGCCAGCGATGCTGCTGCACGACGATCGTCTTTTGCCTGCGGAGCCCGTGACGCGCGGTATCGCGCGGCGCCTTTATGCCGATATCCGCGACCTGCCGATCATCTCGCCGCACGGCCACACCGACCCGCGCTGGTTCGCGGAGAACGAGCCCTTCCCCGATCCGGCGACGCTGTTCGTCAAGCCGGACCATTACATCTTCCGCATGCTCTATTCGCAGGGCATCGGGCTCGAGCAGCTCGGCATCGCCCGCAAGGACGGTCAGGGCGCAGACCGGGTCGAGAGCGATCCGCGCCGGATCTGGAAGCTCTTCGCCAGCAACTGGCACCTGTTCCGCGGCACGCCGACGAGACTCTGGTTCGAGCACGCCGCCTTCTCGATCTTCGGCATCACCGAGCGCCTCTCCGCCGAGAGCGCCGACCGCATCTATGACCGCATCGCCGAGCAGCTGGAGCAGGACGCCTTCCGTCCGCGCGCCCTGTTCGAGCGCTTCGGGATCGAGGCCATCGCCACGACGGAAGGCGCGCTCGATCCGCTGGCATGGCACGACATGATCAGGGACTCGGGCTGGGCCGGCAAGGTCGTCACCGCCTATCGCCCCGACAGCGTCGTCGATCCCGAATTCGAGGGCTTCGCCGACAATCTCAAGCAGTTCGGCGAGCTGACCGGCGAGGATGTCGGCAGCTGGAACGGCTATCTCGAGGCCCATCGCAAGCGCCGCGCCTATTTCATCGCCCGGGGGGCGACCTCCTCCGACCATGGCCACGCCACCGCCCGCACCGCCAACCTGACCCAGGCCGAGTGCGAGAAGCTCTTCGCCAAGATCCTGAAGGGCAAGTTCTCGGCCGAGGACGCCGACCTCTTCCGCGGCCAGATGCTGACCGAGATGGCGAAGATGAGCCTCGATGACGGGCTCGTCCTGCAGATCCATCCCGGCTCCTGGCGCAACCACAACCCCTCCCTGTTCGCACAGTTCGGCCGTGACATGGGCGCCGACATCCCGCGCGGCATGGACTATGTCGCGGCGCTGAAGCCGCTGCTCGACGCGGTCGGCAACGAGCCGAACCTCACCGTCATCGCCTTCACCCTCGACGAGACCAGCTATTCGCGCGAGCTCGCCCCGCTCGCCGGCCATTATCCGGCGCTGAAGCTCGGGCCGGGCTGGTGGTTCCTCGATGCGCCCGAGGCGATGCTGCGCTTTCGCGAGCTCACCACCGAGACGGCCGGCTTCTACAACACGGTCGGCTTCAACGACGACACCCGCGCCTATCTCTCGATCCCCGCGCGCCACGACGTCGCCCGCCGCATCGATTGCCACTACCTCGCGAAGCTGGTCGCCGAGCACCGCCTCGACGAGGACGAGGCCGCGGAGCTGGCCCATGATCTCGCCTATCGCCTGGCCAAGGAGGCCTACCGGCTGTGACCAGCGCCACCACGACCATCGACGAACGCCAATGCGCCCACCCGCGCGATGTGCGCGGCTACGACACTGACGCGCTGCGCCGGGACTTCCTGATCGAGCGCATCTTCGTCCCCGGCGAGGTCGCGCTGACCTACAGCCATTACGACCGCATGATCATCGGCGGCGCGATGCCGACCGGGACGCCGCTGACGCTCGATCCCTTCCCGCCGACCGGCACGCCCTTCTTCCTGGCGCGCCGCGAGCTCGGCGTGATCAATCTCGGCGGTGCCGGCTCGCTCACCGTCGACGGCGAGCGCTTCGAGCTGCCCCATCTCGACGCGCTCTATGTCGGGCTCGGCGCCCGGGAGGTCTCCTTCGCCAGCGCCGACCCAGCCGACCCGGCCAAATTCTACCTGACCAGCGCCCCGGCGCACCGCGAGGCGAAGCACCAGCTCGTCCGCAAGGACGACGCCAACACCATTCATCTCGGCTCGGCCGAGACCTCGAACAAGCGCACCATCCGGCAATACATCATGCCGAACTCGACGGGCACCAACCAGCTGGTGATGGGCATGACGGCGCTGGAGCCGGGCTCGGTCTGGAACTCCATGCCCTGCCACACCCATACGCGGCGGATGGAGGCCTATCTCTACTTCAACCTCGACCCCGCCCATCGCGTCTTCCATTTCATGGGCGAGCCGCAGCAGACGCGCCATCTCCTCGTCGCCAACGAGCAGGCCGTGATCTCGCCGAACTGGTCGATCCATTGCGGCTGCGGCACCTCGAACTACGCCTTCGTCTGGGCGATGGCCGGCGACAATGTCGAGTTCACCGACATGGACGCCGCCCCGGTGGAGACGCTGCGCTGATGGCCGCGCGCTCGCCCTTCTCGCTGGACGGCCGCAGGGCGCTGGTCACCGGCGCCAACACCGGCATCGGCCAGGGCATCGCGCTGGCCCTCGCCGAGGCGGGCGCGACCGTCGTCGCCGCCGGGCGCTCGAGCATGGCGCAGACGCAGAAGCTGATCGCGGACGTCGGCGGCACCTGCTTCGCGCTCCAGGCCGACCTCCAGCAGGGCGGCATCGCCGCGCGCGTGATCGAGCAGGCCGCGGCATTGGCCGGGCCGCTCGACATCCTGATCAACAATGCCGGCATCATCCGCCGGGCCGACGCCTTGGAGTTCGGCGAAGAGGATTGGGACGAGGTGATGAACCTCAACCTCAAGGCCAATTTCTTCCTGGCCCAGGCCTTCGCCAGGACGGTGCTCGCGGCCGGCCGCACGGGGCGCATCGTCAACATCGCCTCGCTGCTCTCCTTCCAGGGCGGCATCCGCGTCGCCTCCTACACCGCGAGCAAGAGCGGGCTCGCCGGCCTGACCCGGCTCCTCGCCTGCGAATGGGCGAGCAAGGGCATCAATGTGAATGCGATCGCGCCGGGCTATGTCGAGAGCAACAACACGGAAGCACTGCGCGCCGACCCCGAGCGCAACGCCGCGATCCTCGCCCGCATCCCGGCCGGGCGCTGGGGCAGGCCGTCCGATATCGGCGGCGCGGCGGTGTTCCTGGCGAGCGACGCGGCGGCCTATGTCCACGGCGCGATCCTTCCCGTCGACGGCGGCTGGCTGGCGCGATGAGCATGTTTCTGGGCAATCCAGCGATCACAGGAAGCGGCAACCTGTCCCCTTCCCCCCGCTTGCGGCGGGGGAGGGTTA
>NZ_FYAS01000026.1 GCF_900185715.1 Allobosea sp. CS1GBMeth4
GCCGCCGACTTACCAATCGGCCTAAACGCCTAGCGTTCATATGAAGCGCAGTAGAGCGGCCCCGCACACCGGCGGCGCCGTCTCGATGGCCGCGTTATAGGAGGAACCCCCGAACCATGTCAACACGCCAAATGACGATTTTTCGACAGGGCCGCATTTTTTATCCGGCTCGCGATTTCGGGCGGATCGTCCGCTCTCGCCCGGCGCCGATCCCGCCCCGCGCCCGCCTGCGCCGGCTTCGCCCGCAAACAGCCGCAATTCTTTCCCACAGCCGCATCGTCCGCGCCGCGCCCTTCGTCGGAATCCGCCGAGATTGATTCCGGGGTGGGACGCAGGCATGGTTTCTCTCCTATAGAGGAGCCGAGCCGATCTGCGGCATCGACCTCGGCGCCCAGCGGGCGTTTCAATGGATTTGCCAGACGCCCGATGAACGCCCCTCCGGACCTGAGAGCGCCGCATGAGCCGCTGACGCCGGAAGCGACGGCGCTGCTCGTCGATCTCGGGATCGACCCGCCGATCACCCCGACCGGCGCCGCGCCCGCCGGCATGGATCGCCGCGGCGTCTCGCTGCGCTGGCTCGCCGCCTGCCTTCTCGTCGGTTCCTGTGGCGCGGCACTGCTCGGCGGCGCCATTCTCGTCGCCGTGCGCGGCGACACCAGCTTCGTCGAGCGCCCCGAGCCGGTCACGCCGCATCAGACGACCTCGGCCGGGGGCGGCGCCCGCAAGGGCGACAAGCTCGTCGCCGAGCAGCCGATCGCCTCGGCGCGGCACACGCTGCGCGCGCCGATGTCGCAGCGCATCGGCGACCGCGAGGTCATCCGTGTCCGTCCCTTCGTGCGGCTGTCGACCAATCTCTCGCTGACCAGCGGCGTCTATGCCGCCAATATCCCGCCCTTCAATCCGTTGCGGCTGTTTGCCGAGGGCGCCCCCGGCAGCGAGCGCTATGCCGAGCCGGTCACCGAGATGCCGGACGCCGACGTCTCGATCACCAAGCGCGACCTCGCCGATCTGTCGATTGCGCCCGGCAAGGCCAGCCTCACCGACGCCGACGTCGTCAACCAGATGGAGGAGGAGCGCGCCAACCTCGCCGCCGCGGATCGCCGCGCCGCCCTGCCGATCCCGCCGCAGCTGATGCTGAGCCGCACTCTGGCCCAGGGCAACCAGGCCAATGCCGGCGGCGGCCTGCTCTCCTATGCGCCCGCGACCGACACCTCCTTCTCCGGCATCGAGGTCCGCGTCGTGCCCGAGAACGTCACCAACGCCGCCAAGACGCCGATGGCCGCCTCGCGCGAGCCGCTGGTCGAGGAGAAGCTGCTGATCACCCGCCGCGGCGAGAATTTCGAGACGGTGGTGCGCAATGCCGGCGCCAACCGCGATCAGATCGTCTCGATGATCAAGGCGTTCGACGGCCGCGTGAAGGTCTCGGCCCTGCCGGAGGGCCAGGTGCTGCAGGCGCTGTTCGCCCCGGGGCCGCGTCCGGGCGATCCCCGCCAGATCGTCCGCGTCGCATTGCTCGAGAACGGCCGCCCTGCCGCCGCGATCGCGGTCAACGACCGAGGCGCCTTCGTTCCGGTCAACCTGCCGCGGGCCGAGACCGCCGGCCCGCAACAGAAATCGCAGACCGGCGCCGAGGACGAGGAGGACGAGGAGGACGGCGAGGGCGGCACGGGCGCGCGTCTCTACGAGAGCCTCTACGAAACCGGGCTGCGCCACGACCTGCCGCGGCCGCTGATCGACGAGCTCGTCCGGATCTTCTCCTACGATCTCGATTTCCAGCAGCGCGTGCGCGGCGGCGACAATCTCGAAGTCATCTTCACCGACGAGGACGAGGGCGAGCGCGCCGAGATCCTCTCGGCCACCCTGACCGTCGGCGGCGAGTCCCGGCAGGTCTTCCGCTATCAGGCGCCGGAGGACGGGCTGATCGACTATTTCGACGGCGACGGCCGGTCGCTGAAGAAGTTCCTGCTGCGCAAGCCGATCACCGATGCCGAGATGCGCTCGGGCTTCGGCATGCGCTACCATCCGATCATGCGCTATTCGAAGATGCATACCGGCGTCGACTGGGCCAACCGGATCGGCACGCCGATCCTGGCCGCCGGCAACGGCACCGTGATCAAGGCCGAATGGGATTCCGGCTATGGCCGGCGCATCGAGATCCAGCACGCCAACGGCTACGTCACCACCTATTCGCACCAGTCGGCCTTCGCCAAGGGCATCGCGCCCGGCGTCAAGGTCCGCCAGGGCCAGGTGATCGGCTTCCTCGGCTCGACCGGCCTCTCGACCGGGCCGCATCTGCACTACGAGGTCATGGTCAACGGCAACTTCGTCAACCCGATGAAGATCAAGGTGCCGCGCGGCCGCGAGCTCGACGGCAGGGCGCTCGCCGAGTTCAAACGCCAGCGCGACGAGATCCAGGGGCTGATCGAGCGGGCCGGAGGCCAGACCGCGCAGCTGCGCTGACACTCCTTCCGCCCCCCGCGCCAGATGCTCTCCTCCCTGCTCATCGTCCTGCCCGTCTTCGGCCTGATCGCCATCGGCTATGCCGCCCGCTGGCTGAGGCTGCTGCGCGAGACCACCGGCGAGGGGCTCTCCGACTTCGTCTTCGTGCTCGCCGTTCCCTGCCTGCTGTTCAAGACGCTGGCGACCGCGGCGATCCCGCCGGACCAGCCCTGGGGCTACTGGATCTCCTATTTCGCCGGCCTCGCCATCGTCTGGCTGATCGCCCAGCTCGTGGCGCGGCGCCTGTTCGCCCGCAAGGGCCCCGAGCTCGTCGTCTCCGGCTTCGCCGCGGCCCAGTCGAACACCGTCTTCGTCGGCGTGCCGATGATCCTGAAGGCCTATGGCGAGGCCGGCGCCGTTCCGCTCGGCCTGTTGCTCGCGGTGCATCTGCCGGTGACGATGACCGCGGCGACCCTGCTCGCCGAAGGCAGGGGCACCTCGCCCCGCCTGCTGCTCAGGCGCCTGTTCACCCATCCGATCGTCGTCGGCATCCTGCTCGGCAGCGCCGCGCGGCCCTTCGTCGGCCTGGTTCCGACGCCGCTCTGGTCGATCGTCGAGCTGATCGCGGGAGCCGCCGTGCCATGCGCGCTGATCAGCCTCGGCATCGCACTCCGCCGCCACGGCCTCGCCTCCGGCCTCGGCCTGCCGGCGGTGCTGAGCTTCCTCAAGCTCGTCCTGCACCCGCTGATCGTCTTCCTGCTGGCGACCCGGCTCTTCTCCATGCCGATGGCCTGGTCGGGCGTCGCCGTGCTCTTTGCCGCCTGCCCCTGCGGCATCAACGCCTATCTCTTCGCCGAGCGCTACCGGCAGGGCGTCGCCGACGCCTCGAGCGCGATCGCGCTGTCGACGGCGCTCTCGCTGTTCACCACGATCGGCTGGCTGACCTTCCTGGGTGTCGGTTGAAGCCTCGCCCGAAAGCCGTGCCGGTGGGCGAGCGATTCACGTGAAACCGAGCTGCCGCCGGACCGCCTCCGGCGTCGCTCCCTGCGCGCGCAGATCGGCGAGGCTGCGCGACGACCGGCTCTTCGCCAGCTTCTGCCCGCTCTCGTCGCTCAGCAGCGGATGAAAATGATAGCGCGGCGTCAGCAGGCCGAGCAGGCGCTGCAGCAGGACATGGATGTCGGTCGCGGCTTCGAGGTCCCGCCCGCGCACGACATGGCTGACGCCCTGCACGGCGTCGTCGACCACCACCGAGAGGTGATAGCTCGTCGGCACGTCCCGGCGCGCCAGCACCACATCACCCCAGCGCGCCGGCTCGACCGCGACCTCGCGCTCCGCCCCGCTCTCGTCGAACAGCCGGTAGGCCAGCGGCTCTCCCGCCGTTCGCGCCAGCGCGCGATCCATGGCGAGGCGCAGCACATGCGCGTCGCCCGCCTCCCGGCGCCGACGCACCGCGTCGTCGCTCGAGCCCCGGCAGGTTCTGGGATAGAGCGGTGCGCCGTCCGGATCGTGCGGCCAGGGGACGCCGGTCCCGGCCTCGCGCCGGCGCACGGCCGCCTTCACCTCCTGGCGCGAGCAGAAGCAGGGGTAGACCAGCCCCATCGCGTCGAGCCGGTCCAGCGCCCGGCGATATTCCTCGAAATGCTCGGATTGCCGCCGCGGATTAGGCGCAAAGGATATCCCGAGCCAGGCGAGGTCGTCGCGAATCCCTTGTTCGAATTCCGGCCGGCAGCGCGTCAGGTCGATATCCTCGATCCGCAGCAGCAGCCTGCCATGGCAGCGCTTCGCCAGCCGCTCGTTCAGCAGCGCCGAATAGGCGTGCCCGAGATGCAGCCGCCCGTTCGGGCTGGGTGCGAAGCGGAAAACGGGGGAAGACGGGGCCATCACCCCCTGTCTATGGTCGGCCGCGCGCCCCGCCAAGTCCGGCATCCTGACAGAACCCGGAACGGCGCTCGGCGATAGAGCGGACCGACATGCCGACGATCACCTGCACCGCCGATCTCGAACAGGGCATGGCCGCCCTCGCCCGCCTCGACCCGGTCTGGGAGCGGATCATCAGCCGCACCGGCATCCCGCCGTTGCGCCGGCGCGAGGGCGGCTTTCCCAGCCTTGCCTCGATCATCGTCTCGCAGCAGCTCTCGGTGGCGAGCGCCCGCGCCGTCTGGGCGAAGGTCGAGAGCGTGCTCGCGCCGCTGACGCCGGAGCGCATCCTCGCCGCCGGCGACGAGGAGATGCGCCTGTCGGGCCTGTCGCGGCCGAAGCAGAAGACGCTGCGCGCCGTCGCCGCCGCCATCGTCGAGGACCGTCTCGATCTGCGCGCCCTCGAAACCGCGACGCCCGAACTCGTCCACGAGCGGATGACGGCCGTCTCCGGCATCGGCCCCTGGACGGCGGACGTCTATCTCCTGTTCTGCCTCGGCCATCGCGACGGCTTCGCCGCCGGCGACCTCGCGGTCCAGGAAGCGGCCAGGGTCGCCTTCGGCCTGCCGATGCGGCCGAAGGCCGCCGAGCTCTCGGCGCTCGCCGAGGCCTGGCGGCCCTGGCGCGGCGTCGCCGCGCGCCTGCTCTGGGCCTATTACGCCGTGCTGAAGTCGCGCGAGGGCATCAACGCCTGAGATTGCGGAGATGCCGCGGCGGAGTCAGCCCTTGATCACCTTGAGCGCCGCCTGGCTCGCGGCGCGCAACAAACCGGTATCGCTCATCACCGTGACCAGCCGCGCACCCAGCTCGACGCCTTGCCGCGCACGCTCGGCGCTCGCCGCATAGAAGGCGACCGGCTTCCTCACCGCGTCCGCCCGCGCCACGATGTGGCGCAGCGCGTCGTCGACCTCCTTGGCCGAGGCATTGACGGACGCGCCGCCGGACAGCGCGATCGAGAGGTCGGACGGGCCGACGAACAGCGCGTCGATGCCGTCGAGGGCGAGGATGTCGTCGACGATCGCCATCGCCTCCCGCGTCTCGATCATCGCGAAGGTCAGCGAGAAGCCGTTGGCCTGCCTGAGATAGCCGTTCTGGTCGAGCCCCGAGGCACCGAGGCCGCCATAGCTGCCCCAGCTGCGCTCGCCGAGCGGCGGGTACTTGGCATAGGCCGCGAGCCTGCGCGCATCCTCGATCGTGTTGATCATCGGCGCGATCACGCCGGAGGCGCCGGAGTCGAACAGTTTCGAGACGTTCTGGAACTCGCCGACCGGGATGCGCGCCAGCGCCGGCTTGCCGGCCGCGTTGATCAGCGGGATCGCCCGGATCACCTCGCCGAGCGTGATCGGGCCATGCTGCATGTCGAGCGTGACCGCGTCGAAATCCTCCTGCGCCAGGATGGCGGCGATGCTCGGATCGGGGAGCCCGCACCAGGCGGAGAGCAGCGTCTCGCCCCTGGCGAGGCGCTCGGCGAGCGAGGACAGCACAGTCGGCTTGGCGGCGGTCATGGGCGCATTCATCCGGGTTGCCCGCTCTTCACCACTGGCGGGTCCGCCGAGCCTGGACCGAACCGGCGGTGAAACGCAAACGCTGCGGCATGCGCCGCGTTCAGGGGCGCAATGCGGCTGCCGAAGCGGGGACGGTCAGCGCCCGGCCTGGATCTCGTCGGCCGCCTTGATCAGCAGTTCGGTCATCGTCCGGCGGATCTCCTCGTCGGCGACAGTGACGCCGCCCGCGGCGAAGTCGGCCTTGACCTTGCGCAGCACGTCGTCGTCGCCGGCCTCTTCGAAATCGGCCAGGACGACCGATTTGGCATAGGCCTCGGCATCGGCGCCGCCCTTGCCGAGCTTGTCCGCCGCCCACAGGCCGAGCAGCTTGTTGCGCCGGGCCGTCGCCTTGAAGCGCAGTTCCTCGTCATGCGCGAACTTGTTCTCGTAGGCGTCCTTGCGCTGGTCGAAGGTGGTCATCTGGCTCTTGTCCTCTCGGAGCGGCGATCGTGATGCGGCGCGATAGCTGTCTTCGCCATATAGAATGTGAAGGCGAGGCGGGCTAGAGCCCGCGCGGTGCGAGCCGCGCCGAATCCGATCGAGTCGAGCTGCGAAGCCGCGCCCGCGCAGCTTTGTTGCGTTTGCGGCGCGAAGGGCCCATATAGCGCGGGCGTGGCATGCTCCGAGCGAGCGAGGCCCGCATGAACCAGCCGGACCGGCGCGCCAAGATCGAACTCGACAGAGCAACGGGATTGCGCGAGAGCGTGCTGAACAGGGCCATGATCCCGCCGCGGGAGACCGCGTCCAGAGAGAGGCCGACCCTTTGGATTTCCTCAAGCCACGGTATATCCCGATGAACCGCCGCCGTCGCATTTACGAAGGCAAGGCGAAGGTCCTCTATGAAGGGCCCGAGCCCGGAACGCTGATCCAGCATTTCAAGGATGACGCGACCGCCTTCAATGCCAAGAAGCACGAAGTGATCGACGGCAAGGGCGTGCTGAACAACCGCATCTCCGAGCATATCTTCAGCAACCTGAACGATATCGGCGTTCCCACGCATTTCATCCGCCGGCTGAACATGCGCGAGCAGCTGATTCGCGAGGTCGAGATCATTCCGCTCGAGGTCGTGGTCCGCAACGTCGCGGCCGGCTCGCTCTCGACCAAGCTCGGCATCGAGGAGGGCACGCAGCTGCCGCGCTCGATCATCGAGTTCTACTACAAGAACGACGCCCTCGGCGATCCGATGGTGTCGGAAGAGCACATCACCGCCTTCGGCTGGGCGACGCCGCAGGAGATCGACGACATCATGGCGCTCGCCATCCGCGTCAACGATTTCCTCTCCGGCCTCTTCCTCGGCGCCGGCATCCGTCTCGTCGACTTCAAGATGGAATGCGGCCGCCTGTGGGAAGGCGACATGATGCGCATCGTCGTCGCCGACGAGATCAGCCCCGATTCCTGCCGGCTCTGGGACATCCGGTCGAAGGACAAGATGGACAAGGACCGCTTCCGCCGCGACATGGGTGGCCTGATCGAGGCCTATACCGAGGTGGCGCGCCGCCTCGGCATCATGGGCGAGAACGAGAAGCCGGGCCCGACCGGGCCGCGCCTCGTGCAGTGAGCACGGCGGCCTTCGAGACCATGACGACCGGACGGGGGCGCTTGCGCTCCCGTTTGCGTTTGGGCGCGCTCGCGCTCGCCGCCGTGCTGATCGCCGGCTGCGCCGACCATTTCGGACCGGGTCTCGTCCAGCTCGCCGCAGGTCGCGGCTGGGAGCCGCTGCCGATCCGCAACTGGGTCGTCAACGACGGCATCAGCCCGAAGGCGATCGTCTATTGCACGCCGCAGGATTGCCAGCGGCCCGGCGTCGCCGCGCTCCTGACCTTCGAGGGCCGCGAGGCCACCGATATGGCAAGGACGCTCGCGCTCGATCCCGCCAGGCTGGCCCGCGAATTCTCGAAGCGCCCCAAGGCGAAGCAAGCCGGCAAGCCCAAGAGCACCACCACCGTCTCCCGCTTCAGGCAGGACGGCGCCGACGGCATCCTCGTCGAGATCCGCGCCAGGGACGGCGGCCGCCTCGCCGCGACCGCGATCCTCTACGCCCGCAGGGGCGACGCCCTGACCATGGCGATCGCGGTCACCGACGAGGCGCAGGCGGCCAAGGATTTCGCCCGCGCCACCTGGGCGAGCCGCTGAAATGGTTGAGCCATCGCCGATTCACCGCTAAGGCACCCGCATCATCCCGTTCCGGAGATCCCGATGAAAGCCCGCGTCACCGTCACCCTCAAGACCGGCGTGCTCGACCCGCAGGGCAAGGCGATCGAGGGCGCGCTGAAATCGCTCGGCATCGACGGCGTCGGCTCGGTGCGCCAGGGCAAGGTCTTCGACATCGAGCTCGACGGCGCCGACAAGGCCGCGGCCGAAGCGGCGCTGAAGCAGGCCTGCGAGAAGCTGCTGGCGAACACGGTGATCGAGAACTATCGCGTCGAGATCGGAGCCTGACCGATGCGCGCCGCCGTCATCACCTTCCCCGGCTCCAACCGCGACGGCGATGTCGCCAGGGCGCTGCGCCAGGCCGGCGCTGCAGTCGAGCATGTCTGGCATGGCGACTACGAATTGCCGGCCGGCACCGATCTCGTCGTCCTGCCCGGCGGCTTCTCCTATGGCGACTATCTGCGTTGCGGCGCCATCGCCGGCCGCGCCCATATCATGGACGCGACGCGGGCCCATGCGGCGCGCGGCGGCCTCGTGCTCGGCATCTGCAACGGCTTCCAGATCGCCTGCGAGGCCGGCCTCCTGCCGGGCGTGCTCGCCCGCAATGCCGATCTGAAATTCGTCTGCAAGCGCCAGCATCTCAAGGTCGAGCGCGCCGACACCGCCTTCACCTCGGCCTATGCCAGAGGCCAGGTCATCGATGTCTGCATCGCCCATGGCGAGGGCAACTACATCTGCGATGCCGAGACGCTCGCCCGGCTCGAGGGCGAAGGCCTCGTCGCCTTCCGCTATTGTGATGCGGGCGGGAACGTCACCGCCGAAGCCAATCCGAACGGCTCGCTCAACGGCATCGCCGGCATCTACTCGCCGGGACGCAACGTGCTCGGCCTGATGCCGCACCCCGAAAACCTGATCGACGGCCTCGTCGGCGGCACCGACGGGCGCGGCCTGTTCGAGAGCCTGGTGAGCGGCAGGAAGGCGGCCTGAGACATCATCTCCCTCCTCCCCTTGCGGGAGAAGGGTTTTCAGGCGCCTTCTCGTCCCGAGATGGTCGACGCAAGCCCGGCCATGACGCGTCGCGGCGCGTCACTTCACCAGCGCCGCAGCCTTCGCCAGCATTCGCGCCGCCGCCTGCCCGTCGAGCGGGCCGACGTGCTTGTCGAGGATGCGCCCGTCCGGCCCGAGCAGGAAGGTCTCGGGCACGCCGTAGACGCCCCATTCGATCGCGGCGCGGCCGGCGCGATCGACGCCGACGGCGGAGTAGGGATTGCCGAGCGCGCCGAGGAAGCGGCGGGCATTCTCGGCCTCGTCCTTGTAGTTGAAGCCGACGAGCTGGACCTTGCCCTGCTTCACTGCGGCTGAATCCGCCATGGCGACGAGGAAGGGATGTTCGACCCGGCAGGGCGCGCACCAGCTCGCGAAGACGTTGACGATCGTCGCCTTGCCGCTGGCGAGATCGGCCATGCCGAAGGCCGGCACCGGCCGGCCGTCGCGCTGCAGCCCCTCCAGCGGCGTGAGCGCGATCGCCGGCGCCGGCTTGCCGATCAGGGCCGACGGCACCTTGCTGGCGTCGCCCGAGAACAGCCCCACGGCGAAGATCGCCGCCAGGCCCGCGAAGACCGCCAGCGGGATGACGTAAAGCCAGGGCGAGCGCCGTCCCGGCGAGGCGGCGGCCTCGCTCATGGCGCGCTCCCGCCGCGCCGGCCGGCACCGCGCTCCTCGAGCGCGGCCAGTGCCCGCCTCTGCGCGCGCCGGTCGAGCAGGATCGCCGCGGCGAGCCCGGCCAGGATCAGGGCCGTCGCCAGATAGGCGGCGAGGATGAAGCCGCCATGGGGCCCGAGCCCGTCCATCATCGCACCGCCTGCAGCGAAAGCCGATCGAGACGCTCCGCCTCGAAGATCGTCAGCGTCCTGACCCGCCGGCGCAGGATCTCGGCCTGCATGGCGAGAAGGTGCAGCGCCAGCGCCAGCAGGGTGAAGCCGAGCGCCGTCACCAGCAGCGGCCAGAGCATCGAGGGATGGATCGTCGGCCCGCCCATCCGCAGCACCGAGGCCGGCTGGTGCAGCGTGCTCCACCAGTCGACCGAGAACTTGATGATCGGGATGTTGACGCAGCCCACCAGCGTCAGGATGGCGACGGCGCGGCCGGCGCGCGAAGGCTCGTCCAGGGCGCGCCGCAGCGCGATCACGCCGAGATAGATCAGGAACAGCACCAGCACCGAGGTCAGACGCGCATCCCAGACCCAATAGGTCCCCCACATCGGCTTGCCCCAGAACGAGCCGGTGAGCAGGCAGATCAGGGCGAAGCAGGCGCCGATCGGGGCCGCGGCCTGCTGGGCGACGTCGGCGAGCGGGTGGCGCCAGACCAGGACGCCCAGCGCCGAGAGCGTCATCATCGAGTAGAACATCAGCGCCAGCCAGGCGGCCGGCACGTGGATGTACATGATCTTGATGGTCTCGCCCTGCTGATAGTCGGCCGGAGCGACGAACCAGATCAGATAGAAGCCGAAGGCGAGCAGAAGCGCCGCCGCGCCCAGGAGCCAGGGCAGCAGCACGCTCGACAGGCGCATGAAGCGCGCCGGGTTGGCCAGTTCGATGAGGCTCGCCATGAAGGTGGTGGCCGGCTCCGCTCTTCTTTCGACCAGAGAGCATGTAGCAATCGCCGGCCCGGCTCACAATCGGCGCGCGGCCCCTGCGACGCTGAGGCTCGGACCTGAGCTAATCCTTCGCGGACGGCACCTGCTCTTCGGTCCCGATGTTGTCGAGCACGCTGAAGCTGCCGGAGCGGGCGCCATCGGCTGCGACGTCGAAGCCTTCGGCATTCAAGCCTCGCCTGAGCAGTTCTCGCACCGCGGCCGCGCGGCTCGGCATACGCTTGTCGAAGCGCCAGTTTTCGACGGCGCGGAGCTCGTCAGCGCTGAGCATGATCTGTAGACGTTCGCCCCGTTCCAGGTCGGGCATGGCGCGCCTCGTCGAGCTAAGAATGAGTAAGTGACTATATGAGTATCAATTGCTCGATCGCAAGCAGCAGCGGCAGCGGTGGTTCCTTAGCGTCATGCCATTGAGACGTCAGCTGCATATCTTACTAAATATTTGATATTATTTACTTTTTTATTGCGGTGGATGCGCCCTTCGTCTAGTTTGTAAGGCAGGAGGGATTGTCATGCTCATCAAGCTATCCGAACCCATGCGCCGCGACATCGAAGCCACCGTGCGCTCCAAGGTCGGCCAGTCGCGCGTGGTCGACGTCTTCGCCGTCGCCGAGGAGATCCGGCTCCGCTTCGTCGACGACAATGTCGCGCTCGAGGACATCGCCGCCATGGTGGCCCGTCTGGCGTCGAACTCGGGCTGCGCCCTGGAGCTCGACCGCGGCGAGTTGTCCGGGGTCTGACGTCCGCGTCGGTCATCCGGACAAGGCAGAGCCTGTTCCCGTCGCGAGAGCGAGCTCTGTCGTGCGGTGCTAATCCGCCTGGCGCAACGCCGCCGCCGCAGCGATGCAGCCGACCGCAACCGCCACGAGGGACAGCGCAGCCAGGATCAGCAGTGGGCTCTGCAGGGGCATCGGCCCGCGCGCGGCATCGGAGGCCGAGACGCCGAAGATCAGCACCGGCACGCACAGCGGCGCCACCAGGACCGGCAGGATCAGTCCGCCGCGGCGCAGGCTCGCCGTCAGCGCCGCCGCCGCCGCGCCGATGAAACTCAGCGCCGGCGTGCCGAGCAGGAGGCTGGCGGTCAGCGGCAGCACGCTTTCGGCCGGCAGCGCGACCAGCAGCCCGAGCAGCGGCGCGGCGAGCGTCAGCGGCAATCCGGTGGTCAGCCAGTGCGCCAGCGCCTTGGCGAAGACGGCGAGCTCCAGCGGCAGGGGGGCTCCGCGGATCAGGTCGAGCGAGCCGTCCTCCTCGTCGGCCTGGAACAGCCGGTCGAGCCCGATCAGCGTCGCGAGCAGCGCCCCCAGCCAGAGGATCGCCGGGCCGATCCGCGACAGGAGGTTGAGGTCCGGCCCGAGCGCGAACGGGATCAGCACGACGACGGTGAGGAAGAAGACGAGCGCGAGCTCGCCGCCGCCGCCGGCCCGCACCGCCAGGGCGAGATCGCGCCTCAAGATGGCGAGGAAGGCGCTGCTCACGGGCCGATCCTGAGTTCGCGCGCGCCGTCGAGGCCGAGCGGCCCGTGCGTCGCGGCCAGGATCGCGCCGCCCGCCGCCAGATGGGCCTGCATCAATATCGTCAGCATCGCCTGCGAGCCGAGATCGAGCGCCGCCATCGGTTCGTCGAGCAGCCAGATCGGCCGGGCCGCCACCAAGAGCCGCGCCAGCGCCACGCGCCGGCGCTGGCCGGCGGAGAGATAGCCCACCGGCAAGGGGCCGGCATGCGGCAGGCCGACCGTCGCGAGCGCCTCGGCCGGGTCGAGGCCCGGCGCACCGAGAAGCTCCCGGGCGAAGCGCAGGTTCTCCGCCGCCGTCAGCGCGGTCTTGAGACCGTCGCGATGCCCGACCAGATGGGCGGCCTCCGCCAGCGGCGTCTCGCCGAAGCCGTCGAGCCGAATCTCCCCCGCCTCGGGACGCAGGCGCCCGCACAGCATGGCGATCAGGCTCGACTTTCCGGCGCCGTTGCGGCCGGTCAGCGCGATCGCCTCGCCGTTTGCCAGGCGGAAGCCGACGCCGTCGAAGATCGCGCGCCCGCCGCGCCGGCAGGCGAGCCCTTCGGCCGTCAAGGCGAATCTCTGGAACGGAATCTGGGTCACGCCGAGCCTGTCTTGCGAAGCGTCTTAACTCCTCACCCGACGCAGATCGAGCCTGTAGCGGGCTTCTTGGAATTGATCTATAGAGCCGTTGGCTACGCCGCACGCCGATCCGGCGCGGGGCTCGGGCACTCCCGGGGCGGCGTGCGCGTCATGCGCGACAGGCCTTCGACCGGATTCATCCGCAAGGGCGGTCCGGCTCGCGACCGCAACCCCTTGATCAGGATGTAAAGCCCACATGGCCTCGCTCGATTCATTCAAGTGCCGCAAGACGCTGACCGTCGGCACGAAGAAATACGTCTATTACTCGTTGAAGGCGGCCGAGAAGAACGGCCTCGCCGGCATCTCCAGGCTCCCCTTCTCGATGAAGGTGCTGCTCGAGAACCTGCTGCGCTTCGAGGATGGCCGTTCGGTCACCAAGGCCGACATCGAGGCCGTCGCCGCCTGGCTGAACGACAAGGGCAAGGCCGGCAAGGAGATCGGCTTCCGCCCCGCCCGCGTGCTGATGCAGGACTTCACCGGCGTTCCGGCGGTGGTCGACCTCGCCGCCATGCGTGACGGCGTCGTCGCCCTCGGCGGCGATCCCAAGAAGATCAACCCGCTGGTGCCGGTCGACCTCGTCATCGACCACTCGGTCATCGTCGACGAGTTCGGCTCGCCCAAGGCCTTCAAGCAGAACGTCGACCTCGAATACCAGCGCAATGGCGAGCGCTACCGCTTCCTGAAATGGGGCCAGGGCGCCTTCGACAATTTCCGCGTCGTGCCGCCGGGCACCGGCATCTGCCACCAGGTCAACCTGGAATACCTCGCCCAGACCGTCTGGACGGCGAAGGAGAAGGTGAAGAAGGGCAAGAAGACCGAGACGGTCGAGGTCGCCTATCCCGACACCGTGGTCGGCACCGATTCGCACACCACCATGGTCAACGGCCTGTCCGTGCTCGGCTGGGGCGTCGGCGGCATCGAGGCCGAGGCCGCCATGCTCGGCCAGCCGCAGTCGATGCTGCTGCCCGAGGTGATCGGCTTCAAGCTCACCGGCAAGCTCAAGGAAGGCATCACCGCGACCGACCTCGTGCTGACCGTCACCCAGATGCTGCGCAAGAAGGGCGTCGTCGGCAAGTTCGTCGAGTTCTTCGGCCCGGGCCTCTACAATCTGACGCTGGCCGACCGCGCGACCATCGCCAATATGGGCCCCGAATACGGCGCGACCTGCGGCTTCTTCCCGGTCGACGCCGAGACGATCGACTACCTCACCATGACCGCGCGCAAGCAGGCGCGCATCGACCTCGTTGAGAAATATACCAAGGCGCAGGGGCTGTTCGCCACCCGTTCCACGCCCGACCCGGTCTTCACCGACACGCTCGAGCTCGACCTGTCAACCGTGCAGCCCTCGATGGCCGGCCCGAAGCGTCCCGAGGGTCGCGTCGATCTCGGCGCTGTCGCCGCCGGCTTCGCCGCCGCGATGGAGAGCGATTACAAGAAGGCCGCCGAGCTGTCGCGCCGCGTCAAGGTCGAGGGCGAGGCCTTCGATCTCGGCCATGGCGACGTCGTCATCGCCGCGATCACCTCCTGCACCAACACCTCGAACCCCTCGGTGCTGATCGGCGCGGGTCTGCTCGCCCGCAACGCGCTCGCCAAGGGCCTGAAGACCAAGCCCTGGGTCAAGACCTCGCTGGCGCCCGGGTCGCAGGTCGTCGCCGAATATCTCGCCAAGGCCGGCCTGCAGAAGGATCTCGACAAGCTCGGCTTCAACCTGGTCGGCTTCGGCTGCACCACCTGCATCGGCAATTCCGGCCCGCTGCCGGCGCCGATCTCGAAGGCGATCAACGACCAGGGCCTGATCGCCGCCGCCGTGCTCTCCGGCAACCGCAATTTCGAGGGCCGCGTCTCGCCCGACGTGCAGGCGAACTACCTCGCCTCGCCGCCTCTGGTCGTCGCCTATGCGCTCGCGGGGTCCGTCCAGAAGGACCTGACCAGGGAGCCGCTCGGCATGGGCAAGGACGGCAAGCCGGTCTATCTCAAGGACATCTGGCCCTCCAACAAGGAGATCCAGACCTTCATCGCCAAGAACGTCACCCGCGCCATCTTCAAGGCGAAATACGCCGACGTGTTCAAGGGCGACGCCAACTGGCAGAGGGTCAAGGCTCCGACGGGGCAGACCTACGCCTGGGACGACAAGTCGACCTATGTGCAGAACCCGCCCTATTTCCGGGGCATGGGCAAGCAGCCGGCGCCGGTCACCGACATCGTCGGCGCCCGCGTCCTCGGCCTGTTCGGCGACAAGATCACCACCGACCACATCTCGCCGGCCGGCTCGATCAAGGCCGCCTCGCCGGCGGGGGCCTATCTCACTCAGCACGGTGTCGCCGTCGCCGACTTCAACCAGTACGGCACGCGCCGCGGCAATCACGAGGTGATGATGCGCGGCACCTTCGCCAATATCCGCATCCGCAACCACATGATGGGCCCGAACGGGCGCGAGGGCGGCTACACCATCCACTATCCGAGCAAGGAAGAGCTGCCGATCTACGACGCCGCGATGCGCTATCAGGCGGAGAAGGTGCCGCTGGTGATTTTCGCCGGCGTCGAATACGGCAACGGCTCCTCGCGCGACTGGGCGGCGAAGGGCACCAACCTGCTCGGCGTCAAGGCCGTGATCGCCCAGAGCTTCGAGCGCATTCACCGCTCCAACCTGGTCGGCATGGGCGTGGTGCCGTTCACCCTGCAGGAGGGCACGAGCTGGGCCTCGCTCAACCTCAAGGGCGACGAGACGGTGACGATCAAGGGCCTCGCCACGGTCAAGCCGCGGCAGACGCTCGAAGCAGAGATCACCTATGCCGACGGCAAGGTGAAGAAGGTTCCCATCCTCTGCCGCATCGATACGCTGGACGAGCTCGACTACTTCAAGAATGCCGGCATCCTGCACTATGTGCTGCGCGGCATCGCGGCCTGAAGCTCAGCCGCGACGATACTGGAACGCCCGGCTTCAAGCCGGGCGTCTCCGTTTGGCCCCGACGGTTGTCCTATCCCGCAGCGAGGTGTAAGGGGGCGTCACAGCCATCCTCGGCGGGGGGCTTGGGGCAGGCGCGGGGCGAACGCGCCCGGACGCCGTCCGCCATCATCATTCACGACGGGAGCACCCGCATGTCCGCCACGTTCGAGACGGTCGCCGGCATCATTTCGGAAACTTGCGACATTCCTCGCGAGAAGATCACGCCCCAGAGCCATGCGATCGACGATCTCGGCATCGACTCCCTCGCTTTTCTCGACATCGCCTTCGCCATCGACAAGGCCTTCGGCATCAAGCTGCCGCTCGAGCAGTGGACCCAGGAGGTCAACGAGGGCAAGGCGCCGGCCGAGCAGTATTTCGTCCTCGAGAACCTGTGCAAGCGCATCGACGATCTCGTCGCCGCCAAGGCCGCCTGAGCGAGCTCCGGGCCCGGCGGGCTGCCGCCGGAGCGATTCCAGCGAGAGCGCGCAGCGGTTTAGCGCCCGGGATCGCGTGAAGACAGAGAGACAGGGCATGTCCGTCGTTTCCAGAACGCGGACGTCTCTGGACGCTGAAGCGCCGCAGGCGGGGCGAGGCCCCGGCGCGGCGAGACGGGTTGGAGCCGCATGCGCCTCGAATATTTCGACATGATCGACAAGGTCGAGAGCTTCGATCCGGCGGCGAAGCGAATCCTGACCCGCTCGACCGTCCCGGCGCAGAGCCCGGTCTTCGAGGGCCATTTTCCCGGCCATCCGCTCGTTCCGGGCGTGCTGCTCACCGAGACCATGGCGCAGGCCTCCGGCTATCTGCTCCTCGGCCTCAACGGCCTGACGCAGATGCCGTTCCTGATGACCGTCGACAAGGCGCGCTTCCGCACCTTCGTCGAGCCGAACGCCGAGCTCGAGACCAGCGCGGAGCTGGTGATCGAAGGCTCCGGCTACGCCGCGACCAAGGCGAAGATCACGCTCGCCGGCAAGCCGATCTGCGATGCCGAACTGCGTTTCCGCCTGATGCCCTCCCCCGCCGATATGCGCACCCTGATGCAGGCCCGCATCGCTGCCATCGGCCTCTCCCCGGAGGCAGCCTGACCATGGCCCGCGACGTCGTCATCACCGGCATCGGCCTCGCCTCCAGCCTCGGCGAGGGCATCGAGACACATGCGCAGGCGCTCGCGGACAATGCGGCGCCGGTCGTCGATACCGAGCGCTTCGCGCCCTATCCGCTGCACCCGCTGAAAGCGCTCGAGCTCGACCGGCAGATTCCGAAGAAGTCCGACCAGCGCCAGATGGAGCCCTGGCAGCGCCTCGGTGTCTACGCCGCCGGCCTCGCCCTCGACGGCGCCGGGCTGAAGCAGGACGCCGAGGCCAAGAGTCAGCTCCAGGTCATCGTCGCCGCCGGCGGCGGCGAGCGCGACCATGCGGTCGACGCCGCCATCCTGACCGGCTTGCGAGACGCCAACCGGCCGGGCGCCTTCCTCAACGAACGGCTGATGAGCGATCTCCGGCCGACGCTGTTCCTCGCCCAGCTCTCCAACCTGCTCGCCGGCAACATCGCCATCGTCCACGGCGTCACCGGCGCCTCCCGCACGCTGATGGGCGAGGAGCAGGCCGGCGTCGACGCGGTCCGCACCGCCCATGCCCGCATCGCGGCCGGTCAGGCCGACATCATCCTCGTCGGGGGCGCCTATAACGCCGAGCGCCGCGACATGCTGCTTCTGTTCGAGCTCGGCGGCTATCTGCGCACCGCCGGCTTCGCGCCGGTCTTCACGCGCTCCGATGCGCCCGGCATGATCACCGGCAGCGCCGGAGCCTTCCTCGTGCTCGAAGCGGCCGAGCGCGCCGCCGCGCGCGGCGCCAGGGTCCACGCCCGCCTGAGCCATGCCGGCGCCCATCGCAGCCGCCGCCAGCCCGGCTCGGTCGCCAGGGCGCTCGACGACATGCTCGCCGGCTTCGGCCCGCTCGCGCCCGACGCCCTGGCCGTCTCGGCCGCGACCGGCTGCGCCGGCATCACCGAGGAAGAGGCGGCCGCGATCGCCAAGGCGGCGCCGGATGCCCGCCGCGTCGCCACCGGTGACCTCGTCGGCCATGCCGTGGAAGCGGCCTTCCCGGTCTCGATCGCGCTGGCGGCCGCCGCGCTCTCGACCGGGGTGGCGAACGAGGCGATCGTCACCGGAGCGGCGCATTGGCGCGGCGAGGGTGCCGCCCGACTGGTCAAGGCGTGAGGGAAGAGGCCATGAGCGCAAGCCATCGCGACAGCCGGGGCCGGCCGATCGTCGCCGTCACCGGCCTCGGCATCGTCACCTCGCTCGGCCAGGGCAAGGACGCCAACTGGGAGGCGCTGACCGCCGGGCGCTCCGGAATCCATCGCATCGAGCGCTTTCCGACCGACGGCCTGCGCACCACCATCGCCGCGACCGTCGATTTCCTGTTCGACCGGCCTTTCGCCGCGCCCGAGCTCTCGGAGAAGCTCGCCACGCTCGCCGCCGAGGAAGCGGTCGCGCAGAGCGGCCTCGGCCAGCCCGGCGACTTCCCGGGCGAGCTCTTCATGGCCGTGCCGCCGGTCGAGATGGAATGGCCGCAGAAGCAGGAGCTGGCGCAGTCCATCGAAGGCGTCGCCGACTACGACGCGCTGCTGCGCGTCGCGGCCCGCCACAAGCACAAGGCGATGCACGAGCTCTTCCTGTTCGGCGGCGTCGCCGAGCACATCGCCGAGAGGTTCGGCACCAAGGGGTCGCCGATCTCGCTGTCGACGGCCTGCTCCTCGGGCGCGACCGCGATCCAGATGGGCGTCGAGGCGATCCGCCGCGGCGAGACGCAAGCCGCGCTCTGCATCGGCACCGACGGCTCGGTCCATGCCGAGGCCCTGATCCGCTTCTCGCTGCTCTCGGCGCTCTCGACCCAGAACGATCCGCCGGAAGGCGCCGCCAAGCCCTTCTCCAAGAACCGCGACGGCTTCGTCATGGGCGAGGGCGCCGGCGCACTGGTGCTGGAGGATTACGACCACGCCTTGGCCCGCGGCGCCACCATCCTCGGCATCGTCGCCGGCTGCGGCGAGCGCGGCGACGGCTTCCATCGCACCCGCTCGAGCCCGGACGGCAAGCCGGCGATCCTCGCCATGCAGGACGCCCTCGCCGACGCCGGCCTGACCCCCGACGATGTCGATTACATCAACGCGCACGGCACCTCGACGCCGGAGAACGACAAGATGGAGGCGATGAGCTGCTCCGCCGTGTTCGGCGAGCGCATGGCGAACCTGCCGATCTCCTCGAACAAGTCGATGCTCGGCCACACGCTGACGGCCGCCGGTGCGGTCGAGGCGGTGATCTCGCTGATGACCATCGCCAAGGGCCGCATCCCGCCGACGATCAACTACAACCAGCCGGACCCGGCGATCGGGCTCGACGTCGTGCCCAACGAAGCGCGCGAGGCAAAGGTCCGCACGGTGCTGTCGAACTCCTTCGGCTTCGGCGGCCAGAATACCTGTCTCGTGCTGGCGGCGGAGCCGAAAGCGGCATGACCCGCGTTCTCGTCACCGGCGGCGCCAAGGGCGTCGGCGCCGCGATCGTGCGGGCGCTCGTGGCTGACGGCCACGATGTCGACTTCACTTATCGCTCCTCGGGCGAGCAGGCGCAGGCGCTCGCCGCCGAGATCGCGCAGGCCGCGCCCGGCCGCACCGTGCGTGCCTTGCCGCTCGACCTTTCCGACAAGGTCGCGCTCGACGCCTTCTGCGAGCAATGCGAGGGCGAGCCCTGGTTCGGCCTCGTCCACAATGCCGGCCAGCCCTATGATTCGCTCGCCGCCATGCTCGTCCAGGACAAGGCGGAAGCGGCGATGCAGGTCAATTTCTGGGCCTTCACCCGCCTCGCCAAGAGCCTGATGCGCGGCATGATCCGCGCCAGGGCCGGCCGCATCGTCGCGATCGGCTCGGTCGCGGCGCTGCGTGGCAATCCCGGCAATGCCGCCTATGCGGCTTCGAAGGGAGCGCTGATCTCCTATGCCAAGACACTGGCGGTCGAGACCGGCAAGCGCGGCGTCACCGTCAACGTGATCGCGCCCGGCTTCGTCGACACCGACATGATGGCACCCTACGCCGCCTATCGCGACAAGATGGAAGGCCAGATCCCGGCCGGCCGCTTCGCCAGGCCGGAGGAGGTCGCCGGCCTCGCCGCCTTCCTGCTGAGCCCGCCGGCCGCCTACATCACCGGCACGGTCCTGCCGATCGATGGCGGGCTGACCGCCCATCTCGGCGTCCATCGCTGAGAGCCGCTCCGGCGCTTCACGTGAAACATGGTAAACGCGGAACGCTTGGCGCTGCGCTGTAAACCGCTTATGTTCACTGTGAACTGGAGTGAACCAGCGTGACGGCAGCCTTCACCATCCGCCTCGACGAGGAGACGCTTGCCAAGCTCGATGCGCTGGCGGCCGACACCGACCGCTCGCGTAACTGGCTCGTGGCGAAAGCGATTCAGGACTATGTCAAACTGAATGCTTGGCAGATCCAGCGGATCAAGGAAGGCATCGCCGAAGCCGACCGAGGCGAATTCGCGACTGAAGAAGAACTCGACGCAATCGAAGCCAAGCTGCAAGCCATGATCGACGCTGGTCGATGAAAGTCATCTGGACGGCCCGCGCCCGGGTCGAGCTTGATGAGATCGCGGACTATGTCGCGCCGATCAGCGCTTCAGCCGCTTTGGCTCTTGTGCGCCGCCTCAGGCAGGCGGGAAAACAGCTCGGCGAGCACCCCCACATGGGCAGGCCAGGTCGTGTCGACGGGAGCCGTGAGCTCGTCGTGAACGGAACGCCCTATATTCTGCCCTACCGCGTCAGCAACGGTCGCGTCGAAATCCTCGCCGTGATCCACACCTCCCGGCAATGGCCGGACCAGCTCTGAAAGACCAAGACCGATGCTTTCGCTTCAGCTCCATGGCGACCGCGATCTCCGCCTCGAACAGATCGAGCCGCCGCCGGCGCCGGCTCCCGGCGAGGTCCAGATCCGCGTCCGCGCCGTCGGGCTGAACTATCTCGACCTCTGGGGCTTCCGCGGCATGGCCTTCGCCAAGCGCAAGATGCCGCAGGCGGCGGGCGTCGAGGCGGCGGGCGAGGTCGTCGCGGTCGGCGAGGGCGTCTCGCGCTTCCGCGAGGGCGACACGGTGACCATGTACGGCGCCGAGACCTGCGGCCACTGCAAGGCCTGCCGCGAGGGCCGCGACAATCTCTGCGAGAACGTCGCCGGCATCATGGGCTTCCACATCGACGGCTTTGCCCGCGAGCTGATCAACCGGCCGGAGCGCCTGGTCATCAAGGCGCCGAAGGGCGTCTCCTTCGCGGAGGCCGCCTGCGCCCCGATCGGCTTCGGCACGGTCCAGCACATGCTTTTCGACAATGCCAGGCTCGAACCCGGCGAGTCGATCCTCGTCCATGCCGGCGGCTCCGGCATCGGCACGGCCGCGATCCTGATGGCCAAGGCGATCGGCTGCACCGTCTTCACCACGGTCGGCGACGACGAGAAAGGCGAGAAGGCGAGGGCGCTCGGCGCCGACCATGTCATCAATTACCGGACCGAGCGCTTCGAGGGCGAGGTCCGGCGCCTGACCAAGCGCAAGGGCGTCGACGTCGTTTTCGAGCATGTCGGCGCCGACACCTGGAACGGCTCGCTGCTCTGCCTGAAGCGGGGCGGCCGTCTCGTCACCTGCGGCGCCACCTCCGGCCCGTCGGCGACGATCAACCTGATGCAGCTGTTCCAGCAGCAATACCGCATCACCGGCTCCTTCGGCTGCCGCATCGAGAACATCGCGCAATCGCTCGAGAAGATGGCGGCCGGCATGAAGCCGGTGATCGACTCCGTCTTTCCGCTCGCCGAGTTCGAAAAAGGCCTCGCCCGCATCGAGGGCCGCAAGGTCTTCGGCAAGGTCATCGTCACCCTCTGAGACGACCGCGTGAGCCGGCTCGACTTGACGCGCCGGCCGCAATCCCGCAAGTCGCGCCGCGATGGCGAGGTCCTCCGGACGCTGCGCCGGCGGACTGGGCTCGGACCTTGAGGCAGCTGAAGCAATTCGCAACGCGCATCGGCGCGACGCTGATGATCGGCCTCATCCGGGGTCTGTTCGCCTTCCTGCGCGCGCTCGGGCCGGAACGGGCCTCCGATCTCGGCGGCTGGCTCTTGCGCAGCGTGAGCCCGCTGATCCCGGTCAACCGGGTGGCCTACGCCAATGTCCGCGCCGCTTTCCCCGGCATCGCCGATGCGGAGGCGAGGCGTCTCGTCCGCGGCGGCTGGGAGAATCTCGGCCGCACCGTCGCCGAATACGCCCATCTCAAGACGCTGTTCGACTATGACTACCACAACCCCGATCCGAACGGCCGGATCGAGGTCGTCGGCATCGAGCACTTCATCGCCCTGAAGGACGACGGCAGGCCGGGGCTGATCTTCTCCGCCCATCTCGGCAACTGGGAGCTGCCGGCGATCTGCGCCGCCACCTACGACCTCGACACCACCGCCGTCTTCCGCGCCCCGAACGACCCGGCGATCGCCGCCGTCGTCCACGAGATCCGCTCGGGCGCCATGGGCGGGCTGGCGGCGGCCAAGCAGGGCGCCGCCTTCGCCATGCAGGGCGTGCTCGAGCAGGGCGGTCATCTCGGCATGCTGATCGACCAGCATTTCACCCGCGGCGTGGTCGTGCCCTTCCTCGGACGCCCGGCGCTGACCAACCCGATCCTCGGCAAGTTCGCCCGCCGCTTCGAATGCCCGGTGCACGGGGTGCGCGTCGTCCGCCTGCCGAACCACCGCTTCCGCATCGAGCTGACCCCGCCGCTCGACCTGCCGCGCGACGCCAATGGCGAGATCGACGTCACCGGCGCCATGGCGATGATGACGGCGGTCGTCGAAGGCTGGGTCCGCGAGCATCCCGAGCAATGGCTCTGGATGCACCGGCGCTGGCGGCCGAACCTGATCGGCGCCGAGGCCCTGGCACGTTTTCGCGAGCAGGCGCCGCAGCCGCCGCTTTTCAAGCCAACGTGATTTCCAATTGAGCGAAGAGTAGCGCTTTTGGTAACGGCCTGCTTGTATGCTGGCGCCGAGTTCGAGCCGATGGTCCGCCACGTCCGCCAAATCGCCGCCGCCGCTCTCCTGGTCTTCGGAGCGTCCCCGGCGCCTGCCCAGCAGCCTGCGGCCCAGCCGAAGGCGGTGGTCGAGCTCTTCACCAGCCAGGGCTGCTCGTCCTGCCCCGCCGCGGACGCGCTCTTCGTCGAGCTCGCCAAGGATCCGCGCCTGATCACGCTGACCCTGCCGGTGACGTACTGGGACTATCTCGGCTGGAAGGACACGCTCGGCCAGGAGGTCTTCAGCAAGCGCCAGAAGCTCTATGCCAAGGCGCGCGGCGACGGCCAGATCTATACGCCGCAGGCGGTCGTGAACGGCGCCGCCCATATCGTCGGCTCCGACAGGGGCGGCATCGACAAGCTCGTGCGCGAGCAGCCCAGGGACGGTTTCCCGGTGAAGGTCGACCTCGCCGAGGCGGATGGCGCGCTGCGCGTTTCGCTGGGCGCCGCACCCTATGCGGGCGAGAAGCCGGCGGTGGTGTGGCTGCTGCAGCTCAGCCGCACCGCGACCGTGCCGATCGAGCGCGGCGAGAACAGCGGCAAGACCGTGACCTACGCCAATGTCGTGCGCGGCATCAGCCGCATCGGCGAATGGAACGGCGCCAGCGCCACGCTGACCGTGCCGCTCGAGACCGTCCGTTCCGCCGCGAAGGCCGACGGCTATGTCGTGCTGGTCCAGGCCGATCTCTACACCCGCCAGAGCGCGATCCTCGGCGCCGCGCGCGGCCCGGCGAAATAGCCGGCCGAGGGGCCGCTACAGGATCACGACCTTGTTGGGCAGTTCGTCGAGATCGTCGGCGGCCGGCGGCGCATGGGCGGCGAGCACGGCCCCGATATCGCGCACCGCCGCGATCAGCCCCTCGCGCAGGGCGTCCTGCGCCGCGGCGGCCAGCAGCGGCTCGACGATCCCCTGCCAGATCTCGCCATCCACCTTGGCCGAGATGCCGGCATCGGCGACGATCTCGGCGTAGCGCTCCTGCAGGGCGATGTAGAGCAGCACGCCGGTGCGTCCGCGCGTCAGCGTCAGCCCGCGCGCCGTGAATTCGCGCAGCGCGGTCTCGTGCGCCTGCCGGCGCTTGACGAAGCCCGGCACGAACCGCCCGCCGCGCCCGTACCAGAGCAGGGTCGAGAGCAGCATCGCCGCCGCGATCAGCTGGGCGAGGAAGATGCTGGATGCGCTCAATGTCGTCAGCAGCAGGAACGGCCAGGGCACGAACAGCGAGAGCGCCAGCGCCAGCACGAGCGGCACCGCGACATAGCTGCCGGCGGCCCGGTCGACGACGACCACGATCTCGCCCGAGGTCTGCCGCTCCGCCTCGCGCACCGCGTCGGCGATGGCGTCGCGATCGTCGGAATTCAGCATCTCACCAATCCCCCGAAGCGCCGCCGCCGCCGGACGAGCCGCCGCCGCCCGAAAACCCGCCCGAGCCGGAGCCCCAGCCCGAACCCCAGCCGCCGGAGGACGAGCCACCGCCCCAGCCCGAGCCGCCCGAGGGCGGCAGCACGATCCAGCGCCCATCCCGGGTCCGGTGCCGCCGCGCCCCGCCGGAGGAACGGCCGAGCTCGCGCATGAAGCTCGCGACCAGGATGAACAGCAGGATCATGACGAAAATCACGGCGGCCGTCTCGACCCAGGACGATTCGTCGCTGCGGATCTGCGCGCGCCGCTGCCACTCCTCGGCATCCCCGGTCAGGATCGACAGGATCGCGTCGACGCCACCCTCGATGCCGCCGGCGAAATCGCCATTCTTGAACTTGGGCGCGATCGCCGTGGTGATGATCACCTTGGAGAGCGCGTCGGTCAGCGCGCCCTCGAGCCCGTAGCCGACCTCGATGCGGATTTTTCGCTCGGCCGGCGCGACCAGCAGCAGGACGCCGTTGTTCTTGGCCTTCTCGCCGAGCTTCCAGGCCCGGAACAGGCCATTGGCGAACTCCTCGACCGGATAGCCCTGCAGCGAGGGCAGGGTCGCGACGACGACCTGATCGCTTGTCTTGTCCTCATGCGCCTTCAGCTTCTGCTCGATCCGGGCGGAAGCCTCGGCGTCGAGCAGGCGCGCATTGTCGACGATGCGGCCGGCGAGGGCGGGATAGTTCGGCTCGGCGGCTGTGGCGAGCACGGGGAAGAGGAGGACAAGGAGCAGGGAGAACCACGCCGCCACGACTGGGCGAGCCGCCCTCTTTCCTTCTCCCGGATGGGAGAAGGTGGCGCGGAGCGCCGGATGAGGGCCTGCCGTTTCCGCAGAAGGCACAACCACGCCACAGCTCCTTCTCCGGAAAGGGCGGGCCCTCACCCCTGCCCCTCTCCCATCCGGGAGAGGGGTTTCCCGCGCCTGATCACGGCCGCCAGAGCACACGGAACGACAACAATCAGAACTTCACCGCCGGCGGCCGTTCCGCGCCGGCCGTGGCGGAGAAGCTCTCCATCGGCTTGGCGCCCCAGAACAGGCGCGCCCAGATCACGCCCGGGAAGGTCCGGATCTCGGTGTTGAAGGCCTGCACCGCCTGGATGTAGTCGCGCCGCGCCACGGCGACGCGGTTTTCGGTGCCTTCCAGCTGCGACTGCAGCGCCAGGAAGTTCTGGTTCGACTTGAGTTCTGGATAGCGCTCGACCGTCACCATCAGGCGCCCGAGCGCGCCGGAAAGCTGATTCTGCGCGTCCTGGTATTCCTTGAACCTGGCCGGGTCCGTGATCGTCGAGGCATCGACCTTGACCTGCGTCGCCTTGGCGCGCGCCTCGATCACCTGGGTGAGCACCTCGCGCTCCTGCTGCGCATAGCCCTTCACCGTCTCGACCAGGTTGGGGATCAGGTCGGCGCGGCGCTGATACTGGTTCTGCACCTCGCCCCAGGCCGCCTTGGCCCTCTCCTCCAGCGTCGGCACGTTGTTGTAGCCGCAGCCCGCGAGCATCAGGCCGAACAGGCCGACCATCAGCATGACGAGGGGCCGGCGAAGAGCCGGAGACTGCGCGAGGACCATGACGAACCCCTTCGGCTTGGCGAGACAAATCAGGGTTCGACCATAGCCGTGCCGCGAGGCAGATCAAACCAACGCCACGAGCATGGCGTCCCAGCCGGCAAGCGCGCTAGTCTGCGCCGCCGACGATGAGGAGAGGACCATGCCGCTCAAGGTGCCCGCTTTCCGCGCCCGCAGGATACTTGTTCTCGGGCTTTGGCTCGCCGCGGTAACCGCCGCCCCCGCCCAGACCATGGCGCCCGCGCCGGAAGCCGCCACCGGGCGCACCGCCAAGACGCTCGGCACGGCGCAGCGCTACATGGCCGCCGCCGCCAACCCGCTCGCCGCCGCCGCCGGCCGCGAGATCCTGCGCGCCGGCGGCAGCGCCGCCGACGCCGCGATCGCCATCCAGCTCGTGCTCAACCTGGTCGAGCCGCAGAGCTCCGGCATCGGCGGCGGCGCTTTCCTGCTGCACTGGGACGAGGCCGGCCGGACGCTCGCCACGCTCGACGGCCGCGAGACCGCCCCGAAGGCCGCGACGCCCGAGCGCTTCCTCGGCGCCGACGGCAAGCCGATGAAATTCGTCGATGCCGTCGTCGGCGGCCGCTCGGTCGGCGTGCCCGGCACGGTCCGGCTGCTGGAAGAGGCCCATAAGCGCTGGGGCAAGCTGCCCTGGGCCGAGCTCTTCGCCCCCGCGATCAAGCTGGCGGAAGAGGGCTTCGCGATCTCGCCGCGCCTCGCCGGCCTGCTCGCCCTCGAGAAGAACCTCAGCCGGGACGCGCGTGCCTCCCTCTATTTCTACGAGGCCGACGGCAAGCCCAGGGCGGCCGGCACGACCCTCAGGAACCCGGCCTTCGCCGCGACCTTGCGCGCCATCGCCCAGCGCGGCGCCGGCGCCTTCTACGAGGGCGAGATCGCGCAGGACATCGTCGCGACCGTCACCGGCCACAAGAACAATCCCGGCGACATGACGCTCGACGACCTCGCCGCCTACAAGGTCGAGGAGCGCGCGCCGCTCTGCGGCCGCTACCGCGCCTATACGCTCTGCGGCATGGGCCCGCCGAGCTCGGGCGCCATCGCCGTGCAGCAGATCCTCGGCGTCCTCGCGACGAGGGACATGGCTCGCCTCGGCCCCGGCGCCGAGGCGGCGCACTGGGTCGCCGAGGCCGGCAAGCTCGCCTTCGCCGACCGGGCGCTCTATCTCGGCGATCCGGCCTTCGTCAGCGTCCCGGCCGCCGGGCTGATCGACGAGGACTATATTCGCGAGCGGGCGAGGCTGGTCAGCCCGGACAGGGCGATGGGCAAGGCCAGCGCCGGCAGCCCGCCGAACAAGCGCGCGCTGCTGCTCGCGCCGTCGGATGGTATCGAGAACGGCACCAGTCACATCTCGGTCGTCGATGCCGCCGGCAACGCCGTCTCGATGACGACGACCATCGAGGATGGGTTCGGCTCGCGCCTGATGACCAAGGGCGGCTTCCTGCTCAACAACGAATTGACCGATTTCTCCTTCGCGCCGTCGGAGGATGGCAAGCCGGTCGCCAACCGGGTCGAGCCCGGCAAGCGACCGCGCTCCTCGATGGCGCCGACCATCGTCTTCGACGCTTTCGGCCGGCTCTACGCCGTCACCGGCTCGCCCGGCGGCAGCCAGATCATCGGCTATGTCGCCAAGACGCTGGTCGCGCTGCTCGACTGGAAGCTGGACCCGCAGCGCGCCGTCGACCTCGCCAATTTCGGCAGCCGCAACGGCCCGACCGAGCTGGAGAAGGGCAGCGAGGCGGAAGGCTGGAAGGCCGCGCTGGAGGCCAGGGGCCACGAGGTCCGGTTGCTCGAGATGACCTCGGGCATCCAGGCGATCGTCAAGACGCCGGAAGGCTATCTCGGCGGCGCCGATGGCCGGCGCGAGGGCGTGGCGATCGGGGATTGAGCCGGATCAGCGCCCCCTGGCGAAGTTGACGATCGCGGCCGCGGCCGCCTCGGTGCGGCCGGTGAAGGTGTGGGGACTGTTCGGCCGGCAGGGCTGGCCGGGGCCGCCGCCCCCGCTGATCCAGGCGGTGCGGGCCTTGCCGCGCGACCAGCGCACGAAATCGGGCACGGCCTGCGGCGGCGTCAGATGGCATTCGTCGTCGCGATGATGCAGAATCAGCGTCCGCGGCAGGCTCGCGGGATTGCCGAGCGTCTCGACGACCGATCCGTTCGGCGTACCGGGCGGCAGCAGCCCGCCGGCGGCGAAGACGACGGCGTCCGGCCGCGCGCCGCCGGCGATCGCCTGCGCCGCGGTGACGGCGCCCAGGCTCATGCCGACCAGCGTGACGCGATAACCCTTGCTTTTGAAATCCGAGACCAGCGACGAGGCCTGCGAGGCGCTGGTCGTGATGTCGGTCTCCAGCCCGGCCGTGCGGAAGATCGGCTGGCTCATCACCAGGAAGTCCCGGGGATGGATGCCGCCGGCGCCCGGTATCAGCACCAGCGCGACCGGCTGCCGGGCCGGCTGGGCCAGGGCGGTTCCGCCCCATGGCAGCAGGAACGCGGCGATCAGCGAAGCACGATGGAGGACGGCGAGCATTGCGACACCTGCCGAAGCGCGGGAAACGTCCCGGCAGCGATTGGCTCAGCCGAGATTCCAGCATGTCGCGACTGTAGCCGGATCGGCATGACGGTCAATGACGTTAGGTCAGAGACGCTGCGGCGGCCGGCGCCGGCGTTCAGCCCTGCCCGGGCGCCTTCGGCTCCCCGCCTGCCCCGCGGCCGGCGATCAGCCAGTAGACGAAGCCGGTCGCGGCGCCGACCAGGAAGAGCGCCGCCACCACCTGCATCTCGGCCGCGTTCGGCGCCCTCGTCATGCCCAGCACGGCGAGCGGCAGCAGCGCCGCCAGCAGCCCGGTGAGACCGCTCTGGATCAGGCCGCTGCGCAGGCGGAAGAGCTCGGACGCGACCGCCACCAGCACCACCGGCAGCACCAGGATGGCGAAGCCGAGCCGGCCGAGCAGCGCGAAGGCCGCCTCCGCCGTCGGCCCGGGATCGAAGCCGCGCTCGGCCTGATCGAACAGGGTCGACATCAGCCTCTCGAAACCGCCGCCCACCAGCAGGCCGAGATCGGGCGAGGCGACACCCGCGACCAAAAGCGCGACCAGGCCTGCGCCGACCGCGAAGAGCAGCGCGAACGGGATCAGCAACAGCCAGCGCAGCATGTCAGTGCGCGGCCGCCGCGGTTTCGGCTTCGCCCTGCTCCAGCATCAGCCGGGCGCGGGCGGAGAGTTTCTCGGTCTCGCTCTTCAGCTGGCCGCAGGCGGCGAGAATGTCGCGCCCGCGCGGCGTGCGCACCGGCGAGGCATAGCCGGCCTTGAACACGATCTCGGAGAAGCGCTCGATCCGCTCCCAGTCCGAGCATTCATAGCGCGTGCCGGGCCAGGGATTGAACGGGATCAGGTTGATCTTGGCCGGGATGCCTTTGAGCAGGCGCACCAGCTCGCGCGCCTCGGCATCGCTGTCGTTGACGCCCTTCAGCATCACGTATTCGAACGTGATGCGCTTTGCGTTCGATAACCCCGGATAGGTCCGGCAGGCCTCGAGCAGGTCCTTGATCGGGTATTTCCTGTTGAGCGGCACCAGCTCGTTGCGCAGATCGTCGCGCACCGCATGCAGCGAAATCGCCAGCATCGTGCCCATCTCGTCGCCGAGCGGGCCGATCTGCGGCACCACGCCCGAGGTCGAGACGGTGATGCGCCGCCGGCCGAGCGACAGGCCCTGATCGTCGGAGATCACCGCGATCGCATCGCGCACCCCGTCGAAATTGTACAGCGGCTCGCCCATGCCCATGAAGACGATGTTCGAGACGAAGCGGCCGCCATCACCAGGCACAAAGGCGCCTTCCGGCGGGGTCCGGTTCGGGAAATCGCCGAGCCGCTCGCGCGCCACCATCAGCTGCGCGACGATCTCCTCGGTGGTGAGGTTGCGGACGAGACGCTGCGTGCCGGTATGGCAGAAGGTGCAGGTCAGCGTGCAGCCGACCTGGCTGGAGACGCAGAGCGTGCCGCGGTCGACCTCGGGGATGTAGACGCATTCGATCTCGGCGCCGCGGTCGCGCGGGCCGGCAGGCGGCATGCGCAGCAGCCATTTGCGGGTGCCGTCGCTGGAGACCTGCTCGGCGGTGACCTCCGGCAGGTCGAGCGAGAAGCGCTCGGCGAGCTGGGCGCGCAGGCCCTTGCCGATCGTCGTCATCTCCTGGAAGTCGCGGACGCCGTAATGGTAGATCCAGTTCCAGAGCTGGCCGACGCGCATGCGCCGCTCCTTCTCCGGAACGCCGATCTCGGCCAGCGCCTCGCCGAGGCCGGGGCGCGTGCGCCCGACCAGCGAGGGCCGCCGCGCAACGGGTTCGGCCGCCGGAGCGGCGGCTTGGGCAACAGACGGATTCATCGGAACTCGGCTCGCAGCGGGCGCATTCCGCCCGGAATTGGCCGCCTCATAGCACGAGGGCGGCCAATCGCGAAATCAGCCCGCTTGCCGGCCTATTTGCAGGCCTCCTCGGCCCGCTTGACGATCTGCGAGATGCCGGCGAGCGAGTATTTGTCGCTGGTCGGATTGCCGCGCTTCGACGTGCCCTTGATCTCGAGCCCCGAGCCCTTGCGCAGCGCATCGAGCATGCGGCCTTCCTCGGCCGGATTCTTCAGCCAGACATTCTGGCCCTTGGCGACCAGCGCGAAGCGCTCAGCTCCGATGATCGCCTGATGCTCGACATCCTCCTTGAGGTCGAAATTCATCACCAGGCTGATCTCGTTGCGCACGCCCTCGCCGGGGCGGCTGGAGATGAACAGCAGGCCCTCCACGTCCTTGAGGTTGGCGGGGGAGCGGCTTTCGGCCTTGGACAAGGCGTAGCAGATCTTCGAGCGGCCCTGTTGCGAGGAGAAGGCCTGCCATTTGCCGGCCGTTTCGAGCAGCAGCGCCTGGCCCTGGCCGCCGACGGCGGCCGTCTTCGCCGGCTGCGGCTTGTTGCCGGTGGCGCGCTGCGCCTGCACGGGCGCGGCCGCAAAGGTCAGGGCCGCCAGGCCGAGCAGGGCTGCGGCCTGGAGCGAGCGGCGGGCGGAAGAGAGAGCCGAGATGCGAATCATGGATCGCCAGTAACCGACAAAAACCTTAACGCCGAATGGAGAATGCGCGGGATCGGCGATCCGGAAGACGCAGCGCGCCGGATAGAATGTCACGATCCTGGCGAAAATGCGAATGCTCGCTCTTGCGCGCGCGGGCAGGCGACGCCTTCTCCTTCAATAGTTTAGGGCAGACCCGGCCCGGTTCCGTTCGGCTTCCGCCTGTGCCAGCCTTGGACGGAGGCGAAGGAATCGGCCGGACGGAATGGAGGATCGATGAAGGCGCTGTTGTGCGAGGCCCTCGGACCGGCGGAGACGCTGGTGATCCGCGACCTGCCCGAACCGGAGCCCGGCCCCGGCGAGATCGCGATTCGCGTCACGGCCGCAGCGCTCAACTTCTTCGACACGCTGGTCATCGAGGGGCGTTATCAGGTCAAGCCGCCCCTGCCCTTCTCGCCCTCGGCCGAATGCGCCGGTGTCGTCTGCGCCCTCGGCCAGGGCGTCACGGGCTGGCGCGTCGGCGAGCGCGTCGCCGCCTGGCTCGGCCATGGCGCGGCGCGCGAGATCGTCGTCGTCCCGTCCGAGGCGGCCATCCGAATTCCCGACAGGCTCGACGATCGCCAGGCCGCCGGCCTCTTCGTCACCTATGGCACGGCGATGCACGGGCTGATCCAGCGCGGCGGCGTCGGGCCGGGCGAGACGCTCGCCATTCTCGGCGCCGCCGGCGGGGCGGGGCTCGCCGCGGTCGAGATCGGCGCCCTGCTCGGCGCGCGGGTGATCGCCTGCGCCTCCTCGCCGGAGAAGCTCGCGCTCGCCCGCGCGCATGGCGCTCAGGAGGCGCTGGACTACGCGGCCGACGACCTTCGAGCCGGCCTGCGGCGTCTCGCTCCCGACGGGCTCGATGCGCTCTACGACACGGTCGGCGGCGCGCTCGCGGAGCCGGCGCTGCGCTCGATGGGCTGGGGCGGCCGCTACCTCGTCGTCGGCTTCGCCGGCGGCGAGATCCCGAGGATTCCGCTCAATCTCCTGCTGCTCAAGGGCTGCGACCTGCGCGGCGTGTTCTGGGGCGATTTCGTCAGGCGCGATCCGGCTGGCCACCGCGCCAATATGGAACGCCTGCTCGCCTGGGCGGCCGCGGGCCGGATCCGCGCCCATGTCCACGCCGCCTTTCCGCTGGAACGGGCCGCCGAGGCGCTCGCGCTGATCGCTGGCCGCAAGGCCCAGGGCAAGGTCGTGCTGGTTCCCTGAACTCCACCATTGGACCGATCAGAGATCGGTCAGCATCGCCCTGGCCTTGTCGCGATGCTGCGGCGTGATCGAGCCGGCGACGGCGGCGAGCGCCGCCGCGATCACGGCGGCATCGTCGGTGAAGCCGAGCAGCGGCATTACGTCGGGCAGCGCGTCGAGCGGCAGCACGAAATAGCCGAGCGCGGCGAGCAGCGTCAGCTTGACGCGCCGCGGCGTCGCCGGATCGCGCGCGCAGATCCAGGCGGCGAGGAGGTCTTCCGCGAAGGGAATGCGCTTCGCCACCCGCTTCAGCCGGCCGAGGAACTCGGACCCGAAGCGCTCCTCGTCGCGCAGGCTCTTGCGGATCGCCGCCATCTCCTCCGCGGTGAAGCGCTGTCCGAAGCCGAAGCTGTCGCTCATCCATCCTCTCCCTCGGCACCGGCACCATGCCTGGCACACCGTCGACGCGAAAATGTGGCCCCGCATGCAGGGCTGCACAAGGGATCGACTCAGAATTGCACGCCGAACCCCCTTGGAGGCGACGCTGCACGCCTCTAAAGCCGTTCCGGAATCGTCAAGAAGCCCGGGGAACGCCATGAAGCTCGACTCGTCCATCGCCGCCATTGTCACCGGCGGCGCCTCCGGCCTCGGCGAGGGTACGGCGCGCATGCTCGCCGGCCATGGCGTCAAGGTCGCGCTGTTCGATCTGAACGCCGAGCGCGGCGAAGCCGTCGCCAGGGAGATCGGCGGGCTGTTCTGCGCCTGCGACGTCACCAGCGAGCAGTCGGTCGACGCCGCCCTCGAGAAGGCGCGTGCCGCCCATGGGGTCGCCCGCATCCTCGTCAACTGCGCCGGCATCGCGCCCGGCCGCCGCGTCGTCTCGAAGAAGCGCGACACCGGCGAGCTCGTCGCCCATGACCTCGCCACCTTCGAGAAGGCGGTCGCGATCAACCTGACCGGCACCTTCCGCCTGATCGCCAAATCCGCGGTCGCGCTCGCCGCGGTCGCTCCGGTCACCGAGGATGGCGGCCGCGGCGTCTTCGTCTGCACCGCGTCCGTCGCCGCCGAGGACGGCCAGATCGGTCAGGCTGCCTACGCCGCCTCCAAGGCGGGTGTCGTTGGCCTGACGCTCCCGGTCGCGCGCGATCTCGCCGGCGTCGGCATCCGCATCGTCACGATCATGCCCGGCCTGTTCGAGACCCCGATGTTCGCCGGCCTGCCCGACGAGGCGCGCGCCTCGCTGGCCGTCTCCGTGCCCCATCCCTCGCGCCTCGGCCGGCCGGCGGAATATGCGGCGCTGGTCAGGAGCATCGTCGAGAACGACATGCTGAACGGCACCGCGATCCGCCTTGACGGCGCGATTCGGCTCGCGCCGAAATAGGGCCGCTCCTCGTCTGTCATTCCGGGGCGCCGCATAGCGAGGACCCGGAATGACAATGCGGAAGCTTTACTCCGCCTCCTCGCGCTTGAGCTCGTGCTTGAGGATCAGCGGCGTCTGCGCGAGCGCGAAGATCATGGTCAGCGGCATCACGCCCCAGACCTTGAAGGCGACCCAGAAATCCTGGCTCTGCGTGCGCCAGACCAGCTCGTTCAGCGCGGCGAGGACGAAGAAGAACACCCCCCAGCGCAGGGTCAGCTTGCGCCAGCCCACGCGGTCGAGCTGCAGCACGCTGTCGAGCACGAGCGCCAGCAGCGAGCGGCCGAACAGCAGGCCGCCGAGCAGCACGCAGCCGAACAGCGTGTTCACGATCGTCGGCTTGACCTTGATGAAGAAGGCATCGTCGAGCGCCAGCGTCAGCCCGCCGAAGACGGTCACCACCACGGCATTGACGATCGCCATGCGCGGCAGGTGGTTCATCACGATCTTCGAGAGCACCAGCGCGATCAGCGAGGCCGCGATGAAGATGCCGGTGGCGACGAAGATACGCCGGTCCTCGGCGATGCCGAACCAGCGGTCGCCATAGGAGTTGGCGAAGAAGAACACCGCCAGCGGCCCGAATTCGAGCGCCAGCTTGACGAGCGGATTGATCGGCTTCGCTTCCGTCGTGCTCGCCGCCGTCCGGCTCATGCCGCTTCTCCCAATCCTGCCACGGCGCGGGCGAAATCCCGGGCCGAGAACGGCTCCAGATCGTCGACGCTCTCGCCGACGCCGATGAAATGCACGGGCAGGCCGAACTGCGCCGCGAGCGCGACCAGGATGCCGCCCCGCGCCGTGCCGTCGAGCTTGGTCATCACCAGGCCGCTGACCCCGGCGGTCTCGCGGAAGGCCTCGACCTGGCTGATCGCGTTCTGGCCGACCGTCGCGTCGAGGACGAGCAGGGCCGCATGCGGAGCCTCCGCATCCAGCTTGCGGATCACCCGCACCACCTTGGCCAGCTCGTCCATCAGCCCTGTCTTGTTCTGCAGCCGTCCGGCCGTGTCGATCAGCAGCACGTCGGTGCCGTGGGCCTTGGCGCGCTGCAACGCCTCAAAGGCGAGTCCCGCCGAATCCGCGCCCTGCTGGCCGGAGACGACTTCCGCGCCGGTGCGCTCGCCCCAGACCTTGAGCTGTTCGATCGCGGCGGCACGGAAAGTGTCGCCCGCCGCCAGCATCACCGATTTGCCCTCGGCCCGGAGCTTCGCCGCGAGCTTGCCGATCGTCGTCGTCTTGCCCGAGCCGTTGACCCCGACCATCAGGATCACGAACGGCTTCCTGGTGGCGTCGATCGCAAGCGGCGTCGCGACCGGCGTCAGGATCGCCTCGACCTCGCGCGCCAGGATCGCCTTCACCTCCTCCGGTTCGATCTGCTTGTCGTAGCGCCCCTCGCCCACCGCTCTGGCGATCCGCGCCGAGGTCGCGAGGCCGAGATCGGCCTGGATCAGGATGTCCTCCAGGTCCTCCAGCGTCGCGGCATCGAGCTTGCGCTTGGTGAACAGGTCGCCGATGCCGGTCGTCAGCGCCGACGAGGTGCGCGACAGGCCGTCGCGCAGCCGGCGCCACCAGCTGCGCCTGGGCTGCACCGGTTCCGGCGCCGGTACCGCGGAAGCGATCGGCAGGGGCGCGTCTTCGCCGAGCAGGATCTCGGGCGCCAGCGGCGCCTCCGGCTCGGCCGCGGGCACGACGTCCGCCGGCTCGGCCACGGCCTCGGACGGCGGCTCGGGCAAGGGAGCGGACAAGGGAGCGGGTGCCGGTTCCGCAGGCCGCGTCTCGGGCTGGTCCAGTCCGAACAGCTTCGAGAAGAAGCCGCGTTTCTTCGGTTCGGTCTCGCTCATCGCTCGTCCTGCCGCTGCGAGCGGCGAGCTTCGGGTTGCGTCGCGTTGAAGTCTTATTTAGCGCAATGCCATGACGACGCCCGAGCGACCAGCCCTTTCGCAGGACGATCTGCCCTTCGCGCTGCTGCACCGCGACGCGATGATGCTGGTCATCGACAAGCCGGCCGGACTTCCCGTGCATCGCGGCCCGGCGGCGAAAGGCCGCAGCATGCCGGTGCTGACCGATTATCTCGACGCCCTCCGCTTCGGCCTGCCGCGCCGTCCGGAGGCGGCGCACCGGCTGGACAAGGACACGTCGGGTTGCCTGGTGCTCGGCCGCCATCCGCGCGCCACGGCACAGCTCAACCAGCTCTTCCGCGACGGCCGGATCGGCAAGACCTATTGGGCGATCGTCGAGGGCGAGCCCGGCGACGACGCCGGCCTGATCGATCTGCCCCTGGCGCGGCGCTCGCCCGAGCGCGGCTGGTGGATGAAGGCCGATCCTGCCGGCCTGCCCTCCCGGACGCGCTACCGTGTCCTCGGACGCGGCCGGTTCGACGGTGCGCCGATCGCCTGGCTCGCGCTCGAGCCGTTGACCGGACGCACGCACCAGTTGCGTGTGCACTGCGCCGCCACCTTCGGACCGATCCGCGGCGACGAGATCTATGGCGATGCGCCCCGCGACGCCGGCCCGGGGCTGCATCTGCACGCCGCAATCGTCTCGATTCCGCTCAATCCGAAGCGTGAGCCGCTCGAAATCACGGCTCCGCCGCCGATTCGGATGCACGCCGCCCTGGCGGCCTGCGGCTGGCGCGCAGCCGATAAGCTTTCCTAAACCCTAACGCGGTCGTCACCCGCGACAAGGCCTCGTCAACCATTCTCTAAGACGCGCCTGCTATCCCCGGTTGCAGACGCTGCGGGGACCATCATGCTGGACGAGGCAACAGGACTGCCGGAGGCGCGCGCTGCGCTCCTGACCTTGGCGCAAGCGCGCGCCGACATCGTCGCCGCTCCGGGAGCCGGCGAGGCGCCCGCCGCGCGGCCGGGCAGCGTCGGCCGTTTCCACCTTCGGGATTGAGCATGCTCGCCAGGCCGATGCACCGGAATCCGGAGGGATGGTCCGCGCCTGAAAGCCGGGCGGATCGAGGCTCTTCGGTCGAGATCCTGACCGGCCGCGACGCCTTCCTGGCGCTGAAACCGGAATGGGACGCCCTCTTCGCCCGTGCCGGGCAGCCGCACCAGCTCTTCCAGCGCCATGCCTTCCTCCGGCATTGGTGCGACCATTATCTCACCCATGGCGATCGGATCTGCCTCGTCGTCGGGCGCGAGGCCGGGCGCCTGGTCATGCTGTGGCCTCTGGAACGGCGGCGCCGCCTCGGCCTCGAGGTGGTGCGCCTGATGGGTGCGCCGGTCGCGCAATACGGCGATGTCCTCGTCGAGGACGGGCCGCGGCGCGAGCGCTGGCTCGAGCGCGGCTGGGGCGCTCTGCGTCGGCGCGGTGTCGATCTGGTCGATCTGCGTCTGGTCCGTGCCGATGCGGCGCTCGGCCACTGCGGCCTGCTCGCGCTCGCGGCTCCGGTGCGGCGACAGGAGGCGCCCTTCGCCGATCTGGCGCTGCGTGTCGCGCCCGACGGGCCGAGCGTCGCCTACTCCGCCCGCGACCGGTCCGGCTATCGCCGCCGCCTGCGCCGGCTCGCCGCGCGCGGCGACATCACCTTTTCCTCCGTCGCGCCGGGGCCGGAGGCACGCGCCCTGGCCGAGCAGGCCATCGCGATGAGGTGCGCATCGCTCGGCCAGAACGGCACCGTCCCCGCAGTGGTGTCTGATCAGCGCTTCGGCCGCTTCCTCGCGGCGCTCGCCGCCGACCGGAGCAGCGAGACCGGCCTGCGCATCTCCGTCGTCGGCTGCAACGGCTCGCCGATCGGGATCGACCTGTCCTTCGACTGCAACGGCCGCAGCTTCCGCCATGTCGCCGCCTGCAGCGCGGGCTTCGAGCGCGAAGGCGTCGGCCGCGTCCTCCTCCATCATGCCTTCGCCAGCGCAAGGGCGCGCGGCAGCACGGTCTTCGATCTTCTGGCGCCGTCCGACGCTTCCAAGCGCGAGCACGCCGACGGGGCCGTGCCGGTGCACGACTTCACGGTGCCGCTGAGCTGGCGTGGCCAGCTCGCCTGTGACTTCGCGCTGCCGCATCTTCGCCCGACGCTGAAGGCGGTCGCCAAGCGCCTGCCGCCCGGCTGGGTCCGGCGCTTTGCAGGCCCGGCCTAGCCTAGTTCGCCATCGCGTCCATGGCGCGCGCCAGCCTGACATCGAGCTCGGTCAGCCCGCCCGCATCATGCGTCGACAGCGTCACCTCGACGGTCTTGTAGACGTTCGACCATTCCGGATGATGATCGAGCTTCTCCGCGAGCAGCGCCACCCGGCTCATCCAGCCGAACGCCTCGTTGAAGTCATGGAAGACGAAGCGCTTGCTCATCGCCTCCCGGCCGTCGACCAGCGTCCAGCCCGTCAGGATCGACAACGCCTCCTGGCGCGCTTCCGGGCTGAGGCGCTTCGGCCGGTCATGTCCCATCTCGTCCCTCCTCCGTCACCTGCGCTGCGAAATCGCGCCGCCCGGCCGATTCGGATAGGACAGGCCGAGCGGATAGGCCGCCTCGAGCACATAGGGCCCGCCACCGATCGAATCGCGCGACGACATCAGCGCGAAGCGCCGTGCCGTGAAGCTGATCGGCCTGACGATCGGATGCAGGGCGAGATAATGCGCGACGTCGGCCGGCGAGGCGTCGCGCAGGCGCGCCAGCGTCACATGCGGCGTGAACTTGCGCGATTCCGGCGGCAAGCCGAGCCGCCGCATCAGGCGCTCCAGCTCGGCCTGCAAGTCGTTGAGCTTCTGCGAGGGCTGGACCCGCGCGAACACCGCGCGCGGCCGGTCGCCGCCGAAGCTGCCGAGCTGGTCGAGCGTGATCGTCAGCGGCTCGCCGCCGACATCGTGGAGCACGCTGTCGACGTCATGGGCCGTGCGCCGGTCGACATCGCCGAGGAAGCGCAGCGTGACGTGATAATCGGCGGGTTCGATCCAGCGGGCTCCGACCAATCCGCCGCGATGCAGCGTCAGGCTCGAGGCGACCTCGGCGGGAATCTCCAGGGCGGTGAACAGCCGGGGCATGGCGAATCAGTGCCTGGCATTTGTGACTCTGGCGAGACGGCAACCTCGCACCATGCGCCGCGGTTCACAAGCCGGCCTGGCCGCCGTCATGCTCGGGCGGAGACCGGAACACGACGGAGCGGTCACGGGCAGGGATTGCCGAACCGCTGGTGGATCGCGTCGATCCGCGCCTCGAGCTCGGGCGGAATCCCGACCGCGGCCGAGCCGATCGCCGTCCTGAGCTGCGCCATGCTGGTCGCCCCGATGATGTTGGAGGTGACGAAGCAGCGCGAGGTCACGAAGGCCAGCGCCATCTGGACGGGATCGAGCCCGGCCTCGCGGGCGAGCGCGATGTAGGCCTTGATCGCCTCCTCCGCACCCGGGGTCTGGTAGCGCTGACCGCGGTCGAACAGCGTCGTGCGCGCCCCCGCCGGACGCGCGCCGTCGAGGTACTTGCCGGAGAGATAGCCCTGGGCGAGCGGCGAATAGGCCAGGAGCCCGACCTGCTCGCGCATCGCGATCTCGGCCAGCGCCGTCTCGAAGGTCCGGTTCAGCAGGTTGTAGGCGTTCTGGATCGACTGCACGCGCGGCCGGTCGGTCCCTTTCGCCTCGGCGAGAAAGCTCATCGTGCCCCAGGCGCTTTCGTTCGACAGGCCGAGATGGCGGATCTTGCCGGCCTTGACCATCGCGGCGAAGGCGTCGAGCTGCTCTGCGATCGGCGTCTCGTCCTCGGCCTGGGTGAACGCCGCCTGGTTGAAGCGCGTCGGGTTCGAGCCCCACGCCATCGGCCGGTCGGGGAAATGGATCTGGTAGAGGTCGATATAGTCGGTCTGCAGCCGCTTCAGGCTCTTGTCGACGGCCTCCTCGATCTGCCTGCGGTTGACGCGGGTCGGGCCCTTGTCGTCGCGGAACCAGTCATTGGCCGAGCGGCCGATCACCTTGGAGGCGAGGATCACCTTGTCGCGATTGCCGCGCGCCTTGAACCAGCTCCCGATGATCCGCTCGGTCGAGCCCTGCGTCTCCGGCTTGGGCGGGATCGAATAGAGCTCGGCCGTGTCGAAGAAGGTCACGCCCTGGTCGAGCGCATAGTCCATCTGCTCATGGCCCTCGGCTTCCGTGTTCTGCTGGCCCCAGGTCATCGTGCCCAGGCAGATCGCCGAGACCTGGAGGTCGGTGCGGCCGAGACGGCGATATTCCATGACGAAAGGCTCCGATGGCGGGCGCCGGTGGCGCGCCGCGCACGACAAGATGGCGACGGGACGCGCCCTTGCTCAGGAGCGCGGGCGCAGGGAGGCGAGGAACCGCTCCACCGTCGGCAGGATGCGCTGCGCGATGACGCGCACGCCTTCAGCCGTCGGATGCAGCATGTCGGGCTGGTTCAATACCCGGTCCCCGGCGATCCCGTCCAGAAAGAAGGGATAGAGGATCAGCCCGTGCGTCTCGGCGAGCCTGGGATAGATCGCATCGAAACGCGCGACGTAATCGGGGCCGTTGCTGCGCGGCGCATAGATTCCGGCGAGCAGGACCGGGATGCCGCGCGCTTTCAGCCTGGTCACGATCGCGTCGAGCGACTTTTCCGTCAGCGCCGGGTCGACGCCCCGCAAGGCGTCGTTGGCGCCGAGCTCGAGGATGACGCCGTCGGTTCCGTCGGGCACCGACCAGTCGAGCCGTTCGAGCCCGCCTTGCGAAGTGTCCCCGGAGACGCCGGCATTGACGATCTCAACGGAAATTCCCTTGGCGCGCAGCATCGTCTCGAGAACCGACGGGAAGGCGGCGCTGCCGGGAAGGTTGTAGCCGGCCGTCAGGCTGTCGCCGAGCGCGACCAGCTTGACGGTCCCGGTCTGGGCGAAGCTCGAACTGTTCATGGCAAGGGAACCCAGGCTGGCCAGGACGAGCAGCAGCATCGCCCAAATCCGCGGCGACGGCTGGATTCGCGGAGGCAAGCGCCCATATCGGGTGGCGGCGCGACGCATGGCGGTTCTGATCCCTTCGGCTCGGAGCGGAAGTCGAAGCGGCGGCATCGGATGGGATGAAAGCGGAAACATGGCGGCGAGCGAGGCAACCCCGGCGATCGAACTCAGCGATGTCGACCTCAGTCTGGGGCGCGGCGCCGCCCGCGTCCATATCCTGAAAGGCGTCTCGCTGGCGATCCCGCAAGGACAGGCCACCGGCCTGGTCGGCCCGTCCGGATCCGGAAAGTCGACCCTGCTGATGACCATGGCCGGGCTGGAGCGGCCCGATTCCGGGCTTGTGAAGGTCGCGGGCCAGGATCTCAGCGTGCTCGGCGAGGATGCGCTCGCCGTCTTCCGCGGCCGCCATATCGGCATCGTCTTCCAGTCCTTCCATCTCGTGCCGACCATGACGGCGCGCGAGAACGTCGCATTGCCGCTGGAGCTGGCGGGCATGGAGGACGCCTTCGAGCGCGCCGCGGCCGAATTGCGCAATGTCGGCCTCGGCGAACGCATGGACCACTACCCGGCCCAGCTTTCCGGCGGCGAGCAGCAGCGCGTCGCCATCGCCCGCGCCGTCGCGCCCGATCCGGCGATCCTCGTCGCCGACGAGCCGACCGGCAATCTCGACGAGAGTACCGGCCGCTCCATCGTCGACCTGATCTTCGCGCTCCGGCGCGAGCGCGGCGCGACGCTCGTGCTCGTCACCCATGATCTGTCGCTCGCGGCGAGTTGCGACCGCACCGTACGTCTGCGCGCCGGCCGCATCGAGACCGAAGCCGGCACCGAGGCGCTGGCGATCTGATGCACGCCCCCGTCAGACCGTCGCCGGCTCCTTCCTCCGCTCCGGCGCGCCGCTCCGCCGGCCTGAAGCTGGCCCTGCGCCTCGCCTGGCGCGACCTGCGCGGCGGCCTGCGCGGCTTCGGCGTCTTCATCGCCTGCCTCGCGCTCGGCGTCATGGCGATCGCCGCCGTCTCCTCGGCCTCGCGCGGCCTCAGCGAAGGCCTCGGCCGCGAAGGCCGGCGCATCCTCGGCGGCGATGCCGCCTTCAGCCTGATTCATCGCGAGCCGACCGCCGGCGAGCACGCCTTCCTCGCCCGCCATGGCCGCGTCTCGACCATCGCGACCCTGCGCAGCATGGCCAATGCGGGCGAGAAGGGCGCGGCCCTGGTCGAGCTCAAGGCGGTCGACGGCGCCTATCCGAGCATCGGCGAATTGCGCACCGATCCGGCGACCCCGAGCGCCGATCTGCTCGCGCCGCGCGACGGCACCTATGGCGGCATCGCCGACCCCGTCCTGTTCGGCCGGCTCGACCTCAAGCCCGGCGACACCGTGCTGATCGGCTCGGCGCGCATCCAGCTGCGTGCCAGCCTGGTCTCCGAGCCGGACAAGATCGCGGCCGGCGTCGGCTTCGGCCCCCGCCTGATCGTCTCGCAGGAAGCGCTGCGCGCTTCGGGCCTGCTCCAGCCGGGCAGTCTGGTGCGCTGGACCGCCCGCGTCATCCTGCCGGCCGGCGACAATTCCGACGCCGCCCTCGACCGCCTGCTGGCCGATGCCGCGCGCGAGCAGCCCGATGCCGGCTGGGAGATCCGGTCGCGCGCCAATGCCGCTCCGAACTTCCAGCGCAATATCGAGCGCTTCACCCAGTTCCTGACCCTGGTCGGACTGACGGCTCTCCTGGTCGGCGGCGTCGGCGTCGCCAATGCGGTCCGCCGCTTCGTCGAGGCCAAGCGGCTCGATTTCGCCACGCTCAAGGCGATCGGCGCGACCGGCGGCCGCGTCGTCGCCATCCACCTCGCCGAGGTGATGCTCGTCGCCGGCTTCGGCATCGCGATCGGACTCGCGCTCGGCGCGGCGGCGCCCTTCGCGCTGGGCTATGCGCTGGCCGACATCCTGCCGCTGCCCTTCGAGCCGACGCTCGCCCCGGCCGAGCTCGCCATCGCCGCCCTTTACGGCCTGCTGACGGCACTGGTCTTCGCCATTCTTCCGCTCGGCCGCGCCCATGACGTGCCGGTCTCGGCCCTGTTCCGCGATCAGGTCGAGCCCGACCGGCGCCGGCCGCGCTGGATCTATCTCGCGCTTTTCCTCGCCGCGCTCGCCGGCCTGGTCGGCGTCGCGCTCGTCTTCGCCTACGACCGCCGCATCGCGCTGATCTACATCGCCGCCGCCACCGGCGTCTTCCTGCTGCTCCGCCTCGTCGCCTGGGGGGTGATGGCGCTGGCGCGCCGCGCCGGACGCCCGCGCCGGCCGGCGCTGCGCATGGCGCTCGCCAACAGCTACCGGCCCGGCGCCCTGACGCCTTCGCTGGTGCTCTCGCTCGGGCTCGGCGTCGCTCTGCTCTCGACTCTCGCCTTCATCGACGTCAGCCTCAGGCGGCAATTGACCCAGTCGCTGCCGCAGAAGGCGCCGAGCTTCTTCTTCCTCGACATTCCCAACGCCCAGGCCGCCGCCTTCGACGGCTTCCTCGCCGAACGGCGCCCGGGCGCACATGTCGAGCGCGTGCCGATGATGCGCGGGCGCATCGTCAGCCTGAACGGCGTGCCGGCCGAGCAGGTCAAGGCGAGCGAGCAGATGGCCTGGGTGCTCGAAGGCGACCGCGGCATCACCTACGCCCGGACCATGCCGGAGGGTTCCCGGCTCGCCTCCGGCGAATGGTGGCCGGAGAACTATCGCGGCGAGCCCCTGGTCTCCTTCGACGCCCGCGCGATCGAGGGTCTCGGGCTCAAGCTCGGCGACCGTCTCAGCGTCAACGTGCTCGGCCGCACCATCACCGCGCGCATCGCCAATTTCCGCGACATCGAATGGCGCTCGCTCGGCATCAACTTCGTCATGGTGTTCTCGCCCAACACCTTCGCAGGCGCACCTCACACCAATCTCGCCACCGTGACCGACGCCGGCGCCACGCCCGCGACCGGCGACGCCGCCCTGATGCGCCAGCTCGCCATCGCCTTCCCGGCGGTGACCGCGGTCCGGGTCAAGGACGCGCTGGACGCGGTCAACGGCATCGTCGGCCAGCTCGCCGGCGCGATTCGCGGCGCCTCCAGCCTCGCCATCGCCGCGAGCCTGCTGGTTCTGGCCGGCGCGCTCGCTGCCGGCCAGAGGGCGCGGCTCTATGACGCGATGATCCTGAAGACCCTCGGCGCGACCCGGCGCTTCATACTTTCGTCGTACATCCTCGAATACGCAGGCATCGGCGTCGTTTCGGCCCTGTTCGGACTTCTGGCAGGTGCCGCGGCGGGCTGGGGTGTCGTCACGCAAGTGATGAAGATAGATTTCGTTCCCGATCCGACGGGCGCTATTGTCGTTGCGACTGCGGCGGTCGTGGTCACCGTCGTGTTCGGGTTGATCGGGACGCTACAAATACTGTCGAAAGCGCCCGCTTCTCATCTGAGGAATTTATGAGTTCTGAGTCGTCGCAGCGCATCATAAACATGGACAGTTGGTAATGTTGCATCCACTGTCCGGCGAATTTCTATGCCGGCGGCAGCGCTAACCATGCTGACCCCTTGTAAGGCCGCGCGATCCACCTCATATTTCACGCTGTCGCGACGATGGTGCGCGACGGCGGGCGGCGCGATGCGCGCTGCCGGCCAGGCATAGTTTCAAGGGGAATTCTCTCCATGAGCGATTTCGACCGCAACGCTCAGGTCTGGGGTGCCGGCCGCGCACAGCAGACCAGCGCCGTCGAGCTGGACCAGGGCCTGCGCTCGTTCATGCTCGGCGTCTACAACAACATGACGATCGGCCTGGCCATCACCGGCCTGTTCGCCATCGGCATCTCCATGCTGGCGATCGCCGGCTACTCGCCCACGGGCAAGGTCACCGCGCTGACGCCGCTCGGCCAGGCGCTGTATCTCAGCCCGCTGAAATGGGTGGTGATGCTGGCGCCGCTCGCCTTCATCTTCTTCTTCTCGTTCCGGGCCGAGCAGATGAGCTCGTCTTCGGCGCGCGCCATGTTCTTCGCCTTCGCGGCGGTGATGGGCGTCTCGCTGTCGTCGATCTTCGTCGTCTTCACCAGCGAATCGATCGCGCGGGTGTTCTTCATCACCGCGGCGACCTTCGGCGGCCTCAGCCTCTACGGCTACACCACGAAGAAGTCGCTCTCGGGCCTGGGCTCCTTCCTGATCATGGGCCTGATCGGTTTGATCCTGGCGTCGGTCGTCAACATCTTCCTCGCCTCGAGCGCGCTCGGCTTCGCGGTCTCGGTGATCGGCGTCCTGATCTTCGCCGGCCTGACCGCCTGGGACACGCAGCGCCTGAAGGAGATGTACCTGTATTCGGGCCTCGACGCGGAGAGCGCCGCGAAGCTCTCGGTGAACGGCGCGCTGTCGCTCTACCTCGACTTCGTCAACATGTTCCAGCTGCTGCTCTCGCTCTTCGGCAATCGCCAGGAGTGACCGGGCCGACAGCCTGAAGACACGAAGCCCCGGCCTGCGGCCGGGGCTTTGCTTTGGGCAGAGTCCCGCTGGGCGGCTCAGCTCACCACGCTCAGCCGCTTGTCGAGCACGCGCAGCACGCGGCCGAGCTCGGCGCCGCGCTTCAGCACCAGCCCGGTCGCCGTCACCACCGAATAGGCGCCCTGGCGCCGCGCCAGCGACGGATCCTTGACGATCCGGTAGAGCGGCACCTCGGCCGCCCGCCGGAAGACCGAGAACTGTGCCTTGTCGCGCAGGAAATCGATGGCGTAGTCCCGCCACTCGCCGGCCGCGACCATGCGGCCATAGAGATTGAACAGCTCGTTCAGCTCACGCCGGTCGAAGGTGACGGAAGAGGGCGCGGCGGCAGCGGGGAAGGCGACGACCGCGCCCGCTCGCTGCGCTGGCGGAGTTTCGCTTTCGCTCATGGCGCCTCCTGTCCGATGTTGGCCGGCGCGCCTCCCATCCGGCCGTTCCGCCTGGAATGGTCGGAATTCGCCGGCGCGGCGCCCCCGGGCCCCTTATCCGGCAAGGAATGATGCGCCTGGCTCCCGCCGCTGGCAAGACGGCCCGGCCACCTTCCTACCGCTCGGCCGGCGGCGGTCCAATTGCCACGATTTCGCCGCGCTTGCGCCAAGCGACCGCCCCGTTGCGGCGTTCAACTCCGATTCGTTGCCTAGACGGCCCGGCCTGTCCGGCTCCGGACACGTCAGCCCCCCAGCCCCTCCGGCGCTGCGGCGGGCCGGGCCAACCAGTCCAGGCTAACTCACGGCTGGCGGTCTCCGCCGGCCGTTTTCTTTGGCGGCTACCGGGACGCCCCGTGGTACTCGGCATTGGGCCGCATATCGACCGCCGAGGCGAGCCGGTTCGACATGTTGAAGAAGGCCGCGACCGCGCCGATGTCCCAGATGTCGCGCTCGCCGAACCCCACCTTGCGCAGGGCTTCGCGATCCTCCTCCTCGATCCGGTGCGGCGTCTCGGTCAGCTTCACCGCGAAATCGAGCATGGCGCGGTGCCGCGGCGAGAGTTGCGCGGCGCGATAGTTCATCACCAGCATCTCGCCGAGCACGGGGTCCCCGGACAGCTGCCGCACCGCCTGTCCATGCGCGGTGAGGCAGTAATAGCAGCGGTTCACGCTCGAGACGGCGACGGCGATCATCTCGCGCTCCAGCTTCGACAGGCCGGAGGGCGCCAGCATCAGGTCGTTGTAGAGGGTGGCGAAGGCCGTGAGCTTGGCATCGTCATGCGCGTAGGCCAGCAGCACGTTCGGCACATAGCCGAGCTTCTCCTCGCATTTGGCGAAATAGGCCTGCATCTCCCCGGACAGTTCGGCCGGCGCCAGCGCGAGCGCCATGACGGCAGGCGGAGCATCCTGCTTCGCCGGTGCTTCGCCCACCATCGCTTTGTCATGCTTGGTCGTCATCTCTGCACTCCTCGCGCTGATATGCGCGCGGATCGGGCAGATCCTGCCGCTTCCGCGCCATATTGGTGCAATCTGTCTGCCGCGATGCGACGAAAGTTGCGGCGGCAGATGAGCTATGTCATCGCTTCGGCAAAATAGCAGGGGGAAGGCGATTATGGCCAAGCGGGAAGCGAATGCCACGGCTGCGGCCGTCACCGCGATCGAGGTGGCGGCCCGCGAGCTCGGCTCCGCGATGCCTGTCGAATTCCCCAAGCTGCTCTATGGCCGCACCGTCGCCGAGGATCTCGTCGCGCTGCCGCCGGATCTGCTGGCCCGCGCCGCCGAAGCGGCCTACGCCCATCTGAGCGGCCGACGCAAGCCCGGCGAACCCAATCTGCGCTTCCGGGACGAAGCGGTGGCGGAAGGCGAGCGCGAGCGCCAGATCACCATCCTCGAGGTCGTCAACGACAACAAGCCCTTCCTGCTCGATTCGACCCTGGCCGAGCTGGCCGAGCAGGGTTACGAGCCGCGCCTGGTCGCTCACCCCATCCTCGCCGTGATGCGCAAGGAGGACGGTGCCTTCGCCTCGCTCGCGGGCGAGGCCGCGGCCCGCGCGGTCGAAGGCACCCGCCGGGAGAGCCTGATCCATATCCATCTCGACCGGATCGACACGCCCGAAGCGCGCGAGCGGCTCGCCGCCGGCCTCGCCCGCGTCTATGTCGATGTCGGCCTCGCCGTCGACGACTGGGCGGCGATGCGCGGCCGCATCACCGAGGTGATCCAGTCCTATCGCGCCAACCCGCCGCCGCTGCCGGAGGACGAGGTCGCCGAGGCGCTGAACTTCCTCGAATGGATCGCCAGCGACAATTTCACCCTGCTCGGCGTCCGCGCCTACCGCTTCGCGGGTGGCGACACCGCGGCCGACCCGGTCGATTCCTCCGGCCTCGGCATCCTGCGCGACCCGCATGTCCGGGTTCTGCGCAAGAATCGCGAGCTCGTGGTGATGACGCCGGAGATCCGCGCCTTCCTGGCCAAGCCCCAGGCGCTGATCATCACCAAGGCCAACGTCAAGAGCCGGGTCCACCGCCGCGTCCATCTCGACTATGTCGGGGTCAAGCTCTTCACCGCCGACGGCCGGCTCGACGGCGAGCTGCGCATTGTCGGCCTGCTCACCTCCAATGCCTATACCGGCAGCGCCCGCGCCATTCCCTATCTGCGGCTCAAGGTCGCGCGCGTGCTGAAGAGCACCGGCTTCGACCCGTCGAGCTATTCCGGCCGCGCCCTCTACAACGTGCTCGACGCCTTCCCGCGCGACGAGCTCTTCCAGATCGATGTCGAGACGCTGGAACGCTTCGCCCTCGACATCATGCAGCTGACCGAGCGGCCACGCATCCGCGCCCTCGCCCGCGCCGACGAGTTCGACCGCTTCGTCTCGGCGCTCATCTTCATCCCGAAGGACCGCTACGACACCACGGTGCGCCGTCGCGTCGGCGAGTTCCTCGCCCGCATCTACCAGGGCCGCGTCTCCGCCGCCTATCCGGCTTATCCGGAGGGCCCGCTCGCCCGCACGCACTACATCATCGGCCGCGACGAGGGCCGCACGCCCAAGATCGACCGCAAGGCGCTCGAAGCCGGCATCGCGTCGATCGTCCGCACCTGGGGCGACGGGCTCAAGGATGCGCTCGACGGGCAGAAGGCCGGCCCCGCCGCGCGCGCCCTCGCCGAGCGCTACGCCGAAGCCTTCGGCGCCGCCTATCGCGAGCGCTATTCGGCCGAGGACGCGCTGATCGACATCGAGGTGCTGCAGAAGCTCTCGGACGACCGGCCGCGCGCAGTCGATCTCTATCGCCGCGAGGGCGACGGCGCGGTTCGCGCCAACCTCAAGCTGTTCTCGCGCGACATCGCGATCTCGCTCTCCGAGCGCGTGCCGATGCTGGAGAACATGGGCTTCCGCGTCGTCAACGAGCGCACCTTCAACATCGCGCCGCAGCAGAGCGCCGAGGCCGGCGGAGAAGCCCGCGTCTGGCTGCACGACATGACGCTCGAGCGCGCCGGCGGCGGCGAGATCGACATCGAGAAGCTCGATCCCACGGTCGAGGCGGCGCTGATGGCGCAGTTCCGCGGCCTGACCGAATCCGACCGCTTCGACCAGCTCGTCCTCGCCGCCGGCCTCGCCTGGCGCGAGGCGGCGCTGCTGCGCGCGCTCGGCCGCTATCTGCGTCAGGTCGGCGCTCCCTATGCGCAGGACTACATCGCCGATGCGCTGACGCGGCATGCCGGCATCGCCACCGGCCTGGTCGAGCTCTTCGTCGCCAAATTCGATCCGCGCCTGCCCGAGGCGGAACGGGCCGGGCGCGTCAAGGCCGAGCGCGAGCGGATCGAAGCGGCGCTCGCCGACGTCACCAGCCTCGACGAGGACCGGATCCTGCGCCGCTTCGTCAACCTGATCGACGCCGCTCTGCGGACCAATTTCTTCCAGATCGGCGAGGACGGACATCCGCGCGGCACGATCTCGTTCAAATTCGCCTCCAGCCGCGTCGACGGCATGCCGCTGCCGCACCCGCTCTACGAGATCTTCGTCTATTCGCCGCGGGTCGAGGGCGTCCATCTGCGCTTCGGCAAGGTCGCGCGCGGCGGCCTGCGCTGGTCGGACCGGCCGCAGGATTTCCGCACCGAGGTGCTCGGCCTGGTCAAGGCGCAGCAGGTCAAGAACGCCGTCATCGTGCCGGTCGGCGCCAAGGGCGGCTTCGTGCCCAAGCGCCTGCCGCCGGCGAGCGACCGCCAGGCCTGGCTCGCCGAAGGCACCGAGAGCTACCGCATCTTCGTGCGCACCCTGCTGGAGCTGACCGACAATCTCGACGGCGAGACGGTGGTGCCGCCGCCGGACACGGTCCGGCATGACGGCGACGACCCCTATCTCGTCGTCGCCGCCGACAAGGGCACCGCGACCTTCTCCGACACCGCCAATGCGCTCTCGGCCGAGAAGCACCACTGGCTCGGCGACGCCTTCGCCTCCGGCGGCTCGCAGGGCTATGACCACAAGGGCATGGGCATCACCGCCCGCGGCGCCTGGGAGGCGGTGAAGCGGCATTTCCGCGAGATGGACGTCGACATCCAGACCACGCCCTTCACCGTCGCCGGGGTCGGCGACATGTCGGGCGACGTCTTCGGCAACGGCATGCTGCTCTCGCCGGCGATCAGGCTGGTCGCTGCCTTCGACCATCGCGACATCTTCCTCGATCCCGATCCCGACCCGGCCAGGAGCCTGCTCGAGCGCCAGCGCATGTTCGCCCTGCCGCGCTCCTCCTGGGCCGATTACGACAAGTCGCTGATCTCGCAAGGCGGCGGCGTGTTCTCGCGCCAGGCCAAGAGCATCCCGCTCTCGGCAGAGATCCGGCAGGTGCTCGGCTTCGACAAGGCCGAGGTCACGCCGGCCGAGCTGATGACGGCGATTCTGAAGGCCCCGGTCGACCTGCTCTGGTTCGGCGGCATCGGCACCTATATCCGTGCCAGCGACGAGACCGACGCCCAGGTCGGCGACCGCGCCAACGATGCGATCCGCGTCAGCGGCGCCGATCTCCGCGCCCGCGTGGTCGGCGAGGGCGCCAATCTCGGTTGCACCCAGCGTGGCCGCATCGAGGCGGCCCGGCGCGGCGTGCGCCTCAATACCGACGCCATCGACAACTCCGCCGGCGTCAACACCTCTGACGTCGAGGTCAACATCAAGATCGCGCTCGCCGGTCCGGTCCGCGACGGCCGCCTGCCCGAGGAGAAGCGCAACGCGCTCCTCGCCGAGATGACCGACGAGGTCGGCCTGCTCGTCCTGCGCAACAACTATCTGCAGACGCTGGCTCTCTCCCTGACCGAGGCGCAGGGCGTCCAGGCGACGCCGCATCTGCGCCGCCTGATGGTGCAGCTCGAGAACGAGGGTCGCCTCGATCGCGGCGTCGAATATCTGCCGCCCGATGCGGTCCTGATCGAGCGCGAGAAGCGCGGCGAGGGCCTGACGCGGCCGGAGCTGGCCGTGCTGCTCGCCTATGCCAAGCTCGCCCTGCACGACGCGCTGCTCGAATCCTCCGTGCCGGACGACCCCTACCTGCGCAGCGAGCTCGTCCGCTATTTCCCGCAGCCGCTGCGCGAGCGCTATGGCGACGAGATCGCCGGGCACAAGCTGCGCCGCGAGATCGTCGCCACCCAGCTCGCTAACGCCATCATCAACCGGGGCGGTCCTGCCATCGTCGCCATGCTGGCCGACCAGACCCGCGCCGACGCCCCGGCGATCGCGGCCGCCTATGCCGTCGCCCGCGATTCCTTCGATCTGATCGCGCTGAACGGCGCCATCGACGCGCTCGACGCCAAGCTGCCGGGCAGGACTCAGATCGGCCTCTACGCCGCCGCGCAGGAACTTGTCGTCGACCGGATGCGCTGGTTCCTGCGCCGCGGCGTCGCCGAGCCCGGCGCGATCGAGCAGACCGTGGCCCATTATGCCTCGGGCGTCGCGACGCTCGAGGCCGCGCTCGCCGAGCTACTGCCGGACATCGCCGCCCAGGCCCGCGCGGCCCGGATCGCCGCGCTCGCGGCGGAAGGCGTGCCGGACGCATTGGCGGCGCGCGTCGCCAGCCTGCCCTGGCTGGCCGAGGCGACCGACATCGTCGACATCGCCAGCCGGACGAAGCGCGACCTCGTCGAGGTGGCCCGGATCCATTTCGGAGCCGATTCGATCTTCGGCTTCTCGACCCTGGCCGCGGCCGCCGCTTCCGTGCCGGCGACCGACGATTACGAACGTCTGGCGCGCCAGCGCGCGGTCGAGACCCTCACCGACGCCCATGCGAGCCTGACCCAGGAGATCGCAACCGGGAAATCCGGAGCCGATGCGGTGAAGGGCTGGCTCGACGAACGTGGCGCCGAGGCCGAGCGCACCCGCGCCACCGTCTCGGCCATTGCCATGTCGGGCCTGTCCCTGCCAAAGCTCATGGTCGCCGCCGGCATGCTGGCCGATCTGCCGCACCGCCGGGGTTGAGGAGGACTCTGCGATGAAGCCCGACCAGGAGGATGCGGCACCGGCCGCGACGCGGATCGACCCGAAGCTGCTGGAGATCCTCGTCTGCCCGGTGAGCAAGGCGACGCTCGAATATGATGCCGCCCGCCAGGAACTGATCAGCCGCGCGGCGAAGCTCGCCTATCCGATCCGCGACGGCATCCCGATCATGCTGCCGGAGGAAGCGCGGCCACTGGACGGGTAGGGCCTGGCATCGCGCATCCTGCCGGTCCGACTCGGTATGACCCACCGGGTTCAGGGACGCCGCGGCGAGTAGTACCTCAGAGCATCTCGCCCTTCAGCAGCCGCGGCGTCGGGCCGGCCAGCCCGGCGGCCTCGCGGATGAAGAAGCGCTTCAGCCCCGGCATGCGCTCGACCAGGCCGAGGCCGAGATCGCGCGCCAGCCGCAGCGGCGTCGAATCGTTCGAGAACAGCCGGTTGAGCCCATCGGTGACGACGCCCATGGCGAGCGTATCGAAACGCCGTCCCGTCTCGTAGCCTTCCAGCACGTCCGGGCCGCCGACGTCGAGGCCGAGCCGGGCGGCGTCGACGATGACTTCGGCCAGGGCCGCGACATCCTTCAGCCCGAGATTGAGCCCTTGGCCGGCGATCGGATGGACGACATGGGCGGCGTCGCCGAGCAGGGCCAGCCGGTCCGCGACGAAGCGGCGCGCCATGCCGAAGGAGAGGGGATAGGCGCCGGGGCGGCTCTCCAGCGCGATCTCGCCGAGTTCGAGGCCGAAGCGGCGCTCGATCTCGAGCAGCAGGTCGCTCTCGTCGAGCGCCAGCAGCGCCGGAACGTTCGCGCTCCGCTCGGTCCAGACGATCGAGGAGCGGTGGCCGAGCTTGCCGCCGTCCGGCAGCGGCAGGATTGCGAAGGGGCCGGAAGGCAGGAAATGCTCGATCGCCCGCCCTTCATGCGGCCGTTCATGGCCGATCGTCGCGACGATTCCCGATTGCGGATAGGACCAGCCGACCCAGCCGATCCCGGCCTGCTCGCGCAACTTGGAACGCGCCCCGTCGGCGGCGACGAGCAGCGCCGCATCGAGGCTCCCGCCATCGGAGAAGGTTACCGCGATCACGCCGCCACCCTCCTCCATGGCGCCGGAGCTGACGCCCGCTGTCCGCAGCGCGACGCCGTTGGCCCGCGCGACCTGGAGCAGCGCCGCCGTGAGGGCGGCGTTCTCGACCATGTGCGCGAAGGGCTGTCCGGGCTCGACCTCGCCGTCGAAGGTCAGGAAGACCGGCCGCACCACGTCGGGGGTCCGGCTGTCCGTGATGATCATCTCGGTCATCGGCGTCGACGCCGCCTCGGCCAGGCGCCAGACCCCGAGCGCCTCCAGCATGTTGCGGGCGGCGGCGGCGACCGCGTAGGCGCGGCTGTCGGCGCGCGGCGGTCCGGCCAGCGCCGGATCGGCGACCACGACGCCGAAACCCTCGCCCAGCGCCTGCTTCAGCGCGACCGCGAGCGTCAACCCGGCGATGCCGCCGCCGGCGATGACGATGCGCCGGCTCGCTGGTTCGGAACTCTGCGCCATGGCCTTCCCCGTATCGCCTCGCTTGACGCGGCAAGGCCGCTCGGCGCTGATGCAACCGTGCCGTCTTGCCTTCCGCCGAACCGCGCCGCAAGCCCCGCAGCGAGCCAGCCCCAAGCCGATGACCCGCGCCGCCGACACCCTGCTCTCGATCTTCGACCTCGAAGCGCTCGGAAACAACCGGTTCCGCGGTCGCAGCCCCGACAATGGCTGGACGCGGGTCTTCGGCGGGCAGGTGATCGGCCAGGCGCTCTATGCCGCCTGCCGGACGGTCGAGGACCGGCAGCCGCACTCGCTCCATGCCTATTTCCTGCTGCCGGGGGACCCGCAGCTTCCGATCCTCTACGAGGTCGAGCGCCTGCGCGACGGCGGCTCGTTCTCGACGCGGCGCGTGCTCGCGCTGCAGAGGGAGGCGGCGATCTTCGCCATGTCCGCTTCGTTCCAGATCGCCGAGCCCGGCTACGACCACCAGATGCCGATGCCCGCCGTGCCCATGCCGGAGGAGCTTCCGGGCCGCGACGGCATGGAGCGCGACGTGCTTCCTCACATGCCCGAAACCGTGCGCGCCTATTACCGGCGCGAGCGGCCCATCGAGATCCGGCCGGTCGAGATCAGTCGCTACGCTGTCGACGGTCCGCGCGAGCCGAAGTTCAACGTCTGGGTCCGGGCTTCTCAGACCCTGCCCGACGAGCCGGCCCTGCGCCGGAGCGTCCTCGCCTATGCCTCCGACCTGCTGCTGCTCGATTCCAGCCTGATCGCGCATGGCACCAGCGTCTTCGACCGGCGCATCCAGGGCGCCAGCCTCGACCATGCGCTCTGGTTCCACCGGCCTTTCCGGGCCGACGAGTGGCTGCTCTACGCGCAGGACAGCCCCTCCGCCTCCGGTGCCCGCGGCTTTTCGCGCGGCCTCGTCTTCGACCGGCGGGGGCAACTCGTCGCCTCGGTGGCGCAGGAAGGCCTGATCCGGCCGCGGCCCGACCGGGCCTGAGCCGACAGGGAGCCTAGTTTAGCGACATTTGCCGATATTTTGGGCATAGATCGGCCGGTGGCGCCCGCCGATCATGGCGAAATCACGGCATTGCCCGCCGGCGCGCCACATCTCCCGGTTGGCACGCCGCTTGATAGGCCGACCGCGACGCGCCTGGCTCGAAAGGGCGCGAGAGGCGCAACGATGCCGTCGGGACCGTGGTCGGGCGGCGCAAAAGCGGGGGTAACCCAGCCATGAAGATCGTGATGGCTATCATCAAGCCGTTCAAGCTGGAGGAGGTGCGCGACGGGCTCACGGCCATCGGCGTGCACGGGCTGACCGTCACCGAGGTGAAGGGCTATGGCCGGCAGAAAGGTCATACCGAGATCTACCGCGGCGCCGAATACGCCGTGAGCTTCCTGCCGAAGATCAAAATCGAGGTCGCCGTCACCGACGAACTCGTCCCGAAGGTGATCGAGGCCATCACCGTTGCCGCCCGCACCGGCCAGATCGGCGACGGCAAGATCTTCGTCTCGTCGATCGAGAAGGCCGTGCGCATCCGCACCGGCGAGACCGACGGCGACGCCCTCTGATCCCGACCTTTTGTCCAGGAGTTACACGATGACTTTCAAGACCCTTAACCGGGCCGGGCTGGTCGGGCTGGCGCTTGCCGCCATGGCCGGCGCCGCGCTGGCGCAGGCCCCGGCGACGCCCCCCGCCCCCGTGCCCAACAAGGGCGACGTCGCCTTCATGATGAGCTCGACGATCCTCGTGCTCCTGATGACGGTGCCGGGCCTCGCGCTGTTCTATGGCGGCCTGGTTCGCACCAAGAACATGCTGTCGGTGCTGACCCAAGTCTTCGCCATCGTCAGCATCGTCTGCCTGATGTGGGTCGTCTTCGGCTATTCGCTCGCCTTCACCAATGGCGGCGGCCTCAACGATGTCGTCGGCGGCTTCTCCAAGGCCTTCCTCAGGGGCGTGGACGGCAATTCGACTGCCGCGACCTTCTCCAACGGCGTCGTCATCCCGGAATATGTCTACATCGCCTTCCAGATGACCTTCGCCTGCATCACGCCGGCGCTCATCGTCGGTGCCTTCGCCGAGCGCATGAAGTTCTCGGCGCTGCTGCTGTTCACCGTGCTCTGGGTCACCTTCATCTATTTCCCGATGGCCCACATGGTCTGGTACTGGGGCGGGCCCGACGCGGTCGGCAACGCCGCCAAGGCGCTGGCCGAGGCCGGCGCGGACGGCAAGGCCGCGGCCCAGACGGCGCTCGATGCGGTCAATGCCGATGCCGGCATGCTGTTCAAATGGGGCGCGCTCGACTTCGCCGGCGGCACCGTCGTGCACATCAACGCCGGCATCGCGGGCCTGGTCGGCTGCCTCCTGATCGGCAAGCGCATCGGCTTCGGCCGCGAGCTCATGGCTCCGCACTCGCTGACCATGACGCTGATCGGCGCCGCCCTGCTCTGGGTCGGCTGGTTCGGCTTCAACGCCGGCTCCAACCTCGAAGCCAACGGCACCGCCGCGCTCGCCATGATCAACACCTTCGTCGCCACGGCGGCGGCGGCGGTCGCCTGGCTGTTCGTCGAATGGGCCGTGAAGGGTAAGCCCTCCATGCTCGGCATGGTCTCGGGCGCGGTCGCCGGTCTCGTCGCCGTCACTCCGGCGGCCGGCTTCGCCGGCCCGATGGGCTCGATCGTGCTCGGCCTCGTCGCCGGCGTCGTCTGCTTCGTCTTCTGCTCGACGGTCAAGAACGCGCTCGGCTACGACGACTCGCTCGACGTCTTCGGCATCCACTGCATCGGCGGCATCATCGGTGCGCTGGCGACCGGCATCCTGGTCAACCAGGCGCTCGGCGGCGCCGGCATCCCCGATTACTCGACCAAGCCGGGCGAGCTCGTCGCCGCGACCTACGAGTTCGGCACGGCCTTCATGGCCCAGCTCAAGGCGGTGCTGTTCACGCTCGTCTTCAGCGGCGTCGGCTCGGCGATCCTCTACAAGATCGTCGACGTGATCGTCGGGCTGCGCGTCACCTCCGATCAGGAGCGCGAGGGCCTCGACATCGCCGAACACGGCGAGCGCGCCTATCACGACTGAGCGCTGCGCTCGTCTTCCACGAAACGACGCCCCGGCGGGCCACCGCCGGGGCTTTTCGTTGGGCTGCTCAATCGCGGCTTTCCGCCCGGTCGAGCACGATCTCCAAGACCTGCACCGAGTCGGGCAGCTCGATCAGGAATTCGGCATCGCGCTCGAGATGGTGGATCCTGCGCGGGTCGGGTCCGGCGAAGCGCGACATCGCCTCGACGCTCTCCCAATAGGAAATCGTCACGAACTCGCTCTCGGTCTCGCGGTCCTCGCGAAACATCTGCGCGCCGAGCGCTTTCCTGGCCAGCGGCCTGACGCCGACCTCGAGCAGATAATCGGCATAGGCGTCGGCCTTCTCCGGCACGGTTCGGCCGCGCCAGATCCGGGCGATCCGCGCGATCCTGCCATCGACTTCGAGCATCTCGTCCTCCTTCTCGCTGCTGGTCTCGCAATGCGGCGGCGGCGGCATCGTTCCGCAGAACCGCGACAGAGCGCGGCGGCAGCGCAAGGTTAAGCGGGTCTTAACCGGAGCTTCCTAACCTGCCGGTTCGACGGGGCGGCCGCGGGGCCGCCTTCCTGACGCCCGCAGACACGGCCCCATGCGCACGATCCGACGCTCCTCATCGCTGATCGACCGCCTGCCCGATCCGGTGCGCGAATTCCTGTCGCGCCGGGCCGCCGAGATCGCCGGCATGGCGATGCTGGCGGTGATGATCGCCGTCGCGGTCGCCCTCGCCACCTGGTCCGTCGACGATCCCAGCCTCAACAACGCCACGCGCGGCACCGTGCGCAACCTGCTCGGCCGTCCCGGTGCCATGGTCGCCGATCTCGCCATGCAGCTGCTCGGCCTCGGCGTCGTCGCGCTGCTGCTGCCGCCACTGCTCTGGGCGCTCAGGCTGATCCGCTTCCACCTCTTCGACCGCAGCGCGCTCAAGCTCGTCCTCTGGGTCGTCGGCATCGTCTCGACCGCCGCCGTGGCGAGCGCCCTGCCGGCGACGCCGCGCTGGCCGCTTCCCACCGGCATGGGTGGCGTGATCGGCGACGCGCTGCTGCACGGCACCCGCAACATCGTCGGCCTGTCCGGCACCGCGCTCGGCGGCCTTGTCGCCTTCGTCTTCGCCGGCATCGCCATTCTCTCCGTCACGGCCGCCGCCGGCTTCGGCTTCGTCACCGACGAGGATCCCGAGCCCGACCATGACGACGACGCCTTCGCGGACGGCGAGGAGCGCCGCGACGACGAGCCGGGCTTCTCGGTGATCCTGATCGGCTGGATCGCCCATGGCGCCATGGCGCTGAAATCCGCGATCCTGCGCCGCCTGCCGCGGCCGCCGCAGCCGGCCTCCGCCGGCGCCAGCGCGATGCCCGTTCCGGCCCAGGCCGGGCGGATCCGCCGCGAGCCGAACTTCACCGGCGATCCGGAGCCCTACAGGGCCCCCGTGGTCGCCCCCGAGCTCGCGCGCGCAGCCACCAGGCCGGGACCCGCCGCCCGCCCTGCCGATGACGACGATGACGAGCCCTTCGAGGCGCAGGACCTGCGCGACCTCAACGCGCCGCGCGTCGCGCAGCCGGTGCGGGCGCCCAAGCCGGGCAAGCGCCTGTCGCGCGAGGCGCAGCCCTCGCTGCTCGACCGCGACGGCTTCGAATTGCCGCCGCTGACCTATCTGGCCGAGCCGAAGAAGATCCCCGCGAATGCCGTCTCCACCGACGCGCTGGAGCAGAACGCCACCTTGCTGGAAGGCGTGCTGGAGGATTTCGGCGTGCGGGGCGAGATCAGCCAGGTTCGTCCCGGCCCGGTGGTGACGCTGTACGAGCTGGAGCCTGCGCCCGGGACGAAGTCGTCGCGTGTGATTTCGCTGGCGGACGACATAGCGCGCTCGATGAGCGCGGTGTCGGCGCGCGTTGCGGTGGTGCAGGGCAAGAACGCGATCGGCATCGAATTGCCGAACGCCAAGCGCGAGACGGTGTATCTGCGCGAATTGCTCGCCAGCCATGATTTCGAGGCGACCAAGCACAGGCTGGCGCTGTGCCTGGGCAAGACGATCGGCGGCGAGCCGGTGATCGCGGATCTGGCGCGGATGCCGCATCTGCTGGTGGCGGGCACGACCGGCT
>NZ_FYAS01000027.1 GCF_900185715.1 Allobosea sp. CS1GBMeth4
TGTCCTTCGACATCAAGCCGCAGGAGACGGTTGCGGTCGTGGGCGAGTCTGGGTCGGGCAAGAGCGTGACGGCGTTGTCGATCATGCGTCTGACGCCGCCCGGGTCGAGCCGGATCGAGGGCTCGATCAAGCTGAACGGCAAGGAGCTTCTGACGCTGCCGGATGCGCAGATGCGCGACATCCGCGGCAACGAGATCGCGATGATCTTCCAGGAGCCGATGACCTCGCTGAACCCGGTGCTGACGATCGGCTTCCAGATCGCGGAGGCGCTGATCCTGCATCGCGGTCTGTCGCGCTCGGCGGCGGAGGCGGAGACGATCCGGCTTCTGGAGAAGGTGAGGATCCCGGCGGCGAAGTCGCGCTTCCACGAATACCCGCACCGGTTCTCGGGCGGGATGCGCCAGCGCGTGATGATCGCGATGGCGCTGGCCTGCAAGCCGAAGCTGCTGATCGCGGACGAGCCGACGACGGCGCTGGACGTGACGATCCAGGCGCAGATCCTCGAGCTGATCAAGCTGCTTCAGCAGGAGGAGGGGATGTCGGTTCTGTTCATCACGCACGACATGGGCGTGGTGGCGGAGATCGCCGACCGGACGGTGGTGATGTACAATGGCGACGAGGTCGAGACGGGTGCGACCGAGGCGATCTTCGCCCATCCGCAGAAGCCCTACACCAAGGCGCTGCTCTCGGCGGTGCCGCGCCTGGGCTCGATGGAGGGGCGCCGGCGGCCGATGCGCTTTCCGGTGGTCGACCGGCTGACGGGGCAGTCGGACGTTCCGGTCGAGGTGCCCGACACGGTCAAGGAGGCCGAGCGGCCGGTGCTCGAGGTCTCGGGGCTGACGACGCGCTTCGAGATCCGCTCCGGGCTGCTCTCGCAGGTCAGGGGGCGGGTGCATGCGGTCGAGAACGTCTCGTTCAGCCTGAAGGCGGGCGAGACGCTGGCGCTGGTCGGGGAATCGGGCTGCGGCAAGTCGACGACGGGTCGCTCGGTGCTGCGCCTGGTCGAGCCGCTGTCGGGCTCGGTGCTGCTCGACGGGGTCGACGTGCTGAAGCTCGGCCAGGGCGAGCTGCGCGAGCAGCGCAAGCGCATGCAGATGATCTTCCAGGACCCGTTCGCCTCGCTGAACCCGCGCATGAATGTCGGTGCGGCGATCGCCGAGCCGCTGCTGATCAACGACCTGGCGAGCCGCTCGCAGGCGCGCGACAAGGTCGCGGACCTGCTGCAGCGGGTCGGGCTCTCGCCGGACATGGCGAGCCGCTTCCCGCACGAGTTCTCGGGCGGGCAGCGCCAGCGCATCTGCATCGCGCGGGCGCTCGCGGTGGAGCCGCGTCTGATCGTTGCGGACGAGGCGGTGTCGGCGCTCGACGTCTCGGTCAAGGCGCAGGTGGTCAACCTGATGCTGGAGCTGCAGGCCAGGATGGGCCTGGGCTATCTGTTCATCTCGCACGACATGGCGGTGGTCGAGCGGGTCAGCCACCGGGTGGCGGTGATGTATCTCGGGGAGATCGTCGAGATCGGCCCGCGCGAGGCGATCTTCGGCAACCCGCAGCATCCCTACACCAAGCGGCTGCTGGCGGCGGTGCCGATCGCCGATCCGGCACGGCGCCTGCAGAAGCGCCCGGTCTCGAACGACGAGATCAAGAGCCCGATCCGCCCGGCCGACTACGTCCCGCCCGTGCGCCAGTACCGCGAGGTCTCCCC
>NZ_FYAS01000029.1 GCF_900185715.1 Allobosea sp. CS1GBMeth4
AATCGGGATCAGACCGGGCTCGGTCGGGGCCAGGCCCGCCGCTGCGGTATCGGTCGGCGTGATGGCGCCGCCCGAGGCCTGCGTCGGCCGCGGCGCCATGGACCGGGCCGCCTGCTGCACGTCGACGGGCTGCTCCTCGCGACTCACCACCTTGGTCTTGTCGGCCGAGGTGTCGCCGCTGCGCTCGTAGATCTGCTTGTTCTGATTCGGGATCTCGGCGCCGCCGGGATTGACCGGGGCGACCTTGGACGGGCCGTTATCGGCCGCGATCACCGGCGGCTGGCCGTTGACGCCAGCCGGCCGGCCATTGCGGAAGACCATGGCCGCACCGACGCCGCCGACAGCGACGACGACCAGCGCCGCCGCCGTCAGCATGCCCTTGCGCGAGCGCGAGCGCCGGAATTCGCGAGGCTCGTCCTCGGCGCCGTGCGGTTCCGCGTCGTAATCCTGGCCACCGTGCTGGTCGTAAGCGTACGCCTGAGCTTGCCCCTGCGGCGGCGTCTCGTCGAGATCGCGCGGCGATTCGGGGACATAGGCATGCGCCCCTTCGTTCTGAATCGCATAGGGCTGCGCATGCGAGGGCTCCGGAAGCGGCTCGGCCTCGTCGTAATGAGGCACAGGCGCCGCGGCGGGGCGCTGGGGCGGAGCGGTCCTCACCGGCTCCGTGCGGCGCAGCAGCGCCTCGAACTCGTCGAGGGCGCCGCGGACGTCGGCCGGCGGCGGCGCCGGCTGCACCGGCGGGGCGGTGACCAGCGTCGGCTGGAAACTCGGCTCGGTCCGGCCGGAGGACCACGATACGGGCTGGGGCGCTGCCGGGGCGGCCGGGCGCGCCGGCTCGGACCGGCTGGCGAAGAGCTCCTTGAGCGGATCGTCCTGGCCGACGAGGCGGGTCAGCTCCATCAGCGGATCGGACGCCGCGCCCGGCTTCTGCGGCTGGGCCGCCCCGCGCAGCTGACGCTCCAGATCGTCGAGATCGAGGGCGAAACGGTTTCTAGCTGGCTCGCTCATCACATGATCCATTCCAGCGCGTGCCGGCGCCATCAAAGGACGCCGCCTGCGCGCGGTCAATCTGACGAAAGCCCGGCCGGCTCGCCTTCCGGCACGCCCGGCCAACGCCGCTTCCGTATCGGACCCGGCGGACGCCGACCGGATCCTTCTGATCCGCAGAGCGTCCGATGCGCCGGGATGGATCCCGTCAGCGCATCTCCTCCGGCGCCGTCACCCCAACGACCGCCAGACCGGAAGCAAGGACGCTGCGCACCGCATGCACGAACGCCAATCTTGCCGAGGTCGACTTTCGATCAGTTTGATTAACGAACCGTAATTGCGGCGAGTCTTTGCCTTTGTTCCACAGGGAATGAAAGGCGCTCGCCAACTCGTGCACGAAGAAGGCGACACGATGGGGCTCGTGTGACGAAGCCGCGGCATCGATCATCCTGGGATACGCGGCAATCATCTTGACGATGCCGATCTCGGCCTCGTCGGACAGCAGGCCGAGATCGGCCTGCGCCAGCGCCTGCGGCGAAAGGTCCATGTCCGGAAAGGCCTCGCCGGCCTGGCGGAAGATCGAGGCGCAGCGGGCATGGGCGTACTGCACGTAGAAGACCGGATTGTCCTTCGACTGCTCGACCACCCTGGCGAGGTCGAAATCCAGCGTCGCATCGTTCTTGCGGAAGATCATCATGAAGCGCACCGCATCGCGGCCGACCTCGTCGATGACCTCGCGCAGCGTGACGAAGTCGCCCGAGCGCTTCGACATCCTGACCTGCTCGCCATTGCGCAGCAGCCGGACCAGCTGGCAGAGCTTGACGTCGAGCGAGCCCTGCCCGTTCGTCACCGCCTTCACCGCCGCCTGCATGCGCTTGACGTAGCCGCCGTGATCGGCGCCCCAGACGTCGATCATCTCCGAGAAGCCGCGGGCGAACTTGGAGCGGTGATAGGCGATGTCGTTGGCGAAATAGGTGTAGCTGCCGTCCGACTTCAGCAGCGGCCGGTCGACGTCGTCGCCGAATTTGGTGGCGCGGAACAGGGTCTGCTCGCGATCCTCCCAGTCCTCGTCCTTCTGGCCCTTGGGCGGCGGCAGCCGGCCTTCATAGACCAGGTCCCGGGCACGCAGATCCTCGATCGTCTGGTGCACGGCGTTGGTGTCGCCGTCCCTGCCCTGCAGCGAGCGCTCGGAGAAGAAGAGATCGTGGACGACGCCGAGCGCGGCGAGATCGTCGCGGATCATCGCCATCATGCCGTCGATCGCGGCCTGGCGCACCAGCGGCAGCCAGTCCCATTCGGCCTTGTCGCGCAGCGCCGGGCCGTATTGCTCGGCGAGCGTTTGCCCGACCGAGATCAGGTAGTCGCCGGGATAGAGCCCCTCGGGTATCTCGCCGATCGCCTCGCCGAGCGCTTCGCGATAGCGCAGGAAGGCGGAGCGGGCGAGCACGTCGACCTGCGCGCCGGCATCGTTGATGTAGTATTCGCGGGTGACGTCGTGGCCGGCGAAGGCGAGCAGGCTCGCCAGCGCATCGCCGAACACCGCGCCACGGCCATGGCCGACATGCATCGGCCCGGTCGGATTGGCCGAGACGTATTCGACATTGATCTTCGCGCCGCCCCTCGTCGCACCGCGGCCATGCTCGGTGCCGGCCAGCACCGCCGACTTCAGAACCTCAGTGAAAACAGCCGGTTGCAGCGTCAGGTTGATGAAGCCCGGCCCGGCGATCTCGGCCTTGAGGACGTCGCCGTCCCGGGCCAGCTCGGCCACGATCAGCTCGGCGAGCGCGCGCGGCGCCATCCCCGCCTCCTTGGCGAGCACCATGGCGGCATTGATCGCGAGATCGCCATGGGCCGGATCCTTGGTCGGCTCGACCACGACACGCGCCAGCGACAGCCCGGCCGGGAGGCGGCCGGCCTCGGCCAGCCCGGTCAGGACGGTGGCGAGGCGTGCGGAGAAAGTCTCGAAAATGTTCATGGCGACCAGGGATGCGTAGGGAAGCGGGCCAGCGCCTATCGCAGCGACGGGGTGGCGTCAAACAGGCGGCGGTGCTCGTCGAGGGCATAGGAATCGGTCATGCCGGCGATGTAGTCCGAGATTCGGCGCGCCAGCCGGGCTTCGTCGAGCCCGTCGCAGCCCGCGGCCCATTCGGTCGGCATCGCCTGCGGCTCCTCCCTGAAGCGCCGGAACAGGTCGCGGACGATGTCGGCCGCCTCCTTGCGGATCACGCCGATCCGCGGATGGCGGTACATGTTCGGGTAGAGGAAGCCTTTGATCGCCTGGTCGGCCGCGACGATCGCCGGCGAGAAGGCGACGACGGGCGCGCCCGCCCGCCTGATGGCGTCGGCATCCGCCGGCGCCAGCGCCGCGATCCGGGCCTCGGATTCGCGGATCACGTCCTCGACGAAGCGGGTGATCACCCGGCGTACCATTTCGTTGATCGCGCGCGGCCGCTCCAGTCCGGGATGCAAGGCGTCGATCTCGTCGAGCAGCCCGGCGAGGAAGGGCACCGCGCGCAATTCGGAGAGATCGAACAGCCCCGCCCGCAACCCGTCGTCGATGTCGTGGGCGTCGTAGGCGATGTCGTCGGCGAGCGCGGCCGCCTGCGCTTCGGCCGAGGCGTGGCTCTCCAGCCAGAGGTCCTGCTTCTCCTGGTATTCGAGGATCGCGACCGGAATGCCGGTCTTCGCATAGCGCTCGGCCGGCTCGCCGCCGGCCGTCAGCAGCGGGCCGTTGTGCTTGACCAGCCCTTCGAGCGTCTCCCAGGTCAGGTTGAGCCCGTCGAAGCCGGCATAGCGGCGCTCCAGCCGGGTGACGATCCTGAGCGTCTGGGCATTGTGGTCGAAGCCGCCGAAACCGGCCATGCATTCGTCGAGCGCGTCCTCGCCGGTATGGCCGAACGGCGTGTGGCCGAGATCATGCGCGAGCGCCAGCGCCTCGGCGAGATCCTCGTCGAGCCCGAGCGCCCGCGCCAGGGCGCGCGCGATCTGCGCCACCTCGATCGTGTGGGTCAGGCGGGTGCGGAAATGGTCGCCCTCATGCGAGACGAAGACCTGCGTCTTGTGCTTCAGCCGGCGGAAGGCGGTGGAATGGATGATGCGGTCGCGGTCGCGCTGGAACTGGTTGCGGGTCGCCGAGCCCGGCTCCTCGACCAGACGGCCGCGGCTCGTCGAGGAGCGGCAGGCATAGCAGGCGCGCCAGCGCTCGCCCGGTTCGAGCGCCGTCTCGGGGGCGGTATCGTGTGCGTGCGGCATGGCAGCCCCGTCCCTTCGAGCAGAATGCGACAAAATGGAACCGGTTTCTCGCGCTCATCCTGCTGCAAATATCGGATGAGAGACGGATTCAGCTCAGCATGGGCCGCCGCGCGGTCCCATGCGAAAGCATCGCGCTCTCGCGCGGCTTGAAGCCCCGCCATCCGGCCATTACCTTTGCAAGCGAGGCAGGAGCAAGGATGTTCTGCGCATGACCATGGCGGTTGAAGCCAATCCGCGTGCGATTTCGCTCACCGACAAGGCCGCGAGCCGGATCGTGGCGGTGATGGCGAACGAGGCGCCCGGCTCGATGCTGCGTGTCAGCGTCGCCGGCGGCGGCTGCTCGGGTTTCCAGTATGTTTTCGACATCGACCGGCAGAAGGCCCCCGGCGACCTCGTGATCGAGCGCGACGGCGCCACCGTCCTCATCGACGAGACCTCACTCGACCTGCTCGAAGGCTCGACCATCGATTTCGTCGACGATCTGGTCGGCCAGTCCTTCCGGATCACCAATCCGAACGCGACCAGCTCCTGCGGCTGCGGCACGTCCTTCGCGCTCTGAGATCGCCCGGCCTCAGGCCGGGCCCGGCAGCACCACCGGCCTGAACGCCCGCACCAGATCGGCGTCGAGCTTGCCGCCCATCGCGACCAGCGCGGCATAGGCCGCCTCCGGCGGCATCGGCACCTTGTAGGAGCGGCGCTCGATCAGTGCGGCGTAGATGTCGCAGATCGTCACCATCCTGACCACGTCCGGGATCTCGTCGCCCTTCAGCCCGCGCGGATAGCCCGAGCCGTCGAGATATTCGTGATGGCTGCGCGCGGCCTCGACGGCCTCGCGCGGGAAGGCGCCCTGCCGCAGCAGCATCTCGTAGCCGGTCTGCGGATGCTCGCGCAGCACCGCGAGTTCCTCCCTGGTCGGCTTGCCGCGCTTGTGCAGGATCGCCAGCGGCACGCGCGCCTTGCCGATGTCGTGCAGCACGGCGGAGCAGGTCACCAGCCGGCGCGCCTCCTCCGGAAAGCCGAGCTCGCAGGCGAAGGCCGCCGCGAGGCCGGCGACCAGCAGGCAATGCTGATAGGTCGCGTCGTCATGCGTCCAGACCATGTCGAGCCAGGTGCCGAGATCATGGTCGTCGGCCGCCCGGTTGATCGCGTCCACGCTGTCTTCGATCGTCGCGACAGGCAGGGCCCGGCCGTCGGCTGCGGCGGAGAGCATGTCGGCCATGCCTGCGGACGCGGCAACGAAATGCCGCTGCATCGGCGCCCAGCCCTGCGGGTGGAGGATGCGGCCGATCTCGTCGAGCAGGGCCTTGCTCGGCAGATCGGCCGGCAAGACCGCGCTCGCGCCGATCGCGTTCGCCTGGGTGGTCAGCCGCGGCGACTGATCGCGCAGCAGGCAGAGATGGGGGGTCTTCCGGTATCGACGCTCCGCGAGCCGATGACGCACCGCCTCGACCGCGGCGCGTTTCGACAGGTCGACATCGCTGACCAGCAGCCGCTGCGGCCGCTCGTCGCCCGCCGCCGGGCGATAGAGGTCGACGACGTCGCAGCGGCCCCACAGCGACAGCAGCCGCTCGAGCTTGGCGCTTTGCTCCGGACGATCGGTGATCAGCAGCACGGCGATGGGTAGGCCCTCATCAAGGACGATGAGCCTAGCCCAACCTTCTTGAACCCCGATGAACAGGAAGCATTCAAATTCGCGGTTTCGGTTGAGAAACGGCGAGGCGTCACGCGCTGCGATATGGCGAGCCGCTGTCGGAATGCCGCGCGCCCGGCGCCGGAAGCGCAACGAAAAAGGCGCCCGCAGGCGCCCTTTCGGATCGGCTCGCTCAGTGCGAGGCCGGCGGCCCGCCCTGCTCCAGCCGCACCTCGGCCGCCATCAGCCCCTTCGGCCCCGGCCCGTAGCGCACCAGCACGGCCTGCCCCGGGATCAGCTCGACGATGCCGTAGCGCCGCAGCGTCTCCATATGGACGAAGATGTCCGGCGCGCCTTCGCCCGCCGAGACGAAGCCGAAGCCGCGCAGCCGGTTGAACCACTTCACGACCATGCGCTCGAGCCCGCTGGTCGGCGTGACCGTCGCATTGGTGCGCGGCATCGGCATCTCGGCCGGATGGCGCGCCGCTGAGGTGTCGATCGAGAGCACGCGCACGGCCTGGCGGCCCCGGGCCTTGGCGACCGCCTCGAGCACGATGCGCGCGCCCTCGGCGATGGCGTGGAAGCCGTCGCGCTTCAGCACCGTGACGTGCACGAGGACGTCGCTGCCGCCGTCCTGCGGCACGACGAAGCCGTAGCCCTTGCTGACGTCGAACCATTTGACGTGGCCGATGACCTCGACCGCCGGCTCGGCAAGCGTCTCGGGCCCGTCCAGGCGCACGATTCGGTTGAGCGATTGCAGCGGGCCGACCGGTGGCCTGCCTCCGTCGCCGTATTCGTCGGACATGTCCCGCTCATCTCCGCCGCGAAACGTGATTCGTGACCTGACGATAGCACCCCGGCGGAGTCGGAAAACAGCCGCTTCCGGCTCATCCACATCAGAGCATGCGCAAGGCGCGTGCGGGATCGACGAAAGCTGCGCCTTGCGGCCCCGATGCATCGCGCCGATGATCGGTCCGATACCGCCCCGGAGTGCAGCCATGCGCATCGCCAGCATCGAGCCGTTCATCCTCCACATCCCGGTCACGGGCGGCTCGATCGCCGATTCGACCCACCGGATCAGCCATTGGGGCGTGGTCGGCACCAGGCTCGTGACGGAGGACGGCCTGGCGGGCTACGGCTTCACCGGCACCCATGCCGATCTCGCCTCCGACCGGCTGATCGCCGCCTGCATCCGCGACTGCTACGCGCCGCTGCTCGCCGGCGAGGACGCCTCGGAGCATGGCCGGCTCTGGCTGAAGCTCGCCCGCCATCCAGCCCTGCAATGGGTCGGCCGCGCCGGCATCACCCAATTGGCGCTGGCCGCGGTCGACGTCGCGCTCTGGGACCTCAAGGCGAAGAAGGCGGGCGTGCCGCTCTGGCACCTGCTCGGCGGCGCCAGCAAGCCGAAGCTCGAGGCCTACAACACCGATATCGGCTGGCTCTCGATCCCGAAGGACGACCTGGTCGAGGGCGCGCGCATGGCGGTCGAGCGCGACGGCTTCCACCGCATCAAGATCAAGGTCGGCCATGCCGACCCGATGACCGATATCGGCCGGCTCGAGGCCGTGCGTCGCGCCGTCGGCGACCACGTCACCATCGCGGTCGACGGCAACGGCAAATGGGACCTGCCGACCTGCAAGCGCTTCTGCGCCCGCGCCGCGGGGCTCGACCTGTTCTGGTTCGAGGAGCCGCTCTGGTATGACGACATCGGCTCGCATGCCGAGCTCGCCCGCTCGACCGCGATCCCGGTCGCGCTCGGCGAGCAGCTCTACACGCTCGACGCCTTCCGCGCCTTCGTCCAGGCCGGCGCGGTCCACTACGTCCAGCCCGATGTCACCCGTCTCGGCGGCATCACCGAATACATCCAGGTGGCGGAGCTGGCGCTGGCCCATCGCCTGCCGGTGGCGCCCCATGCCGGCGAGATGAGCCAGGTCCATGTCCATCTCGCCTACTGGCACCCGGCGACGCCGGTGCTCGAATACATCCCCTGGATCAAGGATGCCTTCGAGGAACCCGCCACCGTCGCCGACGGTTGTTTCAGGAGGCCCGAACAGCCCGGCGCCGGCACCACGCCGACCGGGGACGCCTTCGCCCGTTTCGCCAGGCCGCTGGCCTGAGGGACCTCGCCATGCCCGATTTCGCCACGCTCGCGCTCTTCACCACCGCCTGCATCGTGCTGACGGCGACGCCGGGGCCGGACATGCTGCTGATCGCCTCGCGCAGCATGAGCCAGGGCCGCGCCGCGGGGCTCATGACCTATGCCGGCATCGCCACCGGCAGCTATCTCCAGGCGCTCGCCGCCGCCTACGGCCTGTCGCAGCTCTTCCTGCTCGTGCCCACCGCTTACGATGTCCTGCGCTGGGCCGGAGCCGCCTATCTCGCCTGGCTCGCCTGGAAGACCCTGCGCTCGCCCGCGACGCTGTTCGCGCCGACGGCGGACGCCGCGCGCTTCCCGCTGCGCCAGATCTTCCTGCAGGGCCTGCTGACCAACCTGCTCAATCCGAAGATGGCGCTGTTCATGCTGGCGCTGCTGCCGCAGTTCCTGAAGCCGGAGGCCGGCTCGCTCCTGCTCCAGGTCGTGGTGCTGGCCTCGATCCTCAACCTGATGGGCCTGATCGCCAACGGCATCGTCATCATGACCGCGAGCCGGCTCGGCCGCGCCATCGCCAGCCGCCCGCAACTGGCGCTCTGGCCGCAGCGCATCCTCGGCGCCGTCTTCGGCGGGCTGGCGCTGCGCCTCGCCTTCGCCTCGCGCGACTGAACCGCGGGCACCGTCACCCAGTCGTCATTGCGAGCGCAGCGAAGCAATCCAGGGGAACGCAGAGCTCTACCGCCCCTGGATTGCTTCGTCGCTAACGCTCCTCGCAATGACGGGAAGCCTCAATTATCGTCCTCAATTCGCCAGCCGCGCCAGCGCCGGGCCGATCTCGCTGCGCACGACGAGATCGGCGATCGGGTCGAGATCGGTCGGCTCGCGGTTGAGGATGACGAGCCTGGCGCCGTTGCGCTTGGCGATCACCGGAAAGGTCGCGGCCGGGAAGACGACCAGCGACGACCCGGCGACGAGGTAGAGATCGGCCGACATCGTCAGGTCGTGCGCCCGCAGCATCGGCTGCTGCGGCATCTGCTGGCCGAAGGAGATGGTCGCGCTCTTCACCACGCCGGCGCACATCATGCAGGCCGGCGGCTCGCCGCTCGCCTCGAATTCGGCCCGGATCGCCGCAAGCTCGTGCCGCCAGCCACAGGTCAGGCAGGTGGCGTAGGTGCCGTTGCCGTGCAGCTCGATCACGTTGTCCTCGGCGACGCCCGAGGCCTGGTGCAGGCCGTCGATGTTCTGGGTGATCACGCCGGGCGAGCGCCCTTCCGCCACCAGGGTCGCCAGCGCCCGGTGGCCGCGATTGGGCCGGGCGTCGCGATAATGATCGTCCATCGCGAATTTGCGCCGCCAGGCCTCGATCCGCGCCTCGCGGCTGGCGAGGAAGACTTCGAACGGGATCGGCTTGTTGCGCATCCAGGGCGAGCCCGGCGAACGGAAATCCGGCACGCCCGATTCGGTCGAGATTCCCGCCCCGGTGAACGGCACGATCACCCGGGCGCGGTCGAGCATCGCGTGCAGTTCCTCGATCGCGTCCTGCGTCGCCTCGTCCATTCGCCAGCCTCGCATTGCTCCGGTTCGAATATGGCGGTCGACCGGCCGAGGTCCAAGCCTGCGGGCTTTGCACGGAACTGCGCCGTCATTCCGGGGCAGGCCGCAGGCCTGAGCCCGGAACCCAGAACCGATGCGGCCGATGGCGAGGCCGGACAGCCATCACGCTCCTATCGGGAACGGTGTCGGTTCTGGGTTCCGGGTTCTTCGCTGCGCGAAGCCGCGGAATGACGATGGAGGTTTTTTGCAAAGCCCCGACAAGAGCGAAGGAACAGGTCGCGCTGAACCGTTGACGCCGGGAGAAACGCGCCGCAAAGCTCAGCCATGCCTGCGCCCTCTCCCGCCCCGCTCAATCCCGATCTCATCGACACCGCGCCCCCGCCGATCCCCGAGGCCAAGGCCTGGGCCCGCGGCTATGCCGGCGGCTTCGGTCCGCTGATCGACCTGTCGCAGGCCGTGCCGGGCTCGCCGCCGCCGGCAGCCTTGCTGGAACGCCTCGCCGAGGCGGCAGCCCTGCCCGAGAGCACGCGCTATGGGCCGATCCTCGGCGACGATGTCCTGCGCGAGGCCTATGCCGCCGAGAGCGGCGCCTTCTATGGCGGTGCGATCCGGCCGCGGGAGATCGCGATCACCGCCGGCTGCAACCAGGCCTATGTCACGGTGATGATGGCGCTCGCCCGCGCCGGTGACAATGTGCTCCTGCCGACGCCCTGGTACTTCAACCACGAGATGACACTGAACATGCTCGGCGTCGCGCCGCGCCCGCTGCCCTGCGATCCGCAAGCCGGCTTCGTGCCGGACGCGGCGACGGCCGAGGCGCTGATCGACGAGCGCACCCGCGCCATCGTGCTGGTGACGCCGAACAATCCGACCGGCGCGGTCTATCCGCCCTCGACCATCGCCGCCTTCGCCGAACTCTGCCGCAGGCGCAGGATCTGGCTGGTGCTCGACGAGACCTATCGCGACTTCCTGCCCGAAGGTGCCGATCGGCCACATGAGCTCTTCGCCGCAAGCGACTGGCAGGATTCGCTGATCGGGCTCTACAGCTTCTCCAAGGCCTTTGCCGTGCCCGGCTGGCGGCTCGGCGCGATCACCGCCGGCGAGGCCGTGCTGGCGCAGATCGGCAAGGTGCTCGACTGCGTCCAGATCAGCCCCGTCCGCGCCGGCCAGGGCGCGGTCGCCTGGGGCATCGACGGCATCCGCGCCTGGCGCGAGGCCAACCGCGCCGAGATGAATTCCCGCGCCGCGCTCTTCCGCGAAGCGATCGGGCCGTTGAACGGCTGGACTGTCCTCGCCGCCGGCGCCTATTTCGCCTATGTCGCCCACCCCTTCGAGGGCGTGCCGGCGGCGGAGGTCGTCCGCCGGCTGGTGCAGGAGCGCGGCGTCCTCGCCCTGCCCGGCCCCTATTTCGGCCCCGGCCAGGAGCGGCATCTGCGCATCGCCATCGCCAATGTCGCGGCCGAGCGCATCGCGGCGCTCGGCGAGCGGTTGAAGGGTTTCGCGCTCTGACGCGTCACCCCTTCGCCGCCGGACACTTGCTCTCGCTCAGCGGCCAGACCGTCTCCTCGGGCGCGATCCTGCGCACGATCTCGAAATAATCCCACGGCCCCTTCGAATCCGCCGGCTTCTTGACCCGCGCCAGATACATCTCGCGCAGCACGCGGCCGTCTGCCCGGATCGTCGCGTCCCTGGTGAAGGCGTCGTTGATCGGCATGGCGCGCATCGCCGCCGCGACCTTGTCGGGATCGTCGGTGCCGGCCTGCCTCACCGCCTTGAGATAATGCAGCACCGAGCCGTAGACGCCGGCATGCAGCATGGAGGGCATCATCCCGGCCTTCTCCAGGAATTGTTTCGACCAGGCGCGGGAGGCCTCGTCGAGATCCCAATAGGAGGCCGTGGTCAGGTAGGTGCCCTGCGTCGCCTTGAGGCCGAGGCTGTGCACGTCCTGCAGGAAGAAGATCAGCGCCGCGAGGCTCTGCCCCTGCTCGGCCAGCCCGAACTCGCCGGCCTGCTTGATCGCATTGATCGTGTCGCCGCCGGCATTGGCGATGCCGACCACCTTCGCACCGGAGGATTGCGCGCGCAGCAGGAAGGAGGAGAAGTCGGCATTGTTGAGCGGATGGCGCACCGCGCCGACGACCTTGCCGCCATTGGCCTCGATGACGTCGGTCGCGTCCTTCTGCAGTTGGTGGCCGAAGGCATAATCGGAGGCCAGCATGAACCAGGAGGTGCCGCCGGCCTTGACCACGGCCGAGGCCGTGCCTCGCGCGACGCCATAGGTGTCGTAGGTCCAGTGGAAGCCATAGGGCGAGCACTGCTCGTTGGTCAGCGCCGTGGTGCCGGCGCCGGAATACATCACGATCCGCTTCTTCTCGCGGGCGAGCGCCTGCAGCGCCAGCGCCACCGCCGAATTCGGCACGTCGACCACGGCGTCGACCTTGTCGACGTCGAACCATTGCCGGGCGATCGCGGTGCCGACATCGGCCTTGTGCTGGTGGTCGGCGGCGACGATCCGGATCGGCTTGCCGAGCACGGTGGCGCCGAACTCCTTCACCGCGAGCTCCGCCGCGATCACCGAGCCCTTGCCGCCGATATCGGCGGTGACGCCGCCCATATCGGTGAGCACGCCGATCTTCACCGCATCGTCGCTGACCTGGGCCAGCGCCGGCAGGCTGGCGAGCGCCACCAGGGTGCCGCCGACGAAAAGCGACCGCATCATCTTCCTCCCGAGCTGTCGTCCGGCGGGCTCTGCCGCCGGTTCGAGCCTCAAAGACCCCTTGCCTCCAGCCAGGCGACGATCAGGGCCGCGATCTCGTCGCTGTTGTCCTCGCACATCGGCAGATGGCCGTTGCCGGTGATGCCGCGCTCCGGCAGCCACGCGAATTCGGCGCCGAGATAGCGCGCCGTCGCCGCGTCGACCGCGCGCGGATGGCGCGGGTCGCTGTCGCCGGTGAGGATCAGGATCGGCAGCGCGGCGAGATTCGCCGGGTCGGCGATGCGCAGCCCCTTGCCGCCGATATTGAAGCGCTCGTTCATCAGGCGTGCGCTCTCGGGCACGATCGAGCGCCGATAGGCCTCGAAGGCCTGTTTCGGAAAGCGCCCGGAATTGGCCCAGTAGGCCCGCATGAACTCGGGCGGGATGAAGAGCGGCTCGTCCTCCTCGACCCGGACCGGGCAGCCCAGGCTCTCGTCGTCCTTGAGCTTCGCCACCGCCTCGGCCTCGTCAGGCAGCACCGGCAGCAGGTTCGCCGGCCCGCCGGGCGCCACGCCGACGATGGCCGCGACCGCCTGCGGGCTGCGCTCGGCGATCCACCAGGCCATTGGCCCGCTCGCCGAATGCACGAGCAGCACCGCCGGCCCGATCTCCTCCAGCAGGTACTGCAAGGAGGTCGCGATCTCGACGCTCGACAACGTCGCGAAATCCGGCCGCATCGGCGAGCGGCCATGGCCCGGCCAGTCCGGCACGAAGACGGCGCGGCCGGCGGCGGCGAAGGCCGGCGCCCAGCCGGGCCGGCCATCGGGCGTCGTGAGGTAGCAGGCGCCGGTATGCCCGCCGCCATGGACGAGGACGATCGGCAGACGGCCCGGAGCGGCCGCCCCGAGCCGGTCGACATAGATCGGATGGGCTTGCGTACCCGAATAGAAGCATTGCCGTTCCGGCGCGCGCGAAAGCGCCTGCCGCCCCGCGGCACCAGCCTGATCCATCGCCTCCTCCCGGCCCCGGCAAAGCCGTGCCATTCCTTATCCGGAATGCTAGGACCGGCTCATGGCGCGCGCAACAAAAAAGTCCAATGTGAGACTAATTCCGCAGGACGAGGCCGGCGAGCTCGGCGCCGGCCGGCGGCGCGCCATCCTCGACGGCACCGCGATCCCGACCGCCTACAAGATCGGCTACATCCTGAACTTCTATCGCGAGCCCTCTTTCCGGGCGATCGAGATGGAGTACGGGCTGACCCGGCCGGAGATCGTCATCCTGATCTTCCTGACCGTCCGCGACGGCGCCAGCGCCAGCGAGTTCTGCGAATTCTCCGGCCATCTCAAGGCGAGCGTCAGCCGCGCCGTGATCCTGCTCGAGAAGAAGGGGCTGATCCGCCGCGAGCCCGACAGGGCCGACAGCCGCCGCCAGCTCCTCTTCCTGACGCCGGAGGGCCGCGCGCTCTACGAGCGCTACATCCCGGCGCTCGAGGCCAGGGAGCAGGCGATGCTCGCCTGCCTCTCGGGCGAGGAAAAGGCCCAGCTCGGGCGGCTGCTCGACAAGCTCGCCGCCCATGTCCCGCATTGGGGCTTCGCTTCGGAATTGTGAGGCGGCGTGCGCCTCACATCGTCGCGCCGATCTGCCAGGGCACGAACTCGGCATCGCCATAGCCGAGCTGCTCGGATTTCGAACGCTCGCCCGAGGCGACCTTCAGCAGCGTCTCGAAGATCTCGCGGCCCTTCTGCTCGAGGGTCACGCCGTCGAGCACGTCGCCGCAGTTGATGTCCATGTCGTCGATCATCTTCTCGTAGATCGGCGTGTTGGTGGCGAGCTTCACCGACGGCGTCGGCTTGCAGCCATAGGCCGAGCCGCGCCCGGTGGTGAAGGCGAGGATGTTCGCGCCGCCCGCGACCTGGCCGGTCGCCGCGACGGGATCGTAGCCGGGCGTGTCCATGTAGACGAAGCCCTTCGCCCGCACCGGCTCGGCGTAATGGTAGACTGCCGAGAGCGTCTTGGTGCCGCCCTTGGCCGCCGCGCCGAGCGATTTCTCCAGGATGGTGGTCAAGCCCCCCGCCTTGTTCCCCGGCGAGGGATTGTTGTTCATGCTCATCCGGGCGCGCTCGGTATAGTCCTCCCACCATTTGATGATGCCGACGAGCTTCTCGCCGACCTCGCGGGTGGCGGCGCGCCGCGTCAGCAGGTGCTCGGCGCCGTAGATCTCCGGCGTCTCGGAGAGGATGGCGGTGCCGCCATGCTCGACCAGGATGTCGGCCGCGGCGCCGAGCGCCGGGTTGGCGGTGATGCCGGAATAGCCGTCGGAACCGCCGCATTGCAGCGCCAGCACCAGTTCGGAAGCCGGCACGCTCTCGCGCACCGCCCGGTTGGCGATCGGCAGCATCGCCTTCAGCGCCTCGACGCCGGCGGCGACGGTCTTCCTGGTGCCGCCGGTCTCCTGGATCGTCATGGTGCGGAAGACGTCGCTCTCCTCGACGCCATAGGCTTCCTTCATCCGCTTGATCTGGAAGCCCTCGCAGCCGAGGCCGACGACCAGCACCGCCGCCATGTTTGGGTTGCAGGCATAGCCCCAGGTGGTGCGCTTCAGCACCTCGAAGCTCTCGCCATTGTAGTCGATGCCGCAGCCGGTGCCGTGGGTCAGCGCGATCACCCCGTCGACATTGGGATAGTCGGCGAGGATGCCGGAGCGCCTGACCTCCTCGGCCATGAAGCGCGCGGCCGAGGCCGAGCAGTTCACCGAGGTCAGGATGCCGACATAGTTGCGCGTGCCGGCGCGGCCGTCCTTGCGGCGGAAGCCCTGGAAGATCGCCTGCTGCTCGACCGGCAGCACGAACTCCGGCTTCGCCTCGGCGGCGTAGGCATAGTCGCGCTCGAAGGCGTGGAAGCCGGTATTGTGCTCGTGCACCCATTCGCCCGGCGGGATGTCGAGCGTGGCGAAGCCGATGATCTGGCCGAACTTACGGATCGGCTCGTCCTTGGCGATCGGCACCAGCGCGATCTTGTGGCCGCGCGGGATGCGCTTTTGCGCCTCGACGCCGGCGGCCGTCACGCCGACATCGATCGGATCGACGGCGACGGCGACATTGTCGGCGGCGTTGAGCTTCAGGGTGCGCGGCGGAACGGCTTTGTCGAGCATGATGTTACCTTGGATCGGCGGCTCCTCCGCCATCCCTATCCCATGCGCCGATTGCGGCCTTTTTTCAATCGTTTGAAGGTAGCAGCGGGCTTGCAGCGCGCGCCGGACGGTTCCGACGGTTGGCAAGGCCCGGATTCCGTCATGGTCGGGCTTGTCCCGACCAGCCACGTCTTCGTCCTTCGAGAGCGGTGTCCAGGACGTGGATGCTCGCCACCAGGGGGCGAGCATGACGGTAGTGCCCTCACCCCAGCCGCAGCTTCCGCACCACCTGCTCGACGATCGCCTCCTTGCTCGCCTCGACCTGGACGACCAGCGGCTTCTCGTCTGCGCCCGGCTCCTCCAGCGTCGCGAACTGGCTGTCGAGCAGCGAAGGCGGCATGAAATGGTGCTGGCGCGCCGCCATGCGCTGGCCGATCAGTTCCCGCGAGCCCCTGAGATAGACCAGCGCGACATCGGGCCGGCCGCCGACGATCACGTCGCGATACGCTTTCTTCAGCGCCGAGCAGGTGACGATGCCGTTGCCGCCGCTTGCACGCAATCCGTCGATCCAGGCCGCGATCGCCGCGAGCCAGGGCTTGCGGTCCTCGTCGGTCAGCGGGATGCCTGCCGACATCTTCGCGACGTTGGCCGGCGGATGGAACGTATCGGCGTCCCGGAAGGGCCAGCCGAGCCGCTCGGCCAGCCGCTCGCCGAGCGAGGTCTTGCCCGAGCTCGCCACGCCCATCACGACGACCACAGCCGGCGGACCGGCATCCCTAGCGACAACCATCCGCGTCAGCCCTGCTTCTTCGGCTCGACATGGCCGCCGAAGCCGGCGCGCATGGCGGAGAGGATCTTCTCGGCGAAGGTGTGGTCCTTGCGCGAGCGGAAGCGCGTGTAGAGCGAGGAGGTCAGCACCTCGGCCGGCGTCGCGGTCTCGATCGCGGCCTGCACCGTCCAGCGCCCCTCGCCCGAATCCGAGACATGGCCGGAATAGGCGGACAGTTCCTCGTCCGCCGCCAGCGCCTCGGCGGTGAGGTCGAGCAGCCAGGAGGTCACGACCGAGCCGCGCCGCCAGACCTCGGCGATCTCGGCGACGTCGAAGTCGAAGCCGTATTCCTCCGGCAGGCCCTCCCTCGCCGAGGCGTTGCGCAGGAGGTCGAAGCCCTCGGCGAAGGCCTGCATCATCCCGTATTCGATGCCGTTATGGATCATCTTGACGAAATGGCCGGCGCCGGCCGGGCCGCAATGCAGATAGCCCTGCTCGGCCGTCGGGTTACGGCCCTCGCGATGCCTGGTCGGCTCGATCCCGCCCTTGCCCGGCGCCAGCGCCTGGAAGATCGGCTCCAGCCGGTCGAACACGCCCTTGTCGCCGCCGATCATCAGGCAGTAGCCGCGCTCCAGCCCGTGCACGCCGCCGGAGGTGCCGATGTCGAGATAGTGCAGGCCGCGGGCGGCGAGCTCGCGCCCGCGCCGGACATCGTCCTTCCAGAAGGCGTTGCCGCCATCGATCAGCGTGTCGCCCGGCGCCAGCATGCCGGCGAGCTCGGCGAGCGTCGTCTCGGTGATCGCGCCGGCCGGCAGCATGATCCAGATCGCGCGCGGCGCCTGAAGCTTTTCGACCATCTCCCTGAGGTCGCCGGCATTGACGGCGCCGTCCTGTGCCAGCGCCTCGCCCGGCTTCGGGTCGCGGTCATAGACCACGCATTGATGGCCGGCGCGGTGCAGCCGCCGGACGATATTGGCTCCCATCCGGCCGAGGCCGACCACTCCAAGCTGCATCGCGAACGCTCCAGCGCCGGCGGGAAGCCGGCTTTGGCGACGCTACATGCCCCGCCGAGCCCCGGCGGGCAAGCCGCGCCGGTTCGGCGCGGCCGATTGCCTGAAGCATGACCCGCCATTGCCGAGGGCGCTCTCCCTCCCCCTGCTTGCGATGGGGAGGGCTGGGGTGGGGGGCAGCGCAGCTCGGCGCCGAACCGCAAAAGACCGAGCGCTGCTTTCCCGCCGCCCATCCCCTAACCCTTCCCACGGCAAGCGGGAGGAAGGGAGCGCGCCCGCCTTCGAGCGACAGCGCGGCGAAGTCAGATCACGGGAACATCAGCGGCAGCGGCTCGGCCTGCCAGGTGGCGTCGAGCGCGAGCAGCCTGACGGCGGTCGGGGCGAGCCCGTCGCCCGCGGCGTCGGCGACGAAGCGCTCCGCCGCCGCCGCTCCGGGGAAGCCGACCGCCAGGACGATGCCGCCTGCCGGCCCCCGATCGCGGGCAACGAAGCTCAGCTTCGCCCGCCCGCCGAGGCCGAGCCGGCCGATCCGCGCCAGCAGGGCCGCGCGCAGATCCTCGCGCCCCGCCGCGATCTCACAGAGCACGAGCGCCTCCATGGCGCTCAGCCGTTGCGGAAGGTGTAGCTGTAGCCGTTGATCGCCGGCACGCCGCCGAGATGGGCGTAGAGCACCTTCGAGCCGGCCGGGAAGAAGCCCTTCCTCACCAGATCGATCATGCCCTGCATCGATTTCCCCTCATAGACGGGGTCGGTCATCATCCCCTCCATCCGGGCCGACAGGCGGATCGCCGCGATCGTCTCCTTCGACGGCACGCCATAGACCGGATAGGCGTAGTCCTCGTTCAGCACGATGTCGTCGGCGACGATCTCCTTGCCGCCGACGAGATCGGAGGTCTTCCGGGCGATCTCGAGCACCTGCGCCTTCGTCTGCGCCGGCGTCGCCGAAGCGTCGATGCCGATGACCTTGCGCTGGCGGCCGTCCCTGGCGAAGCCGACGACCATGCCGGCATGGGTCGAGCCGGTGACGGTGCAGACGACGATGTAGTCGAACTTGAAGCCGAGTTCTTCCTCCTGCGCCCTCACCTCCTCGGCGAAGCCGACATAGCCGAGCCCGCCGAACTTGTGCACGGAGGCGCCGGCCGGGATCGCATAGGGCTTGCCGCCCTTGGCCTTCACATCCTCCAGCGCCCGCTCCCAGCTCGCCCGGATGCCGATGTCGAAGCCCTCGTCGACCAGCTCGACATGGGCGCCCATCACCCGCGACATCAGGATGTTGCCGACCCGGTCGTAGACCGCGTCCTCATGCGGCACCCAGCTCTCCTGCACGAGGCGGCACTTCATGCCGATCTTGGCGGCGGTCGCCGCGACCATGCGGGTGTGGTTCGACTGCACGCCGCCGATCGAGACCAGCGTGTCGGCGCCCGAGGCGATCGCGTCCGGCACGATGTATTCGAGCTTGCGCAGCTTGTTGCCGCCGAAGGCGAGGCCGGAATTGCAGTCCTCGCGCTTGGCATAGAGCTCGACGCCGCCGCCGAGATGAGCCGAGAGCCGCGACAGCTTCTCGATCGGCGACGGGCCGAAGGTCAGGGGATAGCGTTCGAACTTCGCGAGCATGGCGGGTTTCCCTCGTGGAATGGCCCCAAAACGCTAGCAAAACGCTCGTGAAAGGTGCTCCCGAACTTCGCCTTTGATTTTCGCTCCGATTTCGCGAAAGCTGCAAACAGCCCACTTCTGCCGACATCGAATGCCGCCAAGACGGAAGAATCGTTCATGGAGCCTGAACTCGACCGGACCGACCTCCGAATCCTGCGGCTGCTGCAGGCCGACGGGCGCATGGGCAATGCCGAGATCGCCAAACGCGTGAACACCAGCGCCGCCACCTGCCATCGCCGCATCCAGCGCCTGTTCGCCGAGGGCTACGTCACCGGCGTGCGCGCGCTGGTCGACCCGCACAAGGTCGAGATGGGCACGCTCGCCATCGTCGGCGTGGTGCTCGACCGCTCGACGCCCGAAAGCTTCGGCGCCTTCGAGGAGGCGGTGAAGCAGCTGCCCGTGGTGCTCGACTGCCACGTCGTCGCCGGCGATTTCGACTATGTCCTGAAGATCCGCGTGCGCGACCTCGCCGATTTCAACAGGCTGCATGCGAAGACGCTGCTCGCGCTCCCCGGCGTGCGCCAGACCCGCACCTTCTTCGTCATGAAGGAGGTCATCGACAACGCGCCGCTGGAGTTTTGAGACGGGCCCCCTCCCCTCTCCCCTTGCGGGAGAGGGTTAGGGTGAGGGGTCTCGCGACGCTGATCGATAACGCGGCGTGGGACTCATAAAAGCTTCCAGACCTGTGCGACCCCTCATCCGGCCCTTCGGGCCACCTTCTCCCGCAAGGGGAGAAGGGAGAAGCCGCCTTGCCCTCACACCTGAATCAGCCGCTGCACCTGCGCCCCGTCGAGCTCCGCCATCGGCCCGGACAGCACGACCTCGCCGCGGTCCATCACGAACATCGTGTCGGCGAGGTCGCGGGCGAAGTCGAAATACTGCTCGACCAGCACGATCGCCATGCCGCCCTTGCCGCGCAGATAGTCGATGGCGCGGCCGATATCCTTGATGATCGAGGGCTGGATGCCCTCGGTCGGCTCGTCCAGCACCAGCAGCCTGGGTCGGGTGACCAGCGCCCGCGCGATCGCGAGCTGCTGCTGCTGGCCACCCGAGAGGTCTCCGCCGCGCCGGCCCAGCATGGATTTCAGCACGGGGAAGAGGTCGAACAGCTCGTTCGGGATGAAGCGCTCCTTGCGGGGCAAGGGGGCGAAGCCGGTCTCGAGATTCTCCTTGACCGTCAGCAGCGGGAAGATCTCGCGGCCCTGCGGCACATAGGCGATGCCGGCGCGGGCCCGGTCCTCGCTGCGCAGCGTCGAGATGTCCTCGCCGTCGAGGCGGATATGCCCGCCCGAGATCGGCTGGTGGCCGACGATGGCGCGCATCAGCGAGGTCTTGCCGACGCCGTTGCGGCCCATCACGCAGGTGACCTTGCCGATCTCGGCGCTGACCGAGACTCGGCGCAGCGCCTGGGCGGCGCCGTAATGCAGGTCGATGGCGTCGACGGTCAGCATGGTGCGATGTCTCCGGGCGCCGCGGCCACCAATCCGTCATTGCGAGGAGCGTGACGACGAAACAATCCAGGGGGGCGCAGAGCGCGACCGCCCCTGGATTGCTTCGCTGCGCTCGCTATGACGGTGAGTGGTTCCGTGAAGGGCATTCCGCTCACCGCCCCAGATAGACTTCGACGACGCGCTCATTGGCGCTGACCTGGTCGAGCGGGCCTTCGGCCAGCACCGCGCCCTCGTGCAGCACCGTGACCTTCACGCCGAGCTCGCGGATGAAGCCCATGTCGTGCTCGACCACAATCACGGAATGATCCCTGGCGATCGCCTTGAGCAGCGCCGCGGTCTGCGCCGTCTCGCCATCGGTCATGCCGGCGGCCGGTTCGTCGACGAGCAGCAGCCTGGGATCCTGCGCCAGCAGCATGCCGATCTCGAGCCATTGCTTCTGGCCGTGCGAGAGCGAGCCGGCGAGCCTGTCGCGCTTGTCGGCGAGCTTGATGATGCCGAGAATCTCGTCGATCCGCTTCTGCTGGGCGGCTTGCGTCTGCCAGAACAGCGTCTTCAACACGCTGCGCTTCGATTTCAGCGCCAGCAGGATGTTGTCCTCGATGCTGTGGAAGTCGAACACGGTCGGCTTCTGGAACTTGCGGCCGATGCCGAGATTGGCGATCGCCGCCTCGTCGAGCCGGGTCAGGTCGACCGAGCCGGCGAACATCACCGTGCCCTCGTCCGGCCGGGTCTTGCCGGTGATGATGTCCATCATCGTCGTCTTGCCGGCGCCGTTCGGGCCGATGATCGCGCGCATCTCTCCCGGTTCTATGGTCAGGGATAGTCCGCGTATGGCCTTGAAGCCGTCGAAGGAGACGCTGACGCCATCGAGATAGAGCAGCGAGGACGTCAGTGCGCCGGGTACGGGAGCGTTCATGGCATCACTCCGCCGGCGCCGGCTCTGCCGCCGGCACCGCCTCGGGCTTGCGACGCTTCTCCCACCAGCCCTGGACGGTGCCGAGAATGCCCTTCGGCATGAACAGGGTGACGAGGACGAACAGCGCGCCGAGCGCGAACAGCCAGTACGGCGCCATCAGGCCCGAGGTGAACATGGTCTTGGCCCAGTTGACGACGACGGCGCCGAGCGCCGCGCCGACCAGCGTGCCGCGCCCGCCGACCGCGACCCAGATCACCGTCTCGATCGAGTTGGCCGGGGCGAATTCGCTGGGGTTGATGATGCCGACCTGCGGCACGTAGAGCGCCCCGGCGACGCCGGCCATGCAGGCCGAGACGGTGAAGACGAAGAGCTTGAAGCGGTCGACCCGGTAGCCGAGGAAGCGCGTGCGCGATTCGGCGTCGCGGATCGCGATCACCACCTTGCCGAGCTTGGAGCCGACGATGCCGCGCGCGATCAGGAAGCCGGCGGCGAGCATCGTGCAGGTCGTCGCGAACAGCGCCGCGCGCGTGCCCTGCGCCTGCACGTTGAAGCCGATGATGTCCTTGAAGTCGGTCAGGCCGTTATTGCCGCCGAAGCCCATGTCGTTGCGGAAGAAGGCGAGCAGCAGCGCATAGGTCAGCGCCTGGGTGATGATCGAGAGATAGACGCCGGTGACGCGGCTGCGGAAGGCGAACCAGCCGAAGACGAAGGCGAGCAGGCCGGGGACCAGCAGCACCATCAGCATGGCGAAGGGGAAGGACGAGAAGCCCCACCAGTACCAGGGCAGCTCCTGCCAGTTCAGGAAGACCATGAAATCGGGCAGGATCGGGTTGCCGTAGACGCCGCGCGAGCCGATCTGACGCATCAGATACATGCCCATCGCATAGCCGCCGAGCGCGAAGAAGGCGCCATGGCCGAGCGAGAGGATGCCGCAATAGCCCCAGACCAGGTCGAGCGAGATCGCCAGCAGCGCGTAGCAGAGATATTTGCCCCAGAGCGACATGGTGGCGGTCGAGACATGGAAGGGCGAGCCGGCCGGCACCAGCAGGTTCGCCAGCGGCACCGCGAGGCCGATCGCCGCGACGAGGGCGAGGAAGACATGGCCCCGCTTGTCCATGGTCGAGAAGAGGAAGCGGCCGATCATGCTTCCACCGCCCTGCCCTTCAGCGCGAACAGGCCGCGCGGGCGCTTCTGGATGAACAGGATGATGAAGACCAGCAGCGCGATCTTGCCGAGCACGGCCCCTGCGTAGGGCTCCAATAGCTTGTTGGCGACGCCGAGGCTCATCGCGCTGATCAGCGTGCCCCAGAGATTGCCGACGCCGCCGAAGACCACGACCATGAAACTGTCGATGATGTAGCTCTGCCCGAGATTGGGGCTGACATTGTCGATCTGCGAGAGCGCGACGCCGGCGAGACCCGCCACGCCCGAGCCGAGCCCGAAGGTCAGCGCATCGATCCGGCCGGTGCGGATGCCCATCGCCGAGGCCATGCGCCGGTTCTGGGTCACGGCGCGCATCTGCAGCCCCATCGGCGTCAGCTTCAGGATCGCCAGCAGGGCCGCGAAGACCAGCCCGGCGAAGACGATGATCCAGAGCCGGTTCCAGGTGATCGCGAGCCCGCCGAGCTCGAAGGCGCCGGACATGAAGGCGGGCGCGCCGACCTCGCGATTGGTCGGGCCGAAGGCGGTGCGCACCGCCTGCTGCAGGATCAGGCTGATGCCCCAGGTCGCGAGCAGCGTCTCGAGCGGCCGGCCATAGAGGAAGCGGATGACGCCGCGCTCGATCGCGATGCCGACCGCGCCGGCGACCAGGAAGGCGGCCGGGATCGCGATCGCCAGCGACCAGTCGAACAGGCCGGGCGCATGCGCCCGGATCAGCTCCTGCACCATGAAGGTGGTGTAGGCGCCGAGCATCACCATCTCGCCATGGGCCATGTTGATCACGCCCATCACGCCGAAGGTGATGGCGAGGCCGATCGCCGCGAGCAGCAGCACCGAACCGAGCGAGAGCCCGTACCAGAGGTTCTGCCCGGCCCGCCACAGCGCGAGCTTGCCCTCGATGTCGGAGATGGCGCGCGCCTGCGCGTCCCTGAGCCCCGGCGAGGCATCGCCCGGCAGCGCCCGCAGCGTCGCCAGCGCGTCCTGGTCGCCGCGCTCGCGCAGCACGTCGACGGCGGCGATCCGGTCGAAGGGCGGCGCGTCGGTCTTGGCGATCAGGATCGCGGCCTGCGCCTCGCGCAGCGCCCGGCGTGCCCGGTCGTTGCTTTCCTTGGCGATGGCGGCTTCGAGCACCGGCAGCACCGAGACGTCGCGGGCCCGGAACACCGCCTCGGCTGCCGCGACCCGCTTGCCGGGATCGGGATTGATCAGCCCGAGGCTGCCGAGCGCGCCCTGGACCGCCCGCCGCACATTGTTGTTGAGCCTGACCGGGCTGAGCCCGGTCGGCGCAGCTGCGAGCGCCTGCCCGGTTCTGGCGTCGAGGAAACCGCCCTCCTTCGTCTTCACCGCGACCGTGCCGCCGCCGGCGAGCAGCCGCCCATCGGCCAGCGCCTCGATGATGACGCCCGCGTTCGGATGCGCGCCCTGGACGAGGATGTCGATGGCGCGCGCCGTGTCCGAGAAGCTGTCGGCGCTGAAGCGCGCGAAGGCATCGTCGGCGCTCTGCGCGAGCGCTGCGGCCGGCGCGGCCAGCAGAGCCACGACGATGGCCAGCAGGCGCAAGAAGGAGAAAAAGCGCATCAGCTCGTTTCTGTGTGGATGCTCAGGCGTCGTGGATGGCTCAGGCGTCCCGGTGAGGCATGGGATCGTTCGCCTATGGGCGACGGCAAGATTCGAAGGGCGGCCGGGCGTTGATCGTCCGTGCCGCCCTCCCCCCTCTTAGCTCAGGCGCCGCCGCACTTGCCGGTCTTGACGTTGAAGTTGCCGCACTTCTTCTCGACCCAGTCGCCGATCAGGTCCTTGGAGCCGTCGAGCTCCTTCGACCAGGCGTCGCCGGGCACGAGATCGGTCTTGGAGACCACGTCGAACTGGCCGTCGGCCTTGATCTCGCCGATGAAGACCGGCTTGGTGATGTGGTGGTTCGGCAGCATCTTCGAGACGCCGCCGGTCAGGTTCGGTGCCTCGATGCCGGGCAGCGCGTCGATCACCTTGTCCGGATCGGTGCTCTTGGCCTTCTCGACCGCCTTGACCCACATGTTGAAGCCGATGACATGGGCTTCCATCGGGTCGTTGGTCACCGCCTTGTCCGACTTCTTGAAGGCCTTCCACTGCTTGATGAAGGCGTCGTTCGCCGGCGTCTTGACCGACTGGAAGTAGTTCCAGGCGGCGAGATGGCCGACCAGCGGCTTGGTGTCGATGCCGGCCAGCTCCTCCTCGCCGACCGAGAAGGCGACGACGGGGATGTCGGTCGCCTTGATGCCCTGGTTGCCGAGTTCCTTGTAGAACGGCACGTTGGCGTCGCCGTTGATCGTCGAGACCACGGCGGTCTTCTTGCCGGCCGAGCCGAACTTCTTGATGTCGGAGACGATGGTCTGCCAGTCGGAATGGCCGAAGGGCGTGTAGTTGATCAGGATGTCCTCCTTCTTCACGCCCTTGGCGAGAAGATAGGCCTCCAGGATCTTGTTGGTCGTGCGCGGGTAGACATAATCGGTGCCGGCGAGCACCCAGCGCTGCACCTTCTCCTCCTTGGCGAGGTAGTCGACCGCCGGGATCGCCTGCTGGTTCGGGGCGGCGCCGGTGTAGAAGACGTTGCGCTCGCTCTCCTCGCCCTCGTACTGGACCGGATAGAACAGGATCGAGTTCAGCTCCTTGAACACCGGGAGCACCGATTTGCGCGACACCGAGGTCCAGCAGCCGAACACGGCCGCGACCTTGTCCTTGACGATCAGCTCGCGCGCCTTCTCGGCGAAGAGCGGCCAGTTCGAGGCCGGGTCGACCACGACGGCCTCGAGCTTCTTGCCGAGCACGCCGCCCTTCTTGTTCTGCTCCTCGATGAGCATGAGCATGACGTCCTTCAACGTCGTCTCCGAGATCGCCATCGTGCCCGACAGCGAATGCAGGATGCCGACCTTGATCGTCTCTTGCGCCGCCGCCGGCGGCAGCGTGGAAAGAAGCGTGGCGCCGGCGAAAGCGGCGCCCATGACCGCGCGACGAGTGAGTTTCACTGCGATGTCCCCTGAGGTCCCTGTTGACCGCGCCCTTGCCGGGCGCCGGCGGCCTTTTCGGCTGGCTGTCATGATCGCAAGCCACGTGCCAACCCGGCGCTCCGCCGCCGCGACGGCGCAACAAGCCGGGTTCGAGGCGCCGCGCGAGGCGATTTCCTGCGGAACGCGGCGCATCTCGCGCAAGGATCATGCTTGCAGGGTCGGCATGATCAGATAATGGGCAGATCGGCCGCCTACAAATGAGGCAAACGATCCGCGCCGCCTCTTACTGCCTGATCTCATTGCAGCGGCAGGAGTTGTGGGCCGCCGAATCTTTGCCGTTTACGCCGCGCTTGGAATCACCCTAGCCTTCTCTCGTCGGTAACAACTGAAAGGAGGTGATCCAGTGTCTCATTGTCATCAACCGCTGTCGCGGGTGCTGCATGGCCTGGACTCGTCCCATGAGGGGTTCGGTTGCGCGTGAGTTTCCGTGACGCCTAGCCCTGTTACCGGGGCTGCGGTTCGGCAATGGAAGGGCTGCCCGCAAGGGCGGCCCTTCTCCGTTTCGGAGGCGGCGCGGCGGCCGCGCCTCCGTGTCGGCCCCGCCTGCGGGTAGCAGTTCTGCACAGGCCGTTCTGGCGCCCCCGGCCGCGGCATGGCAGAAACCCTCCATGTCCCTTGCGCCCAGCCGCCGCTGACGAGGCCCGAGCCCTTGTCCCGTCCCGACTCCGACGCCACCCGCGACGCCGTCCTCGCCTTCATCGAGGAGGAGCGCGCGGCCGGCCGCGAGCCCGGCCGGCGCGACATCGCCAAGGCCTTCCGGCTCGATGCCGGCGGCAAGATCTGGCTCAAGCGCCTGCTGCGCGAGCTCGAACTGGCGGAGAACGGCGGATCGAGCCCGGTCAAGCCGCATGCCGCCCTCCCCGCAGTGCTGCTCTGCGAGGTCAAGTCGCGCGACCGCGAGGGCGATCTCGTCGCGGTCCCGCCCGAATGGAACGAGGCCGACCAGGGCGAGACGCCGAAAATCCTGATCGAGCGCCAGCGCGAGTTCCGCCGTAAGCCGAAGACCGCGGCCGCCGCCGCGCCCGGCATCGGCGACCAGGTCTTGCTCAAGCTGACGAAGCTGCGCGGCGTCGAAGGCTATCAATGGTCCGGCCGCGTCCTCAAGGTGATGGGCAAGGCGAAGGCCCAGGTGCTCGGCATCTTCCGTGCCCTCCCCGACGGCTCCGGCCGACTCGTGCCGGTCGACAAGAAGGCGCAGGGGCGCGAGGCGCTGGTGCCGAAGAGCCAGACCGGCGGGGCGCAGGACGGCGATCTCGTCTCGGTCTCCTTCGCCCGCGAGAGCCGTTTCGGCCCGCCGCAGGCGCGGGTCCGCGAGCGCCTCGGCTCGCTGAAATCCGAGCGCGCCGTCTCGCTGATCGCGATCCACGCCCACGGCATCCCCAGCGAGTTCCAGCCGGCGACGCTCGCCGAAGCGGAGGCGGCCGGCGCCGCCACCCTCGCCGGCCGCGAGGACTGGCGCGCCTTGCCGCTGATCACCATCGATCCGGCCGACGCCAAGGACCATGACGACGCCGTCCATGCCGCGCCGGACGAGGATCCCGACAATCGCGGCGGCCATGTCGTCACCGTCGCCATCGCCGACGTCGCCTCCTATGTCCGCCCCGGCTCGTCGCTCGACCGCGAGGCGCTGGAGCGCGGCAACGCGGTCTATTTTCCCGACCGGGTCGTGCCGATGCTGCCGGAGCGGATATCGAACGATCTCTGCTCGCTGCGCCAGGCCGAGGACCGGCCGGCCCTGGCCGTCCGCCTCGTCCTCAAGGCCGACGGCACCAAGAAGAGCCATTCCTTCCACCGCATCATGATGCGCTCGGCGGCGAAGCTGTCCTACCAGCAGGCGCAGGCGGCGATCGACGGCAGGCCGGACGACGTCGCCGGCCCGATCCGCGACGCCATCCTGATGCCGCTCTGGGCCGCCTACGGCTCGGCCGCCCGCGCCCGCGACGCCCGCCAGCCGCTCGATCTCGACCTGCCCGAACGCAAGCTGATCCTCGACGCCGACGGCAAGGTCACCCGCGTGATCGTGCCCGAGCGCCTCGCCGCCCACAGGCTGATCGAGGAGTTCATGATCCTCGCCAACGTCGCCGCCGCGGAGACGCTGGAGCGGGCGAAGAGCCATCTGATCTATCGCTGCCATGACGAGCCCTCGCTCGAGAAGATGCGGGCGCTCGGCGAGGTGCTGGCCTCGATCGGCATCAAGCTGCCGAAGGACGGCGCGCTCAGGCCCGTGCTGTTCAACCGCATCCTCGCCATGCTCAAGGGCTCGGAGAACGAGCTCCTGATCAACGAGGTGGTGCTGCGGACCCAGGCGCAGGCCGAATACGTCGCCGAGAATTACGGGCATTTCGGCCTGAACCTGCGCCGCTACGCCCATTTCACCTCGCCGATCCGCCGCTATGCCGATCTGGTCGTGCATCGCGCCCTGGTCGCGGCGCTGGGGCTCGGCGAGGACGGCCTGCCGAAATCGGTCGCGCTCGGCGAGCTGCGCGAGATCGCGACGCGGATCTCGGCGGCGGAACGGCGCGCCATGGCGGCCGAGCGCGAGACCACCGACCGGCTGATCGCGCATTTCCTCGCCGACCGGATCGGCGCCAGCTTCGACGGGCGCATCGCCGGGCTCAATCGCGCCGGCCTCTTCGTCAAGCTCGACGACACCGGCGCCGACGGCTTCATCCCGGCCTCGACGCTGGGCGCCGACTACTACCGGCATGACGAGCGCAGCCATGCGCTGGTCGGCGACCGCACTGGCGAGAGCTGGCGCCTCGGCGACCGCGTCCATGTCCGCCTGGTCGAGGCGGCGCCGGTCGCCGGCGCGCTCCGATTCGAATTGCTCACGGAAGGCAGGCCCGCGACATCCGACCGCTCTGGCAAAAGGTCACGGCCTCCTTTACCTATCGGGCGAAAGAAGGGCCGGCCCCTGCCCGCACGATCGGGCCGCAAGCGTTAGAGCAGGCTGCGGAAACGTGGAAACCGGTTTTTCGCATGAAGCCTGCTCTCTCTTGGCGAGGGGCGGATTCAGACATCGGATGGAAGCGCCCCGCTTCGATCCGACGTCGTTCGGCTCTGGGCCCCGCACAGCGAAGATTCCCCATGTCCATTCATTGTCATGAACCCAAGCCGGTCCAGGCGCGCGACTGGCGCCAGGCGATGCGCCGCGGGCTCCTCGGCCGTTGCCCGCATTGCGGCAAGGGCCGGCTGTTCCGCGGCTTCCTGAAGCCGGTCGATTCCTGCGCGGCCTGCGGCGAGACCCTGCACCATCAGCGCGCCGACGACCTGCCGCCCTATATCGTGATCACCATCGTCGGCCATGTCGTCGTCGGCGGCATCGTGCTCGCCGAGAAATACGGCGACTGGTCGATCGCCCAGCATTTCTGGGTCTGGCTGCCGCTGACCATCGGGCTCAGCCTCGGGCTGATGCAGCCGGCCAAGGGCGCGGTGATCGGCCTGCAATGGGCCCTGCGCATGCACGGTTTCGGCGGCGCCATGCCCAAGCCCGGGATGCAGCCCGCGATGAAGCCGGTGGGCGGCCGATGAGCGATCATACCGTCACCCTGACCCAGGCGGAGCGGGTCCGCACCGCCTTCAACCAGCGCCCACGCGACGCCGCCACCATGCTGATCCTCGACCATTCGGGGAAGAAGCCCAGGGTGTTGATGGGCAAGCGCCATCCCGGCCACAAGTTCATGCCGGGCAAATACGTCTTCCCGGGCGGCCGCATCGAGCCGGGCGACCGGCGCATGGCCGCGACGGGCGCCCTCGCCGGCCCCTGCGAGCAGCGCCTGCTCGCCCGCTGCGTCCGCCCGAGCGTCCAGCGCGGCCGTGCCCTGGCGCTCGCCGCCATCCGCGAGACCTTCGAGGAGACCGGCCTGATCTTCGGCAGCGCCGATTACGGCGCGCCCGAAAATCCGCCCGAGGGCGTCTGGGCCGATTTCGCGACGCGCGGCGTCTTCCCCGACCTCGGCGCCGTCACCTTCGTCGCCCGGGCCATCACCCCGCCGCGGCGGCCGAAGCGCTTCGACACCCGCTTCTTCACCGTCGACGCGCGCGCCGTCGCCGGCAAGGTCGAGGGCATCGTCGGGCCCGATTCGGAGCTGGTCGACCTGGTCTCGGTCACCTTCGACGAGGCGCGCGAGCTCGACCTGCCGACCATCACCAAGGTGATCATCGCCGAGGTCGAGGAGCGGCTGAAGGCCGGTTTCGGCCAGCATCTGCCGGTGCCGTTCTATTGGGAGAAGCGCGGCAGCTTCGTGCGGGAGCTGCTCTGAGCGCCCCGGGCGCGGGAAAAACCGGAGCCGCGCCCGATAATCCTTGACTTGCCCGTCCCGATACGGCATTCCCCGCCCATCGGATTGCCGGGGTCGCCCCGGCCGTTTTGTTTTTGCGAGGGCCGAAGGCGGCCCGTTCTGTTCGAGGGCTCCGCCATGGCCAAGGCCGTGACCATCAAGATCAAGCTCGTCTCGACGGCGGACACCGGGTACTTCTACGTGACCAAGAAGAACTCGCGCACGATGACCGAGAAGATGTCGAAGAAGAAGTACGACCCGGTCGCGCGCAAGCACGTCGAGTTCAAGGAAACCAAGATCAAGTAAGGGTTCTCGCCCGGCCGCTTGATCGATGTGAGGGGCCGCCGGTTTCCGGCGGCTTTTTCATGTGCGCCGCCGCCGCCCGATCAGAACGACGGCTTCGGCACGAACAGGCAGAACGGCTTCTGCGACGGGGCGATCACGGTGCCCGTCAGCATCCCGCCGCTGCGGCAGACGTGGAAGCGCCCGTCCATCGAGACGCGCGTATCCCGCTCCGCCACGAAATGCCCGTCATGGGTGAGATAACCGCCCGGGACGATGCGCGGGTCGGGCTCGCGGGCATCGGCGTCGAGGCCCATCGGCCAGCAGTCGCGGTCGCTGCAGCAATCGTAAGGATACCAGCTATGCGCGTGGACAGGCCCTCCGCCCCACGGCAGCAGCGCGAGGCAGAGCGCCGATGCGATGAGACGCATGGGTCGCTCCTGGGTGAGGATGTCAGGCCAGCATCTTCGCAGCCGAATGGCAGGGCATGCGAATCGTCGTCAGATTAGCATGAGACGACGATGGTTAATGGGGCCTTACGTCGCCTGAGCGCCCAAAGTTTGGCCAGTATTGCCGCTTTGGACGCCCGACGAGGTCAACGCCGCCGCCGCTCTCCGGTTCCACGCGGCGGCTCTGGCCTTGGCTGCCGCGATCTCTTACGGTGCCGGCGCGATGCGGCCCGCCGCCCGATCCGCAGGAGCCCTTCGGTGAGCAACGGTCCCGATCCGGTCGAACCGCGCCCGCGCTCCGGCGGGCTGGTGCGCGGTTTCCTGCGCCTGATCGTCGAGGTCGACGAGTCGCGGCGCTGGATGTACCGGCTCCGTGCGGCTCTGCTGCTTCTGCTGCTGCTCGCCGGCTTCGGCGTCCTCGGCTACTGGGTGCCGGAGCTGATCGGCCGCCGTCTGCGCTGATCGCAAACCGCCGCGGCCGGCCTCGCCGAAGACGAGGTGGCCGGCCGACGACGGGGCTGAGGAGGCCAGGATCCCGCCATCGGCCGGCCGAGCCCAGCGGCGACCCAGGAGATGCGGCGGAACCTGGGTTTCCGAAGGGCGTTCCGGACGGCTGCCTGTGCAGCCGTTCTCTTGGGACCCACCCTACGTCGAAGCCCTCCCGAATCAATCGAATACGATTGATTCACCAATATTCATCGATGCTTAACCCTACTTGGAAACCTTACTGGCCAAGCAGCGGCGCCGTCCTCGGGTCCGGCGGGCTTCTCACGCCGCGTGGGCGACGATGACGCGGTTGCGCCCGCCGGCCTTCGCCAGATAGACCGCCTCGTCCGCCCGCTTCATCATCTCGACCGGGCCGAGATCGCCGGCGCGCCGGCTGGCGACGCCGATCGACACCGTCACGGCGATGCTCCGCTCGCCACGCTGGATCTGGAAGGGCTCGTCCTCGACACGCTGCCGGATCCGCTCCGCCACCGCACGCGCCGCGTCGAGCGCGGTGTCGGGCAGGACCACGACGATCTCCTCGCCGCCCATGCGCGCCACCAGGTCGATGCCGCGCGTGCAGGTGCGCACCCGGTCGGCGAATTCGCGCAGCACCTCGTCCCCGGCATCGTGCCCCCAGCTGTCGTTGACCGCCTTGAAGCGGTCGACGTCGAGCACCAGCAGCGAGAGCGGCCGCGCCCGCAGCGCCGACTCGTCGAACAGGACGGACAGGCGGCTGTCGAGATAGCGGCGGTTGTGCAGCCCGGTGAGCTGATCCATCACCGCCATTTCCATCGAGGACTGCACGCTGTCGCGCAGCCGCTCGGTGAAGCGCTTGCGGCGGACCAGCGTCCGGGCGCGCGCCAGCAATTCGTTGCGGTCGATCGGCCGGACCAGGAAGTCGTGCGCGCCGATCTCGAGCCCGCGCAGCACGCGGGCGCGGTCCTCGGCCTCGCCGAGCATCAGCACCGAAAGATTGCGGGTCCGCTCGAGCGAGCGCAGCTGGCTGCAGAGCCGCAGGCCGTCATAGTTCTGCAGATCGAGGCTCACCAGCACGATCTCGAAATCGCCCTCGGCCGCGCGGGCCAGCGCCGTCTGCGCATCGGGCTCGGTTTCGATCGAATGGAAGGCCGAGAGCGCCTGGCTCAGGCGCTGGGCGATCAGGGGCCGGTCCTCGATCAGCAGGACGCGGCCGTTCAGTCCGGTCTCGGCGGCGGCGGCGGCCAGCGGATCGGCGATGCCGAGATGGCGCGAGGCCAGCGCCCGCTGACGCAATTCGTCGGTGACCGATTTGAGCCTGACCAGGCTGCGCACGCGCGCGAACAGCGCGGTGTCGTCGATCGGCTTGGTCAGGAAGTCGTCGGCCCCGGCGTCGAGCCCCTTCAGCCGGTCGCTGGGCTGGTCGAGCGCGGTCACCATCACGACCGGGATATGGGCGGTGCCGGCGCTGTTCTTCAGCCGCCGGCAGACCTCGAAGCCGTTCATGCCGGGCATCATCACGTCGAGCAGGACGATGTCGGCCTCGCCGCGTTCGCAGATCGCCAGCGCCTCGATTCCGTTCGTCGCGGTGACGACGTCGAAATATTCGGCGCTGAGCTTGGCCTCCAGCAGCTTCACATTGGCGGCGATGTCGTCGACGACCAGGACCCGTGCGGACATGGTTCAGCGTGTCCTCTCAGGCGGCGCCGACATAGGCGCGGACCGTGTCGAGGAACTTGCCGACCGAGATCGGCTTCGAGATATAGGCCTCGCAGCCGCCTTCCCGGATTCGCTCCTCGTCGCCCTTCATCGCGAAGGCGGTGACCGCGATCACCGGGATCGCCTTCAGCGCGTCGTCCTCCTTGATCCACTTCGTCACCTCCAGCCCCGATACCTCGGGCAGCTGGATGTCCATCAGGATCAGGTCGGGCCGGTGCGTGCGGGCCAATTCGATCGCCTCGATGCCGTCGGCGGTCTTGAGCGTCGCGTAGCCATGCGCCTCCAACAGGTCGTTGAAGAGCTTCATGTTGAGCTCATTGTCCTCGACGATCAGAACCGTCTTTGCCATCTGTCCCCCAACGCCGCCCGGCCGGAGATCCGACGAGGCGGATTCCCGAGGCCGGCGGCCGTGTTCAGTGCTAGGTCTAGCACGCGAGCCGTTGACGAAACGCAAACCCGAAACCAGACTCACCGGTCATAGATAGCCATGCCGCACCCGATCACCAGTGAGGAAGCCGAAACGCTGGCGCTCAGGGCGCTCGCCTTCCTGGCCTCGGAACCGGAACGCCTGGAACCGTTTCTGGCTGCCACCGGCCTCGGTCCAGCCACTCTGCGCGGCGCGGCGCAGGAGCCCGGCTTCCTGCTCGGCGTGCTCGACCATCTCTGCGCCAGCGAATCGTTGCTGCTCGAATTTGCCGGAAATCTGGGCCTGAATCCGGACATGGTCGTGCAGGCGCGCGAGATTCTGGCCGGCCCGCCCGAAGCCTTCGAGCCGTGAGCGTCCCGGCCGGCCCGGCGATCTCCCAACGGGCGCTCTGCCGCGACTGCCTGCGCGACCATGACGAGGCGCATGCGCCGGCCGGCCTTCGTCGCTGCCCCGCCTGCGGCTCGCCGCGGCTGCTGCGCCATGACGAGCGCGACAGCCTCCACCTCGCCCATATCGACTGCGACGCCTTCTACGCGGCGATCGAGAAGCGGGACGACCCGTCGCTGCTCGACAAGCCGGTGATCATCGGCGGCGGCAAGCGCGGCGTGGTCTCGACCTGCTGCTACATCGCCCGCATGTCGGGCGTGCGCTCGGCCATGCCGATGTTCAAGGCGCTGAAGGCCTGCCCGGAGGCGGTGGTGATCAAGCCGGACATGGCGAAATACGTCGCCATAGGCCGCCAGGTCCGCCGGCTGATGCAGGAGCTGACGCCACTGGTCGAGCCGATCTCGATCGACGAGGCCTTTCTCGACCTCGGCGGCACCGAGCGGCTCCATCACGCCAGCCCGGCGCTGACCCTCGCCCGCTTCCAGCGCCGGATCGAAGACGAGGTCGGCATCACCATCTCGGTCGGGCTGTCCTACGCCAAGTTCCTCGCCAAGGTCGCCTCCGACCTCGACAAGCCGCGCGGCTTCTCGATCATCGGCAAGGCCGAGGCCGTCGCCTTCCTCGCCCCGCAGCCCGTCGGCATGATCCCCGGTATCGGCCAGGCCGGGGCGGCGAAGCTCGCACAGGCCGGCTTCCGCAGCATCGGCGACCTCGCCAAGGCCGAGATCGCGACGCTGTACCGGCTGGTCGGCAAGGACGGGCCGCGCCTGAAGAACCTCGCGCTCGGCATCGACCCGCGCGAGGTGACGATCGGGCACGAGGCCAAGACGGTCTCGTCCGAGACGACGCTCGATGTCGACCTCGCCCGCTTCGAGGAGCTGGAACCGATCCTCTGGCGCCTGTGCGAGAAGACCTCGCGGCGCCTGAAGGCGCAGGAGCTGGCCGGGCGCACCGTCACCCTCAAGCTCAAGACCCACGATTTCCACATCATCACGCGCGCCGCGCGCCTGTCCGAGCCGAGCCAGCTCGCCGCCCGGCTCTTCTCGGCCGGGCGCGACCTGCTCCGGCGCGAATGCACCGGACCGCGCTACCGGCTGATCGGCATCGGCATGAGCGATTTCTCCGATCCGGCCGAGGCCGATCGCGGCGACCTCGCCGACCTCCAGACCCCGAAGCTGAAGGCGATGGAGACCGCCCTCGACAAGGTCCGCGCCAGGTTCGGCGACGCCGCGATCGAGAAGGGGCTGTCGCTGCGCGACAACCGGCGCTCAAGATCACGTCGCATTTTGACGTAATCGTCAAAATGCGAAAATCGTGATCGACTCTTAAAGTTTAAAGCATTGCTTACGCGAAAAACCGGTGTCCACTTTTTCGCGCAATGCTTTATTTCGCGCAATCGCCCGCGGGAAGCAGATCCAGACGGGTGAGCGTGCCGCGCAGCGCGAACGAGCCGTAATCGAGCCGGATCGCGCCGGTGACGCCGTTCTCGTAGAGCTCGAAGGAGACCGTGTAGGCCGGTGTGCTCTCGCCCGAGCCGACCTTGAAATAGGAGATCGTCACCGGCCAGCGGGCGAGCTTCTCGAATTCCGGTTTGCGCAACGGCGCCTCGGCCGGCTGCGTCGTGATCTTGCGGCCGATCACCGAGAGCGTGTCGTAGACCTCCTTGCCGGAATTGGCGCCGTCATAGAGGCGGACGTTGAGGGTGCTCTGCCCGGCCCGCGCCGCCTTGATCACCGCCTTCATCTGCTCGTTCGGGAACATCGCCATGCCGGTCTCGCGATGCGTCTCGGGCTTCGGCGCGCGCAGCTGCACCTCGTAGCCGGCCTCGGCCTTCTTGGCGGTGCCGTCGACGATATCGGGCGGCGAGCCGGCGGTCGAGCTTTCGGTCTTGAAGCGATAGCTCCTGGCGTCCCCCTCCTCGAAGCTCGTGGTGCGGGCGTCGATCACCCGCGGGCCGCCGTCGCTGGTGAGCTCGGTCACCTGCCGGAAGGAGAGCGCGTAGCCGTCGCAGGCATCGCCCGAGAAGTCGAAGGCGATGCGGCCGCGCGCCGTGGTGATGTCGCGTGACGGCTTGCCGTCGTCGAGCACGAGGTCATAGACGGCCCGGTGCGGCACCAGCACGACCCGCTCCGCCGGGCTTTGCGCCCAGGCGCCGGTGGCTGCCATGATCGCCAGGCCTGCGATCCCGCCGCGATACCTCTTCATGCCGGTCCTCGATTCGCGCTTCCGATTGGGCCGCCCTGCAGCCCCGCGAATCTAGGTGCATCGCGGCAATGGCGCAAACAAGGCGGGGCGCGCGGGCGTGCCGCCTGACCCGCCCTGCTCGGCAGGCGCATCGGCCACGCCGCGCCGCGCTTGCGACCCGCCCTGCCATCGGCGATGAAAGGCTCCTGTCCAGCACAGGCCGGGAGCCTCTCATCATGAACGCCGTCGACACCAAGCTCGCCGCCCTCGGCATCACCCTGCCCGCCCCGGCCGCCCCGGTCGCGAACTACGTGCCCTATGTGATCAGCGGCAACCTGCTGGTCATCTCCGGCCAGCTCTGCTTCGGCCTCGACGGCAAGCTCTCCGACCACCACAAGGGCAAGCTCGGTGCCGAGATCTTCAACGAGGCCGGGCTCGAGGCCGCGAGGCTCTGCGCCATCAACGTGCTCGCCCAGGCCAAGGCCGCGCTCGGCGGCGACCTCGGCCGGATCGTGCGCTGCGTCCGCCTCGGCGGCTTCATCAACGCCACGCCGCATTTCGCCGCACTGCCGGCGATCATGAACGGCGCCTCCGACTTCATGGTCGAGGTGCTCGGCGATGCCGGCCGCCATGCCCGCTCGACCGTCGGCGTCGCCAACCTGCCGGCCGACGCCGCCGTCGAGGTCGAAGCCATCTTCGAGATCGCCTGATGCCGGCCGAAGCCTGGCTCACCGCGCGCCCGATCGCGCATCGCGGACTGCACGACGCCGCCGGCGGCGTGATCGAGAACTCGCTCTCGGCCGCCGCGGCCGCCATCGCCGGCAATTTCGCCATCGAATGCGACGTCCAGCTCAGCGCCGACGAGGACGCCGTCGTCTTCCACGACTTCACCCTCGACCGCCTGACGGAGGAGAGCGGCCGTGTCGATGCCCGGAAAGCTGCAGAGCTGGCGCAGATCGGGCTCAGGGGCGCGAGCGACCGCATCCCGACGCTGACCGGCTTCCTCGGTGCGATCGGCGGGCGGACGCCGCTGGTGATCGAGGTCAAGAGCCGCTTCGACGGCGACCTGCGGCTGGCGAAGCGCACCGCGCAGATCCTCGCCGGCCACAAGGGCCAGCCGATCGTGCTGAAATCCTTCGATCCGGTGATCGTCGCCGCCCTGCGCGAGCTCGCGCCCGGCTTCGCCCGCGGCATCGTCGCGATGAACGAGTACGGCTACGCCGACTACGACCACCTCTCGGCCGCGCAGAAGCACGCGCTCGCCAACCTCCTGCATTTCGAGGAGAGCCGGCCCGACTTCGTCTCCTGGAAGGTCGCAGACCTGCCCTGCGCCGCGCCCTTCCTCTGCCGCAAGCCGCTGGGGTTGCCATTGATGAGCTGGACGGTGCGGACGCCCGAAGACCGGGCGCGAGCGGCCGAGCATGCCGACCAGATGGTCTTCGAGGGCTTCCTGCCTTGAGCGAAACCGGTCTGCGCGAGGGCCTCAGAGTCCGCGTCGCGACCTCGTTGAAGAGTGTCCCGGCCGCGGACTGGGACGCCTGTGCCAATCCCGGCGCCGGTGGGTATTCCCTTCCCCCCGCTTGCGGTGGGGAAGGGTTAGGGATGGGGGGCCGGAAAGCAGGGCTCCGGACTTCTTCCAGTTCTCACCAAGCGGCACTGCCCCCCACCCAACCCTCCCCACCGCAAGCGGGGGGAGGGCTTGAGCCGGACCCCGACAACCCCTTCGTTTCCCACGCTTTTCTGCGTGCGCTGGAAGAGAGCGGCTGTGTCGGCGGCCGCACCGGCTGGTCGCCCGCCTATCTCCTGGTCGAGGATGCGGACGACCGCCTGATCGCCGCTGCGCCCTCCTTCGTGAAGGGTCACAGCCAGGGCGAATACGTCTTCGACCACAGCTGGGCCGAGGCCTATATGCGCGCCGGCGGCCGCTACTATCCGAAGATCCAGGTCGCCGCCCCGTTCACGCCCGCCACCGGCCCGCGCCTGCTCGTCGCCGAAGGGCCGCGGGTTGCCGAGGCGCGCGCGGCCCTGATCGCCGGTCTGGAGGCGCTGCGCGAGCAGGTCCGCGGCTCGTCCGTGCACGTCACCTTCGCTCAGGAGCCGGACATGGCGGCGCTGCTCGAGGCCGGTTTCCTCGAGCGCCACGACATCCAGTTCCACTGGCGCAACGATGGCTTCGGCAGCTATGACGACTTCCTCGGCGAGCTCGCCTCGCGCAAGCGCAAGGCGCTGAAGCGCGAGCGCCGCGAGGCGCTCTCCGCCGGCATCGAGGTCGCGGTCCTCTCCGGTCCGGAACTCACCGAGAGCGTCTGGGACGACTTCTTCGGCTTCTACGAGGACACCGGCTCGCGCAAATGGGGCCGGCCCTATCTCAACCGCCGCTTCTTCTCCGAGATCGGGGAGCGCATGGGCGAGCGCGTCGTGCTGATGCTCGCCCGCCGCGCCGGCCGCAACATCGCCGGCGCCATCAATTTCCGCGGCGGCAACACGCTCTATGGCCGCAACTGGGGCTGCATCGAGGATCACCCCTTCCTGCATTTCGAGCTCTGCTATCACCAGGCCATCGACTATGCGATCGCGCACGGCCTGGCCCGCGTCGAGGCCGGCGCCCAGGGCGAGCACAAGCTGGCCCGCGGCTACCGGCCGGTGATCACCCGCTCGGCCCATCTCCTCGCCGATCCCGGCCTCGCCCGCGCCGTCGCCGCCTACCTGCCCGGCGAGCGCCGCGAGATCGCCGCCGCCTGCGCCGCCCTTGCGCGGGAGGGCCCCTTCCGCAAGGCTGGCGAGCAATGACCTCCCCTCGAACCATCGGGATATGCGCTGATGACCGCCTATGATCCGAACAACATCTTCGCCAAGATCCTGCGCGGCGAATTGCCGGCCCACCGCGTCTACGAGGACGACCGGGCCCTCGCCTTCCTCGACATCATGCCGCGCGCGGCCGGCCACACGCTGGTGATCCCGAAGAACCCGGCCCGCAATCTCCTCGACGTCGATCCCGCCGATCTCGGCCATGTCGCGACGGTCGCGCAGCGCATCGCCCGGGCGCAGATGAAGGCCTTCGCCGCCGACGGCATCACCCTGCAGCAGTTCAACGAGACCGCCGGCGGCCAGGTCGTCTTCCACCTGCATGTCCACGTCATCCCGCGCCATGACGGGGTCGCCCTGCGGCCGCCGGCGACCTACAAGGCGAGCCAGGACGAGCTCGCCGCCGCCGCCGACAAAATTCGGGATGCGCTGAAAAATCTCTGAGGGGCATGTCACGCGGGCGCCGGCTGCCTCGTCCTGTCTTCGTCGCCACCCGATGGAGAGAACGATGACCCAGCGCCTCAACGCCTTCCAGACCGCCCCCGACGCCTACAAGGCCATGCTCGGGCTGCAGGAGTATGTGAACCAGTCGAAGCTGGAGCACAGCCTGCAGGAGCTGGTGAAGATCCGCGCCTCGCAGATCAATCGCTGCGCCTATTGCCTGCACATGCACATGGCCGACGCCCGCAAGGCCGGCGAGAGCGAGGCCCGCATCGCCCTGCTCAGCGCCTGGGAGGAATCCGAGCTCTACACCCCGCGCGAGCGCGCCGCTCTGCGCTGGACCGAGGAGCTGACGAAGCTTGCCGAGCGCAGCCCGAGTGACGAGGCCTTCGCCGAGCTGCGCGAGCACTTCAGCGAGCAGGAATGCGTCGACCTCTCGGTCGCGATCGGCATGATCAACGTCTGGAACCGGATCAATTGCGGCTTCCGCACCCGGCATCCGAACGACCGCCGCCGCGAGAGCGCCGCGGCCTGACGGCAGCGGATCGCATGCCCGGCCCGGCGCGCCACCGCTCGGGCCGGCCTTCTCCAGCAACCGGGATTCCCGTCATGAGCAAGCGCCTCAACCCTTACGTCACCGCCCCCGACACGATGAAGCCGATGATCGCCCTCGAAGCGGCGGTCAAGGAGAGCGGCCTCGAGCACAGCCTCATCCATCTGGTGAAGATGCGCGCCTCGCAGATCAATGGCTGCGCCTATTGCCTGCACATGCACTCGGCCGATGCGCTCGAGGGAGGCGAGAGCCCGGCCCGGCTCTTCCTGCTCGACGCCTGGCACGAGTCGGCGCTCTATACCGCACGCGAGCGCGCCGCCCTCGCCTGGACCGATGCGCTGACCCTGATCGCCCAGACCCATGCGCCGGACGCGGCCTATGAGGAGGCGCTGCGCCATTTCAGCCCGGAGGAGATGGTGAAGCTCACCGTGCTGATCGGCACGATCAACAGCTGGAACCGGATCGCCATCGGTTTCCGCTCCGCCCATCCCGGCGACCGCCCGGCCGCCGCCGCGACGGCGGCCTGAGGCCCTCGCCATGGCGCAGCTCCCGGACGACGTCTTCGAGACGCATCGCCGTTTCCTGACCCGCCTCGCCTATCGCATGCTCGGCTCGATCAGCGATGCCGAGGACATCGTCCAGGAGGCCTGGCTGCGCTGGCGCGACGTGGCCCGCGACGCGGTCGAGGCGCCACGCGCCTATCTCGCCCGCACCGTCACGCGCCTCTGCCTCGACCAGATGAAATCGGCCCGCAGCCGGCGCGAATTCTATGTCGGCGCCTGGCTGCCCGAGCCGCTGGTCGAGGAGATCGGCGCCGCTCCGGCCGCGGAGGACGGGCTCGACGCGCCGATCGCGCTGATGCTGGCGCTGGAGCGGCTGACGCCGCTCGAGCGCGCCGCCTTCCTGCTGCACGATGTCTTCAACCTCGACTTCGCCGAGATCGCCCGCACCATCGAGCGCAGCGAGAGCGCCTGCCGCCAGCTCGCCAGGCGCGCCCGCGAGCATGTCCGCATCGACATGCCGCCGCGCAACAAGGTCGACCCCGCCGAGGCCAGGCGCTTCGTCGAGGCCTTCTTCAAGGCCGCCCACAAGGCCGATCCGAGCGAGCTTCAGGCCCTGCTGGCGCAGGATGTCGCCTTCCACAGCGATGGCGGCGGCAAGGTGCTGGCGACGCTGAACCCGCTCCACGGCATCGATCGCGTCTCGCGCTTCTTCGCCGGCCTCGCCCGGAAGCTCGTCAGCCGCGACCGGCCGACGACCGTGTTCAGGCCGGTCATCATCAACGGCCTGCCCGGCTATCTCAGCCTCGAACGCGGCGAGACCTTGCAGGCGACGGCGCTCGACGTCCGCGACGGGCGGGTCCACGCGATCTATGTGGTGCGCAATCCCGACAAGCTCCGGCACATCACGCTGACGGCCGGATAGAGCCGGTCAGCCGGGGAGCCAGGCGCCGCCGATCAGCACGATCTCGCCGAGGATCACCGCGAGCATCACCTTGCGCCGGTCGATCAGCACGACGGTCACGGCGGTGGCGAGCGCCGCCAGGCGCACGGCGAGCGGCACGCCGGCGAGCGCCCCCGGGGCCGCCAGCACCAGCTTGGCGACCACCCCGGCGAGCAGCGCGGTCGCGACCAGCCTGACCCATTCGAGCCAGGGCGAGCGCTCGTCGAGCCGTCTGGCGAAGGCGACGGCGAGCCAGCGCCAGATCTCGGTCGGCAGAACCGCGAACAGCAGCAGCGCCAGATAGGGCCACCACGGCCCGTCGAGGAGGGCGATCGGCTGGGTCATCCCCTGGTCTCCGGAGCCTTGCGCCGGCGCTGCACGAGGAAAGCGAGGCTGCCGCCGACGAGGCCGCTGACGATCAGGTCGAAGCCGCCGCCGATCGCCCAGCCCGCCATCGGAGCGAGCACGAGCCCGAGCCCGATGGCGACCTTGTCGCCGAGGCCGCGGATGCCTGCGGTCATCGAGCACAGGAAGAAGATCGGCGTCAGGCAGAGCAGCCCGGCCGCGACCGGCGCCGGCACCACGCCGGCGAGATGGAAGCCGGCATAGGTGGTGAGCGCGCTGACCGCGATCAGCGCGTTGGCGAAGCCGAGGAAATAGCCGACGCGCTGCTCGGGCGGGATCTGCGGCAGGCGCCGCAGCGCCTCGACCCAGGCGGTGACGGCGACGAAATGGGCGAGCAGCATCTGCTGCGCCACGCTTTGCCCCGGCCGCCGCAGCAGCGGCAGCAGCGCGACCGTCATCGGCAGGAAGCGCAGCGACGCGAAACCGATCGCGAGCGCGATCGCGCTCCAGGCGGCACCGCCGGCGATCGAGGCGAAGAACAGGACCTGCGACGGCCCGGCCCAGACCAGCACCGTCGAGAGCACCGCGGCCTCGACCGGATAGCCGACATCGCGGGCGAGCGTGCCGACCCCCATCAGCGACAGACCGACCACCCAGGCGGGCAGCATCAGCGCGTCGCGGAAGCCGCGGCCCCATGGCCGCAGCCATTGATTGGACGCGGCTTCGGTCATGCCGCCATCGCTCTGTCCGCGGGCGATGAGAGCGCCGCCGTCATTCCGGACGAGCGGCGAAGCTGTGCAGCTCCGGAATCCATCGAAGGGCCTTGCGCTCTGTGAGGGATTGCGGCGCTCCGGCCGGAATGCCGGAGGCTTTGTCGCCGATAGGCTTGACCCCCTCCCCACCACAAGCGGGAAGGGAACGCATTTGACAACCGAGCGGCTGCGCTGCGCCCAGCCTATGGTTTGAAAATCGGATCATCGGACCGCGGATATGAAAAAGGCCCGCGGTGACCGCGAGCCCCTCCGTTTAAGCCCAGGACGCCGGCAGCATGACAGCCGCCATGCCGCGCGCCGGCCCTGCATCCGGCGCAGGCCGGATCAGAAGCTCTTCATCGCCAGCCCGATCAGCTCCTGGGCGAAGTCGACGATTTCCTTCGGTACGCCGCCGACGGCCCGATAGCCGAGCCAGAGCAGGTAGAGGAAGGCGGGAACCACGATCCAGCCCAGCACCTCCTCGAAGACGATCCGCCGGCGGCGCCGGCGCGCCCGCTTCTCGAACCAGCCGAGCTTTTCCTTCGCTGCCGGAGCGGCCGCCTGTGCGGCGACCTCGCCCTCCTGCGCCCAGACGCTTTCCGGCTTACGCTTGAACCACACGGCGTCAGGCCTTCGTCAACGGGACTTTCGGAACGGTGCGGACGCCGCGCGCCGCTTTCGGCGGCTCGACCGGGGCGTCCGGCTTCGGCCCGCGCTTCGCGCCGCCCGCTCCGGCCTTGCCGGGCGTCCTGCCCGGGCCCTTGGCCCGCGGCCTGCGCGAGCGCTTCTCCGCCGCCGCCGCGACGTCCTTCTCCGGCTTCGGCTTGACCGGGCCGTCGGGGAATTCCAGGCCGAGCACCTTGATGCCGGTCTCGGACTGGATCACCACGACCTTGACCGCGCCGCCGTTCTTCAGCCGGCCGAACAGCACCTCGTCGGCCAGCGGCGTCTTGATCGTCTGCTGGATCAGGCGGGCCATCGGCCTGGCGCCCATCGCCTCGTCATAGCCGTTCTCGACCAGCCATTCGCGCGCCTCGTCCGAGAGCTCGATCGTGACGTTGCGATCGGCGAGCTGGGCCTCGAGCTGCAGCACGAACTTGTCGACGACGCGCGCCACCACCGATTTCGGCAGGTGGCCGAACGAGATCGTCGCGTCGAGCCGGTTGCGGAATTCCGGCGCGAACAGCTTGTTGATCGCCTCGGTATCGTCGCCCTCGCGCTTGCTGCGGGTGAAGCCATAGGCGTTCTTCGCCAGATCCGCCGCGCCGGCATTGGTGGTCATGATCAGGATGACGTTCCTGAAGTCGACCTGCTTGCCGTTGTTGTCGGTCAGTTTGCCGTGGTCCATCACCTGCAGGAGGATGTTGAACAGGTCGGGATGGGCCTTCTCGATCTCGTCGAGCAGCAGCACGCAATGCGGATGCTGGTCGATCTGGTCGGTCAGGAGCCCGCCCTGGTCGAAGCCGACATAGCCCGGAGGCGCGCCGATCAGCCGCGAGACGGTGTGGCGCTCCATGTATTCCGACATGTCGAAGCGGATCAGCTCGACGCCGAGCGAGGCGGCGAGCTGGCGCGCCACCTCGGTCTTGCCGACGCCGGTCGGACCGGCGAAGAGGTAGCAGCCGATCGGCTTCTCGCCGTCGCGCAGGCCGGCACGGGCGAGCTTGATCGACGAGGACAGCGCCTCGATCGCCTTCTCCTGGCCGTAGACGGTGCGCTTCAGCGTGGTCTCGAGATTGCGCAGCACCTCGGCATCGTCCTTCGAGACGGTCTTGGCCGGGATGCGCGCCATGGTCGCGATCGCCGCCTCGATCTCCTTGACGCCGATCGTCTTCTTGCGCCTGGCCTCGGTCACCAGCATCTGCGAGGCGCCGGTCTCGTCGATGACGTCGATCGCCTTGTCCGGCAGCTTGCGGTCGTGGATGTAGCGCGCCGACAGCTCCACCGCCGCCTTGATGGCGTCGTTGGTGTAGCGCAGCTTGTGGAACTCCTCGAAATAGGGCTTCAGCCCCTTCAGGATCTCGATCGTGTCCGGCACCGACGGCTCGTTGACGTCGATCTTCTGGAAGCGGCGCACCAGCGCCCGGTCCTTCTCGAAATACTGGCGGTATTCCTTGTAGGTGGTCGAGCCGATGCAGCGCAGCGAGCCGGAGGCGAGCGCCGGCTTCAGCAGGTTCGAGGCGTCCATCGCTCCGCCAGAGGTCGCACCGGCGCCGATCACCGTGTGGATCTCGTCGATGAACATGATCGCCTTGGGGTGCTGCTCGATCTCCTTCATCACCTGCTTGAGGCGTTCCTCGAAATCGCCGCGATAGCGCGTGCCGGCGAGCAGCGTGCCCATGTCGAGCGAGAAGACGGTGGCGTCCTCCAGCACTTCCGGCACCTCGCCGCGCACGATCTTCAGCGCGAGCCCCTCGGCGATCGCGGTCTTGCCGACGCCGGGATCGCCGACCAGGAGCGGGTTGTTCTTCTGCCGGCGGCAGAGGATCTGGATCGTGCGCTGCACCTCGGCCTCGCGGCCGATCAGCGGATCGATGCGCCCGTCCCGCGCCTTGCGGTTGAGGTTGATGCAATAGGCGTCGAGCGCGCTTTCCTTCTTCTTCTTGTCCTTGTCGCCCTCGCCGCCCTGCTCGCTGCGCTGGTCGCGCTGCTGCTCGGCCTCCTCCTCGGCGCCGCGCACCGGCCGGGTCTCGCTGGCGCCCGGGCGCTTGGCGATGCCGTGGCTGATGTAGTTGACCGCGTCGTAGCGGGTCATGTCCTGCTCCTGCAGGAAATAGGCGGCGTGGCTCTCGCGCTCGGCGAACATCGCGACGAGCACGTTGGCCCCGGTCACTTCCTCGCGGCCGGACGACTGGACATGGATCACCGCGCGCTGGATCACGCGCTGGAACCCGGCGGTCGGCTTGGAATCGTCGCGCCCGTCGGTGACGAGATTGGTCAGCTCCGCATCGATATAGTCGACGAGATTGCGGCGCAGCGTGTCGAGGTCGACGCTGCAGGCGCGCATCACCGCGGCGGCGTCCTGGTCGTCGACCAGCGCCAGCAGCAGGTGCTCCAGCGTCGCATATTCATGGTGGCGTTCATTGGCGAGCGCGAGGGCCCGGTGAAGCGCCTGTTCGAGGCTGCGCGAGAAGCTCGGCAATGTCAGCGCTCCCAGTCCAGTTTCGAGAGAACGGTGGTGTTCAAGGCTACTTCTTCTCCATCACGCACTGAAGCGGATGCATGTGCTTGCGGGCGAGATCCATCACCAGGGTCACCTTGGTCTCCGCGACCTCGTAGGTGAAGACGCCGCATTCGCCGACGCCGTTCTGATGGACATGCATCATGATGCGCGTCGCCTCGGCCCGGTCCTTGTTGAAGAACCGTTCCAGCACGTGCACCACGAACTCCATCGGCGTGTAGTCATCGTTGAGGATCAGCACGCGGTAGAGATTGGGCTTGCGCGTCCGGGTCCGGGTCAGGACGGCGGTGCCGGTCCCGGCGCGGTCGCCGTCGGAGGGGCCAGCCGGCGTCCGCGGCTTGGAGGCCAGCCGCGGCGCGAAACGGAACGCGGCTCCGCGCGGCTCGGCGCCGGCTGGCAGGTCCTGTTCGATCGGCATCGTGGCTGCGTGGCTCAAGGCGTCCCGTCCCGAAGGCTGACTTCAAGATAGTGCGTCGCCGGCGAATTTACAGGCGTCGCCCCTGCTTCGCCAGCCCGTTCCGCCGCCCGGTCACAGCGAAAGCCCGTTTTCGCACCCGACAAAGCAAAAGCCCGGCCAGAACGACCGGGCTTCTCAAAGCCTTGCGGCTGGTGCGCTGTCCGTTCGGCCGACACGGCCGAACGTCCTGGCAGTCGCGCCGAGCCTGGCTGCGTCCGCCGGCGCGGCCGGCTGCGCGCCGGATTACTTGCCCGGGGTCGGGACCGACTTGGCGACGATGCCCTCGAACGGCTTGTAGGCGTCCTTGGCGATCGCGGTGAAGAGCTCGCCGAACTTGGTGACCTGGGCGACATAGCCCTCGAACGCGGTCTTGACGTAGTCCGACTGGATCTCGATGGCCTTGTCGAGCGTCTTCACGCCGGCGAGCTTCTCGATCGTGGCCGTGCCGGCCTCGAACGACTTCTTGGCGTAATCGGTCGCCTCGACGGCGAGCGCCTGCACGCCCTTCGAGGTGGCGCCGAACGCCTTCAGGGCCGCGTCGACGTTCTCTTTGGAAGCCTTCTGGAGGGTCTCGAACTGCTGGATCTGGATCATGGTTTTCCCTCGGCGCTCCGGGGCGCCGCCTCTGCTGACGAGCCTGTGGCCCGGGTTGGGCGTCCCCAAAGTCAGATGAAGAGGTTCATCACCGGGACAGGCCTGATATTGTGCACCGCAACATAAAAGTCAAGAACGCGTTGCGTTGCATCAAACGCAGAGGCCCCCGGCGTGCATCGCCAATGGTTTGCAACCTGACGGGCGCGAGAAGACCGTTCGGCGCTTAACCCCTCCGTAACCGCATCCGCCTAACCTCTGCCCCTGTGTCCTTCGCGCCACGCTGCAAAGCCTGCGACGGACGGGTGGGTTAAGTTGAGGCGAGTTGCATGGCTTTTGGTTGCGTTGGGACCCGACGCGAACGCTGGCTTGCGTTCATCGGGCTGGTGAGTGCTGCTGCCGTCGCGCTGACCGCGACGGTCTCGCCCGCCGAGGCGGCGCGCAAGAAGCGGCGGCATGTCTCGGGCGGCTATGCCCCGCCCTATGCGGCGATGGTGGTCGACGCCAAGACCGGCCGGACCCTGCACGCCGTCAACGAGGATGCCCCGCGCATCCCGGCCTCGCTCACCAAGGTGATGACCCTCTATTTGCTGTTCGAGCAGATGGAGCGCGGCCGCTTCACCATGAATTCCGAGCTCAAGGTCTCGTCCTACGCCGCCTCGCAGCCGCCGACCAAGCTCGGCCTGCGCGCCGGTTCGACCATCGAGGTCGAGGACGCGATCAAGAGCATGATCACCCTGTCGGCCAACGATTCCTCGGTCGTGGTGGCCGAGAACATCGCCGGCTCGGAAGAGGCCTTCGCCGAGATGATGACGCGCAAGGCGCGCGCGCTAGGCATGGAGTCGACCCGCTTCCACAACCCGCACGGCCTGCCGAACTCGCCGCCGAACATCACCACGGCGCGCGACCTCACCATCCTGGCGCGGGCGATCCAGGAGCGCTTCCCGAAATACTTCCCGCTCTTCCAGATGCGCTCCTTCCAGTACGGCTCCCGCACCATCCGCGGGCACAACCGCCTGCTCGGCCGCATCGAGGGCGTCGACGGCATCAAGACCGGCTATACCCGCGCCTCCGGCTTCAACCTGATGACCTCGGCCAGGCTGGACGGCCGCCAGATCGTCTCCGTCGTGCTCGGCGGCCGCTCCGGCGCTGCGCGCGACAAGATCATGGCCGATCTCGTCGTCGCCAACCTGCCGCGCGCCGCCACCGGCGGCCGCAGCGCGCCGATGATCGCCGAGGCCGCCGAGCCGCAGCCGGAGCGCACCCGCGCCGTCGCGCCGGCTCCCGTTCCCGAGCCTCCT